>MEUE01000001.1 GCA_001771585.1 candidate division WOR-1 bacterium RIFOXYB2_FULL_46_45
TCATCCTGATAAATATCCTTTCCAAGTAATTCTTTTGAGTAAATGTAAAGGCGAATTGGCATGTTGCCCATCGAGTGCGTGAGTATAATGTACTTGGAGGGAACGACGGAATCGGGAACCAATTCAATTTGACCGGGTTTACCTAATTTTTCCTTTGCATACCACAACTTGAAGTCGGCCTTTGCTTTTTCAAGCCAACATTTTCCTTGCATTGAAATATTATTGCCGCTATCGTCCTTATATGAAGCATCATTATTATAGGTCCTGTCTCCAAACTCCCTAACGCTTACCAAGCTGCTGCCATTTTTATTTTTAAAGGAATAAGAGTACACGTAACCCTTCAATCCGAGATCGTTTTCAAGTTGTTGTTTTAGCCGCAATCCTTTATCTCTCTCATCCTGTCCATTAAATTGATGGCTGCCTCCATTTATTCCATGGACCAAGATGAAAAGATAATCTTTATAAGTGTTGGTGCCCTCGACATTGCTGGCATAGGAAATGCCGGCAAATAAAAAAAACGCAACAAAAAAAACAAAGGTTTTCTTTGTTATATTTATTTTCTCTAATTCTATTTTAATTGTATTAATCCTGTTCCATCGATATTTATTAGCCATATTTCTGCTCCGGAAATATTGGAACCGGTCCCCACAATTTTCTGCCCATTTGGTGATACTTTAATATCCCAAATACTATTTGTATTTATAAGCGTTGTTGGGCTGCTAGTAGACGAAGTTGTCAAAAACTTTTTTATGCCTTGTTCATAAGCACTGCGATAAACAACCTCGGATGTGTTTACCTTCGAAATATTGAATTCCCCTCCTTGAACATTCGTATATTGATTTGTTTCAGCATATGTACTGCCATTTAGCGAAACTACTCTAAATACTTCTGATGAAATCGGGTTATCTACAATGATGTAATTTGAATTTCGCCATGCCACAGTAGATCCTTTTGTCGATATTAAGGTTTTGCTGGATCCATCCCTATTTACCACCGCAACCTCATTTGTTGCCCCTGATGAATAAGCATTGTAAATTAACTTATTTTCATCCGGACTCCAGTCAAAAGAAAGAACTGGCGCCCCACAATTAATCGAATTTACGGAGTTGCCGGACATATCAACTATTTTTATATAGTTATCTTCGGTATAGGCGTAGTAATTGCCAAGAGGAGACGAGGCAACCTTACCCGCCTTATTAATTTTCTTCAAATTAATTTCATTTGCTCCCGATTCGCTCATTATCGCCAGATAAAATTCTGAAGCAATATCTGTCCCCCCACTTCCCCCCGCCCCACCACTTACCGTTTGAACATTTTTGGTGCATAAGATTTTTCCGTCCGGCGTCCAATCCGGATAATAATAGTAAGTGGTTGTGCTTGGGTTTGCGGATAAAGTGCACCCCCCAATTACTAGCAACCCAACAAAACAAGAAACAACCAAAACCAACACTGTGATTTTCCTAATCATCATTTGCCTCCTTTTTTTCTCCCAACAAAAAAGACACAAGGAATTCTGTCCGTTTTCCTTGTGTCTTCTCTTGTCTAACCTTTAAAACTTGCTCCATATAGTTATCCCTCTTGGAGCTTGGTTTTATTATACACCCGCACAGAGGAATGTGCAAGGTTTTTTTGTTTTTTTGTTGCTTTTCGGTATCTTCTATTCTATAATGACTGCACTGATAAGGAGGTGGATTTGAATGACACTAAAGAAGCTGTTGATTGCTCTCTTTATCGTCTTAACCTTTCCCCTCGTGCTGATCTGGGCGCTGGTTTATGGGATTATCATTGGAATTATCGGCATTACCGTTGACCGCATTGAAACAGTGATCGACCTCCTCAAGCGCGACCGCATCGAACTTTTGAAATACCCCAAGTGGCGGGCGGATCTCGAAAAGCACATTGAACTTAATAATGCCGAGGATGATGAAACGCGAAGGCGCATCACTGAAAAATCCGCGAGAGAAAAGGAATGGACACCCTTGCGGATTTTGGGTAGTTTTTTACTGCATATTTTAATATTTGGGATTTGTTTCTATCCTCCCTTGCTGATTTGGGGGATATTAACCGGCCCGATCCGAGCGCTTATAGAATGGTGGCGATGGTGCTGCAATATCCTGGAAAAAGGAGGCAAATAGGATGGAAAAACCGCTGATTCTTGTGGTTGATGACGAACCGAAAATGGCCGACAATGTGGCTGAGATTATCAAGGTGACAGGGAAATATGACGCTATTGCCGCTTACAGCGCGAAGGACGCGTTCAATGTTTTTGAAAAAAACAAGCGCTATTTCGGGCTTGCCAACAACCGGATCAGGTGCATTGTGCTCGATATCAAGATGCCGGAGGTGGACGGCCTCCAGTTTCTGAAGGAATTAAGAGAAAAAGAACCATGGTTCAAAATTATGCCGGTCATAATACTTACGGCTTACGAAGACCGGACAAAATGGGCGAAAGCTACTTCCCCCCTGCGTGGCATGATCGCGGCTTATCTAAAAAAACCTCCAAACGAACAGGAGCTGATTGACACCCTGGATCGTATTTTTAACGGCGAAATTGGTCACATGATCGATGAGGCCAGAAAAACAAAGTATGAAAAATGGGATCAGCTTAAGGAAGACGAAAAATAAAGTGAAATTTTTGGGACAGGGAGAGGATATATTAATAGCGGATAAATGGTAGCGCGAGATAAGGAGTAAGACGTGATTCTCGAAAATCAACTTGAAAGCCTAATTCCACAAGAAGCGCACGATGCTATAGTATATAACATCGGCAATACTAATACTTCCGTAAAAATCGATCTCAGCAATGAGCGGATCGATAAGAAGTTTGTTCATAAAAATCGCGTCGAGAATGTGCTCATTGCCCATCCAATTGTGTTGAGCGAAGAAAAGAAAATCTACAGAACCAAAATAATTGCGGACCTCAACCACACCTTCTTTTTTGACCATTCTTTGGGGCATTTGCCCGGGATGTTGTTATTGGAAGCTGCCCGGCAGTTTGGAACAACCATAAGTCATTTGTATTTTAATGCCCCTTTTGACGCTCAATTCATCCTGCACGACCTTAGTTCAAGGTTTACCGCCGGAGTCAATTCCGTCGATGATGCTTTTATTGATATTTTAATTACTGATATAAAAATGAAAAATGATAAATTGCGAAAAATGTCGGGAATTGGGTACGTTCATCAGAATGGGCAGGTCGTAGGGAAAATAGGATCTTCATGGTCCATTATTCCCGGCAGAGTTTTAGAGCATCTGACAAAATTCCATTGAAAATATATTTATTTGACGTTGATAACACTATAGCTCCTTTTCGGCCAACCTCGGAATTGTATAAAAAAACACTGCTGCCACAAAATCGCGTTAAGTATCTTGCGATCGGCTATTTCATGGTGGTCATGTTGAACTTATTTTGGTTTATCCCTTTTATTGTAGAATTTCAAAGAAAACTTATAATGAGCATGCTTTCCGCCCTTTCTCCCTCAAAGCTGGAGGAAGAAAGTGAAAAGATAGCCAATACAACCACCCATTTGCTTAACAAAAAAATTAGGAACATTGTTGACCACAAAAATGAAAACCAAGATAAAATCTACCTGCTAACCCATTGCCCGACGATTATAGCCCAAAAGATTGCCAAGAAGCTTGATCTAGATGGCGAATATTCAATTGAAATAAAAAACTATTTCCAACCAGGATTAAAGATTGAGAATCTCAATAAATCAGCAATTTTGCATCAATTGAGAAAAGAAGGCCCGAACGCCCAAATATATTATTTTGCCGACGATTTGATTGATTTGGAACCTCTTTTGAAAGCGGACGTCGGGGTCTTGATAAATGCTTCTTTTTCCACTAAGCTGGTGGCAATGCTGTTTTTTAGGCGGGTGCAAATATGGAGTTAATGTTTAAATATACCGCGTATTTTAATGCGGCCATTTCTTTTTTTCTTGGATTTTTTGTCTATTTCAACGGTCCGACAAAAAGACAGAACATTTTATTGTTTTTATTGTCTCTTTCAATTTCTCTCTATGCTGTTTTTTTTGCCTTTTCAATTTATATGCCCGACCAGAATATTAGCTTGTTTGCCGTAAGAATTTTTCATGTTTTTTGTTTGGGTATTGCTACTTTTCTTTGCCTTTTTTCGAATGAAATAATTTTTGACAACACCTTTCGGAAGGCCTGGCACTACATTCCACTGATCACAATGGCAATTGTATCCTATTTTTTAATGTTTGGAGATGTTGTGAGGGGAGTAGAGCCGGTAGGAACTTTGCCTAATTGGACGGTTCCGGGATCTCAATTTATTCTTTATTTCATTCACTATGGCTTTTTTACCACTTTGCCGATTTTATTGCTGCTTTTTTATTACTTTAGAACCGAAGGAGCGAAACAAAATCAAATAAAACTCATCCTGATCGGCGCCGGATTGGCATTGCTTGGCGGTTGGACGACTTTTTTGCCTGGATGGGGAATAAAAGTGGAACCATATGGAATCCATTTTATTTTTATATTCCAATTTATTCTTACATATGCCATCTTAAAATATCAATTAATGAACATACGCGCAACTCTTTCAAAAATCGGAGCCTTTTTGGCCGTTTCCTTCATTTACTGCATGGGGTATGTATTTTTGGCTTATTTTTATGTTAATTTTTTTATGACCGAAAGACCATATGGTCTCATTGCCGCCTCTCTTCTTTATGGGTTGATTTCCGGATTTTCTTTCAATGATTTTCGCCTGCGGTTACAAACCAAGGCGGAGAGGGCATTTATTGTTGGATGGTATGACTTTAACGAGGTAATTACCCAGCTAACCGAGAAACTGTTCCATATTGTAGAAGCGACAAAGGTTTTTGAGATTATAAAAGACACTTTAAAAGAAAAACTTGAAATTGATCATATTATTGTTTTTGCGGCCCAAAAAGATGAGAACCTTAACTTGGTTTCTTTCGGGCTATTAAACGGCCAAAAGGAAAGCGCCAAAGAGCTTAATATTGATCATCCCTTCATTAAGCATTATGCCGTAAAAAAGCCTTATATGGACGGCTATGATAATCTCGCCGAAGAATTAAAGCGGATCATTGAAACGGATAAATATTTGAAAGGAACTTTTTACTTACCTATTTACTCTTCCGACGCGCTCGAGGGAGTATTAATTTTAGGGAAAAAGGCCTCTGAAGATTCATACACTTCCACGGACTTGAGCTTGTTTAAGGCAATAATTTACCAGTCCATCTCTATCTTTGACCGTATTCGCCCCTATGAAAAAATTAAAAAGGAGTATGAAAACACCCAAAAGAAACTCTATGACACCGATCGGCTTTTGGCTCGGTCGGAAAAGATTGTTTCAATGGCGAATCTGATACAGGAATATAACCATGAAATAAAAACGCCGCTGGGAATCATGAGAAGCAAACTGTATTTGCTTCCTGATGATGCCGGAAAAATAGAGGATTTTAAGTCGATAAAAGAGTACTTGAGAGAGCAAATCGACCGCGCGAATGATATTGTGGAAAGCACCCTGCGACTGTCCCGTCCAAAGGAGCATCATGAAACAGCACTGGATCTCAATACTGTAATTGAATACGCCGTTAAAATGTCTTCTTTAATCGGGATACACCTGACCAAAGAGCTGGGAACAATTCCAAAGATCATGGGGGATAAAGACGATCTGCAGATGGTTTTTATGAACCTCTTAAAAAACGCGGCCGAAGCCATGCCTGATGGGGGCGACCTAAAAATCAAAACTTATGCCGTTCCCGAAAATGGAGATCAAATAGTTTGCGCCGAAATATCCGATACCGGCTGCGGGATACCAAAGGAAAACATGGAAAAAATATTTGAACCATTCTTCAGCACTCATGTAACCAAAGGGAGAGGATTGGGGCTGTCAATCGTTTTCCGCATTATCCGCGAACATTTGGGCAAAATAGACGTTTCGAGCAAGGTAGGAACAGGGTCAACTTTTAAGATTGTGCTGCCAATAAAAATTGCAATTGACGATTAGGAACCGGGGCGGGGGAAATATTAAAAGCAAATTTTTTTGATTGACGTCGAAATCACCGCACGGGATAAGGCCGGAAACGAAAGCGCGACGTTTGAAGCCGGCACCATTCGCGTCGATCGGACGCCGCCGACGATCTACGCTCAAAGCGCGGTCCCGTATGTCCTCTCCAACACCGGCTCAAATCCGTACACTACGACGTTATCTTATCGCCTGTCGGCAGACGCCGCGGATGTGACAGTTAAAATCTACCACGAAGGGACAGGTCAGTTGGTCAAAACTTTTACCAACGCTTCGACTTCAATCACTTGGAACGCGGGGAGTTCTCTTCCGACCGGCTCGTATCAGTTCCAAATCATCGCGGAGGATTCGGTTGGAAACACTGTAACCGCCTACGCCACTTGCGTCAAAGACGGCATAGCTCCGGTCATAAGCTTTCCGGCCAAAGATAATGATAAAATATCGGGGACCATCGCTATCAAGGGCACGGCTACCGATCCGGACTGGACGAACGATAAAGGTTTCAAGGAATATCGCGTTTATTACAAAGAAGGAGCCGACCCCTCGACGGTTCGACAGAGCTCACCGCTCGGGGCAAGCTGGAAAACAGATTTTATTGAAATCCCCGCCGCGAACAAAGGGCGGCCGATGCAGGGGAACAGCACGCTGGCGTACTTTTATACCACCGGCTTGAAAAACGGAACTTACACGACAAAGGTAGTGGCGGAAGAAGAGGGTGGAGCGACGGTTTCTTCAACCAGGGTTGTTGAGATTGACAACGATTCGACCCAATCCTCCTCCAATTCTCCATATATCGAACTGCTCCCTATCCAATCATCAATCGATTTCAAATCCGACGATTCCAATAAATTATCAATTGGATTTTCCAATAGCGTGAAACCTGCCAATGTTCACATTGAGGTTGTACCGGCAGGTCGTGACCTGCCGGTTTTTTACAAACAATTCCCAAATGTCGCCGGCGCCCCTTTTACCGGCCAACCGACCTATACCGACGGAAAAGAGCTCGGGTATTTCATTTGGAAAGACGCCAAAAATACCTGGCACATCAAATGGTCGCACGACGGGAAGAACCATCGGTTTTCCGGTAACATAATCCCAATCGGCGGCGGGCAATTGAAATCGTGGGACACCAACACGTCCGGCGGGATCGATTTCACACTCGATTCCAATGTCACCCAATTGATGATCACCCCCAAAATTGATGACGATCCGACTAATCCTCAAATTTATGCCTCAAACGTTTATCTTGGAGCCGGCAAACAGTCGGTTGACTACCTTCCGATAATGATTGATGTCAAAAACGATTCGTTGATGGATATGATGGGCGGGGTATCATCCCAAAAGGGAGGATATAACCCATCTTCATCGACCTGCAACTGGGACGGGAAGCTCTCTACCGGCGGCTATGCCGATTCGGGAAATTATATTGTCCGGGTGCGGGCGGAAGGGGCGGATGGGGTCGGTATCGCCACTGCCGAAGGGAAGGTCTCAATTACCACCCCGTTTGAAGTTAAGAATATCGAAACGACCAATGCCACTTTTAATACGCTCGGAGCGCCTGATAGGGTTACGGTATCTTACAATGTTTCAAAGGATTCAAAAATCACCGCCCTGGTTTATGATTACAGCAAGAATTTGGTTGCGATCCTCTTATCCGATGAAAAAGTTTTAGGCGTTTTAAATTCTAACAACAAACACAGTTTTTCCTGGAAAGGAAATTATCCGCTGTCGAACAGTTCAACTATCGTAACTTCGGGGAATTATATTATCAAGTTGATTGTTTCCGCTCTTGATGGTTCTGGCTCTTTCACAAAAGAGATCCCCGGGATTGCAATCGAAAAAACTTTTCAGAACGAAAATTACGCCAAACTGGAGCCGGTTGGGGATGAGGGTTATTACAATGGCTCTCTGGTCAGGATGGCGGAAGGGGAGTCCCCTTATTATTATGAAGCGAAAGCTTCCGGCCTTTATCATCCTCCCCGCGATTTTTCTTATACCTTAAGCGCCGCGGGAAAACAGCGCTTCACCATGTACCCCTATGTCCCCTTTGCCGGCCTGATGCATCGGGGGTTTGACAAAGTTAAGGTAAAAGCTCTTATACAATTGAGAGTAAATTATCATTATTACGACGGTTATCGCTTTTTAGCGGGAGAAATCTGGGCTGATGGCGATTATACCGACGAGAAAAAGGTTTCATTTAATTACACTCCCGACAACGCCATATTAAAAGAAAGCCGCAAGGTCTATCCTCAAAAAGATCGGGGGAGAATAACCAGCATAGATGTAAAGGCGACAATCTATACGGCGGACGGTTCTTTTGTGCTGGACAAAACGACAGAATGGAAAAAATTACCGGCTAGCGGCGTTTTAACCGATAAAGGGATGTTTTTGATCAAGGGGAACGAATCAGAACAACCGGAAACTCACAGATACTATTACCAGGGAATAGGATGGAAAGATGTTACCGACCAATGGCCGCATGTTGCCAATCTGGAAATAGAACTGGCTTCGCCAATCAAATATTCACGCTTGACCAACCGCTTTGTCCCCTGGTATGGCTTTGTAAATAAAAACAATTCTTTGGCTAGGAATTTTGCCTTGACGCTCGGTAATATCAATACCGGACTCGGTTTTCCGGGCAAAAAGTTCTTTGACGATCCGGAGGCCAAACCGGACGCTCCTCACAGCTCTCTGGCAAACCAGCTTGCCGCCAACATAAGTAATAAATCAACCTGGAGCGAACAGGTTGCGGCAATGAACGATCTGGCCAAACAGGCCAATCTTCTAAAGTATAAGGACTCGCTCGATTCGAGCGTCGGCTATGATTCTTATCTGGCCGATGAGTACTTCGAATTTATCCCGATCACAACTCCGGCAGGATCCGACTTTGTGAGAGTTAACGATTCAACCTACACTGCCCAAACTTCCGTGGCCTTGCTCCCTTCAGCCTCCGGTTCCACCCAATCCCAAAATACTTTCACCTTCGATTGGCCTAATCCTGATGCCAATATCAGCACCTGGCAGGCCATTTATGGAATCGGCGGAACAAACTATCGGACGTTACTTGGCGGCGGTACGATCGACAAGCCGGAATTTGCGCAGAAGTGGGACGCCTACGGTGGAAGAGAGAATGTCTGCTTTTACGAGCTCGATCTCTCCGAAGTTAACAAAAGCAAAAACGAAGCAAAAGGATCTGTCACATTTTACGGAAAAACCCTTTATTACAAATCAAGCGGCAAGTCCTCCTGGACCTCGGATAAAAGTACGGCGGAACTCCTTCCCGTTCCGTCTAACGTTGAAAACTCAAGTTATTCCGTCAATACTTTGGAAAATCAGCTGAGGGTGGAATTAAGCGGCGGATCCGTCTATGCCGAGGATCAAACTACCCCCTTAAGCTGGTCGGGGGAGACGATCGTCAGCCCCCAGCGGCTCTTTAATAGCCTGGATTTTTGCGGCAGGAGGAAGATAAATATCTTTGCCGATTATAAAATCGCAGACGACTACACCTCGGCTTTGGCTCTCCAATATTCTTTTCTGAAAAAAGATGCTTTTGCCAGAACATCAAACACCAATATCGATAATCCCAATATTGATATTCAGAAATGGGAGGTTGAGGTTTGTGACAAGGAAAAGGTGAAGAATGAGGACCTGAAAGTTGAAAAGATTGAAACGGGAGACGATCATACCAAAGATACTTTTACTCTTCAACTTGATTCTTTCGCGAAGGAAAAACGCTTTGTTGAAATCAGGGGAACGGTTTCCGGTCCGTATGAATTGATGTATTTTGACGGAAACAACTGGCAAAGCATTACAAAGCAGGGGAGCGGCAAAAGCGGAACCCTGGCCTGGTGGAATGTCAACCGCTTAAACGGCAAACACACCGTCCTTTTGAAAACCGCTTCCTATATTTCAACCCAGGATGTTTATATCGGAACAATGGTCAAAAGCGGGGAAGAAAAAGATGTCTTTTCCGCTTATCGCAGAGCGCACTTAAAGTTTCCCTCCGGCGCTTTTACAAAAGATGAATTCGCGACAATAACTCCGGTTACGATGACCGAGATAAAGATCCGCAACCGGCCGATCTTCATGACCCACGGGCCGATTGTGGAGGCCAAACCTTCGCCATATAAGTTTAACTCGGATAAAAAACCGACTTTGCGCTTCCTGTATACTTTCGAAGACCTGAAAAATCTCGGTTTCTGGAGCGGGAATGCGTCATCGGTCAATGTCGGCGACAATTTGGGGCTTGGCTTAAATATCCATCAAATAACCGGAGGGGGCGATTTGCAGATTGTTTCAAACAATAAACAGAGTGTCATAAAAGACGCAAACGGTGACCTTTTGTACGCTTTTGAGGCGCCGCTTGACCATTTCTCGACTTATACTCTGGTAAATGGAAAATTCAAGCTCTCCGCTCCGGTCGTCTTCTCCGACCGCTATATCACCAATAAAAGCACCGTAAACCTTTGGGGGACCGCGGAATCCGAATCGGAGATCAGGGTTTTTGTCTCTTCGGAAAATAAGGTCCCCGACTTTACCTCCGTTGCGCCTGCCGTCAAAGGCTATGCCGACAAGAGCGGAAATTTTAAGTTTGACGGGATAAAATTGTTGCAGGAAGGGAAAAATTATCTTTATGTCGCCGCCAGCCGCTATGGGGAGAATTCCGTTTTTACCTACTCCGATCTTGAAATTGTAAAAGATACCGTCCCGCCGATAGCGTCGGCTTCTCCTAATCTTACCGCTTTTTCTCCGAACAGTGATGGAAAATGGGACACGGCCGTCTTTACTATGGCTGGGAACGAAAAAGGGAAGCTTCAGTTTGTGGTTGGAACGGCCATCAGCCAGATGGTAACGGTTGAAGCCAATGAACAGGTCCAGCTGGTCTGGGGGGAGAACGGGTTTAACATCTACCGGCAGGCCAAAGACGGAAGCTGGTTTTTGAAAGATACCGTTTACGCTTCTTCAAAATTTGTCGACGGTGATTATCCGTACACCGTTTTTTCAATCGACGAAGCGGGAAATATCAGCAACAATGTCGCGGGGCATATCACAGTCGATACTACTCCTCCCGTAATTTCGAATCTTGACGCGGCACCGAATCCCTTCACTCCAAATGGCGACGGGATAAAAGATACGACGGCAATCTCCTACAAACTGTCTGAGCCGGCCTATGCTACAGCGAATATTTTAAGAGATGACGGGGTTCTTTTCAGGAAGTATTCCGAGAGTGTAACGAAAACAGGCAGTTGGACATGGGACGGTCGCGGAGCAAGAAACGAACTGCTCGGCGGAACCTATTCGTATTATATTTCGGCAGAAGACGCGGTTGGAAATACTGCAAGTTCCGAAACTAAAACCGTAAAAGTCGATCATACTCCGTCGCTTTTGGCCTACGGCTATGCCGAACCCGATCCTTTTTCACCGCTGGCAGGGGATTCGACTTACATAAAATATTATTTGGCGCGGGACAATTGTTATGTCAACGTCTACATTGAAAATGCGGAGGGAAAGCCGTTAGTCACTCTGGTAAATAATGAACTGCGGAATAAAGGAGAGAATAAAGTCGCGTGGAAGGGGGAGAAGGCGGATTCGGGAACCTACCAATTTAGGATTACCGCGCAGGATGCGGATGGCGGAGCTCCTGCTTATATTACCAACACCGTTTTGGTCGACAACAATCCGCCGGTAATCTTTACCTACCCGGTGGCGGTCGACTATGTTTCGCGCAAGGCGGTCTTTAAATACAACCTTTCGGAGGCGGCATCAATTGAAATCGCCGTTTATGATCAGGACGGAAAACTGATCCAGAACATTTATAAGGGAGCGAAGGGGCAGGGGACTTATTCGGCCAATTACCAGAATACCGGTTCCGTCGACTTGGGACAAAAGTATTTCAGGGTAGTCGCGGAGGACAAAGCGCGCAATTCTTCAGAAAAGAAGAGCGACTTTTTTACTTTAAGCGTCTCCGATTCGCTAAGGATAACAAACGTTTCCGTTACTCCCGCGCAAATCACTCCCAATGGTGACAGCCATACCGATATGTGCCGAATTAGTTATTCGCTTGCCGGTGGAGCGCCGGAGTATAAAGTTACACTAAAGATTCTTGATTCTGCTAATTCTACCGTTAGAACGATTCTAAATGGTGAGGTTCAGAATCCGGGAGTCCAAAATTATTACTGGTCGGGAGAAATCGACACCGCCGGCGGCGGCAAATCGGCGCTCAAGAACGACGGCGTTTATCATTATGAATTAAAAGTAACCGATAAGCTTGGAACGGAAGTCAAAGAGACCGGTGAAATCCTGGCGGTTGTCTCCAAACCGTCGGTTTCGATTGCGGTTTCGCCGGCAATCTTTTCTCCCAACAGCGATTCCTCATCCGATTCGGTCTTATTTACCTATACAGTCGACTATCCGAACCAGTGGATAACGGGAGAAGCGTCAGTCAAACTCACGATCAAGTCCTCAACCGGTGAGGCGGTCTTTACAAAATCCTTCAACCATTCAGCAGGCACATACAGCTATGCTTGGGGGGATCCGGTTTCCGCCGGTACATACTATGCATATCTCGATGCTACCGATGCGCTGGGGACGCCGGCGTTGACGCAAACCGCTACTTTGACGGTTGATTACACCGCACCGTCGGTCTCACTTTTGGGAATAGACCACGAAATCTTCAGTCCCAATGTAAACGGCCGCAAAGATTCGATAAATTTAAGCTATGGGCTTTCCAAAGATTCGCACATAAAAATTGATGTTTTAGACGCGAACAATAAAGTTATCCGTAATCTTCAACCGCAAACCTTGACCGGATCGTATTGGATCAAAGCTATTCCGGCAATCTCCTGGAACGGAAAAGACAACAATGGGCAACTTGCCGCCGATGGGACTTATTCAATCGGGATTTCGGCAAAGGATCCGGCGGGGAACGCTTCACTCTTTACCAAAACGATTAAAGTTGATAACGCGGTTCCGGCTGTTCCGGGAGTAAATATTTTACCCCGGCAGACCAATTTAGGCACAATTTTAATTTCCGGCGAGGGTGAAGCTGGAGCCGAAGTCGAAATCTTCAACAACGACCAACTGGCGCTGACCGCGTCAATTGATGCGTATTCTCGCTTCAACGCCAATCTTCAACTCGCTTTGGGAAATAATCGGATAAAAGCCAGGACAGTTGATCCTGCCGGCAACGAATCAGCTTTCTCCGTAGAGCAGACGGTTAATTATGAGACCAACGATCCGGTCTTTTCGAACATAAAATTTTCCGCCAATCCCTGCAAGGCCGGTCCTCTTACGATAGAGTTTACCGTTTCGGAAACGCTTGAATCAAATCCAATAGTTAAAATCAATGGTAGTTCTTCTACTTACAACTTAGTACTTAATACTTACAACTCTCCCCAATATACTTATACCTACAATGTCACAACCTCCGACAAACTCGGCACAGCGGTTGTTTCATTTGAAGGGGTTGATCTGGCAGGGAATAAAGGAACGTATACCGACAGTCGGCTGGTAATCGACACCGCGGCGACCAAAATCAGCAACGTGCAAATCAAGCCGACCTACGCTAAATTGAATGCAAAAGTTACAATCGATTTTACGGTTGACGAACCGCTTCTGCGCAATCCGACGGTAGAAGTCGGCGGAAAACCGGCCTCTTTTGTCGGTAAAAACGGCCTGAATTATTCCTATTCTTATGTAATTCAAAAAAGCGATCCGGACGGATATACTCCCGTTTCTGCAGAGGTAATAGACGTCGCAAACAACATATCCGTTAATCCGCTTGCCCCGAGCGGTGAGCTTGGTCGAACCGTCGAGGGGTTGATAGTCGACCAAACCAAGCCACTCGTTGGCAATATCCAAATCACCCCCGATCCGGCCAAAGCGGGGATAGTCACGATCAACTTTACCGTTTCGGAGACATTGGAATCCGATCCGGTCGTCAAAATCAACAATCGCGCGGCAGAGCGGAAAGGGACGCAAAAATACAGTTATCAGTACACTGTTACCGGCTACGATCCGCAGGGAAAAACAAATGTCAGCTTTGATGTGACCGATCTGGCTTTGAATAAAAATGCCTCGCTTGCCGCTTTTACGGTCGACACTATCGCGCCGATTTTCTCAAACATCTTCAGCACGCCGCTCTTTGTTAAAGCGGGAGACAGCGCGTCAATCAGGTTTGATTCTTCGGAAAAATTAGCCTTTAATCCCGATGTTTCGGTCAATAGTAATTCTTGTACTTACAACTTAGTACTTAATACTTACAACTTCCCCCAATACACCTATGCCTACACCGTAACCGGCAACGACATTAACGGCCTCGCAACGATTGAGGTAGCCGGCGAGGATTTCGCCGGAAACAAAGGGAGCGCCAAGAGCGACAAGGTCTCTGAAAGTTTTACGATTGATACAATCAAGCCGACCGTTGCCTCTTATGAATCATCACCCAACAATACGGTTATTTCGACGCCGAGTCCTTTCACTCCGAATAACGATACGATCGATGATTCTACTACCGTTTATTACAACTTGAGCGAAGCGGGTTACGCGACTGTTCGTGTTTATGCGGTAGCCGACAAAGCCAACTATACATCGGCCGATTTTACCAACTCCAATCGGTCCTATAATTTGGTTAATAGCAGGTGGCAGGCCAGGGGAGAACAGCATCTGGTTTGGAACGGCCGGGTCTCCTATAATCTTACAAAATACGACAAAGACAACAATGGTTACGCCGATTCCGGAAAGTATGCCTTTATCGTAGAGGTCCGCGACGCGGCGGGCAATATTACGGAGAGAAAGTACGGCGGGACCGTTTGGGTTCAAGATGCCATTTTGGAAGTTGCTGTTCCGGAACAGTGGGAGGCTGATGAGCTAAAGAAAAAAGGGATTATTAATAATCCGCATCCCCGGATTTTTTCACCGAATGTCTATTCCGATACGACCATGTATTTCAGGGTGAATAAGGGGATTTATCCCAAGACCTGGAAGCCGCCGGAGTGGATCTCGGCGCAGGCGTTTGAAGACGATATTTCGTGGGAGAGCAAAACTGTCTCCGGCAATGATGCGGGAACTTATGAGGCCAAAGTTTACGATAAAAATGGGACACTGATCAAAACTATTGTGAGTAGCGCGAAGATCAAATCATCGCTCCTTATGGCGGTCAAATGGGATGGGAAGGATTCTTCCGGAAGTTTTGCCGCGGACGGGATGTATAAGATAGTAGTAACGGTTAGGGATTTTACCGGTGTCATGGCTAAGTATGGCAGTCCGTTTGAGCGGTGGATGATTTTGGATCGGACGGCGCCTGATTTAAAGAACCTGACGGTTACAAATGGATATATCAGTCCGAACTCTTCGCAGTCGACGGCGATAAAAAACACGACCATAAAGTATGATTTGGGCGATAATTTTGCCGCTTTGACCAACGAAGCGAACATCGTTTCCGCAAAGATTGAAGTTTATAATAATTTACAAAACATTATTGGACTGCAGTTGATCTCCAGGGAAGTTTTAGCGGCTACCGCTACTTATACCAAAGATTGGGATGGTTTGGTTACGGGTTCATCAAACTATGTCGGCACCGCTAATTCCGGAGGTTCCATTTATCCGGACGGAACCTATACTTATCGGATCACGGCGGGGGATGTGGCGGGGAACAATTCGGTAGCAACCGGAAGTCTGATAATAGATACGGGTAAGCCCACATTAAAAGCCGTTCCGGAATCCCAGAGCTGGAAGACTACTTTGTCTCCAACTCTTGATGTTGATGCCGGTTCGGCCGGGATAAAATTTGCGCAGTATGCCTGGCATTCTAGTTCGACCGTTCCAACTTCCGGATGGACTGATTTTACAGGGGGTTCTGCCGCTCCTCAAAACAGCGACGGGGAATGGTATTTGCATCTGCGGGCGGAGGACAATGCGGGAAATTCTTCGGCCAAGCTCTTCTCTGTTTATCAAAGAGACAATACTCCTCCGGTTATTGGTGCCAGCCCAACCTCAAGAGGGTGGGGATCATCAAATATTTCGGTAACGGTGAACGGTGCCGACAGTTATTCCAAAATTTACAGCATGGAATATGGTTGGTCAAACAGCACTTCCGCGCCGTCTAGTTGGACCAGTTATACCGATGGACAAACTATTACTCAGAGCGGTGATGGGACGTGGTATTTGCATTTGAAGGCAACCGACAACGTTGGCCTATCGGCCGGGACTTATACCGGACCATATTATAAGGATTCTGTTGCGCCAACTATCATTCCGCCGTCAGGCACTTTGTCTTTTAATCCCTATTTGAACAGTCAATCTTTAAGTTTTTCGGCAAGCGATTCTTCTCCGTCATCGGGGTCGCTTACGGTTACTGCCGCGATCAAATACAACGGGACAACAATCAAAGATTTGACGCTTACAAAATTAGGAGATACTTATTCAACTTCCTGGGACGGAAAAAACAGCAGTGATGATTATGTAAATGAAGGGAATTATACCCTGGAAATTTACGCGAAGGATGGCGCGGGAAATTTCAGCACTTCGACCCCTACTATAACATTGGCGGATGATCAGAGGATAACAAATAATACAATAGATTCTATTAGTCCTTATTTGATAATGCATGGGGATATGATATTGAAATGGATTGAGGGATATTCAGATGCGGGTAGTTTTTTGGCTGAGGCAGAGGGAGGAGAATTTAATGACTGGTATACTAATGTTAGAGACAGATGTTATGCTGGAGCTGCTTTTACGGTCGATCATATCCAAAATCTAACAATAAATTTGAAGGCGAATGGTGGATATGGTAGTGATAGCAGTGGGAATAACTGTTTCTATAAAATTAAAACTGGGGACAGTCCGAGCAATTACAATCCTGAAAAAGAATATGGGGATCCAACAACTGATCTTGCCGGCGCTTATTGGGCATATCCAGGAAATTTAGATAAGACCGTAACATTTACTCTTTCTCCAGGTAAATATTATTTCATAACAAGGGTTATAATTGGTACAAGAGTAAGAGCTGATATTTCAATGTCATCGACAATTTCCGACCGTAAACACTATCAATATTCTTCTGCCAGTTCCGATTTGGGTAAAACATGGGGAGAAATTGCTGGCCCCACGAACGTAGATTCTTATTATACAAATCGTCCAAGTGGATTAGAAGGTAAGGATTACGGTTTTGAGGTTTATGTCCAAAATGGTGACTTGTATTATAAAAAAACAAGATGGCTAGATCAGGTTTCTTGGACAGCAAAGATAACGAGTAGTGGAAAAACAAGCAATCCTTCAATTAGAAATGATACATCAGATAATGTCTATGTTTCTTGGCAAGATACTCGTGATGGCAACTCGGAAATCTACTTCCAAAAAGTTCCCTCCAACTTTGCTCCCATAAACAGTCCGTCCATGACAGCTTTGAAAGTTAAAAATGATCCAACAACTCTCGAAGCCAAAACCGCTACCGAACCAGAAATCACCTATCCCAAAGACAGTGTAACGGTTACAACCCTCCGCCCTGAATTCAAGTGGATAGGACTTCGTGGAACAACCGACTACCGCATCAACCTTGGCAAAACTGCTTTGCTTTCAACTCCAGATCGGACTTACAATAAAAACGCAACTCAAACCGAAGCGAGTCCGACTGACGGCAGTATTCCGTCATTTGTATACTCAATCCATGAATTTGATTCCGGCCTGGATCGCGGCACTTGGCAATGGCAAGTCTTGGCTAATCCCGGCGCGACTAATGAAGCAAAATCGGCTATAGCTACATTTATCGTCGACCCACCGATGACGATCACCGGAATAACCAACTATCCGAATCCATTTAATCCGAACAAAGAAAAAACCAAGCTTCGCTATCGCTTGGGTGCCGAAGCGGACGACGTCATCATTCGGATTTATGACCTGACCGGCTCTCTCGTCCGCGAACTGGACGGGACGACCCATGGCGAATCAAGTTCGATTTGGAGCAAATATAACGATGTCGAATGGGACGGCCGCAACGATCGCGGGGACTTGGTGCTTAATGGAATATACCCATTTGAGGTAGTCGCAAAACTAGGAGGTATAAGTGCAAATGGACGTGGCAAAATCGCTGTTCTTAAGTAGTTTCTGTCTCTTATTGGCTGTAGCCCCGGCTTTTGCGGTGGGGCAGGCGGGATTAGATTTCGATGTTCTATCCGTTGGAGTCGGCGCTCGGCCATTGGGAATGGGGGGCGCTTTTACCGCGGTGGCAGATAACGCCGATGCCCCGTATTGGAATCCGGCCGGCTTGGGCTACCTAAAAAATAACGAAATTACCACCATGCAAACGCGGCTCTCAACCGATGCCGACCATTATTATGTCAGCTACATCCAGCCGCTATGGAAAGGAACGCTTGGAATTTCATGGATCCAGATCAGCGCCGGAAGTTTATCCAACACTTCGGCGACGGTTGATGCCTATAACGAAGTGAACACCATTTCTATCTTCTCATATTTTTCCAACGCCTATCTCCTCTCATACGGATTAAAGATCACCGAAAGAATTTCCGCCGGATTGACCGCGAAATATCTAAGTTCGGATATGTCAAAAATTTCAGGAGGGCAGGGGTATGGATATTCGATCGCTCCCGGCGTGATGCTTAAGCCAAACGATATCTTTACGATCGGCCTAAGAATCGACGAATTGTTCAACAAGGTGGTCTGGGGAACAGGGTCGGCCGAAAAGGCTCCGCCGAAACTGCATCTGGGGATCGCCGCCCGGCCGGTCCTTCCAAAAATCTCCGGATTATTTTCTCTCGATTTTTCACAGACGATGAAAGAGGGCTATATCGGCTCTTTCGCCCTGGGGTACGAGTGGGAACGGCAGGGGCTGTCGCTCCGCTGCGGCTACGCCGATTCCTCTTTCTCCGCCGGTGCCGGCTTTGAATCGGGAGTGGCAAGGATCGATTACGCTTATGTTCAGTCGAATGAACTCACGCGCTCAAATTGCCACCGCATCTCTTTATCCGGCAAGTGGTAATTGCCCCTCCCTTCAAAATATGATAATATTTCTTTAAGAGAGGTAATATAATATGAAAAAATACAAACTAAAAAACCCCAAAGAACCCGAATTGTTTCGCCAGTATTTCACCTACGACACTGTTCCCAGAATCACATTGAGCAGCAGAAGAATTCCGGTCAATCTCCCCAAAAAGATCTGGATCACCGACACCACTTTTCGCGATGGACAGCAGAGCCGCCCGCCGTATACCGTCAAACAAATTGTCGATCTTTTCGATATGATGCACGAAATGGGCGGCCCGAAGGGGATCATCCGCCAAACCGAGTTCTTTTTATATTCCGACAAAGACAAAGAGGCGGTCTACAAGTGCATGGAAAGGGGCTATAAATTTCCCGAAATCACCGGCTGGATCCGCGCGGTAAAAGCGGATTTTCAACTGGTAAAAGAGATGGGGCTGAAAGAGACCGGAATCTTGACCTCCTGCTCCGATTATCATATCTATATGAAGATGAAAAAAGACCGCAAACAGATCTTTGAACAGTTTGTCGGCATTGTCGCCGCGGCTCTTGAAGCGGGCGTTATTCCCCGCTGCCACCTTGAAGATATCACCCGTGCCGATATGTACGGCTTTGTTTTGCCCTTTGTCCAAAAGCTGATGGAGATGTCCAAAGAGGCCAAAATTCCGATCAAAGTCCGCGCCTGCGATACGCTCGGCTACGGCGTTCCGCACGTTGAAGCCGACTTGCCCCGTTCCGTACCTAGGATTATCCATCTTTTATTAAAAGAAGGGGGAATCCCGCCGGAACAGTTGGAATGGCACGGGCACAACGATTTCCATTACGTCCATTCGGCCGCCGTCGCCGCTTGGCTCTACGGCTGCCCGGTCGTCAATGCCGCCTTGCTCGGTTTTGGAGAGCGGACCGGCAATCCGCCGTTGGAATCGATGCTGATCTCCTATATCGCGTTGACCGGAAAAACCGACGGAATAAATACCAGGACAATTACTAAAATCGCCAATTATTTCAGAAGAGAAATGGGCTTTTATATCCCGCCGAATTATCCTTTTGTGGGATCGGAATTTAACGTAACTCGCGCCGGCATCCACGCCGACGGGATCATGAAGAACGAAGAAATTTATAATATCTTCGATACCAAAAAGATCCTCGACCGTCCGATCGGAGTCGCGATCACCGACAAGTCGGGTCTGGCCGGAATCGCTTTGTGGCTGAATAACATGTTAAGTTTAAGAGGGGACAATAAGATCCAAAAAGACAATCAATCTGTTTACGCGATTTATAAATGGGTGGAAGAGCAGTACCAGGGGCATCGGACCACTTCGATCTCCAACGAAGAGATATTGAAACTGGTCAAAATTTACCTACCCGAGCATTATAAGTCGCTAAAGGAAAGGATCCTCCAATAATGGCGTACACGGTTACACTGATTCCGGGCGATGGGATCGGTCCGGAAATTTCCGAAGCGGCAAAAAGATGCATTGACGCGACCGGAGTTAAAATTAACTGGGAGATTGAACATGCCGGCGTCGATATTATGGAAAAAGCGGGGACTCCTCTTCCCGATTCGGTCATCGCTTCAATTAAAAAGAACAAGGTTGCTTTAAAAGGTCCGATCACCACACCAATTGGAACCGGATTCCGCTCTGTCAATGTCGCCATCCGCCAGATTTTGGGGTTATATGCCTGTCTCCGCCCTGCCAAATCATACGTCGGAGTCCGTTCGCGCTACGAAAAGATTGATCTGGTTATTGTCCGTGAAAACACCGAAGACCTTTATGCTGGAATAGAATTTGAGCACGGAAAAAAAGAAACACTTGGTTTAATTGATTACATTGAAAAGAGCATCCACAAAAAAATCCTTCCCAGTTCCGGGATCAGTATCAAGCCGATCTCAAAAGAGGGGACGGAGAAGCTCGTCAAGTTCGCTTTTGATTACGCGGTGAAGCATAACCGCAAAAAAGTTACCGCGGTGACCAAAGCCAATATCATGAAATTTACCGACGGCTATTTTTACGCGATTGCCCGCGAAGTCGCAAAGGCTTACCCAAAAATTGAATACGAAGAACGCCTGATCGATAATATGTGCATGCAGTTGGTCCAGAAACCGGAGCTTTATGATGTTTTGGCCCTGCCGAATCTTTATGGAGATATAATTTCTGACTTATGCGCCGGTTTGATCGGAGGCTTAGGGATTGCCCCGGGGGCAAATATAGGGGAGGGGATGGCGGTCTTCGAGGCGGTACACGGTTCCGCGCCAAAATACAAAGGAAAAAATGTCGTCAATCCGACCGCGATGATCTTGTCCGGAGTTTTGATGCTCGATTATCTGGGAGAAAAAGCGGCGGCACAGAAACTTGAATCCGCCGTTGCCGCCGTTATTGCCGAAGGGAAAGATGTAACCTACGATATGAAACCGCATCGGGACGACCCCAGTGCTGTTGGCACTTCACAGATGGCGGACGCGATAATTGCCAAGGTCAAAAATGCCTAAACTTTCGGTCATCGGCGCCGGGAATGTCGGCGCGACCTGCGCTCAAAGATTGGTTGAAAAGGACCTTGGGGACGTTGTTCTCGTTGATATAATAGAAGGGATCCCGCAGGGGAAGGCGCTTGATATCTACCAGTCGGCTTCGATTGAGGGCTTTTCTTCCCAAATAACCGGGACCAATGACTTTTCGGAGATAAAAGATTCGGATGTCGTGGTGGTTACCGCCGGGCTGGCCCGAAAACCGGGGATGACCCGCGAAGACCTGTTGCGTAAAAATGCCGCAATCATCACCGCAGTCTGCGAAAATATCAAAAAATACGCCCCTAACTCTATCATTATAATGGTATCTAATCCTCTGGATGTCATGACCCAGCTGGCAATGAAAGTGACCGGCTTTGATCCGAAAAGGGTGGTGGGGATGGCGGGGATGCTTGATTCTGCCCGTTTATCCGCCTTTATCGCCATGGAAGCCGGATGCAAGCCGTCGGAGGTCTCCGCCATGATTTTGGGTTCGCACGGCGACTCAATGGTTACAATAAAAAGCCAAATCACGGTTAAAGGGAAGCTTTGGTCCAATGATAAACTTGATGCGCTGATCGAAAGAGCCAAAAACGGCGGGGCAGAGATCGTCGCGCATCTTAAAACCGGCTCGGCTTTTTATGCTCCTTCTTCCGGCGCGGCGTTTATGGTTGAGCAGATTATAAAAGATAAGAAAGATTTGATTCCTTGTACCTGCTACTTGACCGGACAGTACGGCTTATCTAATGTATATATAGGAGTTCCATGCAGGTTGGGGGAGAAGGGAATAGCAGAAATAGTCGAAATTGATCTTAATAATGATGAGCTGGCTACCCTTCAGAAATCCGCTAATATAGTAAGGCAAAACTTTGCTCTTCTCCTATAAACTCTAAATTCTAAACTCTAAACAAATTCTAATTACCGAAATCATAAATTCGAAACTTAGAATTTTGAACGTTTGAACTTTAAATTTATTTAGAATTTAGGGTTTAGGATTTGTATAAAGAACTATTGACATCTAAAAAAGAAACATGCTACAATTAGCACTCAAGTTAGGTGAGTGCTAACAATTTCAGGAGGAGGTGAAAGTAAAATATGGCAAAAAAGATGACACCATTGGGAGACAGGGTTCTGGTAAAGCCGGCGCCGTCGGAGGAAAAGACCAAATCGGGGATCGTTCTTCCCGACTCCGCTAAGGAAAAGCCGCAAGAAGGGACCATCGTCGCGGTTGGGTCCGGTCGGGTTTTGGACAACGGACAAAAGGTTCCTTTGGAGGTAAAAGTCGGTGACACCGTCATTTATTCCAAATACGGCGGGACCGAAATCAAATTGGACGGAGAAGAATTCATTATTCTCCAAGAGAGAGACATCTTGGCGATAAAATAAGGAGGCGATATATAAAATGGCATCAAAAGAATTGCTTTTTGGCGACGACGCGTGGCGCGCCGTTGAAAAGGGCGTGACCAAAGTCGCGGAAGCAGTAAAAATTACGCTTGGACCTCGCGGGAGGAATGTCGTAATCGAGAAAAAATGGGGATCACCGACGATTACCAACGACGGGGTTACCATAGCGAAAGAGATTGACCTTGAAAATCCGTTTGAAAATATGGGGGCACAGCTTTTAAAAGAGGTCGCTTCCAAGACCAACGATATCGCGGGAGACGGGACCACCACCGCAACTTTGCTTGGTCAGATTATTTTTAAAGAGGGCTTAAAGGCCGTCGTTTCCGGGATCAACCCGATGGCGCTCAAGCGCGGGATCAACATGGCGGTTGAAAAGGCCGTTTCGGAACTGAAGAAACAGTCCCGCCCGGTTGAAGATAAGGAAGCGATCGCCCAGGTTGCTTCCATTTCGGCCAACAACGATCCGGAGATCGGGAACCTGATCGCCGACGCGATGGAAAAAGTCGGGAAAGACGGGGTCATCACCGTTGAAGAATCAAAGGGGATTGAAACCTCTCTTGACGTGGTTGAAGGGATGCAGTTTGACAAGGGCTACGCTTCTCCCTACATGGTCACCGACCGTGAACGGATGGAATGCGTCCTTGAAGACTGCTTCATGCTGATCACCGACAAGAAAATTTCGGCGATCAAAGACCTGCTTCCCGCTTTGGAGAAGACGGTCCAGCTGAGCAAGCCCCTGCTCATCATTGCCGATGAGATCGAGGGTGAAGCTTTGGCGACAATCGTGGTCAACAAGATCCGCGGGACATTAAACTGCGTAGCGGTTAAGGCCCCCGGGTTCGGAGACCGCAGGAAAGCCATGCTTGAAGATATCGCTATTTTGACCGGCGGCGAAGTCATCTCGGAAGACAAGGGCTTGACCCTTGAAAATATCCAGGACGGCTGGTTCGGCAAGGCCAAAAAGATCGTAGTGAGAAAAGAAGACACCACGATCATTGAAGGTGCCGGAACGCAAAGGGCGATCAAAGACCGCGTTGCACAGATAAAGAAGGAGATCGAGCAATCGGATTCTTCTTACGACAAAGAGAAACTGCAGGAGCGGCTGGCAAAGCTCTCCGGCGGGGTCGCGATCGTTAAGGCGGGAGCTCCTACCGAAACCGAGCTGAAAGAAAAGAAACATCGCATTGAAGATGCCTTGTCGGCCACCAGGGCCGCGGTTGAAGAGGGGATCATTGCCGGCGGAGGATCATCGTTTATGCACATCCTTTCGGCTCTCGAAAAGTTTGAAAAAGAGACTTTAGGGGACGAGAAGGTTGGGGTTAGCATTATCCGCAAGGCGCTCGAAGAGCCGTTGAAGCAAATCGCGCGCAATGCCGGATTCGAAGGTTCGGTGGTAGCGGAAAGGGTTAAAAAAGAGAAAGAGGGTTACGGTTTCAACGCCCAGACATTCGATTATACCGATATGTTTAAGGCGGGGATCGTCGATCCGCTCAAAGTTACCCGCTCCGCGCTGCAGAACGCGGCTTCAATCGCTTCGATGTTGTTGACAACCGAAGTGCTGGTTGCCGAAAAGCCGGAACCGGATAAGGGGATGCCTCAAATGCCGGGCGGCGGCGGAATGGGCGGCATGGGTGGAATGGGCGGTATGGGCGGCATGATGTAGTCCTTCGCTCCTTCGGAGCTTCGGACTATTTAGTCTAGAATTGGAAGAGAGGCCAGACGCAAGTTTGGCCTCTCTTTTTTGTGAAATTTTTGCTAAAATCTAACGATAAATATACATGGTAAGAATTGTTCAGGCTTCCGCAGGGTTGTTTAGGCATCGTTTGGGCGTACACAGACAAATAGTCGGTTCTAATCAGAGTTCCGCATTGAGCCAACCGCTCAGCTCCTTTCTTTCAACCTATGGAACAATGTTGCTGCTTTCTCCTCTTTGTGTTTTGGGGTTATTTGGTGTAACCGGAACAGCATCAAAAGGGCGCCCCGAAAGGTTTGAAATAAGGGGACAAAGCATTTTTCCCAAATATGCCATGGGAAGAGTCTTGGTGATAAAGGAAGAAAATGATCTTAGCAGTTTTCCTTGTAGGATTGGTTTGAGCGATGAAGAAGTTGAAGCTAAAACGGCAAGATTACAAAGGGTTTTTGAAAGAGTCGGCCAAGCATTAACGGATATAGCAGGGATAACCGGAGAATTGAGCGGTCTTGAGGGGATATTTGGGGAAATGCGGGAGTTTTTACTCGATCATATGCGAGAACAAAAAACAAATCTTGCTTCGGCCATTAACGCTTTTCTTGATACAGAAGCATGTATCGCGCTAAAGAACAGTTCCGATGCAAAATTCAGTTCTATCTACCAGGACATCGTAAGATTGGGGTTAAAATTATTAAATATATACCGCGGGAATTTTTTTGATGTCCAAGAAGAAATAAGTAAATATAAAAGACGGGACATCATAATTGCGGCCGAAGATATTTGCCCGTCTGACTTAGCGGCATTATGCGGTACGGACAGCGTAAAAGGAGTCTTGCGCAAAACTGGAAATCTCATGGACCACAACAGCATCGGCATAAGAAACAAAGGATGCGCGGGAATGGTTTCATTGGAAAAAGGATTTGGGAATATACGTTCGGATAATTACGTGATCATTGACGGGCACCGGCAATTTATCATTGTCAATCCGACCAGAGCAGAAATCAAAAAATACCGGGCCTTGATTGACAAACAAAATCAAATAGAAAAAATGACGGCAAAAACAAGAAATAGGCCGGCTAAAACAAAAGAGGAAGTTACCATTGACCTTTACGGAAACGTTATGCAGGAAGAAGACCTGCCCCTGCTCAGGCAAAAAAAAGCGGTCGGAATCGGGCTGGTGCGCACCGAGGCTTTCATTGCAAAAGACAGAGGAGAGAGTCGCCCTTCTCCGCCCACAAAAGAAGATCAAGCCGTTTATTATGAAGACATCGTTTATGCTTCTCCGGGATCGGTAACATTTAGAACGGTTGACGTGTCCAAAGATAAACAGCTTCCTTTTGTAATCCCCTTATCCGAAAACAATCTTTCCGATCCCAGAAAAATAGGGATTGGGGCTTGTTTGGATATGAGCAGTCCGTATTATTCCATTTTTAGAGATCAATTGGCCGCATTGCTTGGATTAGATTTTAGAAATAAGACAATTAAAATAATGTTCCCTTTGGTTCTTGAACCGCGGCAGTTAGAAAAAGCCATGGGAATGGTTTCAGATATTATAGGGAATAATCCCAAGAAAAAAGAACGTTTCGCTTTCGGAATTATGGTTGAACACCCCGAAACAGTCGCCAACTTACCCCAATTTTTAGAAAATCCGGATTTGCAATTTATAAGCGTTGGGACCAACGACCTAACACAATATTCTACCAAGGTCAGCCGATATTCGGAAGAAAAAACGGCAAACGAGCTTGATCCAAGACATTTAAAACAACTTGCCCATATCTATGATCATGTAAAAACAGCAAACGAAAAAAGAAGAGAGCGGGAATTTTCAGAAATCGACCTCTCCTGTTGCGGAGACATGGGAAATACCTATTATGGCTTTTTAACGCTTTTAGCCTATGGGATCAGGAAAATAAGCATAGCAACTCCATTTATTGACGCGGCAAGGTTTATTGTGCAAAACATTGTTTTTTCCGATTTGGCGATTTTAAGGTCAAGATTGCAAGACGCGACAACCCCTGAGATGGCAAGATGGCTTATCGATAAATTTATTGAAGAAAAAATTGAGGATGGCAGTTGGGATGGCGGGCTAAAAAAACTATTCGGACATTTAAAAAGCGGAGTTGCCACTTAATTGTTTTAGCGGAAAAACATTCCCAATATTCAAAATTAACCCCGGATCAAACCCTTTCTTAATTTGGATCATTCCGGCAATCCCGGAATCGCCGTACATTTCCCTTAAGTAATCGTGCTTAATTTTGCCGATCCCGTGTTCGGCGGAGACGGTCCCGCCAAGAGAGACCGCTTTTTTGACAAATTTCATGATGAGCTCTTTTGCCAACGGAATATCCGCCTGTGTTCTTGGGACCAGATTGACATGCAGATGGCTCTGCCCAATGTGTCCAAACTTGACATAAAACAGTTGTAAGTCGTAAGTACTAAGTACTAAGTTGTAAAAAGCAAACATCTCACGGAATTTTGAATCCGGGACAGCTATATCTGATGCGAATTTGACGGTGTGGTGTTTCTTGAATTCCTCATTGATATGTTCCGGCATCGAGTGGCGGAATTCCCACAGTTCTTCTTTCTGCTTTTCATTCATCCCCACCCAGGTCTCCCCCTCAAGCTCCAAATAGTTGTCGTCAACAATTTTTTGTTCAAAATAAATCGCGCACTTTTTCCCTTTGCCGAGCAATTCAATCGAATTAAAATCAAAATACTCAATCATCAAAATATCTTCTCGCTCTCTCAGTTTTTCGGTAAGGTCTATCGCTGCCTCTTCTGAATCCAAAAAAACAATACAGTCAAAAGTGTTTTCGATCCGATCAATCAGGTTTACTTCAATTTCAGAAACAATCCCCAAGGTCCCTTCGCTTCCGATAAAAAGGTCAATCTGTTCCATATCCGGCGTGGAATAGTAGCCGGCCGAACTTTTCAGCCTTGGCAGTTCAAGCGGGCGGCTTCGGGTTAAGCTTAGAATTTCTCCGGTGCTTAAGATGACTTTTAACCGTTTAATGTGGTTTCTGGTCGGGCCCATGCGTAAGCTCCGCGCACCGGAGGCGTTGGTCGCCACATTCCCGCCCAGATATGCGCTCTTTTCGGTCGGATCGGGGGCATACATTAAGCCCTCTTTTTTTAAGGCGTTATCAAGCTGGTCCAAGCTCACTCCCGGCTGTATTAACGCCGTTTTGGCCTTTTTATCGATAGCTATTATTTGATTGAGTTTCTCGGTCGATAAGACCCAGCCGCCAAAGGGGATCCTCCCGCCGGTGGTCCCGGTCCCGGCACCGGAGATCGTCAGCGGGGTCTTTTTTGAAGAGCATTCTTTGACTGCTTCAAGGATTTCTTTGTCGTTTTCGGGGAGATAAGCCCCCTCCGCGTATCCTCCCTGCAAGTTTGAGCTGTCTTCCAAATATCCTTTGATCATGTCAGGATCGGTTTTTCTTAGCATAGTTCCATTATAGCTTGCCTATTGGCTTGTGCAAATGGTATAATTACACTATAATAAGCAACGAATAGGCTCGAACAAAAAAGTGGGAAAAACCCACTTTTGTCTTTAGAGGTAGGGAGGGGCAATATCCTCCCAAATAAAAATGAAGATACAAAAATTTAAAGAGATGCTCAAACAGATCCAGGAGGAGCGCAATATCAATAAAGAAGATATTGTCTCCGCTCTGCAGGAGGCCCTTTTACTCGCCGCCCGCAAGCGTTTTCCCGACAAAGAGACTGTCGAGGTCAAATTAAGCGAAGAAGGGGAGGCGCAGATCTATGACCAGGGTATTGATATCACCCCCTCTGATTTTGGGCGGCTGGCAGCCCAAACCGCCAAGCAGGTAATTTTACAAAGGATCCGCGAAGCGGAAAAAGACGGTATTTTTAAAGAATACCAGGAAAAAGTCGGACAATTAATCAACGGAACGGTCCAGCGCCGGGAACCCTACGGCTATATGATCAACATCGGAAGGATTGAGACCTTTCTCTCTTTTGAAGAGGCGATCCCGGGTGAAATTTTTAAGCCGCATGAAAGGGTTCGGGTCATCATCCTTGACGTCAAAAAATCTCCCAAAGGGCCGGTAGTCATCGTCTCCCGCGCCCATCCCAATTTTATAAAACTCCTTTTTGAAATGGAAGTCCCCGAAATACAGGACAAGATCCTTGAGATCAAGGGGATTGCCAGGGAACCGGGACGCAGGACCAAGATTGCGCTGGTCTCTTCCGATCCGAATGTCGGGGTGGTTGGTACCTGTGTTGGACAGATGGGGGGGAGGATCCAGAATATCACCAGGGAAATCAACGGAGAGAGGATCGATATCATAGAATGGTCGGATAATCCCAAAAAGTTTATTTCTTCGGCTCTCTCTCCCGCCAAATCGGTCGGGATTGAAATAAACGAAGAAGCAAAATCGGCCCGGGTTATCTTTGATCCGTCGGAGCTGTCGCTTGCGATCGGGAAAGAGGGACAAAATGTCCGGTTGGCCGCGCGGCTGACCGGTTATAGAATAGATATTATCTCGAAAGAAGAGAGCAAGAAAGAGGAAATCAAAAAAGATGGCGAAAAAAGCACCGACAAAGAAAACGCTTAGGGTCAGCGCCCTGGCCAAAGAACTTGGCAAGACCAGCAAGGAATTGCTTGCGATCCTTAAAGATTTAGGGATCCCGGCCAAAACCCACGCCAGCACCATCGAAGAAGAATCTGTCAAAATAGTTAAAGAATTATTGGAACCAAAAAAGGTTGCCTCTCCCGTTCCGGTTCATCCCGTTCCCGTTCCGCCTCCACCTCTTCCTATTCCTACTCCTCCTATGCCTACGCCTATGCCTATGCCTATGCCTTCTCCCCCTCCCCAGGTTAAGTCGATTAAGATAAAGGGTGAGGGTATAATCGTCAAGGACCTTGCCGACCTCTTAAAAATAAAGACGACCGATGTCATCAAAGAGCTGATGAAGAAGGGGTTCCTATTAAACATTAACCAATCGCTAAACGCCGAAGTGGCCAAACAGGTGGCGGAGCAATTCGGTTTTACCGTTGAGGTTGTTATGCGGGAAGAGAAGAAGCACGAAGTCCTTTTGTCCGACCTGCACGAATTAAAAACGCGTCCTCCGGTGGTAACGATTATGGGACATGTCGACCACGGAAAAACAAAACTACTCGATGCGATCCGCGCAACCAAAGTCGCCGAGTCCGAAGCGGGGGGGATCACCCAGCACATCGGCGCATATCAAGTTGAAATCAAGGGGAAGAAAATTACTTTCCTCGATACCCCCGGCCACGAGGCCTTTACCGCTCTGCGTGCCAGGGGAGCCAAAGCTACCGATATCGCGGTCTTAGTCGTGGCGGCCGATGATGGGGTGATGCCGCAGACGATCGAAGCGATCGACCACGCCAAAGCGGCGGGGGTCCCAATCATTGTGGCCATAAATAAAGTAGATAAGCCGGATTCCAATCCGGATAAAGTTAAACAACAATTGACCGAACACAAATTGGTTTCGGAGGATTGGGGGGGAGACACTATCATGCTCCCGGTTTCCGCCAAAAATAAGACCGGGATAGACGAACTGCTGGAGATGATCCTTCTGGTGGCCGAAGTCCAGGAACTGAAAGCCAATCCGGGAGTTCCGGCAACCGGAGTCGTTATCGAATCAAAATTAGACAAGGGGAGAGGGCCGGTCGCGACAATATTGATAAAGAACGGGACCCTGAAGGTTGGCGACGCTTTTGTCGCCGGCAAGGCCTACGGGAAAATTCGGGCCCTGATCAATAGCTTCGGAAAACGGGTCAATAAGGGCTTTCCCTCTTCTCCCGTGGAAATCCTGGGAGCATCGATTGTTCCCCAGCCGGGAGAACTTTTTGAAGTAGTCGCGGATGACAAGGTTGCCCGTCAGACGGCGGAAGATAATCTTGCCAGCCAAAAATTTTCACAGCACGGGGCGCAGACGCTTGAAAGCTTCAGCCAAAAAATAAAAGAAGGGGAAAGGAACGACCTTAAGATAGTACTAAAAGCGGATGTGCAGGGATCGCTCGAAGCGATCGCGCAGTCCCTCCAAACTCTTGAAGTTAACATTATCCACGCTCAGGTGGGAGAAATTTCCGAAAGCGATGTCCTGCTGGCGGAAGCGTCAAACGCGATCATCATCGGGTTTAACACTCTGGTTTCATCAAGAGCCCGCGAAATCGCCCGGACCGAAGGGGTTAATATCCGTCTTTATAATATTATTTATAAGGTAATAGACGACGTCAAAAAGGCGATGGAGGGCTTGCTGGCGATAGAGTATGAGGAAGTCGTGATCGGCAAGGGAGAAGTTCGGAACACCTTTAAATATTCAAAAGTCGGCGTAATCGCCGGTTGTTTTGTCCTTTCCGGAAAAATTGTGCGGGGCGCCGGTTTAAGAGTATTCCGCGATTCCAAGCTTATTTACGAAGGAAAAGTTGAAAACCTAAAAAGATTTAAAGATGACGTAAAAGAGGTCCTGGAGGGCTTTGAATGCGGGGTTTCGATAAACGGCTACGAAGATTTCAAAGAAAAAGACCAGCTGGAAATTTTCGAAATGAGGGAAAAAGGAAAGAGTGAATAACCGGGAAAAAAGGATCGGCGAGCTTATTAAGGAAAAGATCAGCACGCTTTTGAGGGAAAAAGTTGCCGATCCCCGGATCGGGTTTGTTTCCATCATCGATGTGGAAGTCGCTCCCGATTTAAAATCGGCAAAAGTATTCATCAGTATTTTTGGCACGGAAAAGGCCCAAAAAGAGAGCATGGCAGGGCTCTTAAGCGCCAAGGGGTTCATCCAGGGCGAAGTCGGGCGCACCCTTGATCTTCGCTATACTCCTGTCTTAACTTTTATCGCGGATAAGACGATGGAAAGGGCCAGCCGGATCATGGCGATCATGAACCGGTTGGAAAAAGAGGCGGTTGAGAGCCGCAAGGCAAGCAATGAAAAGCATCTACGACCAAATAAAAGATCTCGTAATTTTAAGTAAGACCATTTTAATTGCCGGACACATCGATCCCGACGGCGATACTTTGGGATCGATGGTCGCGCTCAAGATTATTCTTGAAAAGCTCGGCAAATCGGCAGAAATGTTTTCCCAAGACGGTGTCCCCGAAAATTATCTTTTTCTTCCCCGGTCGGCAGAGATCAAAAAAGCTCCCTTGTTAAAAGAATATGACCTTCTGATAACGGTCGATGCCTCGGACCTGACCAGAGTAGGCGATTTAAAGGTTAAAGCTAAAAAAATTATCAATATCGACCACCATGCCGACAATTCTAATTTCGGTGATATTAATTGTGTTGAACTGCTCTCATCCGTCGCCGAGCAAATTTACAAACTGGCGAAAGAGTTTAATGTAGAGATCACCGAAGAGATTGCCCAGGGGCTTTATGTTTCGATCATAACCGATACCGGAAACTTTAGATATTCAAATACTCTCCCCAGTACTTTTCATACCGTTTGCGCCCTGGTCGGCAGCGGAGTTATTCCTTGGCAGATCGCGTCAAATGTGTACGACAACCGGACAATCCCAAGCATGAAGGTTTTGGCGTATGCGTTGGAAAAGATCAAGACGGCGAAAAACGGGCGTTTGATCTGGTCAACCGTTTCTCTTTCCGCCATAAAAAAGAAAAAGGCCAATCATGAGGACTTGATCAGTGTGATCGACTATTTGAGGTCGGTTAAAGGGATTGAGATCGCGGTTTTTATAAGGGAAGAAGAGAAAAATAAAATCAAGGTCAACTTCCGTTCAAGGGGAAGGGCCAATGTCTCCAAAATTGCAAGAGAGCTGGGAGGTGGGGGACACATCCAGGCGGCCGGGACCACTCTCAAGATGCCGATAGCCAAAGCGGAAAAAAAGGTTATTAAAACGGTCCTCAAATACCTCTAATGGATGGAATAATCGTTGTCGACAAGCCTACGGGCTGGACTTCTTTTGATGTCTGCGCAAAAATCCGCAATTTAACTAAAACCCAAAAAGTCGGCCATTCCGGGACCCTTGATCCGATGGCGACCGGCGTTCTGGTCTGTTTTTTGGGGAGAGCCACCAAAACCATACAGAACCATGTGGGAGCGGACAAGGAGTATGAGGGGGAGATGACCTTGGGGGTCACGACTGATACATATGATGCTGATGGGAAGGTCATAAGTAAGGACAGCACACTGTGCTGTCCCAACAAAGATCAAATCCAAGAACTCTTCAAGAGAAACCTCGGTAAACAGAAGCAAAAACCTCCGATGTATTCGGCAAAAAAGATCAACGGGAAGCCGCTCTACAAGCTTGCCCGCCAGGGGATTACGATCGAGCGGCCGGACAAAGATATCGAGATCCATTCTTTTGATCTTCTTGGCATTATGGGAGATAAGATACGGTTTAAGCTAAAGTGTTCAAAGGGAACCTATGTTCGTGTCTTAGCCCATGAGATCGGACAGGAGCTTGGCTGCGGCGCGCACTTGTCTGCCTTGCAACGCACCGCCGCGGGTTCTTTTCGGATCGAATCCGCGCACACGATCGACCAAATCATCGCCTTGAGTCAGGAGAACAAATTAGCTACAATACTATTGCCATATGGATAAAAAAGAGGCAAGAAAGATAATTCAGGATTTAACCAGGCAGGTTCTACACCATAACGAGCTTTATTACGCCAAAGACGCTCCGAAGATTTCCGATGCCGAGTACGACCGGCTCTTCCGTGAGTTGAAAAAACTAGAAGCGGAATTTCCCGACCTGGCCAAAGCCGATTCTCCGACCAAAAGAGTAGGGGCTCCTCCGCTTCAAAAATTTGAAACCGTAAAACATAAGAGTAAAATGCAGTCGCTTGATAACGCCATGAATATCAAAGAGCTGGAGGATTTTGATGAACGGGTACGCAAAGCGCTCGGAAAGGACGAGATCGAATATGTCTGCGAGTTAAAGATCGACGGCCTGGCGGTCGTTTTGGAATATAAAGAGGGAAAGTTTCTTCGTGGGGCAACCCGTGGGGATGGGGTTACCGGTGAAGATGTAACGCTTAACCTTCTAACCATCAAAGATATTCCCCAAAAGGCGGACAAGTTTTCGGGGGAGGTGCGGGGAGAGGTTTACCTGCCATATAATGATTTTGTTAAGCTCAATGAAGATAGGGAAGAAGCCGGTGAGGCGCGGTTTGCCAATCCGAGGAATGCCGCCGCCGGATCACTGCGCCAGTTGGATTCACAAGTTACAGCCAGGCGTCCATTGAGTATTTGGTGTTATTTTGGCAGTGTCGAGAGCTCAAGACTCAAGACTCACACTCACACTCTGGACTATTTGAAAGAGCTTGGTTTTAAGATTAATCCAAACATTAAGCTCTGTCCCGGCCTTAAAGAAGTAAAAGAATATATTAAACACTGGGAAACCGCGCGCGAGAAGCTTAACTATGAGATTGACGGCATCGTTGTGAAGGTCAATGATCTGATAGATCAGCGGGATTTGGGATCGACCTCCCGCGCTCCGCGCTGGGCGATCGCTTTCAAATATCCTCCGCTGCAGGCCAAAACGATTGTCGAAGACATTCAGGTTCAAGTCGGCCGGACCGGGGCGATTACGCCGGTAGCGCATCTGAAGCCGGTTCATTTGGCCGGCGTTATTGTTAAACGGGCGACTTTGCATAATGAGGACGAGATCAGGCGTAAGGAGATAAAAATAGGGGATGAGGTTGTGGTGCAGAGGGCGGGAGAGGTAATTCCCGAAGTAGTGAAAGTATCAAAGCATACTTCAAGCTCAAAAGCATTCCATATGCCAAAGGACTGTCCAATCTGCCACGGCGAGCTTTATCGCCCGGAAGGGGAGGCGATTACCCGCTGTATTAACGCCGCCTGTCCGGCGCAGGTCAAAGAGCGGATCCGCCACTTCGCGACGCGGGAGGCGATGGATATTGAGCATCTCGGACCGGCGATCGTTGACCGGCTGGTTGAAAAGAAGTTGATCAAAGATGTGGCCGATTTATACTGTTTAAAGAGAGAAGATTTATTAAAGCTGGAACGTTTTGCCGACAAATCGGCACAGAATGTGATTGATTCGATTGATGGAAGCAAAGATAGGCCGTGGGATCGTTTGCTCTATGCCTTGGGAATCCGGATGGTTGGACGAAATACCGCTTCTTTAATTGCTCAGCATTTTGACGGGCTGGAAGATTTGTTTGATGTAAAAGGAGAGAAGTTAGAAAATATCCCTGGGATTGGACCCAAAGTTGCACATTCTCTTGAGCATTTCTTTTCGCAGAAAGAGAATCGTCATCTCATAAAAAGGATTAAGGATTATGGATTAAGGATTAAGTCGGAAAAGAATAAAGGGCCACAACCGTTAAAGGGGAAGACCTTTGTCTTTACCGGTGGGCTTGAAACGATCACCCGTCCGGAGGCGGAAGAGCTGGTCCGCAAACTCGGCGGGCATCCTTCTTCGTCTGTCTCAAAAAATACCGACTATGTCGTTGCCGGTACCGAGCCGGGATCAAAGTATGAGAAGGCCAAGAAGCTGGGCGTTAAAATCCTCGATGAAAAGGGGTTCCTGGGGTTGGCGACCCCCTCATAAATTTCTTAAGGCGTAGGCACAGGCATAGGCAAAGGTAAGGCATAGGAAAGGAAGAGAGAAATTGGGTATGGATGCGGGCTTGAAAGTAGAAGGGGATAATAGAAGTTAGATCCAATCTCCAAACCAATTTCCATTTTCAAACTAGCTTCAATTCCCAAACCCTTATTCCTTTCACTCCTTTACCTTCCTACGCCTGCGCCTATGCCTGCGCCTTGTTTTGTAAGGGGGAGATTATAGTGGGGGTAGCTACCCCCGCAAAAAGGCCTCCAGCGTGGCACATCCGATTAATTATACCGCTGCTCTAAATTGTAAATTTGCACCATCATCTTGTTCTGTTGCAGGATTTTTAAGTAGAGCCATTGCAGCATTTTTATAGGCAACTACTCCCGGTTGGATAAATGGATTTTGAACTTTTGTAGCTAATGATGAAAGAGCGGCAACATTTCTTTCCAATTGATACCATTTTGCCATTACATATTCAGATAATTCGGGAAGCAAATAGCTCATTGTTGGAACGCCGCCTTGATAATGTGCGCTTTCAAGCCCATCTATAAATGCGTTGTTTACAAGATGCAGTGACTTACCATCGACAAATTCAACAGGGGTTCCTTTCGCCGGAATGAGGACGTCAACTCCCGGATCTTCAACCTTTAAGAATGTTTCAATAAAAATTCTTGGTCCTTCTTGAATCATTTGTCCATTGGCGTGCGCCATCTCTGTGTAAAGTTCAGGGGTAACCCAAAGTCCCAGTCCTTTTTTCCCTTCTGTTTCGGGAAAAACCTGTTGTGCTTCTTTGGCTGCCGCCCATAAATCCTGCATGCCGGTTGCGTACACTTCGATTGCTTTACCCCAGTTCGTCATTGCAACCGCGCGCATTGTGGCACGAAGAAAAGCGGGATTGCTTTCCAGTGAATTATTTCTGGTTGCTTCTTCACCATCTTTTGCTCCAGCGACAAAACTTATAATATCTAATCCTCCCAGCGCTAAAACAAATAATCCGGCGTCTGTCAGCACGGAATACCTGCCTCCAATATTATCCGGAACCACAAAACGTTTTAATCCCAATTTATTGGCGAATTCCAAAAGAGCTCCTTTTGATTTGTCGGTCAATGCCACAATTCTTGATGCTATTTCTTCCGCGGAGTAACTTTCATCCATTGCCGCCTTTATTATTGCAAAAGCAATTGCCGGTTCCATGGTTGTTCCGGATTTTGAATAGACAGAGCCGGCGACTTGTCTTCCTTTCATAAGTTGAAGCTGTCTAGCCATCGCACGGGGATCCATATTGTTGCCAATGAACCAAAGCCTTGGTCCGCCTCTTTCTTCTCTGCTCATTGCATTCGTTTGTTCCAGGTTTCCTTTTACCGCCTCGATCATTGCTCTTCCGCCAAGATATGATCCTCCAATACCATCCATCCAAATGTCATCCGAAATTTCCCTTAACGCATTTGCTGCTGCTGTAATGTCCCTGAGTTCCGCTTCGGATCTGTAAGGGGCTTCTCTTTTCCATCCAACCATTGGGATACCACCATCTTGTATATTGGGATCAGCATTATCGTTTAATAACTTGTCTTGAAATCGCGGCATTTCATCCGCTATTTTTTTAAAAGCGGTGTCTTCTGTAATATGTGATCCAGGGGATCCAAATCGACGGTAATCTAACACAATTTTTGTTTTACTTATTGGGCCGCCCGTTCGAGCAATAACTCCTGCCGGTATACGTAATCCCGCCATTTTCTTTTCCTCCTGTTTTAATTATTCGAAACCCAATTATAACATTTTACTGCGATTAGCCAAAAATCAACCGAGGGGCTTCTTCAAAAATCTTATTCCAAAGCGCTTCCCCTCCAAAGCTTTCTATATAAAGCTTCATTTTGGGTTCCGTTCCCGACGGCCTTAACGCAAACCAGGAACCATCGGCCAATACCACTTTTACTCCGCCAATTGATGCCCCATTTCCCGGAGCGGTAGTCATAATATTGGCAATCCCCAATCCGGCCAAAGTTGTTGCAGTTATAGAAGACGGTTGAAGCGCTTTTAGTATCTTTTTCTGCTCATCGGTGATTGGCCCGTCCGCTCTTTTATAAAACGGCTCCCCGTATTGCGGGACAAGAATTTGCCGATAAATTTCTCCCGGAGTTTTACCCGTCTTGGCCAATATTTCGGCCGACAGAAGAGTCAGCGCAAAGCCGTCTTTATCGGTTGTCCAGGTTGTTCCATCCATGCGCAAAAACGATGCTCCGGCGCTCTCTTCTCCTCCAAAAGCGACCGAACCGTCGAGCAATCCTTGAACAAACCACTTGAAACCGACCGGTACTTCATAAAGTTGTTTACCAAGTCCTGCAACAACTTTGTCGATCATGCTGCTGCTAACCAATGTCTTGCCAATTTTTACGTTAGCACTCCATCCCGGGCGGTTTTGCAGTAAATACCAGATTGCGACCGATAAATAGTGGTTCGGGTTCATAAGGCCGTCCGGACGGCAAACAATTCCATGCCGATCAAAATCGGTGTCATTGCCCCACGCTATATCGTATTTTGAAGCCAGACCGATCAAACTTGCCATGGCATAAGGAGAAGAGCAATCCATTCTGATTGTTCCGTCCGAATCCAAAGTCATAAAACCAAAAGTCGGATCGACATAGGGATTAACTATTTCAAGGTTTTGTAAGCCGTACCTTTCAGCAATCGGTGCCCAAAAATGGACTCCCGATCCGCCCATCGGATCAACCCCGATTTTTATTCCGGATTGACGAATAGCTTCCATATCTACCACAGTTGCAAGGCCTTCAACAAAAGGAGAGATAAAATCTCTTTCGGTAACCATTTGACGGCTTGTATCATAAAACGTTTTAGCAATTGCGGGCGTTAACGAAAAGGGATCCATTATGCGATTAGCTCTGTTCTCAATCCATTTGGTCGCGTCTACATCCGCCGGTCCGCCGTGGGGAGGATTATATTTAAAGCCGCCATCTTGAGGCCCATTATGTGAGGGGGTAATTATTATCCCATCCGCCAGCTGTTCTGTTCTTCCTTTATTATGTCCCAGAATAAGATGCGATATTACCGGAGTAGGGGTGTATTCATCTCCTTTATGCACAACAACCTCAACCCCATTTGCCACCAATACTTCAATAGCGGTCCTAAAAGCCGGCTCCGATAGGGCATGAGTATCAAAACCGATAAAAAGAGGCCCGGTTATATTTTGTCCTTTTCTGTATTCACAGATTGCCTGGGTTGTCGCGGCAATATGTAATTCATTAAAGGTCCCTTTTAAGGATGACCCTCTGTGACCCGATGTCCCAAACTCAACTTTTCCAAGCTGTCCTTGCGGAGCATAATATGAAGAAACCAATCTCGGAACATTTACCAGCATTTCCCTCGGAGCCCTTTGTCCTGCCAACGCGTGTACTGCCATTTTCTTTTCCTCCTTTTTCCTCCTTCGTCTTTCATGACTTCGGAGGATTTTTTAATTTCCTGAATTTATTTCGTACCCATTTTCAAAAAATTTCATACTATTTTGAACCCAAAAAAGAAAACAGGATATAGGCCAATGTTTGCGGATCAAAGGTCTTTTGGTCGCCCGAAAGCAGCTCTTCTCCGCATACCTCAATCAAGGGATGCTCCCTGCTAATAATTTCTCCGTTAAAGTTGACAAAACGCAGGACGCTCTCCGGTGGAAAGAGGGTATTTCCAACCACCGCCGTCAAATAACTGGAATCGTCGGCCTCGCCGCCGTTCAATCTTAAAACCCGCAATAATTCATCAACCATGTCGGAGGCCTTCATTCCTCTGGTTTCCGCGTCTTCGTACGAAGGGATTAAAAATACTTTTTGTGCGGAAGATTTCCTGATCGCTTCCGCCATCCCCTTGATGTGGAGGGTTGAAAAGATGCTCGTCCACAAGCTGCCGATCGAATAAACCAAAAGATTCGCTTCTTCAATCGCTTTCCTGGCTCCCTCAAAAATTTGCGGTTCAACTTTTTGCCGGCTTCTAAAATCAATATGCCAGAGGTCACGGACGGGACCGTTGGCCGCTGCAGTGATAGTGTGCTGTCCTTTTATTGTTTGTCCATCATTCATTCGACCGGCCAAAGTAACATTTTCCAAAGTCGCCGGGATTATTTCTCCTTTAACCGACAACAGCTCACAATAGAAACTTATGGCCTCCGGAAGACTGTCGTTTAATAGATATAGTCCGGTTAAAAACAGATTGCCAACACTGGCACCCCTGGGATCAAATTTTTTCGCCGCTAATGTGCGGGAAGAATCAAAAGATCGTAATGCCGAGTTGAAGGCGTCCAGCCAGCAGTCAACAAGGTTGCTTCCGGAATGCTTAACGGCGGTTATCAAAGAATGTGTTCCATCTATTAGGGTTTCCAATTCTTTTTCGGCTGTTTCCAAAGAGTACTCTTTAGGCAAACGATGTTTCATTAATGCCAACAATTCCTTGTGTCCTCCGGTTTCTGAATCGGAAAGATCAATTAGACGGCTCCGGAAATCTCCAATCCCGGGAATATTTTTAAACAAATCCCTTATTGCTCCCGTGCTTCCACCGTCATCCGCCGTATGAATAAGATAAGAGATATTGCTCGTATGTTTTGCCAATTCCATCGCCAGCGGTCGGCTTCCTGTTCCACCGGTAAAAAGGACTATCGGACTTTGGAATTGCGCCGCAATCTTTCTTCCTACTTCTATTCGATTTATCATTGCTAGTCTTATTTCGTACGTTTTCCGGTTAAAATTTCACTTTATTTCTTAATTTTGCTATAATTCAACCATATTCAGGAGGTAACAAAATATGCCCAAAAACAAAATCGATACAATCGCGGTCTTAACCCCGGGAGGAGACGCGCCGGGGATGAACACCGCCATTCGCGCGGTGGTCCGGACTGCCATTTATCACAATCTAAGAATTTTCGGGATCCAGAAAGGATGGTACGGCTTGACCACCGGCCAGATCGAAGAGTTAAATTTAAAATCAGTCGGCGGGATTATCAATAAAGGGGGAACGATCCTCCATACCCACCGCTGTCCAGAATTTAAAGATTCCCGGGTGCGCCAAACCGGTTATAAAAACCTGGCCGAACATGGAATCGACGGGCTGGTCGTTATCGGCGGCGACGGTTCGCTTGCCGCCGCTAACGTTGTCGCTAAAGAGACCGAATTAAACGTTGTTCATATCCCCGCCAGCATCGACAACGACATCAGCTTAACCGATTATACGATCGGCTTTGACACCGCGGTCAATACCGCGCTCGATGCGATCGACAAGATCAGGGACACCGCCACCTCTCACGAGCGGGTCTTTGTGGTTGAAGTGATGGGAAGGAAACACGGCATCCTGGCGCTTGAAATCGGGCTGGTCAGCGGCGCGGAGTCAATTATTATTCCCGAAGTAAAATTTAATATTGCGAAGACCGCGGAAAAGATCAAAGAGGGGAGGGAGCGGGGAAAATCAAGTTTTATCATCGTGGTGGCCGAAGGGGCAATTTCTGCCATTGAATTCGCCAAAAAATTGAAAGGTAGAATCAAAAACATGGATATCAGGATCAGCGTTCTGGGGCATGTACAAAGGGGCGGCTCTCCAACCGCCATTTCACGAGAGCTGGCCTGTAAAATGGGAGCCAACGCGGTTGAAGCTCTGATTGAAGGTAAAAACTGTCTTATGATGGCAGCCAGGTCGGAGAATATCTGTCCGGTTCCGTTTAAGGATGTTTTGAAACATAAGAAGACCGCCGATCTTAGCCAGTTGAAGCTGGCCGAGATGCTGGCGATTTAGCACTGAAATTTTTTGCTATATATTTCGATAAATATGTAGCATGAGCATAATTGTAAATAGATATGGTTTGCCTAAAAGGGAAATAGCTCACCTAATATTTTCAAACGAGTCAAATAAAGCAGACGATTCACTTATACAACGGATAGTTATGCCTTTTCATCAAAATGGAACTTTTTTTATTGGAGAAAGAGCAAACAATCCTCCTTATATTCGAGGTGAAAAGAATGAAGGATTTCTTCCTTGGGCTAGAGAAGTGACTCTTCAGGACCTAGAGCTATTAGAAATGAGTAAAGAGTTGTCTGGAATAAGTCTTTCCGAAGGAGATAGGGTATTAGTTGCCGATGCAGTTGCTAATTCTCTTACTTACTCAGATGTTGATGGCGTTCCAATTGCAGATAAAATACCTAATCAAAACTATATTGATTATGTAAGAAGATCAATAGGCTTATTATTATTTAATGATGTTAATAAGGAGTTTGATTCTGAAAAAGAGTATAACTCTCTAGGGAGAGCGGTCGTTTTATCTGTTGTAGAAAAACTAGAAAAAGAGAAACTAGAAAATCTTATGGTTTATGCAATTCTTGCCGGAGTAATTGGACTCGATATTAAATGTTCTTTTTGTGCTGCTTCAACTTTTGATAGAAAAGGGTCTATTTGGTTAGGATGCTATGACTCTCATGATTCCGCTGTAGAGGGAGTAATTCTTGATTTAAGAAGAAGGATATCGCAATTTGATACACTTTTGTTTGACTGGAATAAATATCATTCATTGGTTTTAGAAAATCCTTGTATGCTAACTTTTTTCCCTGATGATATTCCAGAAACAATATTTGATCTGTATCAATTACAAAAGCAAATGCTTTTTAATCCGCAACTTAGAGTACAGGTGATACCAAGAGGAGGTAGATTTCATAATGATGCCTCTTTTGAAGATACTATGGGCCTACTTGATGAACCAATATTTTCAGATCTCGGAAGATTTATGAATGAGGGGCGTCTAGTTGTTTCTCCTCATGGCCCTAAAAATGGAGGGCTTGATTTAACCAAATTATCAAGAGAGGCAGCAGAGCTCGTCCTTGCTTCAGATGTATTGTATATAAAAGGTTCGCGTTCCTATGAGTTGGCGGCAACCGGGATCAGAATTCCGACATTTTTTGCACAAACAGTTTCAAGAGAGTTTTCAGAATCAGTTATTGGTGTTGATGCAAATAAAATGTTACCAGCTTTACAATATGTACATGCTTTTCCTGGATTTTGGGGTTTTAGAAACAGAAATAATAACGAAGGATGGACTTCTGATATGACGGCAATTCAAAGTTCTCGTTTTATTCAGTCAGCACCCTTTGCTCGTTATGCTGATCAATATGGAGGAGTGGATGCGCTATCTCTTAGGATAATGGATAGATCTATCCAAGAAGGGATTCCACCACATTTAATAGAATTATGCATTTTGTAAAAGGAACAGCATCATTATATAGGCCAATATTGTTATCATTGATTAGGTCAAGATCTCTTTCTGGATTGCCTTTATATGTCGATGTTCATCCTACAACAAGGTGTAACTTGGAATGCCGCTGGTGTGTTAACAAAACAAATAAAGATACCGCGGCTTCGGAAACAATGAATGATGTTAATATTCCTATGTATTTAACTAAGCTATTGGAGCCTCGTCCCAATAGTCCTTCCTATTCTCCCAAAAGAATTCATTTTTGTGGCGGAGAACCATTATTAAGACGATCCGTTGTATTAGCCGGAATACGTTTTCTTGAAGGAAAAGATATTGCTGTCTCTCTTGTAACCAATGGAACATTATTAATCCAGGAAGTTAGACTGGCTGTTTTGGGCGTTGAATCCCTACAGGTTAGCATAGATGCTCAGGACCGCGAAACTTACGCCAGATTAAAAAGGGGAGATTATTTTGAGCAGGTTCTAAGAAACTTAGAAGCTTTAGCTAATTTAAGATCTAAGTCAAATTCATCTTTGCGTCTCGTAGTTAATTACGTTTTGTGCAGAGATAATATAAATGCCCTTCATCCCTTTTTAACGCGGCTTTCAAATATTGGAGTTGATAAAATACAATTTAGAACCGATTTGACTGCTGATTTAGAAACTCAAAGAGCTTTACTTCAGGAAGTAATTGGCCTAAAGTATGAAGCTCCATTATCGGTAATAATTAAGTCTCCCGACACTCCAGTTACTAGAGATTCTTTTGACAATTGCTTGGCCCGTTTTATTTGGATTGTTTTGGGATCGGATTTATCTATTTATCCTTGTGCCCATACGGTAGCCAGAGGTTTTCAAATGGGAAGTTTAATTGACTCTAATCTTTTTGAAGTTTTAGAAAAAAACATTAAATCCCCAAACCCCAATTGTTTGAGGATTTGTCCCTCTACTTGTGGAAATATCAATCTCCTAGGGCAGGAGATTTTAGATCAATAAAACTCCACCGCGTCTTTCATTGCAAGGAGCTGGTTATCCGCAGGAATAAAGGCGCCGCCTTTGACTTCCAATAAGTTGTTCGCGACGATTTTATCCGCCTGAAGGCCGGGATAGGTCCCAAACTTTGAATCCCGGATAAATCCAAAGATCGCATCTCCGAATCTTAAACCCAGCAGGCGGTCGGCAACATGGGCCACTCCGCCGCGGATGGCGTGGCCGCAGTTCTGCAGGCGGTATTCAATCCCTTTAGTATGTTTTTCCAATAGGGCATAAATATATTCCCCAATTCCACCCAGTTGCTCATTTCCAAAAGAATCGAGTTTCTTGGGTAACGCGTGCCGGGCTTTGATCATGGCGTATTTTGGGTCGGCTAAAACATCGTCCAATAACTTTTGGTTGCTGTCGTTAATTTCTTTTGGGTAACTCTTGTCAAAGAGGCGGGATCCTTCAGACGTTACCACGACACAATAATTCTGATAGGCCATCGCCTTTTCAACCTTTTTGATAACCTGGCGCATGTCAACCGTTTCTTCCGGAAGAAGGACAATATCTGCTCCTCCGGCAATTCCGGCATGAAGCGCGACCCAGCCGGCATGCCGTCCCATTAGTTCTATGACAAAACAGCGGTTGTGGGAGCGGACGGTCGTCATAATATTCTCAATAAAATGGACCGATTCGATCACCGCCGACTCAAAACCATACGTCCTCTCGGTGCCAAAAACATCGTTATCCATGGTTTTGGGAGCCCCAAGCATCGGGAAAGAAAATTGTTTCCCCAGTTTTCCGGCGGCGCCAAGGGTATCATCTCCGCCTAAAACAACCAAACAATCAATCCCAAGCTTCTTTAGATTTTCCATCGCCTTTTCGGGGGCTTTCGCTTCAATATTTGCCTTTGAAAAGAGATTGGTGCGGGAGGATTTGATGATTGTCCCGGAAACCTTATAGCTGTCTTTTAAATCTTCGGTTTTTAATGGACGAAGGATTTTATCCTTTTCGGTATCGGGATTTCTGGTTAGTGCTTTCCATCCTTCCAGCAGGCCGATTAACTCCATCTTTTCATCGGCCGGAAGCGACTGGTTTGCCTGATTGATCCTGCGCAGTAGTCCGTAGATTACGGCATTGTGTCCGGCGCAATCCCCGCCGCCGGTTAGGATTCCGATTCTTTTGATGTTAATTTCTTTTCCCTGAAACTTGACTCTCATCTTGTTACGCCCTCCCTGCCGATCCTAAAACATTTTGATTTTTATGGACAAGAAGTTTCTTTAATTCATCGCGGGCAGGCCCAAGATATTTCCTGGGGTCAAACTCGGCCGGCTTTTCCGCAAAAACTTTCCTGATAACTCCGGTGACGACTAATCTTCCGTCGGAATCGATATTGATTTTGCAGACGGCCGATTTTGCCGCTTCGCGCAGCTGTTCTTCGGGAACTCCGACTGCTCCCTTCATCGCCCCGCCGAATTTATTGACCATCTCAACATATTCCTGCGGAACAGAAGATGCTCCGTGAAGAACAATCGGGAAACCGGGCAGTTTTTTTTCAATTTCTTTTAAGATGTCAAAACGGAGCGGGGGGACCGGTTGTCCGGGCTTAAACTTATAAGCTCCGTGAGATGTTCCAATTGATATTGCCAAAGAATCAACACCGGTTCTTTTTACAAAATCCTCAACCTGCTTGGGATCGGTATAAGTATGTTGTTCGGCTTTAACGTCATCTTCAATTCCGGCCAAAACTCCAAGCTCACCTTCAACCGTTACATCAAAAGGGTGGGCGAATTCAACCACCTTTTTGGTTAAAGCGATGTTTTCTTCGTAAGGATGGGCGGAGCCGTCGATCATGACGGAAGAAAATCCTGTCTCGATACAAGATTTGCACAATTCAAAGGTGTCTCCGTGGTCTAGGTGAAGGCAGATTGGAATATTGCTCTTCAGGTCGTTTCTGACCATTTGAACCGCGCCTTCAGCCATATAACGGAGCAGGGTCTGGTTGGCATACTTTCTGGCACCGGATGATACCTGGATAATTACCGGTGATCCGCTCTCCGCGCAGGCGCCGACAATTGCCTGCAGCTGTTCCATATTATTAAAGTTGTATGCCGGAATTGCATACTTCCCCTCCATTGCCTTTTTGAACATTTCCCTGGTATTTACGAGTCCGAGTTTCTTGTATAACGCTTCTGACATTTTTGAATCCTCCTTTTTTTAATATTTTACTATTGCCGCAAAATCTTCTGCTTTAAGGGAGGCGCCGCCGATTAGTCCGCCGTCAATATCCTCTTTGGCCATCAGTTCTTTAACATTTCCCGGATTCATCGATCCGCCGTATAAAATACGGACGGTATCTTTAACTTCCGCGGGAAGCAGTCCGCGAATGAAAGCGTGGACTTCTTCAGCTTGTTCCGGAGAGGCGGTTTTTCCTGTTCCAATCGCCCACACAGGTTCATAGGCAATAGTCGTTAGTAGTAATTCGTCAGTTGTTAGTCCGTTGATTCCACCCTTAAGTTGAGTTTCAACCACTTTCTTTGTTACATCTTTTTCTCTCTCTTCAAGTGTCTCGCCAACACAAATGATCGGAAGCAGTCTATATTTTAAGGCCGCCTTTACTCTTTTGTTTACCGTTTCGTCGGTCTCGCCAAAATACTGCCTTCGCTCGGAATGACCGATGATTACGTATTTGCATCCTGCGGCTTTGAGCATTGGTCCGGAGACTTCTCCGGTATATGCCCCTTTCTCTTCCCAAAAAATATTCTGGGCTCCGAGCATTATATTGGTTCCGGCTATCGCATCCGCAACCGGTTTTAAGGCGGGGTAGGTGGGACAAACTAAAATCTCTCTATCGTCGACTCCTTTCACTTTTTCCGCCAATTCGGATACCAAAGCAACCGACTCGTCAATCGTCTTGTTCATTTTCCAGTTTCCGGCCAACAAAGGTTTGCGCATTTATAAAACTCCTTTTCTATTTTTTAAAGATGATCCTCACCATCAACTCCTCTCCCTGAGAAAGAGGAAAATCCCGAGCGGAGTCAAGGGACGGAACTTTTATTATAGCAAATAATTTATAATATGTAAGCAGAATATCAGAATATACGGCTTACGCGCGCAAGATTTTCACTATAAATCCCGATATATAGATTGATGAAGATTAAGCCAATATTCTATCGGGTAAAGATAGAATGATCCTAGAGCGGGTACAAAATTTAATTAAATAAAGTGGTGATGGTCGGGATATGTTTTTACTTTCCCGTCGCAGATATAAAAAAAGGTATTTAAAAAAAATATTGCATGAAATGATGATTTTAAAACGATAAGTATTTAGGACACTTCCAAAGAGGAGGAAAAGAAATGATAGCAATTAGACCTGGCCATGCCGCAATTCAACCTAAAGCCATACAAGTACTACCAAAAGGATCGGTGGATTTTTCTACTGTTCGGTCTCATGCTTTGATGGTGGGGAGTACAAGTTTTTCGCTTAGCAAGTTTAGACGTGGGGGGAGCGATATTGCAATAAGCATTGGCGAATTAGAACTTGGGAAAATAGGAATGAACCAATCGATCGCTTTAGTTTATGGCGGGGTTGATTATGTCTTTTCCAGGAAAACCTGCGCCGAACTTGATACTGTTTCTGTTGCTGCTTTGGATCTGCCTTCTGACATAGAGCCATATTATCATTCCATGAATATGGCTCTAGAAAGGATGGAAGCTGAAGGATTCGAAGAAGATGGTCCGATTATAAAAAGACCCGCTATAACCAGGCAAGTACAAGTTGATTCTTCTGATGTCAAATGCATGGGAGATCCGGGATATTTAATAGAAATTAATCCTGGAGTAAAAACAGTATTTATCGGAGATCTTCACGCGAATGCTAAAAATTTATTAAGCGCCGTAAACGCCCACGAAAAAGAATTGGCTGAAGAAAAGGTTGTTATTGTGGTTATGGGGGATGCTATCCATCCCCAAACCGGCAACTTGGAAGAAATGGATTCTTCAATTGAAATGATCAGGATTATTTGCGACCTAAAAGCAAAGTACGGGGATTGTTTTCATTATATATTGGGGGATCATGAAACCTTGGAACCCGGATTCATGACAAAGAGAAATATTGACCAGCCGGATCTTTTTGTGAAAGCGGTAGTTAGAAAACTCGGTAATGCGTATGTCAGAAAGATCGATGCTTTATGGAAAGGCTGTCCATATGCGGTACTTATACCTGGAATTGCTTTTGCGGCACATAATGCTGTTGTGGAAAACTTGAACGGTATAGATGATATTATTCACGCGGGACTTCCCGGAAGCGAGAGGGTGGCCTTGACCTTATTGAGCTTCAGGCCAGAAGCAGTTGATTTGAAAAGCGGTAATACTTATCCCCCCCAAGCCTCGGAAAGGATGAAACAACTTTTAAAAGTAAAAAACCTGATTTCTGCCCACACCTCGGATCCGGAGGGTAAAAGTTCAATTGTAACTTTTGGGCAAATGCCCGGCCATTATTTCCTTCAAGGATGGGGAAGCCCCGAATTCTTGCCGTTTCAGGTTATGGAGGTTGGGGAAGACGGGAATTTGCTCCCAATATTTATTAGTCCTGATGGAGAAAAAAGCCTCGGACAAGTGAGGAATATATGAGCGACTGGCAGTGTAATTTTAAACCGACGGCACAAAAATATTATACATTAAAACCCGAGGATAAGCTGTGTGTAAATACCGATCCAAACAAGCATTATCGAATCGAGGTTAAAAGCAGGGACGATGCCGAATTAAAGCTTCGTGAATTAGCAAAAAAAGCATTAACTGAAGAGTCTTGGATATATATTGAAGTTAAATTAAAGAATGGAAAAATTGCCAGGTTTTTGTGCGAAGACGGGGTTAATGAAGAAAAAGGAGCGATCGGCGAAGTCAACATAAAAGTTCTAGACGAAATTTTGAAATTAGGACAGATTCTTGAAATAGGGGATTATCACATCCACCCAACAGATTCCCTAAAAAGTGTAAGTAGTCTTGGATTGCCAGTGTTTGATTTGACATCTCCCGCTGATTTAGAAAGTGCGAACACAAGGAAAGAATATCTTGCTCGACAAGGATTTAAAGATATTCCTTATGATTCAAGATCGGTATCAGAAAAAAAAGTAATTATTGTCATTCCTCCCAAGGAAGAAGCTGGAGAATTTCCATTTTCTTTCATTTCTTCTATCCCAAAAATTATTTATAGAAAGTTTTGATGTGGTTATTTTAATGAATTTAGAATAGGGAAAGACAATTCATACAAGCTTTTTTAATGCAAGTTTGTTTAACATCATTGCGATATAATAATGTATGACACACGTCTTTAATATTGACCAGATTAAGCCAATTAATCGTCATCGGCCAATAGAAATTGACAACGAGAGCAGAGCTTTATCTGAAGAGTTAAAAGGTCTAAAGTATATTCCTCATCAGGAAATTCAATCAGTTGGACCACAAGTAGTAGTTCTACCCCAAAAGCCTGAGGCAGCTGGTGTTCAAAATGTAAGGACAACAGAGCACGCTGGGGGCGGGGATTGTGATGATCTGGCCCTAAAAGCTGCTTACGAAAGAAACAAAACAGCGCCAAGGCACATTGAATATGGGGTAATATCCGGATATTCTGAAAAAGTTCCTGGCAAAAAATACGATGGGCATGCCGTTATGGCAAAATTCAATAAGAGGGAGCGAAAATTTTATTTATACGAGGTTGCGGATCCTGCCAATCCTCACCTTATTGGCAGTTTTTCGGCAAAACAAATACCCTCAAAGAGCATTCCGCAACTCAAAACCGGTGAATTTGTTAGGAATGTTTATTTTGGTGTTACAAAAGATGGAAAACCTGATTTTACAAAGAAGAGATATTTTGTTCCTGCTCCAAAGGATATTCTAAAACCATTATTTAGGCAGATAGAATTCCCAACTCTGAAACCTGAAAATCAATTGGGTTAACCCAAATCCAAACTTCGATTATGTTATAATCAAATCATGTTATATCTTTGCATCCTCGACGGATTCGGAATAGGGAAAGATAAAAAGTCTGACGCAATCCAGGCGGCGATTGCCGACGGCAAGGCACCGTTCTTTAAAGAGCTCTTTGAAAAACATCCTTACGCAAAATTGGAATGTTCGGGTGAAGCGGTCGGTCTCCCTCCCGGAACAATGGGAAACTCGGAAGTAAACCATTTGAATATGGGAGCCGGCCGGGTCGTTTACCAGTCGCTCCTCCGCGTCAACAAAGCAATTGAAGACGGAAGCTTCTATAATAATGAAGCCCTGCTGAAGGCGGTCAACAATTGCAAGCAAAATAATTCAACCCTGCATCTGATGGGGGTTTTGCAGGGAGGCGGCGGTTGTGTCCACGGGAACATTGAACATCTTTTTGGCTTGCTGGAATTGGTAAAAAGAAATAATTTGGAAAAAGTCGTTCTCCATCTTTTTACCGACGGACGTGACACCAACCCCAATGCGGCGGGAAACGAATATATTCCCCAACTATTAAAAAAGAGCAAAGCTCAAATTGGGACCGTGATGGGGAGGACCTACGCAATGGATCGCGACCAAAATTGGCCTTCGGTCATCAAAGCGCTCAAGGCGCTGGTCAACGGTATCGGAGTTAGAAAAGAACCGGATATTGTCTCCGCTATCAAGACGGCCTATGCTTCAAATGAGACAGACGAATTCATCCAGCCGACGGTGATTGGGGAATATAAAGGGATGGATGAAAAAGATTCGGTCATATTTTGGAATTTCAGGCAGGATCGGGGGATTGAGCTGACCACCTGCTTCCGCGAACAGGACCGGAAGTTTTTTAACTACAAACCGAAACAGCCGGAGATAGGTGACGATTTATATAATGAAATAGAAAAGATTCAAGCCCGGGTGCGCGGCCTCACTTTTGTGGCGATGACCGAATATTATGAAGGGATGAACGCCCTTTCGGCCTTCCCCGAAAAAGAGATCGAGAACACGGTCGGAGAAATTGTTTCTCGCGCCGGGATGAAACAACTTCGCCTGGCCGGGCCGGAAAAATTTGTCCATGTTACAGGCTGGTTTTCCGGGCGGCATTCCGAACCCTTTCCCGGGGAAGACCGGATTTTGGCCAAAGATCCGACTTTGAAAGAACGGACCAACAACGGCAAAAATTACGACTGGGTCCCGGAGATGACCGCCTATATTGAGACCGAGGAATCGCTAAAAGCGATCAAATCAAAAAAGTATGATCTGATCGTCCACAACTTTCAAAACGGGGATATGGTGGGGCACACCGGGAATTTTGACGCGGCCGAAAAAGCGATCATTGCCTTATCGTCTTGCGTTGAACATATTTACAAAGCGGTAATGGACGCGGGCGGGGTGATGATTATCACCGCCGACCACGGCAACGCGGATGAAATGGTAATTGACGGAACAATCGTCAGTACACAGCATTCAACCAATCCGGTTCCTTGCTGGATCTTAGGCAAAGACGTCAAACTTCAATCAAATGGGATCATTCCCGATATCGGCACCACAGCGTTAAAACTGCTTAATTTGGAAATACCGAAAGAGATGACGGGAAAAGTTCTCTATTCCTGACGCGGCATCACGTAACAAGTCGATCTTCCCTGACCCTGGGTCAACACCAACTTCTTGTCCGACAGCATCGTTAATTCAATATGCGCGGTCTTGTGTGAAATGTTAAACGCTTCTCTGTATTCGCGGTTGCAGATTGAACCGTGTTCGGCAATCATCTGCATGGCGCGTAGCTGGCGCTTGTTCAACCCGTAGCCCCCCCATGGGTTGGTGATCTGTTTTTCTTCTTCTTCCCTGGCCGGGCGCGAAACCGCCCCGTCGCGGATATAGGCGATATCGTCGGTGCGGTACGGTTTTTCGTCGCCCTCCGGCACGGTGATGATTACGATCCGCTTAACCCCATGGTTAAAAATTTCAATGTCGACATGGATCTTGGGTGAACAGCGCTTTAGCAGGATTTCTTTGATGTCATCCTCGAAATCATCACCAATCATGGCTCCCAAAAGATGTTTGTTCTTGTCGTCAATTCCGTAAACGATTTTTCCGCCGTCGGCATTGGCAAAAGCGATGATATCGCGGGCAATATCTTCGGGAGGGGGGACCTGCTTTTCAAACTCCAGCGTCTGCCCTTCGCCCTGGCCTAAAAGGTCCATTATATCCTGCCATGTTGTCATGTGGTGATGATTAAGATAACACATCGAGTTTTCAAATGCAAGTATGCTATAATTCACGCAAATGGCGAACCTAACCGAACAAATTCTTGACCTGATCTTCCCTCCCAAGTGCGAGGTTTGCGGAAGAATTGGCAAGGAAGCGCTTTGCCAAAAATGCGCCGCCGGGATCAGTTTTTTGGCTCCCTCAATCTTCTTTCACGCGGTCGGAGAATATGAAGGGATTCTAAAGAATGCTATTCTGCGCTTCAAATTTAAAAGAATAAAACGCTTGGCGGAACCGCTCGGTCTTTTGATGGTGCAATACATCAACCATCATTTATGGAAAGATCATCTTGACATGATAATTCCGGTTCCTTTGCATGAAAAGAGACAGGCGGTGAGGGGCTTTAATCAGGCCGAGTTGCTCGCCCTAAAAATAACCGAAGCGTGCCGTATTCCAACCGTCTCCGGACTTCTTTTTAGGAAGAGGGAGACCGCGCCGCAGTTTGATCTCCCGCGACAGAAGAGGATCTCAAATATCCGTGGAGCTTTTGAAGTCCGGGGCGCCAAGCTTTTATATGATAGGAATATTCTTTTGGTGGACGATATTTATACCACCGGAGCCACCGCGGGAGAATGCACCAAAACGCTCAAAGCCGCCGGAGCCAAATCGGTCCACATCTTGACGCTTTCAAGAACCGTCTGACTTTGCTACAATAAGGAGAGGGAGGAAACTTATGCAAATAAAAATACAGGGACACGGGATGGAGCTGACTCCGGCGTTGAAGGCCTACGCGGAAAAAAAGATCGGGAAACTGGAAGAGTTTTTTGCCAACATCATTAAAGCCGAAGTAACACTTGACGACCGCCATACCAGAAACATAAAAAAACAGCAGGTAGCGGAAGTCAGCATGTGGGTTGCCGGAAAAAAAGTGATCCGGGCGACTGAGGCGGGAGAAGACATGTACGCCGCGATCGATCTGGTGACTGAAGAATTAAAACAGCAGCTGAAAAAGTTTAAAGACAAGCATGTGAAAAACAAAAGACGTGAAGCGGAAGAGATCAAAAGAGAACTTCGCACTTTTCGTCCTTCCCTATGATAAAATGGCTTTTTAGTCTTCTGGGGGACAGCGACGAAAAGAAACTAAAACAGCTGGCTCCGCTGATTTCCCAAATCAACCGGCTTGAGCCGGAGCTAAAAAAACTTTCGGACGATCAACTTCGCTCCAAAACTTTTGCCTTCAAAGAAGCTCTGAAACAAGAGAAGACTCTTGCCGAGCTTTTGCCCGAAGCGTTCGCGGTTGTGCGCGAGGCCTCCGTCCGCACCATCGGCCTGCGTCACTTTGACGTCCAGCTTTTGGGCGGAATAACGCTCCATCAGGGAAGAATTTCGGAGATGAAGACCGGCGAAGGAAAAACACTGGTCGCCACGCTTCCGATTTATCTAAACGCGCTGGAAGAAAAAGGGGCGCACCTTGTCACCGTCAACGATTACCTGGCCCGCCGCGACGCGGAGTGGATGGGGCCGATCTACCGCTTTCTTGGGCTTGAAGTCGGCGTAATCCAGCATGATATGGAACCGAGGGAGCGGCGGATCGCCTATGCCGCGGATATCACCTACGGGACCAACAACGAATTCGGCTTTGATTATCTGCGCGACAATATGGCTTTCACACTCGATACTTGCGTTCAGCGCGGACTGCACTACGCCATTGTTGACGAAGTCGATTCTATTTTAATCGACGAAGCGCGCACCCCGCTGATCATTTCGGGAATGGTGGAAGATAAGGTTGACACCTATCTCCAGGCGATGAACCTGGCGCGCCGGCTGGACAAAGAAGCCGACTTTACAATGGACGAAAAGACCAAAAATGCCATCTTGACCGAAGCGGGCATTAAAAAAACCGAAGAGCTTTTAAACCTCGAATATCTTTTTGACGTAAAAAACATGAGCATCGCCCATCAAGTTATCCAGTCGCTCAAGGCGCTCCATCTTTTTAAACGCGATGTCGATTATGTGATCAAAGAAGGGGAAATTATAATTGTGGACGAATTTACCGGACGCCTGATGGTCGGGCGGCGCTACAGCGACGGACTGCACCAGGCGATTGAAGCCAAGGAGAGACTAAAAATCCAGGAAGAATCGCAAACCCTGGCGACGATCACTTTCCAAAATTATTTCCGCCTTTACAAAAAACTCTCCGGCATGACCGGAACCGCCAAGACCGAAGAAGGGGAGTTCTGGAAGATTTACGGGCTCGAGGTATTGGTGGTCCCGCCGAACCAAAAGATGATCCGCAACGATCTGTCGGATGTGATTTATAAATCGACGAAAGAAAAGTTCAAGGCGGTGGCGGACGAGATAGAGAACCGGCACAAGACCGGACAGCCGATTTTGGTCGGTACCGTTTCAATCGAGCACTCCGAGCATCTGGCCGACATTTTATTCCACCGCGGGGTCCCGCACCAGGTCCTAAACGCCAAACAGCATGAAAAAGAGGCGGAGATCGTAGCACAGGCGGGGCAAAAGGGGCGGGTTACGATTTCAACCAACATGGCCGGCCGCGGGACCGACATTGTTCTGGGGGAAGGGGTCGTGGATCTTGGAGGACTGCATGTAATAGGGACCGAAAGGCACGAATCGCGGAGAATCGACAACCAGCTGCGCGGACGATCGGGGCGCCAGGGCGATCCCGGCTCTTCCCGTTTTTATGTTTCATTGGAAGACGACCTGATGCGGCTTTTTGGCTCCGACCGGATCGCGGGTATGATGGGGCGGTTGGGGATTGAAGAGAATACGCCGATTGAGCACCCCTGGATTTCCCGCGCGCTTGAAAACGCGCAGAAAAAAGTCGAGCAGTACCATTTCAGCATCAGAAAACAGATCCTTGAATTTGACGATGTGATGAACAAACAGCGCGACGCCATTTATTCTTTACGCCGGCAGATTTTGGAAGGACGGGACCTCAAGGCGAAAATAGAAGAGATGGCGGCAACGGTCAATCCGGAAGGGGTTGATCAATTCAAATCGCTTTACGAAAAGAGAGAGGCGGAGATCGGCTCGGTCATCATGCGCGACCTGGAGCGGATTGTGATGCTTAGGGTGATCGATCAGAAGTGGATTGAACAGCTGGATTTAATGGAGGTTTTGAAGGACGGGATCGGGTTGCGGGGGTACGGCGGAAAAGATCCGCTGGTTGAATATAAGATGGAAGGCTATAATTTATTCCAGGAGATGATGGATAATATTCGTGCTGAGGTTTGCGATATGATCCTGAAGGTGAAGGTAACGCATGAGGACGAAGAGTATATTCCCCGTCCAAAGATTACCTCTTACGGCGCTTCGGATCAGTCTGCTCCCAAACCGGCGCAAAACACAGAGAATAAAGTCGGCAGGAACGATCCGTGTCCCTGCGGAAGCGGGAAGAAGTATAAGAAATGCTGCATGAACAAATCGAAAAACTAGGGAAGCTTTTAAAAATAGAAGAGAAGCGCAAGAAGGCGGATGAACTGCTCAAGCTCAGCGCCGATCCAGCTTTCTGGAAAGATTCGGCCCGTGCCGGCCGTGTTATGCAGGAAATTTCGGGATTAGAAAAAGAGATAAAAGAGTGGGAAGGATTGATGGAACGGGCTGATGACCCCGCCGTCCTTTCCGATATTAAAAAAATGGAGCTCAAAGCCCTTCTCTCCGGTCCCTACGACCATAACAACGCGATTCTTTCGATCCAGGCGGGAGCGGGCGGCGCCGACGCGCAGGATTGGGCGCAGATACTGCTTCGCATGTACAGCCGCTGGGGGGAGAGTAAAGAATATTCGGTTGAATTGGTCGACTCTGCTATGCTTTTGATCTCCGGACCCTATGCCTACGGCTATCTAAAAAATGAGAGCGGAGTGCATCGCTTGGTCCGAATGTCCCCCTTTAATGCCGACGGGAAGCGCCACACCTCTTTTGCTGCGGTTGAAGTTATCCCCGACTTGACCGAAGATATAAAAGTGGAGATAAATCCAAATGACTTGCGGGTCGACACCTATCGCGCGGGGGGGCCGGGGGGACAAAACGTAAACAAAGTCAGCTCCGCCGTCCGCATCACCCATCTTCCGACCGGGATCGTAACCCAAAGCCAGGCTGAACGCTCACAGCACCAAAACCGTGACTTTGCCATGAAAATTTTGAAGGCCAAACTTTTTGAAATGATGCAGGCGCAACATAAGGAGAAGATTGAAGAGCTAAAAGGTGAGCGCAAAAAGATAGAGTGGGGGAGCCAGATCCGCTCCTATGTTTTTGCCCCCTATACCCTGGTAAAAGACCATCGGACCGGCTCTGAAATCGGCAATGTTCAAAAGGTCATCGACGGCGATATCGACCAATTCATCGAAGCGATGCTAAGGAGGGAAAATGAGAAGCCTAGTTAAAATTCTTTTGGTGGTCTTGCTCACCGCGGCGGTCCTTTTGGGCGCTTATTTCGCCTATCTTAGGGTTATGGTTGAAAACCAAAACAAAACGGTGGAAATAGCGGTTGACTATGCCGAACTCGACCGGGCTGGGATTCCTTTGTCCGAATTGCGCAACCTGGGAATTCCGTCAATCGCGGTCCTTGAAGAGACGCCGCTGGCCGGAACGTTAAACGGCGACTTTTATTTCTCGTCGGGAAACGGGATCCTATCCGCCGCCAAGATGGTCCCTCCGGAAATCGAAAAATATCGTTCAAAAAAGATGATCCTGAAAGACCGCTGTTATATTTTGGCCGAAAATCCGGTAGTCCGAAAAAGGATCGCCAACAATCTTTTGGCGGCGGTAACAAATAAGGAATTAAAGTTTTTAGGGGGCAATGTTATAGAGATCAACCGAAGGGAAAGTGAAGTCAAAAATCTTGGCATCGGCTTTTCGGAAAAGACAATTAAAAAGCTCTCCCAGTTCCATGTCATCCCCCGCCTCATGAACCGCCCCGGGGACAATATAGAAAAAAAGATCAAACTTCTTGCCGGATTTGATACCATTATTTTTGAGGGGGAAGAGGTGGTCGGTTTTCCCGGTAGGATAAAAGAGACCGCGCAGTCGCTCACAAAAAGCAACCTAACTTACGGCTATATTGAAATCATCAATCAGCTGGGCTCCGATCAACTCAAAAAACTGGTTGGAAAGAAAATCGTCAAAGTCCATTCGATCGGCCAGGATGAGATGCGGAAAGTAAATCAGGAGAAGGCGGTTGAACGGTTTACCCGTGCGGTGAAAGAGCGCAATGTCCGACTCCTTTATGTCCGCCCGTACCTTACGGGAGATAATTTAACCTATCTTTCGACTCTCAAAACTAATATTGAAAAGGCCGGCTTTATGATCGGGCGGGCGTCATCCCCGCAAGATATTATTTTACAAAATTGGCAGTTGATGGTTTTGGGGCTGGGGGTTGTGGCGGCGACAATTATCCTGCTGGATACTTTTTTTAAACTTAATGCTGTTTTAATGCTGTTGTTATTACTCTTGGGAACTTTTATTGCCAATCCGCAAATACTGGCGCTTCTCGCGGCGGTTGTCTTCCCGTCGCTCTCTATGATCAACGCTTTTAAGCGCTCCGCGCCAAAACCGGTGATGACGGTTTTGAATGTTGTCTCCGAAACAACTATGGGAATTATGATTTTGATCGGCCTTTTGAGCGGTTTTAACTTTATGGTCGGCATCGATACTTTTATGGGGGTAAAACTGGCGTTGGTCATTCCAATCGCGATTGTTGGCTTCTATTTTATCGTAAGGGGTGAAGATAATTGGGTAAGTTACCAAAAAATAAAAGAGCGGATACTATTTTATCTTAATTCCTCTGTTCCGTTTTCTTTTATCATCCTTGCTATTGTACTGTTCGGAGCGGCTTATCTTCTTTTGGCGCGCAGCGGCAATTTTATCCTCCCGGTTTCGGGGATCGAAACGGCGGCGCGCGGCTGGCTCGAAAATATCCTGGTGGTCCGCCCGCGGTTTAAGGAGTTCGCAATCGGCTATCCGGCCCTGTTTATCGCCGCGGCCTTATTCAATTCCAATCGCAAAAGCTGGCTCTGGCTTCTTTTACCGATCGCGACAATCGCTCCGACCTCTTTGCTCAACAGCTTTTCCCACATCCACACGCCGCTTGTGGTATCCCTCATCCGATCGTTAAACGGGCTATGGATCGGAGTTGGAATCGGTTTCATAATAAGTTTATTTATAAAAAAGCAAGCATGAAACTTCTTCTCTCCGGCTACTATGGGTTTGGAAACACGGGGGACGAAGCGATTCTTCAGGCGATCAAGCTTGGCTTCAAAGATTTTCAAGTCTCAACCTCTTTGTCCGATCTTTTTTCCTGCGACGCCTTCATCTCCGGCGGCGGCAGTCTTTTTCAGGACAAGACCAGCTATCGAAGCTTCTGGTATTATCTCGGTCTTTTGGCGCTGGCCCAGTTTTTAAGAAAAAAGACCGTCGTCTTTGCGCAGGGAATCGGACCAATCAGGTCAAAAGTAAACCTCTTTTTCCTTAAAATGGTTTTTAGTCGCTGTAACCTGATAACTTTAAGAGATAAAGATTCTTACGACTTGGTTAAATCTTTTAATTTAAAGAAACCGAGAGTTGAATTGACCGCAGATTTGGCATTTATCCTTCCCATTCGTGAAAAAAAACAAAAAACGGGGAAGACAATTGGAATATCAATTCGCACTTGCGACGGAAGCGATAAATTATTTCCTAAAATTGCCGAAACCGCCGACCTTTTGGCCGATAAATACCATGCCGAAATTGCCTTTCTCCCTTTCCAGCCGTCGGTTGACGAATCCCCCTGCCTTGAAATTATGAAGAAGATGAAACATCCGGCCAGGATTATCGCTCCGGAAAAGATCAATCAACTCTCTTTTCTAATTGGAATGCGCCTGCACGCTTTGATCTTCGCGGTTGCCAACCAGGTTCCATCATACGGGATTTCGTATGATCCAAAGGTTGAAAGTTTTATGAAAGATACCGGTCTCCCTTATTCCGATGTTTTCGATTTTAAGGCCGAAGACCTCTTCCAAAAATTTGACCAAAAGATCGATTTGGGTTATATTAGGAACCAAATGAAGAGTAGAAGCGAGAAAAACTTCACGCTGGTCAAAACATTGTTGAAGGAGGAATCATGGAAGTCTTAGTCGCGTTTATCCAATTGTTTGTCATCACCGACCCGCTGGGGAACCTGCCGGTTTTTCACGCCGTTACCCAAGGCAAAAATCTGCATGAACGCCAAAAAATTTACCTGGCGGCGGGAGTTTTTGCTTCAATAATCCTTTTGATTTTTGCCCTCTTAGGAGTTTATATTCTTGGTCTTTTGGGAATCAGCCTATCCGACTTCCGGATTGCGGGAGGATTGCTCCTGCTTATTATCTCGATTATGATTTTGGTTAAAGGATCGTGGATGGGAGAACCAAAGCCGGACGGAAAAAGTATGGGGGCGGTTCCACTGGGCTGTCCGCTTTTAGCCGGTCCCGGAGCGATCACCACCACTATGATCCTGATCGAAACTTATGGTTACGCAATAACTCTTCCCGCCATCCTCATTAACTTTGGCATCAGCTTATTAATCCTCTTCCGCGGAGAAACAATCCTGGGCTTTATCGGTGAGACCGGAGCGGAAATTGTCGCCCGCATCATGGCGATCTTCCTGGCCGCCATCGGAGTGCATAATATCATCGTCGGGATATCGCAAACCTTTTTGATCACGATACATTGATGACTGTTGATTTTGCCGGGATCAAAGTTGATAATGTAACCCTGGCCAAAGCGATAAAAAAACTGGAAGAATTTGTCGCCGCCGGAACACCGCATCTGATTGTAACCCCCAATCCGGAGATGATCGTTGGCTCCCAGGATGACGCAATGCTAAAACAAATCTTAAACAACGCTGATTTGCGCCTGCCGGACGGGATTTCGATGGTGGTTGTCTCAAGAATTCTTGGAAAACCGCTCAAAGAACGGGTTTCAGGAATTGATTTCCTGCTGGAAGCGACAAAAGACAAAAAGTATAAGATCTTCCTTTTGGGAAGCGCGGAAGATGTGGTCAAAAAGGCGGCCGAAAAGCTCGGTGCGGCCGGATATCACCACGGCTACTTCAAGGAAGATCAGGCGGTGATTTCGGAAATAAAAAAGGTTCGGCCGGATATTTTGTTTGCCGGATTGGGCGGTGGACGGCAGGAGAAGTGGCTGGCTAAATATCTAAAAGAATTAAATGTGCCGGTTTGCATGGGGGTAGGAGGAAGCCTTGATGTTGTTTCGGGGATTAAAAAACGCGCTCCGGTCTGGATACAAAAATTATATATCGAATGGCTCTACCGCCTGATAATGGAACCGTGGAGATGGAAAAGGCAACTGGCTCTGCCGAAATTTTTGTGGTATAGTTTTACAAGATGGAAGAGACGCTCCAAGATATAGATTTACCCGGCCTAAAACTTTTTCGCAAGGGAAAAGTGCGCAATGTCTTTGACTTGGGAGATAAACTGCTCCTGGTCGCCTCCGACCGCATTTCCGCCTTTGATTCGGTCATGCCCAATGGGATCCCGGATAAAGGGAAAATCCTAACCCAGATATCGCTTTTTTGGTTTGATTTAGTAAAAGATATTATTCCCAATCACGTCATTTCAGCCGATGTGAATGATTTCCCGATTGAACTTCAAAAATACAAAAAACAATTGGAGAAGCGCTCCATGCTTGGGAAAAAGGCCAAGGGAATTCCGGTTGAATGCGTGGTGCGCGGCTATCTCTCCGGCTCCGGTTGGAACGAATACCAAAAAAGCCGGACAATCTGTGGGATAAAACTGCCGGAAGGGCTAAAAGAATCTGACAAGCTTTCCGAACCGATCTTTACCCCGACCACCAAGGCCGAACAGGGGCATGATTTGAATATCACTTTTGACGAAGTGATCGATACGGTCGGGAAAGAGACGGCCGATTTCATCAAACAAAAGACGATTGAGGTCTATTCCGCCGCGGCGGAGTATGCCCTGAAAAAAGGGATAATAATTGCCGATACCAAATTTGAGTTTGGTTTTGTCGACAATAAAATAATTCTGATTGACGAGATTTTGACCCCCGATTCTTCCCGTTTCTGGCCGGCCGACCAATACCGCCCGGGGAGCGGACAGCCCAGTTACGACAAGCAATATGTCCGCAATTATCTGGTTTCAATCAAATGGGACAAGGAACCTCCCGCGCCAAAGCTTTCGGATGAGGTGGTAGAAAAAACGCGGGATAAGTATATGGAAGCATACAGGATGATAACGGGGAAGATTAATTTATAGCTTCTTCCATAATCTCGTCAGATCTCTTTTTCCGTGAATTATTCCCAATATTACAATCCGTGAATCTTCCAACAGATAAATTAATCGGTAGTCGCTTACAAATAATTCCCTTATCTTGGAAGTATCGAATTCCGGAACAACTCGTCCTCTTTCCGATAATTGACCAAGAGAATTAGCGGCATTGACGATGTCTTGTACAAAAGAGGCGGCGTAATAATGGGAATCCCTCGCTATGTATTCAGCAATGGATTCGAGATCTTTGACTGATTCCTGTGCCCAGACTACTTTTCTAGCCATTTGGACATCTTCTTTTCGACATCTTTTTGAGAGAGCAATCGTCCTTGTTCGGCATCTTCCAAACCGTGTTCAACCTTTTGAAGAACATAAAGGTGGTATTGCACATCTTCCAGAGAACAATCTTCCGGTAAACGGGTAAGGAGATTAGTTATTTCTTTTTTAATGCTTTGCATTTGTTCCTCCTTTTATATCTACAACTATAAATTAGTATACCATATAAATAAACGGGCATATGCTATAATTCCCTTGTGGAGAAAAAAACCAAAACAATAAAGATCGGTTCCCTCAAAATCGGCGGCGGGAATCCGATTTCGGTCCAGTCGATGACCAAAACCGACACCTCCGACGTTTCCGCAACCGTAAAACAAATAAAAGAGCTTGAAGCCGCCGGCTGCCAGATCGTCCGCTGCGCCGTAAAAAACGAAGAAGACGCCCTCGCCATCTCCAAAATAAAAAAACAGATCTCAATCCCTTTGGTCGCCGATATCCATTTTAATTATAAATTGGCGGTCATCGCCGTCAACGAAGGGGCGGACAAGATCAGGATTAACCCGGGAAATATAGGGGGAGGGGAGAAGATTAAAGCGGTCGTTGATGTCTGTAAAGAAGCAAAAATCCCGATCAGAGTCGGGGTAAATTCGGGTTCGCTTGAAAAAGATCTCCTCAAAAAATATAAGCATCCAACTGCCGAAGCTCTGGTTGAAAGTGCTTTGCGGAACGTAAAAATTCTTGAAAAACTTAATTTCAAAGATATTGTCATCTCGATTAAAGCAACCAGTGTCATAACAACGATAAAAGCTTACCGTCTTCTTTCCAAAAAGACCAACTATCCGCTCCATGTCGGCATCACCGAATCCGGAATCCCAAAGACCGGAATTATCCGCTCATCGGTCGGAATCGGCGCGATTTTGGCCGATGGGATAGGGGATACAATCAGGGTTTCATTGACCGGGAATCCGGTTGAAGAGGTGCGGGTCGGCTTTGAAATACTTAAATCGTTGGAATTAATCCGGCATGGAGTGACCATCATCTCCTGTCCGACTTGCGGAAGATGTAATTATGACGTTGAAAAGGTCGCCCTAAAGATTGAAAAACGGACCCGCCGCATCAAATCCCCCCTGAAAGTGGCAATTATGGGCTGTGAAGTGAACGGTCCGGGCGAAGCCGCCGATGCCGATGTTGGCTTGGCCGGCGGCAATGGAATTGGCATAATTTTCCGCTCCGGAGAGGTGGTCCGCCGCGTTCCCGAAGACGAAATGATTGATGCCCTCATTGACGAAATTGAGAGTTTTTCGCTCAAATAAGCTAAAAAATAACGCTTTTCTCGTTTTTCTCTCCATGATATAATCGATTTGAGGTGCAGAAATGATAGAACGTTATACAACGGAAAAGATGGGGAAGATCTGGTCTGAAGAAAATAAATTCCAAAAGTGGCTTGATGTCGAGTTGGCCGCTTGCGAGGCCTGGGCAAAGCTTAAAAAAATTCCGTCAAAATCACTAAAAAAGATTAAAGAAAAAGCCGCTTTTTCAATTGACCGGATCAACCAGATCGAAAAGACCGTTGACCACGATGTAATCGCTTTCTTGACTTCGGTGGCGGAAAAGGTCGGACAGGATTCCCGCTATATACACATGGGAATGACCTCTTCCGATGTCGTTGATACCGCTTTGTCGCTCCAGCTCAAAGAGGCTTCCGATATCATCATCGACAATGTCGAACGTTTTATCCTGGTTTTGAAAAAGACCGCCCGTAAACATAAAAATACTATTATGGTTGGCCGATCACACGGAATTCACGCCGAACCGACTACTTTTGGGCTGAAAATGGCTCTTTATATAGAAGAGATGCAAAGAAACCTGGTCCGTGTGCAGGAAGCCAAAAAGATAATTTCGGTCGGGAAACTCTCCGGCGCGGTCGGGACCTATTCCAATATCGATCCCCAGGTTGAAGCAATCGCCTGCGAGAATCTGGGCTTGACTCCGGTATCGGTCGCTTCCCAGGTAATCCAGCGCGACCGCCACGCCCAATTTTTAGCCGCTCTTGCCATCACGGCAGCCACACTCGAAAAGATTGCCACCGAAATCCGCGGCCTGCAGAGGACCGAGGTTGCCGAAGTCGAAGAGCCGTTCCGGCAGGGACAAAAGGGCTCTTCCGCCATGCCGCACAAGAGAAATCCGATCGTTTGCGAACGGGTTTGCGGGCTGGCGCGTCTGGTTCGCGCCAACTCGATGGTGGCTCTTGAAAATATCGCTCTCTGGCACGAGCGCGACATCAGCCACTCTTCAACCGAGAGGGTCATCCTTCCCGACAGCGCTATTTTGCTCGATTATATGCTTCAAAAGATGATCACGGTCATAAACGACCTGAAAATTTTTCCGGACAAGATGAGAGAGAACCTGGAACTGACCCGCGGGCGGATTTATTCCCAGCGGCTTCTGCTGATGCTGGCGGGGAAAGGATTAACCCGGGAAGAAGCCTACAGATTGGTCCAGGACGATGCCATGGAATCGTTAAAGACCAGCACAAACCTCAAGGTGCTGGTGATGGCAAATAAAAAGATTACCAAACATTTGAGCTTAAAAGAGATCGACAGCGCTTTCAGCACCGCCTATTATTTGCGCAACATTAAGTCGATTTTTAGGAAGCTGGGGCTATAAAATGGCTGATCGGAAAGTCAAAGTTTATATAAAGAACAAAAAGGGAGTGCTCAATCCGCAGGGAAAGACGGTTGAATCGGCGCTCCATTCTTTGGGCTATAAAAATGTTTCGGAGATGCGGGTCGGAAAATATATCGAATTTAGGATCCCGGATAAAAATGATGCCAAAAAACAGGTGGATGAGATGTGCCGGAAACTGCTGGCCAATCCGGTGATCGAAGAATATCGGTTTGAAATAGAATGAAATTCGGCGTAATTGTATTCCCCGGATCAAACTGCGATCAGGATTGTTTTCATGTCGTAAAAAATGTCATGAAACAGCCGGTTAAATACATTTGGCATGCCGAAAAGAAACTGGACAACTTTGACTGCCTTATCCTCCCCGGAGGCTTTTCCTACGGAGATTATTTGCGTTCCGGCGCGATCGCCCGCTTTGCCCCGATCATGGAAGCGGTCAAAAAATTTGCCGGCAGGGGAGGGCGGGTCATCGGAATTTGCAACGGCTTCCAGATCTTATGTGAAGCGGGGCTTCTTCCGGGGGCGCTCCACCGCAACAAAAACCTGAATTTTATCTGTAAAAACGTGCGGCTTAAAGTGGAAAACAACCATACTATTTTTACAAAACTTTATTCCAAAAATCAGATTGTAACGATCCCGATCGCGCATGCCGACGGGAATTACATAATTGATCCGAAAAGCAAGGGAAAATTCAAAGTTGTCTTTACCTACCATGGGGAAAACCCGAACGGTTCCGAAGAGAATATCGCCGGGATCATAAATAAGGCCGGAAACATCCTGGGAATGATGCCGCACCCGGAACGGGTCGCGGAAGGGATTTTGGGAGGGACCGACGGCCGGCTCCTTTTTGAATCCCTCTTGCAAAATGCTTAAACGCTCTCTGGCGTTTTTATTCCTATCCTTATTTTTTTTCTCCCCGCTTGAAGCAAAAGTCAAGATTATAACCGAAAAGGACTTGTCCGATATTGCCGTGATCGACGTCTGGGTCCGCGCCGGATCTAGGAACGAGTCCGCGGAAATAAACGGCATTTCACACTTTTTGGAGCACCTGATCTTTAAGGGATCAAAAAAATATAAGACCGGAGAGATGGATAAGCTGATCGAAGAGTGCGGCGGGATCGTCAATGCCGCCACCTCGAAGGATTTTACCCATTTTTATGTTACGGTCCCCAAGGAATATTTTTACCGCGCCGCGGATATCATGTCCGATTCGATTACAAATCCGCTCTTTCCGGAAGAGGAGATCGAAAAAGAGCGTAAGGTTGTCCTGGAAGAGATTTTAAGGAGCCAAAGCCAGCCGGACAACGAACTTTACGATCTAATTTACGCAAAATGTTTTCGCCTCCACCCGTATCATTATTCGGTTCTCGGAACCGTTCCTTCGCTTTTGAATATAAAAAAAGCTGATATCACAAACTACAAAAAGAAATTTTATGTTGATTCCAACATGACGGTTTTAGCGGCCGGAAATCTGCCCAATGACGCTGCCGGTTATTTAAGCAAAGCTTTTTCCGGCCTCCCGGGCGGGAAAAGGACCGAAAATCTCGAGGCGGAAACCCTTTTCCAAAATAGCCTGCTGGAAAAGAAAAAGAAGGTCAACAAAACCTATCTGGCGGTCGCTTTTTCCTCTCCATCGGCCCAAAGCCCCGACAGCTACACAATGGATGTCATTTCTATGATAATGGGAAGCGGACGCAACAGCCGCTTGAACAAAGAGCTAAAAGAAAATAAACAATTGGTCTGGAGTATCGGCTTTAGCTATCCGACCCCGATTGACCAGAATTTGGTCTTGATCTCCGCCGTTTGCGACGCCAAAAAAGTTGAAAAAGCGACCGAAGCGATCTTTACGGAGCTTCGCAAGCTGGCGACTCAACCGGTCAAACCGGCGGAACTTGAAAAAGCCAAGACCATAATCGAGGTCGATTATAAGGTTACACACTCCAATCCGCAGTCGCTCGCTTCCAATCTCGGCTACTTCGCGACGGTAATCAACGCGGAATACGAGAAGAATTATCTTGAGAATATTAAAAAAGTAACCGCCGACGATATCCTGCGGGTTACCAAACAATATTTTAGTTACTATACCATCGGGAGGATTATCGGTGAAAACTAGTATTGCGGCAATTATTCTAACTCTTTTGTTGGCGCAGGCCTCTTTTTCGTCGCTAATCGTGAAAGAACTGCCCGGAAGCGGACTGGTTGCCGTCTCTATTTTTATAAAGGCCTACGGTCCGGCCGCCGCTTTGACCGCCGGGATGCTGGATAAAGGGACCAAAACGCGCTCTGCCGATAAAATAGCGGAGGAGATTGAAAGTATGGGGGCTTCAATCGGAATAGAGAGCAATCCCGATTATACTGGCGTCTCCTTTTTATCGCTATCAAAGGATTTTCCAAAAGGGGCGGAAATTTTAAAAGATCTGCTTTCCAACAGTATTTTTCCTCAAAAGGAATTTACAAAAGAAAAAGCGGACGCGCTGGCGGAGATCAAGCAGGCAGAGGACAATCCCGACGCGATGGCTTACGACACTTTGCTTTCCATGCTTTATCCAAATCATCCCTACGGTCTCTCTTTTAAGGAGAAGGCCGCGTATGTGAAGCGCGTAACGCGGCAGGACCTGGTTTCATTTTACCGCCAATCTTATCGCGAGAAAAACATGGTTGTTGCTATCGCCGGAGATATAACCTCGGCTGAGGCGGCCAGATTTTTTGGCGACAGCGATAGGGGAGGCGACGGCAAAAATTCTTTGCCTTCGGTAAAAAGCAACCCTAAAGAAATCAACCGGACCATAAAAAATAAAAACCTGAAGGCAGACTGGCTACAAATTGGATATCTTGGAACCTCCGTTTTTGACGCCGACTATCCGGCGCTTAAGGTTTTAAGCTCAATTTTGGGTTCCGGGATGAGTTCGCGGCTTTTTGAAGAGGTCCGCAAGAAAAGCGGCCTGGTCTATTCAATCGGCGCTTTTTATCCGTCCCGGAAAGAAAAGAGCGACTTTACCGTTTATGCTATCACCGGACACGATAATCTCCAAAAGGTTAAAACTTTAATCTTTAATGAAATTGAAAAGATAAAGAAGACGCCGGTTACCGAAGCCGAATTAAATCATCATAAGCGCGCGATTCGCGGGAAATACGTGATACAACACCAGGAACTTTCGCGCAAGGCCTGGTTTCTCGGCTGGTTTGAAGCGGTCGGCCTCGGCGCCGCCATGGACCAAAACTATCCCAATCTAATTAACGCCGTTAAAATTGAAGATATACAAAGAGTAGCCCAAAAATACCTCAAGTACCCCAAAACGGTGGTTTTGACCGCTAACTAGAATCCCTGTTAATAACCTCATGTGGATAACCACGGCAATAGCTAGTTTTTGCCATAACAACAACTAAAAATAGCTATTCGTCACCCACCATATACTTGACATAAGATATATTATACGACATTGGACAACGGATAAAAACCAATTAAAAACCGTGCTATTTCGGCTGTTTTTGCTGTGCTTAAATTATCTGTGGACCGATTCACCGATACTGACACCGAGTGAATAGTTGCGGGTCGGATTAAAAAGATCGTCGGCCTGCAAGACCAGATCGACATAAGGATTTACCCCATGCGCGCTTCTAATCCTGACTTTGGGCACGTTCGGTTTCGGGTTGTTAATGTCATAAATATCGGTGCTCAAAAGCCAGGTCGGAGAACCGTACAGATCAAGGCCGCCGCCAAGTTGTGCGTTTATTACTCCCAGCTTAAGTCCCCAAAGCTTGTCAACTTTTTTTGAAAGATAAACATCCAGCAATCCGGGAGCCCTTCTGGTAGGCCCCTCCCCCAGTCCGAATCTCAAGAAATCACCCGGCCCCTGAACTATGTCGATATCGCCGCGAACTTCATTGGCGGTTGTCCCAAGCAGAACATCTCCCGATACTTTTACGTTTAATTTACCGAATGATTCGAAGAAATTATTGGCGGAAGATAAGGTTTTATGCGTTTCCGCGACGGTCCCTTTAACCGCGGATTGAAACTTGGGGTCGGTTGTTATCGCCATAATCCCGCGGTTGGTCGCCCGAAGTTCTTCGGTCAATTGCTTAATATCCTTTGCCACCTGGTCTGCGGTAATAACCGCGCTGGCAAAAGCGTTTTGCAGCTTCGGATCACCAACCAATTTCAAGACATTTTGCAGGATTGCCCGCGTCTCTTCAAGGTTCTTTGCTCCGATATCTATAAAATCAACGATTCCGGCGGTTGAAATGCCGTTCAACTCTCCGCCTTCGCTGTAAAGCTGATCGGAAACCCCCGGCCTTATTTCAAGATACTTTAAGCCGACCAATCCGTCAAAACCGACCCGCAGGGTTGAATCCGCCGGTATTTTGAGCCCTCTTTTTACGCGCGCAAAAACCTTGATATCATACGGCGTCGGATCGATATCCATAACTTTTCCTACATTAAAGCCGCGATAGCGCACTTCGGAACCGATCGTTAGCCCCTCAATATTCTTAAAGGACCCGGTAAGCTTATAGCCGCTGCTGATTAAAAAAAGTTCGCTCTTCCAGCTGACAATGATCGCCAAAGCGATCAACGCGCTTAAAGTGATCAGTCCGACCTTCCCCAATGTAGAAATTTTCATTTAAATCTCCTTTCCGGCCTCCAAAAATTGTTTAACCACCGGTCGATCGGAATCAATCAGCTTCCCCCGATCAAGCATTATAATACGAGTGGCGGTCCTAAGTATAGTGGTTACCTGGTGCGTGACAATAACGGAAGTTGCGCCGGTCTCTTTCGCGATTTTGTTGATCAGTTTTTCAATTGTAATTGAAGTCAAGGGGTCCAGGCCGGTGGTCGGCTCATCGTATAAAATAATTTTTGGGTCAAAGGCCAGCGCCCGGGCGATTGAAACCCGCTTCTGCATTCCGCCGGACAACTCGGAGGGCATAAGATCATCTTTACCGCTCAAATCAACCAGCTCCAGTTTTCGCGCGACAATCTCTTTGATCTCCCGTTCGCTCTTATGAGTATGCTCGCGCAGGGCAAAAGCGACATTTTCTCCAACCGTTAAGGAATCAAAAAGAGCGGAAGATTGGAAGACCATCCCGATTCCCTGGCGTAATTTTATCAGGCCTTCTTCCTCCAGTTTGTGGACAATTTTACCGTCTATTTCAATCTCGCCTCCGGTCGGATTTTCCAGCCCAATTAACAAACGAAGCAAAGTGCTCTTGCCGCAGCCGGAAGGTCCAATCACCGCCAGCTTCTCCCCCTCTTTAATTTCAAGGGAGATCCCATCAATCACAAAGTGATGGTTAAATTTTTTAGTTAAGTTTTTTATTTTTATCATTTAAAAAATAAGACCGACAAAAAATAATTTAAGATAAATAAAGCGATCAAACAGGCGACTACGGAACCGGTCGTCGCTTCCCCCACCCCTTTGGCCCCGCCCCTGGTATTTAACCCTTTATGGCAGGCAATGATTGCCAAAACCACGCCAAAAACCAGCGACTTGATGATCCCGCCAAAGACATCCCATAATTTCAAAAGCTGCTGCGCCGAGTTCATGTAATCAATCGCGTTGATCTTGATCGCATAAACGGCCACCGCGTAGCCGCCAAAAAAACAGACCATATCCGCCAGAATAGTCAAAAGAGGCATCATCAGCATACAGGCCCAAAAACGGGGAATGACCAGGTAACGGATCGGATTGCTCCCCAGGGCGGAAAGGGCGTCAATCTGCTCGGTTACTTTCATCGTCCCGAGTTCCGCGGTGATGGCGGAGGCGACCCGGGCGGAAATGATGATCCCGCTCAAGGCCGGAGCCAATTCCCTGGCTACCGCGATCGCCATAACGCCGCCGACAAATTTGCTGGCGCCGAATTTTACGAATTCGGTCGCAACCTGGACCGCGAAGACCATCCCGACAAAAGCGGCGCCGATTAGGGCGATCGGAAGAGAATCGACTCCCATCTTTACCATCTGTTCGAGCGTCAGATCCACCCTGGTTTTTCCCTTAAAAATATTCGAAAGGGTTGAGGTAAAAAGAAGGGTTATCTCTCCGGTCTCCTCCAAAAAAGCGGCAACCGTCTTTTTTATTTCTTCAAGCATTGTAAAATTGCCTCCGGGACCGCTTCGGCAACATCCGTCGCGATCAAACCGTGGATTCCCTTTTGTTTTACCGCGAGATCTCCCGCCAGCCCGTGGAGATAAACTCCCAAAATGGCCGCTTCGTAGGGAGAGGTTCCCTGGGCGATAAAAGAAGCGATAATTCCGGTTAAAACGTCCCCCATCCCGCCGCTGGCCATCCCCGAATTTCCGGTCGTATTAACGTAGAATTTTCCGTCGGGGGTAGCGACAACCGTCCCTGCCCCTTTCAAAACACAGATGACCCCCCATTTTTTTGCCGCATTCTTGGCGGCGGCAACCCGGTCGGCTAAAATAGCATCGATTGAAACGGCCAATAGCCGGGAGAGCTCTCCGGGATGCGGAGTTATTACCGCCGAGGACTTAAAACGCATCAAAATGTTCGGGTTTTCGGAGATAGAATTCAAACCGTCGGCGTCGATCACGATCGGCTTGTTCCACCCGGTGATTTTTTCAAGAATGCTTGAGAAAGAGAGCCCCGGTCCGATCGCTATGACATCGGATTTTCCGGCCAATTCCAAAATTTGCGGGACGGTCCGGTCGCTGATCAAGCCGCGGATATTTTCCGCCAGGCCGTAAGTAATTGATTCCGTAACCGCGATATCAATTAAACCGGAGATGCTTTTAGGGGCGGCAATTTTTACCAGTCCCGCGCCGGAACGAAGCGCACCTTTGGCACAGAGTATCGCGGCGCCGGACATTCCGGGAGAACCGGCAATAATAAAAACTTCACCGCAGTTCCCCTTGTGGGCATTGACCGCCCGACAGGGTAAAAGGCTTCGGTAATACTCTTTTTGTTTTATTTTAGCCAAGGTATTTTGCTATTTTTTGGAGCAGATCGGCCGGTTGGAACGGTTTCGAAATATAATCGAGAGCTCCGGCGGCGAAGGCCTTCTTAATTACTTCACCGTCTTCATGAGCCGTCAGCATGATGAACTTGGTCCCTTTTTTCAATTTCTGGGCAACGGCAAAGCCGTCGATATCGGGCATGACGATATCAAGAAGAATAAGGTCCGGGTTTTCTCCCGCCTTTTTGATCGCCTCGGCTCCGTTCTTCGCTTCAATCACCTGGTATCCTTTGGCGGTCAGCAAGTCCTTGATGATTTTCCGGTTTGGATCCTGGTCGTCGGCTACAAGAATTTTTTTAGCGGACATAGTTTACTCCTTTCTTGGTTGGCAATATTATAGCATACTGGCGTAAATTTACGCGTTCACCAGATTACTCGCATCCCTATAATGCTCGTAAACAAAGTTATAAACTTCGATTTTCTTTATTTCACAATCTTGCTCTGTATAAGTTGGTTCCGGCAGTTTTTCATACAAAAGATCAGAAATGGTAGTTTTGACTCCTGCCCTATTTGGCTCAAAATCTCGCCAGTGAGAAACCAAAAGCGGCTTGAGATTTATAAGCAATTCATGAGATGTACCTTTTATGCAAGCAACTTCATCGGGATTGAGATTATCTTTGATAAGCAGATCAAAAATCGCTAACTCCTCTTCGGTCATGTTTTCTCTGGCAGCGCGTTGTTCTTCTTCACTTAGATCTTTTGCCAAATCGATGAGATCTTCAAAAAGCTGGTCAATGTCATGGGCGCCGCTATTATATTCTTGCAAGAGAGAAATAAGCCTTTCCATAAATTTGGCCCGTTTTTTGTTTTTTCTAACCATTTCCGCTATTTTCTTTTTAAGTTCGGCACTCATACAAGCTACTTGCATATTCTTGTTTTCCAGCCCGGCAAAAAAAGCCTGAAGGGCATTGGCATCAAGCAAGCTCAAATCTTTTATCTTTTTGTGCTGTGGAATGACATATTCACCCGCCTGGATAGATTTATCCAGCAAATCCTCTAAATCTTTTTTTACCTGGGAAACGTCCACGCTTTTTGCTCCCACATCGCGGATACGAGATGCCAAAACACGGACAGCTGTTACTTCGCGGCAATAATCTTCCGCGTTGGGATCAGGCAAGACCGAACGATAAGCGCTTTGCAAATCACTGGAAAGATTAAGAAACTTTTTCTTGTTTTCCTGGACGCCAATAATTTTGTCGGCATATTGTTCCAGGATCAGCAATTTCTGCTCGCTCGGCGCTGCCAATAAAGGCTCAAGCTCCATTTTCTCTCCCCGCATAAATTCCTTTGCATTACGCAACGCCTTTTTCAGATCAGTAAGCAACTCGTCTTTACTCCGAATAATTTCATCCTCATCCGTTCCGGTGGCCGCATATAAAGCCAAAGCACGCTCAATATTTTTAAACACGCCAATATAATCCACGATTAAACCGTTTTTCTTCCCTTCATCAGCAACACGGTTAGCGCGCGCGATAGTTTGCATCAAGGTATGGTTTTTAAGCGGCTTATCCAAATAAAGAGTGGAAAGATTGGGCACATCAAAACCGGTCATCCACATGGCACAAACAAAGATAATGCGCAGATTGCTATTAGCCTTCTTAAACTCCTCTTCCAGATTACCATGGATTATCCGCTCTCTAATCGGTCGGACATCAATTTCATACTGTTCCATATCGCTAATTTCGTTTTGGTTGTCGCCCAAGCTGACCATAACTGCCATATCCACTTTTTCGTATTGCTCCAGTTTGGCAAGGATCTTTTCCTGCTCGCGCTCGTCGGCAACGCGGGAAAGATCCATGCGCAATTTTGCAATATAACGGCCCCATTCTTTTTTTACTTTGTCATACATCCTGAAAGCGGTCTTTTTATCAATGGATACCACCATTGCCTTGCCATCGTATCCCCGCCCCACAAAGTGCTCCACAATATCGCGGGCAATAGTATTAAGCCGGTCTTCACGGGTAACAATTTCATAAAAAGTGGAGTATTCCCTTTCCAGTTTTTCCTCTTCATCCTCATCAAGGTCATACCTGTCCAGCAATTGCCCTAATTGAACTTCCAGGTTTTCATTAACATTTTTGAGGCGCGGAACCCGATTCTCGTAAAAGAGCGGAACGGTTGAACCATCAGCCACTGACTGTCCAAAGTTATAAACGGAAACATACTCGCCAAAAGTTTTGATTGTTTCCGGCTCATTAGCAGCCATCAATGGGGTACCGGTAAAGCCGATAAAAGAAGCGTTAGGCAGGGCCCGGCGCATATTAAGAGCCATTTGATCATACTGGGTGCGGTGCGCCTCATCGGTCATAACGATTATGCTGTCGCGCGTGGAAATTGGTCCGGAGATATCCTGGAATTTTTGGATAGTAGTAAAAATTTGGCGATGGTCCTCACCCAGCAAAGCGTGAAGATGAGCGATGCTTTCAGCATGAACCTCTTTTTCATAAACCGCGCCAACATGGGCAAAATTATCATATGCTTGTCCATCCAGCTGCGCCCGGTCAGTTACAATTACAAAGGTAAAATTGCCTTCCAATTTACGCAAGACTTTTTGCGACAGCCAGACCATGGAATATGATTTTCCCGAGCCTTGCGTGTGCCAGAAGACGCCAAGTTTGCCATCTTTTTCGTGACGATCAACGACATTATTAAATGCGCGATTGACCCCAAAATATTGAAAATAGCGCGGGAGTATTTTTTTGACAGAGCCAAGGGATTCGTCAAACAGCACAAAGTTTTCCAAGATATCAAGCAAGCGTGTTTTGTCGCAAATGCCGTTAATAATTGTTGCTAGGTCTGTTCTGGGTTTATCTTCTTCCCTTTTCGCCTTTTTCCATTCGTTAAAAAACTCATAAGGAGAGGTAAGGGAGCCAAATTTATTTTCAATGCCGTTAGAAATAATAATTCCCAGGTTATACCAAAAAAGCTTGGGGATAGTGCCTTTGTAATCGCGGATATTATCGCGGTAGGCGTCAACCAGGCTTTTGTGCGAAGCTTTTAGTTCCAGGAGCACTAGCGGAATACCGTTAACAAAGAGGACGATATCCGGGCGTCTGGTATACATGGGGCCAACCACCCAGAGCTGGGAAACACAAAGGAAGTGGTTGTTTTTAGGGTTTTCAAAATCAAAAAACCGCACCCGATCTATTTTGTTTTGTCCTTTAGTATTAACGGTTTTAACGTTTGCCCCATCGCGCAAGAGCTGATAAACTTCGTGATTAGCTTTAACCAGGCTTAGGTTGGAGCGATCGCGGATAAGTTCATCTATGGCAATAACGAGGGCGCTTTCGGACAAGTGGGGATTGATCTTTTTAAGCGCTGGCATGAGATATTTTTCCAGCACCACTTCACCTTGATTTTTACGGCCAAGCAACAAATCGTTTTCTTCTTTAAAGGTGTCAATATGACAATCTTTATCCGCCCAAACTTTTTTGATGAGCCTGATAACCGTTTTTTCCACTAAATTAGCTTCGTTAAATTGGGTCATAATTTTTGAGAAAAATAATTACATGCTTCTAATAGAAACTGTTCGAATTCGACAAGCCAATTATTAAAATCATCATTATTCAACATTTCCTTATAAAGCTGATTAAAAACTTCGTTTTCAGTTATAGAGATCGACGCCTCAACACATCTAGAAAATAAAATATGGGCAGGAGAATGATCTAAATGATATTGCAAATTTGCATTCGGATATTTATTTAAGTAATTTCTCAGCAAAAATTTTTCTGGGGGGTCACCAGAAAAGAGAAAACTTATTCTATCATCGGTTCCGATTATTGCTGAATAAACATCTCTCTTATCTCCATCAAAAACCGCAGCATATCCAATATTTATTTTTGAAAGACCCCAAGTTCTCTTAAATACATCATAATTTTCCTTGACTTGTTTATCCGAACCAGAAAGAACAACGTTAATGTGTCTGTGTATATCACGATAACCTTTGTTTTGTAATGATTCCAGTGCTTTATTTATTATTCTTAGAGATACCGGATCTTCATAAAATAGATTTAAAAGTGGAAATATCTGAGAATCCATCTTTGAAAAAGCCGCATTAACACTAATTCTTTGAATTGAACGAGAATCATTGTTTTCCTTTTTTTCTATAAAAATACGCGACTCATGATCAAAACTTGCAAGAAGCGTTGGCGAGTGCGTCGTAACAATAAATTGTTTTTGATCTTTCAATGCTATGTCCATTAAGACATCTACAAGTCTTCGTTGGATTTTAGGGTGCAACCCCAACTCTAATTCGTCAATTAAAACAAGAGATTTCTTCTCAGCCTGAACAGAATCAAGCAGGATGGCCAATAAAACATCTTCTCCAGAAGCTGAATTAAAACTGGTAAAAACATTATTCAGTTTATAACTGGCCTTATTATGATGCCTTGCGATATGAGCAAGCTCAAACGAAGTTTCAAAAACATACTCAAAATATTCAACAACCCGAGGATCAAGCTGAGTAATCGCTCCAGATGCCTGTGTATTAATAAACAAGACATTTGAACATGCCCGTGCTGGAGTTATGCGATCCACATCTATATAAATGACTTTTCTGTTTCGTATTTGACTTTCTTTTTTTGCAATCCCACTCCATTTTTTTGTGATAGCTGTTCTTTTTCCTTCTTTTTCTTCAGCATGCTTACCTATTTTATATTTAATATTATATTCCCAATCAGATGCCTGCTTATCATGTTTGGTAAATTTAACCAAACGACCCCAAGTACAACGATTAAATTCCCCAGTCCCAATATCTCTCATTTGAAACTCAAAATGACTGCACGCCAACATAGCCAAAATGCTGGTTTTGCCAATTTTATTGGTACCTGTAAGAACAGTTAGTGGATGTATAAAATTTAGATCCAATCTTGATATATTTCGAAACCTTTTTATAATCAATTTATGAGTAAATAGCGGAAATTGATGTTCATTGTCAAGATCAATATTTTTTAATTGTTGCCGAGTTTTATTAGGATTCACACTTTCAACCCCTCTTCCCCGTAACCAACTGGGGAATTAAAAGATCACGGATTTTGGATAGATTTTGACTTTGATCAAGCAGGTTTGTAATTTTTGACCGGAGCATAGAAACCTTACTCTCAAAGTCTTCTAATGTTTTTTTGTCTGGAACAAGTATATTGATCATTCCTACTTGTTTTGAATTTACGCTTTTCCTGGTAGTCCCACTTGATGAACCAACTACAAAGTTTTGATATTTTTCTGATATTAGAAAATAAAACAAAAAATAGCTTGTTAGCCGGCTCTTTATTTTTAATCTCATTAGATATGAGGCAAAAATTGCATCAACCTGCTTTTCACATATACCTATTTTCCCCGGATCAGCCATACGAATAATAAATATGTCCCCTTTTTGTATTGTGTATCTATTTTTATCATCTGCTTTAATTTCACAACACGGCACAGATGACCAATTTATGTATGAAGTCTTATTAATATCCATACCTCGTAAAAACTTAACGCCGGATGTTTTGTCAATTGCTGATGTGGTAAACCCATATTGTGGTTGTATTAAATCCCCCAACCTCTTCACCCCCCACCCCTCCGGTATCTTGCCATACTCTGTCCCACTATCAACCATCTTAACCTTTTTATGGCAAGGAAATTTAAACTTCACAAACCACTCGGCATAAAGCCGCTGGGCTATTTCTTCCAGAATTTTGATCCGCTTTTCGTTGTTTTCAATCAGATCGTCGTAGGTGGAGAGGATGGAGGCGATGCGGGATTGGGTTGGGAGATCGGGACGATATGCAATAATTTGATTTAATAATCTTTGCGTCATTAATGGCTGGGCAGCGCCACCAGCATATTTATTTAAGTTTAATATCCTTAATAAATAATTGACATATGTCAAATTATTTTCTTCTTCATCAACTTTTGCAACTATTGTATTGTCAGAAGCCCAAAATCTACTTTTGCACATTTCAACGGATCCACAATAAGCGCCCACTCTACCTATTATTATTGCATTTTCATATTGGTATTCCTCAGATCCACCAATGACCCCATTTGAACCAAAAACAGGATATCTCCCCTCTCCTCCAGGCCTTATTGATTTTCCATTAAAGAAATGTAATAAATCCCTTAATCTCACTTTCTTAAAATTTGCCTTATTTCTTTTCAATTCTCAACCTCTCCATCCCATGTTTCCTCCCTGACTTTCCAATCAAATAGCCATCAAATGACCTTCCCCAATTAATATCTTTTGCCATCAGAACCAGTATTCCGGAATTTCCGGATAACTGCCTCCTTTGTCAATTCCGCTGCCAAAAATATGTTTTGCAAGTGCTCACTGACTGTACGCACATCAACGCCAAAAAGTTCCTCCATCCCTTTTCATACTACTTCCTTCCAGTCTTTAATTATCTTCTTTTCCAGCTTGTGTGATTCTTCAGTTAAAGAAGTAAATTCCGTCATTAACTCTTTCATCTTGGCGTCGAAATCAACCTTGCTGACTTCTTTTTCCACAATCTCCACGTAGCGCCCGGGATTAAGAGAATAGTCATTAGCACGCACTTCATCTAAAGTTGCAACTTTTGAGCGGCCCTTGATATCAGCATATTTTCCCGCGCCCTCTTCCTCACGATATCGCCGCACAATACCGGCAATCTCCTGTATCTGCTCATCAGTCCAGGTACTATGAGCACGATCAATTTCAGTATAAATATCCTGGGCGTTAATAAAAAGAATTTTATTTTGCCTTTTTGTCCCGGCTTTGCGCTTATCAAAAAACCAAAGGGTACAGGAAAGCGTGGCGTTTAAAAACATATTGGTACCAACGGATAAGATAACATCCACTATCCCATCCTCAACCATTTTTTGCCGAATAACTTTTTCGGCATTGCCGGCATCGGTCGCCGAATTGGCCATAACAAAGCCTGCCCGGCCTTGAGCATTGAGCGCGCTGGCAAAGATTTGCATCCAAAGATAATTGGCGTTACTGATCTCTTTTTTCCCAGTCAGCGGCAAACCAAAATAATAGCGGGGATCACCTTGGAGACGCGCTTGGTCAATTACAATCTGCTTATTTTTATCTATACCCTTAACATTAAAAGGTGGATTAGCCAAAACAAAATCAAATTTACCTAAACTCTGAAAGGGATCTTCGTAATATGAATTTGTTTCGGCAATTTTACCGGACAGCCCGTGGATAGCCAGGTTCATTTTAGCGATATGCACATTAGCGGTTGTCTTCTCCTGGCCGTAGAGCGCGACCTCATTCATAACCCGCGTTTTATTTTTAGCGTGGGCCTCAACAAAATGGGCGGATTGGACAAACATGCCGCCGCTGCCGCAAGCCGGGTCAAAGATTTTACCATGATACGGCTCAAGGATTTCAACAATTAATTTTACAATCGGCTGCGCCGTAAAAAATTCGCCCCCTTTCGCTCCCTCTTTGCGGGCAAATTCACCAAGAAAATATTCGTATATTCCACCAAAAGCATCCCCCTCAATATCATCGGGAATTTGGTTAAAATTCTTAAGCAGAGTTACCAGTATCCGATTGTTTTCATCGGCTTTTTTCGAGAGTGAAGTGTAGTCTTGCGGCAAAACTCCGGCCAGATCGGTATTCTCTGCCTCGATTGCCTTCATTGCCTCATTAATTGTTTTTCCAATATCTTTGTTCTCGGGCAGGTTCATTAAGTATGAATAGGTGGCAATTTCAGGAAGATACAAAACTCCTTTTGATTTGTAATGGTCTGGTGTTAATGGTACTTGCCGAGTACCCTTATTGTTTTTCCGTTCTTCTGCTATTTTTTCTTTGGCTCTTTTGAAGCGGACATCCGCGAATTTAAGAAAAATTAAACCAAGGATTGGCTCGGATATTTCATTGAGCTTAAGGCTGGAATTTGCCCGAAGTTGCTCTGCTGCAGCCCATAATCTTTCGTGGAGTTGTTTGCGGCTTGGTAGTAACATTTACTCTAATTTTACCGTGTTTTGTAGTCATAAACAAGCACCCTCCATCCTACTCCCCCTCATCCCTCTTTGCTTCCACGCTTCTTCTTCTCAATAGCCAAAAACTTTTTCACCTCGCGGTCAAAATCGGAAATGTAGTTTTTGTCCTGCGCCTGGCGATATTTTTCATATTCTTTCAATGCCAGTGTCTCGGCGACTTCGTGTGCAATTTTCCCGGCGTCACCCAATATTTGTTGCTCGTTAAATTTTAGAAATGCGTCTAATTTTGATACCCAGTCCTTCATATACATAATAATCCCGCGATTAGCCTGCATTTCCGCAAAATCAAGGTACATGGTTACGATCCTATTGAGGTGATCAAGCTCTTTTTCGTTGAGATAGTTTTTGGCAATCACCACGTCGGCCTCTCGAATTTTACCCTTTGGAGCATTTTTCCAAACAGTCAGCCCCATATTCACTTTAGTACTATCGGCTCTTTCGTGGATTATCTCTGCGGCAGTTTTGCCCGTCATGGCAAAGTGAAGCTTGTTTTGCACTGTGGCAAAAAATTGCCTGGTTATGTCGCTGTCTGGGGAATAGTCCGCACTACACTCCGCGTATATATCGGTAATCTTTTGATACATCCGTCTTTCGCTTGAGCGTATATCTCGTATTCGGGCAAGCTGCTCCTCAAAATAGTCTTGGCCAAAGATATTGTAAGGATTTTTGAGCCGCTCGTCATCCATGGTAAAGCCTTTGATGATATATTCTTTTAGCCTTTCCGTGGCCCAGATTCGAAATTGTGTCGCTTGCGCGCTATTGACCCGATACCCCACGGAGAGAACCGCATCAAGATTGTAAAACTTTGTATTGTACGTTTTTCCATCATCGGCAGTATGTTCCAAAATGGAACTAACTGAATTTTCATTTAATTCGCCATTTTCAAAGATATTCTTAAGATGTTTAGTAATAGCAGGCCTTTGTACTCCAAATAAAAGGGCAATTTTGTCTTGAGTAAGCCAAATGTTTTCATCGCGCAAAAATATCTCAACTTTCACTTTGCCATTTGGTGTGGTATAAAGTAAAAACTCCGTAAAACTGTTGTTGGTAACAATTTGTTGGTTCTTTTTTTTCATAAGCGGTTTATCCTCACTATCTATCAATTTTACGCCAATATTGCCAAATTATCTACACCACCCTCATCTCCAATATCCGATCCACCCGAAAGACCCGCTCTTCCTGCCGATGATGGCAAAAAGCCCTGATGCCCAAAAAGGGCTTCTCGTTGTAGTACATCTCCCCCACTTCGAGCGGCTCAATCACCCGCTTTGACTTAACATCCTGCGCCTTGAGATATAAAACCTCAATCCGGTTTTTTTCTTCAATCGCCTTGGTGATTATCGCGACTTTATCGTCCAACGAACACAGCTTCTCCGACAATCCGTATTGATACCCGGTCACAAACTTGACCACCCGCCAGTCCATGAAAATATGCCCTTTTTTGATCGGCTTCTTCAAGACCATCCCTTCCAGACTGCGGCAGCGGCTTAAGGCGACATACATTTGGCCGTGGGCAAAGGTCCCGTTCCCGATATCAATCACCACCCGGTCAAAGGTCTTCCCCTGGCTCTTGTGGATAGTGATCGCCCAGGCCAGCTTGAGCGGAAACTGGGTAAAAGAGGCGGTTACCTCCGATTCAATCCTCCGGTTTCTAGTATTGTAGCTGAAATGAAAAATTTCCCAGGTGTAAGGGTTAACCTCATGCGTCTCGCCGCTTTGCAATTGGATAACAAGTTCGTCCTTCTTGATGTCCTTAATTTTAGCCATGGTGCCATTGACCCAGCGGCCAAACTGATCGTTGTTTAGCATCATCACCTGCGCCCCTTTTTTCAGTTTCAGCTCAATTTCGGTCGGCAATTGATTCCTGTCAAACTGACCCTCCATCTCCCCTTCAAAAACCCGCTCTTTTCCGGGGAGCTGTTCCAGTTTTATTTCATTCATCTCTTTTGCCATCCGGTTGGTGGTAGTCAAAAGGATCGAATAATCACCCTTTGGTTCGTAATCCACATCAACTCTTCTGTTAAGTTCCAGCAATTCGTTTTCTCCGGCGGTGTTGTTGCGGATCGAATTGAGCAGGGCAATAAACTTTTCGTCCCTCTGGCGGTAGACCTTTTCCAGCTCAAGATATTCCATCGTCAATTGACCAAAAACTTTTGCGGAAAAAAAATATTCGCTGTCATAATGATTCTTAAAAATATGCTTCTCTTCCCCGGCTACCACCGGCGGCAGTTGATAGAGATCGCCAAAAAAGATCATCTGCAGGCCGCCGAACGGCTTTTTCCGGTTCGGACCGTTTAAGCGCAGGAATTTATCAACGCAGTCAAGCAGGTCCGCCCGAACCATCGAAATCTCGTCAATCACAATGGCATCAAGCTGTTTATAAATATTCGGCTTTCCGTCTCTAAACTTAATTTCCCTTATTTTTGAGAGCGTTATATCCGGCTTAAAATGAAAGAAAGAGTGGATCGTTTCTCCTCCCACATTGATCGCCGCCACTCCGGTCGGAGCCAAAACCACCACCCGCTTTTTGGTTTGATTGCGAAAATAATCGAGCAGGGTCGATTTTCCGGTCCCGGCCTTGCCGGTTATAAAGACATTCTTGCCGGTGTTTTCGATAAGACAGAGTGATTTTTTAAAGAGTTCGTTAAGTTCTACCGGCATTATTCCATCACCACAAAGGCGATCGCGGTATTTCTTTCGTGGGATAAGCTGACGTGGATTTTGGGCTTCTTTTTTCCGTTGATATAAATATGCGGCTTGCCGGCTTTATCGTTAACAATTTCTATATGCTTCCAGCTCAAAGTCGCGGTAATTCCGGTCCCGTTCGCCTTGGCATAGGCCTCTTTGGCGGCAAAACGGACCGCCAATTCAGGAAAGCGGATCGCCTTGTGCGCCTGGCAGTAGCTTAATTCTTTTTGGGTGAAAACCCGCTTTAAAAAACGATCGCCGTATCTTGAAACCGCCTCTTTTATGCGGGAAATTTCAACAATGTCAACGCCGATCCCTTTTATCATTACTCAACCGGGGTCAGCCAGGATTTGTATTTGGGGTTTTCGCCTTTGACCGCTTTGAAGTATATCTCTTGCAGCTTTTTGGTGATCGGGCCGACTTTCCCTGCGCCAATCTTCTTTTTCTCAACTTGGGTAATCGGTGAAATTTGGACGCCGGTACCGCAAAAGAAGAGCTCATCCGCTTTGTACAAAGCGGCCGGCTTAAAGGATTTCTCAACGCATTTTATTTTTAACTCTTTTCTGGCTAGCTCCATGACCGCCAAACGGGTAATCCCGGGTAAAATATCATCCGACAGCGGCGGAGTTATCAGTTTCCCGTTTTTTACCATGAAAATATTTTCCGCGCTCCCCTCCGCCACGTTCCCCCGGTGGGACAAAGTAATCGCCTCAACATACCCCCGGATCAGCGCTTCGGACTTGGCCAGCGAAGAATTAAAATAGGTCCCGGTCAATTTTGCTCCCGAGGGCATCGATTTTGAACTGATGCGGTGGTATTTTGAGATGCAAACCTTTATCCCTTCCGAGATATCAAGATAATTGCCAAAAGGAGCCAGATAGATGGCAATATCATCCTCAACCCCGTATAAGCCCAAGCCGATTTTTTCTTCAGATTTATAGGCGATCGGACGGATATAAACATCCTCCCTGTAGCCATTCTTTTTGACCAGTTCAACGGTGATTTTGACAAGATCATCCAGGGTTGGATCTATTTTAGTGTGGATCGCTTTGCATGAACTCAACAAGCGCCGATAGTGCTCTTTTAATTTTAAGATGTAGGACTTCTGCTGTTCCTCGTTCCAATAGGCCCGAATCCCCTCAAAACAGCCGGTCCCGTAATTGAGCGCGTGGGTCATGATGCTCAAAGTGGCTTCTTCGAACGGGACAATTTTTCCTTTAAAGTAGGCGTATTTCACATCTGCTCCGGTGCTTCTATTTTTAATAATTTTAGCACGTTTTCAATTACAATTCGAGTCGCTTCAACCAGAACCAGCCGCGCCGGATTATCAAGCACCCGGCACTGGTGGTAGAAATTGTGGAAGATTGCCGCGACATCTTTAACATAATTTATCAGCTGATGCGGCTCGCGCTTACGGCAGGCGGCCAGGATTTCGTCCTCAAAGTCCAGCAGTTTTCTCATCAATGCCCGCTCCGCTTCGTGAGTTAAGGTGTCTAGCTTTGCACTTTGCACTTTGCACTTTGACTTTCTTAAGATGCTGCAAATTCTGGCATGAGCATACTGTACGTAATAAACAGGATTTTCCTGTTTTTTCTCTTTGGCCAGCTCCAGGTCAAAATCCAAATGGTTGTTGACCGAAGTTGAGGTCATAAAAAACCGGACCGCGTCGGATCCGATTTCGGAAATTATCTCGTCCAAGGTCACCATCTCTCCGGTCCGCTTGCTCATCTTAACCTGCTCTTTTCCGCGGTAAAGAGTAACCAGTTGCCCGATGATCACCTCAAACCGGTCAATCGGCAAACCAACTGCCGCAAGGGCCGCTTTGACGCGCGGGACATAGCCGTGATGATCGGCCCCCCAAATATCGATTATAATATCGTAGCCGCGTTTAAACTTGTTGATATGATATGCGATATCGGCGGCAAAATAGGTCAGCTCCCCGTTTTCTTTTACCAGGACCCGGTTCTTGTCGTCCCCAAAGGCCTCGGATTTAAACCAAAGCGCCCCACCCTCCCTGATCGTGTGCCCCTCCGAACTTAAACGGGAGATGGCGTCTTCAACCAGTCCCTCATCATGCAAGGTCTTTTCACTAAAATAGGAATCAAAAATAACTTTTAATTTCGCAAGGGTCTCTTTTTGTTTGGAAAGAATATAAGGCAAAAGCTGTTTGTGATCCTTCAAATCATCGGCAATCTCTTTTATATAAGAACCCCCGTATCCGCCCTCCGGAACAGGAGAACCGTTTGCGGCCGCCTTGACCGATTTTTCGAGCAGTTTAATCTGGTTTCCCCGGTCGTTTACGTAATATTCGCGGTCAACTTTATAACCGCAGGCCTCAAATAAACTGGCAATATCGTCCCCGATCACCGCCCAGCGGCCGTGGCCGACATGCAAAGGCCCGGTCGGATTGGCGGAGACAAATTCGATCAAGACCTTTTTGCCTTTACCGGTTTTATTCCTGCCGTATTTTTGTTTCTCTTTAAGGATCGTCTTAAGATTGTTTTGAAGAAATTCAAAGCTGATCTTAAAATTAATAAACCCGTTTTTGAAGGCGGAAATTTCCGAAAAGATTTTTTGCGGCTTCTTTTTTATTTCCGCGACGATCTTTTCGGCAATTTCAAAGGGGGGCTGCCTTAACGATTTCGCCAAAAGCAGAGCGGCATTGGTCGAAAAATCGCCGTATTCGGCGTTTTTGGGGACCTCAACCGTCACTTCGGGAAGATTCACTCCCTGCGGCAGGAAACCCGCGAGAGTTGAAGTTATGATATCAGATATTTGCCGCTTCAGTGTTACTCCTTCTTTTCAAAGCTCCCCTTTATCTCTTCGAACTTTTCTTTTCCTTTTTTTATCGCTTCGTTCAGCTTTTCACGGTTCTTTTCTCCCTTGTCGGGCGAGAAAAGAACCCCCAGTATCCCTCCGATCACTCCTCCGGTCATCAGCGTCTTTAACCATTTTCCCATAAGTCACCTCCTATTTAAATAAAACCGTCAGCGCCTTTTTTACTCCGGCAAAGAAACCGACGATCACAGCCTGTGAAGGCATGACATCCCGGACCAGTTTTTTCTTAAGCTTCGATTTGGCCGCATCGATCCCGCCGATTAAAGTTGATGCGATATCCAAAACCGAAGTCAAAGCGTTTAATTTTCGCCTGGCATCGGCAACCATCTGGTTGGCGGTCTTCAAGCTCTGGCTGACTTCACGCAGGATAAAGATAAAATAAACAACCGCAACAGTCAGCGCGATTACCAGAATCGAAAGGCAGATTAAAAGGATTTGGTTCATAGGTTTTCCTCCTCTTGCGCCTTGCGGGCCGCTTCTTTTGCCTCTTCTATTCCCGCTTCAATAGCGTTTGAAAACTTTTCGATCCCTTTTTCCAGGTCAAATTCTTTGAGCTTTTCTTTTAACTTTTCGCGCATCGCCTCTCCCGCCAACGGGGTAAACATCGCCCCCAGCGCCGCTCCCAGCACCCCGCCGATCATGAGGCCGTTTAAAAACTGGTTGCCATCTTCATTTTCTGACATCTTATCTCCTCCTTGCCGCAGGGTAAGAGCCGAGGTTTTTAAAAAACCCGGCTTTTCGCTTGATATTTTTTAGGGCGTGGGCAACCGGAGGCTCTTCCCGATGCCCCTCCATATCGATAAAAAAGTAGTAGTCGCCAAGCGCTTTTTTGGAAGGGCGGGACTCGATCTTGGTCAAATTTATATTGCGATCGGCAAATTCACTTAAGACATCGTATAAGCCGCCCGGGATATCTCGCTTGATTGAAAAGACGATTGAGGTCTTATCGTTACCGGTTTTCTTGTGGTCGGCTTTTGCCAGGACTACAAAACGGGTCCGGTTTTCCGCGGCATTAATTTTTTGAGCCAGAACTTTTAGACCGTAAAGTTTTGCCAGCGCCAAGGGGCCGATCGCCGCAAAAACCCGCCCTTTGACCTTTCCATGCGCGATAATTTTTTCACCAAGCAAAGTGGCAACCTGTTTGGCCGCGTCGGCGGTGCTGTAAGACAAATGAAGTTTAACGTGAGAAAATCGTTTCTTTAAAAAGTCCCGGCATTGCTCGATTGGCTGGGGATGGGAGATGATGTCGGTCACTTCGGACAATCTTACCCCTTTTTGGGCGATCAGGTAGTGGAAGACCGGAGTGACGATCTCTTGTTTAATTTTGAGGTTGACATCTTTTGCAAGCATATCTGGAACAACGCCGATCGTCCCTTCGATCGAATTTTCGATTGGGCAGACCCCTTCACCGATTTTGCCGTTATTCACCGCCAGAAGTAAACTGTGAAAAGTTGTAAAGGGAACCAGTTCAACCCTGCCTTCTATCTTATTCAAATACAACTTCGCCGCCGCTTCGGAAAAGGTCCCTTCGGGGCCAAGATAGCCGACTTTCATACTCTTTCAACCTCCATCTTTGATTCTTTCAGCATCGCTTCCGCCAGTTTGTCGGGATAATCACCCTTATAAACCAGTCGTTTGATCCCGGCGTTGAGCATCATTTTAACACAGATGACACAGGGCTGAAAGGTGCAATAAAGGGTTCCCCCTTCGATATTTACCCCGTAAACCGCCGCCTGGATGATGGCGTTTTGTTCCGCGTGGAGGCCGCGGCAGAGTTCGTGCCGTTCGCCGGAAGGAATATTCAGCTTCTTTCGCAGGCAGGTCGCCTCGGTGCAATGCTCCAACCCTTTTGGAGCACCATTGTAGCCGGTAGAAAGAATCCTGTTGTTCTTCACAATGATTGCGCCGACTTTGCGCTTGACGCAGGTGGCCCGCTCGGCGGCATCAAAAGTAATTTTTAAAAAATATTCGTCCCAGGAAGGGCGTTTCATAAAATTTGTTTGGCGGTTTTAATTATATCTTTCGCGGTGAGCCCGTATTTAATGAGAAGATCGGGCGCTTTCCCCGATTCGGCGAACATATCACGGGTACCGATCCGAGCCATCCTAGTCGGACAGTTTTCAGAAAGTGTTTCGGCTACCGCCCCCCCCAGCCCGCCGATGATGCTGTGCTCTTCTGCGGTTATGACTTTACCGGTTTTCTTTGCCGATTTTATGATCGCTTCCTTGTCCAGCGGCTTTAAAGTGTGAATGTCAATTACCTCCGCCGAAATATTTTCTTTTTGCAACTCTTCCGCCGCCACCAGAGAAGCATAAACCATAATTCCACAGGCAAAGATCGAAAGATCTTTCCCTTCCCTTAAAACATTGGCTTTGCCGATTTTAAAATCGCAGTTTTCATAAACGGTCGGCGTTCCGGCGCGCGGAAGCCGGATAAAAACCGGACCGTGGTACGCGGCGGCAGCCCTGACCGCCTTATCGGTTAGAACCGCGTCCGATGGAACGATTAAAGTCATATTTGGAATTACCCTGATAATCGCCAGGTCCTCGATCGCCTGGTGGGTGGCGCCGTCTTCTCCGGTGGTAATCCCGCCGTGAGTCGCGACAATCTTCACATTCAAACGGGGATAAGCCACTGAAACTCGGACCTGTTCCCAAGCCCGGCCAGAGGCAAAACAGGAGAAGGTAGAAGCAAAGACAATTTTTCCGGTGGTGGCCAATCCGGCCGCCATTCCGATCATATCTTGTTCCGCCACACCGGCATTGATAAATCTCTTTGGAAATTCTTTTGCGAAAAGTGATGTTTTGGTTGAACAGGACAAATCGGCATCAAGGACAACGATATTCGGATTCTCTCTCCCCAATTCAACCAACGCTTTTCCATAAGCTTCCCTAGGAGCGGCTGATCCCAAATCTTTTATTGGCATTTGAGTTCTCCCAGGGCGCAGGTGATCTGTTCTCCGGTCGGTGCGGAACCGTGAAACTTGTTCACGTTCTCCATAAAAGAGACCCCTTTCCCCTTCACCGTATCCGCAATGATGATAGTCGGCTTCCCTTTTTGTTTTTCCGCTTTGTCAAAAGCGTCGATCAACGCTTTAATGTTATGTCCGTCAGCGGAAATGACGTTAAAGTTAAAGGCCTTCCACTTGTCGGCAATCGGAGAGATCGTTTTGATCTCTTCAACTTTTCCGTCAATCTGTAAATTGTTATGATCCATGATTACACAGAGGTTATCGAGCTTATGGTGTCCGGCCGACATTGCCGCCTCCCAGATCTGCCCCTCCTGCGATTCGCCGTCGCCAATGACGCAGTAAACCCGGTATTTCAAACTGTCGATCCTGGCGGCCAGAGCAATCCCGACCGCGGCGGAAAGCCCCTGCCCTAATGATCCGGTCGACATTTCAATTCCGGGCAAGGCCATCATATCCGGATGCCCCTGAAGAGGACTTCCGACCTGCCTTAGGTTTTTGAGGATTTTGGTGGAATAAAAACCGGCATGGGCCAAGACCGAATAAAGGGCCGGAGCAGCATGACCTTTGGAGAGGACAAAGCGGTCCCGCTCAATCCATTCCGGCCGGTCCGGCTTATAGTTCATGGTGTGGAAATAAAGAACCGCGAGTATATCGGAGACGGAGAGAGAACCCCCGGGATGGCCCGAAGCCGCTTCACAAATCATCTCAATCGCCGAGTAACGGATCTGTTTGGCTTTTGCTTCAATTTCTTTAACGGATAGTTTCATGAATTATTATTTATGATAACACGCTAACCACTTCGGTTTCAAGTTTAATCCCAAACTTGCTTTTGACCGCTTTCTGTATCTTTTTAATCAGTTTTTTGACATCGGAAGCGGTTGCGCTCCCGGTATTGACGATAAAGTTGGCGTGCTGGTTGGAAACTTGCGCCCCGCCGATTCTTTGGCCTTTCAAGCCGCAAGCTTCAATCAGGCGGCCGGCCGAATCATTTGGAGGATTCTTAAAAATCGATCCGGCGGAAGGAGTTCCCCAAGGTTGTTTTTCTTTGCGTTCCTTAAGAAATCGGTCGGCAGGACCGCTTTTGGGATTAATTCTTAAGCCAACTTCATAAATAATCCCCTTGATATTACTTTTGCGGTAAGAAAACTTCGGTTTTAATTTGAAACTTTTTCCTTTTTTGTCAAAACATTTCACATATTCGACAAAATCACCGATTGAAACGCCAAACGCTCCGGCGTTACCCTTAACCGCCCCTCCGATTGTGCCTGGAATGCCGGCCAACTCCGGGATTTTCAATCTTGCCAGCGGCACTCCCGCTTCCGCGATATTTCCGCTTAATTTTTTCATTTTGGCGGTTGAAACCACCACCCCGTCAAATCCCTTATCCGAAAATAAAACATTTGATCCGCCCCCCAGGACAAAAATCGGTTTACGGTTCTTCTTCAAAAAAGCCCGCAATTCTTCGGGCGACTCCGGCACAACCAAAAGTTTGGCCGGACCGCCGATTTTAAAGGTGGTAAATTTTTTAAGGGGTCTGTTTTTTAAAAGCTTCATTTTTCATCTTCAGGCGGTTTAATATCTCTTTGCCGATATTGTTGATATCTCCCGCCCCCAGGATCAAAAGCATATCTCCCGAGTTTAAAACAGGGAGCAAATGGTCGACAATCCGCTCCTTTTTCTGGATATAGATCGCGTTATCTTTTTTCGGCAGCAGGTCAAAGATCGTCTTCCCGTCAATATTGGGGATCGGCGCCTCACCGGCGCTGTAGATGTCGGTTAAGATCACCAAATCGGCATCGGAAAAAGCTTGGGCAAAGTCCGCTGCCAGTTTAAAAGTACGGCTGTAGCGGTGGGGCTGGAAGACCGCAATCAAACGGCGGGAGGGATAACCGAGCCGGGCGCCGCGCAGGGTGGCGGCAATTTCGGTCGGATGGTGGGCGTAGTCGTCGACAATTGTGATCCCGTTTATCTCCCCGATGATCTGAAAGCGCCTTTTGACCGAATGGTAGGTATGGAGCGCTTCGGCGATCGATTCAAAAGAGATTCCGACCTCCATACCAAAAGCGACCGCCGCCAGGGCATCGGAAATATTCTGTTCCCCGGGGACTGAAATGGTCATCTCCCCAAGCAGTTCCCCGCGGCGCAGGACCTTAAATTTTGATCCGCCGTCGGCAAACTCAAAATCAACGGCCGAAAAGTCGGTCCCTTTGCCAAAGCCGTAGGTAATTTTTCTAATTAATATTCCGGAAAAGGCCTGGATACAGCCGGGATGGTCGGAGGTGATCAGCAGGCCGTTCTTCTTTTTTATCTTTTCGGCAAATTCGACAAAATGCTCAAAGAGTATTTTGTCGTTCTTAAAATAATCCATGTGGTCGGGTTCGATATTGGTTACAATCCCGATATCAAGGTCAAGATCAAGAAAAGAGCCGTCGCTTTCGTCCGCCTCCGCCACGGCATAATTCCCCTTTCCCATGCGAGCGTTGCCGTCGACATAGTCGGTCTCGCCGCCGATCATAAAAGTCGGGTCAAAGTTGTTGTCCAAAAGAATCTTGGTAATCATGGAGGTGGTAGTGGTCTTCCCGTGCGTTCCCGCCACCCCTAACGCGGTCTTATGTTTGCTCAAAATATAGGCCAGCATTTGCGCCCGGCGCAGGATCGGGATCCCGGATGATTTTGCCGCCAAAAGTTCGGGATTGTTGCCGTCAATGGCGGAGGAGACGACCAAAAGGTCGGCCCCGCGTAAGTTCTTTTCTTCATGCTTTAGAAAAACCTGGATCCCCAGATCGGCCAGCCGAATGGTGTTGCTGTTCTCTTTCAGATCCGACCCGCTGACCTTGTAGCCGAGCTCGTGCGAAATTTTGGCGATAGCGGAGACCCCGCAGCCGCCAATCCCCATCATATGAATATGTTTTATTCGGTCAAAGTTAATTTTTTTCATAAATTAAATCCAGGATTTTTTCCGCCGCGTCGGGAGAGGAATGCGCCAGCGCCGCCTCCCCCATTTTTTTAAGCCGCGAGGGATCGGCCTTAAGCTCTCCAATCAAATCGGGAAGTTTTTCAAGCTCGTTGTCGTGTAAAATTTCGGCCGCGCCAAAAGCTTTGACCGCCCGGGCGTTTAATTCCTGATGGTTTTCGGCCGCGTATGGAAACGGGATTAAAATCGACGGCTTACCGCAGGCCAAAATTTCGGAAATTGCGGTGGCGCCGGCCCGGCTCACCACCAGGTCGGCATCGGCAAACCCCTCTTCAATATTATACATGTAAGGGAGCATTTTATAAAACGAAACTTCCTCTTTGGGTAGCGAAGCGTAGTCCCTTTCTCCGGCGACATGGACAATGTCCATATCCATTTTGGAAAACCGGTCAAGCAAAGAAACGATCGCCGTATTGATATTCTTTGATCCCTGGCTGCCGCCAAAGATAAAAACGGTAAAGCGTCCGTTCTTTTTTTTGTAGAAGTCAAGGATTCTCCTCCTGACCGGATTGCCAAGGACCACCCCTTTTAAATATTTCAGCGATTCGGAAAAAGAGAGGACCGTAACATCTGCGAAACGGGAACAGATCCGGTTGGCGCGCCCCGGGAGGACATTCTGTTCATGGAGCAGGATCGGGATTTTCAGGATTTTAGCGGCAAGGACGACCGCCGCCGAAATATACCCTCCGGTCGCGATGACCCGGTCCGGTTTGACTTCCCACAAAATTTTTAAGGAATCAAAAAGACCGAACAAAAGCGGCTTGCGGATCATCCGGAGCGGGAATTTTATCAGCTTTTTTTCTATCCCTTTGCTTCCGCCGATAAAAATGACTTCATTCTTAGAATCCCGGATCTTTATTTCTTCGGCCAAAGCAATCCCCGGATAAATGTGCCCGCCGGTCCCTCCGGCCGCGATCACAAACTTCATCTTTTGGCCCGCGAGATGTTGGCAACTATTCCGGCGGCAAAAAGATTGATCACAATCGAGGTCCCGCCGTAGCTTATGAACGGAAGAGGAAGCCCGGTCGTCGGGATAAGATCGATCACCACCGCGATATTCATAAAGGCCTGCACGGCAAACATCGACATGATCGACGCTCCCAAAAGCGAAGAATAAGGATCGGAGGCGCGGCTTGACACCCAAAAACCGCGCGTCAGGAAGACAATTAAAAAAACAATAAAGACCGAGGCGCCAATCAACCCGAACTCTTCACACATGATGGCAAAGATAAAATCGGCGTACTGCTGGGGAAGATAGAGGAACTTTTGCCTGGAATTTCCCAGGCCGACCCCAAAAATCCCGCCGCTTGAAACCGCGATCAGCGACTGGATGATCTGGTAGCCGGAACCGAGCGGATCTTTAAAGGGATCAAGAAATGAAGTTAAGCGGCGCATCCGGTACGGCGAGGCGATGGAAAGCGCCGTAACCGCCGCCGCGCCAAGAAACAAAATTATACCCATATAATAAAGCTTGATTCCCGCGATAAAAAGGAGGAGAAAAGAAGAACCAACAATCGCCAAAGTTGTCCCCAAATCGGGCTGGAGAAGGATCGGAAAGACCGCGATCACCACAATCCCCAGGATTGGGACGATCTTTTTTCCTTCCCATAAAACCAGAAGGTGCGGGAGGAAAATTACAAGAGCAACTTTGAGCAGTTCCGAGGGCTGGAAGGAGATTCCAAAAAAATCGATCCAGCGGCTGGCTCCTCCCATCGTCTTTCCAAACCCCGGGATAAAGACCATGAAAGAGAAGAGAAAAGCGACGGTTAAAAACAAGAAAGAACGTTTCCTTAATGTGGCCAGATCAAGATTCATCCCAAAATAAAAAAAAGCGAGCCCCAAAAAGAGATAAAAAAGGTGCCGCTTGAAATAATAAAAACTGTCGCCGGTATTTTTTAACGCCATAGCGGAGCCGGCGGAGAGGATCATGATAATGCCAATAATCACCATCACCGCCAGAAGGGAGATAAAAAGATAATCGGGGTGCTTTTTCTTCATTAAAGTTTGGCGCAGCAGGACTTAAAGACCTCTCCCCTCTCTTCAAAATTGGAAAACATGTCAAAGCTGGCGCAGGCGGGAGAGAGCAAAACTTGGTCGCCGCTTTTTGCCCCGTTAAAAGCCATGGCAACGGCCTCTTCCATACTGCCGGCAAAAGAAATATTCTTGTAGCCGGCGGCAATCAATTCCCTGTTAAAACGAACCGCCGCTTCACCGATTAAGACCACGCGCGTAACCGACTTTTTAATTTCGTTAATCATTTCGGAAAGGGTTACCCCTTTGTCCAAACCGCCCAAAATCAAAACGATGTTCCTTTCAAGCGCCTCAATCGCCTTGATGGTTGAATCGGGATTGGTCCCCTTGGAGTCGTTGTAAAAATCAACTCCGTTTATTTTTCGCACAAACTCAATCCGGTGCGGAACCCCGGGAAAGTTTTCGATGGTCCTCTTGATCGCTTCTTTGTTTACGCCGCAGAGTTCCGCCGCCAGTGAGGCGGCCATAATATTTTCAAGGTTATGCCTTCCCTTTAGTTTGATTGAGCCGGGATCAAAAAAGATCTCCTTTAACATGAAAGGAATCTTTTTGGCGGCGGCGCGGGAGACCATCTTTAAGACCAGCGGATCCTCCGGATTATAAATCACAAAATCGGTCTTCCCCTGGTTCAAAAAGATCCTTGCCTTAGCTTCCGCGTAGGCTTCCATATTTTTATGCCGCTCGATATGGTCGGGCGTCAAGTTTAAAAATAAACTGATCCATGGGCGGAAAGAATATATCCCTTCCAGTTGGTAACTGCTGATCTCAACCACGACATAATCCAAATTACGGTCGTTTACCAAGATAAGGGGATGTCCGATATTTCCCGCCAGCGCCGCCCGCTTACCTCCGGCCTTTAGAAATTCATGGATTAAAGTGGCGGTGGTCGTTTTGCCGTTGGTTCCGGTAATCGCGATAATCGGTTTACGCAAAAAGCGGCAGGCCAGCTCCACTTCGGAGATGACCAATTGCCCCCTTCTTTTCGCCTCGTCCAATACCGAAATATCCAGATGTATCCCGGGACTGACCACAATCAGTTCCGCTCCGGAGATTGAGTTTAAAGTGTGTCCTCCAAATTCAAAAATTGCCCCTCTGCTCTTTAAGCCGTCAATGAGGGCCTCGTCGCACTCTTCCCGTTTTCTTTTTTCGGAAATTGTGACTCGCGCGCCAAGTTCCAGTAATTTTTCGGCGGCGGCAATCCCCGATTTTCCCAAACCGAAAACCGTTACTTTTTTATCCCTATAATGCAACGATCAGCACCCCCACAAGGCAAAAGATCAATTCAATTTCCCAAAAAAGAAAGACCACTCTTTTTTCGCTCCACCCCAAAATTTCAAAATGATGGTGGAGCGGACTCATCTTAAAAACGCGCTTTTTGAAAAACTTAAAGCTCGCAACTTGAATTATAACAGAGAGCGCCTCGATTATAAAGAGAGCCGAAATCGGGATTAAGAGCAGTTCATTGCCGGTTAAAATCGCCAGGCCGGCTAAAACCGCCCCGAGCGGTAACGATCCGACATCCCCCATAAAAACCCGCGCCTTGGGAAAATTATAGGGGAGAAAACCAAGCAGCGCTCCGGCAACAATAAAAGCAAAGAGCGCTCCTTCCATAAAGCCCTGCATGGTTAAAATGTAGCCGAAAGCGGCAAAGCCGATAATCGCGGAACCGGACAACAAGCCGTCCAGTCCGTCTGTCAAATTCGCCGCGTTCGCTCCGCCGACAATTATAAAGAGACAAAATAAAAAATAAAAAAGATTAAATGTTTCCGGCACAAAAAAAGAAAAAACGGAGGCAAAGATGATTTGTAAAATTATTTTCTGCCAAAAGGTCAGTCCTTCGTTTTTCTTTCTTAATATTTTCAAGAAATCGTCAAGAAAACCGATTGCCCCAAAGCCCAAAAAGAGGAGAAGCAGCGGATGAAATTGATCCGGCAGAAAAAGAAATCCGAGGAACGCGATAACCGCGACAAAGCCGAGCCCACCCATCGTCGGGGTCCCGGATTTTATCTTGTGGCTTTGCGGTCCCTCTTCCCGTTCGGTCTGCAGACTTTTGATTTTTTTAAGAAAAAAGACCAGCGGAGCGGTTAAAATCAGAGTGCAGAAAAAAGAATATAATGCTAACACGAAGCTATTTTAGCACAAAAAAAAGGGTTAAGGGAGTGGAGGCCGGTATAGATACCGGACCAGCTTCCACCCCCAACACCCAAATTCTATTTCCGAACCGTCATCCCGACTTCAGCCATCGCTCCCATCCTGGTATCGTAACCGACTTCGGCATAAACGTTATTCCTGATCTCTTTTCTTCCGAAGACCCGAATTCCCACTCCGGATTTGCTGACATTTCCCGGACCAAGGATATTCTGGACATCGGTTGAATAGGAGGAATAAGTCAGGCCGATCCCGGCCACAAGCAGGGGGAATGGTTTAAAAATTGAGGCGCCGACCGAAATGAGCCCGTATTCGCTGTTGTAGCCGTAGCCAAGGTCAATTGAACCCGAAAGATCGGCTCTCAAGGCCTTAACCGCTTCTACATCAATTCTCGCGCTTCCGCCGGCCAATCCAACCTTCGCGTTGATTTCAGCCAGCGAAGCAGAGGCCAGAAGAAACACCGTCAGAATTGCAATTCCTAAATATCTCATCCTTCACCTCTATAAATACAGGGTCAAACCGGTATAGGCTATATTCGGACCGGTCAAAAGGTTGACCAGCGTGGTGCTGGCTCCTCCGGTGCTGGTCTGGGACAAACCGATAACATTGACCAGCGCAAAACCGGCAAGATCAGGAGTTAACCTGATTTCCGCACCTACGGTTCCGTTTAAACTAATGGTGGTGGTCCCAACCCCTGCCGCCGTTGCGGATAAAAGGGTCAAGTTTCCTCCCCAAATCGCATTGGCCGTTTTGGAAATAGCAAAAAGCTTGTTGTTGACCCTGGCCATCAAAGCAATGGTCGAAGAATTCGCCGCCGTTTGAGAATAGTTAACCCCCAAATCAACGGACATATCCTTACTCATTGCCAACCTTAAAGAGGGCATCCCAATTCCTCCCAATGCCCCGGTCGCAACATCAACGCTCACTGCGGTAATTCCGCCGGCCGCAAAGGATGCGCTTGATAAAATACAAATCGCCGCCAATAATACTGCTATTCTTTTCATTTTTCACCTCCCTTTAATTAGATTAGAAACAAAATCAGCCATAATGTCTTTACAGCCGAGCCCGAAGGCGATCGCGATCGCCAAGCCAAGCGCACCGATTATAACCCCAATCGACGGAACAATCAAGCTTGGTCCGATTCCCAGCTGTTCCAAAGCCAAAAGGAACGAAAAGATAATAACCGCGTATTGCATCAGGCGGGCAATCGTCTTTGCCCCGGCAACCCCCATCGCCGCCGCCACTACAAAAACAACCCCGCTCACAAACTGGGAGAGAAAAACTCCCAGCCCAAGAATCACCGCGGATAAAAAGACGATTCCGATAAAACCGACTACCCGGTCAAGAAGCGGATCAATCGGAAGATGCAAAAAGCTGGTCAAAGCGACCACCAGAATAAAAACCGCCAGCCAGTAGAAGAAATCGCCAATCAATTCGGATGGAAGGCGCCTTATCTCCGCCCGTTCCAAAATATCGGTAAAGTGGATCTTTTTAAGAAATTGGTCAAACGGAAAGCTTTTGAAGGTCTCTTCAATAATATGCTGGATCGCGCGGGCCACAACTCCTCCAAGAATCAAAACAAACAGGGCGGCAAGAATATTTAATATGTAGGGGTAGATTTTAACGGCGGCAAGGAGGAACGAATTCAACAGATTGTCCAAAACCATAACTGCTCCTTTCTAGTTAATTCCTAAAATCAAAGAAACCAGCAAGAAAACCACGGCACAAGTGGTGGTGATTTTATCAAGCCCCTCTTCCAATCCTTTTGGAGTTCCGAACAACTTCGCGGCTCCACCGATCCCCCCCAACCCTTCCCCTTTCGCCGTGTGGAGGATAACCGTGATCACCAGGCAGATGGCAGACATAACTTGAATAAAAATTAATAGTGCTTTCATGTTATTGTAATATTATCATCATGGAATCTTTTGTCAACACAAAAATGGAGCCGAGCGGGATCGAACCGCTGGCCTCCTCGTTGCGAACGAGGCGCTCTCCCAGCTGAGCTACGGCCCCAGAGTTCTAGTCCTTGTCCTGCAAACAAGCGATTCCCGGAAGGACCTTCCCTTCCATAAATTCGAGCGACGCTCCGCCGCCGGTTGAAATGTGCGACATCTTGTCGGTCAAGCCGGCCTTCTTGATCGCGGAGGCCGAATCGCCGCCGCCAATGATCGAGACCGCTCCTTTGGCGGTTGCTTCGGCAACAATTTTGGCAATCTCAATTGTCCCGGCCGCGAATTTATCCATCTCAAAAACACCCATCGGACCGTTCCAAACGATCGTCTTCGCGTCCCTGATGGCATTGCCAAACTTTGAAATCGTATCCGGCCCGATATCCATCCCCTGCCATCCCTCCGGAATAGTCGCCCGCGGAACAATTTGCGTATCTGCATCTTCGGCAAACTTGTCGGCGACAACGTGGTCGATCGGCAAAAGAAAAGGGACCTCGGAATCAATCGCCTCTTTTAAAATCTCTTTTGCTTCGGGGATCAAATCCGGTTCAACAATTGAATTGCCGACATCGATCCCGCGGGCCTTGAAAAAAGTATAGGCCATCCCGCCGCCGACGATCAAAGTATCCACTTTGGCCAAAAGATTTTTTAAGACCTGAAGTTTTCCGGAGATCTTGGCTCCGCCAATAATGGCGACAAACGGCCGCTTCGGATCGTCAAGAGCTTCCCCTAAAAACTTAAGCTCCTTTTCGATCAAAAAGCCGGCATAGGCCGGCAGATCGTGTGCGATCCCTTCGGTTGAAGCGTGCGCCCGATGAACCGTTCCGAAAGCGTCCGAAACAAAAAGATCGGCCAAGGAAGCCAGTTCTTTAGCGAATTGCGGATCGTTCTTCTCCTCTTCTTTGTGGAAGCGGAGGTTTTCAAGTAAAATGACATCCCCGTTTTTCATGTTGGAAACCGCTTTTTGGACTTCGGGACCGATACAATCGGAGGTCATCAAAACCGGTTTACCCAGAAGTTCGGCCAGCTTTTTTTGTACCGGAGCAAGAGAAAATTCTTTTTTAACTTCTCCCTTTGGCCGTCCAAGATGGGAAGCCAGGATAACTTTTGCTCCTTTGTCAATTAAATATTTAATGGTCGGAAGAGAAGCTTTGATCCTTTTGTCTGAAGTGATATTCTGCTTTTCGTCCAAAGGGACATTAAAGTCACAACGGACAAAAACGCGCTTCCCGGAAAGCTCCGGAATATCCTTCACCGTTTTCTTGGCCATCTTTTTCTCCCTACAGTTTCGACGCGATCAGGCTTAAAAGATCAACGACGCGGCAGGAATAACCCCACTCGTTGTCGTACCAGGAAACAACCTTGAAGAACCTTTTTTCTCCCTTGAGGTTGTTCTGCAGAGTCGCCAGGGAATCATAAATTGACGAGCGGTCGTCGTGGATAAAGTCGGTTGAAACGACCTCTTCATCCGCAACGCCAAGGATTCCTTTCAGGTAGGTTTTTGAGGCCTCCTTTAGCTTGGCGTCAATCTCTTCGATTGAAGTATCTTTGGTCGTGCGGAAAGTTAAATCAACGACCGAAACATCGGCGGTTGGGACGCGAAAAGCCATCCCGGTTAATTTACCCTTTGTCGCCGGAAGAACTTCTCCGACCGCTTTGGCCGCGCCGGTTGAAGACGGGATAATATTGATCGCCGCCGCTCTCCCTCCGCGCCAATCTTTTTTGGAGGGTCCGTCAACGGTCTTTTGGGTCGCGGTATAAGCATGAATAGTTGTCATCAGTCCCGTTTCAATTCCGAAACCTTCATTTAGAATAACATGTACAACCGGAGCCAAACAATTAGTGGTGCAAGAAGCGTTTGAAACGATATTGTGTTTGGCAGTATCGTATTCTTTATCGTTTACTCCCATGACGATCGTTTTAACTTCCCCTTTTCCGGGAGCGGAAAGAATAACCTTTTTTGCGCCGGCGGCCAAATGCCCCTTCGCTTTTTCCGAATCGGTAAAAAGTCCGGTACATTCAAGGACCACTTCAACGCCAAGCTCTTTCCATGGAAGTTGAGACGGTTCTTTGGTCGCCATAATACATTTAATTTTGTCTCCGTTTACAACCAAAACATCCTCCCCTTCAGTCGACAGTGTCCCTTTGAACCGTCCGTGGACCGAATCGTATTTCATCTGATAGACGAAATACTTCGCGTCGGTTGAAACATCCACCACTGCCACCACTTCCACCTCTTTCCCCAAAACCCCCTTGTCCACCATAGCGCTCAAAACCTGCCGCCCGATCCGCCCGAAACCGTTGATGCCAACTTTTACTTTTGCCATTTAAAATTCCTCCTTTTCTTTTGGTTTCATTATAGAACATTTTAGAAATGCCCGCAACCTGCTATAATTCGCGCATGGAGCAAACTCCGTGGAAACCGATTCTAGTCGGCACGATCGCGTCGCTCATCCTCCTCTTTTCGGTCTACTTCTTTGCCCTGCCCAAGCAGGAACTTGGCCGCCCATCGGAGAAAATCCTCGAGTTTAGCGGCTCAACCATCGTCGGGCACGATAAAGGGAAAAAGGTTTGGGAGTTTTCATCCAAGGGTGGCTGGGTCGGGAAAGAGCAAAACATCACCAACCTGGAAGAGGTGGTGAAGGGCAGTTTCTACAAAGACAACAAACTGCAGATAAAAAATTTTACGGCGGCAAAGGTCTCCGCCTTCCGCGATTCTAAAATAATTGAAGCGAAGAGCGCCAACGCCCTGATCGCGATCGGAAAGGAGCGTAAGTTTGTAAGGATTAAGGCCGACTCTTTAAGTTACAACCCTGATCGAAGCGAATCAATTCTTTCCGGAAACGTAAAGGTGTCGGACAAAAGCGAGACCCTCTTCTGCCAAAACCTGCACATTGACCATAAAGAAGGGATTTCCACGGCGCGGGACAATCTCCGCGCGGTGATTTACGGGAAACAAATATCAACGCTTAAGGCCGATTCGTTGGTAATGGACGCCGACGAAAAAGAGGAAGTAATCTTAAACGGTTCGGTTGAAGCGGTGCAAGGCAAAAAACAGGCCGTTGCCGATTCGGCGGTTTACAACAAAAACGGAAAAGATATCCGGTTAAAAGGAAAAGTCAAAGCGGTTATATCAAAAGCCGGAGCACTGATCAAAGAAGAGACCGCCCAAAAACTGCGGGACAATGAAACCAAAGAAATCTTAAAGGAGAAGACCCTTCAAACCTCCGATTCACTCATCCTTTCAACCTTAAACGGGGATTATCGGGCGGAAGGGAATGTGATAGTTGAGCAGAAAAACCGGATAGCCAAGTCCGACACGGCCGAGTATTCGGACAAAGACGAAATCATCACCTTGACCGGCAACGTTTATATCAAGCAGAAAGAGCGCTGGGTCAAATGCCGGAAGGTACTCGTTTCGGTCAAAGACCAAACCTTTGAGGCTTTTGGATCGGTCGAGGCGGAATTCAAATTATAATCTTTTTATCATCGCGGCAACCTTTTCTTTCGCTTCTTTGGTCTTTCTGCTGTTTAAGGAAATTTTGAAGGTTACAAGATCGCTTTCGGCGGCGGAATCGGGAAGATAACAAGTCGGAATTTCTAAAGTCACATCCTCATCATCGCCCAAATAAACCACCGCGATGCCGTCTTCTATCCTATCAATTAAACCTTTTATCTTTGTAACTTTACTCATATCAAAACACCAATTTTTGCCTGCGCATCGCGATACTCTGTATTATACCAATTGCCGCCAGGTTGACAACCAGAGAGGTGCCGCCAAAAGAGACAAAAGGGAGCGGGATACCCACCACCGGCAAGACCCCCAGGTTCATTCCGACCGAAACGATAAAATGAAAGAGGAACATCACTCCGATCCCGGCCGCCAGCATCGAACCCCAATAATCATAGGCGCTCTCCGCGATCTTAAAAATCCTCCATATTAGAGTGGCAAATAGAGAAACAACTAATGTCGATCCCCAAAACCCGAGCTCCTCCCCGATCGCCGAAAAGATAAAATCGGAATTCTGGATCGGGACAAATTGCAATTGGGTTTGCGTCCCGTGCATGAACCCCTTCCCAAAAAAGCCCCCCGAACCGATCGCAATTTTTGACTGCAGGGTATGATAGCCGATCCCGTGCGGATCGATCCCCGGATTTAAGAAAGACAAGACCCGCATCTGCTGGTACGGTTTAAAAAGTCCCCATAAGATCGGAAGGGCGATCCCCACCCCGATATTTATAGTCATGATCAAGAACAGATCAAATAATTTTACCCTCGAAAAATAAAGTGCCCCCCACAAAACCAGGATATAGGCGATCCACAAGTAAAGATTCTGGCGGAAATAAATTGAAGCCAGAGGGGAAAAGATCATCGTTAAAAGTACCGGAGAAGATTTTCCCCAGATCAGCATCCCGACCGCGATCGCTATCATCACCAAGCCGGTCCCCAGGTCCGGCTGTCTAAAGATCAAAAGGAACGGGATCGCGACCACCAAAAGCGTCTCCCAAATATTGGTCTTTTCTCCCCGCGAATTAAAAAACGCGGCCAAAGAGACGATTAAAAGCAATTTGGAAATCTCCGACGGCTGGAACGAAAGCGGCCCGAGCATGATCCAGCGCTGAGCCCCTGATGCGGCTCTGCCGCCAAACAGCACCAAAACTAAAATCATAAGCATAAAAAGATAAAAAAGAGGGGCGAATTTTTTTAAATTGCCGTAATCGATAAAAGCAAAAAAAGACATCAAGGCCAGTCCCAAAAAAAGCGATCCAAACTGGCGCTTGGCAAAAGAGAACGGGTCCCGTTCTGCCTTGAGTTCGGCATTGTAGGTTGTGGAGATGATCATAAAAATACCGATAAAAACCAAAAGTGCCGTAATTATCCAGATCATCGGATCGGAGATATGGAGCATCCGGGGATTGATCATTTTAGCTTCTCAAGAGCGGAAAGGAGCGCTTTGGCTTTATTGCAGGTCTCTTCGTACTCCGCTTCGGGATTAGAATCGGCGACAATCCCGCCTCCCGCCTGCACATAGGCCTTTTTATCCTTTAATAATATGGTACGGATGGTTATGGCGGAATCAAGTTCCCCATTAAAGCCGAAATAGCAGACCGAACCGGCATAAGGGCCGCGGCGGGTATTTTCCAGTTCATCGATGATCTCCATGGCGCGGACTTTGGGGGCGCCGGAGACGGTCCCGGCCGGAAAGGCCGCCTTGATCAAATCAAAGCAATCCCGGTCTTTTCTGATCTTCCCTCTCACATTTGAAACAATGTGCATGACATGGGAATATTTTTCAACCGTCATCTTCTCGTTCACTTCAACCGATCCGAATTCGCAAACGCGGCCCAGGTCGTTGCGGGCCAGGTCAACCAGCATCACATGCTCGGCTATTTCTTTCTCGGAGGCCAGAAGCTCCTTCTCCAGCTCCTGATCTTCCGATTTACTGATCCCCCTTTTCCGGGTCCCGGCAATCGGGCGGATGGTGCATTCCCCCTCTTCCAGCCGAACCATCACCTCCGGTGAAGAGCCGACCAGTTCCAGATCATCCATTTTTAAATAATACATGTATGGAGAAGGATTAATGCCGCGCAGAACCGAATAGGCCTCCAAACCGCTCTTTGAAAAAGGGGCGGAAAAGCGCTGGGATGGAACCACCTGGATAATGTCCCCCGCAAGGATATATTCTTTGGCTTTTTCGACCAATGCGGAATAGGTCTCTTTCGAAAAATTGGATTGATACGCAAAGCTCCCTTCTTTTTCTTTTAATACCGGGAGCTTGGCTTTCTTTTTTAGTTTTTTCTCGATTTCCAAAATTTGCCGGACCGCCCAGTCGTATGCCTCTTCCGGATCATCTTCGATATAGGCGTTAGAAATTATGATAATCTTTTTTTCCAGATGATCAAAGGCCAAAAGCGACTCGGCCAGCATAAAAACCATATCCGGAACATTCAGTTCGTCCGGGTTTTTACATGGAACGCGAGGCTCGATAAAACGGATTGAATCATAGCCGATATAGCCGACCATCCCGCCGTGGAAACGGGGAAGTCCCGGAATTTTTACCGCCTTATACTGCCGTAAGAATCTTTTTAGTTCGTCAAACGGGTTTTCGGAATCTGCACCAGACTTGAAGACAAACTTCGGATCGGAGCCGACAAAAGAATAGCGGGCGATTTTTTCGCCCCCCTCGATTGATTCCAAAAGAAACGAATAATCGCTTTCGATTTTTTTGAAGGCGGAAAGCGGGCTCTCGGCTCCGCGGTCTATTTTTTTATGGACCGGAACCAGGTTCCCTTTTTTCGATAACGCTACAAATTCTTCTTTGGTTGGCGTGAACACAAAATCGCCTCCGCAATTAAAATATCTTCCGGTGTCGTGACCTTAATATTTTCGTATGATCCCATTATCATTCTAACAGGTATTCCCAAATCCTCAACCAGTTTCGAATCGTCGGTGGCGGCCGAAACGGCATTTCTATAGGCATCAACCAGGATTGAATATTTAAACGCCTGCGGTGTCTGCGCGGACCATAATTCACTCCTATCAAGCGTCTTCTTTATCTTGTTGGGACAGCACAGTGTGCTGTCATTACCAATTTGCTTTATAGTATCTTTCACCGGCACGCCAACAACAACGGCATCATGCTTTCTGCATTCCTCAATCGCGTTTTTGATGATCTCCGGTGTAATAAGCGGCCTTGCTCCGTCGTGGACCAAAACGATATCGCAATCTTTGGGAACCAAAGCCAATCCGTTCCGGATCGAATCGGTCCGCTCCGGTCCCGGATCACTTACCAGCGGCGACAATCCCGCTCCCGGACCGACAATCACAATTCCATTAATTTCCGGAACCTGCTTGAACGCTTCAACTGTCCATTGCAGCATCGGCTTCCCCAGCAAGGGCAACAGCTGTTTCGGCTGTCCCATCCGTTTTCCCGATCCGCCCGCGGCTATAATTACGTAAACCTTCATAACGACAAAGTCCTTTTCACCTGCGTTAAAATTTTTGGTCCAATATGGGTAACGAGCACCATATCTTCAATTCTCATCCCGCCCCAATTTTTTATATAAATCCCCGGCTCGATCGTCACCACATCCCCGTCTTTCAAAACATGGCCGCTCTTTTTTGATATTCTCGGCGCCTCATGGGTCTTTGAACCGACTCCGTGGCCGCTCCCGTGTTTTAATTCATACCCCGCCCTCTTTATGACCCCCCTCACCGCTTTGTCGACTTCCGAACATTTCACACCATGCTTGGCTTTCTTTAATCCGGCCGCCTGCGCCCTTTTTAATATCTCATAAATCTTTTTCTGGCGCGCGGTCGGTTTCCCGACCACGTAAGTCCGGGTGATATCGGAGCGCCAGTTGCGGTAGAGCGCCCCAAAATCGAACATAATAATATCGCCGCATTTTATTTTCTTGTTGGTGGCAAAACCATGAATCAGCGCCGATCTTTTGCCGGAGGCGACAATAATGCGGAAGGATTCTTTGTGCGCCCCGTAACTTTTGAGCCGCCAGCGGATTTCATCCGCTACTCTTTTTTCGGTTACCCCCGGCCGGACAAAAAACGGTAATTCCTCAAAGACCTTTTCAGCGATCAGGATGGCACGCAGAAAATTTTTGTTCATTGGCGCTAGCGATAAATATCCTTGCGATGGCCAATATCCAATATTTTAACCTGTTTATCATTATCCCTAATAGAATAAACGACTCGATAATCGCCTATTCTAATGCGATAATATTCAGAACCATGAAGTTTTTTACAGCCGAACGGCCTAGGCTGATTTCCCAATCCCAAAATTCTGGCAACCAGACGATCTTGAAACTTTGAGGGGTATTTTTTTAATTCTTTCTCTGCGGGACCAGTAATTTCAATCTGGTATTTCATCGGCTTTTTCTTAATTCTGAAACCACTGCTTCAAATGGCCTAGTTTTTTCACTGTTGCGTTCTTCTGCAATGGCAAGATCGATAACATCTTCACGCAAACGTTTATTTTTTAATAATTTTGCCAAAAAGGTGTCTTGTTCCCGATTCCGCAAGTTCAAGAAAGCAGTCAAAAATACTTCGGCAGTTGCTTCAGCTGGCGTCATGTCTTATCCCTCCTTGTTAAATTATTATTGATTATACAGGTAAATAAAAGGAAGTGCAACTTTTACGATCAGAGCTTGCAAATAAACCTAAAAAAACAGGGTGCGAAAATTTATTTTCGCGGGATCCTACATTGGAACCGCGAATTTACCTGCCTTGCCGGTAGGCAGGTTCGCAGGTTCACTAAACAAGCTTTGCGGCAGCAGCTAACCCCAGCAGGTAACTGTCAAGACCAAACCCTGAAATCTGGCCGGTAGCAACCGGGGCAATCACCGATTTGTGGCGGAACTCTTCGCGGGCGTAGATATTTGAAAGATGAATTTCAAGAGTCGGCAGGCTGGTCCCCGCGACGGCATCACGGACGGCGATTGAATAATGAGTATAAGCTCCGGGATTGATCATGATCGCCGAAAATCCGTTCTCTTTCGCGGCGCCGATTTCTTTGCAGATTTCGCCTTCTCCGGAAAGCTGGACCGTTTTAACCTCTACCCCCAGTTCTTTGGCCTTCTTTTCCAACGCCCTATTAATATCATCAAGGGTCGTCTTCCCATAAACATCAATTTCTCTTTTCCCAAGCTGATCCAAATTCGGACCGTGAATTACAAGTATTTTCTTCATGTTTTGCCTCCGTTGATGTATAATTCTAACAAATGGTGCCCGATTTATCAATTATAATCGTAAATACGAACAACAAAAAAATCCTCGGTGAATGCCTGGCCTCAATTTACCAAAACACCCTCAAAGTATCTTTTGAAATAATCGTAACCGATAACGGTTCGATCGACGGCTCGCAGGAGATGATTAAAAGCGATTACCCCCAAGTCCGCCTGATCGAGAATAAGGAAAACGCCGGTTTCATCAGGGCCTCAAACCAGGGACTACGGACCGCCAAGGGGCGCTACCGGATGCTTTTAAACGACGATACTATCACCAAAGATTCCGCTTTTGACAAGATGATTGATTTTATGGATCAAAATCCATCAATCGGCGCTTTAGGTCCAAAGCTCTTGAATGTCGACGGGACGATTCAGCGACAGGGAGGATTGTTCGGCAAAAAATTCTATTTGTCCCAAAGGCCGGTCCCGGTCGATTTTGTGATCGGCGCCTGCTTGATGGTTAGAAAAGAGGTAATCGACAAAGTCGGATTGATGGATGAAAAACTGTTTTTTTACAATGACGATCTCGACTGGTGCATGAGCATCAGGAAAGCCGGATGGAAGGTTTATTTTTATCCGGATGCCGAAATCGTCCACTACGGCGGCTTGAGCAGCAAGCGGGTTTTTAACCGGCGGTTGTTCGTGGAGGGGTTCCGGGGGGGGATTTATTTTTGCAAGAAACATTACGGCAGGGCTGCCTGGATAATTTATCGTTTTTTACTGGCGATTGGCATCATGACCGCTATTCCTCTTTTAATCCTCTCCTTCCCGTTTAAAAGAGAAAAAATTCTTGACCGGCTGTTGGCATACTTTGATGTTTTAAGTATCGCGGTTTTCTGCTATAATATGTAACCAAAGAAAAAAGAAAGGAGTGGTCTTTTTCTATGTTACAAAAAAAACGGATCGGTATTTTTATTTCTTTATTTCTTTTTGCCGCTTCGGTGATGTTTTTCCTTCAAGGATTTGGGAGCAAAGGTATTTCTGAGACCCCTCCCCCATCCAAAGTCATTCCCCTAAACGGCAGCTACAATTTGATCGCGGATATCGTTGAGCAGGTCGGCGACGCGGTTGTAAACATTGAAGTTGAAAAAATGGAAAAAGTGCGGGGCTTCAACCCCTTCTCCGAATTTAATATCGACCCCGAGTTAAAGAACTTTTTTGAAGACCGCGTCATCCCCCGCAAAGGGGCCGGCTCCGGTTTTATTGTCGATACCCGCGGTGATATTTTAACCAATGACCATGTCGTTAAAGATGTCGATAAGATAAAAGTCACTTTAAAAGACGGCCGGAAATTTGACGGCAAAGTGATCGGAAGGGACGCGACACTTGACCTGGCCATCATAAAAATTAACGCCGATAATCTGCCCGCCATTCCGCTGGGCGACTCTTCAAAACTTAGACCGGGAGAATGGGTAATTGCCATCGGCAATCCCTACGGTTTTTCTAATACCGTAACAGCCGGCATTGTGAGCGCAACCGGCAGGGAATTAAATGACCTGGGTAAAAAAGACCTGGTCCAGACCGACGCCGCGATCAATCCCGGAAATTCGGGAGGACCGCTTATTAATTTGAAAGGCGAAGTAGTCGGCATCAATACCGCGATTGTGGCGCAGGCGCAGAGTATCGGTTTCGCAATTCCGATCAACTCCGCCAAAGAAGTCATGAACGATTTGATCGTGAAAGGAAAAGTTGACCGCCCTTGGCTCGGCGTTTATTTAAAAGACATGGATCAAAAGATCGCCGACTACCTTGATCTTCCGATGAAAGAAGGGGTGGTTGTGCTTCAGGTGGTGGAAAAAGGTCCGGCCGACAAACTTGGCCTCAAACAGTATGACATTATCAAAAACGTGAACGGACAGGAGATCAAAAAAAGTTCCGAAGTAGTCGACCTGGTGGCAAAGATGAAACCAGGACAAAATATCTCTTTGAAAATTTATCGCAAAGATAAAAATATCGACTTAAACGGAAAGATTGGCAATAAACCGTAGGAGGTAAAAATGGAAACTAAAATCGGAGGAAATAAGGCGACTCGCAGGGTTTATGGATTTGAGGAGATCGCACTGGTCCCGTCAATCGTAACGGTCAATCCGGATGATGCGGATATCTCGTGGGAACTGGGCGGACATAAGTTTGAAATGCCGCTGATCGCTTCGGCAATGGATTCGGTGGTTGATCCGGGTATTGCGGTCCTTTTATCGCAATACGGCGGCTTGGGAGTGTTAAACCTTGAAGGAGTCCAAACCCGCTATGAAGACGCGAACTCGATTCTTGAGCAGATCGCTAAAGTTGAAAAAGCAAAGTACGTTGAATTGATGCAAAAGTTGTACGAAGAACCGATTAAAAAAGAACTGATTGCGAAAAGAATAAAAGAGATTAAAAGCAAAGGCGGGATCGTGGCGGTCTCCTCTACCCCGCAGAGGGCAAAAGAGTTTGGGACGGCGGCAAAAGAGGCCGGAGCCGACTTTTTTGTTTTGCAGTCGACTGTAATCTCCACCAAGCATAAATCAAAAACCAGTAAGCCGCTTGATCTCCCCTCTTTCTGCAAAGAGATAAAAATACCGGTTTTAGTCGGCAATTGCGTAACCTATGAAGTCGCCCTGACTTTGATGGGGACCGGAGTAGCTGGAGTTCTGGTTGGGATCGGACCTGGAGCGGCTTGTACTTCACGCGGAGTGCTGGGAATTGGGATTCCGATGGCAACCGCGATCGCCGAATGCGCCGCAGCAAGGGATTCGTATTTTAAAGAGAACGGAGTTTATGTCCCGATTATCGCCGACGGCGGAATGGTCGTCTCCGGTGATGTTTGCAAAGCGCTGGCCTGCGGAGCGGACGCGGTGATGATTGGCTCCCCCATCGCGAAATCAAAAGAGGCGCCGGGGAGAGGATTCCACTGGGGCATGGCGACGCCGAACGCGACACTTCCCCGCGGCTCCCGCATCGCGGTTGGAACGATCGGCTCTTTAAAAGAAATTTTACTTGGTCCGGCCAGGTTTGACGACGGCTCGATGAACATTGTCGGCGCCATCAAGACCTCGATGGGAACCCTGGGAGCGTCCAATCTCAAAGAGATGCAAAGGGTTGAAGTGGTGATCGCTCCGTCCAACGCTACCGAGGGAAAGGTCTACCAAAAAGCGCAGCAGCTTGGAATGTATAAATAGGGGTCAGATAATCAGAGGATCAGAGAACCAGAAGATCAGAGGGATTAGGATTTGTGCTTCCTTTTAATCTTGATAATTTTTAAGGTGTGCCAATAACGATAGCCATGGATTTGGTCATCCCTAATTTCCAAACCGCATTCGGTTATTAAATAATTAAGCCATTCGGAGTCAATACTGGTCCAGTTTATTTTTAACGGCACCGTTAAAGTCTCAAGAAGCTCAATTTCCAAATCCTCCCTACCCTGCACAAACTGATCGAAATCATTTTGGGCCAAGGAACTATAATTGATCACAATCGATGCTTCAGGATTTTCCGGATTAAGATGCTCCAATCCGTCGGAAACAACTTCCCTGATCAATCCGGTTCCTTCATACTGGTTAATCCCATTTCCTGCTGGCTTTGGGATATAGGGAGGATTGATCAATAACAGGTCAACCGTTCCAATGTCTTTTATCCCTTTGGCATTATACGCCGCGGTCCTGACTTCTTCCCTTAGAACCGGCTGCAGGTTTCTTAATGAACAGCGCAAAGCGTTCATTTCAACATCCGTCAACCGGATTTCCTCCAGTGCTAAACATTTTTCTAAAGCCGCTTTTATTATCATCCCTCCGCCGGTTCCTATTTCGGCGACAACACGCACGCTCCCGTTAAAAACACCGTGTTTTTGCAATGAATGTATAAAAAACACCGTATCAATCGAGGGGCCCCAAACATTTTTATCTTCAGAAGGATCCCAATCAACAACAACCCCATTTATTAAAGTAATGTAATTGCCATAGCGAAAAAGATTGTGAACAATATCCCTGTCAACAGAAGGCAAATTACCGATTTCTGCAGTCGGGTAAAGCAGCCGGGGATCTTTTATTTCCGCATTTAAAACAATGTTTTTCGCACTTAAAACAACTCCGCCCCTTTTCATGATCGTTAATATCCTTAACGATGAAAGATCGTCTGAAAGATGCAACAGGAGAATCTGCTTTTTTTCACCGGGCCTAACCGACCGGCAAACATGAGTTGTATCTATTTTTGTAATTTCTTCAGCAGTTAAACCATGGTCTTTTCTGGGGTTAAGTTCCGGAAGGATATCTTGTGCTGGAACATTCTCGGTTTTTGCTCTAAATTCAATCATCCTTACGGAAGAACCTCCCGGACAAATCATCAAACTAGAACCGGAAGGAAAAGGTCCAACTTCTTCACCATTAATCCCATAGCGAGTATCGTGCCGGCCTAATGATTCAACGGTAAACGGCTCTCCGGTCACAAAGTGAGTTAATAAATTAGGATTACCTTGCCGGTCTGTCCTGTTCGGATTAAAAGAGAGGCATTGTATCAACCCGCTTCCTTCGCCGACAATGACTCCTCCGGAATTATGCATCCAGGAATTTACTCCGGTAGCGGTTGCCGCGCTAATCAATACTCCATCACTAAAATGATCCTCGTGTCTTTTTGCGCAACCCATCCTGGTGCGGGTCGCCTTCGCAAATCCCATGTCTTTAACAAATAAGTCATTTAAAGCGGATGGGACAGGAGCTTCTCTCCCCTGTGAATCACTAATTACCGCGCAAATTCTTGGCAGATCCAGCACACAATATTGTCCTGTTAATAAAGCATTAAGCGCCGCCTCAAGAGTTTCGGCAGTAACTTTGAGATAATGGCCAAAACTACGGCTTGGGGCCGAATTAATCCCAAAAATTGGAATTCCGTTTTGAAGCATACTTGCCACTTTTAAAAAGGTCCCATCCCCTCCAAAAACGGCAACAAGATTGCTTTGAACCAAATCTTGCGGAGTTATTTTGTCGGCAGAAATTTCCGTAACCTTAACATCAGAAGCCAAGAGAATCCTTTTAACATCGGCGAGAGAGTCGTTATGCTCTTGCACTTCAATTGCGGGCATCTGCGGTGAAATCGTTTTTGTTGCAAGCAAGAGTTGTTTGCGCTGAAAGTTTTCGCCGCCAATCTGTGCCGATTCGGGAAGAAGTCCTGAAACCTTTTGCCTTTCTTGTAAAGCCAGGAGGCGGTCGCGCGCAACCAAGACCAAGTGTCCGCCATTTCCAACTGATTCCGATCCGACAATACAATCCGCTAACCCGATCCGACTGCGAGCGATTCGATTTGCTATCGCCAGATCAAAAAAGGCCTTATTCGGGTTAGCTCCTTTTACGTGAAAACCGACTGTGTTTTGCATATATTATGCCAAAAGAACCTTTCCTTCCCAATCTCCATAAAGACGGCCATTAGGCTGAAGCACTCCATGGCGGGCAATGTCCATATCAGGACGGTTCATATGCGCTGTAACTCCAACTCTCATGCCTTTGAAAGAATATATTGTTGCCCAAGGAACAACTTGTTTGTCGCTACCTTTTTCATCGAGGAATCGGAGTATTTTTTGGGGTAATTCAGGGGGGGTATTGTTTTGATTTATCCATTCGGCAATTTTTCTGCCGCCTTTTGTAGCAATCTGTTGCGCCGTTCCCATTTTACGGAAAGTTAGCTGATGAACCCCGGCTTTTTGAGCCGCATTTGCCGCGGCTAAAAAGGCATCTATTGAATCAACCCCTCCTTTACACATAATAACCGCAACACGAATCAAATAATGCATTGGCCTTGCCGTTCTTATTATTTGATCTATATCCCATCTTAATCCGCGCTTGGACATTATTTTTGAGTTAACTTTATCATCAAAGCTAACGCAGCTTAATGCCAAAGTATGCAATCCGCTTTCACGCCAGTAATACAAATTATCTTCATTCAGATGAAGTCCGCTGGTTTGTAATTCTACAAGTAGCCCGCCGGATTTCATAACCTGCATGATTTCGCCCAATTCTTCCTTGGGCAGCTTTGTCGCTTCAAATTTACTGGTAATCAAACCAAAAGGAAGCCCCTCCGCAACTCTCTTGTAGTGCCGTGACCAGTCCGCAATTATAGGCAAAGGAGCATAGCTTTCCCCGTTTAGGCCGGCAATATAGGGAGTGGTGCGGCTAACACAATAAGGACAGTCCAGATCGCATCTTCGTTGCGCCACTTTCTTTCCTGCCACATTCAATACTTGTCCGGGCGGATTTACCACAACCGACAATGTCGCGATTTTCAAGCTCATTGCTCCAAAACTCCTTTAATCATTTTTTTTAATTCATCCATCTGCTGAGGCGTAAGAATCCCTTCTGCTTCCGCCAGAAGATAATCCCGCCATTTCAAAAGCATTTCTCTCTCTTCCGGATCCCGCTCCAGATAATAAGGAGTTAAACAGAATCTGTAGCTGTCGGCTCTCTTATGTCTTGCAATTAAAGCCAATTGTTCGGCATTCAATTTTTTAGCATCGTCTGCCGTTAAATGCCCTAAAAGAAAAGTGTCGCTTGGCCGCATTCCCAACCCGTATTCCCGGTTGATCTCGTCAATAATAGCTTCTTGTCCCGGTCGATAAACAGAATATAATTCGTTTGGCTGTAAGCTACCCAAAACCGCATTTGCTTTTAAAACTGCTTCCGGATTATAGAACCATCTTGTTCCATATAAAGACGGAATCGGCTCCCTGCTAAAGACGGCTCCGATTCGATCATAAAACATCCCATAAGTTTTTGAAAAAGAAACAACCGCGGCAAAAATATTGGGGTGTCTTACATCAAATTCATGGGGTCTGGTTGAATCCAAATAAGCCAAATCATAGAACACCTGATGTCCGGCCTCACACACGGCTTCAATCTCTTCTTCCGGAATTATATTGCCATTGATCGCGGAAGGATTGGAAAGATACCAATATCCCGGCGCAACGGAGGCAGGATCGGTTTTTCTTTCAACCTCAACGATTCCGATTCCTCTTGTTTCGGCTACCGCCTTGTAACCTTCGTATTCCCCCTTTCGTACATAAATTGAACTTACCCCTTTTTGCCGCAACAGCGTAAAGCTCTCCATAATTCCAGGTTCAGATCCGGCAGTTACATAACGATGATTAAACCCTGCCAATCCCGGGACATCTTTTTGGTGAAATGCCAATATCCGTTGAACCATTAATTGGCTGAAACCATCTAATGCCCCGGGAGGCATAATCCCTCCCATTAATACATGATGAGGAAATCCTTCTTTATAGACCCTATCTATTGCTTGCCTAACTTTTGGAGACCGGTAACTATACACTGTGGTTATTGTTTTCAATATCATTTTTCTCCTAAAGCGAAAAGAATATCATCCATCAATTTTGTTTTTACCAAATCCGGTTGAGACATCCCGGGATTATTTTCTGTCATACCAATTAAAGTATGCCTGCCGAATTGAATGCTTCGATCAAATATCCCCGGATCTGTAAAAGCCAAAAGAGCAAGCGGATCGTATGGATAAGACCGTTTAATAATAGTTCGTAAAGGATCGGCGGGATTAAAAGCTATACCCTCAGAGTAAAGATGTGTAAATTTTCCTAAATTTCTTTGACAGAGACGAACAATTCCAAGTTCAGCGCTTCTTTTTAGGAATTTTCCTACTGCATGCCCGGTTCCGGCAAAACGCTCAAAATCATAATCATATAGCGGCGTTTGATAAGCCGCCCATTTCCCAAGCAAAGTAAAAGGAACTTTTCTTTGAACACTAAAAACTTCACGGCTGGCATCCTGATCAACATTCAGGTTATGCGCGGCAAAATCAGGCTCCAAAATATTATTGACAATTTTTGCCTGGCCGGAAATGCAAATTGAATCAACCCCCTGTTCAAAATGTGTTCGATCTTGCTGAATCGCCAAAGCCAAATCTGTAGCCGGAGCAATCAATAAAATATTTAAATGCCCCTCTGCCCGGTCAATTAATCGATGTATCAACTCCGCCGGAGTTTTCCATGTCGGTGGTAATCCGGTATCTTGTGGAGAAAGCAAACCTAATTCCTGAAAAAGCCGGTTGTTTACCGTATAAGAACGCAAATATTCATCAACTGCCGGAAAATCTTCTTTCCCTGGAGGAAAAACGGCTCCTTCAGCGGTTGGAACACCTTTAACTCCTAAATTATGCAGCATTAAACCAACACAATTATTTCTGATCCGCGGAATAATATAAGTAGAAAGAACCCCTGACAAATCAATTTGTCCCTGGCGGACCTTTGACACGGCCAGAGTTATAGCCGTCGCATCGTCAATATCCTCCAGCATATCCGTTATTATAAGAAGGGGTGGCCGGCGTACACTTCGCATATTTATAGGTAAGATATTCATGTGATTATATCTTCAAACTTCCAGCGAAATTTCACTTTATTTTTTTGCCGCTTGTGATAAAATTAGACAAAGGCGGTTTTAAAATATGACAAAAAAAGATATACAGATCATCATAAAAAAACATGAAGACATTCTGGCGGCTTACGGGGTAAAATCGATTTCTCTTTTTGGCTCTTATGTAAGAGGAGAACAAAGAGAAAATAGCGATATTGATCTGTTGGTTGATTTTAAAGATAAAAGCTATGAAAACTTTATAAACCTGATTTTTTCCTTGGAAAATATTTTGGGAAAAGAAGTGAGTGTGGTAACCCCCGAAGGGATCAGCCCCTACATAAAACCATATGTATTGAAGGAGGCTGAAAAAATTGAAGGATGATGGGGTTTTCCTGCGGCATATTCTGGACGAAATTGATTACCTTCTAAAAAGAACGAAAACGTTAACTTTTGATCAGTTGATGGATGATGAAACCTTAAAAAGAGCGCTAAGCCGAAGCCTAGAAATAATCGGTGAGGCATCCAAAAATCTTTCTGACAAGTTTAAAAACAACCATCCCGAAGTGGAATGGAAAAAAATTGCCGGATTAAGGGATAAGCTTATCCATTCTTATTTTGGAGTCGACTGGTATACCGTTTGGGATGTCGTAAGAATTAAAATTCCTGAGCTTAAAAACCAACTGGAAAAATTAAAGCATGGCTGAGCACTCTCTAGTCGTAATCCTCGATTTTGGCGCCCAATACTCGATGCTGATTGCCCGCCGGGTTAGAGAAGCCAATGTTTACTGCGAAATACTTCCCTATAACACTACCGCCAAAGAACTAAAAAGGCGCAATGTAAAGGGGATTATCCTGTCGGGAGGCCCCAATTCCGTTTACGATAAAAACGCCCCTCACCCCGATCCCCAGCTTTGGAATTTAAATGTTCCAATTCTGGGAATCTGCTACGGTATGCAGTTGATCGCCGAAGCGCTCAAAGGAAAAGTCAAAAAAGGGAAAAAGCGGGAATACGGCAAAGCGGAAATCCGGATTGATCCGTCAAACGCCCTCTTTTCCGGACTACCACAGTCAATCTCCTGCTGGATGAGCCACGGCGATTCGGTATCAAAACTTCCTCCCGGATTTATCGCGATCGGCCATACCAAAAATACTCCCAATGCCGCGATCGGTTCAAGCAAGAAAAATATCTTTGGGGTGCAATTCCACCCGGAAGTGGTCCATACACCGCTCGGCTCCGAAATTATTGTCAATTTTCTTTATAAAATCTGCGCCATCAAGCCGACCTGGACCACCGAACACTATATCGAAACCGCCTGCCGTTCATTAAAAGAGACCCTCGGCAAGCAAAAAATCCTCTGTGCCTTGTCCGGCGGGGTTGATTCAACCACCGTTGCCGCATTGGTCCACAAAGCGGTCGGAAAGCAATTAACCTGCATGTTTATCGACCAGGGCTTCATGCGCAAGAATGAAGCGAAAAAAATCAAAGAACTTATCTCCAAAAACTTTCGCATTAAAGTTTTTTATATTGACGCTTCGCAAAGGTTTTACGAAAAATTAAACGGGGTAATTGATCCCGAACAAAAAAGAAAACTGATTGGGACCGAATTTATCCGCGTCTTTGAAGAAGAGGCAAAAAAACTGGGGAAAATTCCTTTCCTGGCGCAAGGGACACTTTATCCGGATGTGATTGAATCGGCAGTCCCGTCAAAAGTAACGACCGCGCATACGATTAAAACCCATCACAATGTCGGCGGACTGCCGGAGAAGATGGGCTTTAAGCTGGTTGAGCCGCTGCGGCTTCTTTTTAAGGATGAGGTTCGTTTGCTGGGGAAAGATTTGGGGATCGCGGAAGAGATCATCACCCGCCAACCCTTCCCCGGGCCGGGGCTGGCAATCCGCATTATTGGTGAAGTTACGCCGGAAAGAGTCAAGATTTTACAGGAAGTTGACGATATTATTGTTACTGAGATCAAAAACGCCGGATATTACAAAAAACTCTGGCAGTCGTTTGGAGTTCTGCTTCCGATCAGGACGGTTGGGGTTATGGGCGACCAAAGGACCTATTTAAACACTGTCGCGGTTCGAGCGGTAACTTCGGTCGACGCGATGACCGCCGATTGGGCTCGCCTACCTTATGAGCTTCTAGAAAAAATTTCAAACCGCATTGTGAACGAATGCCCGCTGGTCAACCGCGTGGTCTATGATATCTCCTCAAAGCCGCCGTCGACTATTGAGTGGGAGTAGCGGGAGTGCTACAATAAAGCCATAATGCCAAAAAACGTAAAAGATTTACTCATCGATTTAAAAAAAGGCCTTAAAAATATCTATCGCGATAGGTTGCGTACACTATTTCTTTATGGCTCATATGCTCGAGGAGACGCAAATGCCGGCTCTGATTTGGATGTGGCGGTGATTATCAATGACTTCTCCGATATAGGGAAAGAAATTGAGACAACCGGGCAACTTGTTTCCGAGCTGTCGCTAAAAAACAATCTGGTGGTCTCTCTCCATCCCGTTAGAGAGGAAAAATGGGAAAACCCCGGCTCTCCTTTTTTGTTGAATATTAAAAAAGAAGGAGTAGCAATATAAAATGACAGAGGAACAACAGGCACTGCTTAATAAATCACAAGAAAGCATCTCTGCTGCCAAATTACTGTTTGGCGAAAACTATTATGGGTTTGCGGCTGCCAGAGCTTATTACGCCATGTTTTATGTCGCAGAAGCGTTGCTGTTATCTAAAAAATTATCCTTTTCAAAACATTCTGCAGTAATTGCCGCATTTGGAGAACACTTTGCAAAGAACAATATTATCGATCAAAAATTCCATCGTTATATGATTAATGCTTATGAGTACCGGGAAATCAGCGATTACTCTCCGGATGAGAATATCTCCAAAGAGACCGGAGAATTAACAATCAAACAGGCCGAAGAATTTCTGGATATTGCTTCCTCTTTTATTGCCAAGTAAGCCGCCGTCGACTATTGAGTGGGAGTGAGTTGTTGGACAAAAGACAAAACAAAAATCAAATTTAGTGCAATTTTTACCCTGGATGTTACGATAAATAGGTAAGGAGAAATGAATGGCACCACCTATTGTTTTGGGGACTAAAAACACAACTTATCCTGTATCTACCCATAAGAATAAGAAAAAGGGGAAACCGATCAATTGCGTTTTTCGCAAGCCAGATAATGTGAATAAAATGCTAGGGACTTACCCTGAATTTGCCAGCAATCCGCTCCCCGCTGAAATCCAAAAAAGTCCTTTTTATAAACACTTGCTTTGCCCTTCTTCAACCCGTCATTTTAGAGGTTTCCCTGTTTTTAGGGATACCCGGTTATACGAAACGGTTAAAAATCTTCCCCGCGTGTTAAGGGATCAAAGGGTTTGTATCCTCTATCCCGCCTCCGGCAGCCACCTTGCCCCCCTGGACTTGATTAATCATATTTTTGAACAAGAAGACAATAAAATCAATTCGGCTAAAATAATTCTTACAGAAATAAAAGAAGCAGCTTTGAAAGAATTAAGAAATCTTCTCAATAAATTAGCAAAAGAAGGCGTTTACGCCGGATTAAAAGAGACTCAAGCAAACTACCCTAACGGAGGATCTGAAACGACTTTTGCTTTTAGCTATAACGGAAAAGAAATAACACTGGTATTTGCGCTAAATATGAGCGGAGATGATTATTATAAGGAAGAATATTTATCTGAATCGGATGTTTGGGTTATCCATGATCCCGGCGTAGGGGATTCCAAAAGCTCGTTTAAGCTCCTTAAATCCTTTCTAGTATCAGCCGGAAACAATAAGATTGTTAATCCCCCCGTCATTGTAATGGAAAACATTAATGATTATTCTGCACCATCCATTATGCTTTCTCTTATTTTTAATCCCCCAAGCAAAAAAGAGGATGAAACAATGTATTACAACGAGGACTTATTGCCCGGCCAAAAAATTAAAATTCCTTTTCCCTATGGACATCGCGTTAATTATGGGGAATTGCCTGAAACAGGAGCCGCTTTCTACCAATCAGCAATCGTCTATACGCCAGATATTAATTTATTTAAACAATCTCCATCGGATATAAAAGCATTGCTTGATAAAGCCCATTCCTCGATTAGTGAGCCCTAACCCTTGCCCTCTGATGCTCCTCCCATGTCCTTGAAAAAATATGGCTTCCGTCTTTTTTGGCAACAAAAAAGAAATAATCGGTTTTAGCCGGATAAATGGCCGCTTTGATTGAATCGAGACCAGGATTGCAGATCGGTCCCGGAGGAAGTCCGCGCCGCTTATAGGTATTGTAAGGCGAATCGACTTCGAGCTGTTTGTATAATACCCGCTTGGTCGGGTTCTCCAGCGCGTACTTGACCGTCGGATCGGCGGCAAGGGGCATTTTGGCGTCAAGCCGGTTGTAAAAGACCGAAGCGATCACCGGACGCTCTTCCGGCTTCTGCGCCTCTTTTTCGACAATCGAAGCCATTGTCAAAACCTCATGCAAACCAAACCGGGCTAAGCGGTAATTCTCATTCCAGTACGGAAGAACCTTCTCCTTGAAGCGGTTAAACATCATGTTTATCAAAATCGACGGAGAACTCCCCTTTTCAAGAATATAGGTATCAGGAAATAAATACCCTTCAAGCGTTGCGGCAGAGTTTAAGAAATCCTCCACATGCAGATAGCCCTCTTTTTCAAGAATCTTCCCGATCTTGTAAACCGAAGTCCCTTCCGGAATAACCGCACGGATTTGAGATCCTTCAACCGTTTCTCCCTTTCTTATTTTTTTTATGACTTCCAGGTTCCCCATCCCGGGAGTCAGAGAATAAGTCCCCGCCTTGAGTTTGTCCTCCTCCCCTAAAACTTTCAGGGTAAAAAGAAAAAAGGTCCTGTTGGAAATGATTTTTTCGGAGACCAAAATGTCGGCAATTTGGCCGGGGGTGGAACCCATGGGGATGACAATGTCGGCAGCATAAGCACAGTTAATAACCAAGAACCAAGATACAAACATCAAACAAACACCAATAAACAATTTCCAATAATCAAACGGAAAAACTAGAAATTTGAAATTGTTTCGGATTTCGGATTTCGGATTTCGGATTTTCATTTGTTCTTTCTTTGAAGATATCCCTCAAGGATTAAAACGGCGGCGAGCTGGTCGATCACTTTGCGCTGTTTCTTTTCGTTTAACCCGGCTTCGTGCAGGGTCCGCCTGGCATCGGAGGTCGTCAAGCGCTCATCCCAGGTAACGATTGGGATATTAATTTCCTTTTTCAATAAATCGACAAACTCAAGGGTCTTTTGCGCGCGGGGACCGATCTCTCCCCGCATCGTTTTGGGGAGACCGACCACAATTTCAGAAACTTCCTCATATCTTTCAATTATTTTTTTTATCTCTTCAATGTTGGGTCCGATTGTTCCAACCGGCTGCGCGGTAAATCCCAAAGGATCGGAAACAGCCACTCCCACCCGCTTTTCACCATAATCGATCGCCAAGATTCTCATAATGAATCGATCGCTTTACTAAGCGCTTCTTTTATTTTTGTCGGATCTTTTCCGCCCGCTTCCGCCTTATTCGCCCTGCCTCCTCCTCCGCCCCCCGCCGTTTGCGCCATAAGCTTTACCAGCTTCCCGGCATCACACCCCTTCGCAACCAAATCGTCGGAGACGATCGCCAGGAAAAAGGCCTTCCCTTCAAAACTTGACGCCAACAGAATAATCCCGGACTTCAACTGATCCTTGACTCGATCCCCCAGAATTCTAAGCGCCGGCAAATCGAGCCCTTCCGCTTCATGCGCCGCAACTTGAATCCCCTTGATTTCCTTAATCTCCCTGATTACCTGATCGCCTGATTGCCTTGCCTTCTCTATCCTTACCTGCGCCTGTACCTTATCCTGTGCCTTAGATTTTTCTTTCTCTCTTAGTTCTTTCTCTTGTAGCACGCTCTGTTTTAAAAATTCATCGGCAGCAGAAGAGACGACCGCTTCAATCCTCCTGACCCCGGCTTGGACCGCGCTTTCTTTAATTATTTTAAACTTTTTAAGGTCGGCGGTGCTTTTCGCGTGCGCCCCTCCGCAAAGTTCGAGGCTGACATCGGTTATCTCAACGACCCGGACCTCTTTCCCGTATTTCTGGTCAAAAAGAGCGGTCGCCCCCCGCTTTTTTGCCTCTTCAAAATTAGTACAGTATACATTGAGATTGATCTTTTTTCCGATATTCTCGTTTACGATCTTTTCGACTTCAAAAATTTCTTCCCGCGTCAACGCCCGGTGGCAGTTAAAATCAAAGCGCAGGCGGTCGGGACCGACAAAGGATCCGGCCTGCTTGACCTCTTTGCCGACGACAATCCGCAAGGCAGACTGCAAGAGGTGTGTCGCGGTGTGGTGGGCGGAGATATTTTTTCTCCGTTCAATATCTATTTTTGCCGTGACCATTTTACCGATCTCAAATTGTTCGGTGTGCTCCATCTTATGAAAAATCACACCATTTATATCGCCCAATGTATCCAAAACTTTAACCCCATTAATCTCTCCCGTATCGCCGACCTGCCCGCCCCCTTCCGGATAGAAAGGGGTCGCGTCAAGCAGAAGATAATTTTCTTCCGGCAAAATACCGGTAATTTTGCTTTTGGATTCAAAAGTGTCGTAACCGACAAAGCGGGATGTTCCGAATTCGGATTGGGCCTGCTGTTTCAGTTTCAAAAACTGGTCTTTCGGTTCGCTTTTCCTCCCCCTTTCCCTCTGCTCTTCCATCTTGCGGTGGAATTCGGACTCGTCAAAAGAGAACCCCTTTGCGTTCAAGATTTCGCGGGTCAGCTCAAAAGGAAAGCCGTACGTATCGTGAAGCTTAAAAACTTCCGCTCCGGTAACCCGGTTTTCCGAAATGATCTTGTCAATCAGCTCAAGTCCGGAATTATAGGTCCGCTCAAAGTTGTTCTCTTCTCCGTCAACAATTGTCGTGATAAAACGCCGCTGGTCAGCAAGGAAAGGATCCCGGCCGATTACTTCTTCGCAAATATTGAAGAGGCCTTTTCCTCCGTGCACAATCGCCCGGCGGATGATCCGCCGCAAAACGTAACCCCGCCCCTCGTTTGACGGAGTCACCCCGTCAGCAATGAGATAGGTCATGGCACGGACATGGTCCGCTATTATATTTTTATCGCCGCTCTCAATACGGGAGATTAACGGCTTAAAAAGATCGGTCTCAAAATTGCTTTTAACCCCCTGCAAGACCCGGGCAATCCGCTCAAGCCCCATTCCGGTATCGATATTCTTTTTGGGGAGCGGATTGAGATTCCCCGCCTCATCGCGGTTATATTGGATAAAAACCAGGTTCCAGATTTCCAGAAAGCGTTCACAGTCGCAGCCGGGTTTACAAGTTGGACCGCACGCCAGCTCTTCTCCAAAATCATAATAAATCTCCGAACAGGGACCGCAGGGGCCGGTCGGTCCGGCCGACCAGAAATTATTATCTTCATCAAGCCGGACGATCTTTTGATGGTATTTGCGCCAGATTTTTTCCGCCTCGTCGTCTTCCCGAAAAACCGCGATCCACAGTTTTTCCTTTTGAAGTTTAAACTTTTCGGTCAAAAGCTCCCAGGCCATGGCAATCGCTTCTTCTTTAAAATAATCGCCGAAGGAAAAATTTCCGAGCATCTCAAAAAAAGTGTGGTGGCGGGAGGTCTTTCCGACCTGTTCCAGATCGTTTACCCTGACACAGCGCTGGCAGGTGGTCACTCTCTTAAAGGGTGATTCTTCCTGCCCCAAAAAGTACGGTTTAAACGGCAGCATCCCGGCGATGGTTAAAAGGACCGACGGATCGGACGGGATAAGTGAAGCCGAAGGGAGCCGCTTGTGCCCCTTGGATTCAAAAAATTTTAGGAACGTTTCCCGAATATCTTTGCTTTGCATAACTTTTGAATCTCCTCCTGCACCTCCGTAACCGGAGCGGTTGAATCGATAACTTTAACCCGCTTTGGATCCTGTGCGGCAATTTTTAAAAACATCTTTCGCACCCGCTGATGGAAAGAAAGCTCCTCCCGCTCAAATTTGGTCTCAACCAACGCCCTTTTTAACCCTTCTTCAACCGGAAGATCCAGTAAAAAAGTCAAGTCGGGCTTAAGCCCGCCGGAAGCAAGCTGGTTTAAGAATTCAACCGTTTTAACGGAAAGCCCTCTTCCTCCAATCTGATAAGCGACCGTCGAATCAAAATAGCGGTCCGATAAGACGATCCTCCCTTTTTCAAGGGCCGGCTTAATAACCTTCGCGACATGCTCCGCCCGGTCGGCGGCAAAAAGTAAAAGCTCGGCCAGCGGATCCGGTTTTTCTCCGGTCAAAAGAATTTTGCGCAATTGATAACCGAGCTCGGTTCCGCCCGGCTCCGCGGTCGACAAGACTTTCTTGCCAAGCCCCGCCAAATATTTTTCCAACAGGCGGATCTGGGTCGATTTTCCCGACCCCTCCCCCCCTTCAAAAGTTATGAGCATCATATTATTCCAAACACCAAATTCACCTCGTTCCTCATAACCCGGTATTTGAGGCCGATACTGTAACAGTGCATTCCGGCCGAAAGCGTATAGTCAATGTCTTGCGGACTAAAATTGGGCATATTATAAACTATATCAAAAACAAAGGAACTTTTCCCCAATTTTGTTTTGATCCCGGCATAAAGCTGATCGTAAGGAACAAAACGGTACATTTCGTAGGCAAAGGGGCTTTGCCCGTCGTTGTTGATAAAATGGGAAAAACCGACCAGCAATGACTTACCCATCTCCCACTTTTTTTCCGCGTTTACGGCAATCGTATTTTTGGTCCAATCCTGCCCGCCCGAATAACGGGTATAAGCCAGGGCAAGAACCGGCGTTACGACAAAACCGTCCTTCTCGTAAATCGGCTTGGCAAAATTGGCGGAAATCCCGACTTTGGTAACCGCTTCAACGCTACCGTCGGAAATGACTCCTCCGCTTACTTTTATGTCCGGCTGTTTTATCTTCAAAACGATTTCCGGCAGTTTGGAAACATATTCGTAATTAATCCTCTCGCGGTAGGTAACATTGGTTTCCAGCTCCAGCTGCTTAAAAGTGGAAGATGCAAAACGGTCGCGGGGCATAAAGCTGTTTTGCAGCTGTTTACCAAAATAATAATGGTGGGTCCAACCGAGGCGCGGCGGTTCGACAAAATTCATAAAGGCCCGCACGCTCCCCTGGTTATCTTCGTTCGCCAGATAATTCAGGTCAACCCCGCCCCCCAAACTTTTTTTGGCGGCGTATTGCATCAGGAAAGAACCGTTCAGTTTACGGTTCAAATACCAGGCGACCCGTTCGTTAATAAAAAAACCGTCCTGATCATTGCTTCCGACCTCCGGATAAGGGAGAGTGTTCAATTCCCCCTTCCTCGCGGCTTCGATGTCATAGACATAGACCGGAATAGGAAGGGTTGGAATATTCTGGTACCAAAAAATTCCCCAGTAGGCAACCAGCCATTTGTTTTTTGGATAGAGAGAAATCTGCCGCGCGGAGATGTGATAATGCGGAACCGGACGGATCCCGCAGGTGTCGAAAGAGGCATTGGTCAGCTTGACCTCTTCACGGTCAAATTCCAGCTTCGTCCCTTCTATTTTCACGTTCTCATAGTTGACTTTAACGTTTTTTCCCGTTCCACGATCAAGCTTGAAATTATACTCTATTTCGTCTCCGACCATTTCAACCCCATCGTAAGTCGCTTCAACCGATCCGACCGCGCGCACCGTGTCCTGTTCGTAAGAGATGCTGTTGGCATTGATGACAAAATCTTTTTCCAGTGCAAAAGCGGGAGAGCAAATCAGAAGTAAAATAAGGAGACGCTTCATCCGACCTCTTCGTATCTCATCTCTTTATTGCAGAATTTGGTAACGTCTTTGCGAAAGACCAGCTCAACGACTCCAATCGGGCCGTTGCGCTGTTTGGCGATAATAATTTCGGCGATATTCCCCCGCTCCGACTGCGGATTATAATAATCTTCGCGATGGATAAACATCACCACATCGGCGGTCTGTTCAATCTCTCCCGATTCTCTCAAGTCCGACAGGCGGGGAATCCGGTCGGGACGCTGTTCCACCGCGCGGGAGAGCTGTGACAGGGCGATCACCGGAAGCTCCAGTTCGCGGGCCAGCGTTTTGAGAGATCTGGCAATCTCGGAGATCTCCTGCACCCGGTTGTCCGAGCGGGAAGCCCTCCCCTGCATCAACTGCATGTAATCAATCATCACCAAGCCCAGCCCCTTCTCCATCTTCAGCCGTCGGCATTTGGCGCGGATCTCCATGGCGGTGATGGAAGAAGAATCGTCGATAAAGATCGGCGCTTCGGAAAGTTTGGATAAGGCCTTGGTCAATTTTTTCCACCCCTTGTCCGGCAGGGTCGCAGTCTTCAATTGGAGAGCGTTGATCTCCGCTTCGGAGCAGAGCATCCTCTGCGCCAGCTGTTCTTTGGACATTTCCAAACTGAAGATCGCCACCGGAATATTGAAGCGGATCGCCATGTTCTGCGCCATGTTTAGCGCCATGGCGGTCTTTCCGACCGACGGCCGTGCCGCCAGGATAATCAGGTCGGCATTCTGCAGTCCGGCGGTTATATTGTCGAGATCGGTAAAGCCGGTCGGAACCCCGGTTATATGCTGGTTTTTTCCATACAAGCTGTCGATCTTATCGAGCACATGTTTCAAGACCGAATCAAGCTTGGTAAAGCCCTCTCGGGTCTTGCGCATAGCGATATTGAAAATGGTCTTTTCCGCCCGATCCAAAACCAATTCGACATTTTCCGGCTCTTCAAAAGCCTCCTGGACCATAAAGGTTCCGGCCTCGATTAAACGGCGCAGGATCGCTTTCTCTTCCACAATCTTGGCGTAATATTCGATATTGGCGGCGGTCGGAACAGAGTTAATCAGGTCGGTCACATAGACCGTTCCGCCGACCGCGTCGATTCTCCCGTTCTTGCGAAGCATCTCCGAAACCGTCACCAGGTCAACCGGCTCTCCCCGTTCAAAAAGATCGAGAATCGCTTCAAAGATAAAAGAGTGCGCGTCGCGGTAAAAACTGTCCGGCTTTAAAATTTCGATCCCCTTGACGATCGCGGTCTTGTCGATCAGCATGGAGCCAAGGACCGATTGTTCGGCGGCTACGTTTTGGGGTGGAATCCTCTCATCTGGCATTGGACATATATTCTACCATAATTTCTTTGGCTCGGTCGATTACTTCGTGGGGCAGACCGGCCAGTTTTGCCACCTGTATCCCGTACGACTTATCGGCAGGCCCCTCCATTATTTTATGGAGAAAAGTGACGTGGTCTTTTTCGTCCAGCACCGCAACGTTTAAGTTTTTCATCCCCGGGTGTTTTTCGGCCATCGCGCAAATTTCGTGGTAGTGGGTCGCGAACATCGTCTTCGCCTTTATTTTGGTATGGATATATTCGGCCACCGCCGCCGCGATCGACATCCCATCAAAGGTGGCGGTTCCCCGCCCGATCTCGTCCAAAATTATCAAACTCTTTTCCGTGGCGTTATTTAAGATATTGGCGGTTTCGGTCATCTCAAGCATAAAGGTTGATTGTCCGGAAAAAATATCGTCCATCGCTCCAATGCGGGTAAAAACGCGGTCAACCAGGCCGACTTCCGCCTCTTTTGCGGGGACAAAGGATCCGATCTGCGCCATGAGACAAATCAAGGCAACCTGGCGCATATAAGTGCTTTTGCCCCCCATATTCGGACCGGTGATCAGAAGAAAACTTATTTCATCCGAAAGCTCAACATCATTTGGAACAAATCTGTGCTCACCAAGCATCTTTTCAACTACCGGGTGTCGACTCTCTGATAATCTGATGATCTGATGATCTGATGATCTGACCACCGGCTTGCAGTAGTTATTTGCAACCGCAACCTCAGCAAGAGACAATAATACATCCAATTGTGCAAGAATATGGGCAGTTTGCTGTAAGCTCTTGGTATGTTTCGCCACCTCTTCACGAATTTGGCAAAAGATTTCATATTCCAGTTTCTTCATCCGATCGTCCGCATTTAAAATTAAAGCTTCCCGGTCTTTTAATTCCGGAGTGATATATCTTTCCGAATTGACCAGGGTCTGTTTGCGGATATAGTCGGACGGCACCTGGTCCAAATTGGATTTGGTGATATCGATATAATAACCGAAGACACGGTTGAAGCTGACCTTGAGCGATTTGATCCCGGTCCGCTGGCGTTCTTTTACTTCAAGTTCGGCAATCCACGCTTTCCCCTCTGTTGTCGCTTTTTTAATCTCATCAAGCTCCGCGTTATATCCCGACCTAATTATGCCCCCTTCGGTTATTTGGATGGGGGGATCGTCGATTAGTGATCCCTGGATAAAGGCAGAAAGATGTCTCACGGATTCGATATCAATATCCATTTCTAATAATTCCGCCTTGCAATTTTTTAAAACCTCGACTATAGCAGGCAGTTTCCGCAGCGATTCTGAAAGCGCGATCAAATCCCGCGCGTTGCAGCTCTTCGCCGCCACTTTGGCTGTCAATCTCTCCACATCGGAGATCGCTTTCAATTGCTTCCCCAGCTCTTCGCGTAAAATAACCGAGTTAAAAAGTTCAAGAACCGCATCCAATCTATTTTGAATCTTTTCCGTATTCAAAAGCGGTTGTAGAATCCAGGATCTCAATAATCGTGAACCCATCGGTGTTTTGGTCTGGTCCAGCACCCAAAGCAAGCTCCCCTTGAAGCTTTTGTCACGGATAGTTTTAACCAATTCCAGGTTCCGGCGGGTGCTTGAATCGATCAACATGAAATCTCCCACCCGATACGGGTTAATCTTATTAATATGGTCAAGCGGGGTCTTTTGAGTGTCGGATAAATAATCAAGAATTGCCGCGGCGGCCTGAAGTCCGACCGGAAAATCGGTCACGCCGAAGGATTCGAGGTTGTTGATTTGAAAATGTTCTTTGATCCTTTCGGAGGCCGATTCGGAATCGTATTTATCGACGAATGTGGAGGCCGGTTTGAAACCGGCCTTTACAAAATTTTGTATCATATCCGAAACCAACAATTCGGACGGATTGATCCTATCAATTTCTTCTTTAACCTTTTGTTCCGAATCGACCTGGGTAATCTTGAATTCGCCGGTCGAGGCATCGGCGTAGGCGATGCCGTATTTCCCTTTATCAAAGGCAATTGCCATCAGGTAATTATTCGATTTTTCGTAGAGCATGGAAGATTCTATAATCGTCCCAGGGGTATAGATTTTGATCACTTCGCGTTTGACGAGCCCCTTGGCCAAAGCAGGATCCTCTATCTGTTCGCAGATGGCGATTTTATAGCCCTTCTCTATCAATTTTTGAATATAATTTGAAGCGGCGTGGTACGGAATACCGCACATCGGCATCCGATTTTCGTCTTTTCCTCGGCCGGTTAGGGTCAGTTCCAATTCACGGGAGGCCAAAACGGCGTCGTCGTAGAACATTTCATAAAAATCCCCGAGGCGGAAAAAGAGGATGGCATCCCGGTGCTTGGACTTTATTTCATGGTATTGGGCCACCATGGGGGTTGGTTCGGACATAAAGAAATTATAACATTTATTTAATCAACAAGGTTTTTTTCTTAAAATCTATCTGTAGGAATTTACCTGCCAACAACCTGGTTCCCAAAAGAATTTCTTTGGCATGCGAGGACAATACTCCAACTTTACGTTTTTTTCCGTCCAATTCAACTTCTCCGATATAAACTCTCGATTCGATAATCTTGCCGTCAGCTAATTCGTACTTTTCATAACCGAGAAATTCCCATCCCGATTCAAGAATCAAATCGTGTGGAACGCTTAAAAACCCATTGAATCCCGTATCGACAACCGCCGGCTGGGATATTTTTCGGCCGTTAAAAACCAGTATTATTTCTATAATGGGCTCTAAATCGTCGCTTATGACACCTTTAATCATTGCTATCTAAGCTTATGAACGGAGGGAAATCCTATTCTCAAGAAATAAAAGATTTTATTGGGATGTTGCTTCTTTGCTTTTAGCGCCGCGTCAAGAGTATCTTTTCCTATCGTATAATCGGCCGATCCCGGCTCAATCGCAATGACATCACCCTTATGTGTTTTTTCAAGCTTGGTTTTTACTTTGCTATAAATTGATTCGCTTTTTTCAATAAACCGGTCTTTAGTCATTTCAATGCCTCCTTTTTACAAAATAATTATAGCCCTTCGACAGGCTCAGGGCAAGCAAAAAAACGCATGAAATTTTTGGCTTATCGAGACAATCGGCATTTGGACAAAGGGGTATTAGCTTCCGTGATTATAAAGATCTATCCCCGCCTTCTTCAACGCTTGTTCTGATTCTCCCGCTTCGTATTTTTTAATTACCCTATCGGCAGCTTTACATAATTGAGCGGAATGTTTTGCGCTTTGCCTATTACTTTGGAGGTTTTCTTCTACTCTATCGGAGTTACAGGAAACTGTTTTTTTAAGGTTTTTTGGATCATGAAACATATAAACCATCACTTCATATGATTCTCGAACTTTCGGTGTTTCACAGTTTCCAAGGTCTTTCTCACATTTCAGATAAGATTTAAGCGTATCGACAGCTTTTGTTTGTGCTTTTTGTACTTCTGGGGTCAAACATTTACGTGAATCGCCTGTTTTGTTTAGGCATGCCCTATAATCCCTCATTGTCTTTACCGGATTAAACCCATTAACTCTTGTCATCTTTTTTCCTCCTCTATGGGAATGTTGTTTACTGCTCTACTGGCAGTTGCCGTCCCCTTACACAGATATTATCGTGACATCGGACAAAAAACTTGCATCTTCCCATTCCCCCTCAAAAACAATCCCTAATGCGGAAAAAGAGGATGGCATCCCGATGCTTGGACTTTATTTCATGGTATTGGGGATGCGAACTCTTTTCTGGTAATTAAGAAGCATGTGGATCGTCTAAGTTCTTTCCAAAATACTCCCTGGCTTTTTGATCTGTTCTCGCGGCTTCTTTTCTCTGAGCTTTTTCTTGTCTTTCGACTGTTTCTTTTATATGACAAAGATACGATTCCAAAGTTGCTGGCCCTTTTTGAGCTTTTTTACAATTTTTCAACATTGGATCTTTTGGCCAAATCTCAATAAAATTCCGCGCAGAAGCCTCAAGCAAATCAACTCCTACTATCTCTTTGCCCGGTATTTTGGCTTGCCCAGCTGCCTCCAGTCCTGCCTTATGGGCTTCTGCTTTACACTGGGTTACACCTTTTCCTCCATCAAGACACTTCTTTAATGTGACTATAGTAGCCAAAGTGAATGGTTTTAAAGAAACTCTTGTCATTTTTTTCCTCCTCTATGGGAATGTTGTTTACTGCTCTACTGGCAGTTACCGTCCCCTTACACGTATATTATCGTGGCATCGGACAAAAAACTTGCATCAGATTTTAAAAATTTTATTTTCGCAGTTCAACACCCAGCTTCTGAACCAACGCATCGCAGATTTTAGTATGGAGCTCGTTCACCTCTTCAACTTTCAAGGTGCGAGAAGGATCGCGGTAGGTTATCCGGTAGGCGCGGCTGTTATTATAAATATCAAATAATTGAATCTCTTCCACTAGATTGCCGCCGGTTTGGCGGATGATGGCCAGAATTGAAGAATGGGTTACCCCCTCTTTGACAAAAAAGGCGACATCCCGGTCGGTTTTGGGAAACCTGGGTAAAGGAGCGTGCTTTTTGGTTGCCGCGGCATTCTTAAGCAGAAGCTCCAGGTCGAGTTCAAAAACAAAGACCGGTTCGGTAAAATCATAGTTGCGGGCAATCGGGATCGCCAGTTCCCCCAGCCACCCGATCCCCTCCCCTTCAAAAACAATCCCCGCCGATTTACCGAGATTAAGCAGGTTGGTCTTGATCTCTTTGAATTCAAACGAACCGAATTCGTTAAGCAGCGCGGAGACCGCCGCTTTGGTAAAAAAGAAATCGGTTTTGGTCAAAGCGCCGGCCAGCATCATCCTTTCAATATGCGGCTCCCCTTTGTAATAAACTTTTCCGATCTCAAAAATCTTCACATCGTCAACTTGATGCCTTCTATTATGATCGACGACTTTAAGGAGAGAGGGAAGCACAATCGTCCGCAGGACCGATTCCTCTTCCGTTAATGGGTTGGCAACCTTGATGAAATCCCGCAAATGCGCGTCGCGCAGTTTGAGCCGGTCGGGATACTGCGGGTCCAGGATGCTAAAAGTCTGGACTTCAAAGAGCCCCGCCCCCGCCATAATTTCCCTGGTTTTTACGCAAAGCCGGTCAAGCGGATTGTCTTCAATCTCCTGGGGAAGCTTCGCTTTGATCTTGTGGTAGCCGTAAATCCTGGCAATCTCCTCAATCACGTCAATCTCCCGCTCTATGTCTCCGGCGCGGTAAAGAGGGATCCCATTCAAAAAATTGAGGCGCTTCAAGATGGCGTCGATCTCTTTTTTGGAGAGTTCCGTCCCCAGGATGCGGTTGACCGCTTCGGTCCTGACTTTGATAATTTTTGGTTCGCGCTCAAAAGATTTCTTGTCGGCCTTAAAATCACAAATTGTCCCTTCCGCCAATTCGGTAATCAGCGCCGCGGCGGCATGGAGCGCCATTTCAACCCCTTCCCAGTCCACCCCTTTTCCAAAACGGATGGAGGATTCGGTCCGCAATTTCAAAAACTGCGACGATTTGTTGGTTGAAACCGGATCGAAAAAAGCCGACTCAAGGAGAATATTTTGCGTCCGCTCCGAAACCTCGGATTCCTTTCCTCCCATGATCCCGGCAACGGCAATCGGACGGGTAGAATCGGCAATCACCAGAATCGAAGGATCAAGCTTATGCTCAGTACCATCGAGAGTTTGGATTGTTTCACCTTCCGCCGCTTTTCTTACAACAATCTTGTTAACTTTGTCAAAATCAAAAGCGTGAAGCGGCTGGCCGTATTCCAGTAAAATATAATTGGTAATATCAACGATATTGTTGATCGGACGCAGACCGCAAGCCACCAGGCGTTCTTTCATCCAATCGGGGGAATCCTTTATCTTCACCCCTTTTATCACCCGCGCCATATACCGCGGACAGAGCTTGCGCTCTTTCACTTCAATTGGAACATTCGTTTTTTCCTTAGTACTTAATACTTTGTACTTAGTACCGTGCAACTTACTGTCTAAAATCGTTACAATTTCTCTAGCAATACCTATAACAGACTGCAAATCTCCCCGATTCGGCAGGATATCAAGCTCAAGCAGTTCACCCCGCGCGGTTGTTTCGGTCCCCGCCATCGTCAGCCGCTCGGCGAGTTCTTCCGGCGAGATCTTTATGTCGACATATTCTTTTAGCCAGCTAATCGGTATTTTCATATTATGCTTATAAGCCCCCAGAATAAATTCTGGGGAATAATCCCCACATTTTAATGTGGGGTGTTTCTCTTACTCTCAAAATTGTTTCAAAAACCTCATGTCATTTTCAAAAAACAACCGGATATCTTTGATCCCGAATTTCAGCATCGCGATCCGCTCGATCCCCATTCCAAAGGCATAACCGCTCCAAACTTCCGGATCATAATCGACAGCTTTAAAAACATTCGGATCGATCATCCCGCAGCCCAAAATCTCCAGCCAGCCGTCTCCCCACTCCACATCCACCTCCGCGGAAGGCTCGGTGAACGGGAAATAGCTGGGGCGGAAACGGACTTTTTTTTCTTTTCCAAAAACGGCGTGGAGAAAAGCGGTTATAACCCCTTTCAGGTTGGCGAAAGTGATGTTTTTGTCCACCGCAAAGCCTTCAATTTGATGAAAAACGGTCGAATGGGTCGGGTCTGCGTCCCGCCGGAAAACCCTCCCCGGAGCAATTACCGCGAGCGGCGGTTTTTTCTTCTCCATCACCCGAATCTGCACCGGTGAAGTGTGGGTGCGCAAAAGGGTCTCTTCTCCAACGTATAGGGTGCTCCACATGTCGCGCGAAGCGTGATGCTTGGGGATGTTGAGCGCTTCGAAATTATAATAATCGGTCTCGATATCGGGTCCGCTTTCGACAATAAATCCAAGCCGCAGAAAAATCTCTTTGACCTCTTCCATAACCTGGGTGATGGGATGTAATTTACCCCTGGCATAACCTCTGCCGGGGAGGGTCACGTCAATCGCGTCGGTTTTTATTTTCTTCTCCGTCTCAAGGTTTTCAAAAAGGGTCTTTTTTTCGGCGATCATATCTTCGATCCGCCGCTTGGCGATGTTGAGATTCTTTCCGAAAACCGGGCGTTCTTCGGGAGTTAGGTCCTTCAAATGCTGGAGCAATTCGGTGATCAAACCCTTCTTCCCCATATAATGGACGCGGAAATTTTCCAGTTCAAGAAGGTTCTTGACCTCCGTAAGCTGTACAATCGCCTGGTTTTCTATCGCTTGAATTCTTTCAGCCATTTTTTTGCCTCAAGGCCTCATACATTATAACAGATGCCGAAACCGCCGCGTTAAGCGATTCGGCCTTCCCCGGGATCGGAATTTTAACCACTATATCAGCCGCTTCCAGGATCTCTTTTGAAAGTCCCGCCCCCTCATTCCCGATCAAAACCAGCGTATTACCGGTCAAATCGGTAAGCCAATAATCTTCTACCCCTTCACTATCGGCCGCAACGACCTTGAATTTTTTTTGTTTGAATTCGCTAATGGTCTCAAAAATGTTTTCCGTCCGGACAACCGGAACGCGAAAGATCGATCCGGCGGTAGCGCGGATCGTTTTCTGGTTATAGGGATCCGCGCAACCTTTTGTCGCGACAATCCCGGCGGCGCCAACCGCGTCGGCGGTGCGGATGATCGTTCCCAGGTTTCCGGGATCCTGAATGTCAACACATCCGACCAATAATGATCCTATCTGTAATGACAAATCGCAACTCACCTGCACATACGCTAAAACACCTTGAGGAGACACGACTTTTGATAATTTCTTGAATTGTTTCTCCGTAATTTTATGGCAGGGAATCTTTAATCCTTTGGCCTTCGACAAAACCGGGAATTCTTTCGTGTAAAGGATCTCTTTGGCGTACGGAAGCGCTTCTTCCACCATCCGCGGGCCTTCGACAATAAATTTTTGCATTGGAATAATTATAACACGCGGTTATGGTAAAATAGAGGCAAATGCGACGGTTGTTTTTTGTTTTAATTGCCCTTGTTTTATTTCAATCTTTTGCCGGAGCCCTGGTCTATAAAGACCGGATCGGTTTAATCCGCGTCGTTTCGGAAGAAACCATAAGCGTCTGGGACGGGACCAAGCTGTGGACGGAAAAAGACCTTAATCTTCCTTTTGCCGTCCATGATTTTACGGTCAAAAACGGGGTAATCCACGCGATTTATAAAGACAAAAACAGCTACAATTATGTTTTTTCGTCCAACAACGGACGGTCGTTTGGCTATCCGCTAACCTTAAACCAATCCCCGTTGAAAAGGGTCTCCCCTATTTTTGTCTCCGACAATCTTTTGCAGTTTGCCGCGATAGATAAAGAAGGGAAAAAGATCGATTGCTTTGAATCGCTAAATTCCGGAGCCTCTTTTTCAAAAACAGAAATTGATCTTGACGGGTTTAGGGGGGGAGAAGAAATCCTCGCCCTTTCCGGACAAATAATCCTGAAAACTTTTGAAAACAACCGTTCAAAAATCCATCTCTTCAAAAAGACGGACGGGGTTTGGAAAAATTATTTGCTTTACGAGGGAAGCGATATCATTGGCGGTTTGAAATTGAAAGTTCTTGATAACGACCTCTTCCTCCTGAGTTTTAAGGCCAACGGCTTAACCCGCTTTGGGATCCTTCCGCAATTGAACCAAGTGATAGCCGAAAAGGTTGACGATTTCTTCTATGACAACAAAAAGCTTTATTGGGTTAGCAACGAAATTCTCCATGAAACCATAATTGACCTTGGGATCGAACTGATCAAGCCGATGGCCGGACAATGGTTTAAGCCGAATTCAAGTCTGGTAATTGAAGTAAAAAACATCCTGCCGGGGACAAAGGTACTGGTGGACAATCAGTTTACCGAAGTAAAATTTTCATCAAAAGGGACCGGATTTTTATCTCTTGGCGCTTTTAATTTAAAAGAAGGGAAACATATTATCGAGGTGAGAAGTGAACCGCTGATCAGCCGAAAGAGTTATTTCCTTATTGATTCAACCCCCCCCTCCGCGATCCCCCCGCAATCCCCCACCGCCGAAAAAGACAAGGTTGCCTTAAATTATATTGAGAACGGCTCCGGAATCGATCTTCAAAGTTCGCTCATTGAAATCTCTTCCGGGACACTTGAGGTTTTCGGAACTCCGGAAGTCACCGGCAATTCAATCGCTTTTATCCCTTCCGCTCCGTTAAAATTTGGAAGCTACAAAATAAAAACAATCTTGCGGGACAAGGCCGGAAACAGCGCCGCCCCTCAGGAATTTTCCCTGCTGGTTGGCGATTCAATCTCCGCGAAAGGGGCAAAAAGCATCGGCTCGGCTGTTATAAAATCGGGACCCAACCCGTTTAACCCCGAAAGCGAGGAATGGAAATTAACCTGTACTCTTACATCTCCTCTGGAAACCAAGCTGTTTATCTTCTCTCTAACCGGAAGGAATATCTGGAGCATATCTTCCCCTTCCAAAGATACCCACACCTTAAGCTGGAACGGGAAAGACACTTCGGGAAGCCATCTTCCAAACGGGGTTTATCTCTATGCTCTCCTTGCGGGCGGTCAGGTTGAGCGGGGACGGATTATAATCTTTAGATAAAAGAAATTGGGTTTTGGGTGTAGAAGCCGGTATGGAAAGTGGAAGATAGAATCAAGAAGTTAGATTTTTTACCGACCCAACATCCACATTCAATTTTCCTGCATCCATACCGGCATCCATTCCCTACACCCATTTTCCTTCCCCTCCCTTAGTGCTTGCGGAGCTGCCATAAAAAAAGCTCCTCTGGCCGTCCCGCCTATGGCGGGACGACAAAAAGATTTGGCTTGATCAAATCCTAATAGTGACTTTAGTTCCTAATCTTTTTGCCCCGATAAAATCGGAACCAGAGGAGCTTTTTTTATTCTTTTTCTTGGCTTGATCATACATTCCGGAAATTTGCGCGAAATTTTTCCTTTACCTCACCTACGCCTGCGCCTATGCCTTCGCCTTATTGCCTCAGTAGGCGCCGGTGGTGAATAGGACCACGGGGATCGTTCGGCCCAAAATCTTGATATCCATCCAGAGCGACCAGTTTTCAATATAATAAATATCGAGCCGCACCATATCCTCAAACGGAAGAAGCGACCGGCCGGAGACCTGCCACAAACCGGTAATTCCGGGAGTGATCCGCAGCCGCTTTCTATGCCAGGTAGAATATTTTTCGACTTCATTGGGAAGCGGGGGACGCGGACCGACCAGGCTCATCTCCCCGATAAAAACGTTGATCAACTGCGGCAGCTCATCAATGCTGAATTTCCGGATCCAGGTCCCCACCCCGGTAACCCTGGGATCGGCCTTGATCTTAAAAATATGCCCTTCAACTTCCGACCGGCTTTGCAGATCGGACAGCTGTTCGGCGGCATTTTCAACCATCGAACGGAACTTGAGACAGTTAAAAATCTTTCCGTCTTTCCCCACCCGCTTCTGCGTGAAAAAGACCGGACCTTTTGAATCAAACTTGATCAACAGCGCGACAATTAAAAAAAGCGGCAGAAGAAGCAGAAGCAACACAAAAGAGATTAAAACATCGAAGGTCCGCTTTATTACCGCTTTTATGCCGGTCAAGCCGATTTCGGAAATTGTGATTAATGGAATCCCCCCCACCTCGTCCACATCCACGCGGCTTACAATCAGGTCAAGCATTCCCGGAACAATCTTAAATTCAATCCCGGCAACTTCGCATTCGGTTACGATATCCAGGATCTTCTGTTCGGAAACGGCGGAAGAAGCGATAATAAGCTCATCCGCCTTGTTCAGGGCAATCGACTGCTTAATTTCTACCGGATCCGCTCCGACAAAGCCGACCGGCCGATAGCCAAGAGATGAATCCTTTAGCAGTTTTTGATGAAGCGCTTTGGCAATAGCATCTTCCCCCAGGATCAAAACCCGCTTAATCCCGATCCCCTTCCGATATAAAAAGACCCTGAAAAAATAAAAAGCCCCCCTTGATACGGAGAGCAAAAAGAAAGAGATCCACCAGGCGTTCAAAATTAATAGGCGCGAAAACCAAAACCCGCGATATAGAAAGAGAAGACCAAAAAGCAAAAGAGAGGCAAACGTTATCCCCACAAAAACCTTGGCCAGCTCATCGATCAAATTGCGGATTTTGGTTTCCCGATAAAATCCGGCCAGATTGAAGACCGCCAGCCACAAAATGGTAACAAATATCATTACCCCCACATATTGGTCCGGGCTTCCGGCCCGTTCAGGGCCGATTGAGACCAGCAATTTAAAACGAAGATAATAAGCCAATAAAAAAGAGAGATTGATTAAGAAAGCATCGGAAATTAATCTCATTTGCCCAAAACCTTTTTGGCGTATTGGTTATTTGGATCAAGATAGATGACCGTTTCAAACTCCTGGCGGGCTTTTTCCCTCTCCCCCATCCTCTGATAAATAATCCCCAAAACGGCATGAGAATTTACATGCTTAGGGAATTTCATCAGGGTCTCCTGCACCATTTTGTAGGCCTCGTCCAATTTCCCGCTCTCTATAAGCGACCAGACCACCTTTTCCTGGGCTTCGATTATATTCGGATTGATCCGGTAGGCTTCCTTATAACAGTCCATCGCCTTCTTGGCATTCCCCTGCTTTTCCGCCACCGCCGCCAAAATCAGATAAACCTCGGCATAATAGGGATCGATTTTTAGCGCTATATCCGCCAGCTTGGTCGTTTCCGGAATATTCCCTTCGATTAAAGATATTCTCGACAGAATATAAAAATTATCCGCGTTGTACGGATCAACCCTGGTCCCGTATCTAAAGGTCTCTTTCGCCTGCCGGTAAATTTCTGCTCTCTGATCCGGAGCAGCGGAAGCTGCCATATTGATTAAGCTGATCCCTTTGTGCGTTATCGGCCCCCCTTCAAACGGCTGGAAACCCAAAGAGTTGTCATAGTATTTCAAGGATTCTTGAAAGCGTTTTACTTCGCTTAGGGTCTTCCCCATCTTAAACTCGCGGTCGGCCCAAAAGGGCTTGGCGGAAAAATAGCCAAAAACGGCGATCGCAACCAAGAGCACGGCGATCCAAAGCCACGGGATTTCATCAATCGGAACTTCCTTGTCATTGATCGTCTCCTTGTTCTCTTCCGGCAGGTCGTCGGTTTTGACAATCACCGCCCAGATGATCCAAAAAAGAGAAGTTATGGCAATGACACCGAAACTAAACTGGTTTTGGATCAAATAAGCCAGGAAGGCCGCCAGAAAAGCGGAAAGGATCAACCTCTTTTCATCGCTTTGCCCGCCCCATCCTTTCTTGAAGATAAGAAAGAGAATAAGAAGATAAACAAAAAAAGTGACCAGCCCCTTGGTCACCGGAACATCCAGCGTCTCATTGTGGCAGCGGTCCTGTTTTACGTGAAAGGCCTCTTTGAAACGAAAAAGATCGGTCTCATAACGCGGAAAGATCATTTTCAGATTTTCGGGTCCGATCCCAAAGAAAGGACGATCGGCAATGATCCCAAAGCCGCTCTTCCACGTCTCTCCGCGAGATCCGGCCGCCCCCTCGAATTCAATCTTAGTCAAATCTTTATCTTGCGCCGGCGCCTCTACTTTTATCTCCCCCGCCATCCTGGTAAAGAGCGAAAACTGCGGATTTAAAAAAGTTGATCCGGTAATAAACAGAAGAGCCAGAGCCAGGGCAAGGACTTTCTGCCAGCTCAAAACAAAGATCCTTCTCGGCCCGATAAAGACAAAAAGAGACAAAGCGGCGAAGAAACCCAGGAAACCGCCGCGGCTCTGGGTGTAAAAAAGAGAGATACAAATTAAGATCATCCCGATCCCAAGCAAAAGATCCAAAATAATCCCGGGGATATCTTCAAACGTATAAACGAACAGAACCGCCAAAACCGACATCAATCCGAAAGAGAGATACCATAAAATCACATCATTGGTCCCAAGATTATAGATCATCAGCAAGAAAATCAGAACCGCGGAAAAGAAGTAAACCAGAGGAAGGAACCACCATACTGAAGTATGGGGAATTCCCCACACTTTAGTGTGGGGTTTTGCGACATCTTCTTTCTTTGGCAACAGAAACAAAAAGAGGGTTATAAAAAAAGCCATGTCGGCAAAGGCGGCGTAGAAATTGGGCTGGCCGACGGTGGCGATAACCCGCTCCCAGGTCGAGACCCCTCCCCACTGGTACGGATCAATCCCCTGCCGCTGGATGATCGAATAAACCGCCATAATCACCCCGGAAATAAAGACCATGGCCGATAATCTTTTTACTCCTTTTATATCGCGGATATAATTGGTAGTGATAAAAAAGAGGAGTCCCAGATTATACCAGGTGATCAATCCTTCAAAGCGGCCGTAGAAACCGGAAACACTGATGTAAACATGGACCGACATGATGGCGGCAACGGTCACGCAAAGAAGATAAGTTAAGACCGGCCAATCGAGAATCGAACGGACAAATTTATTTTCCTTAAAGATTATAATTTTCAACACCCAGGCGGAAAGGATTATGACGGTCATAAGCCGAAGGGCGGTAACTTTGGTTAGAGAAAAAACGATCCCAACCCTGCGGTCAAAGATGACCGCGGTCAAAAATACCGCCGCCAGAAAGAGCGCTTCGATTATCAGGTTAAAGTGCTTGTATTTCATGTAAAAAGTTAATCAACTTATCGCAAAAAGCCAGCCGGTCGAATTTTTCGGCGTGCTTCCTTATTTTATGCTTATCAAAAGAAACTTTCTCAAAATTCCGGACCGCTTCGATCAGCGACTCCGGCGACTGCCGATCAAAAAACAGACCGGTTTCACCATCAATTATGGTCTCTTCCGCCCCTCCGGCGCGAAAAGCGATGGTCGGCCTCCCCGATGCCGCGGCCTCCAGCGGCACCATTCCAAAATCGGCCTCTTCGGTAAAAATAAGCCCCCGGCAGTTTGAATAAAGGTCCCTTAGTGTATTATCGTCTACCTTGCCGAGAAAATCAATGTTTTGGCCTTTTTTTCTCTTTAATTCCTTTTCGGCAGGGCCAACTCCGACAATTTTCAGCGGCAATCCGAGCTTTGAAAAAGCGGCAACCGCGACATCGATCCTTTTATAATAATTCAGACGGGAAACCACAAGAAAATAATCTTCGTCGCTTTGGGAAAGAGAAAACTTATCGCATTCGATCGGCGGATTGATCACAACCGAATCCCTGCCGTAATATTTTTTGATCCTTTGGGCGACCGTCCGGGAATTGGCGATAAAATAATCTACTCCGGCATTGTTTTTGAGGTCCCACTTCTTTAGTTTTGAGATAAACCATGGAAGCATAACTCTTGCAATCGGATTGAGCGTCTCTTTTTCAACATAATCGTCAAAATTCCAGACAAAGCGCATCGGGTTATGGCAATAGCAAACGTGGATGGCCTCTTTTCTTTTTTTTATCCCCTTGGCATATGCCGAACTGGAAGAGACAATGAGGTCATATTCGCCAAGATCAAAAGACTCAAACGCCTTCGGATAGAGCCAAAAGTAGGCGCGGAAATTTTGCAGGACAAACGGCAGGTACTGCATGAAAGAAACTTTGATTTTCATCTCTTCAAATTCACGCGGCAGGCTGCGCTGGTCATAGATTGAGGTATAAAGCGGCGCTTCGGGAAATATCTTATGCAGAACGGCCGCCACCCGCTCCGCCCCACCAAACTGGTTTAGATAATCATGAACAAGCGCGATTTTTTTCATTTTTTTAAAATTTAGTGAAATTTTTTAAACATCCTATCGATAATATATTATAGGGGAGATGGGAAGATAGAACAAGAGCATTTAAAGACTATAGAATACAAAAAGGGAGGACATAAAAAATGGCTGGTATACAAAAAGTTTCTGTAAATGGTTCCATAGGTAGGGGAAATGATGGAAGAATACATTATTCAGAAGTTAAGTTTACAACCACCGCCGGATTAAAAATTTCAGGCAAGATACAAAGTGATTTGTTAACTAAATCTAATATTGGAATTGAGATGGGCATATTACGATTTGGTAGAAGAAATGTAAAAATTCAGGATTCATTCCTTATCGGTTCTGGCTTGGGTTGCCAAATAATGATTGATAATCCAAAAATAGAAGAACAACATCTACAAATCACAAGAATTACAGGCAACAAATTTTTTATAACTGGCCTTTCCGCTCAGGAAAATGAGGTTTTTATAAGAAGACCAGAACAAAATCGAGAGGATGATTTAGTAAGGAAAATCTGTTTAAGTGCCGAGGACGAGGTTGAATTGTTTGACAATGACATATTATGTTTTAAAGTGTTAACCCGGCGTAAGGAGGATTATCTCGAACTACAGTTTAAATCCACTGAGGATAGAACCGCTAAATTAGAAGAAGCTCTAGATACCCAACACCCTCGCCCGGAAATTGAAGCTGTTCCAGTTAGCGCACTAGTAAAAAGATTAAACGCCCAAATGCAGGTACCGGCAGTAAAAGACATCGGTTTAGTGGCCGAAGGCGCCCAATCAACTAGAGATTTAGTTCAAATGCATCAAAAGGCTATGAAGGGTGCCATAGTAAAATCAAATTTATACAGCACAGGTGGGAAAATTGTAGAATCCATGTGTGGGGCTAGTGCTGCTGTTGGTCTTTTTGATTCCCTTTTCTTGAAAGGAAGTATGGCTAATTATATCGCTCATTTATTGGGCACAGGAACTAATCCATTTTTTATTTCATTTATATTTTTTCTCTTCTTTAGTGGCGCTATAATAAAAATATTCTCTAGCAGAAAAGATAAAGGAATTGATGAGGCAAATTCTAGGCTTGCTAGTGTATTGGAAAGATTAACTCCTCAAAAAATCGTCGATACTATCAAATATTTAGAGGCAAAGGACAGAGAAGCTGTTCTGAAAAATATAAAAAAAGCAAATCGGGATAAGGCAATGGAAGTAAATCAATTACTAAAAGGTCCTTCACAAAGAAACCTTCGCGAGGGAAATGAATCAGATCCTAAATTGCTAAAAGAATAAAATCTAAATTAAAATAAAGTTAAATGAGTTTTGAGATGTACTTTTTTTCATCAATATAGGCCTTCAAAGCGTCTTTCCAAATTCTTAACCCAAATCGGCTGGCAAGAACCGAATACTTGGGGCGGTAAGCCTTGGTCGGATAGTCGGCGCCGGTCGCTTTTTGAAGATCGGCCTTTATCCCGGTCAATTCAAATATTTTGGCGGCAAATTGATACCACGAACACGAGCCGCTATTGGCAATATGATGGATCCCATAGCGATTAGTTTGGATCAATTTATAAAGCGCCTGTGCCAGATCATATGTATAAGTCGGAGAGACAAATTCGTCGTCGACCACCCGGATCACGCCTCCCTGCTTGGCCTTCTTTATCATCCCTTCCACAAAATTTGTGCCGCCTTTACCCATACACCCCGCCACTCCGTAAAGCCCGCAAGTCCTGACGATAAAATATTTTTGTAAAATGTAGCGCGCGAAAAACTCTCCCGCCAGTTTTGAAATTCCGTAGGCGCTCTTCGGTTCCGGAACATCCTTCTCCGAATAAGGTTTTTTTCTGTCGCCGGAAAAGACATAGTCGGTTGAAATGCTAACTAAAGCCGCACCAACTTCTTTGGCCGCAAGGGCCAGATTTCTAACCCCATAGGCATTAACTTTCAGAGCCAGTAGAATATTATCCTCGCAATCATCCACCCTATGATACGCGGCGGTGTTGATGACAACTTCCGGAGAATGTTGCTTTAAAACCGCGGTGGTCATTTGGGGATCGGTGATATCAATCTCTTTTATCGTCAGCGGGATCTGATCTTCTTTTGGGATAACTTTACACAAGTCACATCCCAGCTGTCCGTCCGCGCCGATAATCATTATCTTCATATTGCTACCATCCTTTAAACGCGTATGAAACCAGTTTAACATATTCCAGCACCACTTCCTCACTGTCTTCGTTCCTGGTCCACCATCTGTGCAAATTAAACTTGCTGTTTTTGGCCGGATAGATCGCAACCTGGATCCCGGATTTATTAAAGACCTTCTTAAATACCCCTTTAACCCGCCGAGTGTGGGTTGGTGATGTTACAATCAGTACCGATTTTACCCCCAGTTTTTGTAAAATCGGCAGAGAGAGCGTGGCATTTTCATAGGTCGACTGGGATCGATCTTCAATTATAATCGCCGATAACGGAACGCCCAGCGCGTTGGCATGTTTGCGCATTAAATCGGCCAAGGTTACTTTCCAATAAACATACCCGCCGCTGACCATAAAATATTTTCCCAGCCCCTGCCGGTATAATTCCGCCCCCTGCCTGATCCGCTCTCCGTTTGAATCGCCTGAGACAACAACAATCGCATCCGCTTTTTTGAGCGGATCGGCAACAATTAAAAACCTGGCCGCGGATTCGAGGATAAAAGGATAGGAAAGGTAGACCACAAGCAAAAACACTGCTAAAATCGTCAGTATGCGTCTCATAAAATTAATTAATTATAGCATTTTCGCCCTGTTTTTGTTTTGCGCTATTTCCGCGGCGAATGACGGCATCGAAAAATGGCAGATCCAGCAAAATCTCCTGGTCAGCCCCCCGCTTTATCTTGAAGCCGCCGACAATGACACCATTGAAATAAAATTCAAGTCGCCCTTAAACCAAACGGTTAGAATCCTCTGGGTCGGGACTTTTGACAACAACTTGATCCCTCAAAAACAGGTTGAGTTTGAAGCGAAAGAAAAAAAAGCTTATGTTATAAACTTAAAGCACCGCAATCCGCTCTGGGACGGGACCATCAGCCGGATTATTTTAACCCCGGTCCTGCCGATTGATTCCATAAAAATAAAAAAGGGAACCTTGGGCGACAATCTCTCCTCCGGAATCTTTGAATTTTTTGGCCCGAAAGGAAGGGCCGTTGTCGGCAGTACTATCAACAATATTCCAGCGAGTTCGTTTTGTGGACGTTCGGTCAACCACTATGCTTATTGGATTATTTTTATTGCCGCAATCGCACTCACCCTCTTATCCCTCTCTCGGAGAGAGAGGGAGGCAGGAACTAAAATTGTTTGGACAGTCATTGTCCTTTGGATACTGCTCGAAACAAACGCATGGTACAACCAAATAAACATATTGAAAAGCGACTGGCCGTTGTGGGGAAAAACCTTGGATGAAAAGCGAGCGGAAGTTACCGGCGCGGACTTTTATAATTTCTTAAAATTCTGCGACCAAAAGCTTCCGCCCGGATCCAAAATACAATTTGAAACCTCTGCCGGCTATTTCCATTCCAAAGCCACCTATTACCTTTATCCGCACCGGATGGTCACCAAAGAAGCCGATTATTGCCTGGTTTACCGGGAACCGGCAAAGGCGAAAGGAACAATTTTCGCGAAGTATAAAGAAGGAGAATATATCTTAAAATGCAAATGATTTACGCGTTAATTATCCCCTTTCTGTTGGGGCTTTCAGTATTTTTAATCGTCTATAAGAAACCGCCGTTATACCTGGCCCTGGCGGCTGCCTATCCGATTGGGATTGGCATCCTGGCTTTTATTATGTTTCTTCTGGGACTTGCCGGGATTCCGCTTAATTTAATTAATATTTCCGTCGCGGGATGGGGCGTTATTGTTGTTTTTTCTGTGTTTATCATAATTGGAAGGCGAGGATTCGAATCCTCGCCTTCGTTTCAATTTCGGCCCATTGATTTTCTTCTCTTATTATTAATTGGCGCAAAAGTGGCTTATGTCCTTTTGGAAGCAATGATCAAGCCGGTCTTCACCTGGGACGCCTGGAGCAGGTACGCCGCGGCGGCAAAATATATCTTTTTTGACCATAGTTTTAGAACGCCTGTTTTCGCAAGGACAATGGAAGATTATCCGCCGCTTGTTATCTTCAACCAGGCCTGGATTTTATTTTGCGAGGGATACTGGAACGATATCGCGATAAAAATCATCTCCCCCCTGCTCTTCTTATCTCTTCTTGTTATCTTTTATTACGGATTAAGAAGATTTCAGGAAAGGACCACCTCCCTGCTGTTCACTTTTTTGCTGTCAACTTTGCCATTTATCGTCTTTCACGCGACTACCGCTTATCTTGACCTGCCGATGACCTTTTATTACACCGCGGGGACCATTTTTCTTCTTTTGTTTCTAAAAGATAAAAACCCGCAAGATCTGCTCGTTTCGGCAATATTTTTGGGGCTTGGCATCTGGACCAAGCGGGCGGGGATTTACCTGGCGGGGATTGATTCGATCGTCCTCCTCGGTTACCTTGCGATTGAAAACCGGGAGAAACTTTGGGACACCCTGCAATATTTTATTATTCTTGCGCTGATCGGATTGCCGTGGGTGGTTTATAACAAACTGGTCGCGGTGTCGCATTATTATACGGTCGGCGATTTGGCCGCGGTGAATCCCGACTCTTTCAGCCGGCTTCCGGATCTTTTGGGGGCTTTCGCGGACAAGATGTTCCATTCGGCCAACTGGCATTTGGCGTGGGCATTGTTTTTGATAGCTTTAGTTTTCTTCTTTAGAAATATCAAAAAGGAAAAAGCGGCACTGTTGGCGATTATTGTCTTAAACCTGCTGGCACTTATTTACACTTTTATGTTTACCGGAAGCTATCAATTCTTGCTGGACGGCACCCTTTTTAATAGGGTTATGATGTATATGGTGCCGATTACGGTGTTCTTTGTCGGGTTATTGGCTTTTAAGGATTGAGTCAACCGCGGATAAAACTTCTCCAACCGAAATATCTTTCAGGCACTTAATTTGAAATGGACACTTTTTAAAACTACGGTTATCCAGAAAACACGGACTGCAATCGTAACCTTTATATAAAACAATATTGTTTTTTCCGTAGGGACCGGTTTGTCCTGGATCGGTCGGCCCCATGACTGCCACCACCGGAGTCTTAACTGCCGTTGCGATGTGCATCGGGCCGGTGTCACCCGTAATCATCACGGAACACTTCTTCAGCAGGGCGGCCAATTCAAGCAGCGTGGTCTTTCCAGTCAAATCTAATGTATCAAAATTAAGTTCATTGGCAAAGGAAGCGTCTTCTTTTCCGCCAACCAGAACGATTTGGTGGTCATATTTCTTATGGATTTCCCGGCAAAGCTCAATAAAGTTTTCTCGCGGCCAGCGCTTACGTTCGGTTTTGGTCCCCGGATTATTGCCCCCGCCGGCGCAAACGGCAACATATTTACCGCCACCCAAAATCTTATCCTCATCCGGCCAGATGTTTTCTTCGCCCGTCTGTTGCAATAGATTTAATGCCTGTTCAATCTTATGTCCTCCCGCGCTATTTTTTGGAAGCGAAATCCGCTTTTTTGCACCGATAAACCGGATCAGAAGGTTCATCCAAAAAGAGCGATGCAGGGATACGGAAAGGTCAAAATTTTCTTTTCTTAAACTCCAAATCAGCGCCGCCAATGCGGGAAGCTTTTTTTGGTAGAAAATTGAATCGTCAACCGCGATAATCCTGTCGATATAAGGGTTGTTTTTTAAAACATCCTGCGACCATTTTCCGACCAGCCAGGAAATTTCGGCTTCCGGATATTTTTTGCACAATTCCGGGAGAATAGCGGTTGCCATGACGACATCGCCGATGGCGCCGAGAAGAACAATCAGTATTTTATCGAAATTTTTCGCCATTGCCTCTTCCCCATTTGCCCGCGTAAAAATCGATTACCCCACAAATCGTGGCCCACGCCCCCCGGGGCTGTCCCATCAATAAAGAGCCAAAAATCCTTTTTGTAAGCAACAAAAGAAAAACCGGCCAGAATAAAGGGACATTGATCTTTAATTTTTCCTTAAAGATCAAATGGTTGCGGGTCCGGTAATACAAATAGAAAGGGGACCTTCTTCCGCCGGAAGATCGTGCCAGCTTATGATAAATAATGCTTGCGGGATTATAGACAACTTTAAACCCCGCTTCTTTAGCTTTAACACAAAAATTGGCGTCTTCATGGCTGTGATAATAATCCTCGTCGAGCATTCCAATCTTTTCAAAAACCTCTTTTTTTATCAGCATGGCACAGCCGGAGGCAAAATCAATCTCCAGGACATTATCATATTGTCCGTTGTCGGGCTCATTCTCCCCTCGATGGTAAGTAAAGCCGGTCTTTTTATTCAAGAATCCGCCTGCAAACCAGATGATTTTACTGTTAGAAAAATAAATTTTGGGTCCAACGATGCCTATTTGGGGGTCGGACTCGGCAATTCGTACCAATTCCGATAAAAAGTCCGGTTTTACAACAGTATCATTATTCAAAAGCAAAACATAATCGGCCTGATGCTCCAGAGCATATTTTATACCGACATTATTGCCGCCGGTAAAACCGAGGTTTTGCTTGTTCTCAACAAACGAAATATGGCCAAAAGCGGCCTTCAATCTTGGCAAAGAATTATTTTCTGAAGCATTGTCCACCAAAACGATACTGAATTTGGGATAATTGGCGACACACACGGATTGGATACACTTGCTGGCATCGTCAAAATTATTCCAGTTCAAAATTATAATATATATATTTATATTATTGTTATTTTCTGAATTCATACCTTATCGCCTTTGGAAAAACATGTGATAAGAGCCAGCCGACTGGATAAGTCAAAACCCACAGGGGAAACAAAAACCAAAAAAATCTTAGCTCCAAAAACAATTTGGTAGAAAAAAAATCCTCCGAAAACATCCCCATGACCCTGCGCCAAAATAACGATCCCCGCTCAAAATCTCCGGTCTCGGAAACAATCCGATTTCCCCAAAAAAACATTAGCGCCAAATATATGTTTTCAATCCCCCTCTTCTTTGTCTTTTTCAGTAAAATCAGGTTAAATTCTTTAATTAATCGCACAATCGCTTCATCTGAAAAAATATTTTTATGGCCAATTTCAATTAAATACGCCGGATGGATTTTTTTTAAAAATTCTTCCGATTTATAATAAGGAATCTCAACGATTAATTTGCCGTTCTTCTTCAAACACCTCAAAACCTCCTTAAAGGACGCATGCGGATTGTTTAAATGCTCCAAAACATCAAAAAGATAAATCTCATCAAAAAAAACGTTTTCAAAAGGCAGGCTGTTTTCAGCAATTAAAACAAAAGATTTATCTCTATATTTATTTCTTGCCTTCTTTATGTTCTCATCCGAAATATCTACCCCCCAATAATCTGCCTTCCTGCCAAGATATATTGAGCGGTAGCCGTCCCCGCAACCAAAATCAAGAATTTTTTTTCTCGCCGTCAACGGCATTGCTTTACCTTCCTGATATAAGACCTGACTTTGTTTATTACAAGAAACAAAACCTCGCCAATCGTGGCAAAAGCATTTCTCTTAAAATTATACAAAATGTAAGCGCGAGCATTGCTTATAGATATGCCGGCTTTGGCTTTTTTAAACAAAGCTATAAACTCGCTTTTGGGTATGTCTGTAAGATTTATATTGAGATCGTCTACCAATGAACAATCCCAATTTTTGGCTTCTGAAAATTGTTTTTCAAAATCATTATAGAGTTTTGTTCCTGGAAGCAAAACGAGCTTATATAACCCAGCAACGTCCGGCTTGATCTTTTTCAAAAATCTCATGGTCTGGGCAAAATCTTCTTTAGTCTCCCCCGGCATGCCCACAATAAGGTTGGCCAATATTCTCAAGCCAACTTTGCGGGTTAGCCCAGCCGCCTTATAATTATCTGCAATTTTAACGCGTTTGTTCATTAAATCAAGCATTTTCTGCGATCCGGATTCAAAACCGTATTCTACCTGAATACAGCCAGCCTTTTTCAGCTTTAAAAGAATATCTTCATCCACTGCATTAGCTTTCATCTGGACGGCAAATACGATTTTCCTGTTTATACCTCTTTTAATTATTTCATCACAAATAGCATGGGCGCGCGCCAGATTACTTGCGAACATGTCATCAGCAAAATAGATCCCTTCAACCTTATATCTTTCAATAAGATGTTCTAATTCGGCAATAACATAACCGGCCGAATGATAACGCACGCTGCGCCCAAAAACCAAGGGCGCACAACAAAAGCTGCACAAAAAAGGACATCCTCGGGTGGTAAAAATACTGGTTCCTTTAAGACTCACCCCTCTAATTAAATGTTTGGATTTTTGAGTATATGATCGCATATCCAAAAGCTCCCGGGCAGGAAATAATATAGAATCCATTTCTTTAATCGGCGGCGGCAAAGGATTTGCAACAACATCTTCCCCTTTGCGGTAAAGAATTCCCAAAATATTCTCAGCCTTATTTCCAAGCAGGATATTCACAAAGGTTTCCTCTCCCTCGCCCACAACCACACAATCTATTTCCTTACAATCCGCCATAACCTGATGAGACAAAATAGTCGGATGCACCCCGCCGGCAATTACTCTTGCCAAAGGAACTATTTTTTTGACCATTCTGGCAACTTTATAGGTATCGAAAATAAGAGGAGTAGTTGCCCCAATACCAACAAAATCCGGCCTCTCTTCCCTAAGCATCTTTTCTGTTAATTCATCAACTCTTTTAAAATCCATATTATTTTTCCATAACAATAAATCGCGGTCAAAAACAAAAACCTCAAATCCTAATGCGAGAACTTTTGCAGCAATGTAGGCAATTCCAAGCGGAGGGAAAGAATACCCCCAGTCCCTATTGACATTAGTGGGATTAATCAGGCAGATTTTCATTTGTCAGCCGCCGGCCCTAATCTTGCCATAAAAATTTATTATAAAATTTCTTTCCAAAACCCAAACCACGGCAAGATAAAGACACAAAAAAAGCAAGGCAAAACCCACAGAAGGCAGATTGAAAAAACTTATCACGCAAAAAACCGGAATGGATATAAGTACAGATGAAAAGGCGTTTTTGACAATATTTATCTTAATTACCCTGCAAACAAAATAAAACAAAATAACCACAACAACTGCTTCGGATAAAATGGTAGCAAAGGCCGCACCGACAAAATCCCAATATGGGATAAAAAACGAATTCAAAATAATATTGACAAAAGCCCCAAAGCCAACCGCCCACAAAAATTCCATATTCATACCAGAAGGGATAAGCACTAAATGGCCATATAAACCACTAAGCGCAACCAGAATCAAGCTACTTATCAAAATTTGCAGGGCAAAAACAGAAGGGGCATAGCTGCTGCCAAAAAAAAGATGAACCATTGCGGAAGATAAAATAATTACCATAAATATTAATGGCACCAGAGCCAAGAAAGTTAGTTTAATATATTTATTTAAAAAATCTTCGGCCGCCACTCTGCCCTGTACAAATTTTCCGCTGACTACGGGGAAAGCCGTGGCCTGCCATAATAACAAAAAACCAACAATAGCAGAAAAAAGCTTATAAGCGGCATTATAGTATCCCACCGCTTCAGGATCACTCATAAATCCCAGCATGATTGTATCCAAATTGTGATATATCTGGACTAAAATCAAAGACGCTCCTACGGGAACAGCATCCAAAAAATATTTCCACCAGTTTGAAGGCTCTAAATGCTTAAATCGAACCGCAATGAAGCGGCTAAACAATAAAACTAGAAAAACTAGGGAAGTAAGCATGCCGCTTAAAAAATACAGCACGGGAATAAAAACAAAGCCTTCCGGCGACTTAATAAATAAAATAACCATGCCCAGAAAGAGGGTGCCGAATAATATTTTAGAAAATGCAATAAACTCCATTTTTTCAAGCCCGGCAAAAACCCAGTCAGAATTTAGCGCCCGATAGAAAATAGAAAGAAAGGTCATAACAAAAAGCATTCTGATTGTAAATGTCAGAGGCAACAAATACAGGATAACAGTTGAAACGATAAAAACAAAAAAAGCCGCAGACAGCCTTAATAAAAAAATATTGATCGAAATAACTTCCGGATGGCTCTTTTTGCTGGCAATATCCCTGGTTCCCAATATGGTCAGCCCCGAATCAACTATAAGCTCAAGATAGACAAAGAATGCAAACGCAAAATTAAAAAGACCAAAAGCTGCCACCCCTATAACTCTGGCGATATATATCATCGCAAAAAAATTCAAGCCCCTGCCCACTATATCGCCGGCAGAGAGCCATGAAAAATTTTTAGCCATTTTTTTTGTTATATTAGTCATAATTATATGCCGGCTCTGCGCAAACTACAATTAACATTTGTGCTCATCCCACCCCCCCAATACCCATCCGCCAATTTATCCGCCAGGTTTAGAGATCGAAAACCGTTCAATCTCTCCCCGCTTTTACCGACAAGAACCAGGGAATCCTTGTTTTTTATCTCGCCAACACCAAAAACCCTCTCATAATCAAACCCCTTCAATGCCAGCTCGATAATATCGGCCAAATCATCGTTACCCAAAACAATGAATTTACGCTGCCCCCGGTTATACTCTTCCAAAACAATTCTCGCGATCTCTTCTTTGACTTTTTTGACCAAATCAACCGTCTTTAACATGTAGTTATAGGTTTTTTTGGCTTTTTCGGAAAATCCCTTGGGGGTTACCATGTATTCAACTTTTTTGGGAGTCAACCCACCGGTCTTGATCGCACCGCGGCGAATTAAGCGTCTTATGATAATATTGACCGCGCCCAGCGATAGATTGGTCTTTTCGGAAAGCTCCCGCTGGGTCTGCCGCCCTTTTTTGGATATTTCTTCTATGATTTTCAGCTCGTTCTCGTTTGGCATGATATGTTCAAACAATGTTCAATATATGAACATTATAGCGCAAAAGAAGGGAAGGGTCAAGGAGTTTTTTCTGTTTCAACGGCCAAACCAACGCATAAAACAACAATCGGCACAAAATGAAGGGCCGTCCGGTTAAAGGTCACGCTTGCCCCACTGAGCCACACATACATCTCCGTAAACAAAAAGACCATAAATATCGACAAGACCGCGGAAAAGAGCAATAAGTACAAATATTTCAAATCTGTCCCAAATATCCGGCGGATAAAGATAAGCGAAACAATCAGCAGCGCAAACCAGGCCAGGTTCCAATTCCCTTCAAACAAAAGTTTGTTGTAAAATGTCTGCAAAATAAATCCAAATCGGCCGGCGATAACATCAAGAGTATACGGCACATCGGGAATTATCTTATTTCCGGAAGGAGGACGATAAATAATCCGGCATAAAACCCAAGGCAGGATAATCGCGAATAAAACGCCAAGTGAACCAAAAAAATCCTTCTTTTTTTTCTTTTTTTTCCAAAAATAATATCCCAAAACCAGCAAGTAGCCAGTAAGATAAAAGGCCCCCTCGGTCTTCACCAGCGCCATCAGGCCGGCAAAAAGAAGCGAAAGGGGCAATAGGCCGACATATAAACAGGCCGCCGTGAAATAATAAAAGACCGCCATTGTAAAATCGGCATAAGAAATCGTGGCGTGATAAGCCAGAAGAGGAAGCGTCGCCAAGAAAAAAACAAAAAAGATCGAATGGGCGGGCTTTTTGTTCCTCCTTAAAACAAAATAAAAACTGGCAAGCATGCATAAAAAGTAGAGCGGATAAGTAATCTTGTACACCTGATCATCCCACCCCCCGCCCACTATCGAAAACCAGGCGGAAAACAACGGAACATGCAGGGGATAATCATTGCCAAAAAAATTAACCGGAAGACGCTCATAAAATATGATTTTAGCCCGTTGGATCCAATTTCCCGCCGCATCCCAAGTATAAACCGGCTTGAGCATCGATTCAGAAAAGACAAAAAACACCTGCAGTGTCACCAATGCGATTAATACCCAAAAGATCCAATCCTTCGGCCAACCAAGCCTAAAGTTAAAAAACAGCCGCTTACGGTTAAGCAGCATAGAAATAATTATGAAAATTAACAGAAAAATAATTATCAATGAACGTTCCAATGGGATTTTTAACGCAATAAATAGAGTCATAAGTACAGTAAGAAAACCGCTTCCCAGTACAAAGGATATCGCGGCGCTTTCCAAAAGATTAATCTCCTCTTTTTTACACAAAAACAAGATCAGTGAATACCCGAGCATAAACGGCAAAAGTAACGCCAAAAAAATCATTTTATCCTCTCCAAAATATAGGCCTCCCGGCTAAATTCGGCGAAATTCCTAAATTTCCCTTCCGGTTTAATGTCCTGATAAACAATAACATATTTTGCTTGCGGTTTAACAATCAGCGGAACCAGATAATACGGCCCTTTCATCTTTAAAAAATCGGTCGGCGCCCAGGAAACGTTTGAAGGAACCATCAGTTCAACATATTTTTCCCCCTTCAGTTTCTCCCCGCACCACTTCAAAAACTGGTAATAATCCCCTCCAGTCAATTGAATATGTTTCTGCTCCAAGCTTTTTCCAAAAAAATCCTGATAATCCCGATAAACCACCCGATAATTGTCGTACATGAATTTTAGCGACAGGATAACCCACCCTGCCATAACCAGGACCAAGGCTCCTTTTCCCGCCTTCTTCCATTGCCCTTTCCATATCCAAAAAGGGAGCGAAAGAATGAAAAGCGCTATGGCACCGATATAAACAAATTGGTTAAACGGTTTTCCAAAAAGCGTCGCCGGCATAATTATAAAACAGGTTCCAAGATTCGGCATTCTGAAATAAAAAAACTCCTGCCAGGCAGCAATTGCAATCAAATAAGGATTGGCCGGCTGGACTTTGATATAAGAAATTTCCGTGCCGGGAGGATAAGATAAAAGGACCTGGCGGATCGAACCGCGCCAGTAGGGATGCGTTTTCATGTTCAAAAAACAACTGCCATACCTATCGCCTCTCCCCGTATTAAACGGCAAGCTCAATCCCCGCTCAAACGACTGAAATTCAAAAGGCATAAAAAAGAAGCGGCATTCGTCATAACTTCTTGTAGTCTTCAACTTAATTTCAACAATCGAATCAATATCCGCATCAATATAATCGTAGATTGGCGTGGCCGAAATGCCTTCTTTGGACAACAGCTCGCTTCTCCCCCACTCTTTGGCAAAAGCGCCGCCGGCCAAAAGCAAAATAAAAAGAAAAAAGAAACTAAATGCTCTTTTCATAAACAATTGCCCTAAGATACAGGTTGGAAAACTCCTTCTTCTCGTACAATTTTACCTGCCCCCGCCGTTCCGCTTCTTTTAAAAAAGCGTTCCATCGGCCAAGCTGGGGGATGCGCTCCTCATGTTCAAACTCCCAAAAATACGGGAATTTTTTATCCAAAATTTCAATGGTTATAAAATAGCGGCTTTTTAGAAAATTGGGGTCCTGGGTCATATATGAGGAATAAAAATTAAACCGATCGTAAAAATGGAAAGTCATGGTGTAGGGAGTAAAATAGTTGCTCTGGAAAGCACAGGAAACGGAAGAACCGGGAGGGATAACATCGTAAAAAAAGTTTAAGACATCCTCCAAATTACTGATTTTATTTTCCTGAAAAGGGGGCTTTATAACATAATCGTCGTTATGGGCGTACTTAAACGCTCCGGGCGAAAAAAATATCACCCCACACACCCCAAGAACCGGCAAAAGACCGTATAAAACCTTTTTCGGCTTTATAAAATCGTTTAACAATGTAAAAAACAAAATATAAAGTAACGGTATAAATAAAGAGATGTAGCGGATTTCCTGGTGCTTGATAATGGCGGAGAGGATCAACGGAACCGCCACAAAAACCGTAAGCATTCTGATTGTCTTGTCTTTCCAGTTTAATATTCCGTAAATAATCCCCAGGAATAAAAACCATCCCAAAAAAGGAGAAAAGCTGTAATACTTCACTATACCCAAAGGATAGTAGGTGATCTTATCCCACAAAGTTACCGTCCCACCGTGTGACCAGGCCGCCGTTCCCCAGGCGTAAAACATCATCCCGATTTTCTTGTCGGTTGGAGGAATCAAAAACCAAAGAGCAACTACCGCGAAAAAACCGGCAAAAAGCAATCCGTATTTCACCCACAACCTTTCCAGTATCCCAAACACAAAAACCGCAAAGCCAAAAACAACCGCGTATTGGTACTTTACTATAAAAAGAAACCCCAAAAGCAGGCCGGACAAAAAATACGAAAGGTTCCGGTCTTTTTTCACGGAATGAAGAAAGAAAAAAAAGAACAGCAGGGAAAAAAAGGCGCTCAACGCCTCAATCATGCACTCCGTCCCCTGTTTCAAAAAAGCGGAAGAAATTAAGACCAAAAAGGAAGAAGAAATCCCGACTAAAACTCCGTTCTCGCGATTAATTTTTACCGCAATTAAATAAGTCAGAAGCGCAATTCCCAAAAACGGCAGCAAACTGAAGCTTCTCGCAGAAACATAGCTTGGCCCGAAGATCAAAAACCATGCCCCCAAAAACCAGGAATGCACCGGCGGCCAAAGTGCTTGCTTGTTGGTGTCAAACCAAAATTGTTCCCAGTTTAAGTTTTTCAGGTCGGAAAATATTTGCAGGCCGTACAAAGCATGATGCGATTCATCCCAGTAAAATATATCCCGTGGGATAACCAGGTAATAATACGCCCAGATGGAAACAACTATTCCCAAAATGAGAATAACAATCAGCCCAAGAAGGTTTTTACGGTCCTGCATAGCCCCTCTTCCAATTGAATCTTCGGCTCCCATTTCAAGAGTCTCTTCGCTTTTGAGATGTCGGGCTTGCGCTGCTTCGGATCATCTTGTGGAAGTGAACGGTGAACGGTGAATGATGAATGAAAAGACCTCATAACAAGTTTCGCCAATTCATTAATTGTAAATTCATGCGGATTGCCAAGATTGATCGGATCATGGTGGTTCGATTGCATTACCCTGTAAATTCCCTCAACCAGATCGCTAACATAGCAAAAACTGCGGGTTTGGGTCCCCTTGCCATATATAGTAAGCGGTTTTCCGGCCAGAGCCTGGGTGATAAAATTCGGCACTACCCTGCCGTCATTCTTCCTCATCCTCGGCCCATAAGTATTAAAAATACGGATAATTCTGGTATCAAGTTTGTGCATCCTATGATACGCCATCGTGATCGCTTCGGCAAAACGTTTTGATTCGTCATAGCACGACCGCGGCCCAACCGGATTGACATTTCCCCAATAACTCTCTTTTTGGGGAGAAAGAAGAGGATCTCCGTAAACTTCCGAAGTTGATGCCAAAAGGAATTTCGCTTTTTTTGCTTTAGCAATACCTAAAGCATTATGCGTTCCCAATGCCCCCACCTTTAATGTTTGTATCGGCAGATCGGCATAGTCGACCGGACTGGCGGGAGAGGCAAAATGAAGAATAAAATCGATCTTCCCCGGGATCGTTATTGGTTTTGAAATATCGTGTTTTATAAACTTAAACTTTTTGTTTTTCAGGTTATGCTTAATGTTGTCTTTTGACCCTGTGATCAGATTATCTAAACAAATAACGTTAAATCCTTTATCCAATAAAAAATCACACAGGTGCGAACCGATAAACCCTGCCCCACCGGTAACCAAAATCCTCATCGTCCTACTCCGTAGTATTCAATGCCGACCTCCGCCATCCGCTTTTTGTCGTAAATATTCCGCCCGTCAAAAACAATCGCGTTCGGAGCCAGTTTCTTTACCCGCTCAAAATCGAGCTCCCGAAATTCATTCCATTCGGTCGCAAAAACGATCGCCTCCACCCCTTTGACCGCATCGTACGGATTGGTAAATTCGGAGAGCTTTGAGACCGGATCGTATACCGCAACTTTTGCTTTTGCTTTCTTAAGGGCGGCGACAACTTTTAATGACGGCGCGTCTCTCAAATCGTCGGTCTCCGGCTTAAAGGCCAGACCCAACACCGCGATCTTTTTATTTTTTAAATTACCCAAACGCTTATGGATCTTTTTTATAAAAAGATTGATCTGATTATTATTCACCGCTCCGGCGGCGTTTAAAATCTTTGGTTCATAGCCCGACTTTTTGGCCAGATGGATAAGAGCCGAAACGTCTTTGGGGAAGCAGGAGCCCCCGTAGCCCAGTCCGGGATTCAAAAACTGCCCGCCGATCCTTTTGTCCAACCCCATTCCATAGGCGACTTCGGTCACATCGGAACCGACTTTCTCACAAATATTTGCGATCTCGTTTATGAAAGAGATCTTGGTCGCAAGAAATGAATTGGACGCGTACTTAATAAGTTCGGCGCTTTTGACCGAGGTAAAAATAATATGAGCATTGAGCGGACGGTAAAGTTCGGTTATAAGATTGAAGGCGCGGTTGTTGGATGCCCCGATTACAATCCGGTCCGGATGCATAAAATCGGAGATGGCCGATCCCTCCCGTAAAAATTCCGGATTGGAGACGACCGAAAAGAGCTCATCATCCACCCCTTCTTCCAAAAGTATCTTTGTGACGATGTCACCCATCCCGACAGGGACAGTGCTCTTGTTTACAATTACCTTAAAACCGTCTTTCTTCATCATTGCCAGAGCGATTCCTTCTGCCACCGCACGGACGGCCGAAACATCCGCCTCGCCGTCTTTTTTCGGCGGAGTCCCGACCGCGATAAAGACAACTTCCGACGCGATAACCGCAAAAGATAAATCGGAAGAGAAAGAGAGGCGTTTTGCTTTTTGGTTCTTTTTGACCAGCTCAGGCAACCCCGGCTCGTAAAAAGGGACAATCGCTTTTTTTAGTGAGGAGATTCGCTTTTTGTCTTTGTCGACACAGATAACCTCATGCCCCAAATTGGCCAGGCAGGCGCCGGTCACCAAACCAACGTATCCCGATCCGACTACCGCTATTTTCATTGTCTTGTCTTATACCAGCTTTCTTTAAAACTTTGGAAGGACTTTTGTTTTTTTATGATCTTCTCCCACCATTTCCGGTGGTTAATATACCAGTCGATCGTGTCGTTCAAATCTTTTTCGAAATCAAGTGAAGGTTTCCAACCGAGCTTTTTTACTTTTGACGAATCGAGAGAATAACGGCGGTCGTGCCCGGGCCGGTCGGTTACAAACTTGAGCAGATCGGTTGACTTCCCCAGTTTCCTTAAAATCGCTTTGGCAATTTTGATATTCTCAACTTCAACCGCCCCCCCGATGTTATAAACCTCCCCGTCTTTCCCCCTGCGCAAAACCGCGTCGATCGCGCGGCAATTGTCGACCACCTGTAGCCAGTTGCGGACATTTTTTCCGTCGCCGTAGAGCGGCAATTTTTGGTCATAAATGGCCTGCGTGATAAAAAATGGAATAATTTTTTCGGGATACTGGTAGGGACCAAAGTTGTTGGACGAGCGGGTGATGATTACCGGGGTCCCATAAGTTTTAAAATAAGAACGGACCAAAAGGTCCCCCCCGGCTTTGGAAGAAGAATACGGACTGTTGGGAGCAATCGGACTTTTTTCGGTAAAAGAGCCCTTGGCAATGCTCCCGTAAACTTCGTCGGTTGAAATCTGGATGTATCTTTTTATGTTAAACTTCCGTACCACCTCAAGCAGGATATGCGTCCCCATGATATCGGTCTTGATAAAGGCCTCCGGATCAAGGATCGAGCGGTCAACGTGCGTTTCGGCGGCAAAATTGACGATGGCGTCAAGCCCCTCTCCTGCCAATTTTTCGACAATATTTTTATTCCCGATATCCCCTTTAATAAACCGGTAGCGGGGATTTTCGTTGATATCTTTTAAATTGTCGAGATTTCCGGCATAGGTCAATTTATCCAAATTGACCACTTCAAGTTCCGGATAGGTGGTTACAAGATAACGGACAAAATTGGAACCGATAAAACCGGCGCCACCGGTCACCAGGATCTTCTTCATATTCTGACTTTACCCTCCACCATCAACCCGGCCCGCTCCAGCGATTCAAAAGTCCCGGCATCGGACCAGAAGCCGCTTAAAAGATCGTAGGAAAGCGTCCCTTTGGAGAGATAAACCCGGTTGACATCCGAAATTTCAAGCTCTCCCCTCCCCGACGGCTTAAGTTTTTTGACAATTTCAAAGACCCGGTTGTCGTAAAAATAAATCCCGGTAACCGCGAAATTGCTCTTCGGTTTTTTGGGTTTCTCTTCGATCGAGACAATCTTTTTTCCTTTAAACTCGGCCACACCAAAACGGTGCGGATCGGAAACCTCTTTAAGAAGGATCATCGCTCCGCTTTTCTGCTTTAAAAACGAATCGGCAAAAGCGGAAATTTCATCCTGAAAAACATTGTCCCCCAAAACGACGCAAAGCGGATCGTCCCCGCAAAATTCTTCAGCCAGTGCCAGCGCCTGGGCAATCCCCCCCGCCTCATCCTGGACCTTGTAAGTGAATTTACAATTAAAATCCTTCCCGCTCCCCAGCAGAGTTACAATATCTCCCATGTGTTCAACCCCGGTGACGATTAGGATTTTTGTGATCCCCGCCGCTACCAGCTTCTCAATCGGATGGAAGATCATCGGTTTGCGGCCAACCGGAAGCAAATGCTTATTCGTCACCTTGGTCAACGGACGGAGCCGGGAACCGGTACCTCCGGCCAAAATTACCCCTTTGATCTGTTTTTTACTCACCTAAAATCTCCTTTTGTATCGCGACCAGCTTCATCACCGCTTCGCGTCCCTTTGAAACCAACGAATTCAAGACCTCTTGCGGAAAAGGGATCCCCTCCGCCGTCGCCTGGACCTCGATAAAATTCCCCTTGCCGTCCAAAATCAAGTTCATGTCGACTTCAGCCTGGGAATCCTCCGAATAATTTAAGTCTACCAGCTCATAGCCGGCCACTTTTCCGACACTGATCGCGGCGACATACTCCAAGATCGGGTCGGCTTTGATTTTTCGTTCTTTAAGAAATTTCCTGACCGCCAGCTTCAAGGCGACAAAAGAACCGGTGATCGCGGCACAGCGGGTCCCGCCGTCGGCCTGCAGGACATCGGCATCCATAATAATAGTTTTTTCTCCCATCTTATTCAGATCGCAGACGGCCCGCAATGAGCGTCCGATTAAACGCTGGATCTCCTGCGAACGGCCGGAAACTTTTCCGGCCGAATCTCTTCTGATTCGGTTTTGCGACGAGCCGGGGAGCATGGCATATTCCGCGGTTAGCCAGCCGCTGCCGGTATCTTTTTTGTGGGGAGGAACACGGTCTTCAAGAAAGGCGGAGCAAATTACCTTGGTGTCGCCGCATTCAATCAGAGCCGACCCGTCGGCATATTTTAAAAAGTTGGGGGTGATGGTGATCTTCCTGAACTCCCCATTTTTCCTGCCGTCAGACCGGTTCATTTACTTTTCCTTCGGTTTTTACCCCGACCGTTTGCGAGAGCCGCATTCGGCCGGCTTTGAGCGTGCGCAAAATTCTGGTGGCGGAAAGCTCCAGGTTGGAGAGGACCTCATCCGCATAGCGGTCGGCTCCGGCACGAACTTCTTTCGCCATCGTGTAGGCCTCTTTCAAAATATCGGCCGCTTTGGCCGAATCGTCTTTGGGTTCCTCTTTTTCAACTCTTTCGACAATTTTTTCGGGAGCTTTAACCTGCTCTTCCTGGATCGTAACCCGCATTTTGTCAATCAGGCAAAGAAGCTCCTCTTCATTTAATAGGGTCTTCTTTGTCAAAGGAACCTTAAACCCTTCCATAATCATTGATTCCAGGGCATCAAGCAGTCCAAGTATTTTCATTGTTTTTTCCCTCCTTTAAGTTTTTTCAAGACCGCCGGCGGGACAAAATCCTTAATATCCCCGCCCAAAACGGCAATCTGTTTCACATAGCTTGAACTTAAATACGAATACTTGTGATCGGTCATAAAAAAGATCGTCTCCAGCTCCGCGTCCATCTTGCGGTTGGTCAAGGCCATCTGGAACTCGTATTCAAAATCGGAGACCGCGCGCAGTCCCCGGATGATCGCTTTGGCCGAAACCCGCCTGGCATATTCTACCAGAAGACCGTGGAAACTTTCCACTTCTATATTTTTAAGGTGGGAGACCGAACTTTTAACCAGACGCAGGCGTTCGGTCAAGGAAAAAAACGATTCTTTGTCCGGATTTTCCAGCACGGCGATAAAAATTTTGTCAAAAATCTTGGACGCCCGCTCGATGATATCGACATGGCCGTTGGTGATCGGATCAAAACTTCCGGGACAAATCGCAATTTTATTTTTCATTGGTAAAAACTCAGCATCGTGTCTCCGTATTTTTGCTCCCTGATCTTTTTTAATTTCGAGAGTTTCTCTCCGATTCTTTGCTTAAAACGATACTCGGCGACAATAATTCCATTCTCTTTCAAAATTTCCGCTCCATCCAAAATCAAAAGCGCCTTATCAAGGGCCGGTGAATTATAGGGAGCTCCCAGAAATATTATATCAAACCTGGCCCCTTTTGATGCGAGTATTTTAATCGCCCGCAAAGCGTCAATTAAATAAACCTCCGCCCGGTCGTCAAAAGAGAGCTCTTTTAAATTTTCATGGATAACTTTAACGTGCCGCTTGTCCAATTCGACAAAAATCGCCAGCTTCGCTCCGCGGGAAAGGGCTTCGATCCCAACATTGCCGGAACCGGCAAAAAGGTCAAGAAAGGCGGAATCGGGGACTCTTTCCCCCAAAATATTAAACAACCCCTCTTTGGCCTGGTCGGACAAGGGGCGGATATTGGTCTTGGGAGCTTTTATTTTTCTCCCTTTAGCCGTGCCGGAGATTACGCGCATAATTTAACCGCCTCGCTTGCTTCTCTCAAAATTGCTTCGTCTTTCACTATATCAGCCGCGCGGAAGTTCGGCAAGCCGGACTGGCGGATGCCGGCGACATCCCCCGGACCGCGCAGTTTCAAGTCGACTTCGGCAATGTAAAAACCGTCGTTTGAATCAAGAAGCGCTTTGATCCTGGCCCTGGCGTTTTCCCCCTTCGCGTCGGAGAAGAGAAAACAATAGGATTGATTGGCACCGCGGCCGATCCTCCCCCGCAGCTGGTGGAGCTGGGAGAGCCCGAAGCGCTCCGCGTGCTCTACCGCCATAATGGAAGCATTGGGAATGTCGATGCCGACTTCTATAACAGTCGTTGAAACCAAAACGTTTATTTTTTTATCTTTAAAGTCCCGCATGACCCGGTCCTTTTCGTCACCCCTCATCCGCCCATGTAGCAACCCGACTTTAAACTCCGGAAAAATATTGTTTTGCAGATTCTCCGCCTCGTCCATTGCCGCTTTTAAATCGATCTTCTCCGATTCTTCAACCAGCGGACAGACCACAAAAATTTGCCGCCCCGCCACGAGCTCTTTCCTCATGAACTCGTAGGAATTTTTGCGCTTCCCTTCCGAAACATAGTGGGTTTTAATCGGGGTCCGTCCCGGGGGGAGTTCGTCAATAATCGAACGGTCAAGGTCTCCGTATAAAGTCAAAGCGAGCGAACGGGGAATCGGCGTCGCAGTCAAAAATAACAAGTCCGGGTTAATCCCTTTTTGAAGCAACTTCGCCCGCTGTAAAACCCCAAAGCGGTGCTGTTCGTCGATGATAACCAATCCCAGTTTTTTAAATCCTATTTTTTTTTCAATTAAAGCATGGGTCCCAATTATTAAATCAACCCCGAGCAGAGTCGAAGGATCTTTTCTTTGTGTCGTCCCGGTAATTAATTTTACTTTGATATTCTGATATCCCGGTATTCTGATAATCTTTTCGTAGTGCTGATTGGCCAAAATCTCCGTCGGCGCCATAAGAGCAACCTGATAGCCGTTTGAAATCGCGATATGGGCGGCGATGGCGGAGACAATCGTCTTCCCCGATCCTACATCCCCCTGGATTAAACGGTTCATCGGTACCGGTTTCGCCATGTCCATTTTAATTTCTTCTACTACCCTTTTTTGCGCTCCGGTAAGCTCAAACGGAACCGCCAGCTGATAACCGGTATCAAACGCAATCCCCGGCTCTTTTTTTACCGCCTCCCGGCGCACGTTCAATTCGAGCTGAAAAAAGAAAAACTCGTCAAAGACCAGGCGGCGGCGGTGTTTTTCGATATTCTCCATATCCTCGGGAAGATGAAGATAACGGATCGCTTCTTTCAAATCGGGGAGATCGTATTTGGCCCTGATCTCGGCAGGGACGCGATCAACCGTCTGATCAAGGTATTCGTCAAGCGTCGTCCGTATGATCGAGCGGATTTTTTTCGGATACAATCCTTCGGTCAAAGGATAGATCGGGGCAATTTTCAGGTTGTCGCCGGTATCAATTTCAAAACTGCGTGGGACAAACTGGAGCTGGCGGTCATAGAAATTCATCTCAACCTTGCCGGAGAGGATCAGCTTCACTCCTCTTTGAAAAATTTTCAGCAGAAAGGGCTGGTTGAACCAAACGGCAGTGATGGAACCGGAAGGGTCTTGAAGCTTCACCTTGAGGACCGAATTGCGAAGGTTCTCTACCTCTCGGATTTCACCGGTTATAACTTCGGATATTGATGGAACAAGTTTTCCGATCGGCTTGATATTCCTCCTGTCCTCGTACCCTCGGGGGATGAGATAGAACAGGTCTTCAACGGTTTGGACCCCAAGCTTACCAAAAAGCTTGGCCAGTTTCGGCCCAATCCCTTTTACGTATTGGATGGGAGTATCCAGTCGCTTCATCCTTCTTGAATTTTAGCATAGTTTGTGATACCATAAAATTATGGCGCTAACAAAAAAAGACTTTGAAAAACTATCAGAGGTCTTCGCGACGAAAGAAGACTTAAAGGGATTTGCGACAAAAGAAGAGATGAACGCCCGCTTTGATCAGGTCAATACCACGCTCGACTGGCTGGTTGGCGCTTTTCGTAATTTCAAAGACGAACTTACCGTACGTTACGGTCAAGTCCGGCAGCATAACGATCAGCTGGAGGATCATGAGATGAGAATAAAAAAGATTGAAGAAAAGGTGTTGGTGTAAAATGGCAAAAAAATGTTTTTATTGCGGCAAACATCCCAGGAGCGGAAACACCGTCAGCCACAGCAACCACAAGACCAAGCGACGTTTTATGCCGAATTTGCAATCGATCAATATACTTGTAGCCGGAAAAAAGCTGAAAGAGTACGTCTGCACAAAGTGCATTAAGGCCGGGAAAGCTATAAAATCCTCTTAAGACGCTGTTCGTAGGTGTGTTCGGCTAAAACCCTTTTTTGCGCGGCTTCCCCAATTTTCTTACGTTCTGCTTCGTGTTCCAAATAATAAATAATTTTCTTCTTGAAATCTTCGTTATCGGCAAAAACCGCAATCTCTTTGCCGGCCTCAAACTGCTCGGAAAGATTGGAGCGGTAATTATCGATCAATTGGAACCCTCCGCAGCCGGCAATACAAAAGGTCCGCTCGGAAACACCAATCGGTTGGATATTCTTGGGATTGCCGTGAGTAAAGCGGTCATCGGTCCCCGCCCGGTGCAGATTCAAATTAATCTTTGCTCCGTTATAATATTTGGCCGCTTCTTCGGGGAAGATAATCTCGTCGGTTATAAATTTATCCAAAACATCCAATCGCTTAAGCTTCTTCTTCCACATCCATGGATCATCGGCACGGCCGACATTCGGCCCGCCGCCGATAATCTTCACATTGTAATTCTTGAGAAAATCGGCCATCTCGTCAAAAAACTCAACCCTCCTCGGAAAAGGGACCCCGATAAAACAAATATCGCTTTTATATTTCTCTTCCACTTCCATCGGTTTATAGATATGGGTAAAACACCCCAGCGGTAAAAACTTTCCATTCTTATGTTCCGCGACGCAGCTTGGTTCAACCGTGTAAACGTGGTCGTAATAGGCGCCGTTGACGGAGGTAAAATTGATCTCCTGCGGATCGTCAAGATACCAGATCGCCGTTTTAGTTTTTAGTTTCTTGATCGCCTTCAATATCCGATTGGGAATCCTCCCGACAATATGGAGCATCAGGTCCGGCTCAAAATCTAAAATCTCAAAAGGGATCGGAGCAGAAGCACGGTCGTCCAAAATTCCCAAAAGGTGCCCTTCGGTCAAATTTTGTTTTTTGGCAACCTCGCGGTAGAAATCGGACATGGTGGTCACCTGCGCGAAGATGTTGTAGGTTTTTACCTCATGACCCATTGATTTTAAGGTGGAAGCAATATAATGGTCTATGAAAGCGTACGGCCAGGTGGAACCCCAGAAATCACCATGGGCAACATAAAGGATCTTCATATCGCCCATACTACCATATAGGATTTTGGTTCGGAAGCAGTTTATACATATCCTTAATCATCTGGTCAATTTTGGGTTTTATGCTTAAATTAAGGTCAAGACAGTCGCCAAAAACCTCATTTAACAAGCTTTTTATCGTCATGATGGTTTGGACATCCCCGGGTCTTAAATTTTTAAGCAGCTTTTCAATCAGCTTTAGCTTCTCCGCCACTTGTTCTTTCTCGTTAGATTTGTCGTCTTTTCCAAAAAGCGCTTCACTCAAAATCTTACGGCAATCTTCGGCTGTTTTAATTGAGTTTTTTATAACATTCGAAGTCATGGTAAAACGGACATAATCTATTGATAGTCCTGTGTTGCCTATTCCACTTATCATTTTAATCCCTCCCCTTCTATTTTGTAATTTGCAATAAAATTCGTAAAAAAATCGTTCTTTGGATTTTCTTTTGGACCGACCAGTTCATGCGGCAAGGATTTTTTAACAATCTGTTGCGCCTGCTTCACTTCATGTAAACTGAAATGGCCATAAGTTCCAGGTGTCAAAGAAATACTTTTAATTGGGATCCCCATGCCAATCATGCTTTTCCACCTCTTGTTATATTCAAATCAACCTTTGCCTCAATCCCGGTTTCGTCAATCAACCGCTTCAGCAGTTTGGCAAGCATCTTCAATTTCTTTTCCAAAGATGTCCTGGGATTGCCGGCAAAAAGTATCTTGGTCTCCTCAAATTCCTGCCGGGCAATCTCAAACATCTTGCGGTTGGCCGAATCAACCATCTCCTTAAATTCCGCGGAAGACAAATCAACTCCCAGCCGCTCCAGGTTCCTTGTTATGCTCTTGATCCGCTGGGAGATCATCTTATAGGCCGGACCGGCCAGGTCATAAAGAGTCGCCTGCTCGCACAGCGCCTCTTCCAGCATCTCATGAAGCTTTTGGCGCGCCACCTTCTTCCCCTCATTCTGGATCATCTCAAAATCTCCAAACTTGATCTCCAGCTTTAGTGAATTTTTAATGTTACGGATTTTGAAAGAGGTTTCAAACAGCGTCCTCAAGCCCGGATCAAGGGCCCGGCGCATGTAGCAGGCGCGCAGTTGGTTGATCAAAAGATCTTTGTCCTCGTCCCCGGTGCAGAAAAATTGCGAATGCTTGCGGTCATCCCGCGCGTTGTCCTGGTCGGGAGCGTTGTTTAAGCCCAGATCAAACGAAGTAACCTGCCAGTTCTCCAAAAATTCTTTGGCGTTAAAGCCGAATTTTCCGGCCAGCTCCAGCATCTGCCGCAACTCTTTGTCGGCTCCTTTTTGTTCGAGGTTGTTGGCAACCAGCAAACGTTCAATCTCTTCTTTGGAAAAATCCTTGATTTCACCGGTTACCTCCGCCATCTTTTCGTCAACCGTCCCCTGTAAGCTGTCGTTATAGCCGCCAAAATCCCACCCCCCCAGCTCCTTGCTGTTAAAGGCATGGTTGATCACTTTGTTCAGTGTAGCGCTGTTCAAGGCCTTATCGAGCGGCTTATCCGATCCAAACATCCTTTTTAACAGCCCCTCTTTGATCTGCGCGGCAACTTGGGAACGGATCGCCGTCTTTACATCCTGCCTTAATCCGAGCAGCTGTCCTTCGGTAACCCCATTCTCTTTAAGCTGTTGTTCCATTTTATCAATTTTTTTCTTCGCTTCACTTCCGCCGCTCACCACCATCTGGGAATAGGCGGAAGCATAGTCCTTTACGTTCCCCTTGATCTCTCTTTTTTCTCCGGCTATCCCCTCCTGCTCTTTTTGATGCCGCTCTCCGGTCTCTTTTTTAAATTTCTGCAGTTTTTTGATGGCGTCGGAATTGACGGAAACATTGTCGCCGTAATTCTCCCGATTTTCACCAAACATCAGATCGTATTCGTCTTTGGCTCCCCTCTGTTGTTCATTCCTTTGATTCAATTTCAGCTCCCCGCCCAGCTTTGAAATTAAATCGGCAAGGATCGAAGCTCCCTTCTTATTCGGTTTTTTATTGTCGAGGAGCCGCTTGGTCAAACTCTGCTCCTCAACGCGATTGTCTTCCGACTGTTTGTCGATATCGCGGACCGCCGTATTGAGCGATGTAGACATCGCTTGAGCGGCCTGCTGGGCCATCACATTGCTGTCAATGACGTTTATACTCATGAGATTTTCTCCTTAAAGCTCTTCGCCGTCTCTCTCTCTTCGGCAAACTCGGAAGTTTCGGCCTTCTTAAACATTTCCAGCGCCTCTTTATTCTTTTTACAGGCCAGGGCTATTGCCCCCAGGATGTTGTAGGCCGCGACTTCGTTCTGATCAAGTTCCAACGCCCGCAGGGCGGCGCGGTAGGCCTCTTTGGCCCTTTTTAAATTATAAAAACACCAGCCAAGTTTAACCGCGGCGGCGGCGGCAAATTGTTTTTCGGTATCGAGCGCGATCGCTTTTTCATATTCGGCAACCGCCTCTTCATAGCGCCCGGCCTGGCGCAAGTTGTTGGCCAGCAGAAAATGGCCGTGCTTGTCGGAAGCGTTCCCCTCCAACATATTTACCAATAAATTGATATTGCGGTTCCATTTTTTCTCCATTGCTTTTTCCGCCAAATGCCCCCCCCAATGATAGGTTGAAACAGAGGAAACCAGATCGCCGTTGATCGCTTTTCCGTCGGCGTCAAACGGATGTTCGTTGATCGGACGTTCAAAATGGATCCCCCGCCCATTCCTGAAAATTTTTGGCCTGAAATAAAAATTGCAGGGAATAAAAGAAGGCGGTTCGCATTCACAGATTTTTATATTGTAAGCGTCGGCTTTGGCCTCCGCCAAAAACTTTTTGAGATCTTCAAACTCTTCGGTTTTTATCATCTCATCGGCATCAATCCAGATGATCCATTCACCCTTGGCATGCTTCAGCGATTCGTTGCGGGCGGCAGAGAAATCATTGATCCAGGGAAAATTAAAGACCCTGGCGCCGCACTCTTTTGCGATTTCGATGGTTCTATCGCTTGATCCGGTGTCAACCAGTATGATCTCGTCGACAACCGACGACAAGACCGGAAGAGTTTTGGAGAGCATCTCTTCCTCGTTTTTAACTATCATACATGCTGTAAGCAACATCTTTTTCTCCTAATTGTCCGAGATCAAAACCGAAATTTTCGACTTCTTGGCGCCAACCTGAATCTTCTCCCCCGTTTTGCCGCCAATTATTTTCTCGATCAGCTTTTCATGCCGTTTGATGGCCCGGTCGGCTTTCTTGATATATATCTCCAGCCGATCAATTTTTGAAAGGACCTCTTTTTTGTCCGATTCCAAAAAGTGGAGCTCATATTCAAGATTGGATTTTTCCGACAGAAGCTCGCCGGAAATTTTCCGGCACTGCTCAATTTCAATCTCTTCAAGCTTAAGCGGAGTGTAATAATCGGTCCTCCCCCAGCGTTCCGCCTGGGTGACCAATTGTTTCTTGATCTCCTCCAAAATTATCTTTTGCCCTTTTGCCGCTTTTCTTGACATTGTTTTCCTTATGCTCCCACCCCAGACTAAAGTCTGGGGAATAATTCCCCTTACCCCATTATCTCAATCATCGCTTTGGCGTACGCCCAATCCTGCGCGATTTTCTGTTCGATTTCGGAGAGCGCCTCCGCCTTCACTTCGGACTTGATCTCTTCGATCTCCTGCGATGAGATCCCGGCCAGGGAAAACAAAGAATTCAAGCCGCTCAATTTGACATGCGCCATAAATCTTTCCAGAAGAAGGTTGTGCGATTTTGAACTGCGAAAGTATTCTTTATATTTTTCTTTGAGCGCCGCGGGATTTATCCCCATACGGGTAATTATTTTTTGTCCGACCGATTCCCCTCTGACCTGGTCCACTCTGCTGGCGACAGTTGAAGAGAGTTGGGCGACATCTTCCATGCTCTTAAGCGCGGATTCAAAGGTTTTGAGGCCGTCGGTTTTTTTCTGGATCTCATCACTTTTTTGCGAAGTGACGGCGACAGCGTGCATCTTCTCCCTTGCCATATCAAAATTTAGTTGGCTCATACATCTATATATCGTGTTTAAGAGGGGAAAACTTGCATTGGGAAAGGGTCCATAAGGGCTTATGATTTCTTCTTACTGTTATCCAGCATCTTGGAGAACAATTGCCGCATCAATTGTCTCTTGGCTTCGGCGGTTTTCTCCGCTCTCTGCTTTGCGGACATCTGCTCAGCCTGTTTCTTCTCTTGTTGTTTTCTCCCCTCCGCCCTGGCCGCCGCGCGTCCGATCGCCATCTCTTCTTCGTATTTCTGCTCTTCGTAGGCCTCTTTATTCTGTTTATAAACTTTGGTCTCCTGCTGGTATCTGGCATTTTCATAAGCGTTCATGGCAAAAGTATTAACGGCATTTTTAGTATCATGATCTTCGGCTTTTAAAAATCTTCCGGCCAAATTAACAACCCAGTTGGTTCCATAAAGATCATAATTCTGGCCATTGTAAGAGAGGGCAAAGTCTCCTTTAATGTTGTATTCTTTCAAACCCGCAAGCTGCGCGATAGCATAATTGGGGTGAGAACCGCCATTTTTAACCGCCAGCGGGTTTAGATAGTCAGGCAATCCCTTATATCCCGGCTTAGTTGCATCTTTCTCAAAATTACCGCAAAAGCTGTCCCATCCGGTGTAGCGGTCGTCGTTATACGAGTAATGGTGCCAAGAAGTTACTCCATAAGGCAAGTTAAAATCTACTTCTCCTGATTTCGCATTTTGTTCGTTGCTAAGTTTATACTCACTCAATAGCCCCTGAACGCGGTCTTTTTCGGCACCACTTAAGGTGCTTATGTATTTATTCACTCCTCCGATCAGCCATTCGCCAAATTTTGCAAAGCCGGCACGGTCACGGGCGCTGTAGATAAAACCGGGACCGCCCAGGTCACCGTAAATCTCTGTGTTTCCCGAAAAGGCCTGGGTAACGGAGCGGAAAGCGTGCTGCATCGCGAAATACATGTAAAACATTCTAAAATTATGAGGATCGGCTCCGGCGACATCTTTATCAAAAAAATCACTAATGTCTTTAACCATCGCTAAACTGTCCCCAATATTCTTGTGCTGGCCAAAGACATTGGAAGCGGCATAATAAATTCTGCGCCGCGATTCCAAAAGGTTCAGCATCACATAAAAAGCCCCCTCCCCGTTTGCCCCTTCCATCCCCTCCCACATAAAGTTGCAAGAGGAAGTATCGTATCCGTCATTATTCAGATCAAAAACCCCATTACCGTCTTTATCGTTAAACTTGATTTTGTCTATCCCTTTCAAAGCAAATTCGTAAAAATTGACATTGCCGAATTGCTTCATGAAGGATCGGGCGGAATCGAGTTCAGATTGTTTAATCTCTTTATATTTGGAACTGTCGGACGGGTTATAGGCCATCATCGCGGCATAATCCTGATAATCGAGCGCCTGATCGGCTCCGGTTATTTTGTTTTTTACGCCATCGGTAAAAAAATTAGAATCATACGTGGACGGATCCCATTCCAAGTTTCCTCCGGTCTCCCCCATTCCATAACCCCAAAACTGATCGCTGGTCCCAACCTGGTGCCAATCGCCGAAACGATCTTCGTATCCCGCCCCAAGTTTTCCGGCATTGTCCAATCCGCGGTCCTTGGAAGCGACAACTTTCCCAAAGCCTTCATACCAGGTTGTGTCTCCCTCCGACCCATTCTGGTAACCGTTCCGCTGGTATTCGGGAAAAAATTTCAGCATCTCCTGAAAATAGTTGATGAATTTTACAACTTCGGAAAAATCTTCGCTGTTTTCTCCGTTACGCTGAAAAATTTTTGAAGTGTCTTCCGGCAGTTGATACACGGCCGGGCGGGGTTTGGCAGAAAGAAATTCTCCGCTCATTTTTATCCTCCCATCTTAGAGGTAAGCTGTTTTTCCAAACTAAAGAGAGAGGTCTTGAAGCCCATTACCGTTTCAATTGCTTTGGTAGTATCGGTCATAAATTGGCTGTAAAGCAAGGTTCCCACGATCCCGTATTTATCCTTAGCTTTAACCTGAATCCCATTGATAGTTATATCGCTTTGCGAATCGGCATAATCAACCAGCATCGAACGCATGGTGCTGTAAAATGACCGGGTTATATCTTTTATATCCGTTCCCGACGAACCGATTTTATTTTGGACCATCTGCGGCGTTTGATAATTAGTCACGCTCTTGTTCATTTTATTTTCCTCCTCTTCTATTCTTATACTACCGGGATTTCGCCGGGCAGTATAAGAAGGGCCGCTACTTAGCTGACCCTCTTATTTGGTTGTTATCCTAACTGATCGACTTTTCTCTGCAAGACCGTCTTAAGTTTCGAATCCTCTTCGATGGTCTTCGACAATATATTGGTAGCGTTGGTCAATTCCTGGTTGGCCTTGGCCGTAACCAACATACCCTCCATGGTGTGGGTCCCGACCCATTCACCCTTGTGGGTTTTGGTATACAAACCGGTACCTCCGCCATCTCTTTTGGCCGCCTTCTCAATCGCGGCTTTGTCGTCCGCACTTAAACTCTTTCCCGAAATGGTCTTATCCGCGCTATTGGCTCCGCCAATAGAAACGTCGGTCTGTCCGTCTTGCTTGGTTACCTCGACCATGTTATCGGTGATTGAGTTCATGCTTGAATCAAGCCATTGGCCGATTGCCTGCTCGGTGCTTTGAGCGCCACTTGTTTCAACTCCCATCTTAATCACCTCCCTGTATTTATATAATCGTAACTTCTATCCTAAAACTTGCATGAAAGTACGGGCGGATAATTATCCGCCCCTACTGTTACTTCTTCTCTTCTAAAATCTGCTGGATCCGGGCGATGAAGGCATTGATCTTCTCTTCCTCATCGTCCCATTTGACTTCATTAAAATTAAGTCCCTGATTTTTTTGAAATGAAATAAACCCCGATTCGGCCTTGCTTGGAGCGGAAATCTTCCCCTGCTTCAGAGCGTGGGCCACCGTATCGACAAAAGTCACTTCTATATAATTATTGGCCGGCTTTTTCTGTTCGGTCTGCTCTATTTTAAATCCGGCTATTTGGCTTATGCTGTTCATTAGACCACCGTCCCCCTTCCTTGTCCTTGTATTTGTCCTTCTGACACTTGCGCGATTTCCTGATTCGGAGCAACGGCTCCTTTCACAGCTCCTCCGGCAGAGAGCGTTTCGATTAAAGTACGCAACACTTTTCCACCTTCATCGGAAGAGCCCAGCTTCTCCGAAGAAGAAGAAAGCAAACTACTTAATTTGTCTAATGATGAAGTGTTTATCATAGTTGTTCATATATATTATCGGAGTTGGGGGCGTAAAACTTGCATGGGCCTTACTCACCCAAGGCAAGCTTCCGTCCTTGTTTTCGCCATTATCCCTCTCTATCCTAGAGAGGGAGAGCTCCGTTTTTCTCTTGTGTTACAATTGGAAGAGTTGTATTCTGCCCCTCTCTAGAATAGAGAGGGGAAAGGGCAGCTACAAAAACTAAAGCACAGCATGGGTGAGTAGGGGAAGGGTGAATTACGCTTCAAACGATCTGCGCTGGCTGCCCAGAAGAATGCTCTGCGCGTGCTCGGCCTCTTTCGCCTGCTGTTCCCGTGTCGGCGCGATCGTCTTTTTCGCGGCCGGCGGCTGGACAGCGGTCGGCCTGTTTTGAACCGTCTGAAGATCGTGTCCGGTTTTATTCCGGTACTCTTTATTGATCTTGCCGACCAATCTATTGAAGCCCTGGATTTTATTTCTCGCTTCCCCTTCTTTCTTCTGGATTTTTTCGATCTCCAATTGGACGGTTGCTATTTGAGCATGTAAATCCTTGGCCTCCGTACTATCGGCTCCCATAGTTTCAATTCGTGCGGAAAGTTCCTTGATTTGATCGAGTTTCTTCCTCCGTTCCGCCACGCTCCCAAGCAATTCCTCACTTGCCGGCTTAAAGATTTTCGCGTAAAGCTTGTTGTACAAATCCTGCAGATCTTCTGGGTTGAGATCCTTAAGTTCGACTTTTTTTCCATTAATTTTTTCCGCCTCGGCATCGATTGATTCTTGAATCTTGTCAACCCCTTCCGGAGCAAGGGAAGCTTCGGCCAATTCACCATGGATTGAAGAAGAAGCCATCGAACGATCCAGGGATTCCAGCTTTGTCAGCAATTCGTTCGCTTTTTGCTCCATAACCCTTGGGTCTTTCACTCTTTTAAGCTCCTCGCTCAAATCTTTTATCTCTTTAACTCCTTTGGCGATATCCTCTCCGGTTTTTACTTTTTTATCCGGATTTTCTTCTTTTATGTCCGGATTTTTCTTGTTTTCAAGCGGATCGGTCTTAACCTTAACTTTGCTCTCCCGCTCTTTCCTGATCTCTTTAATTGTTGGGTCGCTATTCTCAACAAACTGCTGCGCCTTGACGGCGGCGGCGGAAATCGCGTCCGCCCGGGCCATGAGAGTGGAAACATTGGGAGTTTTTCCCTGTTGCTGTTCCGCTTTAAATTCCGTAAGCGCCTTTTGGAAATCAGCTTTCGCCTTCGACAAGGTCTGTTTTATCGCTTTTTCCTCTTCTTTTATTTTTTTCTCTGTCTCCTTCAGCTTGCTGATCAAAGTCTGCATCTGTTTTTTGTTGATCCGATCGTCTATCTCTTTTCCCGCGGATGGCATAGACTCACCCAGCGATTTGATCGAGTCACTCCCCTGTTCGGCCCGCTGGCTGCGATAGTCGGTATCCTGCATGTTTAGTTCGTTTTGGCCGGCCAACATGTCATCCGCCAGCGACTGCTCTTCCATCATCTGCACTTTTTCGGCAAAGGTTTTGGCCTCTTTCGACTCTTTGTTCAACGCTTTTTTCTTTTCCGCGACCTTCTTCCCCTTCTCTCCCTTAGAGGCCGATTTTGCCTCCGCATCAACAATTGAAGCGACCGTAAAATCGATAATCGAACTTAAGACCGAAAGAACTATGCTGGTGGCAAATTCTCCAACCGGCGGCATTTTTATGTTTTCCTCAAGCAGTGACATCTCCGTTTTCTTTGCTGACGAAATCTCGCCCTTGAGGGATGCCGCCTGTTCCGCCTTTAATGACTCCAGCTTTAAGCTCCTGATATTGCCGATCGCTTTTATAACCTCTTGGGCGATAGAAATGGACAACTTAACCGCGGAGATAGCGGTGGCCGTAACCGCCTGCTGGGCCTGGTTGTGCCGGCTGACAATCGTCTGCAGGGCCTCCGTTTGGGTTTGTAAGATTCCCTCAACCATCACCTTGGACTGATAACTTGCCATATCCAGGGCGGCAGTGCTTGAAGCGGAAACAACACTGTTGTAATAAGCCCGCTCGATGATCGCCTTGCAATTTTGCATTTGACGCATTGCTCCGGAGAGTATTTGTTTGGTCCGATAAAGCCCCTCCCCCTCTTTTGTAACTCTTGAAAGCTCCCCGCTGTTTAACCCGAGTGTCCCGCTGGTAACATCCTCAAGCAGTGATCCGTCAAGATACAGTTCCGCCTCTTTCTGTTCAAGCGCTTCGCTGATGCTTTTGGCCGCCTCTTTTTCTTCCTGCTTCCTGCTCTTTCTTTCCGAATAATTCTGGAGTTTGCCAAAATCATTTTTAGTTTTAATGGCACTCCTGACCAATTCATAAATTTGTCCAAAAAACGAATTGACCGTGTTCGCCGCCATCAAGACCCCTTGTATAAAAACCGTTGAGGTAGAACCTCCGGCAATATAAGCGTAAGCCGAGTATGCGACTGCCGCCGCGTCCACCGAACCTATAACCGTCAGTTTTGTTGAAGCAACCGATGCCCGTTCTTCCGCCGCCGCGATCCGGTTCTTTACCTGCGCCTTTTCGTTCAAAAGTTGTTTTAAGTAACTGAAAGTCCGGTAAGAATTGGCAAAATGGTCGCTTACCCTCCCCATACTGCTCGGCTCTGTTACCGCCGAATATCCATAGGCCTGGGCAATGGCATTTTGCAGTTCAACCTTTAATTCATTGTTTGAAACCAACAAGGCAACGGTGTTCATCAGACGCATAAATTTGGTTTGTAAAGAAGCCAGTTTATCCGCGTTTAAACCGAATTTACCGTCGCCGATATCGACGATCATATCGTCACCGGTCAACTCCGAATATATCGCCGCCTCCAATCCGTCGAGCTTCTGCCCGATCCCTTTGGAAGCATTGGTATCTTTACTAATTCCTTTAAAGTCTGAGACTTCCGGATTATATTCGGCCATCCCATAAGCGCTATCATAGTGTGAAAGAAGATATTCCGAAAGAGCCGATCCAAAAGTAGAAGCCATTGCAATCCCCTGCCCAACCGCTCCACCAACTCCACTGCCGACAAAAGAGCCGACCGAGGTTCCCAAGGAGACATAGAAACGTTCACTTGCCTGCCGCATGGCGATATCCTGCTGATGTTCCATATTAAAACCCTGTTGGTACTGGTTGAGCTGGAAGGCAAGCATTCCGAACTCCGCCCCACTCTGGCTCAAAATATTTTCGGCCATCGCGTCAAACAAATCGTCCTGCCCGCCGGCCCCCGAAAGCCCGGAGGTGGCACGGTGGATCGCCTGCAGCATCTTCCCTTTTTGGCTGATATTTTTTTGTATAAGATAAAGGGCGGCATTTATCCCGTTTAATTCTTTTTGCATCCGGGTAATCTTGGCATAATCCATCGAAAGCATCCCGTCTTCATTTGTGTCCAAAACATCTTTGGTAAGCTTCCCTTTCGCCTGTACCCCAAGCGCCTCAATTTTTCCCTCAAGAGAATTCGACGCCGGTCCGGCATTCGTATTTGAATTATCAACCGAAGGGGTATAAGAGTCGTTGACCGCATCAGCCTGTTCCGCCGCCAGGTAATCGAGCCCCGCTGCCACAATCGCCAATCCGGCTGCCGCAATCGCAAAGACCGGAACCACAAAAGAAATTGCGGAACAAATCGCTGAAAGAGCGGTACAAATCCGTGAAAACACCTTGGACAACCAACCCTCATCCAGTTTTTCAAGTTCGAGCTCCCATTTCCTTTTCTGGTTTTGCAGTTTTTGGACATCGAGGGTGGTCGATTGGAGCTGGTCAAAGGTCATCATCATGTGGCTCGATTCCGACTCCACCACCTCTTTAGACGCCTCATATTTATTACTCCCCGCTTTTTTCCCGCTCAAGGCCTCTTCCATCGCATCCAAACTATCTTGTCTGGAAGATATGGAAGCGATCGTCATTCTATTGGCGTTAGCCAGACCCGAAAGCAACCGGCGCATGTCGGAAAACCAGCGAGAGGATGCGTTGATATCAATATAACCGTTGTTGTCTTCGGTATATTTTATATATTGCTCGGCATCGATAACATTGTTGATTATATTGTCACCGATCTCTGTCATTTTGGAGTTTATCCCCGCCGCCAGCCCCCCCAAATTCTTGATAGCATCGAGGTTCTTTTGTTTTGCTTTCTTATACTGCTCGTTCAAATCCTTCATCTGCTCCGCCTCTTCTTCCTCCTCATCGCCGCCGGTTATCCAGTTAGTAAAAGTATCCCAGCTGTCTTCCCTCCAGCTCTTGTGGCTCTGTTCCCTGGCGGTAAAAACCTTATAATTGTGCGCCTCAACCTCTTTTAAAAGGGTCATGACCCCTTTCTGAAAATTATCCATCGTAACCTTATTCGACTTGAGAACCCCTTCGGAATAAGTGGTTTTGCTCTTTGGTGCCTCATCTTCCGATTCGGAGGTCGCTTCGGCAATCCGATCCATCATCTCCTCTTTGGTATCAAGCGACTGGGCGATCAAGAGATTTAGGTTTGCCGCGGCTCTTAGCTTGTTAAAAAGGGCCTCTATTTTCGCCTGACTGAAAGAAGCAAAACCGTCATCATTATCCATCCCTTCCGTCAATTCACTTTTGTCAAAACCTCTGAAGGCGTCTTCTGTCTGCTTGTCGGCGTACGCTCCAAGGTTGTCATAAGATTCGTTCTGGTTCTCGGTAGTATTGGTTAAATATTTTGAAGAAGAATATCCATCGGTTGAATTTACACCGTTGTCGTCTTCGGTTGACGAAAGATAGCCGCTTTCGGCCGGCTTGGCGCCGGTATTTTTAAAAGCGTCAACAACTGATGTATTGCCATAAATTGGTGCTACCATACATATATATTATCGGAGTTAAAGGGGAAAAACTTGCGTCCAACTCACCTTATGGTGAATTCTGAGCAATCGGCAGGGCTTCTCCGGGAGCGTGCTTCTTCGGGGCTTTTTCTTCTTGCAGGACTTTTAGATGGATCAGGTAAAGCTTTTCAACTTCTTCCTTATTTAAGACCTTCGGCATGGCAAAAATATTGTTATCTTTTTGTTTACTCAATAATCTGGTTATTACAACAGCATATTTTTCCAAAAAATTACCCTTATCAAGAACCTTATCTAAATCAATATCATATTTTAAACCGTCATCATTGTGCTGAACATAATAACTGTTAATTTCGGCATGTGCCGCGCAAGCCAGAAGCGCCGCCAATTCTCTCTTTATCTTGTTAAAATTAGGAGGATTTCCGAGTTTCTCCGCCAATTCGCGGTCAACATCCGCCGAAGTTTTCCTGTCGTTTACCCGGCTGGCCACATAACCTTTATAAGCCGCGGCTATCAATCCCCTGTCAATCTTATTATAATCCAATTCTTCAATCCCCTTGCCCATCTTTTCAAAATCGGTATATGAGAACTCCCCTTTGATAAGAGACCAAACCGATCCGTTGTCGGAAGCGGCAAGAGTCGTAATATACGGATAATAGTTTCTTAATCTTGTAACAAGTCCTGCAAGAGTAATACCGTCTTTTTTGTCCAATTCGCCGTCTTGATCACCAAAGAGAAAATCAATAAACTTATCACCCATATCACCGGAATATCCCATAGAGCCGAGCAATAGAGAGGATAATACTCTTTTTAAAATATTTCTGAAGATCCAATCACTTTTGTTTGGACGAAGGACACCGTCCTTATCCATAATTTTTTCAAGGACATCCTTTAATCCTAATCCCAATCCGCTGACCACCAGAGGAATAACTTTCCCCCCCCCAAACATTTTTGAAAGGAGTTCGGCAATTTCGGCATAGACCGGGTTTTTTGCTTTCTCTTGAGAAGCTATTGCAACCCTAGCCGGTTTAGCTGCTGTAGCTGATCCAATTGCATCTGGTGCCATGTTTATCTCCCTATCTCCTTCTTAATCTCGGCTTCAAGCTCTCTCTTTTTGATCTCCAGCTTTCCTTTGGCATCCAAAATTTTCGCTTCCACTTTCTTTAATTCTTCCTGCGCCTGCTTCTTCTGCCGCAGGGCCTGGATGAAGCCGTTCAAGCTGAACAAAAAGTATCCGATAATCACACCAAAAAGAATCGACGTCAGCTCAAATTGAAATGGCATTATACTATTTTCTCCTTTTTCTCCTTTTCTTCCGCGAGCGGTGCCCTTGGCCCGCTCTCACCTTTACCCTTGTTAATATTTTTCTCTGGAGGAAGAACTGGATTAAGATCATCCTTAAAGCTAAATAGCCCAGCCAGCCCGCCTCTCACCTCTTTGGATCCGCCTATCTCTTGCGCTTTTGTATTTAACACGCCACCCAAATTACTAAGCGCGGCAGGACGCTTATATGAAGACATTCGTGGTATCCCATCTATTGACATATTATTTCTCCTTTTAGTCTCTCTATAATTATACTTCTACCAACTACCCTATCGTAATAACCCCCATAAAACTTGCACGCTTCTTAAGATTATCAGAGAATCAGGATATCAGGACGAGATTATCAGAAAATCAGATAATCTGATATTCTATACCTCCTATGATATAATTATTCAATGAGAAAGACGCGATACCTTTTAATCGCTTTCTTTGTGATTATAGCAATAATCGCCGGGTTGATGGCGCAAATAATAACCCAATTGCCCGATGTCGGGAGTATCGATTCTTATTTGCCCTCCGAAGCTACTATTATATACTCCGACGATAACGAGATTTTGTCGAAAATCCACGAAGAAGAGAACCGCCAGGTCGTTCCGCTCTCCAAAATATCGCCATACTTAATCAAAGCGGTGATCTCAACCGAAGACCGCAATTTCTACTTTCACCACGGGATCGATTTCGGGCGGACCATCCGCGCGGCGGGAAAAAATATCCTTACCGGCCGCATCGTCGAAGGGGGCTCAACGATCACCCAGCAACTGGCGCGAAACCTCTTCTTGACCAAAAAGAAGAGCTTTTTCCGCAAAGCGGCCGAAGCGATTTTGGCGATGCAGATTGAAAGAAGGTTCTCCAAAGAAGAGATCCTTGAACTTTATCTAAACCAGATCTACTGGGGACACAACTCCTACGGGATCGAATCGGCCGCCTATCTTTATTTCGGTAAAGAGGCGGGAGAACTCGATCTGGCCGAAGCGAGCCTTTTGGCCGGAATGATCGAAGCGCCGGAACTCCTCTCCCCCTATAAAAACTTCGAACTTTCCAAAAAACGGCAAAAGAAGGTCTTAATCAACATGATCAAATACGGCGGAGTGAGCATCGAAGAAGCCAAAGCCGCTTTTGCCAAAGAATTGGTTCTCTTTCCCGACCGGGTCAAACGCAAAGGACAGATCGCCCCCTATTTTGTCAGCCATGTCGTCCAGTACCTATCCGATAAATACGGGGCGGAAATGGTTTACAAGGGGGGACTCAAGGTCTACACTACCTTGAGCGCCTCGATGGAAAAAGCGGCCGAAGAGACAATTAAAAAATTTGTGACCGAAGAGGGATCAAAATACAATTTCAGCCAGGCGGCTTTATTAAGCATTGATCCGCGTAACGGCTATATCAAGGCAATGGTCGGCGGAGCCGATTTTTATAAGAGCCAGTTTAACCGCGCAGTCCAGTCGAGGCGCCCACCGGGAAGCTCTTTTAAACCCTTTGTCTACGCCGCGGCGGTTGAAAAGGGCTATTCACCGGGAACGATCCTCTCCGATAAAAAGACCACTTTCCAGGTCTTCCCCAATAAATGGAACCCGGAAGGAACCTGGACCCCCTATAATTTTGACAAGAAATTCCACGGAAACGTGACGATGCGCCACGCCCTGGAGCAATCGCTCAACATCCCTTCTATAAAATTATTGGAACAGGTCGGGATCGACTCCGCCATAAATATGGCCAGAAGGATGGGAATAAAAGGAGAAATGGAATACGCCCTCGCTTTGACCCTTGGAGTCTACGACGTAACTTTGATGGAGATGACCTCCTCCTACGGTGTCTTTGCCAACAACGGGATACGGGTTGAGCCGATCGCGATCCTGAAAGTCGTCAGCCGCGACGGGGTTATCCTTGAAGAGAACAAACCGCAAGAGACGCAGGTGATGGACAAAAACACCGCCTATGTGATGGTTGATATGATGAAAGGGGTTCTCCAGCGCGGGACCGGCTTTAAGGGCAAAATCGGCCGAGAGGCGGCCGCCAAAACCGGGACCACCGAACAGTTTCGCGACGCCTGGTTCATCGGTTTTGTCCCGCAGAATGTGACCGGCGTCTGGGTCGGCAACGACGACAACCGTTCGATGAAAGGGGTCGCCGAAGTTTCGGTCTGCCCGCGGCTCTGGAAGGACTATATGCAAAAGGCGCTGGCAAACGAACCGGAGATAAAATTCCCGCGTCCTGAAGGAATGGTTAAAGTCCAGATCTGCCGCGATTCGGGACTGAGGCCGTCACCAAACTGCCCAAGCAACCGCTTAATCTGGGTTGATTTCTTAAAGAACGATGTCCCAATGAGCCAGTGCCATATCCATGGAGGAAAAGTAGAAGAAGAAGGTGAGGAAGAGACAACCCCGCCGGAATGGCTGCAGGAAGAGGAGAAAATCGAATGATCAAATTCGGGACCGACGGCTGGCGAGCCAAAATCGCGGAAGAGTTTACCTTTGAAAATGTGGAGAAAGTCACCGCCGCTTTTGTGAAATATCTCAATGAAAGCGAGGATATAGATCCTCGCCTTCGGAATGGTATCGCCGTCGGATACGACAACCGTTTCCAATCCGAACACTTCGCGAAAACCGCGGCGGACACTTGCGCGAAACTGGGAATCAAAACTTTCTTAACCAAATACGCGGTCTCTTCTCCCCTCCTCTCTTTCGCGGTGGCACATAACAAACTGGCGGCCGGGATCATGATCACCGCCTCCCACAACCCGCCGGAATGGAACGGCTTCAAAATCAAAGAATCCTTCGGCGGCTCGGCCCGACCCGAAGTCACCCGCGCCGTCGAAAAGAACCTTTCCTCTGCCTTACCTACGCCTATGCCTACGCCTGCGCCTTTATTCCCCATCGATCCCAAGCCCGATTATTTTGCGCATATCGAGAAGCTGGTTGATCTAAAAGCGATCGCGGAATCGAAAGTCAGGGCGGTCGTCGACCCGATGTTCGGCTCGGGGGCGCATCATATCAAAGAACTGCTCGGCAAATACAAAATGGAAGTCGAAGAGATCCACGCCAACCGTGACCCTCTTTTTGGCGGGGTAAACCCGGAACCGCTCCCGATCAACCTTGAAGATACTATCTCTTTTATGAAAACTTACGATCAGGTTTTTTCAACCTGCATCGTTTTGGACGGCGACGGCGACCGCGTCAGCGCGATCGATCCGTCCGGCACTTTCATCACCTCGCACAATGTCTTTTCCCTCCTGCTCAAACACCTGGTTGAAAACCGTAAAATGCAGGGGAAGATCGTCAAAACATTTAACATCAGCCGGCTGGTGGAGAAACAGGCGAAAAAGTACGGGATTGAGATCATTGAAACCCCGATCGGTTTCAAGTATATCGCGGATCTAATGCTGAAAGAAAAAATCATCATCGGCGGGGAGGAGAGCGGCGGAATGGGGATTATGGGACACCTTCCAGAGCGTGACGGAACCCTCTGCGGACTGCTCCTTTTAGAATTGATGGCAAAAACCGGATATAACCTAAAACAGATACTTAACCAAATCATGGATGAGCTGGGACACTATTACTACTCGCGAATTGATCTGCATCTCTCTTCTTCCCCTCGCCTTCGTTCAATGGAAACCTTTGCCGGGCGGAAAATCACAAAGATTGAGACGCTAGACGGCACAAAATTAAATTTTGAGGATGAATCATGGATCCTTTTCCGTCCCTCCGGGACCGAACCACTTTTGAGAATCTACGCCGAAGCAAGAAGTATGGAAGACGTGCAGGCGCTGCTTGGGGCGGGAGAGAACCTGGTTACTTAGTCTTTAACTTCTGCTGTTTGTCGATTAACTCTTTCTCAAAGGCCTCTTTCTTATTGATGCGGATAATTTGCTGAAGTTCCTCGCGCTGGTAGTTGGTCGCTCCCAGCTTTTTGAACTTGTCAACCAGCTGTTCGTGGATCAGCCGGCTGTCCCCCGCAATCATCGAAGCGCGGCGGTATGAGGAGATCGCCAGATCCTTATTCCCCATCTTTTTGTAAAGGTCCCCCAAAAGGACATAAAGCGACGGGTCGGCCGACTGCAAATCAATCGCCTTCCGGTATTCGGCCACCGCCAGTTCATTCTTCTTTAATTCTTCGTAGACGGTCGCCAAAAAGACATGGAGATACGGGTTGCGCGGATTTGCTTTAATCGCCTTTTGGTATTCAAAGCCCGCTTCGTTTAATTTTCCTTTAAGCCGCAGGTCGAGCGCCTTAAGGGCCGGGTCTTCAATTTCGATCTTGGCATCCTTTTTTAAATTGTACATCCACTCCGAAAAGATCTTCTGCTGTTTCTCTTCCGCCACCGCCGCCTCAACATCCTTTCCTTTGATCTTGCGCAGGCGGGAATCTTCCAATTTTATTATATGGTAGCCGTAGTCGGTTTTTACAATCGGACTGATCTCGCCGATCTTAAGCTTAAACGCCGCGTCGGAAAATGGTTTGACCATGGAGCCGGTCGTAAAATAGCCCAAGTCGCCCCCTTTGCTCTTTGAGCCGGGATCCTCCGAATATTTTCCGGCCAAAGCGGCAAAGTTGTCTCCTTTTTTTACCATTTCATAAATCTTTTGCGCCCGCTCTTTCACTTCACGGTCTTTTCCCTTCTGATGGCGGAGCAGAATGTGGCGGCAGCGGATCTCACGCAAATCTTCCGGTTTGACCTGCGCTTCCTGCCGTTTTTTCATCACCATCTTCTGCACCACAAGCTCGTCCCTGACCGATTTCTTGAATTCATTCCAGTCGCGGTTGGAATTCTGAAGCACCCTTTTTAGCTGGTCGACCGAAGCCATCTTCTGCGACCGGGCAATATCTTCCAGCGCCTGGTTCAGTTCGGAACCGGAGACCCCGACATTTTTCTTTGCATCCTGCAGCATCAGAGTAAAATCGATCGTCTGTGAAACCGCCATGCTCTGCAGATAAAGCAGATCGGTGGGAGATAAAATTGCCGGAAAATTATTGCGCAAGCGGTTATAAATGCTCGAATAATGGGAGGAATCGATCTCTCTTCCGTTCACTTTGACAAAACCGGATTGTTTTTCTTCTCCGCCCTTTAAACTTTGGGAACCGAGTCCGTAAAAAATTGTCAGGATAAACGCGGCCGCTACCACAAGCATGATAATCTTCATGTTTTTTCTTAAATATCTAAGCATTTTTTATTAACCTCGAGACCGAAATATAGCCGCCGATCATCCCTAAAACCGTTCCGCAAAGAGCTACCGAGATAAAAATAAAATTCAAAAGGAAGGCGTCGGAAACAACCGGAAGAAAAGGAAAGGCCGACGCGATCTTAAAGGCCAAAGCGTCATAGCTCCCCCGCAACAAAACTACCGCCAAAATTCCGCCGGCAACACCGATTAAAATCCCCTCAATCACAAAGGGCCAGCGGATAAAAGAGCCGGTCGCTCCCACCAGCTTCATTATATAAATATCGGTCTCGCGCGCCAAAACGGTTAAGCGGATGGTGTTGACGACAATCAACAAAGTCGCAAAAAACAATAAAAGGACAAAGACAAAGCCGGCCAATCGGATGACATCGACAAAGTGCTTGACCTGTCCCAGCAATTTTCCGCTGTAGCGCACCTCGTCGATCTCGGACATTTGGGAGATGTTTTTCGCGACTTGGGGAAGGACTTCCGGATTGCGGACCTTGACGGCAAAGGTGTTTGGAAGCGGGTTATCGGACACGACTTCCGAGAGTTCCAGTTTTCCCGAATAATCTTGTTTAAAACTTTTCCATGAGTCGTCTTTGGAATAATAAGTAACCTTTTCTACCCCTTCCATCTTTGAAAGTTTCAATTGAAGCTCCGCCGCGTCGCGAGGGGCCAGGTCGCGGTCGACATAGCAGGTCAAATCGAGCTTGGCCGCCATCCCGGAAACGACATTCCCCAAATTAACTACCCCCAGCAGGAAAAAGCCAAAGATTGTCAAAGTGACGGTAACGATACCGATGGCGACAAAGCTCATCAGCGGCGATCTTCCAATCCCGCGGATCGCTTCAATTATAAAAAATTCTACATCTGTCGCTTTGCTCATTGCTGGCTGTACATCCCCAGTTGCTGGTCTCTTGTGATTCTTCCCCCCTCAATCGCCACCACCCGCTTTTTCATCCCGTCGACAATATTTTTATTGTGGGTCGAAACCAAGACCGTCGTCTTGCGCCGGTTAATTTTGTCCAAAAGTTCCATAATGTCCCAGGAGGTTTGGGGATCGAGGTTTCCGGTCGGCTCGTCCGCCAGCAAAATCGGTGGGTTGTTGACAATCGCCCGCGCGATGCAGGTCTTCTGTTTTTCTCCGCCCGAAAGCTCGTTGGGAAAAGACTTTGCCCTTTTAACCATTCCGACCAGCTCCAATGCCTGCATTGTCAGGCGGCGGATCTGAGAACGGGGGGCACCGGTAACCTGGAGCGCGAAAGCGACATTTTCGTAAACGGTGCGGCGAAGGAGCAATTTGTAGTCCTGAAAAACGACCCCGATATTCCTGCGGAGAAAAGGGATCTGCTCTTCTTTTATTTCATTCACTTTGATCCGATCAACAATAACTTCTCCGATACTGGGGCTCTCTTCGCGATAAAGCAGTTTCATCAAGGTTGTTTTTCCGGCTCCGGATGGTCCAACCAGGAAAACAAATTCTTCGCGCCCGATATGCAGGTTTATGTTCAGCAAGGCCTCTACCCCGTTTTGGAACACCTTGCTTACGTCTTTTAGTTCTATCATTAGTTATAGAGCGGAAACTTTCCGCAAAGTTCGACGACTTTTTGTCTAATGGCGGTTTTGGCCGCCGCATCGGACCGCTTTTCAATCGTTTCGTTGATCAACCCGGCGATGATCTTCATCTCCCCTTCTTTCATTCCGCGGGTAGTGACCGCCGGGGTCCCGATCCTGACCCCCGAGGCGATAAAGGGTTTTTCCGGATCGAAGGGGATCGTGTTTTTGTTGAGCGTGATCCCGACTTCGTCCAAAAGTTTCTCGGTCTCTTTTCCGGTAATTTTCTTGCTCCTCAAGTCGGCCAGCATCAAATGGTTGTCGGTCCCGCCGGAGACGAGGCGGAAACCTTCATCCTGTAAAGCGGCCGCCATCGCTTTGGCATTTTTCACGATCTGTTTTTGGTAGGTTTTAAATTCTTCCGTTGCCGCCTCTTTGAAAGCGACCGCTTTCGCGGCGATGATATGTTCCAAGGGTCCTCCCTGGATCCCCGGAAAGACCGCCTTATCGATCTGTTTAGCGTATTGCTCCTGGCAGAGGATCAAACCGCCGCGCGGACCGCGCAGGGTCTTGTGGGTGGTTGAGGTGACGATTTGGGCATGAGGGACAGGCGATGGATGCTCTCCTGCCACGATCAAGCCGGCAATGTGGGCGATATCAACCATCAAAAGAGCGTTAACCGAATCCGCGATTTCGCGCAATCTTTTGAAATCAAAAATTCTTGGATAGGCGGTCGCCCCCGAAACGATCATTTTCGGCTTGTGTTCTTTGGCCAAGTCGGCCAGCTTATCGTAATCAAGCGTTTCTGTATCCTGTTTTACGCCATAGGGGATAAACTTGTAAAGGATCCCGGAGACATTGACGAAACTGCCGTGGGTTAGATGGCCGCCGTGGGATAAATCGAGCCCCAAAACGGTGTCCCCCGGTTTTAAAAACGCCAAATAAACCGCAAAGTTGGCCTGGGAACCGGAATGCGGCTGGACATTGGCATGGTCGGCACCGAAAAGTTTTTTGGCTCTTTCTATCGCCAGCGATTCGGAGACATCGACGCACTTGCATCCGCCGTAATAGCGCTTTCCAGGGTAACCCTCGGCATACTTGTTGGTTAGGACCGAACCGGCCGCTTCGAGCACGGCGCGGGAGGTAAAGTTTTCGGAAGCAATTAGTTCAAGGTGAGTCCGCTGTCTATCCAGCTCGTCATCTAGCGCCTTTGCAATCTCCGGATCGGTCTTCCTGACGTGATCGATATTAAAGTGCATGAACCGATTTTATCACAAAAAGAAAGCGATGGTCAAACTATAAAAATTGGGTATAGGTGTGGATGCGAGTTTGAATGTAGAAGTGGAAATAGAAGCTAGATCCAACCTCCAATACCATCTTCTATCTTCAAACTAGCTTCTATCCCCAAACCATTCTTCCTCTCTCTGCTATTCCTCCGCCTACTTTGCCGTAAACGGTATCACCAAGGTCTTGATGAAAGAACCGTAGTTAAGATACAGTTTTAACCAATAGCTCTGCCCCGCGGTTAAGCCGGATGATAAGGAGCAGGTAGACGAGTAAGCATTGGAAAGAGCGTTTTGCAGGTTGGTGTAAATTGTATTTAAGGCCCCTAGCGCATGGACGCTTTGTCCAGCAGATAGCGCCGTAACTCCCGCAATTACTTCGTAATAAGAATCGGTTGTCCCGGTTGTAGTCAGCGCAATCCTTTTTAGTGGTGCGCTATAGCTTGTTGCTTCTGCAGAATTATCAAATAACCCAACGGTATAAACAGGAATGTTGTTTGCAATTGCTTCAGCGGTTACGTTTGCCTCTGTTTTTGATCCGCTATTATTCTGCCCATCTGTCATAGCAATAATCGCCCTGGTGTAATTTGTCGCATTAACTTTTGCCTCTTCGCTTATTGAAGTAGAAATCGCCGAATAAACAGCGGTTGCTCCTCCATAAGCCTCTCTTGTATTAATAGCGGTTTTTATAACATTTTTATCGGTAGTCATGGCCGCTTCCAAGGAAACCCCGCTATCAAAAACAACCACTGCCGCCTGGCTATTTGAAGACATTAAATCGACAAATTTCCTTGCCGCCGCTTCCAATGTAGTAACCTTTGTGTAGGTATAATCATCAAATCCCATGCTTCCGCTTTTATCCAAAGTCAAAGTAATTGCAATCGGCTTCCCTGTGTTTGCCCCAGAAGTCAAATCGGTAAAAGCAACATTGATTACTCCTTTGGCGGAAATCCCCTGTATAGAAGCCGCGGACGGTTCTGTGTCATAAACTTCCGCCGTAATGTTGCCCAACGTAATATTGGTTAAAGGAGTGCTATCCTGATCAACCGCTGAAAAATTAAAACTGACCCCGGTGCCGCTGGCAGAAACATTCCCGCCGGAAAGAGTAACACTGGTAGCCGTAGAGGGCGGAGTTGCCGGCGTTGTTGAAGCATTGGGATTAACCGCATCCACCACCTTCCCGCACCCGTAAGCGAACAAACTGACTAAAAGAACCGCAAATAATATTTTTTTCATCTTAATTTCCCCCTATTAGAAATTATACACTAACCCGGCCAATATTCCCAAGTTAGTACCGTAGCCAATCTCTGCAGAAAGGTTGCCGGTGAATTTTCTGCCAAAAGTAAGACTCGCTCCAAAGGTTGAACCGGCTCCCACCTGCCCCGCCCCGGTCAATTCCACCTTCTTGGAATAGCCGGCGTAATCGAGGGCGACATTGACATAATTTAAACCGAAGTTAAAAACCGGCCCAAGATTCGCGATCAGAACGCTGTAGTTGCTCCCTATCCCGTAATCCAGATCAAACCGCATATTAATTTTTGAGAGTGAAAAATCAAGCCCCGCGCCAATCGCCGCCGCTCCTCCGCTCAAGCCGCCTTTCAAAAGCCATTTGACCGAGGGGGCTTGCCCGTCGTCTTTGGGCAGGGCGGCCAGCTCCGTCTTATACATATTAATCGATTTCTGCAGGCCGGCCTTTTTCTTTTTATCTTTGGTATCCTGCAAAATATTTGACAGCCGCCTTATCTCGTTATTCAATCGATCTCTTCTGTCCGCGACACTGTCCGCCCAAACCATCGTCCCGCACAACAAAACAAAAACCAGAAGCAATACTATTTTTTTCATATTAATACCCCCGGGAAAAGTGTACCTTTGGAACGCGGTAGTTGTCAAGCCGGCCGGTTTTGTGGTATACTTTAAATATCATGAAAGAAGGGATACATCCGAAATACTTTAATACGACCGCGACCTGCGCCTGCGGCGCTTCCTATGAGATCGGCTCGACCAAAGAGAACGTTCGCGTTGATATCTGCTCCGCCTGCCACCCACTCTTCACCGGCAAGCAGAAATTGATGGATACCGAAGGGAGAGTCCAGAAATTCCAGAAGAAATACGCCGGAGTCTCGGTTAAAAAGGCTCCCCGCCGCGTTACCAAAGCGAAAGCCAAGGCCAAAACCAAAACCACCAAAAAAAAGCCAAAAAAGTAGCATCCGATGCTCGAGGCAAAACTATCCAAAGTTGAAGAAAGATACAACGAACTGGAAACCCTTCTTTCCAGCCCGGAAGTCATTTCAAACCGTGAAAAATTCGAAAACTTTTCCAGGGAATTCTCCGAGCTTGGCGAGGTTATCACCCCCTACCGCGAACTGAAAAAACTTTACAAAGAAATTGAAGAGACCAAAAAATTATTAAGTGATCCCGAAATGGAAGAGCTGGCAAAAAGCGAAATGACCGGGCTTGAAGCAAAAGCAAAAAAACTGGAGGGAGAGATCGAATTCCTCCTCCTCCCCAAAGATCCCAACGACGATAAAAATATCATCATTGAAATCCGAGGGGGGACAGGCGGAGACGAAGCGGCTCTTTTCGCGGGAGAACTTTTGCGTATGTACACCCGCTACGCCGAAAAACAGAGATGGAAAATCGAATTTATCTCAACCAACCCGACCGGCCTGGGGGGCTACAAAGAAGCGATCTTTACCATTATCGGCAAAGGGGCCTACAGTAAATTAAAATATGAAGGGGGGGTCCATCGGGTACAGAGAGTCCCCGCGACCGAAGCATCGGGACGGGTCCACACCTCCGCCGCGTCGGTTGTGGTAATGCCGGAAGCGGAAGATGTTGATATTATAATTGAAGACAAAGAATTAAGGGTTGACACCTACCGCGCCGGGGGGCCGGGAGGACAAAATGTCAACAAGGTCTCCTCCGCCATCAGAATCACTCACTTGCCGACCGGCCTGGTGGTCGCCTGCCAGGAAGAGCGCTCACAGCTCCAAAACCGCGCCAAGGCAATGAAGCTTTTAAAGACCAGACTGCTCGAAGCGAAAGAAGAGGCACAGCGCGAAAAAAGGGAGTCGGCGCGCAAAATTATGGTTGGCTCGGGGGACCGCTCCGAAAAGATCCGGACCTACAATTTTCCACAAGGACGCGTAACCGACCACCGCATCAATTTTACGATCTATAAGCTTCAGCAAGTGATGGAGGGAGACCTCGACGAATTGGTTGAAGCGCTGGCCACCGCCGACCGCATCGCGAAACTTTCAAACATTCAATGAGCGACGAACCGGAAGCCTATCAAACCAAAAACCAATCCTTTTGTGGTTTGGAATTCTTTGTAGACAAAAGAGTCTTGATCCCCCGTCTAGAAACAGAGCAGATGACTAAAGAAGCTATCGGATTGGTAATGACAAATGACAAAATCCAAATGACAAATATCGCAGATATAGGAACCGGCTCCGGCTGTATAGCAATAACACTGGCTAAAAATCTTCCCAATGCAAAAATAACCGCAATCGACATCTCCCCCGACGCGCTTGAAGTTGCAAAGCAAAACGCGAAAACGCACGGAGTGGAAGATCAAATAGAATTTTTGCAGGGGGACTTTTTTGAGCCGCTGGCAGGTAAGAAATTCGACTTGATCATTTCAAATCCCCCCTATATACCCAGCAATGATATTGATACATTAATGGAAAGCGTGCGCGATTTTGAACCGCATCGGGCCTTGGACGGCGGCGCGGACGGCTTGGATTATATCCGCAAATTGATACAGGACGGACCGCGCTATCTTGCACCAAACGGAATCTTAATGTTTGAAATGGAATACCGACATGGCCCTGCCGTCAAGAAGCTCTGTCCGGGTGCTAGAATAGTGAAAGATTATCAGGGAATAGATAGGATTGGGATTCTGAAGTTCAAAAGTTAAAACTCAAAGTTCAAAGCCAAAACTAAAAGCTTTAAGTTTTAAGTTATAGTTTTGATTTTTGAGCTTTAAGCTTTGAATTATGAGTAAAAACAAGATAAAAGAAGCTATAAAGATATTAAAAAACGGTGGAGTAATCATATTTCCAACTGAAACGGTTTATGGAATCGGCTGCGCTTATGACAATCAAAAAGCGATCGATCGGATTTATGAGATAAAAAAGCGGCCGAAGGACAAGCCGCTGCAAATTTTAATTTCCAATATGGAACAATTGGAATTATTGGGGGCAAAAACACCGGAAGAAGCACGGGGCTTTTGGCCGGGGCCAATTACAATTATTGTACCGACAGGTCGCGACCTGTCGCTCGGCCTCCGCATGCCCGATCATCCAATTGCGTTGGAAATAATACGGGGCTTGGGAAAACCTCTGGCGGCAACTTCTGCAAATTTATCGGGAGAGGAAGCGCCAATCTCGTTTGATCAAATAAAAATCAAAGCCGATTTTGCGATTGATGGCGGTCCTTGCAAGATTAAAAAAGCCTCCGAAATCATCGACTTCACCAAAGATCCGCCGGTAAAACTCCGCTAGAAACTAAACGCCACCTCGTACCATTGTGATTCGACAACCTTTGCAACTGACGGGTCGTAGGCCTTTTTAAAATGGGCGATCATCATAGTAAACGGATTGACCTTATAGCCTACCTTGGCTCCCAAAATGGCGCCTTGCTCAAAAGAGAGAGCGGTAAAATCGACAAAGTTCGGTTGTTTATAATAGGCGGAGAGGAGAAGATCTTCTCTCGGCTTTGAATCCAACTGCGCGGTAACCGCCGTGTTGCTCCCCTGATAGCTTTCATAAAGAGCGATCAAATTCAAATAGCTTCCGGCCAGGGCGGTCAACTCGGCAAAATAGCCGTTTCGGGAACTTGCTCCAAGCGATGCCAGGTTGGTCGGATCGATTTCCAGATCGGCGTTAAAATAACCGGGGGCAAAACGGGAACTCATCATCCGGTAGCCCATATCAAATTTGGTAACGAAAGCCAGAGCGTCAAAACCCCAGTCAACGCCGATTGAAGAACCCTGTCCGTTATTCATCAACTGGGCATATTCGGCATAACCGTTAAATCCGAGTGGAAGCGGAACCGCCGCATCAAGCTGGATGCCGGCTTGCGAGGTGTTTGAAATATAACCCTGCCCCAGCGTCAACATCGGATGGACCTTTTCGGTAATTCTCCCGCCATAAAGATGCGACCAGGTCCCCAAGGCCTGTACTTGCACCTTGTCAAAAGTATAATAGCCCTTGATCCCGGTCTGGTTGTTGTTTAAGATCAGCGGACCTGCAACGCGGGTTGAATAATTCTTGACCAAAAGCCCGTGTCCCCAAGTAATCCCCTCCAGCACCCCATAACGCAAACCTTTTAGACCATCGTCGTATTCGATATGGCGCAAAACCAGCGATTCGTAGCCGTCGGGACGAACATTTCCTATCGGCATATTGACATCCACTCCAAGCCCCCACGCCCCCCATTTTAAATCCGGCCGCCAAGTTAAGCTCATCGCATCGGCGGAACCGGCCTTGATATATCCGATGCTGATACCGTTTGAAAGGTTATCCCTAATGCTTGAAATGCCTTCGGCCTGTAAACACCATAGCAATGCCATGCTGATTAGCAGAATCGATAGATTTTTGATCATTAACAGATCCTCCCGGCTGTATTATAGCAGAAATTCCGTGCTTGGCCGCGAATTCAACGACATCCGGAAACGGAAAAAAAGCATCGGAAGCCAAAACCGATCCCCTGGCCTTGTCCGCCCCGGCTTTTTTTACCGCGATCTCGCAGGAATCAATCCTACTCATCTGCCCCGCCCCCACTCCGACCGTGGCCCCGTTTTTAACCAGAATAATCGCGTTTGATTTGACATGCTTGGCCACCCCCCAGGCAAAAAATAGATCTTCCATCTGCCCCAGGTTCGGTTCTTTCTCCGTCACCGTCTTTATCTCGTTTATTCCCAATTGCGCGGCATCCGGCTCCTGCACCACAAAGCCGCCCGAAATCTTTTTATAATCGTATTCAAAAACCTTTTCCCCGGCGCCGACTTCAACCAGGCGAATATTTTTCTTTTGGGTTAAAATCGTAAGCGCCTTTTTATCAAAACCGGGAGCAATCACAACTTCAACGAATAATTTGGCGATTTCTTCCGCCGTCGCGGAATCGATCTTCCGGTTGGCGGCGATAATCCCGCCAAAAGCTGAGACCGGGTCCGATGCCAGAGCCAATTTGTACGCTTCAAGCAGAGTATTGGCCTGCGCTGAGCCGCACGGATTGGTGTGCTTGATGATCGCGATCGTCGGATTGGAAAAATAATTGGCCGCCGCCCACGCCGCGTCCATATCGACTATGTTGTTAAACGACAATTCTTTGCCATGGAGTTGCTTGGCATGGGTTAATCCCGAACCAACTTTGATGTCTTTATAAAATGCCGCTTTCTGGTGCGGGTTTTCTCCGTAACGCAGATCCTGTATTTTCTCCAACTCCAGATTAATCCTCACAGGAAATCCCCCACCTATGCCTATGCCTGCGCCTATGCCTTCAAGATACTTACAGATGGCAGTATCGTAATGCTGAGTATGGCGAAAAGCTTTAACCGCCAGTTCTTTTTTCATCTTAGCGGTTATAACCCCTTTGTGCAGTTTTAATTCTTCAAGGATCTTCGGATAATCGTTCGGATCGATCACCACCGCCACGTCCTTGTGGTTTTTGGCGGCGGCACGTACCATCGTCGGCCCCCCGATATCAATTTTTTCGATCGCCTGTTCATAGGTGCAGTCCGGTTTCGCAACGGTATCTTCAAACGGATAAAGATTGCAAACAACAATATCAATCGGCTTGATCTTGAATTTTGCCATATCTTTCAAATGATCTTCCAAAGAGCGATTGGCTAAAATCCCGCCGTGGATAATCGGATGCAGAGTTTTTACTCTGCCGCCCAGCATGTGCGGATATCTGGTCAATTTTGAAACTTCAACGGCCTTGACTCCGGCTTTTTTGAGCGCCTCCGCCGTCCCGCCCGAAGAGACCAAATCGTAACCAAACTTAATCAGCCCTTTCGCCAGGCGCAGCAATCCCCTTTTATCGTAAACCGATATCAGCGCCAGCTTTCTTTTCGAAAGCTTTGCTTTTTTCGCTTTGGCTTTGACTTTTACCTTTTTAGCTTTAAACTTTTTTTTCATTTTTGATTCTCCCTTCGCAAACTAGCTTAATCGCCTGAGGGTATATTATATGTTCCTGCTCGAGTATGCGGGCGGATAAGGTCTCTTCCGTATCATTCTCCACAACCGGGACCGCCGCCTGCATAATGATCGGTCCGGTATCGCACCCCTCGTCGACAAAATGGACGGTACAGCCGGAAATTTTTACCCCATGCGCCAGCGCCTGCTTCTGAGAGTGCAGACCGGGAAAAGAGGGCAAAAGAGCCGGATGGATATTTAAAATTTTATTCGGATAGTTTTGGAGCAATACTTCTCCCACTATCCTCATGTAACCGGCCAGGCAGACCAAGTCTACTTTATGTTTTTGTAAAACTTTAACGATTTCAAGCTCGTAAGTGTTTTTGTCTTTATAATCTTTGTGGTTGATAATCACCGCGGGGATATTATGTTTTTTAGCCCGCTCCAGTCCAAAAGCGGAGGGATCGTTTGAGATGACCACCGCGACCGGCAAACCCGCGTCAATTATTGCCTGCAGATTTGAACCGCGGCCGGATATTAGGACCCCGATTTGTTTCATATGATTTGTACGTCTTTCCCGCGTATCACTTCGCCTATGACGACCGCGTCTTCCAAAACCGCCAGCGCGGCTTTAACCCGGGATTTGGGAACAACAACCGCCATCCCGATCCCCATGTTAAAAGTGCGGAACATTTCGTCCTCGGCAACGTTTCCCAGCTTTTGGATTGCCGCAAAGATCGGCTGCGGTCTCCAGGCGGATTTATAAATTACGGCTCCTATCCCCTTCCTGAAAAGGCGGGGAATATTTCCGGGAAGCCCGCCGCCGGTGATATGGGCAATGCCGTTGACTTGAACATTATCGATCAGCTTTAAGATCGACTTGGCGTAAATCTTAGTCGGAGTCAAAAGTTCTTTATAGTATTTTTCCGGCAAAACTTTTCTGGCCAAACTATAACCGTTGCTGTGCAAACCGGAAGATTTCAGCCCGATTATCACATCACCCGGCTTTATCTTCTTCCCGTCAATAACCTTTTTGCGGTCAACCTCTCCGACCGCGAAACCGGCCAAATCGTATTCTCCTTTTTTATAAAGGTCGCCCAGCTCCGCGATCTCGCCGCCGATCAAGGCACAGCCGGCCTGTTTACACCCCGCGACAATCCCTTTGATTATCTTTTCGATAATGGGCGGAGAAACATTGTAACAGCCGATATAATCCAAAAAGAAGAGCGGTTTGGCTCCCTGGCAGACAATGTCGTCGACATTCATGGCTACCAGATCAATTCCAACCGTATCGTGTTTGTTGAGCAGGAAAGCCAGTTTTAATTTGGTACCGACCCCGTCGGTGGCGGAGACCAGAACTTTGCCGGAATCCTGCACAAAACAGCCGCCAAAAAGGCCGATATCCCCCATCACCCCTTTGGTCCGGGTGGTTTTGGCAAGCTTCTTTATCCGCTCTACCGCTTCATCCCCGGCGTCGATATCGACACCCGATTGTTTGTATGTTGTCATAATATTATTATCGAGCCGATTCGGCACTGGCCGTGCCGTAATAAACATCCCCGCCGCGCAAAACGATAAAGAAACGGCAATCCTGATTGGTGCAGGCCCACGCCTTGTATCTTATCGCCACCGAATTATTTGAAAAATCCGACATCGGGACCAACTGCCCGCCGCATTTTTTACATTTCGGAAAACATTCGCATGACATTTTCATTTCACCTCCCATTTTTTATTTTAATATTTTGTACGGACAGATCATTGATCTGTCCCTACATTATTTAAAAAATTAAATTTAATTTTCCCAATTTCTCCGGAATCTCCACCGGATAATGGTTGTTCAAACAGGCCATGCACATCGACTGCTGGGGGAGATTGACCGCTTTGACCAATCCCTCCAGGCTCAAATATCCGAGCGAATCGGCATCCAAATATTTCCGGATCCCTTCAATTGAAAGGTTCGCCGCGATTAATTCGGACTTGGTCGGAGTATCTATTCCGTAATAACAGGGGCTGATGATCGGCGGAGAAGAGACCCGAAAATGAACCTCTCTCGCCCCGCATTCTTTTATTATTTTTACGATCTGCCTGGAAGTTGTCCCCCTGACAATTGAATCGTCAATAATCACCAGCTTGCTGTCTTGAATATACTGCTTTAAGGGATTGAGCTTGACCTTTACCCCCATGTCTCTGATATCCTGGCTTGGCTGGATAAAGGTCCGGCCAACGTAGCGGTTTTTGATCAGCGAATCGCCAAAATCAATTTTGGACTCGGAAGAAAAGCCGACCGCGGCCGGGATCCCGGAATCGGGTACCCCCGAAATAAAATCGGCCGTCGGCGCCGGCTGTTGTTTTGCCAGCAGTTTTCCCATCGCGACCCTCGCCCCATAAACGCTCCGTCCGTTTAAGACCGAATCGGGACGGGCAAAATAAATAAATTCAAAAATACAGAATGAACATTTTTTGGAGCGGGCAATCGTTTTTGACTGCAAGCCGTTCCGGTCAACCACCGCCATCTCTCCGCCTTCAAGCTCCCTGACAAAAGAAGCACCAACAATATCCAATCCGCATGACTCGGACGAAAAAATGTAGCCCCCTTCAAGTTTTCCGATACAAAGCGGGCGGATCCCCTGCGGATCCTTGACCGCAATCAATTTGTCTTTGCTCATGACCAAAAGGGCATAAGCCCCCTGGACTTTTTCGAGCGATTCGATTAGGGCCTCTTCTAAAGTATCTTTGTTTGAAAATGAAATCAACGCGGCAATAACTTCGGAATCGGTCGTCCCGTTAAACTTGAAACCCTGGAGCCCGATCCTTAATTCTTCGGTGTTAATTAAATTACCGTTATGAGCCAGGGCGATCGGGCCGAATTTGGTGTCGACTACAATCGGCTGGGCATTGGACAAGGTGCTGGAACCGGTCGTTGAATAGCGGACATGGCCGATGCCAATACTTCCATCCAACTTTCTGATCTTCTCTTCCGAATTAAAAACGACATTGACCAGCCCCATCTCTTTGTGGCATTTGATTTCGGAACCGTTTGATACCGCTATTCCGGCCGACTCCTGGCCGCGGTGCTGGAGGGCAAACAGCCCGTAGTAGACCGTCTTGGCAATATGGTCTTTGTCAAAAGAATATTTACCGAATATTCCGCACATGGTTTACCGCCTCGTTTATCGGAACCATCGACAGCTCTCCGCTCTTCCTCAACTTTACCTCAACCTTTCCCTCTTTCAACCCCTTCGGCCCCACGATCACTTTGACCGGAATACCGATCAGATCGATATCTTTCAATTTAACGCCGATTCGAAGATCCCGGTCATCCAGCAGCGCTTCGGAGCCAAGCTCCCGGTAAATTTTTTCGGCGGTCTCCAACTGCTCTTTGTCTTTGGAATCAACGGGAACGACCGCGACTTTAAAAGGGGCAAGCGCCGTCGGCCAGATGATCCCGTCTTTATCGTGCCCCTGCTCGATCGCCGCGGCGACGATTCTGCTGATGCCGATACCGTAACAGCCCATAATCATCGGCTGTTCTTTGTTCTCTTCGTCGATATAGACGCAATTCATTTTGGCGGAATATTTGGTCCCGAGTTTAAAAATATGGCCGACTTCAATCCCCCGTTTTCCGTTAGCCAATTCTTCTTCTCCGCTGTCGGCGATAACGTGGAATTCTTCGGAAAACTTCCCGCCCATCAAACCGGAATCGGCATCCTGGATGCAATAGTTCAAGCCCATCCGGTCAAAAATGCGGCTGTAGGCGGCGCGCATATTTTTATATTCTTCGTCAAGCGACGCTTCCGAAGTATGAAACGAATAGGCGTCTTTCATAATAAATTCCCGGCTCCGCATGACGCCGAAGCGCGGGCGGATCTCGTCGCGGAATTTGGTTTGGATCTGGAAAAGGGTGACCGGGAGCTTTTGGTACGACTTGACCGCGTCGCGGGCAAGGGAGGTAATGATTTCTTCGTGGGTCGGGCCGAGGCAGAATTCGTGTTCGTGGCGGTCGGAAATCCTGAAAAGTTCCTTGCCGTATTCTCCCCAGCGCCCCGATTCTTCCCAGATCTCTTTTGGAAGGAGGGTCGGCATGAGGACTTCCTGCGCGCCGGAATTGAGCATCTCTTCACGGACGATTTGGGTTACTTTTGTGATTGCACGGAATCCCAGGGGTAAGAGGTTATAGACACCGGCCGCGACCTTCCTTATCATCCCCGCCCGGAGCATCAGTTTGTGAGAGGCCACTTCCGCCTCCGCCGGATCTTCTCGAAGCGTCGGCGCCACCAACCGCGACATTCTCATACTAATTCATTATAGCAAAATTTGAAGCGGGTTTCAAATCAGTCCTTAATTGTAAATTTAAATTTCTTAAGTAATTTTCCGGAAGAAACAACGGTACCGACATAAATACCGTTCCCCAGAAGCTCCCCCGAATCGGCCTTACCGTCCCAGGGCACCTGGTTCAATCCGGCATTCCCGCCTTCCGAATTGGCGGGACAGTTTATCTTCTTTACGATATTGCCGCTAACCGCGGTGATATAAATGATGTTGCTCTGCGCTTCGGCCAGAGTATATTGGATATAGGCGGTCCCGTTTTTGGTGATTGAGAAAGGGCTCGGATAAAAGACCACTTCGCCGACTATCCCCGATCCTTCCGCCACCGTTAGCGCGAGGACTTCAGAGGTTGTTCCTCCGCTGTTTTGCGCTTTTATCACGACGGTATTGTCTCCCGTTCCCAGTCCGGATACGGAATAGATGATGTCGCATTTGGTGACCGTTCCCTTGGCTTCCGTTTTTGAAGAAATATCTTTATCGGTTACCTGAAAGGTTTGAGCCGGAGTCGGTCCGGTACTTTCATTGAGGGTTAGGTAAATTTGATCGGTATAAATCCCGTCGGCCGATTGAATGGTCGCTTTGATTTTTACCTCTTTGCCGACATAAATCTTTTCACCTTTGTCGATCATGCTTTTATGATAGCGATTGTTTCCGGCATAGATATCGGTAATGGTTGGAACAACAACTGTTCCTCCAGGTCCGGATCCGGGTTGGCCTGCCGTTCCTTGGCTTTTAATTAGATACGCTTGCCCCAATTGAACCGTCGTATTTCCGGAAAGCTCCCCGATCGCCGGCTCTCCCACAAAGGTGTTATCGGCAAAAGAGGGAACGGCAATCAGAATCGACAATAATAGGAACCAAAAAATCTTTTTCATTTTATTCTCCTCCACTGGAAAAATATCCGCCGGTTTTACTGCTGCCTTGAAATTCTATTTTGTTTTCTTTTTTTAAATCACTTAACCAGCGCTCTATTGTTCTTTTGGGCTTAGCTAAGCTTCTAGATATCTGGGCTGACCTTTGGCCTGGATGACTTTTAATGTGTTTGAATAGAAGATTTACACCCTCACTTGCACCGCCATTTACACCCTCACTTGCACCGCCATTTACACCCTCACTTGCACCGCCATTTACACCCTCACTTGCACCGCCATTTACACCCTCACCTTTAATTCTTTTTAAAAATATAACTACAAATGCCCCTGTTTTTTCTTGAAAAAGAGGAACCCTGTTCCCGTTTTTTTTGCACCCCTCAACAATCCTCTGGAACCCCGTCCCCCACCCCTCCATCATTTCGGCATCATGGAACACCTGCGCGATAATCCTGTTTTTGGGAATTGACCGGCTTTCCTGTAATAAATTTGTCACGTTTAGTTCTTTCGGTAAAAGGCCGGGGCTCCAAATCTCAAGCCGATTATCAAATATCCTGATCTGAACATTGCCCGAATCGGCATAATCGCGATGGACTACGGCATTGGTAATAGCTTCCCTCAACGAGGTTATGGAGTAATCCCAGATTTCTTCCCTGCGGGATTTCCCTCTTATGACCACCTCCATGTCGATATGTCTTTTGATAAAATCAATGGCGTCATCCACTCCCCGCAATATATTTACGTCAAAATCCTTCATGTCAATAAACTTGACCATATTGTTGCCCTTGAACCTTGCCGCTTTTATTACCGCGTTTGGCATCAAACGATTTTGCTTTACAAAACACAGGTAGCCGGCGTTGGTAATCTTATTCTTTTTCGTTAATCCGATTCTCTTTATATATCCCGCGGGCATTCGCGCAATAATTTTATCGTCCAGCTCCAACTGCTTAAGTGGATATTTAAAGCTGTGCTGATCAAAGTCCGGAATAGAATATTTTTTTATCATGTCCCGGATTTCCGCTTGCGACAATTTTTGGTTGGTTTTTCCGATACGAATATAGCCCCTGCCAAGAACAAAAACCGGCTTATTGTCGGACTCTTTAATTTCTATTTCGACAATCTCGCCGGGACCAAAGGTTTTTAAGTTTACCGAAGGATACAAGACCGGATCGGAATGGTTTTTTATTTTATTGATTATATCTTCCAGCGTCCCTTTGCCGATTACTAATCCGGACAAGTCGCCATTGTCGTTTAAGCCGATTATAATTTTGCCGCCGTTTTTATTGGCAAAAGCCCCCAATGTTTCTATTATCTCTTTCCATTCAGCAAAAGAAGATTTTAACTCCAGTTTTTCCGATTCACGTATATTCATATATAGCTTCGCTTTAAATTGTTACTCGTTAAACACTTATTCGGCCAAACGACAAAAAACGAATACCAAAAATATAAAATGTTTTATGAACTAACAATACCTATTACCATGAAGACAAAGCAACTCTTTTCCATTGATTTGCAACAATACAAATATATAAATATTGAGAATCATAAACTATTTGTCCTTGTTCTCCAGCATGATTCACCGTTAGAGGAGCACTTCCAGGATTAACTAGATAAAGAGGGCCTGTATCAATCTTTAAGCCCTTTCCTCCACTAAAATATCCTGAAAATCCATCAACACCTTTTGCCACAGCATAAATACCAACACCATTCGTCCCCGTCGCCTCAAAAGAGCCGCCGTAAACAGCTCCTTTACCCAAGACCCCAGTACCATTAGGACTATATCCAACAACACCTAATCCATTTTCACTTCTCCCATATACACCTTTTCCTTCAACATGGTCGTTTTTACCATAAACACCGTTCTTTCTTGCTACCCCAACAATACTTTCTCCTGCCCAACCCAATACTCCATCTCCGGTTTTGCTATATCCATAAACCCCAATCCCACCCGTCCCCGTCGCCTCAAAAGAGCCGCCTTTTGCAGCTCCTTTCCCATAAACCCCAACACCAGTTGATCCATTTGATTCAAAAAATCCAGCACTATCTTGTGCACTATATCCATAAACACCGCTAGCAACATCTCCCATTCCTATTACTCCGTACCCACCAGAACTCTGAAAAAACCCCCCTTGACCATTTGTACTTATTCCCTCAACGCCTTTGCCGTTTACACTTTGCCCTTTTACCCCTGTACTATAATCCATGCCTTGACCATAAATTCCAACCCCACCTTTATAAGTTGATTTAACATTTATTCCATATTGATTTGCGGTTTTTTGTTCACTCGTCGGCCCCAACTCAACAACATTCCCGGTAGTTCCACTGCTTGTTACCACACTATCCGCCACTGTGGCACGGAAGGCGTAGGGAACGGTAATCAATGCAATACGAGGAGATTTTTCTGTCGATTCATCCGCCAGTTTAATGCCCAGATATCTGGTTTTACCGTCAAATACCGTAGTAGTATCAAGGGCTGTATTTACTGAACCAATTTGAACATTGTAAATTCCATCTTTCACCGGAACACTCTGCGTTTCGGTCCACAATGGGGAACCGCCGCTTGAAGCGCTATAAATTGAAAAGACTATACTGTAAGTCTTGTTCGCCAAAAGATTCCCCGAACTATCCTTCAAAATCCCCTGGACATTGATCTGGGTCGGAACCGCGGCATGGGAGACGGAAACAAAAACCAGAAGCGCGAAAAGGGACAACAAAAACTTTCTCATGATGATTTTCCTCCTTGATTTGGTTGTGATAATCATAGAACGGAAGGGGGAGATTGTCAATCTGTGAAAGAATAAGAAAAAAGTGTGAGCAATAGTGTGAGTTTGAGTATTGAGATCAAGACTAATTACTCACACTGGCACTCACACTAAAAGAAACGGCCCCCTCTTTGAAGAGAACTACCCGATGAAAGGTGTTGCGAAAGAGAGGGCCTTTATAATTTATATGTACGGGCGGGTTTCAAACCCGCCCCTTTAATTTAAATTACTACTTCTTAACAGCTACCGCTGTTTTTTGTCCTTTTAATATTCCCTTTGCCAGCACATCCTGGACCGTCTGAGTGCGGTAGAGAATCTCAACCGCCTCCGCGCGCGTGATCCAGCTGTTCGGCGATAATTTGTCCGAAGTTACGTATTGGAGCATTCCGGCCGTTTTCGCTCCGGCAACATAGCCCGCCGCCCAGTGGCTCGGCTTAATATCTTTGTATTCTTTGTTGTACTTCACCGGCACGACGTTCGCGAACTTGGAGACGGTCGTCACCGCCTCGGCGCGGGTAATCCCCTTTTGAGGTTTGAACCTCGCGTCGGGATAACCGTTCACATAGCCGACACTCGCCGCCGTAAAGATCTGGTCATAGGCCCAGCTCTTGGGAGAGACATCCGAAAAAAGATGCTTCCCTTTCTGGACTTTGACATCCGCGGTGCGAACCAAAACCGTCGCGATCTCCGAACGGTTGATCTTCCCTTCCGGCCTGAAATTGCCGTCCGGGTACCCTTTGATGATCCCCTGAGTCGCCAGGAGCGAGATCTGGTTATAGGCCCAGTGATTTTCGGGAACGTCCTTAAATCTGATTAATTCCAACGGCTTGGCCGGTTCAACCAACTCTTTCCTGGCCTCCGCAACCGGCAGTCCATATGAAATCGAGAAATAGTTGTTGCTCATCCCCGGAGCCGCTTCGAATTGATGATAGGCATAGTCGAATCTAAATCCCTTCACATTTAAACCGATACCGCCGGTCAGGTTGTTTTGGTCCAAACCGACTCTAAGCGCGATTAACGGGATCGGAGAGTATTCAATACCAAGATGTAAAGTTGACGGATTTTTTTGTGAAACACTCGAGTTGATATCACAGGCGACAATCAGCTCCTGCCCCTTAAATTCGCGCAGGCCGCGATCCCCCAGCACTTTGAACGAAGCACCGTAAACGAGGCTGGCAGGAAAACTCTCGTCGTGTCCGCCGGGATAAGCAAGCTTTCCCCCCAAAGAGGCGGGGAGTATATTGCGGCCAACGATACCTAATTTTAAGAAATCTCTCGGCCGGGCTTGTACGCCAAGGTCAAGATCCATACCGGACCCGTTGCCGTCGCTGATTCCGCCTCCGATCAGGTTGGTTGAGAATAATTTTAAATTCGCTCCGACCGAAACATCGCTGCGGTTAAGGTCCGAACCATAGGATAAAAGAAGGACATTGTTGGTATTCCCCATTGTCCCGGCCGCGCTATCAACTTCATAAACCGGGTCGCTTTCGGTTCCGGGCTTAATCCTGGTCACCGGAGCCCCTTCGATGCCCGAACCGGCATAACCCAAACCAAACACGCCGTACTTGGTCGGATAAACGCCGTTAATAGATGTATATGAATAATCTTCCATAAAACGGCCGAACATAGATGATACTTGGAGCTTTTCAATATTGGCTATTCCGGCCGGGTTCGAATAGGCCGCGGCGGCATCGTCCCCAAGGCCGACATAGGCCTTACCGAGCGCTATTACGCGGGCGTTTTGGATTTGAGAGGTTGGATCGTTGGCAATAAAAGCGGAAACGCTTGAAACAAGAATTAGAACCATCAGTCCGGTTATTAATATAACTCTTTTCATCGGGTTTTTCCTCCTGTCCCGTCTAGCGGGATCACCTTTCATATGTCTATCGGAGGAAGCCCTAGAAAACTTGCATGAAACTAACTCACCCTAAATCCCTCTCTTTTCAAGAGAGGGACTTTCCCCTTTGCTACTTTTCCCCCTCTCTAGAATAGAGAGGGGGTTAGGGGGTGAGTCTCCCAAAATCAGCAATTCTTAGATATAAACTCGAGATTGATTTCAGCAAAGCCAGGCGATTCACCTTGAGGCGCTCGTCCTTATGCATCACCAGGACCTTGTCGAAAAAGAGTGTAACCGGCTCGGTTAAATCGGCCAGTTTTTTTATCGCGTCAATATAACGGTTGTTGTTGATTGCCTCTTCAACTTCCCAGTTAATTTTCATATACGCTTCGTAGAGGGCTTTTTCCTCGACATCGGTAAGATCGTGTTCCTTAACCTGTTCCCGTGAGGCCTCTTTGCTGATCCGCTTGACCCGGTCTCCCGACATCCGCACCCCCTCAAACCAGGAAGCATTCCTGGTTTTCTGAAGCGCTTCCGCGCGGAGTGAAGCATCCAGTATATCGTTGAAGCCGGACAAGGCGGCATCGACTATGTCGTGTTTGTATCCCTTCTCCAAAAGTAGATTCTTTAGCCGCACCGCGATAAAATTGAGTACCGCCGCCGGGGCGATCTCTTCAAGTCCTAATGGAATCTTATGGTCTAAAATCGTGGAAATGACCCCCTGTGCCGCCCGCCGCAAGCCGTACGGATCGGTTGAACCGGACGGCTCGTAGCCGATTGAAAAACAGCCGACCAAAGTATCAAGCTTGTCTGCCAGGCCGACCACCGCACCTTCAATTGATTTCGGGTGGACGGAATAATGCTCCAGGATTCCTTCCGCAACGACCGGCGATTCACCGCCTAAAAGAGCGTATTCGCGCCCCATCACTCCCTGCAGTTCGGGAAATTCAAAGACCATCTTGGTCGTTAAATCGGCCTTGCAAAGGGCGGCGATCCGATTAATCGCGGGGATTTTCCCATGATCTATTTTTGTTGATTTTACGATAAATTCGGCAAGTTTTTTAATCCTTTCGGTCTTCTCTTCCATGTTCCCCAGTTTTTCAAAAAAAGAGATCTTTTTCAGGTCGGCAATCCGGTCTTTTAACGGTATCTTGAGATCTTCCTCAAAAAAGAAACGGGCATCTTCCAGGCGTGCCGAGAGGACTTTTTCATTCCCCGCCCGGATATTCTTGTGATATTTTTTAGCGGCCCCGTCGGTTACAACGACAAAGCGCGGTTCCAACGACAGGTCGCGACCTATCGTTACCGGAAAGTACCTTTGGTTTTTTTTCATTGAAGTGATCAGCACTTCACGGGGCAATTTGAGATATTCCGCCTTAAACTTTCCGACCAGAACCGAAGGATACTCAACCAGGTAATTTACTTCATTTAAAAGTTCTTCGTCTATTAAGACGTGCTTTTCGGCTTTTTGTATTAATTTTCTAATCAATTCTTTTCGATTGTTTTGATCTACAATTATTTTTGCACTTTGCACTTTACGCTTTGCGCTCTCCGATTTGACCCCTGCCAGCTCAAACCTAACCGCCTTTTTTCCATAAAAAGCCGTAATCCGGTGGATCGGACGGATGAAACGGAAATCCAAATCCCCCCAGCGCATTGAGATCGGAAGATAAAGGGAAGAGATGATATGAGGGAGAAGCTGCTTTAAAACCCCCTCCGTTGCCTCCCCCTTCCTGCTGATCTTTGCGACCAGATATTTTTTGCCGTTAAAATCTTTGGTGACCAGCTTGTTTACATCAACCCCGGCCGATCTGGCAAAACCGGCCGCCGCGCGCTCGGCAAGCTCAAAGGGAGGACCTTTCATTTCGGAGACCAGATCTTCCTGTTTTGGGGCTAAAGCCTCAACGGATAAGACCAGCCGGCGGCAGGTGCCGAAAGTTTCTATTTTGGAATACGCTATCCGCGCGGCTGAAAGCTCCTGCGCGCTTTTATTCTTCAAATCCTCAATCAACGCCGGCATAAACCTGGCCGGAATTTCTTCACATACTATTTCGAGAAGTAGGTTGTTCATTTTTTTGTTGCGAACCTGCGAATAAATTCGCGGTTCCATTAACGGGCTCCCGCCCCGATTGAAATCGGGGCACCCTGGGAATACCTTTTGTCTTCTCCTTCCCTATTTGACGGATACTCCTGAAAAAAGCGCCTCGCGGATATCCCCTTAATGAATTTCTTCATTTCACCATCCAGTGAGTTTTTTCTTTTATACGTATTAAAAACATAATGATATAACATATTTACCTCGGGTGCGAAAATTTATTTTCGCGGGCCCCCGACAGGAACCGAGACTTCAGTCTCAGGTTCCGATTCCATTTCTTCCTTTCCTATGCCTTACCTGTGCCTATGCCTGCGCCTACGCCTTGGATCCCCTCTCCCAAGTAAACTTTGGCGGCCCATTTGGCCATCTTCCTAATCTTCAAAAGATGCTGCATCCGCTCCGCCACCGAAAGAGCCCCGCGAGCATCCAGGATGTTAAAATAGTGGGAGCATTTTAGAATATAATCATAGGCGGGAAGAACCAGATTCTTCTTCAAAAGCCGAATCGCCTCCGTTTCAAAAATAGCAAACAGATTCTGCAAAGCGGCGATATCCGCCTCTTCAAAATTATATTTCGAATGTTCCTGCTCCTGCCGCAAATAAATATCGCCGTATTTGACCCCCTTCGTCCACTCAATATCATAAACCGAATTGACCTTTTGGATAAACATCGCCAGCCGCTCCAGCCCGTAGGTCAATTCGACGGAAACCGGCTTGCAGGGGAAGCCGCCGCACTCCTGAAAATAGGTAAACTGGGTAACTTCCATCCCCTCCGCCCAGACCTCCCATCCGGTCCCCCATGCTCCCAAGGCGGGCGATTCCCAGTTATCTTCGACAAAACGGACATCGTGATGGGAGGGCTCAATCCCAATCGCGCGAAGTGAATTCAAATATAACTCCTGAACATTAAGCGGCGACGGTTTTAGAAGGACCTGGTACTGAAAATAATGGAAGAGGCGGTTCGGATTCTCTCCATATCTCCCGTCGGTCGGCCGGCGGACCGGGTCGATATAGGCAACCTTGGTCGGCTTGGGACCGAGCGCCCCGAAAAAAGTGGCGGGAGACATCGTCGCCGCCCCTTTTTCCACATCGTACGGCTGGCGGATGACACAACCCTCGCCGGACCAATAGCGATTTAAGGTTGCTATAATATCCTGAAAAGATATCTTTTTCATTTTCTCTGCAAAGCCTTCATCAATACTTGCGGGCGCTTCAAAACTCCCATAATCAGTGTCCCGATTGTCGAATAGGTTTTAAAATTGGACATCAAGCTCCAGGCGATTGACGAGTGGTTCTCAAAATCTCCGATCTTCTCAACCAGGTGCACATTGTCTTTGAGATAATTAAAAAGCTTGAGCAGAACATCCTCCCCCAGTCCCTCGGTTAGGCTCCTCAGCATAAGGCAGAATTTTACCTCCTGCCCGTACGCTTCCTGCCAGTCGGTCTCATATTGCTTCAGGTTCCCGTCCTTGATCGCCCGCGCAAGATGCTCCGCCCCGCGCATGCCGTAATAGATCCCGCCGGAGGTGATCGGCTTGAGCTGACAGCCGGCGTCGCCGACCAAGGCGGCGTTGTTTTCAAAAACCAGGTCCGAGGTCCCGATCGGGATCGGTCCGGCATTCCTTTCAATTATCTCTCCATCGATCCGGCGTTCTTTGATAAAATTCTCCAGTTCTTGATATGGGTTCTCCGCCATCGTCCCAACCCTGATTACCCCGTTCCCTTCCGGGATAACCCAAGTGAAGAGGGAAAAGGGCTTGCTGTAAATTACTTCAACTCGATCGCGATCCGGGATCTCTTTTTTTATCCTGTATTGCAGTCCGCGGTAAATTTTGAGGGCGGAAGAGAACCCGAGCTGATTCCTGACTTTGGAGTGCGGTCCGTCCGCTCCGATTAAAAGATCGGTATAATATTCTCCGTTATTGGTTTTGACATTGTAGCCGGGGCCGTTTTTTTCCGCACCCTCGAAGCGGGTGTTAAATTCGATGTTTAACCCGTGACTCAATTCCTGGTCAAAGATATCCCGCTTGACGATATAGGCGACCCCGTCGCGTTTCAAAAGAAAGGCGGAGTTTTTAAACTGCACTTTGGCGCCGTCGATGACATTGATGATCGATTTTTTTGAGAGCGGAATTTGGGAATGCTTGAAGACATCTTTCCCCAAAATCCCGGCGCAAGCGACCGGACGGCCGACTTCGGCGTGTTCTTCAAGCAATAGAGGAGAAAATCCGTAGGATTTTAAGAGTTGTCCGAGGTAGCATCCGATCGGCCCGGCGCCGACGATGATAATTTTTCTGTGCATTATTTGTTAATTATAGCATGGAAAAAGTGCAAAACTCAAAGTGCAAAGCTACGTATAGACCTTGACCCGCAGTAGAAAAACGCAAGCGAAGACGGCCAATGTTATTACAATAATAATCAAAGAAAAAAACTGGACCAGGCTGGCGGTAACCATCGACAAGGCGATCGCGCCCAGAACAATCTGGACGGCGTAAAGGGTTAGAACGGTCATCTTTTGGGATAGTCCCATCAGATGGATCCGGTGATGAGAATGGTCCTTTCCCGGAGTGCTCATTTTTAAATTATGCAAAAGGCGATTGGAAAAGACAAAAAAAGTATCAAAAATTGGAATCCCCAGAATTATCAGGGGAACAATAAAAGAGACAAATTGGAGGCGGGGAATATTCAAGACCAGCGCAATATTCCATAGGCTGAAGATTTTTAATTTCATGGCAATGGTCGCCAGGATAAAGCCGATAAAGGTGGAGCCCTCTTCCCCCAGAAATATGGAGGCGGGGTTGAAATTATATTTTAAAAATCCCAGACAAGCTCCGGCAAGGGCAATTGAAAGAATCGCGACATCGGACAAGTTGTTGCTTAGACCCAGAACAAAAAAAGATAAGCCGGCAAAAAAGGCGACCCCGGATACAAGACCGTCCATGCCGTCAAGCATATTAAAAGAATTGGTCATAAAGGTGATAAAGCAGGCGGAAAGGATTAAATTAAACCACCACCAGGGAAACAAAAAGACCCCGATTCCGGTCAAGTGAACAAACAAGAGCGCAAACACCAAATGCGACCAGATCTTGATCCTGGCTCTAATTTTTATTCCGGCATCGTCCAAAAAACCAAAGAGGATAAAGATCAGGCCAAAAAACAAGATCCAAAGCAACTCCGGTGTTTTGGGGGCAAAAAACAACAAGGACAAGGACGAGGACAAGAAGATGGCCATACCACCCATTAGCGGGATCGGTTTATCATGGATCTTGCGGTGGTTGGGGTGGTCGAGGACATTTATCCTTCTGGCCAGCAATTTAGCCAATGGGGTTAAGGAGAGAGACAAGATTAGGGCTATAAAAAAGCAAATTAATTGTTCCATTATTTTAATTTTTTAAACACGCGAATATTATAAAATTCGTCTTTTTCATAATCACCGTAAGAATCCCGATGGTTATAAAGATCAAGAACAATATCTTTGATGGAATAGCGCGGATCAAAGCCCAGCTCTATTTTGGCTTTTTCAATTGAAACTTTGTAGTTGCGAAAATCATCGATATTTTTTATCTCAATTTGAATTTTTTTGCCGGACAACGCTTCTACCTCCTCCTTGACCAGATCGGCCACCGCGCCAACGGTAAAATTTCCGGAACAAACATTAAAGATGCCGCTTATGCCGTCATCCGCCTGGATCGCCCGCAAATAGGCCTCAACGCAATCCCTGACATCATAGACCGGCCGCCAGATCGCAGCGTTGTTTACCGTGATTTTACCCGAGGTCATGGCCGATTTGAACATGGTATTGACGATTAAATCCATCCGCATGCGGGGGCTATGTCCGGAGACCGTCCCCTGGCGCAAGGCGATTACCGAAAAACCGTCCCTGATCATTTGAAGCGCCCCCCGCTCTCCCTGAAGTTTTGAAATGCCGTAAGGATAATCGCAGGTGACCGGATCGGTTTCGAGGTACAGGTGATCCTGAGCATACCCATAGACCGAACAGGAAGAGGCGTAAATAAATCTTTTTACTCCCGCGTTTTTGGCCCGGTAGGCAAGATAAGAAGGGAGTGCCCCGTTGTCAATAAAATTTCTAACCGGATTAAATTCGGCCATAGGGTCGTTTGAAAGACCGGCCAGAAAAATAACCCGGTCATAATCTTTCAAATCCGCTTCATGGCAATCGAAAAGATTCTTTTTGATTATTTTGACCTGTTTTGGGAGATGGTTCCCAAACCAAAAAAGATCAATGACATCGACTTCATAATTGTGTTCCAAAAGAGCTGGGACAAGGACGGAACCGATGTAGCCCGCGCCGCCGGCGATTAGAAGTTTCATTCCTACCTCCGCTTGCATGTTATCTTAATGCTATTTAATATTATTTTCAAGCTTGTTAAGACAATAAATCCAAAAAAAGTAACGGTGGTCATTGGATTCAGCCAAGATTTCAAATAATGTTTTCTGAAATAATTATAGGCCGATTTATGCATCTGATAAATCATCAAATTTGATAAAAACAAGCCCCTTTTTCCGCCGCCTTTACCGGTAAAATGTATAATTTCGGCCTCGGGGATAAAACAGATTTTCCAACCCGCGTCATGGATCCTTTTACACCAGTCGGTGTCTTCCCAATAGATAAAAAAGTTTTTATCGTCCAACATCCCTACTTGATCAATTACGGATTTTCTAACCATCAATGCCGCACCGGAAGCCCAGTCGATTTCACGGATAGAATCATAATTCCAATTTGAAAGCAGGTTTTTGGAAGACCAAGGGTTATTTGGGAATAATTTAGTTAAAAGAGAAGCCCTGCCAAACATGGTCCCCCAGGGAGTTGGGAAAGTACGGCAATTACGTTGAATTGTTTTTCCATCGGCATCATAAAGTTTACAAGTAAGCGCGCCAACTTTGGGATTAGCCTCCATAAAGGCAACCATTTTATCCAAAGCATCGTTTTTTAAGATGGTATCGTTATTTAGTAAAATTACGTATTTACCCACAGCCATTCTTATTGCCTGATTATTGGCATAAGCAAAGCCTTTGTTTTGTTTATTCGCAATGATTTTTACTTGGGAAAATGCCTTTTTAATCGACTCACGACTACCGTCGGTAGAATTGTTGTCGACTAGGATTATCTCAAATGATAACAACTTTGTTTTGTCGTAGATGGAGCGGAGGCAGTTGGTGGTTAATTCTTGAGAGTTGTGGTTGATAAGACAAATGGATAAATGTTTCGCATTAGTATACATCTTTTTTGTTTTCTATTAATTTTAAGTCTTCTCGAACCATTATCCTTACCAATTCGTCAAATTTTACCTTGGGCTTCCAACCTAGCTTACTATTTGCTTTACTTGAATCACCCAATAAAAAATCAACTTCAGATGGTCGAAAATATTGCGGATCAATTTCAACTAAAACCTTTCCATTTGCGCAATTAACCCCTTTTTCATCTACCCCCTTACCCTTCCAGACTAATTCTATTCCAATCTCGGCAAAAGCCCTCTCACAAAACTCTTTAACTGTATGAGTTTCCCCTGTTGCAATCACATAATCATCAGGCCGATCTGCTTGCAACATCAACCACATAGCCTCCACATAATCAGGCGCGTATCCCCAATCGCGTTTGGCATTGAGATTTCCTAAAAGAAGCTTTTCCTGAAGGCCATTTTTTATTTTTGAAACAGCTTCTGTAATCTTGCGTGTAACAAAAGTCCGGCCTCTTCTGGGAGATTCATGGTTAAATAGAATGCCGCTACACGCAAAAAGCTTATAAGCTTCGCGATAATTAACGGTAATCCAATGCGCGTAAAGCTTGGCCACACCATAAGGGCTGCGAGGGTGAAAGGGAGTTTTTTCGTTTTGCGGAACAGTTTCGGAAAATCCTCCAAACATTTCACTGGTGGATGCCTGATAAAATTTTGTTTTAACCCCAGATTCTTTGATCGCGTCAAGCAAACGAAGTGTTCCAATCGCATCAGTTTCCGCGGTATATTCCGGCACATCAAATGAAACCTTAACATGTGATTGGGCGCCTAAATTATAAATCTCATCCGGCCGTATTTTTTCTATCAAACGGCTAAGACAAGAAGAATCTGTTAAGTCTGCATGATAAACCTTAATTTGATGCAGAATATGATCAATCCTTTCTGTGTTAAAAACCGAAGCCCGCCGCATAGCACCGTAAACCTCGTACCCCTTGACTAATAAAAACTCAGCCAGATAAGAACCATCCTGACCAGTGATCCCAGTAATAAATGCTTTTTTCATTTTGCCGATTGCTGCTCCTTTTTATTCTGATTTTCAGACGCCACCGCTTTAAATATTGCGAATTCTTGTGCAATATCTTTGATTTGTATGGATAAAACAGATATTTTCATCGAAAAATATATCAACATTACCAGGATAAAGCACGAGCTAAACAAAAGCAATACCGAGAATGGCAAAGCTACTCCAAAAACATCTTTGATCCTACTTAAAAAGTCCTGATTGAGTGTAAGAAAGATCATCAATATTATAATAAATAACCACCATAAAGTAATAGCTTCGCTGATCTTTTTGCGCCTTAGAAGATCAAATATAAATCCTAAAAGCAATAGCGCAAGTACCACAATTGCCAATTGAACTCGGATTGACATTTTTCTATTTTCTCCTTTCTAAAAAAGATTTCAACAAAACAGCTAAAATAGCAATAGTAAGCTTAAACGGATAATAAACAGATCTTAATCCGGAATACATTGAGCGACCACCTATTCGCTCTCGCATATTTACTGGCACCTCGATTATCTTAAAGCCGGCAAAAATCAATGACAAAAGCATATCCGCATCGGGAAAATCGGCCGGCATTTCATGTGCCAAAAATTTAATCGCTCTCTTATTAAAAGCTCTAAATCCTGAAGTGGTATCGGTTATTTTAGAGCGAACAATCAGCGACAAAAGAACAGAAAATATTTTTATTCCTATTTGCCGCGCCCAATGGATTTTCTGCTTACCACTTTGTCCATTTGTTAAAAACCTTGATCCAACCGCCACATCAGCAAGGTTTTCTTTCAGTGCAACAACCATTTTCGGTATTTCTTTCGGATCATGCTGGCCATCCCCGTCAACAACAACCATTAAATCATAATTGTTTATTTGTGCGTATTTCAAGCCAGTCTGGATAGCTGCGCCAGCACCTAAGTTAACCGGATGCGATACGATATTAATCTCCAGATTTCTTATTAACTCTTCGGTCTTGTCAGTTGAACAATCGTTAATAACTACAAGGTCATTGGACAAACCAACATTTTTTACTTCCTCAATTACCCTGATAATGCTTTCTTCCTCGTTAAAAGCGGGGACAATAATTAACAGTTTATCCATTGGCAAATTCCTCTCAATTTGTTACAACAATACCATAAAATTACTTAACTCTCCACCACAAGCGGGCAGCAACATCCTTCCATTATTTGGCTTGTTTAACAGGATTTCTTTTGATGACATATATAACTTGAAACAGCAAATTTCTTTTTTTTAATATATTAAAATTCTTTCCAAGATGGTTTTCCAGTTTCTTATGATTGAATCCTTCATGTTCCCCCTTCCATTGTCTCTCCAAATCCGATGTGTTATTAAAAAAGGAAGCTTTAACTATATTGCTTATTGACATTGGCGATCGATATAAGCCAAACAACGCCAATGCAATACGCTGCATCAAGAAAGCAATCCCAACCATTTTAGGCACAGAAATCACTATAATACCCTCTTCATCAATCAAAGCAAAAAGTTGTTCAATGAATTCAACTTTTGATGCATACAAATCCTCTTTTCTGCCTACATGTTCTATGATTTCCAAAAGAAATAATAAATTATATTTCTCATCGGCTAATTGCCTTTTTATTTCGACGATATTATGCTTTTCATTGCAAATTAATTTGACATTGCTAAGGGCCGACATATCAACTAGTTTTTGCGCGATTTTAATAAAGTTTGGATTTTTATCAACCCCACAAACGAGATTAAAATACTTTGACAGCGAAGGCAAAAAGACCCCATCAGCACAACCAAAATCAATCACATTACAGCGATAAAAGAATTGTCGCACAAGTTTAAGGGCCACATCAAAATGGATTGATTTAACATAAGAAGCAATCCCTGGTCGAAGATAATTGTACTCGGCGTAGGTTTTGCTTGTTATTTTTGGTTCCTGGTAGCAATTTCCACTCTCGCCTACGTATATTTCTAGGGGGGGAGCAATATAATACTTTATTTTAAATCTCCTATAAGCTAGTATATAATTATAACATATGAAAGTATTGTTAGTTCGGGTATTTGTTGTCCCTGCGGAAGGCATATCTCCACCTATGTCTCTTATGTATCTTTCTTCATATCTAAAGTCAAAATATATAGATGTTAAAATACTCGACAAATGCATTAATAAAATACTAATTAAAAACATATGCAAAGAAAACCCGTATATTCAAGAGTTGTTACAAGATATAAAAAACCATGCTCCCGATATTATCGGAATGACACTTTTCAGTTGCGAGATAAAAGAAACAGCTATATTATGCAAATTATTCAAAATGGCCTTTAATTCGGCACTTATCGTTTTAGGGGGACCTCATCCCACAGCAATGCCCCAAGAAACTCTGGAACAAATCCCTGATTGCGACATTATTACCCGCGGTGAAAGTGAATTGATTTTTTATGAACTTATTCAAGGTTTATTGAAAAATAAAGACTTACATAAAGTTAAAGGTATTTCTTTTAGATCGGGAGGAAAAATTTACCACTGTGAAAATGGAGATATTGTTACTAATTTAGACTCCCTTCCTTTTCCAGACAGAGAAAATGTTATACAAAACTATCGCAATGGCACATACGGCGATCTGTTTTATGGCTCCCCCCTCGATATTGTAATGACCAGCAGAGGATGTCCCTTTCAATGCAATTTTTGTTTTAAGGTATGCAATAAATATAGAGCAAGGTCGCCCGAAAACGTTTTAAAAGAAATTGATTGGGTCATCAAAAACATTGCCCCTGTAAATATTCAGATAATGGATGATTCTTTTACAATTGAAAGAAGCCGATGTGTTGAAGTTTTGGATGCATTGATTAAAAAGAATTATCGCTGTAATTTTAGGGTGCGTAGCCGGGTCAATGTTGTTGACGATGAATTGCTGAAGAAGATGAAACAAGCCGGAGTCACCACTATCGTCTATGGGCTGGAATCGGGCTCACAAAAAATGCTTAATGCCTTTAACAAGCAAACTACGGTGGAGCAAAACCTGGCCGCCTGCGAAATGGCGAAAAGAGCCGGCTTGAACTGTTTTGCCGACATTGTTCTCTTCTATCCCGGTGAAACGAAAACGACACTAAAGGAAACTGAAAAATTTGTGCAAAAAGCAAAGCCGACCGCGATTCGCTTCCACTTATTCACGCCGCTACCGAACACCAAAGCATACAACGAAGCGAAAAAATCCGGCCAGCTGGTTGGCAATTGGGATGGCAGCGGGCCAACGCCCTGGGTCAAGATTGATAGTTTTACCGGCCTTGACGAAATGGAACGGTATGTCAAACGATTATTTATAAGGAATATGGTGGACCCGATGAGGATCGTCTGGTTGATCCGTTCTTTTGGGTTAGCCTTTATCAGGAATCCAAACCGTTTCATTAAGACTGTCTTTTTAAATCTGTTCCTTAAAGCAAAATACTGACTATTTGTAAGTTTTTTCCTTATTTCTGCCAAAGAATTTATTTTCTAATGAAGCAATTCGTCGCTTTAAGGCAATGGGAGTTGAGTCCAGTCTGAATCTCCGCTCCGATGCCAAAATTGATCAGATGGGAAATAATTCCCCTCCCAATAGTCCTTACGATCTCCGCGGTCGTATTCATCGAGCCATCGTTTACCACATAGGCAGGCACGATCACCAGTGTTCTAGGCATGACTCTCCATTTTCCCTGACCGGCCTCTGGACCAATTAAATATTTGGCCGAATAAACTTATTCCACCTTTGAGATAGTTGCCAAATTCGTAGAATGTCCTGATCTTGAGTAATATTCTTAAAACTCTTAAGGGATCGATATAATATTGAAAATATGCCTTGCCAATAAGTTTTTTAATGTCATATGAAGGGGATGAGGATTGTTCAATCACGCAATTATCCCCGATGGCGACAAAATCATCCCATTTGATTCTCGCAAGATCGGCAGACGGGAAATAACGCTCAAAATCCTTAGTGCCAGGATAAGGAACTAGCATATTATAAAAGGCCAAGGTTGACGACACCTTTTTTGAGAATTCGATTGTACTTTCAGCCTGCGCTTCGGTCTCATTCAACGCGCCAAGGACATAGAACGCCTGGGTCTTGAACCCAAGCTTATTGGCCAGTTTAATGGTCTTGGCCGCTTCTTCCGGATTAATCGGTTTGCCCATAGAGGCCAGGGTTTCCTTGTTGGCTGATTCAACCCCGAAACCAATATTATAACAGCCCGCTTTTTTCATTAAAACAAGCGTTTCTTTATCAACAGTATTGACCTGTGAAAAACAGAACCATTTCAGGCCGAGCCTCTTATCGATCATCCCCCGACAGATTTTTTCGAGCCGCACCCGGTTCATGGTAAAGGTATCGTCAGTGATTAGCAATTGTTTCGCTCCGTAATCTTTTTTTAGCATTTCTATTTCAGACAGGACATATTCCGCGGAGTGCGTCCGATATTTCCGGCCTGAGATGATCCGCGAAGCGCAAAAACTACAGTTGAACGGGCAGCCACGACTAGTCAAGACAGAAAAAGATTCCTTATACCTGGCGTTGTGCATATTGGGCCAAAAAAGAGACGGGTCTATCAGCTCTCGCGCCGGAAAAGGAAGGATATCTAGGTCTTCGATAAAAGGGCGCTCTTCATTGCAAACGGCAGTTTCACCCGGTTTAAAAATAACTCCGGGTATGCCTTTGATCGGCTTATTGTTCTGGCAAGCGTCAACCAGCTCGAGCATGGTTATCTCGCCCTCCCCTTTGACTAGGCAGTCAAAACAGTCCGAATATTTTTCGATAATATATTGCGGCAGAGCCGAAGCGTGAACTCCGCCCAGGACTATCTTGGCGTTTGACACCGCTTTTATCCGCCGGGCGAGCTCGACCGCTCTGACAAAATTAGGCGTTGAACAGGTCAGTCCAATGATGTCGGGTTTGGCGGTTTGAATATTCCTTACCATCCCGTCGCAACTTAATTGTTGGGCGTCCATCTCAAATAAACTGACATCGTGGCCGCCGTATTTTTGTAAATAAGAGGCAATATAACCAAGACCCAAAGGGAAATAACGTCCGGCTGCCCCGTTTAATCCCCCATAGAGGTCAATATATGGTGGAGAGATAAGCATTACCTTTGCCATAATTAACTCTTATCCTTAGGACCAGCGGCCAGGAAATAATGCAGATTTGCCAACAAAACCGCCAGCGGCCGCGGCCAGAGGCCTGCCAGTAGTTCCTGCTCTTCATGGTGCCGCGTTCTGTCCCTAGTCAGCATAGACGATTGCGACCTTTCATATATCCGATGCCATAATAGTTTTTTATTGACATAGCTAAAACCGCCCTCAATCCTGCTTAGCCTGATCCAGGATTCCCAATCCAAACTACATAGATATTTATCATTAAACCTGAACTTACCGATCTTGCCTTTATTATACATCACAGTTGGGCAAGCGATCGGATTGCCGAAGGCCAAAATCGATCTTTTAAGAAAGCCGGCGGTGATTGTCTGCCCGACCAAAAAAGGAAGGAGACCTATTCTTTTTAGGATAAAGACCGGTCCCCAGCTTCGGATCTTTCCGTTAGTCGGTAATTCAGCATAATCGGTAAAGGTGATCAGATTGACTCCTTCCCTCCCTTTGACCGCCCGTAAACATGATTCAGTGTACCGGTTCAGATAGATATCGTCCTGGTGCGCCAAAGTGATAAAATCGGTCGCGCATTGATCATAGGCGAAAGACCAGTCGGCAGCGATCCCCCCTCCAAAACTATTGACCAATAAAGGGAGGCCGTATTTTGCCGTGATCAGTTTTAAATAATCGGAAGAAACTGCCGCACAGACATAAATCTCGCTTTTAACCGTTTGTTTGAGCAGAGACTGTATGCAATCTTCCAAGAAAGGGGAATCATTGTAAGCGACGATCGCGAAGGTATGCGCTTTGGTAATCATCTCATTTGCTGTCCTTGTTCAGGATATTACGAAACAATTTTAATCCATTCCTAACCAAGCCAAGATCTTCCAAGGACCGGATACGCATTAAACGCTTCAACAAATAACTGGGCCGGAAATAAAAGCGACGATATGCTTCGCGGTACTTGGCATTGATCTGGTTATTGGTGAGATTTTTGTGCCGGAAGATCGGTTTAGAGTTTAGGAAGGGGTCGTAATTATCCCAGGATCCGGCGATGATCCGCCCCTCTTTTTTCAATTGTTCGTACATTTTTGTCCCAGGGTAAGGGATCGCTTTGGCAAACTGCACATAGTCTGTGTCGAGTTCAATGGCCAATTTTATCGTCTGTTCGACAGCCGCTTCGGTCTCTTCGAGGTTGCCGATCATATAATTAGCGACCGACTCCAGTCCGGCTTCTTTAAATAATTTAACGGCTTTGCGGACTTGTTCAAGAGTGATTCCCTTATTAATCGAATTAAGGATCTGTTGGTTTCCCGATTCCACACCAAGGGCAACACGATAACAGCCGGCGGCCTTTAGTTTTTTTAGCAGTTCGAGCGAAACATTGGGAACCCTGATGCCGGCCGGCAAGGACCAGGGTATCTTTATCTTCTTCGCCATGATCAGGTCACAGATCGCTATCGCTCTTTTGGGCTCCGCAGTAAAATTGTCGTCGATGATCGCAAACTCCTCGATCCGGAACCTATCGATCAGGTAGTTGATCTCCGCGACGACATTTTGCGGACTGCGGGCCCGGAAACGGCTGCCAAAAATCCCTTTATAGCAAAAAGCGCAGCAGGCCGGGCAACCCCGGGAAGAAACAATCGGCAAAATAAAAACGTTTTTCCGGAAATCGTTCTTGAAACGCTCAAGATGAAATAGTTCCCAGACGGGGAATGGGAGGGAATCGAGGTTTGCAATCAGCTCTTGGTCAGAGCGATGGACAGTCCGCCCCTCATTTTTATAGGATATCCCATTGATCGCGGCCAGGCTGCCGCCGCCCTCAAAAGCCGTATAGAGCACTGCAAATGTTTTTTCCCCTTCGCCCCGGACGACAACATCGGCTCCGTGATCGAGGAACTCATCGGGAAACAAGGTTGGGTGTGGCCCGCCAACAATGATCTTAATGCCGTTGTTTTTGCTAATTATATCTTTAATGATCTTAAGCGAATTATTAACAGCCGGCGTTGAGATCGAAAAACCCAAGATATCCGGCCGCGCAGAAAGCACTTTTGCGGCTGTGGCCTTTGCGTCCAGGCCTTCCGCTGCGGACGAGATGATCTCAACTTCCGCACCAAGTTGCAACAAAACCGCAGCCAAATAAGCCAATCCGACAGACGGTGAATTACTGGTCGTTATGGTCGGAATCGGCGGGGCAACCAGCACTACTTTCATTGGCTGTACCTGACCACGCCGCAATCATGACAAACTGTTTTTAGTCCCGAAGCTCTCTTGTCACCGGTAAAAAGTTGCCGGGCCGCTTGGTAGTGAGGATTGTTCCAAACCCTTTTAAAATCTTGGTCAAACAGCGCGAAATCGGTGGTTTTATCCGCGATCGTACAGCACGGGGAGATCGCCCCATCCCAGTTGACCACCACCCCCCGCCAGAGCCACCAACAGCCGCCGATCAATTCGTTGGGTTTATCAAACACTTTCTGGTTGCCCAAATGCTTGTCAACCGGCAACCACTTTTCTTTGGTTGCGTTGTCGATCGGGTCACGCAGGAAGACGCTGGCAAAAACGATAGAGTCGGTACCCAGTTCTTTGGACAGCTCCTTGGCCGCCTCGACTTGATGGGAGTTCTGCCTGGTAACGATAAAATGCCACTTGATGTACGGCGTCTTGCTTCCTAACTCTTTTTTAAGCCGGGCGAATAATTTTATATTGACAATTACCTGATCAAAATTGCCCCCTACCCGATAGCGATTGTAGACTTCGGCCGTAACTCCGTCGAGCCCGACGACCAGGACATCCAGTCCCGATCTAATAATATCTTTGGCTCGCCGCTCTTCCAGCTGGAAAGAGAGATTACTGCTGACAGTCGTGCTTAAATTGGCATTATGCGAGTATTGGATAAAACGGTTAAGGTCCCGGTGCAGGAACGATTCGCCCCAGAGGTGCAGGTAGACGTGAAAAGCGTAAGGGCCAAGGGTGTCGATCATCTTTTGAAAGGCCGCCAGCCCCATAAAGCCTTTTTCCCGGCCGGCGCTACCGGTCCCAGTAAAACAGAGTGGGCACTTAAGCTGGCAGATGTTCGTCGGCTCTATAACAATCTCATACGGATAGCCGTTGACGATCGTTTTTTTCTTAAAAAAAGCGTACTCAATTTTAGCCAGATTGACCAATCTCTTTAACGTCAGCCGTTTCAGCCTGATATACGCGGCATAATAATAGTGCTTAAATAAGGAAAGATATTTTATCAGCAGTACGCGAAAGACAATCGTGCTCATTCTAACCGTTCCCTAAACTTATTAAAAATCAAATAATACCCATAAGCCGCAAAAATACAAAGAAAAGGTTGAATAGGATAACGATAAACCAAGCCATCATCAACAACGGTAAAACCATGAAAAATAATATAATATACAATAAAAGCAATCAACAAACCTGAGGCTTGCCATTGTTTCTTTAAAGCTAAAAACATTCCACAAAAAGATGCCGGAAAAATAAATAGCCAAGTTAATGTTTTATATATTTTTGCTTGTGGTTGCATTTGCGATGTAAAAGGAGATAAATACTTAATAAACCGGATTGAACTCTTAATGATAAATTCTTTAGGGTTACGAGCAACAAAACCGACAAATGTCGTTAGATAAGGCAAAGAGGATGAATTAGACATTATGATTGGATAAATATGAGAATTAGGGTAGTCAACAAATATTGCACCTGCCTCATCGGTTAAAACGGTAAAATCATTAAATACAACAGCATTACGTATAGCCCAAGCCGATAAAATTATTGCAAAAGAAAACAACAATACCAACAACCATAGAACGATGCTTCTTTTTTCTTGTTCCCAACAAAATAATTTCCAAACAATAATAAGTGGCACAAAAAAAAGCAAGGTCAACCGAGTTAAACATGCCATTCCTAAAAATACTCCAATTAGCAGGGCAAAGGTTTTCTTTTGATTAGAATCTTTTTTTAATAAAAACCAAAAACTCAAAGTTAATAAAAAAATAAAAAGGGTTTCTACTCGCATTTTATTGGTCCAAAGTATTAATTCTGGGTATAAAGCAACCATAAAAGCAGATGCAACTGCAACCTTATCATTAAATATCCCCTTTGCGATAGAATATATCAAACAACAAGTTAGACTGCTTAACAATATTTGCGGCAAAAACCAAGCTAATGTGTTTAGCCCAAAAGCATAAATGCATAATGCTAAAAATATTGGGTATAAGGGGGGGACTAATTTATGCTTAAAAAAATCGCCCTTATAAAGCTCTTTTTTGTGTGCCCTTCCGGTAAAAACATGTTTTGAGTTAATTTGCCCAAGCTCCGGAGAACTATTGTCATATTTTTCGAATTCTTGAATATTAACTGCGTATCCATGCCCCTCAATTAATGATTTTGCGGTAAGAACATATGTTAACTCATCGCTATCAGCATTTTTAAAGAAATCATCTCCATAACGAATAAAAACCCTTGATTCGTTGCTATCCGTTATATATGGCTGATCAAAACATGTTGTTCTAATAATAGGTAAAACAACCCGAATTAACATTGAAAACACAAAAATTATCAATAAAATTTTTATTTGGTTACTATTTGTTTTACTTATCATTTCAAACTTAATGTCGCTTTAATAAAAATTTTTTATGGGCGTCTAAAGTTGCTAAGACGCGGCTCTTGATAATCTTGCGCTTCATTGTTACAGCCATAGAAACAAGAGGTTTAAATCTCCCCAAAACATAACAGATATTCAAGATTCTTTGACCATATCCGAATTTAAGCGCTTTATCCTTAAATGTGGCCCATTGTTTATCATTATCAATAAAAGAAGTGGCATTAATAATCGTGTACCAGGGATGTTCACGCATCATAACCCCAAAAAAAGAATCTTTCATCTTAAGATCGTCAGATAAATATTTATTTGCCAAATGCCAATAACCATCAAAGTCAAGCAGGAATTTTCCTACTAGTCCGTTGGCATTTTGAAAACTTACATTATCACTACGCCATAACGCCAGAGAATCTCTAATATATTTCAGTCTGCATTTTCGTTTAATAAAAGAGAGCAACACCGAAGCGCTTGCATACGCCGATCCATCAAATTCTTCAAGGAATCCAGTCTTGTTCCATTCTTCGCGGCGAAATACAATTGAGCTCCAAAAACTAAAAAGCGCACCGATAGAATTCGCCTTATTACAATATTCTACAAAGTCACTTTTATTGTGAAGATTAAAAATTCTATCGCGAATTTTCCTCGAAAGCCAAAAACGTTGCCTAATAGGACGCATCTGCAAATCACAAGCAGTTATATTGCAAAGATATATCTCGCAACCGGTTTTAATCTCTTTGAGCATCCTCTCGATCGCTCCCGTCTTAAGCATGTCGTCATCTGAAAACAACCAACAATACTCGCCTCGTGCCAGTTCAACCGCCGTTGCCATATCCCTATCCACGCCGCCGTTTTTCTCAAGCCGACGATAAACTATATTGTTGAATTTTTTTTGATATTGCCCTACCACCTCCGTCGTATTATCAGTTGACGCTCCATCCACAACAACTATTTCAACATTATCACCCGCCTGAGAAATTATGCTATCGAGAGCTTCACCAATAAAATCAGCACGATTGCGAGTAGTGATACAAAATGACAATTGTATTTTATTCTGCATTTTTTTCTAGGTCGGCCTCAACCATAAGCTTAACCAATTTATCGATTTTGAATTTTGGATCAAATCCAAATGTCTTTCTAGCCTTAGTTATATCGCCAACTAGCGATGATGTTTTTGTCGGCCGCAAAAGTTTTTGATCCGTTACAACATAATTATCCGGTTTAAGATTTACAACCGCAAAGGCCTTCTCAACCCATTCCCCAACAGAATGTGCCTCACCAGTAGCAATTACAAAATCATCGGGCTTATCCAACTGCAATATCCGCCAGGCCGTTTCCATATATTCCCGCGCGTATCCCCAATCAATACAAGCCGACATGTCCCCCAAAATAAGTTTGTCTTGTTTCCCACAGGCTATTTTTGCAACAGCTCGGGTAACCTTGCGGGTTAAATACTCCGGGGTACGCCGGGGAGACTCGTGGTTATATAAAATAGCAGTTGAAGCAAATATTCCAAAGGCCTGACGGTAATAACGAGTCAGGTAAAAAGCCATGGCTTTTGCACAAGCATAAGGGCTTTGAGGATTAAACGGAGTATTCTCATTTTGTTTGATACTATCTGTTAAGCCAAACATATTTGACGTGCAGGGCTGAAAATACCGGATTGTACGATCAATCTGACGGATAATCTCTAAAATTCGACCAACCGCCGCTCCGGTAATATCCGCCGAATAACCGACCATGTCATAACTCCAGCTCACATGATCCTGATCTGCCTCATTGTATATTTCCTGCGGCCTGACAGCATTAATAATCCGATAAAGAGAGGTAGGATCAGCCAAATCTCCCCGTTGAAGAAAAAAATTCTTGCCAAAAATTTTGGGGTCTTCAATAAGATGATCGATATTACGAGTGTTTCCAGTTGCTGATCGGCGTATCATCCCGTGTACTTCATACCCCTTTTCAAGCAATATCTCTGCCAAATAACTGCCATCCTGCCCCGTAACACCTAAAACCAATGCTCTCTTCATTATCTGCCCCCAAAAGACTTGATATTAAATCCGGAAGGGAGCTCTTTTGCAAATTGGAACGCCCCACTCTGATTATCCAATTTAATCGGCTGTTTGTCATTAATAACTGCTTCAAAAACAACGCTGACGGAATGATAGCCAAAAGGCAAACCAAAAGGATTTACCCCTTCTACCAACTCAAAACAACCGATGGGCCGCACGTTGTTGATCTGTAGCCCTGTTTCTTGCTTAACCTTGCGGACTGCCGCTTCTTCCAACGTTTCTCCTTTGAGTACCCTGCCGCCAATAACCCACCATTCATCTTTTTTCGGCTCATTATTGCGTTTAACCAACAAGTATTCTCCCTGGAGATTTTTAATAACTATGTCCGCGCAAAGAATCGGCAAATTTCTTAAAATATCGATATACTTATCGGTCGGAATTAAACTCACGACACCACCCGAAATTCCGGAAGAGGAACAATAAATTTTCCTCCACGAGAACGCCACTCCGCTTCACGCTTATAGAATTCATCAAAAAAAGCCCAAGGCAACACCAGGAAGTAATCCGGATTGGCTTTTCGTGCCTCTTCTTCGGAGACGATCGGGATCCACGACCCAATGGTATATTTCCCCCATTTCTCCGGGCTGCGCTCGGCAGCTGCTGCAATCAACTTATTGTCTAATCCATAATATTGAAGAATTACGTTTCCTTTTGTAGAAGCGCCGTAAACATATATTTTTTTGCCTTTTGCGGCTTCCTCTTTAATAAAGTCAACGCATTTCTTGCGGTTATCCTCAAGACGCTTGGCAAAAGCCAGCAAATCATCACGCGTAAATTTTTCTTTATATTTTATACCGGTTCCTTTATAATGACGGCAAAAAATCCTGTAACTCCCCCCATTAACGTTGTTTTCTTCAATCTTGAACATCTCAAGGCCATTGGTTTCAAACAGATATTTTAGTGAATCAAGCGAATAATATTCCAGATGTTCATGGCAGATATTTCCCAAGTCGTTCTTTTCGATCATCGGTGCCAGACACATCAGCTGGGCGACAAAAACGCCGTCATCCGTCAATGCGCGGGCCGCATCCTTAATGAATTTATTGGGATCTTCCAAATCGTAAAACATGCCGATAGCGGTAATAACTTTAGCTTTTCCAAAACCCCACCCCTTCGCCAATTCCATATAGCGCTCATAATTCCAAAAATCGTGCATCACATATTTGGTTTTTTGCTTTAACGCGTCTACCAGATTATTGGCCGGTTCACATCCTACACGATGAATTCCGGTCGCGGTATATGTTTCTAACATTGTTCCGTCATTCGCGCCGATATCCAATACAACATCCCCGGATTTAAGGGACACAATAGATTCAATTTCTTTAGTAATATCCCTCAACGCGAGACGCATTGTGTCTGTCACCCCGGATCTATACCAATAATACCGCGAATACAATAATTCTTGCGGAGCGGTGTGACGAAGCTGTAAGAGGGAGCATTTGCCGCACATTACCAGATCAAGCGGTGCCTTTAATCCTTTCCCCACTCTTTCTAAAGGTACAAAATCATTAATATATTGGTCGCCAACCGAAAAAACATCCTGCAAATCGTTCGATCCGCACAAGCGGCAGGTTTTGCGAGTAATTGTTTCCACGTCAGATCTCCTTACCTGTTTTATCCTATAATTTTATTCACCGCGGCCACAACTTCGTCAATTTGTCGTTCGGTTAAAGTCATACCCGAAGGCAAATACAATCCCTGTCTTGCTATCCGTTCGGTAACAGGATAACTCTCTCCCTTAAATAAATCCAAATCATGTAAAGCCGGCTGTTCGTGCAATCCCAGAAAAAATGGGCGTGTTCCTATTCCCTCTTTACCCAGTTCTCGCATCATTGTTTCGGCATCTATTCCTAGCGCATTATCCAACTCGATACAATACATCCAATATACCATTTTTGCCCACGGTTTTTCAATTTGATATTTGATCCCTTTAATCTTACTTAGCCCCTCACGATAATATTCACCCAGTCGTCGCTTAATCCGTACAAACTCTTCAATCCGCTCCATCTGCGCAACTCCGATAGCGGCCTGCAGATTGGTCATTCGAAAATTATATCCCAACTCGGTGTGGTAAAACCTTTTTTCCGGACGAAAACAGAGATTACGATAAGATGCCGCCCGTTCAGCCATTTTGGGATCGGAGGTAAGCACCATCCCTCCTTCACCGGTTGTAATTATTTTGTTGGCATAAAACGACCAGGCACTGACATGGCCGATACTTCCGCATTTCTGCCCCTTATACTCTGCCCCGTGAACTTCAGCCGCATCTTCAACAATAACAAGGTTATGTTTCTTGGCAATCGCCAAGACGGGATCCATGTTTACTGGATGTCCATAGATGTGAACCGGCATAATGGCTTTGGTCTTTGAAGTCAAACGAGATTCAATCTGATTCACATCCATATTCCAAGTTTCAGGCTCACAATCAACCAAAACCGGCACTGCACCAAGCCGAATAGCCGCCAAAGCACAGGAGATAATTGTAAAAGACGGCATTATCACTTCATCGCCCTTTCCTACCCCAGCAGCAAACAAGGCTGTTTCTAAAGCCGCCGTCCCATTACATACCGCAATGCCATATTTAACTCCAATATAATCAGCAAATTTCCGCTCAAATTCGATGACAAACGGCCCATCTGAAGAGATCCAGCCGGTTTCAATGCATTGCGCTAATAATTCCTTTTCGTGGCCATTTAATAATGGTTGATTAACAGGAATCATCGGTGCTCCTTTTGCCCTCAAATCTGCCTTTATCTGCTCCTTCAATATACGGACCATTTTTTACTTCGATGATTTCGGCTTCTTGAAGAACCTCAATTCCATGACCTGCACCGGCAAGCAGAATAGTATCACCCGCAGACAACTTACGGCTCTCTAAAAATTCTTGCTCAAAAGAGTAAAAATCAATGCGAATTTCTCCGCTTTTTATAAATAAAACTTCTTGTGTGCCTATAGTATTTCTATGGACAGGGTTATGAATATGAGGTGAAATTCGATAACCATTAGGACGTGTCATATAACCAAGTTGCAAGGGATATTTATTGGGTGACAAGAACTGAATTCCTTCCTGTTTATGGTCCTTATAAACAATAATAGCGATAACTGTATCGTTATGAATTATGTTTTCAAGCATAAATATATTTAGGCTCGGACAAATCCATGCTCATTTTTTTTATAATCTCTCATCCCATCAAATGTCCCTTTTATCACTAAATCATAATGATATTTTTTATTCATCTCGATATAGCGCCCCTTAAATAATATTTTTTGCACTACCCTTATGAGAGCTCTTGTCATTATTTGTAAAACAAGGTAGCTGTAGGTAATAAAATTAGCTTTATCATTATTACAACTTTTTGCAAGTACCGCCCCCACCGCATATGCGTATTTATATACATAATCAGAAGGAGTAGTGGGAATAGGATGAAAAAACACTAAATCAGGCAAATATAATACTTGTTCCTTTGCCATTATCAATCTAAAAAAAATATCGCTTTCTTCAGAACCAAAATATTTCGCACCCACCCCAAAATCCTCATCATAATATCCTATTTTTTCAATCACTTTTCTGCTTAATACATGCGCGCTTCCCATAAAATTCTGAAAATCAATTCGAGTTAAGCTTTTAACGTTGGTGTTGCAAAAAAGGCGCGAGAACGGAACGTTTCGAATAGGATCAATAAGCCGGCCGCAAAAAGCTCCAACCTTATTATGCGTCATGGTATTCTTTAATAATACGGCAATAAAGTCCTCTTTAACAAAAGCGTCATCATCAATAAAAACAAGATAGTCCCCCGTGCTTTTTGCAATCGCAAAATTCCTTGCCGCCGATAATCCCACCTTATCAATATAATAAAACCTGGTTATTGCCGGATAGTTAAGTCCTATGTTTTTCTTTTGCTTTGTTTTTTGGATTACCACTAAAATTTCAATGGGAATATCTTGCTGATGCTCATGCGCTTTCTCGATAGAAGATATGCATTTTTGCAATTCTTGGTCTCTATCAATTGATGCGATAATAAATGATATTCTCCAAACCGCTTCTTTTATCATTAAGAGCTAACCCTTCTATCCCGTAATCGCTTTTGCCGGTCCGCTCGTTCCTGAACGTAATAAACCAAAAAAGCAAAAACCAGATCATTAAACACAAAAGTCTTAAAATACTTTTTTATCCCGAGAAATATTCCTTTTGGGTATTGCATAAAAAGCGATGAAAGTTTGATTAGATTATGCGGGGAACATATCGGAATAAAAAAATTACGAAGAATATATTTTCGCAAGAATCGCGAGCGTATTTTATATAATTCATTTTCAGAAAAATGGATTTGCAGCATCGGCCGCTTTTTTAGGCCCATTTCATCCCTATCGAGATTTTTTATCCAATTGTTTTCTTGAGACATTTTCATAAGTTCGGTCCCGGGATAGGGAGTAAGAAAATAAGCGCTGACAAAGCTTGGCCTTATTTCTTTCGTTAGTTTTATAGTTGCCTCCACATCTTCTTCGGTTTCCGATGGTGATCCGAACATAAAGGTTCCCAGAGTCCTTAATCCTGCTGATTTTGCGCAAGAAAACGCCTTTTTTATTGATACCGCATCCGAATTTTTCTTTAACGCTTTTAAGACTTTGTCTGAGCCGCTTTCAACGCCAAAGTCCACCTGTACAAACCCTGCTTTTTTCATTAATTTAAACATTGCCTCGTCGGCGGTCTTAACATGGGCCTGGCATCCAAAAATCAGTTTTATATTATTGCTAATCACTTTTTCACAAAACTCAATGACTCTTTCCTTGTTAAGGGTAAATGTGTCGTCAATAAACCACACTGCATCTACATGAAAATCTCTAATTAATTGGATAATTTCTTGGATTACATTATCAATGCTTCGATATCTTACTTTTCGGCCAAAGGTGCATTGGCTTCCGCACCAAATGCATTGAAATGGGCATCCCCGTCCAGTCATAACCGTTGTTGATCTTTCGGTCCATCTTCCGCGAATGATCCCGGGAGGCATCAAATAATCGTCAAAATTTAATAGATGCCTTGCGGGAAAAGGTATTTCGTCTAAATTTGATATATAAGGCCTCCCCGGTGTAGCTATAAAATTCCGATCTTCATCCCTATAAATTATTCCTTTTGTCCCCTTCCAATCCGTGCCATTGTTAAGATGGACGCATAATTCAAGGAAAGTATATTCCCCTTCACCAATAACCGCCGCATCTGCGTTTAATTCTAAAATACTTTCTTCGGGAAGCGCGGTAACATGCACTCCTCCAACAACAAAAAAGCTATTTGGTAGTTTTTCTTTGATTGTTTTTGAAATATACTTGGCTCTTGGCCAATAGTCGGTCAAAACGGTCATGCCAATTATTTCCGGTTGATAATCCAGCATCGCGGGGATGCTACGGTCATCATAGGGATAAATATCGAATATTTTTACCTCATATCCGTTCTTCTCGAGTATGGCAGCAATATAAAGGATCCCCAGAGGGGGCATGTTGCCGGAAAAAGACTCGACACGAGGATTTATCAATGCTATTCTTTTACCGTTTTTCATGGTTTATCTTTTTAGTAACTCCAGATATTTTGCGACCCATTCTTCGGGAGAAGGAAATTTTGCAAATTGTTGCCCACTCTTTTCTGAATATATCTCCCAATTATGCTCATTACAAATATAGCATATTTTTCTAAAAGCATCTTCATAATTATCTAAATTATAATATAAGGCCGAATCATCACACATGCTATAAGCATATGGCAAATTCGGCAAAATTATCGGCAATTCAAAAAACATCGCCTCCACCAATGGAATACCAAAGGTTTCTGAGCTTGAAGGAAAGAACAAACACAATGATTTTTGATAATATGGGGCTAGCTTTTCGTGAGATAATTCCCCCAGGTTTTTAATAATATGGCCGAGTTTTTTTGTTTTAATGTCATCTATCAGTTTGTTCGCTTCCCTATTTAAATTAATGTCTATGGTGATGCAAAACTCCAATTGCATTTTTTCAATGTCTTTTCGGTATTTATCGGCCAAATCCAGCAAAAAACCATAGTTTTTATGCAACGAAAATCGGCTGACATATAAAATCGATTTCCTTTCCTTAAAAGGAATGCTTGCCTCCCCACCTGATTTCATTGCTAACAACGATTCGCTTATTGAGTTTCTTATTACACGGATAGATTCTTCGGAAACGTTATATTTTTTAATGAGCGCGTTTTTCATGAAAAGACTTTCCACCACCACATTGCCGCAACTTAGCGTGGTTAAAAAAAACAATAACCGTTTTATTCTTTCCAACATCCTGGATTTAAAACCATATTTTGACAAAAGGACATCGTCCACCAAATGCGGGTGATGACAAAGCACAACTTTTTTGAATAATAACGGGACAACGGAAAAATTCCCAAAAACCAGAACACCACGAGGCCGCAAGAAAAGCGTTATCATTGGGAATATAATAATATCGTAGAAAAACCTGAATACAATCTTCTTTACGCCGCGGAAAAATGGAACATAAAAGATTTTTATCCCGTCTTTTTGCTGCGGCTTTAAATCGCCATAAAAAGGTGCCCGGGGCAATATGATTGTAAATTCGTCATTGACATCTTTCACTTTATGCAAATAAGCAATAAAGGTTTTTGCCAGCATACCGGTACCGGCAGAAGATTGGTTGTAAAAGTTTAATATGTATTTCATATTTTTATCGCATTATTGGCACTCTATCCACAGATTTAGACATTGCGCTTATCAACGCAAATATAAAAAAGATATATACAGAATTAATTCCTCCAACATTGATCCAGCTAAACACTATCGAAAGAAAAGCGAGCCCCAAGCCCAAATATAATATCCTTTCTTCCGTATTTTCTTTAAAACAACTTATTTGATAAGATAATTTATTCCAAAAACTTTTTAAAAAAAATAGCCAGAGAGCCAAACCGATAATTCCAGTTTCCGCAGCTAGGCCCAAATAAAAATTGTAGGGGTAGCCCGCACCGCCACCCTCTAATCGCATCCCTTCAAAACCATACTCCATTGATCTATTTCTATATCCCCCAATCCCGACCCCAAACAAAGGATTGGAGACAAACATCCTGGAAGCAATAATCATTCCGGTTGCTCTTTCTATCCTGGACCAATCCCTGCCTCCCAGCAATAAGATATCTGCAAATAATCCATAAAAAATGCTAGAACTAATAACAAACACCACAAACAGAACATACCATCTTCTTTTATTACCTTTTAAAATGAAACAAGGAAACGAAATAGCGGCCAAAAAAACAGAATAAAAACCTGTGCGTCCAAACGTAAATAAAAAACCGAGTAATATTCCAAAAAAACAATAAAAGTCCCTGCGTTCAAATTTATAATATAAACGAGGCAAAAGCAGGCACAACGGAACCGCCAAAAAACCGGCCCACATTGATGGTTCAGCTGCCAGTCCGGTTACCCTATACAGGCCAAACCAGCCGACACGATGGCCTTCGTTTGTTGGATCCCATAATGCGAAAGAGCTATTTGCATTTCTAAACAATTTAAACACTATTGAACCGGTAGGCAGAAAAGCCTGCAAAACAGAGTAAAGCGAAAAAACAACACAAATTAAAATAAATAAGTTAACATATCTAATTAGCTGCTTTTTACTTTGTAAAACAAAGACATTGACAAGCAAAACATAAAAAAAGAAATATATAGTATATGTTGCCAGTTGGCTAATATGCTTTTCATTAATCATTCCCGAAAAAGAAAAATATCCTACTGTCATAAGCAAATAAACAAAAAAAACGAGAAAAAACACCGCTTGCACAGGAAAGTAAATTTTTGCGTTTTTTTTGCGTAGGAAAAAATATAAAATCAGCAAAGAAGTGGTGGCATACGAAATCAAAATATCCTTGCCCCCTATTTGGGCTATCGACAACACTAAAAGCGGAAGAGATAATATGAATATTACAAACATATTTACACCTTGTTAAATCCAGGCGCAGGGATACGCCTAACCATTTTATATAATTTAAACAAATACGAATTAGACCTTATTATTAACCCAACCGATTTTCTTAATAAAGATATCCGTGGCCGATGTCGCTTATAAACATTGTACTCAAACCAGACACAACCGCGTTGTATCTGCCTCCTGCTAAAGCCGGGTAAGTTTAAAATGGCTTTTTCTCTTTCGTTCTCGGTATCAATTTGGCCTTTTATTAGTCCTTTTTTTTCGCAAAGGGCAAACAAATCGGTTCCCGGATAAGGATAGAAAATAGAAACAGACGTCCAATCCGGCTGGCAAAGCCGATTCATTCTAACTGTTTCTTTGAAATCATTAATGGTTTCTCCCGGCAATCCCATCATATTTAGAAAACATACCTGTAGGCCATATTTTCTTGCCCGCTTTACAGTTCTGATAATATCATCGTTAGAATAATTGCGTTTTAAGATTTCACGGCGCACTCTTTCGCTACCGGATTCCAGCCCAATATTAACAAACCTGAAATTTGCCCTTTTAAATGCGCTAAAAATCGGTTCCACATCCAAATTGGGAGTAACCCTCAAATTAGTCCCAAAAGACCATGGACAACTAAGTCCTTTGTTAAAGTTTTCCAGTTTAGAACATAAATCGATCACCCAGTCCGCATTTGTCCCAATTGTTTCTACTTCCAAATAAATTTCCCTCTTGCTTTTCTTTTTTACATGTTTTTTTGTAAGCTCTTCTATTTCACTTAAAATATTGTCAGGAGATCGATATCTGGTATAAGTTCCACTCGCCAGCTTTCTCAATGCATGATTGCAACAATAAGTACAATTAAATGGGCAGCCGCGCCCCAATAAAACCGCATATACGGAGTTTGGTTCTTCCTCTATCCATTCCTGCCACATTTCTCTGTCGGGAAAGGGCAATTCATCAAGATTCTGCAAAAAAGGACGCGGCTTATTCTTTTCAATCTTATCCTCATGTTTGATCCATAGATTTGGGATTGACAAAGGAATTCTCCCTTTTTCTAATTGTGAAACTAATTCCAAAACAGGATACTCTCCCTCTCCAACACATAACGCATCAAAATCATCTAAAACCCCTTCCGGATTAAGTGAAACATGCGCTCCCCCAACCAATAAATATATGTGGGGGTATTTTTTCTTAACATATCTTGCCAAGCTGGCAACAAAAGAATATTCACTGCTTACAGCGGTAAAACATATCAAATGTGGATGATTATTGTTTATATATTCATCAAGGATTTCCTCGTTTTTATTTCCTGAAATTCGACTTAAAACCACCAGCCTTGTAGAATGTCCGTGTTTTTTCAATAAGGAAGATATGTATGATATGCCAAATTGTATTGACTCCAAAGCCCTCAATGGCTTGCGCGGTGTTACTATATTATATAATGAATAGATAAAAAGAATTTTCATAAAACTATAAAGTGATAACTCTCTTAAATCGATTACGCAGGCAATGGGTGAGGCCGCTTGTTAAAAACTGTAGCTCTTTGTGCCCAATCCCTTCTGCCATATCAAATCTTGGCAAACACTCCAAATGATTGCGATGCTCCAAAAATACATTGGCAGATCTTGTTGTGGTCGCCGTTATAAATCCGGATTCTTTGGCGATTTCGAATTCCCTTTTCTCTACTTCTCCCCTCCCTCCATTTGGATAAGCGAAATGCTTAATCTCGTAGTTGAGTTGCGATTCAAGCATTGTCTTTGAACCAAGTATCTCTTTTTTTACATCAGCCCCTGACAAGTTTTTAAGAACCAAATGATTTATTGTGTGAGCCCCAATCGTTACTAACGGATCTTTATTTAGCTTCTTGATCTGATCCCAAGAAAGCACTAGCTCGTCTGTTTTTTTATACGCATCGATTTTAAATAAATTAAAAATCTTTCCGGCTTTATCCGCAAGCTCACTTTCGTTGCAGCCCCTTAGCAAAAACCCAATGTTTAAATAGGCCCTTTCTTTTCCTTCTATTGTAGAACAATCAAAGTCATATTTTTTATTGTCTAGCTCAAAAGAAATTTTTTTGTTATCAAACAACAAATCACTTAGCGAATGCCACCACATGATTGCTTGTCTGTCTATGAAACCGCTTGTTATATATATAGTGAAAGGTATATTGTATTTTTTAAAGATCGGATAAGCAAAAGTAAAGTTGTCAACGTATCCATCATCAAAAGTAAAAACAACATATTTCTTATCAACCTTTTTGCTGTTCAAAACCATGACTAATTGATCCAATGATACAACTTCATATTTTTGATCAAGGAAATATTTAATGACCATTTCCAGATAAGCGGGAGTTACTTCAATCCCCTTACACCAAATCGACTTCTCAATCCCATTATCCGGGCACACCCTGTGGAATATCAAAATATGTCCTATACCAGAATAAAATGGTTTGGCCAAAGTATAAAATCTGCTCTTATCCAATAACTTCAACAATAATTTTCTCAAGATAAACTTGCACCGCCATCTACAACAAAACACTGGCCCGTAATCCACCGAGCATTATTTGAAAGCAAAAAACAAGTAATATTGGCAATATCTTCAGGTTTCCCTAACCCCAAAATATGTTTATTTAATATTTCATTTAAGCGTTCTGGCGGGATATTATCACCCACCTCCCCCTTCATCTCCGTATCAACAAGTCCGGGTAATATGGAATTAACCCTTATTCCATTCCTAGCCACTTCAACCGCCATAGCTTTTACCGCCGAATCTATCGCCCCTTTTGAGGCACTATAATTAATTACCCCGGACCGCCCCCTTATTGAACTTATTGAGGAAATAAAAACTATCCCCCCACCCTCATTCACCACCACCTTTTTATTGCAAAAACCCTTACACAACGCAATATCTGAAAAATAATTAATATCAAACAATTGTTTTGCTCTCTCAACATCAAAGGCCCGAAGGGATACCATCTGCATAATTCCTGCTGACAATATCAGTCCCCTCATCTTTCCATATTTTTGAGCTAATCCTAATACCCAATTTGGCAAATTTTCAATATCTTCAGTTAAATCCTTGACCTCAAAAAACATTTTTTGGGGAGTGTTTGATAAATCTTTTATTTTCTCCAGTTTTTCTTTGTTTCTGGCAACAGCTATAACTGTACCCCCCAATTCATTTATCTTCAGCGCAATAGCTTTCCCCAAACCGGAACTACCACCAGTTACAAGAAATATCTCATTCTCGCTAAATTTAATCATTGTTTACTCCAATTTGCCATTTGCAAGCTTTATTAAATCACCAATATTATATAATTTACTAATATCATTATACTTATACTTAATAGAAAAATACTTATCGAAGATCGCGATTATTGACAAAGCAGCCAAAGAGTCCCATTCTTCCAATTCTGCTAAAACCATGTCTTCTGTTAATTCGCCGTCTCGCTGAAGTGCTTCTTTAATTGTATTTATAAACTCATCTTTTTTCATTATTTTGCTCACCCCCCTTATAAAACTCAATTGTTGAATATATTTGATCTAAAGATAAAACAGCCGTTCCCCAAGATAAACCAACCCCAAATCCGGCCAATATAACCATTTTGTTTTCAGCAATTTTACCGCAAACAGAATCACAAATTGTTACAGGAATTGAGGCGCAACTTTGATTGCCATACTTTGTTATAATATCCGAAGGTATTTTCTCCATAGGAAAATCTATTTTCCTGGCGATATTTTCGATAATATATTTATTCGCCTGATGAAAAATAACATGGTCAATATCTTCTGGTTTCTTATCGGAAAAGCTCAATATTTCGCTTATCGCGGAAGGGATCTCATTTATTGCAAAAGAAAATATGTCTGAACCATTTATATACAAATCTTCTTGGCTTCTAACATTATTCTCATCATCCCTAATTTCTTTTGCGGTGGTAGCACTCTTTGGCATTCTAAAACCACCAGCCGGCAGTATAATTGAATCATATCCTCTTCCATCCGAATGCAAGATAAAATGCGCCGGTTTATTCTCTTCGGACCTTTGGATTAAAGTAGCACTTCCAGCATCACCAAACAAAGGAGCAGCAGATCGATCTTTTGGGTTAACACATTTACTTATGGTGTCTCCTGCCAGCAATAACACATTTCTACAACTGCCGGCCTCTATCATCAAATGGGATAACCAAAGCCCGTAAACATATCCGGAACATCCTAAATTCACATCAAAAGCCGCGCAATCTTTAGACAATTTTAACTTGCCATGCAAATAACAAGAGGTCGAAGGAATAAAATAATCTGGGGTTTGTGAAACAAATATCAGAGCATCTATATCTTCAGGGTTAAAAGACAAAGACTTAAACATTATATTGGCCGCATATTCACACAAATCCGAAGAAGTTGTTCTTTCGTCAACCACAAATCTGACATCAAGCCCTATCCGCCTTCTTATTCTTTCAATCTGTTTTATGTCGCCACCATAAAGATCTATTTCATCTACAATTGACTTTCTGATGGGAGGAATAATAGAAGCAATTCCCGAGATTTTTACATTGGAAAACTTAGATTTTGCCGACATATTTTTTATACCCTTCCTAATATATTCCCAGACCAAGATAGCCCAACACCAAAACCAGAAATCAATATCGTTTTATTGTTTTCTTTCTGAATCTCCTTTGATAATATAATCGGTATCGATGAAGAAATCGTATTGCCATATTCCTCCGCATCAAATACAACTTTTTCATTAGGAAGTCCCAGTATGCGTGCTATACTATCGACAATATATTTGCTCCCCTGATGAAACACGAACTTATCGACTTCGTGAATTTTAATATTATTTTTTTTCAACAGCAATTCAATATCCCGAGGGACATATTCCAAGGCAAAATCAAAAACAGCATGGCCATCCATAAACAGCTCACCGTTTTCGCATTTTAGTTCTTGGCAACGCTTGCCAACAGTACCAAAGGTGCACTTGCCGGATTGATATATTGGTTTGTTTGAAATGATTGTAACTGTTGCGGCATCGCCAAAAAGCAATGAAGTAACCTTATCTTTCCTGTTTATTATTTTTGAATATGGATCCGCAGTAAACAACAGCCCTTTCGTAAAATTATTTTCCTTCATAAAAGACTCAATTATTGATAGGCCATAAACATAACCAGAACATCCAAGTGAAATATCAAAACAAGCGCAATTCTCGGATAAATCCAGCTTCCCATGAACAATTGCGGAAGTGTGCGGTATATTCATATCGGGATTTTGAGTTATTACGACAAGAACCTCTACGTCTCCGATATTAACATCGCCCTTTTTATTAATAACATTCTTGTATGCTTTAATGCATAGATCAGAGGTCTCATCGGCAGCATTTTTAATGAGTGTTTTTTTTATCCCCAGTTTTTTTTCAATAAAATGGTCATTGATCCCAAACATTTCTTTTTGATCATAATTTGAAATGCTGTTTTCAGGCAAATAAAATGATATGTCTTCTATTCCAATCATAAGCTCTCTCCGTTTTAAAAAACAGGCAAAATCAACAACTCCGTATAAAGATTATCTGTGATATCATTTCGACCTAAAGTATTAGACAGAAATATTCTTCGGACACTACAATTTATAGAATATTTGATATTATGACCCATTAAAAATCTTTCGTCCATCAATAAGCCCAATATCCCCAAGCGCAGGCAAACTAAAAACCTTATTTGGGGCATAAACTCAAAAAACACATCAAAATTGCTAATATAATGTATTTCTGCCAATGGCATGTTTTTTCTTTTTGTTTTCTTAGCAATAAAATAACAATAGTTGTCTTTTGTTTTAATCACAAAATGTAAGCACCTAAATTTTAGGTGGTCATGGTAAAATTTTAAATCCTTATCATTCAAACACCTTCTTACAATATCTGGATTTAGCTCAATAGAACATTTATTAAATAATAAGCTTAATGTTGGTACTGGCAATAGAATTTTAGAGATCGTATCAAGTTCTTTATATCCAAAAGACTTGTATGCGGACAAAACCGCTTTATTCCCAGGATTCAGTCCTGTTATTGTATAATTATTTGCTAAGCTGACAACCTCGGAAAGGATTGAAAGCCCCACCCCTTCTTTTCTATATTCCTTTTTCACAATCCAGGTTGACATATTGCAAATCTTCTCTGGTTTTCCCCTTATTAATCTTTCACTAAAAATCAAGCCCATAAATCCTACCGCTCTGTTTTGATCAAATGCTGCATATCCAAAATAATCTTCACTCCCACCATAATGAGTTACAAACAATTGTTGCCAATCGGATTTAGCCAAAGAACTATCCATTTCTTGCAATAATGGATAAATTGCCTCAAAATCTTCTGCCTTAGCCTTTCTTACTGTCAACAACTTAAACTCCTTCGTTTTTATTTCTGAACACAGTTCCCTATAATTCCGCTTCTTTTTTCAATTCTTCTAGCGTAAATCATTTTAAAAAAATGAACAGGAGATAACAAAAAAGATTTAGCAAGACTAACTAAAAATTGAATGTATTTTTTTTGCGAATGGTGTTTCGCTGCAGTAATAAAATGCACTCCACTTAAGGATTTATTGCGAAGAATGATCCTATCAATAGGATTCCGAACATTAAATTTTTTATAATATTTGTTCAGAACATTGATCCAATTTTTACAAACCAATCCAAAATCATTGCTCAAATTAGATTCATGCATCCTCCATTTACCAAGTGTTTCATTAATGAAATAAAAATTGTATCCATGATAGGCAATCCTTAACCATGCCTCATAGTCTTCCGCATGGACAAAATCTTTACTTTCATCAAATCCTCCTATTTTAGCAAACACCCTTTTTGCTACTACAGTTGCACTTCCGTTTAAGCAATTGCCAACTGTTAGAAGCTGTCTAAACATATTTTCACTCAACGGTCCAACCCTGTCTACAATATTAAGATCTGACTTGCCCTTTTCAAATATCGACACATCATGAGAAAGAATATCAATTTCAGGTTTTTCCATAAAAACCCGCATAACCTTCTCCAGTTTATCCTCATGCCATATATCATCTGAATCTAAAAAAGCCACATAGTCGCCCTCTGCCAGTTTGATTCCCGTATTTCTCGGTCCGGCAACAGATCCTGTATCACTTTGGTAGTGATATCTTAATTTGTCCCAGGCAAGGTTCCTTACAACCTCTTCCGTATTATCAATTGAACCATTATTAACCACGATCACCTCATAATTCTGATAGGTTTGAGCCTTAACTGAAGCTAAACACTCCGGCAAAAAGTGCGCGTGGTTATGGGTAGCAATTACTACGGATACTTTGGGTATCATTTATTCACTTTTTAACTCCTCAAGCATTGTTTTGCAATATCTTTCTATTGCGTCTTCCCAATTCGGCATGGGAGACAACCCAATAAACTTCAGATTCCAATTATGAAGCATTTCACAGTCAGGGACATTCGCTTTACGGGGAAAAAGTCCGGAATCCACCGGCACAACCTTAGTTTTTAATCCGCAATTCTCAACAATTTTTTTAACATAGTCGGCTCGGCTTCCTCCTCCATTACCTGTAACATGATATAATCCCGGACGATCAGCCATAAGAATTTCATCAATCTTCATAACAAGATCACCAATATAGGTAGGAGAACCAAATTTATCCCCTGCAGTTTTGATCTCACCCCCCTTTGAAGCCTCTAAATAACGCTGATAAACAAAGTTTTTAGGCTGTTTAACGCTTCCTCCAAACAACCATCCCGGACGTATAGCAAAAGTTCTCTCGCACTCTTTTATTGCAAGGACTTCGCCCTGGTGCTTAGCCCGCGCATACACTGTTTTTAAAACAACCGGATCATATTCTGAATAATATTTTACCTCATCGCCAAAATAGCCGCAGGAACTAATATAGACAAATCCTGAGTTATTTTTTTGGCAAATCCTGGCCAAATTACTGGTTGCCCAGGAATTGAGCTTAAAAGCCATTTCCGGATGTTCTTCACAATCATTCACGTGTAATGCGGCCGTATGCAAAACGTAATCTGGCTTGAAATGCAAAATGGCATCTTCAACCTTACCTATTTCAAGTATATTTAGCTGGCCAATAGTCGGAGCAAAAACATCGTCCCCTCTTTTGGAATAAAAAAACTCCATTTCTGATGCAAGCATCCCTCCTCCGCCAGTTATAAATATTTTCCTTTTCATTTGTGTTTTAAGCCCCAATCATATTTAATATGATTTTTAAGCGGATCATAGCGCAGCATTTCATCGGGTTCATGCGGCAGGTCAGCACAATTTGCAACTATAGCCGGTTTGACCCCAATTGTTTTGTAACCATTAACTACCCCAACCGGAATTCGGATCAATTGATAATTATCTTCTCCGGTAAATATCTCCATCAATTCGCCCTTTGTCTTTGAGTCTTTTCTCTCATCAAACAAAACCAGCTTGATCATTCCGGAAATTACGGCATAAAATTGGGTTTGTTTTGTATGCAGGTGCCAACCTTTGATCACTCCCGGGTAAGCCACGGAAAAATATACTTCCCCAAATTTCTCAAAATGCGGATCCGTAGACTTCAGCATATGCATAATCATTCCGCGTTCATCCGGGATTTTCCTTAATTGAATAATTTTTACTCCGTCTATCATAATAACTCCTTTTTACTTTACCCAATAAAATTTTTCGTTTAGTCGGCCTTCGCCTTGCAAAAAATTCAATTGCTTCAATCTGATATATTTTCTTCCTTGAAAAGCAGCAAAATCAAGCCTATATTTTTTAAAATCATCCAGCAACTCTTCCACTCCCTTTTTAACGTTCCAACTAGGTTTAAAATAATCCTTCAAAATAGTATTTACTTTTGTAAAATCAACTCGATATGTTCTTGTGTCTGCGCCATGCTCACCAGTAAACTCTAAAATGCAATTAGGAATAACCTCTTTTACCGCTTCGGCTAATTCGCGGACCTGGTAATTTTCACTGTTCCGTCCAATATTGAAAACCTGATTATGAATCAACTCTTTTGGTGCCTTCAAAACTGCAATAAAAGCCAGACTAAAATCTCTTACATGGATAAGCGGCCGCCAAGGACTTCCATCGCTCATCAATTTTAATTTTCCAGTTGTATGTCCCCAGGCAGAAAGATTATTTACCACCAGATCAAGCCGAAGAAGAGGAGAACTGCCGTAAACCGTAGAATTCCTCATAATAACAGGCGAAAAATTATCGTCCGCCAGAGGATGCAATGTTTTTTCTGTGCCTATTTTTGATTTTGCATACGCAGTAACCGGATTCAATTCCCCGTTTTCATCAACTGCCAACCCATCTTTTGCAACCCCATAAACACTGCAGGAAGAGGCAAAGACAAAGCGCTTTACTCCAGCCTGCTTTGCAAGTTTAGCACAGTTTTCTGAAGCAGCAAGATTGATCTCTTCTGTTATGCCTGGATTTAATGCCCCAATTGGATCATTTGATAATCCAGCCAAATGAATTACTGCATCAATTCCATCGAAATCATTAATATCAACTTGTCTTATATCTTTAATAATTTGTTTTCCGCTATATTTTTTATCTTGAAAGAGGCAGCCATCAAAATAGTTTGTATCCAGCCCAACAACTTCAAATCCGGCTTCTATCAACATCGGACACATAACATTCCCTATATATCCATTGTTTCCCGTTACTAACACCTTCATTTCCACACCTTCCAAAATGCCTTGTTTTGATTCCATAATTCATCCAAATGTTTGGTTTCGCGAAAAGTATCCATACATTCCCAGGAACCCTTATGAGGATAAACCATCAACTCTCCGGCTTCTGCCAATCTCTCTAGTGCGCCCAATTCAAAATCGCATTCCTTATCCGCACTTAAATACTCAAACAACTTCCTATTTAGCACAAAAAAACCACCATTGATCATTCCGGCAGAGGCTTGCGGCTTTTCAGTAAAATTGGTCACCCTGCCATTGTCAATAATCAAATCCCCAAAACGCGAAGGGGGTCTGACTCCGGTTAATGTTCCAACCTTGCCGTGTTTGTTGTGAAAATCTATCAGTTCGGCAATATTAACATTTGCTACACCATCACCATAAGTCAACAAAAAATTGTCCCCATCAATATATTTTTCTATTTTCTTAATCCTGGCACCTTTGAGTGAATCAAGCCCTGTATCCACAAGAGTTATTTTCCAATTGATTTCATCGCTAAAATTATGAAGTATCATATCTCTTTTGCCATCCAAATTAATTGTAAAATCATTCATTAAAATATGATAATTGTAGAAATATTCCTTTATCATCTGCCCTTTGTATCCTAAACAAAGAATAAAATCATTGTAACCAAAATGGGCGTAAATTTTCATAATATGCCAAAGAATAGGACGCCCGCCGATTTCTACAAGCGGCTTGGGCTTAATTTCTGTTTCCTCCCGCAATCTCGTACCTTTTCCGCCACATAAAATTACTACTTTGGGCCTACTCATGGTTGTCTCCATTTATTTTGGTCAATCATATAGTTACATCAATCTATAAAAAAGTCGCCATAGTTTGCTCATTTACAGGCGAGAAACACGCTTGAATTATTTGCCCGCCCTTATCTTTTAAATGACTATATTTGACATCACTTAAATTAAGTATTTTATCAATTTCTTCATCAAGCTCATTTAGTGTCCTCGCCACAAAATGCATGTCATCTTTAGGAAACCAGTCCATTGGATCAAAATTTAAATCGAGATCGCTTCTCACTCTAATTACTGGAATACCATAAGCTATAGCATCAAATATTGTAGCAGATGCCATTGCTATCAACATTGATACTTTTGGTAAAACATCAGCCATTGTCTCATCAACGATATCGTATGAATCCTTACTCATTTCAACCTTATTGATTATAGCATCCAGCTCTAACGATGACATCATTGGATGTGGTTTAAGCCAAATTCTCAATCTTTTTTGGGCCTGGAGCACATTCCATGCTTTCGACAATAATTCCAAAGCACTTGATCTTGCCAGAGGCAAAGTTATAAGCACAATATCGTTTTGGCTTCGGTTTTGTCTATTACTATCTAGTTTTAACAAATACTGAAATCTCAAGGCCGGTCCAACAACCATTTTAGCAAGAGGGAACCCCTCATCAATCAAAGTCTGCTTAAAAAAATTCCCGGAACAAATTATTTTATCTGGCATGGGAAGAATATCAATTTCATCCTTAGATGTATACAAACACAATGATAAAGGAAACAAAGAAGCATGCTGAAAACCATATAATTTTGTGTCTGGTGAAAACCTAGCCTTTCCAAGTATTAAGGATTTTTCCGGAAGCATGTTTTCAAAAGTATATATTATTTGTTTAATCTTAATTCCCTGATCCCGAAGCCTTTTAATAAGAAAATAATGCATTATTACCTGGCCTGATTCCCAAAGGAGCATATACCTCATATTCTCATTCTTAAATAAAAGTGATATGTCCATTCCAGCAAACACAAATTTTCTAAACATCAAAACTACAGAGCGGAAGGCAAGTATAATTGTCTGCAAATAATCATTGGGCCTATAATAATCCTCTGGAATTATAAAAACCTGATCAGATTTTCTGATCCGACACATAGCATTAACATACGTTAATTTGCTATTAGTATTTATTATCGGCAGAATAGCAGCACTAACTCCTTTCTCCAATAAATAATTGTAGAGATTTGGGAAATATAAATCCCTAAATTCCCCCTCACTGCTAAAGTTTTTTTCGCCCACCCAAGTTCTTATAATCGTCAACTCTCCATTTGTGTGTTCTATTGATTTTTTTTTGTTCTGACGTGTTATGAAGGCATAAATCTTTCTGTAAATACTCTTTAAAACAAACCTTGAAGTTCTATATAATATTCGAAGGATATCCTTGGCCACATAGAGCTGATAATCATATTTTCTCACAATTCTATAATCAGTAGTAAAATCAGATCTTTTTATTATCTCTAACAATACTGCACTTTCGGAGACAATACAGACATTCTTATTTTTAAACTTCGCACTTAAGAGCTCTTTCATGATCTTAAGATAACAAATATAAAGAAAAGCCGGGCTTCCCATTACATTTTTTTCTGCAACATCGGATATCCACCAAGGCAAAGAATTAAACTTTGTACTTAATGATGCAATATAATCAATGTAAGGCCGACGCAACTTATACGATATGTCATTTAAAAGATCTCCCAGATCAATATAAAGAGACCCCGCCGGCGCACTTACTTTAAGCTTTAAAAGCCGCTCATAATCTCTGCCAAGGAAAAGCCAATAAAAGTCCTTCCCATCTCGAAGATTTTTTGGAAAATCATTTTCAGCTAAGATTAAAACTGGCTGTTTAAGCATATTGTTTCCTGATTTTATCTTTTTTCATTAATTCTTTCACAATCTTTAAATCATCTGGGGTATCAACACTAATTTTTGCATCATCAATCAATACCGCCCGCATTTTTATTCCATGTTCTATTACCCTTAAATACTCGTTAAATTCGATACTCTCCAAAGGAGTCGGGCTCCAAGATGCATATTGCAATAAAAAACCCTTGCGAAAAGGAACAATAAAACACATCTTTAATTGTTCTTTTACTAGAACCCTAGCATCACTGGGTAAATCAGACCGAGAACAATAAAGGACATTTGATTTAAGATCTAAAACAGCCTTAATGTCTGACGTCCTGGCTTTTTCATTATATCTCGTCACACCCACCGCTATCTGTAGTTTTGGATCCTTTATTAATGGGGCAACAATTTCATCTATATGCCTGGGATTAACTAATGGCTCATCCCCCTGAACATTAACAACTATATCGCATTCTACCCCCTGACAAGCCTCTGCCAATCTATCAGATCCGGTTTTATGGTGTTTGCCAGTCATAATAACAGCAATATTATGTTTCTCGCCGGCTTTTCTAATCTCCTCGCTATCAGTGACCAAATAAACATCATCAAGGCTCTTGGATAGCTTAGCCCGCCTACAGGTATGGATGGCCATAGGAAGACCTTCAATTTCAATTAGTGCCTTACCTGGCAGACGGCTGGATTCCAGCCTGGCGGGTACCATGCCGACAACCTTAGTTTTTTTGGTTTTGCTTACCATGAGCTAAATTCTGACTTGATCTTTTTGAACGTTCGACAAAGTTCAGTTGAATCAAGTGAATAAGTGATAAATTGGATTCCTATTTCTTTGAACCAGCGGAGCATCTTCATATCAGCAGTAAAGGCGCCGACCGTAACTTTCTTCTTCTGCGCCCTAGCAACACAATCCTTAACAAAATTTTTTAGTTTTGGATTATCCAATTGCCCCGGCATGTCTAAAGCTTGAGATAAATCACACAGCCCAAAATAAACAACATCAACATTAGAATCATCCATGATTTTCTCAAGATTTTTAACCCCTTCCTGCCCCTCAACGATCAGCACGCTCATCGTTTTAGTGTTAGCTTTTTCAGCATGCTTTGAAGTATCCTCTGGATCGTATCCTCCCGCCCGGGTAAAAGGAGATAGCCCTCGCTCTCCAATCGGGTGATATTTAATAGCCCTGATTGCATTTTCTCGATCAGCCACTGTTTCAATATGAGGGACAACAACACCATGCGCACCAACATCTAATGCTCGCAAAATATCGGCCTCGTCATTTCGAGGAACTCTGATCAAAGGAGTACAATTTTCAACTTCGGCGGCTCTGACCATATTTTCAGCAGTTTCAAAACTAATCGGACCATGCTCCATATCAATGATAATAAAATCCATGCCGGAAGCTGCCAGGACATTAACGGTTGAAGCTGATGGCAGGATACACCAGGTGCCCAAAACCTTCTCTCCTTTATGTAATTTTTCCTTCAAAACATTGTTTTTAATCATGTTATCCTCCTAACTCACCAATATTTTAGAAATATCTTCAACCACTAATTCGGTCAATTCAGCCAGGCGCGACCGCGACGAGATCCCGGTACAAACGGCAATACAGGCCTTAAGTCCAGCATTGTTTCCCATTTGGATATCTGTTTCAGCATCACCAACCATGACTGCAGCCAATTTATCAGCTTTCAATTCCTTTAATATCAAATTAATCATGTCAGGAGCTGGCTTTGATTTTTTAACTGAATCAGCACCAACAATATAATCCAACTTATCAGTTAATGCTAAGAAATCCATTGATATCTTAGCTCTCTCTTCTCTATCTGTGGTAGCAATAGCAATCTTGCAATCTCTACTTAGTAAAACATCTATCAACTCTTTTGCTCCAGGCAACGGTTTGATCAGTTCTCCCAGCATATCGGTTGACCATTGATCAACCTCTTTGAATATTTCAAAACAGACCAGCCCGGCATCGATTATTCCCCAAACAGCTAACTGATCAACCGCCGCTTGCATCACAATCTCCCGTTTTTTGATCCCAACCGGCCCCTCGGAACGCAACTGCCCGGCTTTAACATCAACCCCCATCGCGAACATCAAAGCAGTTTTATCCTCCTCATTCAGTTTGAATCGATTGCAGATAAGCTCTGCCCGCTTGGCGATCATCTGTGACCAGTAATGATAGAGGTCAATGAGTGTGCCATCTCTATCGAAAATGACCAAATTAATATTTTCAATAATATTGTCGTTAATTTTTAAATCAACCACGTAAAGGCTCCATATTTGCATCAACCAGTTTTTTAGCGACATTTACCGCCTGTTTCAACAAAGCTAAATCATTATCAAAGTCTTTTTGATTAATAATTGTCACCACGATCTTTCTAGCAAAAGTCCCAATTGATATGCCATGAACTTTAACGCCACAAAGTTTAAGCAACTCCCCTGTTTTGCTGTTTGTCCCTCCAGAAGCTAATATTTTTACTGGTAATTTATGCTTAATAATTATATCTGAAATAGCAACTGTTTGCAGTGTGGTATTAAAATCATCGCTTCCCCCGCTCATAGGCACTCCATCTGCCTGAACAATCAGGCGATCAGGAGTTACGGCCAAAGCCGATTTAATCCTTTTTATCAGATGGTGATCGCTAAGCTGCGAGCGGTCCATACACATGCTGATAAAATTATCTTTCAAAAAACCGGCCATAAGCTGCCAATCTTTTTCAACAGACTCATCATCAGGGATAATTGCGTGTAATTCAAAGGTTTCAACTCCGTTTTTCAAACACTCCGGCAGAATAGTTTTAAGCTCACTCCTTTTATCAAAAAAAGTTACCGCATTAACGGGACAAACCCTGGCACAATCACCACAACCAATACACTTTTTTTCAATAACCTGATGCTGATCTGCGATAGCTTTTTGGATACAATCTTTTCGGCAAGCGTCACAATGGGTACAAAGTGAAGCGTCAATTTTTGCTTTGCGGATATGCGGATCGCCGCGCATGCCAATACTCACGTTTATAAAGGGCCTCGTTTTAAGTTTGATCCCAAGTTTTGGAGCCAGCTCAAAAGCTTGATCAACACCAAGGGATGAGCTTTTGACCACTTCTACATTAGCTGAAATATCAATTCCTAAAGCTCCGGCTAAAGTATAAATTAACGAAAGCTTCCGCACCTCTTCCGCATCTTCGTTGCCTGCGCCGCAAACTATTTTAAAATACTCGCGCCGCTCAAATATCTCTTTTAATTCTTCATACCTGCTCATAAATAGTTTTTTAACCCCTTATAAAATTCCTTGTAATTAGTTGGCGTTATTATATGCAAACCCTCGCCACCTTGTTCCACCATGTAGGAATCGATTTGCTTAAGGTAGTTCAGGTTCCAGTTATGTTTTTCTTTTAGGTCATCAATCTGTTCCGCCTCGTTCTTTTCATTGTAAAAGTGATATATCCCTTTGGGAGAGGTCGCCATATAGCCGTCCATCCCAACAATAAATATCCGTTTCGCCCCCATGACCAAAGCAACACCGGCCAGGAGAACCGCCACAGTACGACAATTGGCTGAAATAACTCCGTCTTGGATAGCAAAGGCATTCTCCATTGAGTCTTCATAATAAATAAGCTCATAATCACGATTCACGTAATCGGCGATCATCTCTTTGGGCAAATGCTGGCTAATCATCAGTTTAGATTTTTTTGCTACACTCCCCACATAATCAACAAAGCGGCGTTTGTTGGTAAAGACGTGATAATCGGGCATAAACATCCCTCCCAAATAATTTCCGCCCATCACAACCGGCTTATATTTGTCGATAAAAGCCTGGATATCCGATTGGAATTGTTTCAGCGTTGGCCCATTGGCCAAGATCAGGAAATCTTTTTCTTTATGGCGGTTTATATAGCTGACCCGAGGCCGATCTCCATTGAACAAACGGCTGTTAGCATTGGCGCCCGCATTGACCTTTTTGCCAAAAATCCCTTTTCTCAAGACATTATCAACCAGCTCTTTTTTAAAGCCAATCGGATTCTGGACCGTGATCGCTTCCATAATATTCCAGATATCTTCGATATCGTATTCTTTACGCTCGACCAGGTTGCTGGCATAGTTGGGATGACAGCCGTAGGTACCGGAGAGCATATACGGCAAATTATAACCCCAACCGCATTGCTTATGCAGATCGTTATAATAATGATCGATCAGATTCAGGACGGGAATGACATTATATTTATCCGGCTGCTGCCGGTGCAGATAAGCCAGCATAACCTCGGTCGGCAGGTTCCCCGCCCCTCTACCCATGCCAAAGACCGAACTATCAATTATTTGCGCACCGGCTTTGATTGCAGCCAAAGAATTGGCAAAAGCCATCTGTAAATTATTATGAGGATGAAATCCCCACCTAACGTGCTTAATCTCAAGTAATGGCTCAAAAATAACCGCCAGCTGATCGGGAAACATAGATCCATAGGTATCAGCAACATAGGCGTAATCTATCGGCAGATCTTTTAATGTGGACAATAATTCCTTTATTTCTTTTTTGCTGTAAGAAACAAAACCCATAAAATTAGCCGATACTTCAAATCCCATTTTCTTTATTTTAATTAAATTTTCCAAAGCCTCTTTAAAATTATTCTTATGAAAAGCAGATCGAATAAGTTTTACAGGAGACCCAACATATCCGAATAAATCCCCTAGTTCATATTTACCATGATCTACCATTAGGGCAACCCTTGCACCATTGATGCCAGAACAAATATCAGAAATAAGCCTAGTTTGGCAGAAGCGAAATGCTCCATATTTATTCTTGTCGAAATATTTTTCTGTTCCGTGATAGCCAAGTTCAACATAATCCACGCCCGATTTCGACAGCGCACGGTATGTCTCTCTGGCAAGCATAAAATCAAAGTCCCAGCAATTTACATAGCCGCCATCGCGAATTGTGCAATCTAATATTTCGATTTTTGTTTTTTTCTCACTATTTTTCATTTTATTGACTCTCCGTAATTTCAACATTAACAAGACTCTTCAGAAATCCCTCCAACTTATCTTTTTTGATCCATTTAAAATAATAATATTTAGAAACATCAATAGTTTTAATGCGTTGCGTTATTAGCTTATTTTTATTTGGATAAAATATCTTCATATCCGCAATTGGACCTGAAGGATCATAATCCGCTAAATTATAACGATGTATAAAACATTTCCTATCTTTAAGAAACCTATTCTCTTCTACACTGTCCCGATCATATCCAATCCATTTTTCTCCCTTCCACACCTTATTAAATATGCCGCTCCATTCGTAATAACTGTAGTTATATATTGCTGTTTCGATGGATGAACTGGCTTTATTAGTATCATTTTCAATGAAAAATGTGGAATACTTCTTAGAATAAGGCATCTCTTTCAGCTGAAGCATTATAGATTCATCTTTTATAAACCGATATTGCCAATTAATATAATTTTCTATTCCCACATAAGAAAACAACAATATCAAGGAAATAAACATAATATTTACTGCCTTTATCCCCAATTGCAACTCCTTTTCAATAAACCTAATAAAGCAAAACAAGATTAATGCGAGAGGCAAGCCGACCAGAAGCAAATGCCGTGACGCATAGGAAGAATCAGGGAATTTACCGACGGCTGCATAAGGAAATATTGCCAAAATCAGAAGCATCCAACTAAAAACATATGTAATAAGTTTATTTGATATCTCCTTGGAATCAATCGCTTCTTTAATTAGCCGATAAAAAAGGTAGCACGCAAAAAATACAAAAGCAGGAATACTGATAAATAATGGGATATTAATAATTGACAGAGAAGCCCTAATCGCAACATAAATTCCCTTCCAAAATGCAGCAAACACTCTCAGCAGCTTTCCGGTAGAGGCGAATTGAAGTTCGTTCTGATTTGCGTAAAATCCGTAAGCAGGAAAATATGTTTTTTCAACAAAGAAAAATAACATTGGAATTATCCAATAATCGAGATACTTAAATAATGAGGATATCATTATCTTAATACTATTCCTACCAATCATATCTTTTGTAATAATAAAAAATAAAACACCACAATAAAACACCAATATTGAACTTGTAAAAAATGATAAAACAAACAGTAAAATCGAGAGTCCACGCCAAAACAATTGCGACAATCCAAGTGAAAATTCATTGTTTTTAACTTTATAAACAAAAATATATACTCCTAAAATAAAAACAAAATAGCAAAAAATGTAGTGGGCATGAATAGCAATAAAAGCAGCTTTAAAAGCAGGATAAATGGATGCCAAAGAAGCGATAAAGAAGCTGTCCAAATCCTTAAATTTTAGTTTTTTAAATATTTTATATACCAAGATTCCACTCAGGACAATCCAAATAAAGGCAAAAAATCTATACCCAAACACCAGATTGCTTCCGAATAGAAAAGAATATGCTATATGCAAATAGGCAGGGCCACCAAGGATATATCCCGACTCACTATATATAGAAATTACCTCATTATAATTTCCCGATAAAAGCTGGGGGATCAAGACATAGTCATCCCAACAAATTCCATTCATAATAAGAAAAAAGCCATGGCACAGAAGTATCACTAAAAACAACCAAATTATTTTGTTCTTAAAAAGAGGAATCATATCTTTTTAGCCACTACAAACAATGACGAACCGAACGGTTTCCATTTACAAATAAAATTTTCAAAAGAAACAATTTTGTAGAGCAAATTATTCGTCCAGGCCGATGGCAAATCAATGTCTGATTTTATTTCCATGTTTTTTAATAAGCGCAATTTAATTTTTTGCAAACTTCTTATAATAAATATTGCGGGAGAAAGAAAAAGCGGCCAGTAGATACAGGTTTGAACCTGAAAAGAACTGCTGTCAAAAAGATGTTTTATGTCCCTTTTTGTAAAACGGTATTTGCCGCCAACCGCAATATCATGTATTCCACCAAACAAATTAAACGCGGGAAGATTCAAAACCAAGATACCCCCTTTCCTTAAAACCTCACAAAATCCCCACACAATCTTCCTGTGCTCTGCTGGATCTGCATAAAAATAAAGTGTGTCATTAGAAACCACTACATCATAGTCATGTTTTGAAACTATGACGGAGGTCTGTTTTATATCTCCAAGGGTAACATTTAATCCCCTGGCTGTGCAAAACGATACCGCAACTTCTGCCAGATCAAAACCCTCTACATTTTTATATCCTTTTTTTAGAAGATGTTTCAGTAATCCGCCCGTACCGCAGCCAGCATCCAATACACTAATATTTTTTTCTTTAAAATGATTTTCAATTGCCGTTATAGTCAATCGCCGTAATATCCTATACCACCAATGGCAAATCTCAACCTCCGCCATTCTTTTATATTCCGATGAATTAATAAACATTATAGTTTGGCAAAAGCCTTTATCTCCTCCACAACACAAACCATATCCCGATCTGATAATTCGGGGTATATTGGTAAGGATAGTATTTTATTCGCATAATCCTCTGCAACAGGAAAAGACCCCTTAGTATAACCCAGTCCCTGATAACTTTCTTGCAGATGAACAGGAATTGGATAATGAATAAGCGTTTCCACCCCTTTCTCAGTAAGAAAGGTTTGCAACTTATCCCTTTGGACATATCTTACAACAAATAGGTGATATACGTGTTTCGCATAAATTGCCTCGGTGGGAGTAATAATTCCATCCATATCTTTTATTAGAAAATCATAGAGTCCAGCTTTATTTCTTCTAAGCTCATTCCAAGCATCAAGATATTTCAATTTCACTCTCAAAATTGCTGCTTGTATCTCATCAAGCCTACTATTATATCCCTTAATTTTATGATGATATCTCTTAATTTGACCATAATTTCTTAAAAGTTTGACCTTCTCAGCAAGCTCGAGATTAGAAGTAACTACCATGCCCCCATCTCCGAGCGCACCTAGATTTTTACTAGGATAAAAACTAAAACAACCCATTTCTCCTATACTCCCAGCTTTCTTCCCTTTATATAAAGCTCCATGTGCCTGACAAGCATCCTCAATCACTATCAGGCCATGCCTTTTGGCAATATCCAAAATAGGATCCATGTCAGTACATTGACCGTATAAATGAACAGGAATTATCGCCTTGGTCTTTGATGTGATCGCTGATTCAAGCTTTTGCGGATCCATAGTGTAGGTATTGGGATCAATATCAACAAATCTTGGAACAGCTCCTGCAAATGAAATCGCTGATACCGTCGGAACCGCTGTGTTAGGAACAGTTATCACCTCATCTCCCGGATTGATCCCAGCCGCTACCAAAGAAAGATGAAGGGCTTCGGTTCCCGAACCCACACCAATAGCATACAAACTCTCACAATACTCTGCAAATTCCTTTTCAAAAACCGCAAGTTCTTCTCCTAAAATATACCAACCCCGCTTCAATACCCGCTGAACAGCATCATCAACTTCTTGCTGGATCTGAAGATATTGAGCTCTTAAATCACCAAAAGGGATATTTTTAGTTCTATTGCCAGTAATGTTCTTTTCCATATTTTTTATAATACTCGATTGTATTGGCCAATCCATCTTTAACCAAAACCTTCGGCTCCCATCCTAATATTTTCTTAGCTTTTCTGTGATCTGAATAATAATGCCCAATATCAATTTTTTTTAACTTTTCAGGAAAAGGAATAAGCGAATATTTACCTGCTCCATTAACTTCTATCATTATTTTGACAATATCCTCCAGAGAGACGACCTGGGAATCCCCTAAATTCATTATTTGACCTTCAGCCTTTTTTTCTGCACCACTCATCAGCAGAGCTGCAACAGCATCGTCAACATAATTCAGATCTCTCAACTGCTGCCCATCCCCAAATATCTTAATTTCCTTGTTGTCCAGCAACAGGTGAATAAACCAACCAAGAAAACCCTGTCGGTTATGCTTTATTAACAAACGCGGTCCATAAGTATTCGTTAAACGAAGAACAACTGTTTTGATTCCATAAACCTCATGATAAAGAATATGATAATATTCGCCTGCTATCTTGTTTATTCCATTCACATCCGTCGGCTTTAAAGGATGAACCTCATCTACGGGAAGATATTGCGGTTTACCATAGATCTGCCTAGTACTGGCATAAATAATTTTTATGTCTGGATTATTTCGGCGACAGGATTCGAGAATTGATAGCTGGCTCTTAGCATTGATCTCCAAATCAGTATAAGGATCCTCCATGCTGTCTATATGACTAACCTGGCCTGCCAGATTAAACATTATGTCTTGACCTCTAACAAGATAATTCATGCCATGTCCATCTCTAACGTCTGCAATATTTATTTTTACCAAATCCTTAACCGGATCAATATTAAAAAGATTTCCACCATAGTCGGGTATCAGTGAATCAATTAAGGTAACTTTGGCTCCCAACTCTACTAATCGAATAGCTAAATTGCTGCCGATAAAACCCAAACCACCCGTAATCACTACCGGTCGATCTTTATAGTAAGAGAATAAATCGTTATCCATCTTTTTCGCTGACTCCTCGGGACTCGCGTATTACATATTGGGGTGTTCCATTTTCAGTCAAAAACAATCTGCCAATGTATTCACCCACTAAACCAATGAACATGAGCTGCGCTCCGGAGAAAACAACAACCGAAGTTATTAGCGAAAACCAACCGGCCGGCCATGGCCCCTGAGAATGAAACACATACATATCAAGTAGAAAATAAAAAATCATAAACATACCCAAAATAGCCATCAAAAAACCGGTCAAAAAACTTACTCTTAAAGGAACAACCGAAAAATTTATAAACATATTCAGCCATAATGCCATCAATTTTCTTAGAGTATAATTTGAGTGGCCATGTTTTCTGCTTTGATGAAGCACTGCAATTGTGCCAAAATTTCCAGTGGCACGCATAATCAGTCCGTCAATGTATGGATAAGGTCCTCGATACTTTATTATTTCATTTATAATGAACCGGTTAATACATTTAAAACTGGACAAATAAAGACCTTTGGGTAATTTTAATAAAAAAGCAGCAACCTTATTGTTAAACCAACTGCCAAAGTTCCTAAACCAGTTATGTTTCTTCTCTTCGTAGTAAGTATACAAAACATCAAATCTATTATTAATCATGCTTTCAATCATTCGCGGTATTTCTTCCGGAGGATTCTGAAAATCATCGTCCATTATGACAGCATAATCTCCCTCAGCACAATTAAGCCCCGCAATCACGGCATTATGTTCACTAAAATTTTTTGAGAGCATGTGGTATTTAACCCGTCCGGCATATTTCTTGCATTTACTCAAGCATATTTCACGGCTTTTATCTTTGCTATAATCATCAATTAAAATAATTTCATAATCGTATTTGATAAGAATTTCAGTCAACTGATCTATTAAGGCACCAATCGTTTCTTGGCTGTTATAAACAGGGATTACCACACTTAACTTATACTTTATTGCTTTATCCATAAACTTTCCCCCCCTGTATAGTTCGCTCCAGATAATCGAATATTCCTGTTATTTACTATTTCAGTCGCTCTGGCGTAAATCCCTATAGCTAAAAACAGAATAAAACTCACTAAAGCTAGCCACTTTAATGTTTTTATTCTGTTTTCCTTTACAATTTGCACTATTCCAAAAGAGGTAAATAAGGTCATTATAGATGAAATTGGCAAAAGATAATGATGTGGAGTATGAGTAACGAACACCACCAACACCAACATTAAGGCCATTATATAAATCCAGAGTATTCCCCGTTGCATTAAAAATTGCTGATCCTGATGCCAATTTTTCTTTAAAAAAACAAGTTCATATATCAAGTAGCAAAAAAACAAGCATCCAATCCAAATCCCCAAAAGCTGCTGTTCAAAAACCATTTTCAGCCAAACAAATCTACCCGAGTTAACCAAGGGTTCATTAATACCGATGTCAGGACCAGTCCCCACTGTTGTTGCTAGAAATTGGGAGAATAAGACTTTGGCGGTCACCAAAGGAAACAACCAATATGTCGGAGTTAGAACTAAAAACATGGTCGACACCAAACAAACCATATAAAACATAGATAAAAGGCCATCATTAGCAATAAATAAAGGACGGTATCTCTGATTCATTCCTTCTTCTTTAATCTGTTTCATCAGGAGATTATTAATTATTAGCCAAGTAATACCAGCCAACAATAATATCCCAACCAAAATCATAATCATCCGCACATTTCTAATTTGCAAAAAATCCCCAACGCCATGGATTTTATTTCTATAAAACAGCCCCTGGTACTTAACAAGCACAAAAACACCTAAGGCAAAAAACGAAATGGCGGCAACAACAATAAATGAAGCAATTAAATTAATAAGTTTATATTTTGATTTTAAATTCTCAACAAGTTGCATGGTTTGAAGTTTGCTAGAGTTATATAGACTAGCTACCCATATCGCCGGAATTGCAACAACCCCAAACAACAGATTGGTTGAGACAGCAAAAGCAGAAAACAAAACTGCACCCCAAAAATTCTTAGGCTTATTTTCTTCCACCATCTTTAGGCAGAAAGAAAGTCCCACCAAAGCGAAAAGAAGTGCCAATATGTGGGGTCGGGAATTAAGTGTCCATGTTAAATAGTTCGGGGTAGATATTAATAAAAAACAACATAAAATAGCTATCCAGGTTTTTTTAAAATATTTGAGAGTAAAGAAATAAAAAAAGATTACGGTAAAAAGAGCTATCAAAACATTAAAACCTCTTAGACCAATAACTATTACCTGATAATTAACCCCCTTTAATAAAGTAAAAGGGACAAGAACGACACCAGCTATGTAATAAAAAAGTTGTGGATAAGCCGCGCCATCCTCCATTGGTATTAATCCTTGCGAATAAGTTTTACCTGCAAATTTCACTAGAATAGACTCATCATTATCAAAATATTTAATTGTGTCCAGATTATCTGTTCCAATAGAAATTGCCGGAAACACAAACCATAAGATAGGCAGAATCAGCAATAAAATGATCAGAATATTTTTCATCCAATAATTACAATAATTATTTATTATATTCATTTGAAAAACCAAAAGTTTCAGAGACAACATATAATGGCCGGCCACGCGCCTCATCCAAAGCTCGCCAAGTATATTCGCCAATCATACCAGTGACAACCAATTGTAAACCTGATAAAAATAAAATCGTAATCATCAGAGTGGCCCATCCTTGAACCTGAATCCACCCCAAAGCTACTCCAACAATAATAAAAAGACCGTACAGAAAACTTAGAAAAGATATTAAAATTCCCATAGCTGAGACTATTCTGATAGGCATAAACGAAAAAGAAGTAAAGGTATCTATAGCCAATTGTATTCGTTTGGCTAAAGTCCAACGAGACTTTCCGCGTTCACGCAAGCCGAATGAACACGGTATTTGGGTCTGACGAAAACCTAACCAGGCCAGCATTCCCCAAACCATTCTATTCCTTTCTGGCAACTTTAATATTGCATTGATTACTTTACGATCCATAAAAGCAAATGCCACCTGTTTTGGCAAAGCATCAAGGCTACCAATCCAATCAAACAACTTATGAAAGATTCCAGCAAATATGCTGGTTAATAATGGATCTTTACGACTTGAACGAACCCCCCAGATAAGCTCATATCCTTCCCCCCATTTCTTAATAAATTCAGGCAATTGATCAATTGGCTCTTGAAGATCAGCCCCAACCGCAAATGCAAAATTTCCCTGACTAACTTTTAGCCCGGAGGTCAAACAAGCATGCGGACCAAAATTGCGCGACATGCGAATTACTCGCACTCTCTGATCGGAATTTGCAATATTTTTTGTCTTTTCGTAGGTGGAATCCATGCTTCCATCGTCGATGCAAATCAATTCCCAAGAATAGCCCAATTTGTCCATCAGATCACGTATTCTCTCATATGCCGGAATAATGTTGTCTTCTTCATTGAGCATTGGCATGATCACCGAAGCTTTTATTTTTTGTCTTTCACTCATATCTTTGTTTTCCCTTTTTTACGGGTCAATCATTCTTTTTGCATGTTCATAAATAAATTTTTTATGCTCAATAGCAAAATTACCTGTTACTTTTTGATTTGCCGGGACGGAACGAACAACAACTGAACCAATACTAACGACTGCCCCCTCCCCAACTGTAATTTGATCTTTTATAACTGCTCCCGGATTAATCCTTACATTATCATGAATAACCGCACTCCCACAGATTTTACAAGCACAAATTAGACAACCATTACCCACATGAACACTATGAGCGATATATGCGGTATTAGCAATTTTTGTACCATTACCAATCACCGTATTCTTATATGAAAATCCTTTATCAATCGTACAATTTGCCCCGATCTCGGTCTGATCACCAATAATTAACATTCCATCATGAAAAATATGAAGCAGTCCTCTGGAAGTTCTTTTTTCTTCAGCATCATCACAACCCAACACAGTTCCCGCTTTAACAACACAATTATTTCCAACGATCACATCTGATAATATGGCTACATGCGGTCCAATAACTACATTCTCTCCTATTTGAACATTATAATCAGAGATAAAAGCACTAGGATGTATAGTTGCAGACGGATGAATTAAAGAAGGTTTTTTCTTGTAGTTCTTCTTTGCCAGATAGTTAAACAATAAATAAAAATAATATCTTGGCTCATCACATATAATTTTTGTTGTGGTCCTATCCGTTATCTTTAAAGAAAGTTCCTTCGTAACAAATACACCGGAAATATTTTTATTAGAAGATAGATTTGCAAGATATTTCTCGTCTTCAATAAAACCAAGTGTATTTGATAGATTGTTATCTAATGGACCTAAAAATTCAAAGCCAACACTTTCCTTTAATAAAATACCAGCCCCCTCTTTTATTGTTTCATTTGTTATACGCATATTTTTCCTTCTGTTCTTTGCTAAAATCTTGGGCAACCGAATTTTTCAATGCCTCGGCCATAGATTCTTTAAAGCCTAAACCAGAAAGCCTGGCTCTCGCTAGTTCCTCGCCCACTTTCAATCCAGCAGTGTGTAACTCAATAATGGGTTGCGGGCCAAGGCAACCTGTCGTTATGCTCATATATCCTATGGGAGCCAATTTGTCTGGAGTGTAAGGTAGCGAATATTTATCTAATTCGGCTTGATCAACCCCTCCTGAAAGATGCACAATTTTTATATTATTGTTTAGCTGCTTGAGCTGTTGCACGGTTAGTTCCCCACCCTGCCCCAAAATAACGGTCCTTTTTTTGATATCTGCAAAAACTAGAATATCAGCAGCACTTAACAATTGCTGCGCTTTAGTTCCACTAAGCGGACCAGCAATCAAATCAATTTGTATTTCTCTCCTAATAAGAGTATTAACAATAGCCGGACCAAAAACATCATCACCAACAATCACCACTTTGCATTGAGAAACATCAATTCCTTGTTCAGAGATTAATTTTAAAACCACCAGACCTAGATATTGCATAATATCTATCCCGTTAGTAGACTCATTTGTCCCCAATACAGATATTCCTTTAGCTTGACAAGCGGATAGATCTAGATCAGTAGACCGAAATTCAAAGGTTTCAAACATTAAAGGTATAACGGCAGTTCTCTTTAACCAGCCAACAATAGTTTTATCAATCGGCCGGACAAAGCCCAAATTTGTTGCAACATCAGCCTGTTCAAAATACTCTTTTTTTCTATCGGAGTAAATGGATATAGTATTGTTAATACCCAACTCCCGAGCTAATTCTTGGGTTGACTTCTGCACGTCAGCCGCTGTGCCATACTGAGAATCCTTCGTTAAGGCAATAACCTTCTTAGCGCCAGCAAGTGCAGCAATCATCGGCGTAACTATAAAATTACCACTGGCTGCTTCAGTTACTATTGTCAGCCCGGTAAGATCAAGTTTTAATTGCTCAATTGTTTTACTTATTAATGTTTTTAACTGTTCTACCTCTTGCATTTTAAAATAACCTCTTTCAATGTCTTAACAACCCGTTCAATATTTACCTCGTTCATTTGCGCATAAAGCGGTAGAGTTAGCGCTTGAGCATAAGCCCGAGCAGAATTTAATAATTGTCCAGTTTTATAGCCAAATTTCTGCTGAAAAAACGGCTGAGCATGTAAAGCATAAGTTCCCAAAGTAGTCTCGATATCTTCTTTCTTTAGAAGTTCAATAACCTGGTCACGATCTATCTGCTCAGACAAAATAATAACGTATGATTGATTAACCTGACCACCCCATGGAGGAACTGATGTAACCTTAATTTCCGACAATTTAGATAGTTTCTCATCATAAAGCTTAGCTAATTCCTGCTTGCGAGTAATTATTTTATCTAACTTGCGCATTTGCGCGATACCAATTGCCGCCAGAACATCACTAAGTCGATAGTTATAGCCAGCGGCAACGAAAATTGACTGATTGGACCGCTTCTGCCCACCATGATTACGCAACAAACAGATCCTCTCTGCCAACTTATTATCGTTAGTGGTAATCATTCCCCCTTCCCCAGTAGTTATAACTTTTCGGGGATGAAAACTAAAACAACCTGTCGTGCCGAAGCTGCCACAGTGCTTACCATAATAAGTAGTGCCAATGGCACAGGCAGCATCTTCAACTATTTGCATCCCCTTTGATTTCGCCAAATCCAATATCGGACCCATGTCAGCGGATAAACCAAAAGCATGGACAGGCATGATTGCTTTAGTTTTCGCAGTTACTTTGCTGATTAAATCATCAATATTGACAGTAAAAGTATCCAGATCTATGTCCACAAGAATAGGTTTAGCCCCTTGTTGCACAATAACATTAGCACTGGCTGGAAAAGTAAAATCAGAGACTAACACTTCATCCCCAGCTTTGATATTAAGAGCAGCTAAGGACAAATGCAAAGCAGTAGTTGCTGAAGTAGTAGCAATTGCTTCCTTAACACCAATATACTTAGCAACCAATTTTTCAAATTCCACAACTTTTGGTCCCTGGGTTAAATAACCGGAGGCTAAAACTGCTTCTATTTCTTTCATCTCATCCGCATCAAGCCAAGGCTTAGCTAAACGGATTGTTTCTTTTTGTACCATTCGATAGTTTTCCTTAACCCTTCCCTTAGTTTGGTTTTGGGCTGAAAATTAATATACTTTTTGGCAAGCAAAACCCCACCACAATGCCGCCTAACATCCCCTGGCCTAGCTTCAACATGAGTAATTGGAACATTAGCTTGTAATATATCAAGAATTTCTTTTGCCAGATCATTAATTGCAACCTCAATGCCAGAAGCTAAATTGATAGTCTGCCCTCGGGTGCTATCATTTTTACTTATCTCTACTGTCGCATCAACCACATCCTCTACAAAAACAAAGTCACGAGTTTGTTTTCCATCACCGTAAATAGTAATTGGTTCCCCCTTTAGTGCTTTGTTTATGACAATAGGAATAATGCCAGCGAATTGTCCGTCGTTTTGTCTGGGACCAAAATTGTTAAAAGGACGCACTGTAACCGTGTCCAGGCCAAAAGTCTTATCATAGGTACTAACAATATGATCCGCGGCAAGTTTACTAGCAGCATAAGGGGTACAGGGAATTAATGGATGATCCTCATCAATAGGAACTCTTAAAGCTGAACCATACACTTCTGAAGATGAAAAATGGATAAGGGTTTTAAATTTTTCATCTTTGAGTAAATCGCACAAAACAGTTGTCATAGCAATATTAATCTCAACTGTCCAGCGCGGCCTTACAAGAGAGGTTGGCAGAGGAATAACGGCCATATTAAAAACAATATCAATTCTTTCCTGACTTATTATTTTTTTCATGGCTTCGTAATCTGCAGCGTCCTGTTGATAAAACTTTAAACTGGAATAATCTCGTCTGGCCACCTCCAAATTAATTTCCTTGCCAAGAAAAAGATTGTCTACTACTACCAGGTTTGCAGGAGATTCCTGGATAATCCTGTCTACAAGATGGCTACCAATAAAGCCCGCTCCACCGGTTACCAGAATGCTTTTACCCGATAATTTCATAAAATGTTTTCCATTGCTCCAATATTAAATTGCCCCGTCAATATTAATTGCGGCACCATTTACATACGGCGACTCAATTAAAAACTTGATTGCATTGGCAATATTTGAAACCTTCCCAAAAGATTTAGACGGTATCTGATTTAAAATCCCCTTCTTTACTTCATCCCCAAGTGTTTCAATCAATCCCACTTCAAAATAACCGAGCACTAAAACATTAGAGGTAATATTAAATCTTGCATTCTCTTTTGCAAAAACTCGAGACATCCCAAGTAGTCCCGTTTTACTTGTAGAATAAGCGATCGTGCCAGGCCTACTCTGTATCCCCACCACCGAAGAAATATGAATAATACGTCCAAATCGTTCTTGTATCATAATCGGCAACAAGGCCCGAGTAAGAGCAAAATTACCTTTTAAATTAATTTCCATCACCTGATCCCAATCCGAATCTTTATAATTAGCAGCTAAAGCATCCGCGCTCGAAGCAGCAAAATGGATTAAAGTCACTCTCGACAGTTTATCTTCCCACCTTTTAACGAAGGATTTAATATCCTGAAGATCTTTTAAGTTCAATTTGTCATAGAACAATTTGTCCTCTGACTGATTTTTTGGAACTGTTCTGTTATAAGTCCCTATTACTTGATCAATGCCTGTAAGATATTGCAGGATTTCCTTGCCAATCCCACCTGATGCACCAGTTAAAATGATCATAAATCTCCCCCCCACTCAATCAGACACCCCCCCCATGACAAACCCACTCCAAATCCAACCAACATGACGAGGTCTCCATTTTTTAAGCGCTTTTGTTCAACCGCATCTTTAAGCGCAATTGGAATAGAAGCCGAAACCGTATTCCCGATTTGTTGACAATTAACAAAAACCTTCTCTTCTGGTAGATTTAAACGACGAATAATATTATCTATTACTAGTTTACTTGCCTGGTGAAAAACGAATAAATCAATGTCGCTTATGTGCTTTTTCGCTTTATCTAACAAATTATTTATGCACTCGGGTACCGTTTCCATGGTGAACATAAAAACCTGAGCTCCGTTCATAAATAATTTAGGCTCCTGATTACCTTCTTTGACATTGCGAGCTCCGCTCGAAGGAACTATCAAGGAACTGTAGCCTGAACCATCTGTCCCCAGATCAAAAGGTCCTAAGTTATCGTTCTTGTCCGGTTCCAGTAAAGCAGCTGCCGCCCCATCACTAAAAAGCGGCCTATTGGTACGATCTTTTTTATCAATGTACTTGGTATAAGTTTCACTGCAAATCAACAAGCCCTGCCTGGCTAAACCTGTTTCTATCATCGATCCCCCAATAGCCAACCCATAAACAAAACCGGAACAACCCAAATTTACATCAAAAGTAGCGCACTTTTTTTTAATTCCCAGACGATCCTGCAAAATACATGCAGAGGTCGGCAAAACATAATCAGGCGATTGTGTAATTAAAATAACAAAATCGATCTCATCTCTTGAGACTCCGGTTGCAAACAATTTTTCCGCCGCAAGATATGCCATATCGGTTGCAGTTTGCCCCTGCCCAGCAATATGACGCACATAGACACCTGTTTTTTTCTCTATATCCTCAATCCGCCAGTCAGGATTATCTTTTTGTAGAATACTGCCATCCTCTGTTTGAGGGGGAAGATAATATTCAATCGCTTTTATTTTAACTTTCATTACTACCCTTCAATAATCAGAGAACTATCTCTTAAAATCTGTAAAATCTTTTTTACGGAATCAGCATTCGCCATCTCACTAATACTGGCCACTTTTCCGTTAAAAAATTTATCCAGAGCAACAAGAATTCCAAGATGCCCTATTGAATCCCATTCCTCAATTACTCCGGCCGCACTATCCAAGGTTATCTTCCCTGTTTTTGGCTTCAGCGCATCTTGAATAACCGCCAAAATCTCCTGTTCACCTATTTTTCCCATATTCATATTCCTCCTTATTAATCATAAATTATATGCGACATAAACATCTGTAAACCAAAGCACCATACCAAATTTCTCAGTAATTTGAATATAGCCCTCTTCATGTAATTTTCTTAGTATTGCCACATGCTGATTCATTTCTTTAGGCAGAGGCCATTCCTCATGGGCTAAAAGCTCAACATTGGAAAAATTTTCATGCGCAGCATTTAAGATATTATTGACATTTGAAAAAGAAATAATCGGAAAAAACAAACAGCCAGAAGAATTCAAATGTGCTCTTGCTTTTTTTATGACCTGCACGACCAAGGAAGACCCATCACGTCCGGATTCACAAGGCACACCATCAAACCAAGGAGAAATTCTCGCCACTTCTTCCGAAACTCCGGAAACATCATCTACAATATAATCAAATTTTTCTTCGACCCAAGGGTCAAATAAGGCCCCACTCTTAGCAACCACAGGACAATTGTATCGATCTGCATTCTTTTTAGTACAAGCAACAGATTCTTCGCTTAAATCCGAGGCATAGAGCAATCCCCTAACCACTCCTATTTGATGTAGTGCGATACCCATAACACCACATCCACATCCCAAATCAAGTATTTTCCCTGGCTTCTTAATATATTTTTGTACGGCTTTGAATAAAACCTCAGTAGTTCCTGTAGGGGTAAACACCCCATCCTGCACATCCAATACTAATTCGCCAAATTGATATCTGAGTTGTTTTGGTATGTTTTTTTCCTTTAATTCCATTACAAATTATCTCCTTCTAATGACAAATGTTTTCTTTTTAAAGATTTACTTAACTGCATATTTTCTTTTGGTATAGAAATATGCTTGGCACAATGGTCACATTTGAAAACTTTGGCCTGTTCATTTTCTTCTATCAGACTAGACAATTTCCTCCCGCAGATACAAACAAACCCAAACAATTTACCCGGATTGCCCAAGACCAACCCATGAGGCGGGACATCGCTAACGACAACTGTTCCTGCTCCAATCATAGCATATTCACCAATTGTATTGCCGCAAACGACGGTTGCATTAGCCCCAATTGAAGCCCCCTTCTTGATTAAAGTCTTATAGATCTGCCAATCGGGGTCAAACGCCCTGGGATAAAGGTCGTTAGTCAATGTTGAGAAAGGACCCAAAAAAACATCATCTTCTAGCTCCACTCCACAATAAACAGAAACCCCATTCTGTACTTTTACACGGTCACCGATCTTCACACCTTGATCAATATAAACACTTTTGCCAATTATGCATTTTTTACCAATAACAGCACTTTCTCTTATTTGAGCCTGATTCCATATCATTGAACCTCTGCCAATACGCGCTCCCGGTTTTATTTCAGCGCTTGGATGGATAAAAACATCTTCATATTTATTCACAAAAACACCCCCCCTTGTTTTCCTTTTATTTTGTAACAGCCTCATTTTTTACTGGTATTTTATTGTTCAAACGCAAAAGGCCAAGAACAATATTGATTGTATTTCTTGTTATAATTTTAGCATGAATACCAGTCATTATAAAGGCGAGCAAAGAAGCAAGTTTTACGCTATATTTCAATATAAAATGAGCATCTGTCATTCTAAGGTAGACTAGCAAAAACGCACTCAAAAAAACATTTAAATACAGAAATAACAATATCTTCACTTCATAATTAATCCTAAAATATTTTTGAGCAATAAGATGAGAAATATAATTCATCATCACAATCGTAAAAGTTGTCGTGAGACCTGCTCCAATCGCTCCCCATCTTGGGATCAATAATATATTTAATAGCACATTTAAAATGACTCCAAGTATAGAAACAGGAAAACTCAAATAGGCTTTTTTTGCATAAGCAAGCGGAAGGCCAATAATTTTACCAAAGGTTTGAGTTGCAATGCCACACAAAAGAATTAATGCTACATTGATTGCTCCGCTATAACTGCTGGGTGCTAATAGATAAATAAGCTCTTCCCCAAACAATATCATGCCTAAAACTGCAGTTAATGAAATGTATGTAAATATGGTAAAATTTCTGCCGACAGAAGAAGCTGCTGCTTTACCCCGATCAAATATATCCTTCATAAAGATCGGATGAAAGGTCGATTGTACCGCAGTCATAAAAACAAACAACTTTGTGGTAATATTTTGTGCCAGACTATAAATTCCAGTGCTAGAAAGTGAAACGAAGCTACGTAGCATATATTTGTCAAACAACCCGTAAATTGCGCTGGTCAACAAATTGGGCAAAAGCGGTATGCCATATTTAAGATTATCAATTAACATTTTTCTGTCAAAGGAAAAGGGGAAATCCCTTTGAAAGGAAATAAATAACAGAGAAAAAACAATTAGGCCCGCGCCCAAAGGGGCATAGATTAAACTAATATACCCAAATCGAAAACCAACCACCAGCAACAAACCCAAGCCAGTATTAATAATCATCATCATATTCATGTAAAAAGAGAATTTACCGGCCTTTTCCATATTTCGATATAATGTCATATAAAAAGTAGATAATATCCCCAAACAGGCAGAAACATATGACAAAAAAAGTGCAAAACCATAATCGACACTGCCTAAGATTAAAAGTGAAAACCAATTCTTTAGCAAAAACACAACCGGCAATGCCGCTCCAAATGAAAGGACCAAAAAAGTGATCGTTGTATTAATTAATCGGCTCAGCGCTTTATTGTCCCTGTGATATTCAAAAAAATACCTTTCCGCTCCAGTATGCACATTGCATGACAAAAAGCTTACCAAAATCGTCGGAAAACCGGCTGCCAAGGCCACAATCCCAAAATCCTCTGGCAAAAGAAACCGGGTCATGATCGGCAAGGTAATGATTGGCAGGATATTTCCCAACATTGAAGGGGTTAAATAGGTTACAATGTTCTTTATTTTATTTTCTGCTGTTGTGGACATCTTCCCCCCTATATTCTTCTCTGCCGCTCCTAATTATTTGCAAGCTCCTGTCTCCCTCATTAAAAAGCAGGTCGATGGTTGACATGAATGGGATAAAATCGCCGTATTGCTGGCGGTATTGCGGACAGGTATATTGCTGATACTCTAGCTTTACCCCTTCAGCTTCGAACCTGTTATCTTCATCAATGTATCCCTTTGACCCTAAGGGGGACAAATAGGTGTCCGCGCCGACTGCTTTGCAAATATTGATCAAGCGCCCTACCCGATTGCCGGTGCAATTAAGTTCGGAGCTAAAGAGCATTTTTTTGGCAAGGTTAAGCCTGGTGACGATCGTTTTGATCAGCTTAATATTCAATTCCGCAAGCTTCGACCAACCTGTTTCATAGATCATTTCATAATCCTTAATAAGGTCCTTAAAATATGCCGCTTTCTGATAATTTTGGACAATCGATTTAAAATGAGTTTTGCTCCAGGCGGTTGCATTGTTGATCTCAACGTCCTTCAACAGCTGCGGAAATTTTTTGACTACCGGAACCGACAGCCAGAGCTCGCCTTGCAGCGTCTTGATTCGGTTGCGCGATTGCCACGACTGTTTTTCAAACTGGACATCATCTAAAAAAACAAAAACATCACTCTGATCCATTAGGTCAAAATATCCTATCCAAGGAAGATAGGTCGGCTGCATGATCACCGCTTTCATCGGACTGCCGCTCCTTGCTCGATTATTGACGCGATTCGCTTTGCCCCATTAGTATCAATTCTCCGGGCATTAGCAGCCATCCTTCTTCTGATCTGCGCATCAAATATTAAATTATCCAATGCTTTAGTAATTTGCCGGTCAAAGACATTATTGTGCACGCCCAGGTTGCAGGCAATGCCATATTTATTGAAGGCTTTTGCTTCCAGGTTTTGCTCCGCGTTGTGAGAAATGATTATCGCGGGCACTCCCGAAGCGGCTGCTTCGTGCATCAACACGCCGCCACTTAAAACAGCCAGATCGGCATCTTTAAGTAAACCCGACATATCTGGAACAGCTGATTTCAGAACGCTGTTCTGAAGTGCGTGCGTCGCCTTTGCCAGATGGCTATAGTTTTTATACCCTGGTCCGGCAACAAGTATCTTTTTAAATTTGCCAAATTCAGGGCTTTTTAATATCTTAACCATTCGCAGTGTTATGTCGCTCGGATCACTACCGCCGAAGCAAATAAGTATATTTTTAATCTCCCGCTTGATCTTTCGAGCTATACGTCGGTAATTACCACCAATGATCGCGTACTTGCCGCCGCTATAATACTTGGTCTGCTTGCTAATGCTGATCTTGGGCTGGCTCAAATTAGGATTAATAACGATATCGCTGGGATAAAATACTTTTTTGCCGCCATAATAAATACTGACAAGCAGACCGACACGTTCTTTTGCCTGTTTTAAATAACCAGAATCGATCAAAGGCGAATCGGTTATCAAGACATCATCACCAGAATAAATGGAAAATTCCCAAGCCCGACTTTTTTTCAGAGAATGCGCCTTGAAGTGATTCGCTTTCAACATACGGCCAACGATTGGATCATTACGATAAACAAAGAGAATGTCCCCCTGCTTCGCCAGCTCGTTAGCCAGGCTGATGCTCCTGGATATATGGCCTAAACCGAGACGGCTGTTGCCGTCAACGCGGAAGACAAAGCGCCTGGCCATGGTTTTTTGTTTAATCCGCCGGTTGATCCTGGCAATAGCCGGATGATGTTTAATTAAGCTTATTATTTCCGATAGGCTAAAGTCTGTCCTCGGCCTAAAATAAGCGCAGATCCGCCTAACTAATTCAAGATCGGCCGGCTCATCGACGCAGAGTCTTAAATATGGTGAACTATCTTTTTTTGAGGCATTAACATTTTCGATCTTGAATAATTTAGGATTATGATAGATAAATGAGGTGACATGCTCCTGATGATGAAACGCGGTCGCTAATTTGTAGGCAGTGGCCAGGGATGAAAAATTAACGACTTCAATATCCATTCCTCTGGGAAAGGTTTTACCGACGTTGCTGGCCGTATAATCATTTCCATTTTCAAAATGGCGGCCAATAACCAGGTCGATCACTGTCGGGTCGATCAACGGACAATCCGCGGTGATCCGAACGACGATGTCTGCCCGCTGTTGTTTGGCCGCCAGATAAAAGCGCTGAAGGACATTTTGTTCAGACCCTCTGAAGCAAACAATGCCGGCACGTCGGCAGAGTTCGGCGATCGGCTTATCGATCGACCGTATTGTGGTGGCGACCATGACCTGATCGATCAGCTTGGCCTTATGTACCCGCTTTATCACCCATTCCAGGACCGGCCGCTCTTCAACCGGCAGCAGCGCCTTGCCGGGCAGGCGGGTCGAGCCCATTCTGGCCTGAATTATCACAACTACCTTACGCAACTTTCACTCCTTTGGCTTTCAAAACCGTGTCCAAGAGATATTTCGGATTCTCATCGGCAGGGTATTTAACCTGGTCGATACCGGCAAATATTTTCCTCAACCGTGGCGACCGGCTGATCATGTTGCGTTGCTCACTGGTCAGCGGATGGTTAATACTCTGGAAGATATTCTTGAAAAGATCGATGAAATCGGTAACAAATACTTGCTCGTCCATTGAGAGCCACGGACGAAAAATATAGCTCTCTTCCAGTCCGATTATTTCGCAGTTGCCCCAGAAAGCCAGCGTCCGGGGAAAAGCGCCATACTCTTTTTCAATATCATCAAACATCGGCGTTCCCGGCAGCGGCGTAAAAAAGTAAGCCATTCCCCTGACGTAAGGATTGATCTCTTTAAGCGTCAGCATCAGCCCAACTGCCGCCCGCCGATCCTCATCGGTCTCTCCCGGCAAGCCGAACATAAAATTATGAATCGAATTGATCTCCGCGGCAGCCAGCTTGCGGTTGATCTCCGGGATGTTGGCCAGTTTGATCGGCTTATTGATGACCTTTAAAAGTCTATCCGAAGCGGTTTCGATTGAGGCAATGACGGTTTGACAAAGCCCTTTAAGGTTCTCAATCACTTCATCGTTAAAATCAGAAAAAGTGCCAATTGCCTGTTCAATATAAAACTTCCGCTCCCGCATTCCCCTTAATATCTCGACAGCCCTTTTTTTATTGGAAAAGAAATTATCGTCGCCAAATGTAAACACACTGATACCGTATTTTTCATTTAAGAATTTCAATTCTTGCAACACCTGATCGGCATTCCGGAAAAGGCATTTTCGCTGCTCCTTGCTGGCGCTCATCTGGTGGTAGCAGAACCGGCAACCGTAAGGACAGCCGCGACTGCTGAAAATATAAGCTAGATAAGGGACTTGCTTGATGTTGATTTTTTCGCCGAGCAAGCCCCAATCAAGTGGTTCACCGTAAATGACCGGGTTTGTAAGATAGCCAGTGTAAAATGGCTTGCCGTCTTTCAGAAAGCCGATATTAGGAACCGATTCGACCGAACTGCCGCTGGTGATCGCTTCAACCAACAAGCGGAGAGGTTCTTCGCCGTTAAATAATACGATGTAATCAGCTTTACTCTCTTTAAGGCAGGCTTCCGGTAGGGTTGAGGTCAACGCACCGCCCCAAACAATCGGCAGTTTCGGCATGATCGATTTGATATAATTGGATGTTTCTTGCGCGTTACTGATAAATTTACCAATCAATGTGGTTATGCCGATCAGGCAGATATCGTTGTCTTGAAGAAGCTTTTTGATGGCCATCTCATAATTTTCTTCTAGGTGGGTATCAAGCAGAATGGCTTCGATGCCATTCTGCTCCAAATAACTTCCCAATGTAACAATAGAAATGGGCGGGATATCGCGATGAACCCGATGCGGAACAATATGTTGGGAGCCGGTCTTCCTCTCATGCCCCGGATTGATCAATAACACCTTTTTTTTGCTCATTTTCTTGTCCTTATTTAATAAAATCTTTCCAGACAATCTCTTTGCCAGCAGGAATACATTTAACCGCTTTCTTGCCGATCAAAATGTCCCAGTATCTTGGATGTATCCCCAGTTTCAGGTTGCGCTCCGACCGTAAAATCCCTAGATTTTTTGGCGTAAACCGTTCATGCTTACTGATCTTGTTTATTGCCCTGATACTGCGGCGGTCGCAGGCGGCCAGATCCTTCTCTGACGAAGCGATCGTTTTTATGCCAAGACCGAGCATCATCATTACTTTTTTTTCACCGTACATTTTCATGATTGCGAGATATTGCTGGTTTTTATCAAACGCTTCGACTTTCCTTATCCCCTTGACCATCGCTTTTAATTCGTTCGGTTCAAGAGCAAAAGGATGGTCTGGGCCGGGTAATTTTTTATTGGGCGTAAAATGCTTTTCGATCAGGTTGCATCCGGCCAACAACGAAACGACTGGTGCGGCTAAAGGATCTTCGGTATGGTCAGAAAAACCAACCGGCAGACCAAAGGCCATTTTCATTGTGGCGATGACATTTAAATTGCAATCCTTCAGCGGCGCTGGATAGGCGGTAACACAATGCATCAAAACAATATTATTGTTTCCAGCAGATCTGCATGCTTCAATTGCTTCTTCAATATCCGCCATCTTACTTATTCCGGTAGATATAATCATCAGTTTTCCAAAAGAAGCAACATATCGCAATAATGGAAGATGTGAAAGTTCCGGAGATGCTATTTTAAAAGCATCAATATCAATATTATTTAATTCTAGTGCCGCTTTTTCAGAAAAAGGAGCACAAAGGAATATTAAGCCGCATTTTTCAGAATACTTTTTTAATTCGCGAAGCCAGTCGCCGGGAAGCTCCATCTTTTTTAACGCTTTATACAGATCGATTTTTCCTGCAGGGGTATCCACTTTGCCACAATTCTTCGGGTAAAGTTCTTCCGCCTTGAAGAGCTGGAATTTGACGGCATCAACACCCGCATCTGCTGCAATTTCAATTAATCTTTTAGCCTGATCCAATTTGCCATCGTGGTTAGAGCCGGCTTCCGCAATAATAAAACAACGACTGCCTTCTCCTATATATTTGTTTTTAATCTTGATTTTTTTCATCTTACTCCCGCCAAAACATTTCTAAAACGATCTATTGCCGCAATATCGGAAGAAGCATCGTATTCCCTAAGAATTTCGGGAGAAATCTGTTTTTTCGGACTTTGTCTGCCCGACAATATATCATCAATTGCAGAAATTAACTTTTCCGGATCATCGAACACCAATTGATCTTTAAATTTTTCAACAAAGGGATGATAATAATATGACTGGTGAAAATACAAGCCCTCTTTGCCGCAAATCAATGCGATCGTGGCGGAACTAGTCATGCCTTGAGTCACCACAACGTCAGAAATTGCGATTATTTCGATAAAGCTCCATTCGGCAGGGGGTATAACAGTCGCATTAGCGCATTGTTTTATATTTGCATATATTTCAGCAAACTCATTTAGGCCCTGTTTAGAGTAGCGAGAATGTTTTTCAAAATATTTTACATCAATTTTTGGCTTAATAATGACAGCTATTGCAGGATTATGGCGAGCCAGCTCCAAGGCCGCCTTCCAAAGATTCAAATGATGATCTTCCAGCATCCCGGAATCTCCGCCAAAAGACTCATCAAAAAAAGAAACAATCTTACTCCCCTCTCGAATGCCAATTTTTTTAACAATTTTATCGCGTTCACCAGTAGCCTTAATAATAAAATTTTTAAAAACATACCCAATCGGGCACAAAATATCCCTCCTGCCCTCATGTCCTTGTATATGGGCATCTCCCCATAAAAAATATTTATCGCACGCCAAAAAAGCGCTGACATAGCGGTTTCCGTGCGTTGAATTATCCGACCAATGCATTAAATAATATTTTGTACCGTAATTTTGACATACTATCGCCTCCGGAATATGCGAGGCCGAGTAATAATTATGTCCTAATTCGGAAGTTGCCATAAAATTGGAGAAAACTTTTTCATAAGGAATTGCTTTTGTACAAAAAAATGCAAATAAACTAAAATACAAAGAAAAATCAACCGATTTAATTTCCCGAAACATTACCAGTGATCCCGCAACAATATATTTCGGAATTATCCTAAAAAAAATAATTGCAACCGAAACAGGAAGTTTTGCCAAAACGAATAACGAGTAAGGGGATTTCTTTGCATCATTATAAGCCTTTAATCTCGTTACATCAGGAGAAACCCCGCGCGAAAACAGAAGGAGATATTCATCTTTTATTATCTCCCCGTCAATCATAAAATTGTCATAGAAATAGGAACCCCGATCGTATAATCCCCATAATGTCTCGCGCATTACCTTATAATGCTTTTTTAATGGTTTCACATTAACCCCGGTTTTAACGCTAGATATAACTATTCTAAGTGCCATTAAAACAATACATAATACCCTAGACAGAATCCCTTTTCTGGGCAACCAATTCACCCTGGCAATACGATTAAACTTCGACCTGTAACGATTATAAGCAAACCTATTGCCCGGATTATCTTCAATATTAAGGCTGTTTTCTGTCTCATTAGAATAGCTATCAAACAAAGAAAATAGGGACACAAAATAATCAACCAGCCATTTTTTTATTAACAGATCAAATCGGTCGGTATTAAATGCGCAATTTAATTGTTTGATAAAGCATGAATCCAATAATTTTTCCTGACTGGCAAATTCCTTTACCATATCAACCATTTCCTCATCAAGCCATTGTAAATATTCGGGGCTTTTATCCTTTTCTTTTACCCTGTTACTATCCAATACAGACAAAAAATCACGAAAAATGTTGTTGTTTATTTTTTGAATAATATTATTCATTAACTATTCCTATGATTGCATCAATTACATAATTAACTTCTTTGTCAGTCATTTTAGGATACATCGGGATTGAGATTGCCTGCTCATAATATATTTCAGCCCTAGGACATGTCCCTTTATAACCATTTTCCCTATAATAAGGCTGTCGATATACCGGAATATAATGAACATTAACTAAAATCCCTTTTTCTCTTAAAGCAATGAAAACTCTCCTTCTGTCGGCAACCCCGATAACATAAAGATGCCAAGCAGACCGCATACCCTTCTTTTCAGGAAAAATTTTTATTCCATCAACTTCAGAAAAAGCATCATTGTATTTTTGGGCTATTTCTCTGCGCCTTTTCAGAAAACAGGAGAGCTTCTTCATCTGGCTTATCCCTAAGGCAGACTGAATATCTGTTAATCTATAATTAAAACCTAACATTTGCATTTCATAATACCAGCCACCAGGGCTAGAGGATGTTTCTCTTGTAATCCCGTGAGTCCTAAGCATTTTTAATTTTTCATATAATTTATTGTTATTGGTTAAGACCATCCCCCCTTCTCCCGTTGCTATATGTTTCACCGGATGGAAGCTTAAAACAGTCATATCAGAATATTTGCATGAACCAATCTTAGTTCCATAATATTTTGCACCAAGAGCATGAGCGGCATCTTCAATGACCAAAAGATTGTGTTTTTCTGCGATAGCTTTTATCTCTTTCATATCGCACGGATGTCCGGCAAAATGGACAGGAATGACAACTTTTGTTTTTTTGGATATTTTTTTCTTTACCTCTTTTGGGTCTATACAAATTGTTTTTTGATCAACATCAGCGAATACCGGCTTCGCACCACAATAAAGCATCGCATTAGATGAAGCAGCAAAAGTAATAGGAGAAGTTATCCCCTCATCTCCTTTTCCTAATCCGGCGGCAAGACAGGCAATATGAAGAGCTGCTGTGCCGTTGGAAACCGCCACGGCATATTTGGCTCCGCAATATTCCGCAACAGTCTTTTCAAACAACTCAACGGCAGGCCCCTGGGTTAAATAGTCTGATTTCAAGACCTTGACTACAGAGGCAATATCCTCCCGATCAATCCATTGCGTTGCATAAGGAATTTGCCTCATAATGTATTAGCTATTTTATTTAATTCCTGATTTTTTAACCACATCGTATTTATATCACTCGAATACCTAAATCCTTCCGGAACATTTCTCCCCTCATGACTGTTCTCATCCCACCAATTAAATGCGGGCTGAATAACATAACAATCGGGAAGCTCCTTGGTATTTCTGGCATCATCCTCACCGATCATGACCTCATGAATTTTTTCGCCAGGCCTAATCCCTACTATTTTTGTTTCGCAGTCCGGTCCTATTGCTTTCGCCAAGTCCATAATATTCATGCTGGGTATTTTTGGAACAAAGATCTCCCCTCCCCGCATCCTTTCAAAATTTTTAATTACAAACCTTACTCCCTGCTCAAGTGTTATCCAAAACCTGGTCATCCTTGGATCGGTAATCGGCAAAACCCCCTTCTCCTTCATTTTTATAAAGAAAGGGACAACACTCCCGCGGCTTCCGACAACATTACCATAGCGAACAACACAGAACTTTGTTCCATCTGCCCCAGAATATGAATTGGCTGAAACAAAAAGCTTATCAGAACATAACTTTGTTGCTCCGTATAAGTTTATCGGATTACAGGCCTTATCGGTACTTAGGGCAACTACTTTTTTTACCCCCCTAGCAAGAGAAGCCTCAATAACATTTATTGCCCCCTGTACATTGGTTTTAATCGCCTCCGTCGGATTATATTCCATTGCCGGAACCTGTTTTAAGGCAGCGGCATGAATCACACAATCTACTCCATGCAACGCAAGCTGTAAGCGCTCTTTGTCCCTCACGTCCCCTATAAAGAATCTTATGTTCTTATATTGCGAAAACTGCTGCTGCATCTCATACTGCTTAAGCTCATCCCTGCTATATATTATTAATTTAGCAGGCTCATATTCATCAAGAATTATTCTTGAGCACTTCTTTCCAAAAGATCCAGTTCCACCCGTTATCAATATCGTTTTATCCTTAAAAATACTCACAATTTCTTCCCCCCTTATTTCTTAATCGTTTGTAATTCATCAATTACAATTTCCCAAAACTGTTTTTGCGGGCTACCCTGGGTTTTGATATATTTCTCAAAATAATCTAAATATAAGGACTCATCGCTGACTAGGCTTATATCAAGTTTTTCGTAGGGCCGATCCACATTAATCGGGGTTTTACCAAACTGATTGGCTGATGCATTAATATGAATTCCATGGTAAGTCCTTTCAAACATATCGCAAGTCAGAAACACTAATGGCTTATTAAAACAAACAGCAAAGGTTACTGCGGTACTTCCATGGGTAATAACATAGTTTGCACCAGCAATAACTTCTATGGTTCTGCCCTTTATAATTTTACGATTACTAAAACATTGGGGTTTCTGATCATAATTTGAGCGGGGATGGGCAGCAATAACTACCTCTTGCTTAAACTTATCTTCAAACCAATCAAAAAAACGGTTCAATCCCTTATAATACTTCTCCGCATCAATTTTATCGACATTTGAAATGATAGCATCCGGATGATATGGCACATATTGATCTATGAATACCGCATAGCTATTATCTTGCGGGATTATTTTTTCTTTGAGGATAATATCGTAATCTAAAGTATGCCCGTAGATTATCGAAGTTGCCGCAGTCGATAAGGGATATGTAGATACAATCTTACCCCCTCCAACCAACATATAATCAGGGCCTTTGATATAGCCAATATGTTGTAATATTTTACAAACATAAAAAAAAGATCTAATCAAAAAATAATTTATCGCTTTTCTAAAAAATTTGGTAGAAAACACCTTTGTCACCTTTGTCATAATTTTTTTGGGCCATGACTTCTCTTTAGGAGCCCTTGACAAGGGCAACGTATTAGCACAAAAACTGGCGTAAAGGATCCCGTACTTCTTAAAATATCTATAGATAAACAAATTTGAATAATCGGCTCCTATAAAATCAACCACAAAAATTGTTTTTCCTTTTTCTTTAAGGGCCCTTTCAAGGTCTTGCCTGGATTTAAAAATAATTATATTTTGATCATTAACTAAATTGTTCGGGGTATACTTTTCTAAATATTGTGGGTTCAAAAGTGACGTCAAATCTAAAACATAGACATCTAACCCCCGACCCCTTATCAAATCAACTCCAAAACGATCATAATCCCGTTTTGTAAGTGGGGTCCGAACCAAAAAACAAATAGCTTTAATCATAATGATTTTCTACCCAAGACTCAACCTTCCGATTACTTCACATATTTTATTTACTGTTTTAATATCTATATGAGAATAAAGTGGCAAGCTAACAACTCGATCTGTTATTCGAACCGTGTTTTTTAAATTATCATTGTATGTTCTAATTTGCAAAAACGCCTTCTGCTTGTGTACCGGGGGATAAAAATATTTTTTCACAATTATATTTTCGGCAAGTAATCTATTGTAAAGTTCGTCTCGACTCATACCAAATTTATTTTCATCAATATATATAGAAAAATCTTTAAAGGTGCTACGATTAGCGGGATCGATCTGCTGAAATTCTATTCCGGCCATTCTAGATAATTTAAACTTATATAATTCTGCAATCTTATTTCTTCTTTTAACATTCTTTTCCAGTATCTTAAGTGATTCGATTCCTATCAATGCGTTTAACTCGCTCATCCTGGCATTAAATCCGGAAAACTCACAGTCATAATTACCGGAATCACCATAATTTCTCGCTATTTTCAATTTTTCGGCCAAAGCCTTATTGTTAGTTGCAACAATCCCCCCTTCACCAGCAGTAAGAAGTTTAGTTGGACTAAGACTAAACGATTCTCCATCACCAAAGCCACCTACATGTTTACCACGATATTTTGAGCCAAAAGCGTGAGCAGCATCAAAAATCAATCTTAGCTTGTGTTTTTTTGCTATTTTTTCTAATGCTTCTACATTTGCAGGATTACCAAAGAGATGAACAGCAAGAATTGCAGAAGTCTTCGGCGTTATAGCTTTTTCAACTTGTTTTGGATCAATATTATAATTTTTAGGATCACAATCAACAAACACCGGCGTTAGCCCATTCCAAACAACTGCATGAGCCGTAGCATGAAAGGTGAAACTTGGCAGAATCACTTCACCCTTCAACTCCAACACTTTCATCATCAGAATTAAACCACTGGTACAACTGTTTAGGGCAACGGCATGTTTTACTCCAAGATATCGAGCGACATTCTCTTCAAATTTTTTTACAGTAGAGGCATTTGTAAGCATTCCACTAGTTATAATTTTTTTATATTTTCCAATCAATTTCTCCGGATCTGGCAAAGTTGGCTCGGTTATCGGGACTGTCTTATTAAATGCGGGCTCATATTTTTTCTTCATCTTTTACCCCTTTCTCAAAAAATAAATATTTTTTCTAACGAACCAATCTTAATCCTACTACCTCAACCTCTAACCAATCTCTACATTATAATATTTAGGATCATTTATATTTGAAAACCTGTTATCCTCTATGGCCTTTTTTATCCTAAATATCGAATCCTTCAATTGTTTTACGGCTTTAAATTCTAATGTTTTTTCAATCTTACTAAAAGAAACAAAATAGTTCCTCAGGTCTTTTTCTTCACCCTCAACAATAAGTTTTGCGTTTGGCACAGATTCTTTTACTGCTTTAGCAATATCAAGAATCTGATAATTTTGCTCTTCTGATCCAACGTTGAAGGTTTGTCCTTTGACGTTTTTAAGCGGCTCTTGCAAAACCCTCATATAGGCCTCTGCAGCATCTTCAACGTTCAAAAGAGGCCTCCATTGCTTTCCTCCACCATGAACAAATATTTTTTTATCAATAACCGCGTTTTTTGTCATAGTGTTTACAACAAGATCAAATCTCATGCGAGGAGAATACCCGTATAAAGTACTCATCCGCAGTATTGTTGGGGAAAAATTTTCGTCCTCAAGAGACAATATCCCCTCCTCCGCCTGGACCTTAGACCTTGCATAAAGCGAAACCGGATTCAGGGAAGATTCCTCCGTCAGTTTTTCATCTCCTTCCATCATTCCATAAACACTGCAAGTTGAAGCATAAACAAAACGGTTGATTTGATTATATTTGCAAGCTTCCGCCAACGCCCTGTTTGCCAAAAAATTTGTTTCAATCGTATCAGCCGGCTTCAAGGTACAAGCAGGATCACCAACTATCGCCGCCAAATTAACAACTTGATCTACTCTCTCAATAGCCTTAACTAAAGTAGAAATATTTCTCATGTCGCCCTCAACTAATTCAAAAGCATCGTGTGCCAGCATTTCCTCAATCGGCTCTCTCCCGTACATTAAAACATCAAGAACTTTTACCTTAAATCCATTCGAAAGCAATTTTCTTGACAAAATTGATCCTAAATAGCCCGCCCCACCAACAATCAAAACACGTTTACCCCCATTTTGGGATTGCCTAATGCTTCCGGATTTTTGTCCTATTACTATAGGAAGCAACTTATGGGGACGATCCTTATCATCAAGAAGAAGAATATAACGACTATCCGGCATTTTTTCAAGCAATTGCTTCATCTTTTTTTTGGCCGTTGCATTATTGTTTACCTCTTTCGCTCTAACAACTATCGGATCGGCATTAACAATTTCCCTTACACTTTTATTAATATCATTACCCCTGATAATTGCCTTGCGAATTTCACTGTCACTTACAACTCCGATCAGTTTGTTTTTGTCATCGACAACATAAGCCACCCTAAAACCGGAATGATCAATAATTTGCATTACTTTTTTTATTGAATCATTTTCAGATGCAACAACAGATTTCAACATTTTCTCTTTAGCCATATTTTTTCTCCATTAATTCCGCCATTTTTAAGATAGGATCGGGATCTCTGTCTTTAATTCTTTTAGGCGAAGATCCAACATATATGCCCCATGGCTCAATATCTTTTGTTATAATGCTCCCTGCCCCAACCATCGCTCCATCACCAATTGTAATTCCAGGCATAACAATACAATTAGTTCCAAGAATGGCAAATTTACCCAACTTTACAGCAGATAAGATTGTTCCTTTAAATTCTCTAGGAATGCATGGATTAGCAAGTGTTTTTCCGGAAAAATCATCGCTACCGGTAATAATACGGCAACCAGCAGCAAGCCCGGAACAATCTTCAGCTATAAACTCTCCTCCTCCAATCACACTAGAAAAAACCGCAATGTGGACTCTGCGGCCGATACTTATCCCCTTACCTCCAAACATAAAAGTGTAATCATCTATCTGAGAAAAATCACCAATAGAAATGACCTCCGGTTTAATTATATTTGCCTTCTCAAATATTTTTATATCCTTTCCGTGATATTTTAATTGATTTAGAAATTCATCTGATTTTAAGCTCATTTTTACCAACCCTTTGTAGGATTTTTACTATTTTCCTGGCTGTTCTTCCATCACCATACGGATTCTTGACATTCGCAAGTTTTTTCCTAAACCCCTTGTCAAATAATGCCCTATTTATTGCCCTTTTGATCGCCTTTTTATCATGGCCGACATTTATAACGTTTGATCCTCGCTCTCTTCCCTTTTGCCTTGAACCTATATTAACAACAGGAACTTTATAGGAGGCTGCCTCAATAATTCCAGAGCTAGAATTTCCAACCATTACCGCTGCGTTACTCATGATAAAAAGAAAAATATCGTGGGGTAGGTTTTTAAAAATTTTAAAACCCTGAACCCCTTCATACTCTTTAATCACCTCGATTATTTTCCTCCCGCCCGCATCAGCATTGGGATAGACAACTATCGCCTTCATTCCAGTTTCTTTAACCGCTTCCAGGGTCTGTACAGCTTGCTGCTTTGCCTGTCCGCTTTCCGAAACAACCGGATGCTGCACTACAAGAATATATCTTGATGAAAAATCAATTCCATATTTATTCTCAAATGCCCCTGGCTTTAGTATTGAATCAAGACCAAGCGCCCCCACCCGCCACACGTACTTTGGGTGTTCTCCAAAACCAAGAATTCTCTCTTTACTCTTTTTCGTGGCGGGAAAATGGAAATCGGAAATTTTTGTAAGCGCATGTCTGAAAAGATCATCAACATTGCCAGACACATCTCCTCCGTGTATGTGAGCTACCGAGATACCCAAAACCTTTGCCACCATAGCAGCAACCAACATCTCTCCGCGGTCTCCAATCGTTACCACAATTTCAGGATTTAATTTCTTAAAAATACTTGGCAGTGCTCCCATCTCTTTCCCCAAAGAGACCACCATAGCCGATTTTGAGTCCTCTTTATAAGCATTATTTACAACTGCCGATATTTTAAAACCATCCTTTTTTATCTCGTCGATCGAATAGCCAAATTCTCTCATCAAATGCATACCCATAACAACGAGTTGAAGATTTAAATTTCTGTTTTTACCAATTTCAGAAAGTAATGGTTTTAATACCCCATATTCAGCCCTGGTCCCGGTTATAACGCAAATGTTCTTATTCATACAAGATCTCTTTCTTTATTCAACAAGGAATCCTTTAAAATCCCTCTCTTTGCCAGCTTGCCAATAATTTGATTTAAGTATTTTGGAGGCAAACCGTTCCCCGGCCTTTTTATCGTTAGCATTTTATGGTTTATTTTTATTCCCTTTGGGATATTAACTGCAGCAACAATACTCTTTCTTGCAACTTTCATCGTATCTATTTCAGACTTTACCGGCACCTTTACGCCGCTGCCCAAAGCTCTCTCCACATTCCTTATTGAATTAACCATCTCTATTAACTGATTTGGCTCAATTGAAGCAAGGTGGTCCGGTCCGGGAAGCCCACAATCCAAAGTAAAATGCTTCTCGATAACACATGCCCCTAGGGCTGCTGCGGCAATCGAAACCTCAATTCCAACAGAGTGGTCGGAATATCCAGCCGGAATTTTAAATCGTTTTGCAATAGTCGCCATCGCTCTTAAATTAATATTGCTAAACTCTGCAGGATAATTAGATGTACAGTGAAGCAAAACCAGTTGTTTGTTCTTCTCTGAATATATAGTATTAACTGCACCCCTTATTTCTTTTATTCCTGCCATGCCAGTCGATAAAATAATAGGCTTCCCAAACGAAGCAATCTGGCGAAGCAAGGGAAGATTAGTAAGGTCTCCGGAACTTATCTTAAATGCCTCAACACCAATCTTATTTAAATATTCTGCACTGATAGAATCAAAAGGAGTCGAGAGAAAGACAATCCCTTTTTTATCTGCATAGTCTTTAAGTTTCTTAAAATCAGCAAGAGGGAGCTCAAAACCTTTAGCCATTTCTATCTGAGACCTAGAATTGCCCGTATTTTTTATCTGATATCTTGCCTTGGGGGCGTGTTCAGTCATTACTTCTTCTGCAATAAAGGTTTGAAACTTAACTGCACTAGCCCCAGATGAAGCAGCTGCATCAATCATTTTTCTGGCCAACTTCATACTGCCATTGTGATTAACACCGGCTTCTGCAATTATGAAAATGGGATTACTCGCCCCTATATATTTAGTTCCGATTTTTAATCTCTTCATATTCTAATCAAATCCCACCATCAATATTTATAGTGGCCCCATTTACACATTGTGATTCTATTAAAAATTTAATAGCTCGAACAACATCCGCAGTCTGTCCAAGTGTTTTGGATGGAATTTGATTTATTAAGGTTTCTTTTAAGGTGTCACTAAGTTTGCTATATAATCCACTCTCAAAATGTCCGAGAGCCAAAACATTTGACGTAATATTAAATCGAGCATATTCTTTAGCCAAAACTCGCGACATCCCTATCAAACCCGTTTTAGTAGTTGAATAAGCTATGGTCCCAATATCTCCACATTCTCCCCCTCGAGAAGAAATATGAATTATTCGCCCCCATTTTTTATTAACCATTATGGGAAGCAAGGCTTGGGTTAAAAGAAAATTCCCTTTTAGGTTCACTGACATCATTTTATCCCAATCCGTTTCCGAATAATTAGCGACCAATCCGTCGATTTTTACAGCAGCAAAATGAATTACAATTACTCTAGAGGACTTAAACTTATTCTTAAATTTATTAACAAAGGCTCTAATCTCAATAGAATTCTCCAAATCCAATTGCTCACAAACTAAATTATTCCTTCCTAAATGCTGGATTTGGGTTTTATTAAAAATACCGATCACCTCGTCGATATCAAGCAAATATGGCAAGATGACTTTCCCTATTCCTCCAGATGCACCAGTCAAAACTATCATTCTACCCCCCACATTAAATTAAACATTTTTTGCTAAAGACTAAAAATTTGCTTATAATACAATTCTCCATCTTTATCCATAAATTCACGCAAACTATCGACATACTTATTCTTGGGCAGCCTTTTGATCCTTTCCTCCATTTTCTTGGCAGAGTCCCAATATTGGCCCCTATTCTTTATTATTGTCAAATAATCTTTATAAATTGCGGCTATCCAAATCACATCAACAACTTCACGCCCTTTTACAAATAATTGGCGTTTAAATCCCTCGGCACGATAACCAAGTAATTCCATTCTTTGTTGCCATCCTGCAGCTAAATTAATATGTTGGCCGCCATGAATTCTATCAAGGCCCAATACTTGAAAACCATGCTCACTAATTCTGGCAATAGATTCAAGAGCAATAAGCGGTGATCGTAGTACATCCATGGAAGAATCGACAATTATGGAAATTCCGGCAACTCTTTTAATATAATCGATTACTGATAGTGTAACCACTCCCAAATAATCTTTTTTGTTGGAAATAATGAGAGGAAGCGCACCTTCTTTTTGTTGTTTTTCAAGAAAATCAACCTGGAGAGCCGGTGTATTCGGAAATGCGCGCTTTAGTGTATATCGTGCAATCTTGGGATCGTTAAGCCATGAATACCAATTTGATTTTTCGGCAAATTCTCTGGTTGGTATGCATAAATCAATAATTTCCCCAGAAATAAAAACATCAAGCTTCACGTGATCCTCCTAGTCAAAATATTTAAATCAAAGAATTATCTTTAAGTAATTGTAAGATTTTTTTTACCGAATCCGCATTAGCCATTCCCTTAATACCGGCAACTTTCCCGTCTAAAAAATCATCAAGAGCGGATAGAATACTAAGGTGTCCTAAAGAATCCCACACAGTAACATTCCAAACAGAACTCTCAATAGTTATTAAGCCCGCCTCAAGATTTAGAGCCTTTTGAATAATATCCAAAACTTCTTTTTCACTTTTCTTATTCATGCACATTCACCTCCTTTTATCCTTTTTAATAAAATTTGTTCAACCAGCCAAAAATCAAAAGGATCATCAATTTCGAACTGTTGCTCTTTATCCACAATAAATTTCTCTATTTTTTTTCCAAACATCATGCCTTGCTTTATTACTTCCGATTTAATAACATAAGCAACTCCGACATTATAGAAAAAACCGCCAATATCCTGCCGCCGGCTAGTGCTAGAGCCATATTCTGTATAGGTGCAATTAAACCCTGTTGCCAGGTTATCCGCACCGTTATCTTTAAATTTCTTTATACATAAATCGAGCATCCCTTCATCTCGGACAGGAGAAGTGGGCTCAAGCAAAACAACCGCTTCTGCATCAACAACACTTAAAACATGCTGCAACGCAGAAAGAGTTGTAGTATCGTCAGTTGCCAGTTCTTTCGGACGATCGATTACTTCTGCGCCAAATTGTTTTGCAATACTTGCGATTTCGACATCTTCTGTCGAAACAACCAATCTGTCAATCAACCTGGATTTTTTCGCCGCCTCAATCGTCCAGGCAATCAAAGGCTTGCCCGCTATCATCTTTATATTTTTGCGAGGAACCCCTTTGCTCCCTCCCCGCGCTAAAATAACTCCTAATATCATCAGTAGATCGTCCAACCTCCATCAACCAACAAATTATGGCCGGTTATATATTTTGCCTTATCCGAGATCAGGAAGCGGACAGCATCCGCGATATCCGACGAGTCCGCCATCTTGCCGAGCGGAGTCCTAGATGCGTAGACTTCCGAGAACTTGCTCCCGCCTTTTTGCGAGTCGCCAACACCGCCCGGCGAAACCGCGTTACAACGAATATTATATTTGCCATACTTTGCCGCAACCCACTTACAAAAATGAATCATGCCGGCCTTAGCAACCGAATACACCAAAGGAGAAGTTATCTTCATTCCTTCATAAACAGCAAAGGTCGGAGCAACTACCCCCTGAATTGAACCTATGTTAATTATGCTCCCTTTTTTTTGTTCTTTCATATAAGGGATAACCAGCTTAGTCAACATGAAACTGGCCAACAGATTGACTTCCAGTACTTTTCTAAAAGTATCAACAGAATAATCTTCCAACTCATTAGCAATTCCAGGAGGCTGGCAGGAGGCATTATTGATTAATCCGCAAATCGGCATTTTTATTGATTTTAAATGCTCAGAAAGTTTTTCAATATCCTGTTCATTTGAAATATCACATTTAAAAAATTCACCTAAATACTCACCCGAAGGGTCATTAATATCCAAAAGAAGCATCTTATAACCATCTTCTTGTAAAACTTTGGCGTAACTCTGACCTAAAACACCAAGCCCTCCTGAAATAAGAATTAATTCAGACTTATCCATTTTTCCTCCTTCGAAGAACGCTCCATAGCATCAACAACTCTCATAACATTTACGGCAGAATCAATATCAACCAAGGGTTTTCCTTCTCCCCTGATTATTCCAATAAAATTCCTTATTTCATCAATGTAAGTTTCGGCAAACCTGGGACCTTCCGGCAATTTAAAAACCTCATCGGCCGAACCTTTTGTTTTTTCATAATATTGAATACTGGCCTCATTTAAATCGGCCTCAAGCGTTCCGTTCTCGGCAATCACCTGCAAACCGCGCAAAGGCTTGTGAGACAAATAGTCCATATGCAATTCTACCATCATTCTGCCGCCATAATCAAAAATGGCCAAACTAAGATCGTCAGAAGAAATCTCTAATGCACTTATTTTATTTATAGAAGCAAAAACCCTTCTGGGCAAACCAAAAAACCATAAAAGATAATCGATTTCATGCACCAGTTCAATATGGACCCCCCCTCCTAATTCGCTTTTAGCGCTGATGGTTTCCCGATAATCAACATTTTTTCTCCAATTAGGAAGATACGATCCTACATGCGCGCGAACGGAATAAATCCCGCCAAGCTTAGGCAAAAAATCTTTCATAAAAGAGAGAAGCGAATAATATCTTAAGTTGTAGGCAATATCATATTTAACAAATTTATCTATTATTTTTTTCATTTTAAAAGCAGCTGCCAGATCGTGCGCTGGCGGTTTTTCCAGAAGGAAAGGAATATTTCTCTCAACTAAAATAGCAACATCATCCAAATGCTTTGCTGTGGGGGAACAGACAACTGCACCGTCTAAAGCCCCTTCCGCCTCAATCGCTTCTTTTATCGAATAATACTCTCTGTACCCGTCTTTATTAGGATTATTATTTGAATGTCTTAACAAGACAACTTGGCATCCCAAGTCAATTAAATTTTTAGCGTGCCGTTTTCCGATTGAGCCATAACCAATGACCAGAATTTTCATCAATTAATCCCTTAAGCTGAACGCGCTGATAGGTTTTCCTTCAATTTTATTCCTCAAAGAACAACTCAATAAAGCATCTTTAAGCAATCCGAATACTTCATCATAAACCTGCAGAGTGTATTCAATATCTTTACTCTGGTGCGCAAAACTGGCATGATGATAACCAACGAACAAAACTCCTCTTTTAACGCTTTCTTGCTGCAAATAAGATCTGATCTCATTAACAGAAAAATCCTTGTCTGGAAAAATTATCAGGTGGGTCATAGGAGCCAGGCCGACAATATCCAAGATGCTGTTAAGTTCATACTTATCAATTATTTTTCTTATACCATCTTTTAGCATCGCCCCCATTTTCCAAACATGCGAAATGACCCCATCCCGCTGAATTATTGCAAGCGTCTTTATGCCTGCAGCCAATGATGCCTTTTCTGTGGCATACGACGCGGAGAAGAAACACTTTTCATCCTCTAACTGTTTCATAAGATGTTTCTTGCCCGCCAGAGCACTTAAAGGGAAACCATTGGCAAGCGCCTTGCCAAATATTGCAAGGTCCGGAATAACATTGAAATACTTTTGTCCCCCTCCCACATCCAGACGAAACCCCGTCTTCATTTCATCAAAAATCAGGACGATATTATTATCCTCCGTTAACTTTCTGATTTTTTCAAGAAATCCTTTCTTGGGCTCATAATTAATGATCGGCTCCATGATCAAGGCGGCTATATCAGAAGATTGCTCCTTAATGGTTTTTTCAATAGATTCAAGATCATTATAATTGTGAGAAATAATCCACTCCGACATTAATTGAGGAATGCCTTTATTCCTGGGGGTGGAAGAGGTAAACCAATCATGAAAACCATGATAACCACTAACGGTTATTATTTTTAACTTTTTAGTATAATTTCTTGCCAATTTGATTGCGGCTTCACAAGAATCGGAACCGTTTTTAACAAACCGAACCATCTCGGCACAAGGGACTATTTCAATTATCTTTTTTGCCAGAACAGATTCTTCTTGACACGAAAGCGTATAGATAAGACCATCATCAATAGCCGATTTGGCCGCCGCATTAACTTCCGGATTTGAATAACCTAAAAGAATTATACTCAATGCCATCGCATAATCAAGAAATTCATTGCCATCCAAATCGTAAATCCGACATCCTTTTGCTTCCTTGATATACAAAGGAGAACTTCCAATGACAAAAAAATTAGGATTTCTGCTGAAGGTGGAAGTTCCCATCGGAATAACTTCAAGAGCATTGTTGTAATTTTCTAATGATTTATCGAATTTCATTTTATTTCCCTCCATTATTTTAAAGCAAAAACTGTTTTTTCTATCTCAGCATCACCAAATAAAACCGGATTTTGTTCAAAAGCTGTTCTTACTTTGGTTGAATTATCAATTATAAGACGCAAATCGGCCTCTGTTTTTACTCCAAAACCAAATAAGCTGGTTGGGATTCCCAAATCGTCACTAAGCTTCTTTATTTCTTCTGCAAATCTAAGTGATTTTTCTTTGTCAGATAGCCTTGGTTCGTCAAAAACAAGGTTAAATAACTGAGAATATTCTTCATAACCATTTGTTACATTGTATCTAATCACCTCGGGCAAAAATACTGATCCGGCCAAACCATGAGGAACATCGAAATATACACCTAGCGGGTAGCTCAATGCTCCGGCCGGTCCGGCACCAGAATTCATCAGTGCAATTCCGGCAAAGCCACTGCCAATTAACAAACTAAGCTTGGTTTCTTTTGATCTGTCCCCAGCCGCAATTTTTTTTAGATTAACAAACAATAATTTAAAAGCTTCTCTCGAAAACATCCTTGACATATAAGTTGCGTTCTTTGCAACAAAACTTTCAAGGGTATGCGTCATTGCATCCATTCCGGCAGAAGCGAATATTTTTAGCGGGCAGCTATCTAGCAATCGAGAATCATATAGTCCTAATCGGGGATAATTGTATTCAGTATTAATTCCCAACTTCCACTTTTCATTGCTATCAATAAAAACCGCATAAGGAGTAACTTCACTTCCTGTCCCGGCAGTTGAAGGCAACGCCACCACAGGAAGAGGAATATTTTTTACTTTATCAAACCCTCTATAATTAATGGCCTTCCCCTCATTGGTCTGTAAAGTTGCCAACCCTTTTGTCAAATCAAGTGTACTCCCTCCCCCTACTCCAACAAAACAGTCGAGTTTTTGCCTAATAAATTGTTTTTTTACCTCCTCCAAATAATCATAAGTCGGCTCCGGCATAGTACAGACCAATAATTCAACCTGCCCCATTTCTTTTTTTAATATTTCAATAATCTCTTCAATATAATCATTGTTATCATATAACCCCTTATCAATAATGAGTCCGATGTTTTTCCATTTGTTGGCTTTTAAGTAGGTTGGAAGATCAAACGCTATCCCTTCTCCAGAAATTAATTCTGTCCTCATTATAAATCTAATCTTTTCCTTTAAATAATCCTTCATTTTTTCCTCCTTTTAATTTTAAACATTTACTCCTCCTGGCAAACATTTTGATATCTTCCCCCAATACTCCAAAAAAAACGCCAAAAAAGCGCCTATAAATAACCCCACTCCCCCTCCCATCCCCACATTCTTCTTTGTATCCTTATTATACGGTCTTGACGGCGCCACCGCCTCATCCAAAATCTGCAAATTAACACTCATCGCCTTTTGGTTAAGAAATTTTGTCAGTCCCCTGGCATAAGCATTGGCTATATCTGCCGCTACCTGCGGATCACTCCATTGAGCCGTTATCTTGTTGTCTTTCTTTCCTATTAAACCGGATTGTATCGCGGAAGAAAATTCGTCCAAAGTCGGCTCCTGACCAATCCACACATTATTCTGACTGTCCCATTTTTTAGCAAAAATAACCCTTTTAAGATTACTGCTTTCGGCTATTGACCTGGCCAAGGAGCGACTCTTCAAAATTATATCTATATTTACATCATCCGAACTACCACCACCTCCTCCTCCCAAAAAAGACAACCCGGACAATGCCGAAGCCAATCCCCCCATCCCCGAACTCATCGACAACAAGGTCACTTCCGCCTTGTACATCTTGGGAGTACGCCAGCCCTGGATGAGTCCGACGAATAATCCAATAATTGTGAAAGCGATAATCAGGTTCTTCCGCTTCACTATGACTCTTATGTAATCCATCAAGTTTATTTCGTCTTCCATCGTCGCTTCGCTCCTTTCCAGTACTAAGTACTAAGGATTAAGTACTAAGTGCTAGATACCGTATTGGCTTTTAACTTGGCTTGCAATCCGCAAAGCATCCTGCCAATTTCGCTACATATTTCATCTAATTCATCGTATTCTTTTTGGTTTATATTCCCAAGATCTAAAGCCAAAATCAAATGATATTTGGTTTCCTCAAGTGAACTGTCGGCAATATTTAAAAAATAAGCGAACTCTTTATTGCTTCTTCTCTTAAACCCTTCGACAATATTAGTTGGAATCGATGCCGCGGATCGCCGGATCTGGGAAGTCAAACCAAATCTTTCTTCCGAAGGAAACTTTTTGGTAATCTTATAGACTCCGATTACCAGTTGATGCGCCTTCTGCCACACTTTTAAATCTCTAAACGTTTTTATCATTCCCATACTTAATCCTTAGTACTTACCACTTAGTACTGTTTTTCAATCCCGCTCCCATTTTTCTTTTTCCTCTAAGACCCTAGGGTCCTATGACCCTATCCCCATTAGTATTTCTTCAAATTCCGTTTTTAGTTTTGGCAATTCTGTTTTCACCGTATCCCAAACTATCTCGTATTTCACCCCAAAATATTCATGGATCAATTTGTCTCTCATACCAGCCATTTCTTTCCATGGAACATGGTTATATTGACTTTTAATCGATTTTGGAATGTTTTTTGACGCTTCTCCAATTACTTCAAGCGCTCGAACCACGGCAAAAGCGGTTTTTTCGTCATCCCTGAAAGCGTCATAAGTTAATTTACCCGTAAACTTTTGAGCCTTATCGATAGCATCAATAACATCACGAAGATAATCCCGAGCATCTCTTTTCATATGTAAACTACCTCATCCAATATGTATTTGCCAATGGTTGGCTTCAAGGCATCCTTCATGACTAAATCAACCTTTATCCCCAACAAGTCGCTCAGATGATTTTCAATGCCGATAAATTTTAGTAGTCCCATCCTTTTGTTTAATCGCACAAGAAGATCCAAGTCGCTCCTCTTCTTCTCTTCCCCTCTTACAAAAGAACCGAATATTCCGATTTCTGAAATTCCATATTTCCTGCTCAAATTCCTTTTTTGCCCTTTAAGCACCCTTTTAATTCTTTCCAGTTTCGACACCGAAAACACCTCCCATCAAGCTTATTTCGTCTTCCATCGTCGCTTCGCTCCTTTTAGGGTCATAGGGCCTTAGGGTCAAGGGTCATAGGGTCTACCCCTTTTGCCACACTTTTAAATCTCTAAACGTTTTTATCATTCCCATACTTAATCCTTAGTACTTACCACTTAGTACTTCCCCTATTTGAATACCTTATCAATCACCAGAATCGACGCGATTGCTTCGAATATCCACTGGGTAAAATCCTTGGTGAAGCCCCAAAGAGTTACACTATCCAGCTTCTCCGGCACCAGGATCGAATCGCCGGGGTAGAGCCCCATCGCCACCACATCTTTCCCCTGCCGCTGGGAGACGACCGAACCGTTGGCGCGTAAAATGTAAATCCCGCCGTTGTCGGCAGTGGAGGTCGTTCCCCCAACCGAACTTAAATAATCCCGCACCCGCAGTCCCGCGATATAAGAAACTGCCGTCGGATTATAAACTTCGCCAAGAACCACCACACTCTTGGGAACCTTTGGAACCAGCACCTCATCCCCATCTTCCAGTTCAACGTCGTTCTTGCTCCCCTTCAATTTTGAAAGGTCATCCAAATTAACAATAACTCTCCCCTTAAAAGTTTTTTTCTTTAAATAATCGATAATTTGCTTGGTTTTGCTATAGGTCTCTTCCTTCATGGAAATCGACTGTTGGGCCACCATCCCATTCCCCAGCTCCCGCTCCTTGCGCAAAAGATCAATCTCAAGTTTTGAAATTAAATCCATGTAATTTTCCTGCTGGATACTTTTTATACTCGGCCTGGTTAAAATCGCTCCGTAAATATAGGCATAATCGGTGAAGCCCCCCGCCCGCTCGATGACGGAACTGATCCTCTCCCCCAGCATCAAGGCATATTTACCCGGCCGCTTAAATTCCCCTTTGAGAGTAACACTTTCATCTTTTCTCTCCGGCAGAAAGACACTGATCTCATCCAACGGCTCAAGATAAATATTGTAAGCGGAATCTTTTTCCACAAAGAGCTTTTGGTAGTCGATCGGATAAATATTCGTTTTTGAACTGCCGGGAGCGGCGGCACGGACCACTTCAATTTGAGGGATCCCCGCGGTTTTAAACGAATTTTTACTCAAAACATCCAGGAGCCGCATCCCCTCTTTGTACTCGTAGCTCCCCGGATATTTCACTTCTCCTCTCAATAAAACCTTATTTTCTATGCTGGCATAAACGGAAAAAACCTTAATGATATCCAGATCCCGGATGGGAATGCCCATTTGAACCTTCTCGCTTAAAGCGGCAACCTGCTCGTCCATTACAATCTTCTTTTGGTGCGCCACCATTCTTTCAATCTGGACCCGGTTTAAATAGGTCGCCGCGTTTACTCCCCCCGCCAACCACAAGACATCCACCAAATCCGCCTGCCCCTTTATCTCATAAATGGCCGGCCGCTTCACCGCGCCGACTACCGCCGCCACATCCCCGATTACGGGGACAAAAACCGTATCCCCGGATTGCAGCTGGCGGTCTTGAGAGCTGTCCCCTTTTAATAAGAATTTATAAAGATCGATAGTCGCGACCGCCCGGCCGTTGCGAAGGATTTTGATATCACGCATTGAGCCCTGTTTGGTCGGACCGCCGGCGGCAAAAAGAGCGGCATAGGCGGTCGAAAGAGAATTCAAGGAGTAGCTCCCCGGCTGTTTTACCTCTCCCACCACATAAATCCGCAAAGTTTTTAGGGTGCCAAAGGTTATCCCGACATTTATACCTTCGTAAAATTTGTTGAGCTGTGATTCGACAAAGGGCTTGAGCTGGCCGTAGGAGAGGCCGGCGACATTTACCACTCCGACTTTGGGAAGAACGATTTCGCCGTTCTGATTGACCGAGACCTTAAAAATCCCCTCGCTCACCCCCCAGATTGTGATATTAAAAGTGTCGCCCGGTCCGATGATGTAATCCGAATTAACCGGAACGTCTTCTTGGGAGGTAGGAAGAAAGGATGACGCCGATTTTTTGAAGAGATCGTAGCCAAACTGCGTCACCGGCTCATAGCCTTCAATCGTAATGTTTTTAGATATGTCTTGTTCCAATTTAGAAAGCCTATCCCATTTAGCCTTTGCTTCCAAGGTTGGATCCATAGTTAAAAAATTGATTTTTTCATCCGTATCCACCTGGTCTTGATTGCTCTGCTGTTGTTGATTGCCTGAAATAGAGCTTTTTCCCTGCTGGTTGTTCTGCAAATACTGCTGGGCGGCCTGGATGGCGGCAGGACTGATCGTTGTGGTATCAACCGCCTGGGCAAAAGGAGCGACAGTCGACAGGAAACAAAGCGACAGGAACAAAGCAATAACTTTTTTTAACACTAGACACCGATCCTTTCCAATTTGGTTTTCATTTTGGTATAGGCCAATTTGGCCCGTTGTTGAACCCTTGGATTAAAAAGGTTCAAAATTTCTTTCCCCAGGACCCTGTACTGTCCGCCAACCTTACAGGTCTCAAGTACTCCCCTTTTTATCAAGCGTAAAAAGGTGGAGCGGGAAATTTTTAGGAGTGAAGCGGTCTCTTCGAGCGTATAGATTTCGTGTTCGCGGACTTCCATGTTGATTTGGTAATTGTAGCTTATGTGTCAAAATGTGTCAAGATATGTCGCGCAATGGCCGGAGCCGAGGTCAGCCCGGGCGACTCAATCCCAATCAGATTGATGAATCCCGGAAAATCTTCTTGGATTATAAAATCGGGCTCTTTGCCGTCTTTCATATTCAATTTGGGGCGGATTCCCGATTGGTCGGGGGACAAATCTTCCAATTGAACCGACGGCAAATATTTGGCGATTGATTCATGGAAGGCAAAACGGTGTTCGGCCACAACATTATAATCAATTTCATCAACCGGATAGGCATTCGGACCGAATTTAATGCTCCCGCCGGTATCGATTAAGGTATGGATGCCCAGGGCCTTGTTCCCCTTTTGCGGTGTAGGATAGACCAGGCCATTCACAAGAGGACAGGTCGATGACCTGTCCGTACGAGAATATGAAAAATATTCGCCCTTCAAATAATGCAACCTATATCCGGCGGAATCGATGTCGATTCCCGCCATCGCCGCGATTTTATCCGCCGATAACCCGGCGGAATTGATGACAATGCAACTTTCGATTTCCAAAGATGGACCGGTCAATGACCGGTCCCTACAATATATTTTATATTCTTCATCTTCTTTTTTAATCCCCGTAACCTCCGAATTAAAACAAAACATCACCCCATTCTCTTTCGCCTTCTTATAAAAATATTTCATGATACTGTGGGAATCGATCACTCCGGTTATAGGAGAATAAAGCGCCACGATCGCCGAAACGTTCGGCTCCAATTCTCTAATTTTATCCTTGCCGATGATCTCCAATCCCTCCACTCCATTGGCCTCCCCCTTTTTCTTTATCTCTTCAAGTTGATTCAATTCCTCTTCTTTGGTAGCGACGATAATCTTTCCCAGCTTACGAAACAAAATGTTATGCTTTGCGCAAATATCCCAGAGCAGTTGCCGCCCTTCGACGCAAAGTTTGGCCTTCAAAGATCCGGGGGTATAATACATGCCGGCGTGGACAACTTCGGAATTGCGGCTTGAGGTCTCCTGCCCATATGAATCGTGCTTTTCAAGGACAACGATATCCTTATTCGGATATTTCTCCGAAAGCTCGAAGGCAATCGCGAGTCCGACTATGCCCGCCCCTATAATAGTGATGTCGATTTTAATATGCCCTTCTCCGTAATGTAGCCTGTAATGTATTTAGCGGGAGTGACATCAAAAGCCGGGTAGCGGACCGGAGTCCCTTTGGCCGCGATGCGTTTGCCATTGACGACAACAACCTCGTCCGCGTCTCTCTCTTCTATCTTTATATCTTTACCGCTCTTGGTCTTTGGATCGATCGTTGAAAAAGGGACCGCGATATAAAATGGGATACCGTGTTCCTTGGCCAGTACCGCGATTGAATAAGTTCCGATCTTATTGGCGGTATCACCGTTTCTGGCAACGCGATCGGCTCCGGTAACAACCAGGTCGATCTCCCCTCTTTGCATAAAGTGGCCTACCATATTATCAGTGATCAGATGATAATCAACCCCCATTTGTTTTAATTCCCAGGCAGTTAAGCGAGCCCCTTGCAGATATGGGCGGGTTTCTCCTGTGAAAACATGTATCCTTTTTCCCTGTTCATGCGCCGCGCGGATGACGCCGACCGCCGTCCCATAATCTACCGTTGCCAGTGCTCCAGCGTTGCAATGGGTTAGAATCGACATGCCGCTTTTGATAAGTTTGGCACCGTAGGCCCCCATCTTTTTATTGATTGCGATATCTTCTTCCGCCATACGATTCGCTTCAACCAATAGATCCTTCCCTTCTTCATTATATTGAAGCATTTTGTTGACCGCCCATTGGATATTAACCGCCGTTGGGCGGGAAGCGATTAGGGCCTTTGCCGCTTTTTGCAAATCTTTTCCGGCCAAGACACAACCGTACGCCGCGGCAACACCGATCGCCGGCGCTCCACGAATGTTCATATCCTTGATGGCTTTAACGACATCTTGATAGGTTTTTAAGTATAGAAACTTTAATTTATGGGGAAGTTCTAACTGGTCGATGATCTTTAGTTTGCCGTGAACCCATTCAAGAGTACGCATGGTATGATTATAATTGAAATTTTTTCCAAATTCTAGCGATAATATAGTATGAACGTAAGTAGAATTGGTTCTTTGCTTGTTTGCCAACGGGAATTTGGAATAACTAATCTGCCAACCATTAGAACCGTCGGTTTTAATACTTGCGCGATTGTGGTTTTTATTAATCGTAAGGCAGGCATTGGTGCTTTGGCACATTTTGATATAAATACGGATATTCGAGCTTCACTTCAAGAAGTCATACTTCCCTCGTTAAGACAAGCGGATACGGAGTTTAGCGTTAAGATTATCTGCAGACATTTGAGCAAATTGCCACAAACTATTCAGACAGAACTGATAAAAAACGGCATAAGAAAGGTCAAGGTTTTTCTTGCGCAAGGTTTCCGCAAAGGACTTGCAGCAAAGACACTAACGGGTAAGCTGCTTGAAGATAAAGCGGTAATGACCCCTCAAGAATTAAGCAAATTAGAAGATTCGTTACGGCATATAATGAGTGGAAATAGATTAATTAGAGATGTTTCTCTTATCTCACCCAATCCACCACCACCGTCCTGATTTCGTCAGATGACTGCCCGTTTGATTCAAAAGACAAAATGTATCCTTTTTTCTTATACGAATAGGTAACCTTGTTCGGATTTTCCGGAGTGTTGACATTAACCGCCGGTTCGCCGTATTTTTGCCTGATAACCGAAAGAGAGACCGGATAATCAAGTTGTAAAATTACCAGCCCCTCCTTTTTTGTATTGCTCAAGCGGACCTCAACCTCCCCCCACCTCCCATCCTTCAAAGTATAAACCGTAAAATACGGGGTCTTTTTATCAGCCTTGTCGAGCTTAATTTCAAGGATGGTTTCAATTTGGCTTTTGGCCAAAGGGATATTTTTTGACAGGGCATCAAGTCCCTTAAACAGCAAAGAATTATCCCGACTTGTTTTAACCACAGATGCCTCCTTTATAAAAATAAAAAACAGAAACAAAAAAAGAATAAACAAAACTGCCGCTTTTAAAAATTTCATTGCCGCCATATTATACATGTCCCTGCACATCCAACAGTTCAATCGTGGCTTCTCCTCACTTTTTTCTTCCAAAACTCCTTAACCACCTGCCGATCGTCAATTTCAACCTTCTTCCCGTTAAAGTCCTGATAGGTCTCATGCCCCCGCCCCGCAATAACGACGATATCGTCTTTTTGGGCAATACCTAGAGCTTTCTGAATCGCTTCCTTTCTATCTGCCCTCTTTTCCCTGTTTGACATTTGACATTTGTCATTTGTCATTCCGAGCGCGATCTCATCAATAATTTGTTCTGGGCGCTCGGTATGCGGGTCGTCGGTTGTAACAATCACATAATCCGCAAGCTCCGCGGCAATCTTGCCCATGATCGGCCGTTTCTCGCGATCGCGGTCTCCGGGACAGCCAAATACCAGAATAATTCGTCCGATTGTGAAACTTTTCACAAGCTCAAGTAGTTTACGCAGCGCGTCCGGAGAATGAGCAAAATCAACAATCACATTCTCTCCAATTCTTTCAAATCGCCCCGGAACCCCTTTCAATGCCTCAATCCCCTTTTTGATTATTTTGGGATTAAGATTCAGCGCCAAACCGCAATGATAGGCGGCAAGAATGTTATAAAGATTATACTCCCCGATAAGTGAAGTATTAAACTCCGACAAAGCCCGGCCTTTTTCATCTCTCATCTCATGCTTTACTTCACGCAGTCCATAAGTTATAACCTCCGCGTTACAAACATCAATTATCTTTTGCGCGTAAGGGTCGTCGGAATTGACGATCGCAAAAGCGTCGTTTTTCAATTCCGCAAAAAGTTTTTGTTTGGCGACTAAATATTCGTCCATCGTCTTATGAAAATCGAGATGGTCGTGGGTTAAATTGGTAAAAATAGCGATATCAAAATCACAGCCCCAAACCCTATCCTGCGCCAGAGAATGGGAAGAGACCTCCATTACCACATGGGTTATCCCCTGTTTCAAACAATCGGCAAAATACTTGTGGAGCTCGGGGGCTTCGGGGGTCGTTAAACCGGTTGGAGTATCAATCGTTCCGATTTTACCAACTTTGAAACCGGCCGTTTTTAAGATCGATTCAATTAAATAGGCAGTCGTGGTCTTACCGTTTGTGCCGGTAATTCCGATTAAAGTGAGCTTTTTTGAAGGATCGCCGTAGAATTCGCTCGAAAGTTCGGCCAGAGCCTTTCTGGCATCCGGGACTATTCTTTTTTCAATCCCATCCGGGATTTTAAAGTCCTTCTCCGCGACGACAAGCTTCGCTCCGTTTTTAATCGCCTGCGGGATAAAAGAATAACCGTCTGCTTTTGTCCCCGGAATCGCGACAAAAGCAAATCCCTCTTTAACTTCTTTTGAATTATATGTAATACCTTTTATCATATTTATATCAGCTAAATAATTTTCAATTATCAATTAACAATTATCAATTTATGAACTATTTTATATAATAATACATTAATTGAACATTGAAAATTGATCATTGATTATTCTCCCAAAGAGTCCGAAATTTTGCCTTTCGTCAGCAAACTTCTCGCGTTTTTAAAAAACGCCAAGCCTTTTTCAAATAAATGATAAAAGAGCGGGTCAAAGACCAGATCGTGCATGCCGACATATTTTATCAACTCTCCGTTAAAGCCCTTTTTGAAACGATAAACACCCCAAAGAGGGTGATCGGGTGTGGGGTTGGAAGGAACCCCCCACAAATCATAGATTTTGTATCCCGCCTGTTTAGCCCATTGGATGATATGCCAGTGCAAAGCGTGGTTTGGCATCACGTTACGCTGTTCGGATTTTGAAGCGCCGTACATGTACCAGACGCGGGAACCGAACATAAAAACAAAGACCCCGGCAATCGGCTCGTCTTTTAAATAAGCAATAAAAATCTTGGCCATACCGCGGTCGACAAGGTGCGTCTTAATTTTTTGATAATATGAGATGGGATGGATCAAAAAATTATCCCGTCCGGCGGTCTCTTTATAGAGCTCGTAAAATTCTTCAACCGTCCCGTCGTTGACAACAACTCCTTTTTTGGACGACAGACGGATATTGTAGCGGGTCTTCTCATCACATTTTTTTAAGATCTCTTCTTCCGTTTTTGTTAAATCAATATAATAGGTGGACCTGGGCTGGACCTGTTTTTTGTTGGCGATAAAACCTTGTTGGGACAAAAGGGACGCTTTTTCTTCCGGAATGGCGGGATCGATTTTCAACACGATCGCACGGTGTTTCTTGGCCTCTATTCTAATGTCTTTTATCAACCGCCCAACAATTTCGCGGTCAGAAAAATCGACCGCGGGACCGTTGGGACAATAAAAAATAGATTTGTTAAGATAAGGGATTTTGCGTTTCAGGATCGAAGCCGCGGCAATTATTTTACCGTTTTCTTCGATAGCCAGGCGGATCGGCTCCCACCCTTTTACTTCGGCCCACTCCCACGATTGTAAAATAGGGCACTGCGGGGTTGACGCAACATACTCGTTCCATAAATTTCGGTCCATATCAACATTTTATCATGGTGTGCTATAATAAAAACCATGATATTAATGATCGACAATTACGACTCTTTTACCTATAATCTGGTCCAATATTTGGGCGAACTGGGAGAAAAACTGGAAGTTTATCGCAACGACAAGATCGACGTCGCGACAATTGAAAAACTGGCCCCCAAAAGAATCGTTATCTCTCCCGGTCCGGGAGAACCGAAAGACGCCGGGGTTTCAATTGAAACGATAAGAAACTTTGCCGGAAAAATACCAATCCTCGGAGTATGCTTGGGACATCAAGCGATCGCGGAAGCGTTTGGTGGGAAAGTTGTACGGGCTGGACGCTTGATGCACGGAAAGACCTCCGAAATACATCATGACGGCAAGACCATTTTTAAGGGATTACCCAACCCCTTCACCGCCACCCGCTATCATTCGCTGATTGTTGAAAGAGAGAGTTTGCCCGATTGTTTTGAAGTGAGTGCCAAAACCGAAGAAAAGGAAATCATGGGCATCCGCCATAAAGTTTATAAGCTGGAAGGGGTGCAGTTCCATCCCGAATCTATTCTGACTTCTTCGGGGAAGCTGCTTCTGAAGAATTTTTTGGCTCTTTAGGTTTTTCAACCGGCTTGGGAGTCTTCTTCTCCGTTTTGGCCTCTTTCTTGTAATCGGTAATATGAAAACCGGAACCTTTGAAGATAATCCCGCTGGCGGAGATCAGGCGTTTGACCGGACCGGAACATTTGGGACAAAATTCAAGCGGCTTTTCAGTCATTTTTTGCGCGGTTTCAAAAACATATCCGCACTCTTTGCACTTATAATCATAAATGGGCATTTAAAACCTCGGGGATTTCAAAGGTCCCGTCTTCTTTCTGGAAGTTTTCCATGATCGCGGCCAGCGTTCTTCCAACCGCCAGTCCCGAACCGTTTAGTGTGTGCACAAACTCCGGTTTAGCTTTCGCGTCCCGGCGGAATTTGATCAGAGCTCTTCTTGCCTGAAAATCCTCAAAATTGGAACAGGAAGAGATCTCCCTGAACCGCCCCTGCGAGGGAAACCAGACTTCAAGATCATAAGTTTTGGCGGAGGCAAAACCCAAATCGGCGGCGCAAAGCTCAACCACCCGATAGTGCAAACCGAGCTTTTGGAGTATCTTTTCGGCATCAAGGGTCAGCTTCTCCAATTCCGCGAAAGATTTTTCCGGCTCCGTAAATTTTACCAGTTCAACTTTGTTGAACTGGTGCTGGCGGATCAGCCCGCGGACATCTTTGCCGTACGATCCGGCTTCGCGGCGGAAGCACGGGGTATAGGCGCAATATTTTAGCGGAAGATCATTAATGGATAAAATTTCTTCGCGGTGGATATTGGTCACCGAAACTTCGGCGGTCGGCAAGAGCCACAGATCGTCCGAACAATGATAAAGGTCCTCTTCAAATTTCGGCAGCTGTCCGGTCCCCTGCATCGATTTGGTATTGACCAGGATCGGAGGAAAAACTTCGGTGTAACCATTTTCTTTGGTGTGAGTATCAAGCATCAAATTAATTAAAGCCCTCTCAAGTTTTGCCGCCAGCCCTTTTAAGATAACAAAGCGTGAACCGGAAACTTTGGTCGCCCGCTCAAAATCAAGTATTCCCAGCTTTTCCCCGATTTCAAAATGCGGCTTGGGGGTAAAGGTGAAGCATGGGGGCTTTCCGGATCTTCGGATTTCAACGTTATCTTCGGCGCTTTTTCCCGCAGGGACAGACGAATCGGGAATGTTGGGGATTTGGAGAAGGATCAAATTCAGTTGTTCTTCCGCCGTTCTTTTTTTCTCTTCCAGCTCTTTAATTTTTTCGCGGAGTTCTTTTCCGTCTTTTGCCTGTGATTCGGACGCCTTATTGCGCCTGGCTCGTAGTTCATCAATTTCCAAAGTAAGTTTACGCCATTCGGAATCTATCTCCGCAAATTTGCCAAAAGATGCGGCATCGGCCTTGCGCTGTTTTAAGGCCTCTTTGATTTTTTCCGGATTACTGCGTAGTAGTTTTATATCAAGCATAGTTAAGTTAAGCTTTTTTGAGATGGACTTTCCTCACAAAAGGGCTTAAGAATCTCGAGGCATTAAGAATTTCAATTCCTATGACTTTTTTGTTTTTATCCAATTCAACATTAACTCCCGGAGCGACCTCGGCAAATTCTTCTTCTGATCCTTTTTTGGTTAATATATACAAAATATCGGCATCTCCATCAAAATAAACTTTCGGCTTTCTCATTTTCTAGTCCACCTCCCGGTTTTAATACGATTTTCTTTTTGCCCGTGTTTTAAGGGGTGAATAGTAATCGCCTCCAAAATTTTACTTGCCGCGTCTTCCCTATAAATCACCGCTAAATCTCTCATTTTTTTCTTATATTTATTCTTTCCAACAGCTACCAAATAATGGGTGGCCGTATCATAATACCTTTCAACCGCAAAAATCAGGACATCTTTTGCCAAATTATAAGGCAATTCTCTTAATCTTATCCTCTCACGTAAATGATTTGAATATTTTATGCGCCAAGCCATTTAAGATTGCTCCAATTATACCATCTTAGGTGATGCCCTTCCACCTAACCCCTTGAGCAGTATCTTCCAATATTATACCCTTTTTAAGCAGGTCGTTGCGAATTTGGTCGGCTTTTTTAAAATCTTTATTTTTGCGGGCGGCTTCGCGTTCGGCAATCATTTTTTCAATCTCCTCACTGTTATCCGGACAGGTCTTTGACCTGTCCCTACCCTCGACTCTCAACCCCAACAACTCCATATAGCCGATCAAAGACTTTCTGATCTTCAAAAGCAACGCTTTATCCGACGGATTCTCTTCCATTATTTTATTGGCAAAAGCGACAATTTCAAACAACACTCCAATCGCCCCGGCGGCGTTAAAATCATCGTTTAAAGCAATGATAAAATCCTCATCCAATTCCAAAAGTTTCGAATCCAAACCGTGCGACTCTTTCGGCTTTTCGATGCTATCCATTACAAACTGGATGCGGTCGATTGTATCGCGCAGGCGCCCCAATCCTTTTTCCGCCGCTTTGAGCTGGTCATCCGAAAAATCGATCGGAGAACGATAATGGGTCGAGAGTAAAAAGAACCGGACCACCATCGGATCGTATTTCTTAAAAATATCTTTCAAGGTAAAAAAGTTGCCAAGCGACTTTGACATTTTTTGCTTATCGACATTGACAAAGCCGTTGTGGACCCAGTATTTTACCCACGGCTTGCAAGTTAGCGCTTCGGTCTGGGCAATTTCGTTTTCGTGGTGGGGGAAAATCAAATCAAGACCTCCGCCGTGGATATCAAAAGATTCACCAAGATACTTGGTCGACATCACCGAGCATTCGATATGCCAGCCGGGCCGCCCTTTCCCCCACGGCGAATCCCAGGAGGGCTCTCCCTCCTTTGCCCCTTTCCAGAGGGCAAAATCGAAGGGATCTTTTTTTCTTGAATCGACTTCAACCCGGGCTCCGGACCGCATTTCGTCCAGTTTTCTTTTTGAAAGTTTCCCGTAATCTTTAAACTTCCCGACTTCAAAATAAACATCATGGTCGATTTGGTACGCATATCCTCCGGCCTCCAACCCCTTTACCCATTTAACCATCTCCGGTATATGCTCGGTCGCTTTCACGTATCTGGTCGGATTCAAAACACCAAGCTTCTCCATTACTTCCAAATATGAGTCAAAATATTGCTGGGCGATTTCGTTCACAGTTCGCCGTTCACCGTTCGCCTTATTGATTAATTTATCGTCAATATCAGTAACGTTCTGAATATATGTCACTTTGTATCCTGAATATTCGAGGAAACGGCGAATAATATCGAAAGTGACATAAGCGCGGCCGTGGCCAAGATGCGCTTCGTCGTACGGAGTAACTCCGCAAACGTACATCTTAACTTCATTTGGGTGAAGAGGAACAAATTCTTCCTTTTTTTGCGTCAGCGTGTTGTAGATAAAAAGAGGCATAAATCAATTATACACTGAAATTTTTAAAAAAGTATTTCGAAATATATTCATGAGGATTACCCGTCCAGATATCAACATAAGAACAACCGGAGGATACGGCAAAGCTGCCGCTCTGCTTAGGTCAATTGGGCAACAAGAATTTACTTTTTTTCTTACTCTAAGGTGCAACGTGAAATGCGCACACTGCCAAGCACCAAAAGGGAGAACAGAATTAGATACTGATCTGGTTAAAGACACCATCGACGATTTAACCAGGCTTCCAACCATATCTTTTTCGGGAGGACAACCCAGTCTTTATAAAAGCAACCCTTATACTTATATGGACTTATTACACTATGCGGCACCAAAGGCAGGAATAAGAATAGTGGTTTACACGAACGGGACCGAATTTCCAACCGAATTATCAAGCGCGGTTCGCTATCTGGATGAATATCCAAATAACGCGACTTTTTGCTTGTCACTTGACAGACATCATCGGGAAGCTTTGGCGCAAAACGGTTTTGATTTAAAAATAATATTCAGGACTTTGTATGAAGCATGCGGATTGTCCGGAAAACGGCTGGAGTTTAATGCCAGAGTCGAACCGGAAAAAACGGGAATGCCATTAAACGGACTTGAGGATATTTTCTCATCCGAACACCAGAAAACATCCTGGAAAGCAATGGCTTTTGCCAATTCGGTCCTTGCCCAAGGATGGGCTATAAACCTCCCTGAAAATGAGACAAAGCTGTTGTCCTTGGCAGACTTTCTCCTGCATCTTAAAAAAATCCATCCGATGGGATTATGGGCAACTTCCACCGGACTGGTTGCGAGTTCGGGCCATGCCGCGCACCTGGCCTCCCCGCCGCCTTTTGCCGTTTACGGAGATCTAAACAAAACAACTTTGGCAAAGATACTTTGGGAGAGTTTGGGAGGATATTTTGTAACATCGGGAAAGGCCAAAGGGTTAAGTTTTGAGGAAGCAATGGTGCAACACGCAAAAAACTTTGTCCTTGTTCCCACAGACACGGAAAAATTTATGAAAATATTGTGCGATAAAACAGAGACCCGCGAACCGCCCGCAGAAGAGGTCGCTGCGTTTTTGGCAAATCCCAAAGTTCCCATAACCTGGGAAGTCGACGTCGACGATCCGCTCCCCTATCTTAGCGGTTTTAGTTTTGATCCTAAAATGCTTGGTCCCAATATTATCCCTGTAATCAAAAAAGGTCGCTTAGAATTCCTTTCGAAAGAAGCTACAAAAGCCGCTGAAATTATTCCTTTCAGACCTAGAGGGTTAGAGTTTCAATTGTCCGATGGTTCAAGAATAGTTTTTGGACCAATACATGAGCGTTCTTTATTATAACACCCGGGCCGGATTCCCCACCACCGTGGTATTGGCCGGAACCGGCTTGGTAACAACCGACGCGGCGCCGATCCTGGCATTGTCTCCGATCGTTATCGCTCCCAAAACAATCGCGTTGGCTCCAATGATTACATTGTTGCCGATGGTCGGATGGCGCTTCCCTTTTTCTTTTCCGGTCCCGCCCAGGGTTACCCCCTGAAACATTGTCACATTTTCTCCGATTTCGGTCGTTTCTCCGATCACTATTCCGTTACCATGGTCGATAAAACAGCCGGAACCGATTTTGGCACCCGGATGGATTTCAATCAAAGTCAGCAGGCGGGCAATCTGCGAGATTAAACGCGGAAAAAACGGGATCTTTAATGTATAAAGGAAATGAGCAATTCGATGGAACCAGATCGCCCACAACCCCTGATAGAGCAGCACCTCAAAGATATTCGCCGCCGCCGGGTCCCTTTCAAAAATTACCTTTATGTCGTTTAGCATGGTTAAAAAAAATTAATGTGAAATTCCAACCCAATTATACCGATATATATATAGAAAGGTCAAGGAAAGACCTGCAAGGAGGAAGAAAAAATGATTGGAGGAGTATCAAGAGCATCGGGAACATCATTATCGCTAGTATCAACTAATATCCCCGCCCGTTTTATTGGACACTTCCGAAGCATGCTGGGCAATAATGCAATTACAACAATTCGTACCATAACTAGTCCCGCGCAAATTGCCCAATTGCAAAGAATTGAACGAAAATTGGCAAATGCCATCAAAAGTGATTTTCGCGATTCATTGTCAAGAGAAGGCACAAGCATTACATTGGATATGTTCCGCTGGACGCGCAGCAAAACATTCTGGTTTGATAGAATGAATAAAAAACTAAATAGCTTAGTTCCATCGGTGGAACTTGAACTGATCATTTTAGATAGAGGAGACAACCGGAGCAAACTTCTGATTACAACCAGCGAAGACAGGTATAATTTACAATCTTTTAATCAAGGCATAGAGGTTAAATTTGATAGCGATGTTGGAATAAGAAGGTTCGTTTTGCCGGCACAAACGGCGAACCAGACTGGTGTGTTCCGAACAGCAGTTTTTCCTATTGCTCAATCTACAACCGCAATAGTCCCTCATGAAACATCAGGTGAGGAAATTACAGTTACAAGAATACTACAAGAGATTGCGACTATTCAAGAAGAACAACACAAAGCCAGTGCAGACAATGCAAAAAAAGAAACTAGGATGAATAAAGTAATGCCGCTAATAGGTTCTACTTTAGGCGTAACAACCGCAGTAGTAGGACTTACAATGGGAGCTCCAATATCATCGAAAATTGCATCTTATTTGCTCGATTTAGGATTTATTCATGTATACACATCTTATGATTTGATCATGTTTGGTTACAACCAATCGGCAATAGCAGCCATAACAATACTCACGGGGGTTGGTATCTCCGCCTCTCCTATTATCTGGTATTCGTTAAAAAATAAAATATCATCCCTTATCGCAGGCAGGAAAATTCGACAATTAGAATCCAAAGCAAGAGAACAAGAATATGTTTTAGCCGGTGCTGACACGGAAAAACCCAAATTACTTGGCCAGTAATAATCTACCTGTCAAAAAACGGATTCTTACCGGAGACCGATAACGGAATCCCATAGGCAATTTTAACATCTTCCCCGATTAATTTCATCTCTATCGACGCCATTCCGATTGTGTACATGACACGGTTGTCGATATGGTGCGCCGCAGCGACCGAAACTGCCGAGCCGACCGCGATCCCCAGGTCCCCGGGATTAAAAACGCAGATTCCGTTATTCTTTTCGTTCTCCGCGCAGTTTTTGAAACCGCACAGGCCGCAATAGCGAAGGCCAACCGTCTTTTTCCTGGTCCCGATAATTACAACCGCCTGGGAACTTAAAATATTTTTAGAATCCCGGATGAAAGTCTGGTTGTTCTCCCTCTCCCCGATTTCAAGCATTTTACCGGAAATCTTTTTGATATCATCACCGTCTAAAACGGCAATCTCCAAAAAATCAAAGCCCTTTGCCTTTGGAGCGGTGCGGGCCGCAACCGACATCTTTTGGGCAATCGAAAGAACCGCCTCCGTCCTAAAATCCGGCTCGTTTTTTATCATATCAATTTTTCAAGCAGGTCCAATTGCTCTTGGGTTCCGATCGCGACTAATATATCCCCGTGATTTATTTTTGTGGACCCAATCGGCTGGATGTTGAAATGGCCGTCGGGTGACTGGATCGCCAGGATTGTTGCCCCCGATTTTTGGCGGAATTCGGTTTCGGCCAAAGTTTTTCCGCCCAAACTGTGCCGGCCGTCAACCTTGAATTCCTTGAGGCCAAAATTGACGTGTTCTCCCTGCATGACGGTATCCAGATAATCGATCGCCACCGGCTTCATCACCATTGCCGCCATCCTTCTCCCCGCGATAAGGTACGGGTTCAAGACCCGGTTGGCTCCGGCTTTGATCAACTTGCTCTCGGTATCTTTTACCGCCGCCCGGGCGACGATATAAAGTTTGGGATTTAGAACCCGCGCCGTTAAGGTGATAAAAACATTGGTCGCGTCGGAATCGGCTACCGCTATAATACCCTTGGCCCTCTGAATGCCGGCTTTTTCCAAAATATCGTCGGATGAGACATCCCCCACCAAAAACGGAATATTAGCGGACGAGAGCTCTTCCGCGATCTCCGGTTTATTGTCAATAATCACATAAGAAATCTTCTCCGCCTCCAGATCTTCCGCCACCTGATGTCCAACCCTTCCAAAACCACAAATGATGTAATGGTTTTTTAGCTCCAAAATTCTTTTTTCCATTGATCTCCTCCTTCTATAGCCGACTATTTGCCCTTCCATAATTATTTCAATCAGCCGTCCGGCCGCCACCGCCACCGCGCCTACTCCAATCAGTATTATCCCGATGCTCAAAAGTTTTCCATAAGTACTCAGGGTATAGGCTTCGCGAAAACCGAGCGTCGCCAACAGTAAAACCATGGTAAAAATCGCGTCCAGCAAAGGTTGTTTTTCGAGAAAAGTATACCCCAGAATGCCAACGATCATAACTACAACTATAATACTCAACGGAACCACCAATCTTCTGAAAGGATGCATCGTCTTATTCTCCTACCTTAGTAAAAACAAGGTAAAATCGGCCGGATGATAATCGTGCCGCAACATGAACCGGGAACAAAAGGATCTGCAGTATTTTACCAGATCTTCGGGTTTAAAGTAATGGTAATTTCCGGAGCCGGTCTCGCGCAGGGCCCCCCTTGATAGAAAATTGGCCCCCACCCCTATTTTCGACAGTTCGTACATTCTAAGAAGGATCGCCTTAACCTTTTCAAGATGCTCTTCCTCGTCCATAAAACGGAGATTAAAGGCCCCGGAACAAAAGACAAAATCGGATCTTTGTGGAATATGGCTCTCCAAAATGTCGGCCACTTCAAATTTTGCCTCCGGATGTTTTCTCCGCGCCGCGGCAACCATCCTCTCCGAAATATCGTAGCCGGTGTAGCTAAAGCGGAAACCGCGCTTCTTTAAAAAACCGAAAAAATCGCCCAGTCCGCAGCCGATATCAAGGATTGAAAATCCGCGCCCTTTTCCGGCGATTGAAAAGAGCTGTTCCAATATCTGAAAACGGAGGGTTTGGCTCTCGGCAGATTTCCAATCAAGGGACAAGGGGCTTTTATCGCCATGCTTTTCCAGCAGTTCTTCGTAATAGCTTACCTGTGTATCATGCGGCATTAAGCAATTTCTCCGCGATTATAACCGCGTTCAAAGCCGCGCCGCGCCGCAAATTGTCGGAGACGATCCACATTTCAATCCCGTTTTCCTGCGAGATGTCTTCACGGATCCTGCCGACAAAAGTATCGTTTTTTCCGGCACATTCAATCGGGGTCGGATATTCCCCTTTGCCCGGATTATCAACAACTTTCACGGTCGGAAAAGCGGAGAGCAGTTCCCTGACCCTGGCAACAGATATCTTCTTTTTGGTTTTTATGTTCACGCATTCCGAATGGCCGATCACAACCGGCACCCGGACGCAGGTCGCGGTTACTTTTATGGAATCATCTTCAAATATCTTTTGGGTTTCATTTACCATTTTCATTTCTTCTTTGGTATAACCGTTGTCGGCAAACTGGTCGATCTGCGGGACAACGTTGAAGGCAATCTGTTTAGGCAGATACTTCACGTCTACTTTTGCCTCCGGGTTTTTAAGCAGCGCGGCGGTCTGTTCAAACATTTCGGCAACCGCCTCTTTCCCCCAGCCGGAGACCGATTGATAGGTTGAAATGACGAGTCGTTCGATCCCGACCTCATCGTAAATTGGTTTTAGGGGGAGAACCATCTGGGCGGTTGAGCAGTTCGGGTTGGCGATGATCCCTTTGTGCCTTTTAATCGCCTGCGGGTTTACTTCGGGAACAACCAGGGGGACATTCGGATCCATCCTGAAATGGCTGGTGTTGTCGATGACGACACAACCCCGTTTTGCCGCTTCGGGGGCGAGTGCTTTTGAAATAGATGCTCCGGCGGAAAAGAGACCAATCTCAATCCCTTCAAACGATTCCGGTTTCGCTTCGATCACTTCATATTCTTTGCTGTTAAATTTTACGGTGCTCCCGGCGGTGCGCGACGACGCCAGCGGCAGGAATTTTCCAACCGGAAAATTCCGCTCCTCAAGCACTTTGATCATCTCTTTCCCCACCATCCCGGTGGCACCGAGGACGCAAATGTTATATTTTTTCATAGTTAAAGATTATCATATTTTGGGGGGAGAGGCAATTTGATTCTATCTTTTTTATTTCGTAAAATATCTTAACGCTTGAGCTGCCAACAAATCGTTCGCCGTGGCGTTTTCTCCTGTTGATTCAAATCCGGGAAGTTGTTGAAGGTTACCTGATTCCCGAAAAAAAACAAATTGATCTTTGTCTTTCTCGGCAATTTTTGCCAGCGCTTTTCTCGCTTGAGACGATCCCGCCTTGGCAAAATTAATAAGAACCATTAATGCGTTTGCACGCAGACGGTTCCACTCCTCATCAATGCTGCTACGATATTCCCATATAGGAGCATCGGCAGACTGTGCTTGAGGATAATATTCCCCGGGAGCTTCTTCGCTCTGAATCATTTGTCGTTCCGAAAATCTATAATTAAAATCCCTATTTTCTAATATCTGCGAAAGCAACAACTCAAGCGGATTCAAATGCAATCTTATCGGCCTACGCAGAATTTTTCCAATAGTAGGATCCCTGTTGATTTGTTTTCTTTGGACTTCTAAAAACTGCTTGAGTGAAATCCACTCCCGGTACATTGGCGGGTCAAATATTTTCCAGTAAGTTCTTTCAATCTGCGATGTCCAAACAATCCCTGCGTTATCAGGCACCAGCCCGCCCTTTCCTATTACTACAAATTTTTCATTCTTAGCTTCTTGATCTGTCCCGGCGATTAAATGATATCCGCGGCCAGAGCGGATAAATTTGCTTAACACCAGGATGTCGTGCGGTTGGCCATGAATGCTCAAAAAAAGCCCCCCGTTTTTTTTATTTGCTAAACGGAGGTCCTGACATGGAAGGAAGCCCAATAAATTAGTTACTAATATCTGCAATGTTTTTCTCATGCCAACCCCCTGAACCCTGCCTCTTAAATGAATTCTGGCCAATACTTCCGTTTCACTTCCTATTCTTGTCCCATCTATTTGAAACAAATATTCCGGATAATGATCCTTAAAATAAGGGCTTCGATGCTCTCTTATTATTTGATAAGCCTCTATTCCTGATTTAACAATACTTGCAGGATAAATCCTGTCAATTGGAGTTGAAACAGCTCTTGTTATTCTCCTTTGAAACGGAGCGCGCAGAACCGAAAATCCCGGCACTGAAATTTTAGTCATGTTAATTGCTCCCTTATTCCTTAGCATTGCTTGTTTACGACCTAGCCACTTAAACAAACCTTAATTGCGGAAATAACCATTCAACCGCGCCAAGATTTTTCTTGTTCGACACCAGCGGCAAGGCAATTTGATCTTCTGAATCAGGATCAAAGTCCGCCGAAGAAAAGCTTCCCATTCCGACCAACATTTCGTGATCAACATTTTCTTTGCCTCCCCTATCGCCAACTTTAACTATTTGATCAATATCCACCCCTATTCTTCCCGAAAAATCATACAAAGCCACCCCTTTATGCACCTCTGATCCGTAATCGGACGAAGTCAATATAATACTGGCGTCGGAATAAATCGAGCTGCTTATTCTGGCCTTTAACGGAATTCCGGCATATTCCATCAAATAATTTATCAGGGCAAGCAAGTTCCCCTGCCTCATCCTTTCATGCGGCATGATCGTTATTTTATGGTCAGCAACATAGTACAAATCCTCAAAATCAAGTAAGTACCTTCTTATTAACGACATCGCCGCGGAAAGGACATACTTTGGAATTTTTCTGTCATAAAGAAGCTCGTCGGGAGAATCCAGCCTAAACCCTAAAGCCCCGACCGATGGATAAGCATAGAAACGCTGAAGTAAACTGGTATCCTTCTTTGCTTTTTCCGCCAATTTCGACAATAACATTTTATTCAATGATCCCTCCAGCCGGCCTGATATAAAAGCAACTGGAATCCCGCTCTCAGCAAAACCAAGCAGGTGGCTTATCATACGGGGCGGAACCTCCCCTTGCAGATCAGTTAAATTTTCATCAACATCAAAAATTGCCGCGCGATACTGTTGTTCAATTGCATACGTAAATCTTGCCCACATAATTTCCGCCTGATGATCCTGTGAATAGTTGCCAGTTCCATCAACAGACGCGGAAAGATCAGCCTTTTTACGATAAAGCTCTTCTTCAATCGGGACGCTGAATCTTGTTCCGTTTTCTAATTCAATCTGGTACGTTTCTACTATTGCCGCCTCTGCAACTGTATTGAACCCTTGTGTTTCTCTTGGGTCTGCCCCGGCAAAAGCAATCATTTTGGCTCCTTCGTCGCCAAAAAAACGAAACGACTGGAGCAGATCTATGTCTTTTCTTAAACCACTCTCCCCAATCCATCTACGTAATCTCTTTATCCCTTCAAAGAGCCGGTCTCTTCTGACAACAAACAAGCTTGCATCATGCTCACCATACTGTCTCCTAGTTTGCGGGTCTTCTTTTGTTTGAAAAATCCCGATAACATTCCCATCCGAATCGCGCTCTATCCCCGCATAAGGATTCCCTTCCCAACAGGTCGGCATAGTTACATCCGGATCACCCAAAGCCTCGTGAATAAATAAAGCTTCACGCATGGTAGAAAGCCTCACGTTAGCAGCGTCCCCCCAAACAATCATCACATTCTTTATAGAAGGGTCCAGGCTGTCTTCTGCCACAAGAATGGACGAACCGGTTCCCATCGGTAGGCCAACAACGGTGTTGGGGTTAATTCCGGCTTGGGACAAAGTATCTCTGATAGCAGCATCATTGTCCTCGTTGGTCAAAACGATAAAATCACGATCTATACCGCTAACCCTTCTGATCAAATGCAGTAGAGCCGGTTCTCCATTGATCGGATAAAGAGCTTTGGGATATTCTGATTTTAACCTGGTCGACTGTCCGCCGGCGGCAATCATAATTCTTACTGGAGAAATTGGCGAGTACTCTTCTAATCTTCTTATCCCCAATATTCTGTTTCCTAGGTTATGAACCCTTTCCCTTACTTCTTCAAATTTTAACGGATTTGAAAGTAAATTTTCTAAAACCATACGATCTCTTTCTAGAACTGATGAGCTTTTTGGAACAATACATCCTTCCCTGTAACAGCAATTTAAACGGTCCAATCGCTGCAAAACCAGAATTAATTTAGCGAGTTTATCGCTGACATGATGACCGGGAACGACAGAATCTTCTATGTCAGCCTCAATAACGTTAAGCCCGAGTTTTTTTAAATCTTCGATATCTATTGGAATATGGGTTTTTCCCCCGTTGATATCCACCCTGTACCCGTGAGTATTTACTATCACATAATCCAATAGGTCGTGAATAAAAGTGTCTTTCCTAAGCTCGGCTTGAAATAAAGACTCCATTGTTAAAAGCTGTTCACTGGCAGTTCTCTTTCCCCGTTCCCGCACAAGGTTTAAAATGCAAACCTTCAAAGCCAGACTACTCTTATAGTCCGAAGGGAAACGTTTTGTCTTTATGGTTGGAGCTAAGCTGGAACTGAATGTTGTCGGGGCAAACACTAAAACATCGGCAGACATGGCTATCCGTGCTTCCGCGGACAATTCTATCGCCACATCTCTTTCTTCTAAAAACCTCTTTTTTTCTTCAACTGTTTTCATTTGACCCAATGCGTCTATCTCTTTTTTTGAAGCTGGCTTGGCCAAAAGATAAGTGTTGTCGATTTCCTGTTCTAAAAGCCGGTCAACAATCTCTGCCTCGGAAGCCAAAAACTCACCTTTTTCCGTCAAGGCCACCAACCAAAGTGATTGTGAATCGTTTAAAATTATTCTCCCTCTTACCCCCAATAATCCGCTTAGCTCTTCAATCGCCGTATTGTATCTGCCGTTTTTCATATACACCCCTGTAAAAACAAGGTTGCGAACCCCAAAATCCCGTAAATCGTAATCCGGAGAAACCCGCAAGGCACGGCGGTAAAAATATTTCAAATAAGATCGGAAGCTCTCTCGCACTCCAGCCGGCAAAAGATAAAAGGCCTTTTCAAAATCCGTTCCCCCCGGATCTTCGCAAGTTGTAATGCGCCGTAAAGATTCCAAATGCTCCGCGGGAGAAAACGACTTTGAAAGTCTCATGCCCAAAAACAGCTTTATAGCGGAAGATCCCTCCATCTGCGGATCTAGCAAGTTTACAATATTTTTTGCTATGTCCGAGGGACCAAGCATATTAAAATCATGCCTTATCTTCCCGGTGCTTTTTCCGTCATCATAAGCGTTAAGAAGAACAGACAAATCAACCCCGCTAACATCCGCCAGAGAAGAGGAAAGCCCGTTTGATCCGGTCCCGCCGGAAAAGAGCGTAACAGAACAGCTTGCCTGCGAGATCCATAGTTTATCGAAAAGGCCGACCAACCCTTCGGAAGAAATTTTTTGTCCCACCAGCCTGCCAATAATTTTATTCGTGCCTAATGTTTGCGCCACCACGGCGGAATGCACTCTAACACTTGTCATAATTATTCCCTCTGTTTTTTCTTAGAAACCTTTAAAACGTTCTTACTTGGAAAGGTTGCTACTTTTCTTAACACGGGCAAACAACCCGATACTTCTCCCATCTCACTCAACCTCCCTTATATTTAGACCAGTATCTTTTGCCCATTCCGGAATCTGAAGTTCAAGCTTTTCTTCAGGTACAACAAACTATTTTTGAACCTCACTACCCGCTAAAACAACCCCCGTCACTAAACCCTCCCCCCGAATTACCATCGCTATCGCCTCCCCCATCATAACCACCGGAAGAATCTCCCCAAGATCCCTCGCTTGCCCCATAAGAATCTTCTCCTCCCATTGCCCCACCAACAGAATCGCTCCCGCCAGAATAACCACTACTAGTACTTCCTCCCCCTTCTCCATAATCCCCCATTCCTCGGTCTTCCGACTCATAGCTTCCCTCCCCTGTTGAAGCCACAATATTTTTTGGCATAATAACCGGTGAGAATAAAACCCCCTGTTGTACAAGGCTTTCCTGGTATTTCCTTGATGGCTGGTCGCACAAAATATCAAGGATTTTTTTTATTTGCTTTTGTTCTGTTCCTTTGGAAAAAGTAATTTTTAGGATTCCTGCCTTATAGAGATTTTTAGCATAATAATTGGAGGCCACAATTGGAATATTTTCTTTTTCCGTGTACAAACCATCCGGCTTAACCAATAAATCAACATCTCCAAGGACACCGATCCCCCAAATCGCGGCACAAACCTTACTTGCCCCACGAGTAAAAGTGGCACTATTAAACAACAACCTTGGCCAAGAAATATTTCTTTGTGATCCAAGAAAAGAAACATTAGCTGTTTTTAACATGTTGTTCCCCCCTTTTTTGTCTTCACCATCTTCCGAACAATCTTCGCTAAACCTTCCGCTTCATCCTTCATCTTTTTGATCAGATCAAAATCCTCAACCATCGCGTCCAGCTGCTCCAACAATTTATGGCAGTAACTTATTTCTTTTTTCGCCTCCTCTAAAATCGTCTCCTGGTCTTCCGTATCGACACTGTGTTTTGCAACCAGCAAATGGACCCGGTAAACATCCGTCGCAAACAGGAGCGAAGATTCAATCAAGTGGTGGATCGGCTCCCTAAGATCGATTCTTTCCTCCATTTGTCCGGCCATAACAATCGCCATCTTTCCAAAGCCAAACGCCTTTTCAATGCAGGGATTGGCCGCCCTCTCTTTTTCCAGCGTTCCGATAAAAGAATTTAAGGTCGGAAGGTTTTGATCTTCAAATATCTCTTCTTGTTGAATTAAATCGCTCATGTATCGGTACCAGCAATTTTCGCGCCGTAAAATCACGCTTGCGTCCCCTCCAATCTGTAGCCCTTTCATTACATCCCTGTAGAAAAACACTACAATTTAGTGAAATTTTGAGGTAGAATGACCGATATATATTTATGAAAACCGATAAACCAAAGATACTGGCGATCGACGACGAAGAAAGCATCTTAATTACTTATAAAAACTACTTGAAAGAAGATTTTACGGTAGTCCTCTGCCAGTCCGGAAAAGAAGGACTGGAAAAAATCAAAGAGACCCCTTTCGACGCAGTCATCCTTGACCTAAAAATGCCCGAAATGGACGGGTTTGAAGTCCTTGCGAAAATTAAAGCGTTCGACGAATCAATCGACGTGATTGTCGCTACCGCGGTTGACGACACCAAATACGCGGTGAAAGCGATAAAAAACGGCGCTTTTGATTATGTCACCAAACCGTTTGAGCTTGAAGAATTATTATCCCTGATCAATAAAATCATAGAACGGAAAAATCTTATGAAAGATATCCAATATCTTAGAACCTCTCTTGAAGAACAACAGTCCTTTTCCGAATTTATCGGCGATACTCCCACCATGCGGAATATTTTCTTAACCATTAAAAACATCGGTTCAATCAACAGCACTGTCCTCATTACCGGTGAATCGGGGACCGGAAAAGAATTAGCCGCCCACGCGATCCATAAAAACAGCATAAGGAAAAACCATCCCTTTGTAATCGTAAATTGCGCGGCGATCCCCGAAAATTTGCTGGAATCGGAGCTTTTTGGTCATGAACGGGGCGCTTTTACCGGCGCGATCGAACGCAAGATCGGAAAATTCGAACTGGCGGACGGAGGAAGCATTTTCCTTGACGAAATCGGCTGTATGCCCCAAACTATGCAGGCAAAATTGCTGCGGTTTTTGCAGGACAATAAATTTGACCGCGTGGGAGGGAAAAATCCGATCGAAGTGGACGTCCGGATCATCGCCGCAACCAACAATGACCTTCCGGAAGCGATAAAAAACGGTTCTTTCCGCCATGATTTGTACTATCGCTTAAACGTCATCCCCGTCAATATCCCCCCTTTGCGTGAACGGAAAAAAGACATCCCCCTGTTCGTAAAATACTTCATAAAAAAGTTTAACCATGAGATGAAAAAGGAAATAAAAGAGGTGTCTGTCGGCGTTATGACGGCGCTGATGGAATACGACTGGCCGGGCAATGTCCGGGAACTGCAAAATGTGATTGAGCGCGCGGTCGCCTTAAACCGTGAAGGAAATTACCTAAAAACGGTTTTTATTAAGGAGGAACGCACCCTTAATCCCAAGATCAGCCTAAAAGAGGCCTGCCAGGAATTTGAAAAGAATTATATCTCCAATGTTTTGGAACAGACCAAGGGGAATCAATCTGCCGCGGCAAGGATACTGGGAATTCATCGGGTAACCCTGATTTCAAAGCTGGAACAGCTGGGACTAAAGTAACACCGTAAAGACCGTCCCCTCCCCCGGCTTGCTTTTTACAGTAATCGTGCCCCCATGCTCCCGGACAATCTTATAGCTGATCGCCAGACCAAGCCCCGCCCCTTTTTCTTTGGTGGTAAAAAACGGGTCGAAAATATTTTTAATTTTGTCTTCCGGAATCCCAGTCCCGTTGTCAGACACTTCAACCGCCAATTGGCCAGCGTCTGAATTAGTGCCGACGCACAATTGTCCGCCATCGGGCATCGCCTGGATGGCGTTTAAAATAAGGTTAGTAAAAACCTGTCTCATTAATTCGGGGTCTAAATCTTTTTTGGAGACAGTCCCTAATTCCATTTTTACCGTGATGTTCCCCTTCATGCATTCCATTTCAAACAACTTCAAGATGTTTTCAACTATCTCATTAAGATCAACCGGCAGCTTATTTGGCTTGGTCGGCTTGGAATAAGCCAGCAGGTTTTGGATCAAATTGCTAATGCGATCAAGTTCTTTGGGAACGACTTTTTTAAAATCCTCCAATGCTTCCCGGTCGTTTTTCTCAAAAGCTTTCACAACAATTTCGGTCATGCCCTTAATTGAGGCGAGAGGATTCTTGATTTCATGCGCCATTCCGGCGGCAACAGTCCCAAGAGAAGAAAGTTTGTCGGCCTGGAGCAATTGGCGCTCGGCCGCGATCATCTCCTGATGCAACCGGGCCCGCTCAAGGGCCACCGCCAGCTGGTTTGAGACCGTATTCAAAAAATCGATATCGTCGTCGGTATACATTTCGTGGTTTGTCTTTTCGCCCAAAGCCAGAACGCCGATCAAGCGGTCTTCGGCAAAGAGCGGAACGCAGACCGCGGCTTTAATTTTTTCTAGTTCATTTTTTACCGCCAGCAACTTAAAATCAGGGTTGCTGACAGATTCAAGCTCCAAAGTTATTTCTTCCAAAACAACTGGACGCCTGGTTTTTTTAAGGAATTTCACTAGCGGATCATCTTTTTGCATAACCCAATCCTAGAGCAGAAGACAGGCAAAGTCAATCGGTGTATAATAATAAACAAATGAACGATTTAATTGTTAAAAGTATCGCTCTTTTTATTGTCGGCTGCCTAAATGTTCTGATCGGCCTGATTATATTATTAAAAAACAAAAACTCCATTCAAAACCGGGCCTTTTTTCTTTGTACTGTAGCGGTCGGCATTTGGTCTTTCGCCCTGTCCGGCTTTATGATTGCCGCCAATGTTTCTGCCGCTCACTTTTTTATAAATATAGTAGTAATTTCACTTGTCAGCATACCAGCGACATTCCTTAATTTCACAATAACTCTATCCTACAAAATAATTGATAGAATAAAAAAAATACTGCTATTGGGGAATCATGTAATGATAGGGGTCGCCGTTGTCCTGGTTTTCACCGCGCCAAAATTTTTCACAAAAGAGATATTCTTGCGGGGATGGGAAAATGAAAGCATCATTAATATGGGGTATTATATTTTTTCCATAATATTTCTAATGCTTACTTTGTGTTTTTTTTACATGCTTTCCTTAAGCCTTAGAAGCAAAGAATTGACTTGTCAAGAAAAACACATTAATCATTGTCTGTTTTGTGGTCTTATTCTCACTTTTATTGTCGGTTCCATTTTTAATTGGCTTTTACCTTTGTTGCTTTGCGATAAATATATATGGGCAGGCCCTTACGCTTCGTTTTTCTTTTTTGGGTTCTGTGCTTATATCATTACCAGGCATAGGTTTATGGATGCCCGGATAGCCATAAACCGGATTGCCGCTTATTTAATATTGGTCTTCATTTATGGATTGACCGGGGTGGTTTTCTCATCCTTCTTTTCTTATTTTTTCACTTTCGGATTAAATTTACCAACTTCTCTCTTCCTAACAATTCTTCTTGTTGCCGCAGGTATAGCGTTCCACCCCCTGCGTCTCCACCTGCAGACCACTCCCGACCGGTTTTTGTTTAAGAAAAAATACGAGTATGAGCAGGCCGTAAAGGAGCTTGGGGAAAAATGCGGAGCGGTGGTTGAAGCCGGGGCATTAACCAATCTATTCTCACAAAAAATAAAAGAGATGACAAAGACCAGTAATTTAAAAATATATTTTGTAGATTAAAACAAGATGGAAATACAATATTTTATAGCGTTACTGCTTGGAACCGTCGCCGCGATTCAGCTTGGATTGGGAATTTTAATTTTCCAAAGGAACAAAACCAATCGGATCAATATCACCTTTTTGCTGCTAATGATCTGCCTGGCTCTCTGGTCAATTCTTATGCCGGCAGCCTATTGCTTTAGTTTTTTTTCTTCCGCGGTCGCTCTATTTTTAACCAGGCTGTTAACTGTCCCGGCCTTCTTTTTTCCCAGCATTTTTTTATACCTGACCAAAATCTTTCCAGAGAATACCTATAAAAACAAGGCGGCCTTTTTTGCTTTTCACGCTACATTTATCCTGCTTCTACTTTCTTTCCTCTTTTCCGATTATTACATCAAGAGCTCGCAAATAGTTCCGGGTGGAATAGATTTTAAATTTGGGATTATTTATATTGTCTTTGGGATTTACCTGGCGGCAACCATGGCTTACGGATGTTATGAGCTCTTAAAAAAACTGACTTTCCTCAAAGGGGCGCAAAGATATCAGGTTTTACTCTTTATGGCCGGGGCGATCATCAGTCTTATCCTGGGAATGATTTTTGCCTTTATCCTGCCGGCCTTTAATATTTATTTTAACTTTTTGGCTCCTGCCAGCACACTGTTTTGCATCGGGTTTCTTACCCAGGCAATCATAAAAACCAGGTTTATGGATATCCGTGTCGCAATTAACCGGCTAACCGCCTACTTTATTCTAATTGTTATTTATCTGCTGTTGGGAGCTTTCTCCTTATTTGTTTACTCGCGGTTCCTTTCGTTTGAATTGAACTTTTTAACGGTCGTTTTTTTGGCGACACTCCTATTTTTAGGATCTTCCATCTACCACCCCCTCCGCCTCCACCTGCAAACCACCCCCGACCGGTTTTTGTTCAGAGAAAAGTACCTTTATGAACAGGCCATAAAAGAGCTGGGAGAAAAAAGCGGCTCAATTGTCGAGCTAAATGAACTTGAAGAGACTTTCTGCCAAAAAATAAGAGAAATCCTGAGGTCGGATGATGCGACGATCTATATGCTATAATTAATATTATGCAACTCGAAATCAAAAAGCTCCTCAACAAAAGCATCGAAGTAAAAAAGAAGGTCCTTGAAACCTTGACGCCAAAGATCGAAGAGGCGGCAAAGGCCGTAATCAAGGCCTTAAAATCAGGCAACAAAATCTTAATCTGCGGCAACGGCGGCTCGGCCGCCGATTCACAGCATATCGCCGCCGAATTTATCAATCGTTTCAAAATCAACAGAGATCCTTTGCCGGCCATCGCCCTGTCAACCGACACCTCCATCATCACATCGTGCGGCAACGATTTTGGTTTTGAATTGATCTTTTTGCGGCAAGTGAAAGCCCTGGCAAAAAAAGGAGACGTCTTGATCGGAATTTCAACTTCCGGAAATTCCAAGAATGTTTTATTGGCGCTTGAAGAAGGAAAAAAGATTGGCTGTGTCAATATTGGACTATTGGGCTGCGGCGGCGGAAAAATCGCGTCGCTCACCGATATTAATCTGACTATCCCATCAAATGATACGCCGAGGATACAGGAATCACATATTACCATTGCCCATATAATTTGCGAACTGGCCGAAAAAGAAATGGTATAATAAATATAAGGAGAGAAAAGAAATGAGCAAAAATGTAAAAGAACTAAAGGAAGTAAAGGAACTGGTTTCTTATTTCAGAAAGCTCCCGCCAATCAGACAAATCGAGGCGCTGGATTACGTCAAGTGGCTTTGGGTTTCACCCCAAGAGGAATATACCGAGGAAGAATGGAAAAAAATAGACAAATTAGCCAAACAAAAAGGAAAAACCTTAACCTGTTGGGAGGATGCCGATAATCACTTGAAAAGCATGATGAAATAATGCGCTACAAATTCCAACCTTCTTTTGACCGCCTTTTCAAGAAAATGGTTCCTTACAAGCAAGAGCTTATCAGGGAAGCCATTGAAAAACTAAAATCTTTTCACGAAACCAATCAGCTGCCTCAAGGGCTGGGATTAAAAAGCTTAAGAAAACAATACTGGGAAATAAGGGCAACACTTCATGATCGATTGTTGTTTTCAATTGATAACGATACAATTTGCTTCATTTTGGTAGGGAACCATGATGATGTCCGTAAGTTTTTAAAAAATCAATAAGGAGCTTTGTAATGGGTAAAGCGGTTTTTTTGGATAAGGACGGAACGATCAACCATGATAAAGGTTACATCGACCATCCGTCAAAGATAGATCTCCTTCCCGGATCGAGCGAAGCGATCCGGACATTTAATGAAGCGGGGCTTAAGGTCGTGGTAATCACCAACCAATCCGGGGTGGCGAGGGGGTATTTTAACGAAGGGATGCTCTCGGCAATCGATAAATCATTGCAAAAAAAACTGCTCTCCGAAAACGCTTTTTACGACGCCATTTACTACTGTCCGCATCATCCCGAAGTTGGGAGCTATCCCTACAAGCAGGATTGCGACTGCAGGAAACCGAACCCGGGGATGCTCCTAAAAGCGGCGGAAGAATTCAACCTCAATTTAGACGAATGCTTTATGGTCGGCGACAAGTTATCGGATATCGAAGCGGGAAAGAACGCCGGCTGTAAAACGGTTTTGGTCTTGACCGGCTACGGAGAAGAGGTTAAGGCAAACTTAAACGGCACCCGTCCCGATTTTATCGCGAAGGACCTTTTGGAAGCGGCAAACTGGATCCTGACACTTGCATGAAACATCTAAAAACGATTATTCCCCATTTTGAGGGAAAAAAGATTTTGGTGGTCGGAGATTTGATGCTCGATGAGCACATCTGGAGCACGGTCTACCGAATTTCACCCGAAGCCCCCGTCCCCATCGCCAATGTCAAAAAAATTACCCATGTCCCCGGCGGCTGCGGCAATGTCGCCGCAAATATAAAAACTTTGGGAGGAACACCTATTTTGCTCGGCTTGATCGGAAACGACAGCTCTGGAGAGAAACTGGTCCGGGCCTTAAAAAACCAAAAAATTTCCACCGCTTCTTTAATAAGATTTAAAGAACGCCCCACTATTTTAAAATCAAGGATTATCGCCGGCGGCCAGCAAGTGATCCGGGTTGACCGCGAAGAAAAAGAAGAACTCCCGCCCGCTTTGGAAAAAATTATCCTAAAAAAACTCAAGCAGGCCATCAAAAACTGCGACGCGATCATCCTCTCCGACTACGGAAAAGGGATGTTGTCCGCGAAAATTTGCCGTGAAGCGATCAAAAGCGGAAAACCGCTGGCAATCGACCCCAAAGGAAGCGATTATTCAAAATATAAAGGGGCTTTCGTCATCACCCCAAACCTGTACGAAGCCGAGGTCGCCGCTAAAACAAAAGATTATAAGGCGGCCGGAAAAATCTTGCTCAAACAAACCGGCGCCAATCATATCATTATCACCCGGGGAAAAGACGGGCTCTCGATTTTTTCGCAATCCGGGAAAATAATCGACGTCCCGGCGGTGCCAAGGGAAGTTTTTGACATCACCGGCGCGGGAGACACGGTGATTGCCACCCTCTCACTCGCTTTGGCGTGCGGAGCCGGGATCGAAGAGTCCGCCATGCTTGGAAACTACGCCGCCTCGGTCGCGGTCTCAAAGATCGGGACCCAGCCGGTTTATAAAGATGAGCTGGAAGAGGCGCTGGAAGAAAAAGAGCCGGCCGGCAAAAAAATAAAATCCCGCAATGAACTCGCGAAAATAGTAAGGAGATTAAAGTCGCAAGGGGCGAATATTGTTTTTACCAACGGCTGTTTTGATATTTTACATTTGGGCCACGCACGCTATTTAAGAGAGGCCAAAAAACTGGGAGACATTTTGATCGTCGGCTTAAATTCGGATTCTTCGGTTAAAAAACTGAAGGGAAACTCCCGCCCCTATGTCACCGAACTGGAACGGGCGGAGGTATTGGCCTCGCTTGAATGCGTTGATTATGTTACTATTTTCGGGGAAAGTCGTCCGGATAATCTTTTGAAACTTCTAAAACCAAAAGTGCATGTTAAAGGAGGAGATTATAAGATGGAACACCTCCCTGAAGCCAAACTGGTCAAAGCACTCGGCGGCAAAGTGGTAATCATCCCGCCGGTCGCGGGACGATCGACTACAAATATCGTTGAGAAAATTAGGAGTGAAAGATGCGATTAAAACTGCTTTTGTGTTTTTTTATTCTGATATTCTGTTCCTCTGATGTTCTGGCCTGGAGCATGACGCCGGAATTAAGGAAGGAGATTAACGAGAAAGAGGCGGCTTTGAGGAAAAACCCCGATTCGGCCTTCACCCGTTTTGACCTGGCGGTCACCTATTCCTATTCCAACAAAATCCTGGAAGCGTGGGACACACTTAAAAAAATCCCGGAACTTGATCCGACTTTCAAAGAAAAAGGACTGGCTTTTTATGTCGACAAGGTCAGGAAAGATCCGGGGGACTGGAAAATGCGCTTCCGGCTTGCCTTTGCCCTTTATTTTAACGGCCGGAAAGAAGAAGCGATCCAGCAATTTAAATACGTCCTGGTCTCCGACCCGAACAATGTCTGGGCCTACGGCTATATCTCTCTTGCCTACGGCGAAATGAACAATATCGACGAAGGGATCAAGTGGGCTCAAAAAGGGATCAAGGTTGATAAACTGGTGGCCGCACTGCATCTTCTCCTTTCGCAGGGATATTATAGGAAGGGTGACAACGGCAAGGGTTTTCTTGAAGCGGCGGAAACGATCCGGTTAAAAGCGCTGGGGTACTAGAGATTAGGATAATTCCACACATTTAAATGTGTGGAATTTCCAGGTGTATAATTAATGGAACTTTTAAAAAAAATAAGCTTCTTTGTCTTCACCATATTTATCTTTGTTCTTTTTGCCTGGGCGCTTTTTATCCCAAAAGAGGAAATAACCAAAAAAATCACCGAAGCGGCCAAAAAACAAAACACCATAAGCGACCTCTCCTTCCGCGGAGTAACGGTGCAGGAAGTTGTTGAAGGGATAAAATATTGGGAGATCAAAGCCAAAACTTCGGAATTAAACCAGGGAAGCAACCTGGCTATTCTGCGCGAAGCCGAAGGGACCTTTTTTGAGAAGGGTTCCCCCACCCTCAAATTCATCTCGCCGGAAATTGTCTGGAAAATCGACAAAAAAGAGATAGAGATAAAAAGCCCCTTCGGCTTTGATCCCGGATCCGAAGCAAAGGTCCGGTCAATCTTGAAAGACCCCCAAAAAAACATTTTTTTCCTCCCTGCGGCAAACGGAAAGGGCTCTTATTTCAGGGCCGAGAAGCTTGACTGGAAACTCAAGGACAAAAAAATAAGCTGTGACGGGAATATCTGGATCAAAAGGGGAAAGATCATCGGGAAAGCGGAAAACCTGAAATCCGATGTCACTCTTTCAAAAGTTCTGCTGGGAGGGAACCCTTTTATCATGACTTCTTCCGATAATCCCGCCACCATTGAAGCGATGTTTTTTGAGGTGGACAATAAAAACGATTTAATTGTCGCCCGCGGCGATGTTACCATCACCAGCAACGACCGCAAGGCGACCGGAGAACTTGGGACCTATCATATTAAAAAGGACACTATTTCACTTTCCGGAAACACCCGGTTGGAGGAAAAAGGGAATTCTTTGACCGGCGAGAAAATCGTTTACCTGGTAAAAAAGAACAGTTTTACTATTTCCGGAAAGAGCCGCGCGGTAATTTCCGAAGAGAAATTGAAGGAGGGGGAACAATGAAACTGGCGGCACAGCCGAAACTTGAAACCATTATCACCAAAATGAGCTCCGGCTATGACTTAATTATTATCGGCGGCGGACCGGCCGGATTGACCGCCGCAATCTATGCCGGACGCTTTGGATTAAAGACCCTCTTGATCGAAAAAGCGATCCTGGGGGGCTTGGCCTCCACTACTTTCCATATCGATAATTATCCGGGATTCCCGGAAGGGATCTCCGGAATGGACCTCGCGAATAAACTTGAAGAACAGGCCCGCAAATATCACGTTGAGATAACTTATGGGCCCGTGACCGCGATTGAGAACGACCATAAGCACAAGCTGGTCCAGGTTGAAAACAAAAAATTCAAATCCAAAGCAATTATCCTGGCGACCGGGACCGAACCGAAGAAGCTGAATATTCCCGGAGAAGCGGAGCTGCGCGGGCGCGGGGTATCTTATTGCGCAACCTGCGACGGCCCTTTTTACCGGGACAAAGATATCGTAGTTGCCGGCGGAGGGAATTCGGCGGTGGAAGAGGCGATCTTTTTAACCCGCTATGCCAAAAAAATCTCGATCGTCCACCGCCGCGACCAATTGCGGGCCGACCAGGTCTTGGCCAAGCAGGCGCTTGAACATCCCAAGATTTTTATTCTTTGGAACTCGATGGTCGAAGAGGTCAAGGGGACTAATCGGGTTGAAGAGATCGTTTTGAAGAGTACCGTAACCGAAAAAAAATCGATCGTAAAAGCCAACGGCCTTTTTATCTATGTCGGCTCAATCCCCCAGACCGGTTTTTTGAAAGGGGTGGTCAGCCTGGATGAACACGGCTTCATAACCACAACCGGCCGCCTGACCACTTCCGTTTCCGGCATTTTTGTCGCCGGAGACGTGAGAAACAAATCCCTGCGGCAGGTTGTGACCGCTACCGCCGATGGAGCAATTGCCGCGGATGAAGCGCGCAAATATATCGAAGCAAATTAAGGGGCTCAAAAGCGCCGTAATCGCCTACTCCGGCGGAGTCGATTCAACTTTGCTTTTATCCCTTGCGGTTAAACTCCTGGGAAGAAAAAAAGTCCTGGCGGTTGTCGCCCGCTCCGAAACTTATCCCGAAAGAGAAATCAAAGCGGCCGTCGCCTTCTGCAAAAAAAACCGCATCCGATATAAGCTGATCAAGACCGATGAAATTTTGGATCCCAATTTTTCCGCCAACCCCAGGGAACGTTGTTACTTCTGCAAAAAGGAACTTTTTTCAAAATTACTGGAAATCGCAAAAAAAGAAAATCTCAACTGCGTCTGTGACGGGTCAAATCTTGATGATCTCTCCGACTTCCGTCCGGGAAGCAAAGCAAAAAAAGAACTGGGGATCAAAAGCCCGCTTCAGGAAGCCGGGTTGACCAAAGAGCAGATCCGACGGCTTTCAAAGAAACTGAAACTTCCAACTTGGGACAAGCCCTCTTTGGCCTGTTTATCCTCGCGGATCCCTTATGGGACGGCCATAACCGAACCTTTGTTAGCCCAAATCGGACGGGCGGAAGAATACTTAAATCGGCTCGGTTTCAGGCAATTTCGGGTCCGCCATCATGGGGAGGTTGCCAGGATCGAAGTTGAGGAGAAAGACCTCGCTAAACTACTTAAATTTAGGCATAAAATAAGCAAAAAACTGCAAGAATTGGGATACAAATATGCTACATTAGACCTACTAGGTTACCGCACCGGATCGATGAACCTGTAACAACGCAAGTTACCTTCCAGTTAACCCGATAATATAGGTAGAGGTGATTGCCTTGAGAGCAACGCGATTAAGAGCTGTATTAATAGCTATCTTTATCCTGTTTTTACTCGGTTTCGGTAAAAACGAAGCCCAAACGGTACGATACCGAATTTTAAGCAGCGGGGTCGTCATGGCCACCGCCTATAATTCATTGGAAGGTCAAACAGACAGTACCCCATGGATAACCGCTTCCGGCACCCGCTGTAGGGAGGGGGTTATCGCTTCAAACTTCTTACCGCTCGGGACCAAAGTCATGATTGAAGGATTTGGCAACCAGGTCTTTACTGTTGAAGACCGGATGAATAAGAGATACTATAAAAAAATTGATATTTGGTTCAGGCATTATAACGATGCCAGGAAATTCGGGATCAAAAAGATTAAATACCATGTAGTAAAAATGGTATAATTATTGCATGGATCGAATTTATCTCGATTACGCCGCCACAACACCGGCTCTGCCCGAGGTTATCGCCGGGATGCTCCCCTATTTTAAGGACAATTACGGCAACCCCTCTTCAATCCATTCGTTTGGCCAGGAAGCCAAAGCGGCAATCGATTCCTCTCGGGAAAAGATTGCCAAATCGATTGGCGCCAAGGCCGAAGAGATCGTCTTCACCTCCGGCGGAACCGAGTCGGATAATTTCGCGCTTGAAGGGGTCGCTTTCAAAAACCAGGAAAAAGGAAACCATATTATCGTCTCCAAAATTGAGCATCACGCCGTTTTGGAATGCGCCGAATTTTTGGGCAAACATGGATTTGAGGTCACCACCCTTCCGGTCGACCGGTTTGGGGTCGTCAATCCCGAAGATCTAAAAAAAGTGCTAACGGACAAGACCATCCTGGTCTCGATCATGCACGCGAACAACGAGATCGGGACAATTCAGCCGATCGCGGAACTTTCTAAAATCGCCAAAGAAAAAGGGATCTATTTCCACACCGACGCGGTGCAAAGTTTCGGCCACCTTCCGATTAACGTCGATAAGCTGGGAATCGATCTCCTTTCTCTTTCCGGACATAAGTTTTACGGACCAAAAGGGATCGGCGCGCTTTATATCAAGAAAGGAACCCGGATGGTCCCCTTTCTCCACGGTGGCGGGCAGGAACGGAACCGAAGAGCGTCAACCGAAAATGTCCCCGGGATTGTGGGGATGGGAATCGCTTCCGAAATCGTACACCTCAATTTAACCGATGAGATCAATCGCGAGACTGTTTTGAGGGATAAATTGATCAACGCCATTTTGAAAAATATTCCGGATACGATCTTAAACGGCCATCCGACCGAGCGGCTGCCGAATAATGCCAACTTTTCGATAAAATATATTGAAGGAGAATCGATCCTTTTGAATCTGGACATGCTGGGAATTGCCGGATCGTCCGGCTCCGCCTGTACTTCCGGATCGCTTGACCCGTCACACGTCCTTTTGTCAATCGGCCTTCCGCACGAAATCGCCCATGGCAGTTTAAGATTGACTCTGGGACGGTTTACGGAAGAGAAAGAGATCGATTACGTTATCGAAAACCTGCCGCCGATTGTTGAAAAATTAAGAGCCATGTCGCCGATCTATAAAAAGGAGAGTTAAAAATGCCTGGAAATTATTCGGAAAAAGTGATGGAACATTTCAAGAACCCAAGGAACGTCGGGGAGATCCCGAATCCCGACGGGACCGGGCACGTCGGAAATCCGGTTTGCGGCGACATAATGGAAATGTATATCAAAGTCAAAGATAACGTTATCGTCGACGCCAAGTTCAAGACATTCGGCTGTGGTGCGGCAATTGCCACATCATCGATGGTCACCGAACTGGTGAAGGGAAAGACGATTGATGAGGCGCTGAAAATTTCCAACCAAACCGTAATTGACGCGCTGGACGGGCTCCCCCCGGTTAAAAGACACTGTTCGGTTTTGGCCGAAGACGCCCTTAAGTCGGCAATTGATGATTATTTAAAAAAGTCAACCGGTCAGGGACTGCCGGGCTTTAAGCCCCACACCGAAGAACACCATGGCTAGATAATCTTCTCAAAAAAGCAGGTCCGGTTTCCGGTATGACAGGCGATGCCGCCGATTTGTTCTATTTTTGCTAAAAGAGTATCCTTATCGCAATCGTAATATAGCTCTTTCACTTTTTGGACATGGCCGGAGGTGTCCCCCTTGTGCCACAGACATTGGCGCGAACGGCTCCAGTACCACATCTCCTTGCTCTCCACCGTCTTATTAAACGATTCTTCATTCATGTACGCCAGCATGTAGACCTCTCCTGTCTTATAATCCTGCGCGATAACCGGGATCAAACCGTCTTTGTCAAACTTTAATTTTTCCATCTCTTCCTCCTTTATGCTGCTATCGGTACCGATTCCATTTTTACCTCAACCGAACCGGTTCCAAGCAAATTTTCCAATTGCGATACCAGTTCCGGGGTAATTGACACGCGGTATTTTGAGCTGGCCGCGATCAGCTTACCGTCATAAACGATCTCAACCGGATTATTACCCTGCGACGCCAGCAGCGCCTCTTTCACCTTTAGCAAAACACTCTTATCCTTAAGGTCGAAAATATCCAGATGGAGCATCCGCTCTTTTGTGACCGCCAGCAGACGGTGAACGCTGTCGGCCACAACGTTAAGTTCGTCGTTTCGAATATCGCGGTTAACCTTCCCCTTTACCACCACCACCGCGTCATCCATCAGAAGCTCCGAACACTGTTTAAAGGTTTTTGGAAAAACAATCAGCACGGTAACGCCGCTCAAATCCTCAATATTGCAGATCAGCATCGCGTCCCCTTTTTTGGTGTTGAGACGCCGGCAGGACGAGATCAATCCTCCGACAACAACCGCGTCTCCTTCGCTCTTGTCCGAAATCTCGGATATTTTATCCTTCACCTGCGCCTCCAGGGAATCTTTGACATACTCTAATGGATGGTTTGAGACATAAAAACCGAGCAGTTCCTTCTCCATCTGTAGCAGCTGATCCATCGGTAATTCCGGAATATCTTCCGGTTCCGCCGCTTCCATCTCAACCGCAAAAAGTGAGCTTTGTCCCGAGTTTTCGTGTTTTAATTCCTTTGAAGCTTTTGACAGCACGGAGTCCATATTGGAAAGCAAATAGGCGCGCGTCCGCCCGAAACAGTCAAACGCCCCCGCTTTGATCAAGCTCTCGACCACCTTTTTGTTCACCGTCCGGGAATCGACCCTTTTGCAAAAATCAAGGAACGATTTATAGGGCTTGTCTCCCCTTCTTTCAATGATCGAATCGATCGCCGCGATCCCGACATTCTTGATCGCGGTCAAACCAAAGCGGATGTTTTTTTCAAAAACAGAAAACTGCTTCTCGCTCCGGTTTACGTCCGGCTGGAGGATTTGAATCCCCATCTTTTGCGCCTCGGCCAAATAAAGAGAAACTTTGTCGGTGTTCCCCATCACCGAAGTCAACAGGGCCGCCATAAATTGGACCGGATAATTGGCCTTCAGATAGGCGGTATGATAAGAGATGAAAGCGTAAGCGGTCGAATGGGATTTGTTAAAGCCGTAGCCGGCAAACTTGGCGCAGAGGTTAAAAAGGGTCGCCGCCTTGTGCTTTGAAAAGCCGCGCTTGACCGCACCTGTTATAAAATGCTCTTTCTGCTCTTCCATCTCTTTAACTTTTTTCTTTCCCATCGCCGCCCGCAAAACATCGGCCTGCCCCATCGAAAAACCAGCGATCTTTGAGGCGATCTCCATCACCTGCTCCTGATAGAGGATCACACCGTAAGTTAAGGATAAGATCGGCATAAGTTCGGGGAGTTCGTATTTTACTTCAACCTGCTTGTGTTTCCTTTTTACGTAATCGGTCACCATTCCGGACTCAAGCGGCCCCGGACGATAAAGCGCCAAAAGAGCGATGATTTCCTCAAAATTATCCGGACGGAGGTCTTTGATCAAAGCCCGCATTCCTCTTGATTCAAGCTGGAAGATCCCCGTTGTTTCCGCCGAACGCAGCAGCGCGAAGGTCTTTTCATCGTCAAAAGGAATTTTTGACATATCCAAATCATCCCCGATCAGGCGGACCGCGTACGCGATCATCGTCAAATTGCGCAGGCCGAGAAAATCCATTTTCAGCAGACCGATCTTTTCAAGATCGGACATCGGCGCCTGGGTTACGATCACCCCCTCGTCCAATTCCTGCAAAGCGACATAGTCGGTCAGCGGCTCTTTGGAAATTACTACTCCGGCCGCGTGGACCGAAGCATGACGGGAAAAACCCTCCAGCCGCCTTGCGGTATCGATCAAATCTTTGGCGGTTTCATCATGATCATATTTTTCTTTAAGCTCCTTGCTCAATTCAAGCCCTTTTTCCAAGGTCATATCCGGTGCAAAGGGGACCATCTTGGCCAGGCGGTCAACCTCCGGAAGCGGAATCCCCTTGGTCCGTCCCACATCCCGCAGGACTCCCCGCGCCGCCATGGTCCCGAAGGTGACGATTTGCGCCACGTGGTCTTTTCCGTATTTTTTTGTGACATACTCGAGAACTTCTCCCCGCCGCTCGATACAAAAATCGATATCGATATCGGGCATCGAGATTCTCTCCAGATTGAGAAACCGTTCAAAGATCAGACCGTACTTCATCGGATCGACATCGGTAATTCCAAGGGCATAAGAAACAATGCTCCCCGCCGCCGAGCCGCGGCCGGGACCGACCTGTATCCCGTTGCTTTTGGCGTAGTTGATAAAGTCCTGGACGATCAAAAAATAGCCGGCATAGCCCATCTTCTCAATCGTATAAAGTTCGTATTTAACCCGGTCGTTGATCTCCGGAGGGACCATCGTCCCGTATCTTTTTTTGATCCCGTCTATTACCAATTTTTCAAGATAGCTGTCCAAGGTCTCTCCCGAAGGGGTTATAAAATGCGGCAGGCGCAAGGTTCCCATTTCAATTTCAACATTGCATTTGTCGGCCACCTCAACCGTATTTAAGATGGCGTCCTCAAAACCGGGGAGCGCTTCACGCATCTCTTCTATGGTCTTAAGATAAAGTTCGCGGCTTTCAAAACGGAGGCGCTTCTCCTGCTTGATTTCCGAATTGGTCCCGATGCACATCAAGACATCCTGCATGTCGGCATCTTCTTTGTTTAAGTAGTGGGCATCGTTGGTGGCAACCAGTTTGATCTTTAATTGATTCGCTATTTCCCTCAATCCCAAATTGATAATTTTATTTTCGGCCAGGGCGACATCCTGAACTTCAAGATAAAAATCGTCTTTAAAAAGATCTTTGAACCAAGCGGCAGTTTTAACGGCTTCTTCCCTCCGTCCGGCCAAAATCAACTGCGGTATTTCCCCTTTTGGACAGCCGGACATGACAACCAGTCCCTCTTTATATTTTTCAATCAGTTCGTGGTCGATCCGGGGCTTAGAATAGAAACCTTCAATTGACGCGAGGGAGGCGAGCTTTAGTATATTCTTATAGCCACCATAATCTTTCGCAAGGAGAGTCAAATGATAGGGGGAGCGGTCCTCTTTGGTCTCTTTGTCAAAGCGGGTACGCGGCGCGCAATAAAACTCGCAACCCAAAATCGGTTTTATCCCCGCTTCTTTTGCCGCGGAATAAAAGCTGATCAGAGCGTAAGTGTTCCCATGGTCGGTCACCGCCGCCGCCGGCATCTTCAGCTCTTTCAGGCGCCTTATCAAAAACGGAATCCTCGACGCGCCGTCCAGTAAACTGAATTCCGAATGGACATGCAGGTGGATAAAATCGGCTGATTTAGAAGACATGGTCTTCTTATTATATCATGAGCTCTACCCGCCGATTTTAAACATCTTGGTGCCGCAAGTAGGACAGGTTCCTTTGGCGGCCTTTCTCCCATTTTTCATGGTAACAGGCTTAACGTCTTTCATCTCTTTTTTCTTTTTGCATTTCATGCAGTATGCTTCAGTCATTCTATATCACCTCCCCCATTAGTATATCAGAATCAATCCTGCACCACCAGATGTCCGGTCGCGATCACCCGGTTTTGCGCGATGACTTTAATAAAATAAATACCATTGGGAACCAATCCTCCGCCGATCTCGGATATCCCGTTATATTCCACTTCATTGTAGCCCGCTTTGCCTCCGTTGTTTCCCGACGCGATCGATGTTTTCCAGTGAAGTTTGCCGTATTTGTTTATAAGATAAATTGTCACATCGGCATCGGTACTCAATTGATAGCCCAGTTTAAGCGTTGGACTTGTTAGCGGCTTATAAATCGTTGGATAAGGGTTAACCTGCCCTAAAATTTTGGGAGATTTGGAACTGATGGTAAAAGCGGCCGATTCGGCAGTGGCAATTTGAGAAGGAGAATGAACTACCGCTTTTACTTTTGATTGGGTGCTGTCCGCTTTGGGAAGGGTCCAGCTGTAGCTTCCGGTATTGCTTATGCCGGAAACAATCGCGGTATAGGTTGCCCCGTTATCGGTTGAATAGTGAAGATCAACGGAGGTAACATCCGCCGAAGCGTGCCAGGTGATGTAATGGGTCGATTCTTCCTGCCAGTTGTCGCCGCTGACAGGAGTTATGACTCTAACCTCGGGAGTCGCTCCGCTATATTGATACGCTCCCATATCCGCCCCGGCCGGAGTCCCGGTGTTGATGCAGGGTGAATTAAAAGCCAAATTATAATCATTGTTGACCGAATCGGAAAACAAAGGATTCGCGTGGATGGTCGCGGTCTTGGTAATTGTTCCGTTGAAGTTATAATACGACAAAGCATTTCCGTAAATATCGGAATAACTGACCGTAACCGTTCCGGTTTCATTTGAAACGCCGACCGTCCCGCTGGCAATATTCGATCCGGTCGGATCAGAAGAGATTATGCAGTTTTTAATATTTGCCGCCGCATCTCTGATTTGTATTCCCTTGTTCATATCCACGATCGTACAATGGTCAATGGTAACCGTCTGGGACGGAATAGTATCGACATCAATGCCAAAATCAACTCCTCTTATTTCATTGGTACTGACAACGGTTGGACTCACGGCCGTCCCATCCCCTCCCAAAAATATCCCCTTTACATCCGCCAATCTTGTCCCGACAATAACATTGTTTTCAATTTTTGAACCGTTAGCTCCATTAGACAAAGACACCAGTCCGTTTAATCCCTGTATTCTGCTGAAGTTTAAATATAAGTATTTTACATCTTTATCGGCATATATTTCATTATTAGCATTTTCCAGCCCCGCAACCAGATCCCCATCGGCATTGGTACCGATATAATTAAAAGAAACCTCATTGGAATCTGTTCCCGTGCCGAGAACCTCAATCCCATTATCGTTGTTTCCTGAAATTATATTTTTTCCGGCCGCCGTCCCATTCCCAATATCGTTGTAGGAAGCACCACCCCCCAGATAAATACCATCCACAGCATTCCCCAAAGCAACCGCACCAGTGGAATCCAATCCGATATAATTGCCTAAAATAACATTATTCGATGCGTTGTCAAGGATTATTCCGGAGCTGGAATTTCCCGAAATAATATTTCTGTCACCAATAGAAACCCCTCCAACCGTGTTGCTACTTGATCCATTGGAAAAAGCTATACCGCTTAAGCCATTCCCTAAAGCGGTCGATCCGTTAATATCTGTGCCGATATAATTTCCTTTGATCGTGCTTAAACTGGTACCAATTGATATCCCCGACCGGGTATTGCCGGAAATTATATTTCTTCCGCCGGAAGTTCCATTTCCAATATTATTGTTTTGGGAGGCGCCAAAAATAAAAACTCCCTCATCCCCATTCGCCAAAGCACTTGTCCCATTCGCGGCCACTCCAATATAATTGCCCAATATCAGGTTATCGTCACTCTCATCAATGTTGATCCCCGCATCGGTGTTCCCCGATATAATATTCCCTTCACCACTCAAGACCCCGCCAACCTCGTTGCTTGCGGATTGGATCAAATTAATTCCGGCCAATCCATTTGCTAAAGCGGCAGTTCCGAGCCGGTTTGTTCCTATATAATTCCCTAAAATCCGGTTCTGTGAGGAAGAGCTCCCTACAATATCAATCCCGTATAAAGTATTCCCCGAAATAAGATTCCTTCTTCCGCTTTCACTGCTCCCTATGATATTTGAAAAAGAATTGAAAACATTTATCCCTTTCTCCGCATTCGCGGCCACAACCTCCCCCGTCGCGTCGGTACCGATATAACAGCCGTAAACTTTTGTATTGCTTATGCCTGCGGCCCCGGTCGGATTAATCACAATCCCATCAAGAAAATAATTATTAATAATCATCCTTTCAATTATGCAGTCTTTGGCCGTAACAGTAAGACCGTTTGCACTGCCAGCGTTTGTTCCGTCAAGCATTATTTCGGGTCCATAGGGATTGGTGTCTCCTTGATTTGTAGTTTGAGTGGTGCCGTCAATGGTCGTTCCTCCGGAAGCGTCCTCAAGGTTCGGCAGGGCGGCGGTTGGACGAATCCTCCAATAACTTGCTCCCCCCGCGGTTACATATCCGGCATCGGCAGCCGGAATATTAAAAGCAACCGTATCCGCTCCCGGATTGCCGTTGGCATCCGTTATTGCCTGACGAAGGGAACCGGCTCCGGCATTGTCGGTGTTGGTCACCGTATACGTCGCCGCATCCGCGGGAAGTGCAAAATGCAAAGTGCAAAGTGCAAAACAAACCCAAATTATCAAACTTTGCACTTTGAACTTTGAACTTTGAACTTTTCTCATTGTGTCCTCCTGTCCCATTCTTTGAACAAGACAAAAATAACCAAAAGCACTATCGGGAAGATAATCAGTTTTAACGCCAGGACCAGGAAGCTGGTCGCGATTTGGGGGGCAATCCTTCCCAACTCCGACAACGGCTTTTCGCCGGAAAAGACCTTTTGCAGTTCTTCAAACGACTGCTGGATCTCCACCACTTCCTGCTGTGGAGGTAGTGGCGGTTCAACTTTTTCAGGCGCTTCTTTTACTTTTTCTGTCTTTTTCTCCTTCTCTTTTTCTTTCTCCTTTTCCCGTGGCCGTTCGGCCAACAAATCATTCCATGCTTTCCCGACATTGTTTCCGGCCGCCCCAAAAGCACTGCCGATCCCCTGTCCGGCATTACCGAAAACGGATCCAATTCCCTGTCCCATCGCGCCAAAGGCGCCGCCAATTCCTTTGAAAAATTGTTCCCTGTTTTTAGCCGCCCGCTCCCCTTCTTCCCTCTGTTTGATGGATCTCTCTTCCCTTTCTTTTAGCGACTTTTCCTGATCTTGTTTTTTCTTCTCTTCTTCCAGTTTTTTGCTCTCCGCTTCCTGCCTCAATTTTGCTTCCCGCGCTTCTTTGGCCCTGATCTCCCTTTGCGCCCTTTCCAACTCTCTCTGCTGCTCCCTCAACCGGTTTTCTTTTTCTTTGCGCTCTTTTTCGGCCAGCTCACGGGCCTCTCTCTCTTTCTTCTCCTGCGCGAGTTTTGCTTCCTGCGCTTCGTAATCTTCTTCTTCAAACAAGCCGTAGTTTATGGCAAAGAAATTGTTGCCGGCATCCGGGAATGAGGCAAACTGGTTGTAGGTATAATCAAAACGGAATTTCCCCCTCTTCAATCCGATCCCTGCGGTTAAGCTCGACTGGTCAAAACCCAGCCGGAGATCCAAAAACCTCAAAGGAGACCATTCCAGTCCGGTATGGAACGCCAGCGGGACATTTGAAAGATTGGGATAATAATCGGCATCAATGTTAAAGAGCAGTTTTTCGTTCCCTCTTTTATAAAAACCGTCGTGGCCGATAATCTTTAAAGAAATACCCCCTTTAAACAGCGTCGGAAGGTCTTCGATTGTCCCCCCCGACCATTCCAGCTTCCCTCCCATCCCCTCCGGAAGCAGGTTCTTGGCGGTTAAGCCGGCGGAAAAATTGGGGCGGGGTTTAAACAGTATTCCCAGGTCAAGCTCTCTCCCCGCTGCGGTAGTCGTTGCCAGTTTTTTGGTAAAAAGTTTCAGCGCGGCGCCAAAAGAAAAGGTTTTGTTGAAAGCCGTGCTGTAGGACAAAAGCCAGGTTGAATCGTTGTCCGAAAAGCTGACCGCCTCCGTGCTGGTTGTGATCTGCCCGCCGGACACATAGGTATCAAAAGCGGTAAAACCAAAATCGGAACCGATGTAGCCCACCCCGAAAGTTCCTCTCAGGGTGGGAAAAGCGGCGGCAAAAGAAAAATAATTCACCTCATTCAAAAACTTTCCGGAAAAAGAGGTGGCCTGCACATGGTTCAAACTGGCCAGTCCGGCCGGGTTGACAAACAGGGCGTTAATATCATCCGCCAAAGCGGAAAAGGCGTTCCCCATCCCCATCGGACGGACGCCAAAAATAAAACCGGCCGGATCATCGGCGGTTTTATTAGCGGCCAAAACCAGCCCGCCCGATAAGCAAAGAAAAAACAACGCAATCAGGCAGAATTTTTTCATTTTATTTTTGTAAGTATAATAACAAAGAATAGTTGAACTAACAACTGTTTTTAAGTATAATCATGCTTGACATGAAAAAATTGATCTGGATACTGGCAATCTTTACCGCTGTGGCCGTCATTGTTTCGCTCGCGCTCAACTATTTTAATAATAACTTAAATTCGGAAAGCCGGGATTTTGTCGACACTACTTTTAGGAAAATTATAACCGATTGGGATTCAAACCTTTTAATTGCCAACTCTTCCCCCTCCATGCTTGCCATGCTCCCGAAAGAAAAACTAAAGGCCTCCTTCAACGCGCTGGGAAAAGACTTGGGGGCGCTCAAAAAATACCGGGGAGCAAGCGGCCAGGTCGGCATAAATTTTGAAGAAAATAAACAGGTCGTTACCGCCACCTACGACGTGGCCTGCGCGTTCGAAAAAACCGAAGCGGTTTTTCGGCTTCAGCTCATAAGGGAAGCGGGAAAATGGCAAATTAAAGCCATAAGCGTTAATAAAAAATGATAAATCCAATCGCTCCTTTAGTTGGCTGCCTTTATCTTGTAACCGTTCTGGGGTTTTTGAAAGAAAAATGGTCCCCCTGGCCGTTTCTTTTTTCAATCCCACTGGCTTTTCTGCCGCAGGAATTGATCTTCTATTATGTAGCCTGCGGAATAATTTTTCTTTTCTACCTAAGCATCAAAATTCGGCGACTAAGTCAGGATTCGGTTTTAAGGCAAAGGGCAAAGCTTATGCTTCTGGCAATCTTTGTAACCGCTTTGATCGCGGTTTTGGGGCACCGCGGCGCGCTCCTGTTTTTGGCCGCTTTGCCGGTTCCCGCGGCAATCGGCTACGGCCTACTGCACCACAACCTGTTTGAAGTCGACGAGATCATTAAACAATCGATCCTCTATTCCGTAACGCTGCTTTTGATCACCGCCCTTTACGGACTTTTTCTGTGGTTTTCAAACCTTTATCTGGAAGGGCTGATCTTTTCGCAAAACCGGATGGTGATCCTCTTCTCCGCGATCTTTTTCCTTTTTTATTTCAAAAGCCTGGCGCGTCCGGTCAAAGCAACGATTGACCATCTGTTTTTCCGCAAAAAATCCGATTCCCCGAAAGTTCTGGCTAAAATAAGGGACAGCCTGGCATCGATTATGGACCTTGATTCGCTGGTCACAACCATCAAGGGCGTAATACTGGAAAACCTAGCGGTCCAAAACTGCGAACTGCTTCTGGTTGAAAAATTGCCCGCCGATTCCGCGCTGGTAAAACTGGCGCGGGAAAGAAAAAAGATTATCTCAAACAATGAACTGGAAAATAACCCGCGTTTTTTTAAGGTTCTGGCGGAAATGGCGCGGCTGGAAGCCGCTTTCATTGAACCGATCTTTTTCCACGAAAAGATGATCGGGCTTTTGGTTGTTGGAAAGCCGCAGCCGGGGACCTCTTTTACTCTTTCGGACATCGCGCTTTTAAATTTTCTTGCCAACCAGGCGGGTGTGGCAATTGAAAACGCCCGCCTTTTCGATTCAACCGACAAGGCCAAGCGCGAACTCTCCGCTTTAAACCAGGTCCTCGAAAAAAAGGTCAAGGAACGCACCTCCGAATTGCAGGAGCGGAGCGCCGAGCTTGAAACGGTCAACCAAAAAGTGGCCCTGGCGACCAAGTATAAAGGAGAATATCTTTCAAGCATGTCGCACGAACTTAGGACCCCGTTAAACGGCATTCTCGGTTTTACGGACCTGATACTTGAAAAAATTTACGGCGAGATACCTGAAAAAGTATCGGAAACCCTGCTGGAACTAAAGAAAAACGGCCAGTTCCTCTTGCGGACCATTAACAACATTCTGGACTATTCAAAAATCGACGCCGGAAAGCTGGAACTGCAACTTGAGGATTTTTCACCAAAAGAGCTGATTGAATCGGTTGTGGTCCCAAATGTTGAACCGTCGATTCCGGACAATCTTCCGATTACCAAAGGAGACAGCAAGCGGATAAAACAAATCCTCTCCAACCTGATCGACAATGCCGTAAAGTACGCCGGCCGGGGGAAAATTTCAGTCGGCGCCGCGGTGAAAGAGAACAACCTGGTTTTTCAGGTTAAGGATGCCGGTCCGGGGATCCCCGCGGAGCGGATCGAAAAGATTTTTTCTCAATTTGAAGAGCCGAACGGCCGCGGCCTGGGCTTGGCCCTAAGCCGCAAGCTGGCCGAACTACATAAGGGAAAACTCACGGTTGAAAGCAAAACCGGGAAAGGTTCGGTTTTTACCGTTTCTTTGCCGCTTATAAAATGAGCAGCCCGATTATTAATCCGAATAATTTGCCAAAGGGCGGCCAGGGAGAATCGATGGCCGCGTCGGGGGCTATGATTGTTTCCGGGCTGGATAAAGAACTGAAGCCCAAATCCGAAGTGGTTATCAAAGATCCCAAAGCAAACCTGAAAGAACTTGATGAATATATCCTAAAACTGACCAACACCACCCCTCTTGACCAGGTTAAAAAATGGGAACAAAAAAATACCGGTGGAAAGAAAGAAGAAGAAAGGAAACCGGCAAGATTTAAGGCCTTTTATTCGCCAAGCGCTCCGGCCGAACCTTTTGAATGGAATAAAAAGGGAAAAAGCGGCAATTTTATCCTGGATTTTTTCCTTTCTCTCCAGCATGAAATCTTAAAAAGGGTCCTCTTTTTTGCCCTCAACCCGGAGTTGAACGAATTATCCAAGCTGGCGGAAGAGCTGAACATAAACACCAAAGGATGGAACCTTGAAAAATTCCACGTCGGACCGGACGGCGAAGCGATCCTCTCTTCCGACTTGACCCCCGAAGAAAAAAAGATCCTGCTCTTAAAAGAGGAGCTCAAAATCCTTATAATCGGCGAGATCCTCGAAGATGAATGGGTCGGTTTATTGGTGATCAAGCTTAGGAAAAATTACGTACTGAAAACCCTGATCGGTTTGAATGTGAAGATCGAAGAGCTCATAATTTCCGCCAAGCAGATCGCCTGGCTCAAGCTGATCGCGGAACTGAAGGCGATGCACCTTAAGCGGGTCTTCTGCGGATCGAAAAAGGATTTTGATTCTTATTCGAAAGTGATACTCAACCTGACCCAAAAGATCAGGAAAATCGACTTGAACCTGCCGGGAGAACTGATGAATCTGGTCAAGACCCATTTGGAAAAACTGGCCCTTGAAACAGCGGTCTATAAATTGGAACTTTTGCGCTCGCTCCAAAAGATCAGCCCCGACAAAGCGAGGGAAAAAGATATCAAGTGGCTAGAGTCGACCGCGGCGCATCTAAAACATGTGTAAAATTTTGTGAACTTGCGGAATAATCTTCACCCTCTCCAATTTCCTTTTCGCCACCGCCTGAAAAGACAACAGCTGGTCTTTTTTTATTTTGATCGGATGAAGGGGCTGAAGAACCAGCGGGATAAGCGGGCTGATTTGGGAAATTAAACCGGCCGCCTCGTCAATATCTTTCGTCGTAACTTCCGGGCCGACCGGAAATTTGACAAAGAGTTCTTTGCCCGAAGTATAGGCAATTTCCATAAAGTGAAAATGTTCTTTCGCGTGCCCCGCCTTAAAATCCATCGAAATAATATTAACATGATTAATAATTTCGCTTAAATGATTGGGGAGCGTTCCATTTGTTTCCAGATACACCGGGATTTTTAACTCCGGAAGGAATTTGGCCAAAAAATCGACCTGAAGAAGCGGCTCTCCGCCGGTGATGCTGATTGCCGAATGAAGGTTTTTGTTTTTGGTAAAAGAAGAGACGATCTCAAGCAGTTTCTCTGCCGTAACCGGATTGTCGATTTTCTTATCTTCAACTTTGAATTGTGGTTGAAGCGTAAGCGCCTCTTTGGAATCGCAATAATCGCAGCTTAAATTACAGCCCGAAAAACGGATAAAGAGCTGGCGGTCGCCGACATAAAGACCTTCCCCCTGGATTGAAGAAAAGATTTCATGAAGTTGAGCTCCGCTCATACCGGCTGGGGAAGTTCGTGGTGGCTTCCCAATCCAAAGTGCTTGAGAAATTCGGTTGTAGTGCCATAGAGGATCGGCCGCCCCGGCCCATCACTCCTCCCCTTTTCTTCTATCATCCCGCGCGCGATCAAGGTTTCTATCACCCCGTCGGAAAAGACCCCTCGGATCCGCTCGATCTCGGGCTTGGTCACCGGCTGTTTGTAGGCGATGATCGCCAAAGTTTCGAGCGCCTGGGGGGTGATCCGCGCCTCTTTGGGAAAATTGCGCAAAAGATCGATGTAGGAAGCGCAGTCGGGATTGGTCCCCCAGATATACCCATCGGCAATCTTTAGGACATTAATCCCTCTTCCCTTATATTCTTCACTAAGCTCGTTTAAGACCGCCCCAATCGAATCTTCGGGAAGACCGGTCAAACCGGAAAGTTCCGAAAGCGAAAGGGGCTCCCTGGCGGCAAAAAGGAGCGCCTCCAGTATTTTTTTAGTCTCTTGAAACACCAATGTGGATTTCACCGAATTTTTCTCCTTGTAAAAGATAGATAAACTTCTGCCGGGTCAGCTCCAGCACCGCTAAAAATGTTACCACAATTTCAAGCCTGGTTCCAGAGACAAATAATTCTTCAAGCCGCACCCGTTCTTTGCCGTAAAGGATTTTTTTGACTTCCTCAATCCGCCGGGGAAGAGTGATCGGTTCTTCCGTTATCGCCCTGATCTCTTCTTCTTCCCGCGCTTCCCGCCAGATTTTCTGAAAAGCAAAGACCAGTTCTTCCAAAGAGACCTTGCCTAAATTGATCGGAACTTCTTTTGCAATATTTTCTTCTTCAAAATGATAACGGGAATAAACTTTGGCAAAATGTTCTTTTCGCTCCCGAAGCCGCAAAGCTAAGTCGCGATAGACGCCGTACTCTTTGATATGCGCGGCCAGGTCAAGCTCAATCTCTTCCTCTTCTTGTATCCCGCTTAAGGTCGGCGGCTCCGGCAGGAGCTTCTTTGATTTCATCTCCAACAGGCAGGCTACCATGACCAAAAATTCGGCCGCCCGGTTCAGGTTCAAAGTGCGCAAATTCTCTTTTAGATAAAGGTGATATTCGGAGGTGATCTTGGTTAAAGAGACGTCATAAACATCGATCCTCCCCTCTTTAATCGCCTGGAGCAGAAGATCAAACGGACCTTCGTAAGTAGCCGTTTTTACCGAATACGTTTCCTGCATCTCAAAAAAGACCCATCGCTTTTTTTGCTTCGGACAAGGTCTGTGAAGCGATCGCGCGTGCCTTCTTGGCCCCCGCCTCCAGGATTTCGTCAATATTTTTTATTTTCCCGCGCCGCTCTTTGATCGGGGCCAAATATTCTTCAAGCTGTCTTAACAATTCCTTTTTGCACTCAACACAGCCGCGTTCGGCTTTTTTACACTCTTCGGCTATCTGTTTGATTTTGGGAGCGGTAAAAATCTCGTGAAAATCAAAAACGGTACAGACCTCCGGATGCCCTTTATCGGTTTTGACAACCCGCGCCGGGTCGGTGATCATCATATTTACTTTCTTTTTTAATTCTTCGGACGAATCGGAAAGATTGATCGCGTTGTTATAACTTTTGCTCATCTTCCGCCCGTCGGTCCCGGGGACATTGGGGGTTTTGGTTAAAAGATCCTTGGGCATCGGGAACAATTCCCCGTAAAAATTATTAAAACGCCGCCCAATCTCTCTGGTCAGTTCGATATGCGGAAGCTGGTCTTCCCCCACCGGGACATAGTCGGCCTTGTAGATTAAAATATCGGCCGCCTGGAGGACCGGGTAACCGAGGAATCCGTAGGTCCCCAAATCTTTCCCTTTGATCTCTTCGATTTTACTTTTATAGGTCGGAACCCGCTCGACCCAGGAGAGCGGAGTTATCATTGAAAAGATCAGGTGGAGCTCCGAATGTTCCGGGACATCGGATTGTTTGAAGATGACGCTTTTTTCGGGATCAAGCCCAATTGCCAGAAGATCGGCGGCGACCTCTTTTACGGTTGAATGGAGCTCTTTGGGATTATCATAAAAGGTGGTCAAAGCGTGCAGGTCGGCGATAAAGAAAAAACATTCATATTCGTCCTGGAGTTTTTTCCAGTTTTCCAAAGCACCGAGTAAATTACCCAGATGTAATTTCCCGGTCGGCTGGATCCCTGAAAGAACGCGTTTTTTCCTCATAGTTTTTTTATTATATCATAACCCGTCCGGCGGAACATTGAGGTAACGGAGCGATTCGTCGACCACCCGTTGAAAGACCGGCGCGGCGGTACTCTCACCCCAGATCGAACCTTTCGGATCATCAATGATCACCAAACAAACCAGCCGCGGTTTTTTAAGCGGCGCGATCCCGATAAAAGAGGCGATGTAGTTCCCCTTCATGTAGGCGCCGGAGCCGACCGCCACCTTTTGCGCGGTCCCGGTCTTCCCTCCGACATGGTATCCTTTGATCTTGGCGTGCCGTCCCGACCCTTTTAAAACGATATTTTCCATCAAACCGAGCATCTCTTCGGCGGTCTTTTTCGAAACCGACCGCCCGTAATACTCGGCGGAATAACTTTTAACGTAAGAGCCGTCGCGGCTCTCAATTCTTTTAACCAAATGCGGCTTGAGCACCAACCCCTCTTTGCCGAAAGAACCGACCGCCGCCAAAAGCTGCATAGGGGTGACCGCGATGCTTTGGCCAAAACTTAGCATCGCGATATCCGGAGTGTACCAGTTATTATAATGGCGCAGGATGCCGGAAGATTCGCCATCAAGGCCAAAGCCGGTCTTCTCTCCAAAACCGAAGGCCTTGATATGATTGTAAAATTTCTCTTTCCCAAGCTTCATCGAGATCTGCGCCATGGCGGTGTTGATCGACTGTTCAAGCGCGTACGAAATCGATATCTCTTTTCCCGGCCAATTGATTTGATGGGAATTGCCGATTGTTTTTCCCCCAACCACAATCTGGTTCAACGCCTGCAATTTTGAATCGATTGTGATCGTCCCCTGGTCCAACCCCGAAGCGGCGGTGATCAGTTTAAAGGTCGAGCCCGGCTCATACACCAGGCAGGCACGCGAGTTCCAGGTTTTTGGATCAAATTTGGAATAATTGTTCGGATCAAAATCGGGTTTCGAAGCCAGGGCCAGGATCCCGCCGTCTTTCAAATCCATCATTACCGCGGTCCCGGAGATCGCAGAGAATTTTTTTATGGCGGCCGAAAGCTCCCGCTCAACCGCGTATTGGATCTTTTGATTGATCGTCAAGACAATGTTCATCCCGTCTTCTTCGGTATCGAGCTTTTTGCTCTTTGCCTGCAGGAATTCAAAACCGATCGGATCGGCATAGGTTTTGATCCAACCCTCTTTCGAGCGCAGGTATTCGTCGTAGGCCTGTTCAATCCCGGCCAACCCTTCGTTATCGGCTCCGGTAAAACCGACCACCTGTGAGGCTAGATGCGCGTTGGGATAGACCCGCTTTTTCTCTTCGATCACAACCATTCCGGGAAGTTTTTCAGCCGGCGGACGGTCAAGTTTTCTCTTGATCCATTTAAATTCTCCGGTATTGGTATAAATCGAATAAGTGGAAAGCGATGTTGCCAAAACCGCCCCGTCCGAACTTACGATGTCGCCGCGATCGGTGGCAATGCGGATAAAGCGCCGCTGCTGAACCTCGGCCTTTTGCTTGTAAAAATTATATTGCAGGATCTGAATCCTGAACAGAGCCAGGAAAAATACCACTCCCAATACGATAAAAGCCGCAATCGCGGAAGAAACCCTCTTCCTATCCACGGCAGATCTCTTCCGCCAAAAGCGGCATGACCGCTTTTGGCGATTCCCCTTTCTTTAAAAGCAGGTCCGAAGCGTAAATTTTTTCCAATATCCCCCAAAGGGCGGCGGCGGTAAACCGCTTGCTTTGCTCAAGGCACTTTTTCAGATAATAGCCGCCGGCCGCAAGTCGGTTGGTCTTTGCCAGAAAGAGGGCGCGAAACTGCGAAAAAAGCAGACCCAAAAGCGGGACCATCTCTTCGTTGTTTTTAATCATCTTTTCAAGCAGGCGCAGAGACTTACCCAGGTTTTTATTTTTAAGCGCGTCTGAAAAAGCAAAAACATTCACGTCCTGTTGTGAAGCCAGCGCCAAAATCGCATCGTTGTCTATCTGTTTTTTGTCTCCGCAATAGGCGGAGAGTTTTTTGATCTCGGACGAAAGGGCAAAAAGATTTTTTCCGCTTATGGCAACCAGAAGCAGGGAATCTTCGCGGTTAATCGCGTTTCCAATTGATCGGGCGTATTGGATCACCCATTGGGCCGCTTTTTCATCGTCCCAGTCGCCAAAGCTTTTGAATTCTTTGACCGACCCCATCAGCTTATAATTGGCACGGCGGCGGTCCAGACTGTGCGGTTGAATAAAGACCAGTTCAACTTGGGGATCAAGGTTTTTAAGCGCGAAAAGGAAGGACTCGTCATCGTTTTTAAAATCAAAATCATAAACAAAGATCAGGCGGGAGGAGTAAAAGAGCGACGGGAGGCTCAAGTTTTCGATAATTTCGGTGGCGGATGGATTTTCGAGCGTTTCAAAAGAGCGATCCTTAAACTTCTCTTTTATCCGCTTAAGTTCTTCCGCTATTAAATACTCTTCGTCGCCGATGATGAGGTTGATCATATTTTTTGGGAAACAAATTAGCCGACGGTCGGAGTTGAACCGACAACCTACTGATTACAAATCAGTTGCTCCGCCAATTGAGCTACGTCGGCCCGAAAAATTATTCAGCCATCGGTCAGAATCGAACTGACGACCTGCTGTTTACGAAACAGCTGCTCTGCCAACTGAGCTACGATGGCGCGGATTAATTTACCATCGGCTGACTAAAAGCCGCGCGTTCTTATTGTACGGTTCCACCCGGCGGCTGTCAGGATCAACTTTGAAAGAAAAAAGTTCCGACTCTGTTTTTCCCAGCCGCTCCTGCCTGCAGGCATAGGTCACCAAAAAACTGTTTCCGGTCCAGCTGGCCTTCCAGCCCTCTTCATCAATTTTAGTTCCAAGAGACTTGGCCATGCTCACGACCGATTTTAGCGCTGACCCAACCAGCGTCCCTTTCTCTGTCCGGCTTTGTTTAACCATGTTAACATATTGGCTTGAAGCCGTTTCCGCGGCAATTTTAGGGGCAGCCGGTTCAATCGGTTCTTCTTTAGCGATCATCCTGTAATAATCGGTCTTCAAAAGCGCGTGCGCCTGCTGATTGTCCGGATCAATCAACAAGACCTGTTTCCATGCTTCCGAAGCCGCGTCGGTATCTCCCAAAAGCCCGTAAATTTTACCAAGCTGCATCCAATAGGAAATTGAACCGGGACGCAGAGAAGAGGCATTCTCGATCGCTTCGGCCGCCTCCTGGTATTTTTTCATTCTAAGAAGAGCTATCCCTTTGGAAAAATCATCCTTGGCTACCCGGCCAGCCATCCAGTTCGCGCCGCTGTGCTGGGGATCAATCGCCAAGGCGGTTTTTAATGCCTTTATAACTTCCTGTTCTTCCCCGACTTGTTGGTACGCTTTAGCCAACCAGTAATAAGCATCCGCGTCGTTGGGATCGAGTATCACCACTTCACTGTAGTAAACGATCGCCCGGTCATAGTCTCCCTCCGTAAACGCCTGATAAGCGCTTACGTAAATTTCCCGTTTGGATTCTTCTATCCCGCTTGCTTCAATCCATCCCTCCGCCCCATCCGGCCCCTTGACCCAATAGTAGGTCTGGCGGTAAATTGCTTCCCCTTTTTCTCCGGCCGTAACACTTCTCCCTTTTGAGAGCCGGGTATCGGACTTAAAAGTTACCGGAAAAGAAATTTCTGCCCGTGAAGCATTCCCCAACACCCTGAAAACCAGGGTCCGGCTGATCGTTTTTCCGTTATTTCCGGTAATGTTCACTTTTAAAAAATGGAGCCCGCTCTTTAGGTCCGAGGGGAGAACAATCGCGGCATCCCAGCCGCTCTGGTCTTCCGGTTTGAGCGCGTATTTTTCTTTATCGTCCAAAACAGCCGAAACCTCTTTCACTTTTGACGCCAGTGCCGCTTTGACAGAAAACTGACCGCCGGCTTCCACATTTTTAGGATAGAGCGAAACTTCAACCCACGGGATAGAGAGATCTTCCGCCGGATCGGTTGGTCCGGCCTTAAAAGAGATCTTTTCCGGATCAACGTCCTTAAAACCGGCCGCCCCCGCCGAACAAGCCATAAAAATCATCAGGCAAAAAACCAGGAATATCTTTTTCCTCTCTAACATTTTCTCCTCCTTAGTAGGTCAACAATACATTGTCAAGCCCGACATCAACTTTTCCGGTCTTTTCTTTGGCAACAAAAACAATCTGCATCCTGGTCAAACCGCTTGAGCCGTTCTTGGTAGCGGGATTCCAGATGCCATCCCCCTTCCCCGGATTGTCCAGAGTAAAGGCGGTAAAAGGGACGGATATTCTGGTGAACCCGGGCCCCAAGATCGGGATCTCAACCGCCCATTTGTCGTCGTAAAGCGGCTGCCAGTTTTTGTCCGTCTCGATCTGGTTGTTGCCGTTGTCTTCGTCATAAAGCTCAATCCGAAGTTTTCCGCCCAAAGCGCTTCCGTATATATCCATCTGCAGGCGCTTATAAAATGAGGCATCGATCATAAGGTCGGTACCAATCCCGCCGACATACCAATCGGAAGCGCTCCCTTTAATTTTAAGCATATAACTCCCGCACGATTCCGCCACCAGATCTTTGGCCTTGGCCAGCGGATTGGCAACGGCCGAAACGTCAATCGATCCGAAAGGAAACCATTTCGAGGTTGAGCCCGATTCAAAATTATCAATTAAGTAAAAGGTCAATTCCGCCATTGAACAACTAACGACCAACAACAAACAACAAACAACCAACAACCACAATCTAATTTTTCGCATTTTTTCTCCTTTGCTTTTTTTTCTTCTCTTTTTTCTTCTCTTCCTCTTTAATCTTTTTTAGCTCCGCCTCTTTCAAGTTCAAGCTCTCCATCAAGCGGTCCCTTTGCGACAAAAGATTGTCAATATCTTTCTTTAAAACCAAAATGCTCTGGTGGAGCAATTTTTCGTGGTCACCGGGCTGTTTGGAACGCTCCTCCAATTCGTTTGCTCTTGTAAAAAGCTGTTCTCTGTCCTGCTTCAGCTCTTTATTTTTTCCTTCCAACACCCTGTTCTTTAAAATCAATTCGTCAATCTTTATGTACAGCTGTTCCCGCTGGCAATCCTGGCCTCTTTTGAACCTCTTATTGCTCTTGACATAAGTTACGGTAGCCAGTGCAAAAGCAAAAAGAGAAAACAAAATCAGGGAATTGGTTCCGCCGCTTTTGGCTTTTCCCGCCAGGACGCTTTCAATGTCCGGATTGGACGGGACAAAATAAAAAAGCGCGACCAAAAAAAACAGGAACCCGATAAAACCGGCAAGCGCCAAACGTTGTCTCATGCAACTTCTCCTTAAAAATGGGAAGTGCCGCAGGGCGGAATCGAACCGCCGACGCACGCCTTTTCAGGGCGTCGCTCTACCGACTGAGCTACCGCGGCCTGTCTCTTCTTCTTTATGAATGATATCCGAAAATGAAAATCTTTTCAAGCCCATGCTATAATGTATTAACAATGCATCAAAGAATAGAAACAATCTTGAACGGAATTGTAGGAAGCAAAAGGATTGCCAACGCCTATCTTTTTGCCGGAGCTCCCGGAAGCGGCAAGTTTGAAGCCGCCCTTTTTATGGCTCAAAAACTAAACAGCACCGGACCGGATCTGATCATCATAGAAAAAGACGAAACCTCGTTAAAAATCGATCAGATCAGGGAGCTGAAAGAGTTGACCCGCTACGGCCCTTCCCAATCGGATTATCTGGTGGTGATTGTAAAAGACACGGAGACGATGGGAAATGAAGCGGCCGGAAGTTTTCTAAAACAACTGGAAGAGCCCCCCTCCGGCACCGTCTTCATTCTCTTAAGCGCCAGTGAAACGGCTTTGCCCCAAACGATCAAGTCACGCTGCCAGAAAATTGTCTTTCCCGAAAATCCCGTCCCAGAGGTCGGCGAGGACGCGAAAGAATTTTACCGAAAAGTCAGGGAAGAAGATATTGCGGCTCTTTTTGGCGGAAAACTAAACGAGGAGTTTTTAAATTCGCTGGTTTTGACCTGTTATAACAGCATCGATTACCATGATCCGGATTTTGGCAGGCATTTGAAAAGCATCAAGGCGGCCCAGGAAATTTCCCGGGACATAAAAAGGAGGGCCGGCAAAAAAATGGCGTCCGATATTCTGCTTTTGCGGCTTAGTGAAATATGGAACAAAAACTAGCGATCAAACTGCGCAACAAAGAGGTTTGCCCGATCTCATCAAAGGACGATATCAAGATCGGGGCAAGGGTGGTGGTAAAGACCAGCCGCGGGGAAGAATACGGCCAGATCGTCTCTTTTCCTAAAAAATACCCAAAACAACTGAACGCGGAAGCGCACCTAAAAAAAGTCCTGCGTTATGCCACCGAACAGGATATTAAAAAGGCCGAAACACTTCCGGACAAAGAAGCGAAAGCGGTCGAAACCGCTTCCGCCAAAGCACGGGAATTCGAACTTTCAATCAAAATCATCGCCGCCGAATATATTTTTGATTTGAGCAAACTTTACCTTTATTACAAGTCGACCAAAGAACGGGAAGCTCCCAATCTTCGCGATTACCGCAAACACCTGGCCGGACTCTTTAGCGCCGAGGTAACACTGCGACACCTGTCGCCAAGGGACGAAGCCAGGTTCATCGGCGGACTGGGCCACTGCGGAAGATCGCTCTGCTGCGGAAGCTGGCTCACCGAGCCGCGCCATGTCACCGTAAAAATGGTTAAAGAACAGGGAATGCAGATTTCTCCCAGCAAGACCTCCGGCATGTGCAACCGTCTGATGTGCTGTCTTTCCTATGAATTTGAAAAAAAAGAAGGGGGAAAAAAATAGGATCGAATTTCGACTGTAATTTGTCAAAAGCCGTTTTTTCTGCTATAAATCCATATATATAGAAAGGGGGAAAACAAAATGGCAAGAGTAGAAGTGAGAAACAATGAACTGGAAAAGGCCCTGCGCAAGTTTAAGTCCAAGGTTAAACAGGCCGGTATTATAGAAGAGATTAAAAAACGCGAATGTTACGAAAAGCCGAGCGAACGGCGAAGGAAAGACCTGGCTCGAGCGGTACGCCGCCAGCAGCAGCGGAACTCCGACGAAGAGTGAAATTATTAGACCGTTACCTGGGACAAGAAATGCTGGGGCCGTTTTTCCTCGGCATTGTCGGCTTTGTGATGGTAATGATTGTCGATCTTCTTTTTACCTTTGTTGACCTGATCATAAACCGCGGGATCCCCTTTACCGCGGTGCTTGAACTTTTGATCTACAAGCTCCCTTCGATTATGATTATGACTTTTCCGGTGGCGGTCCTTTTTGGCGTGGCCATGGCAATCGGGCGGCTCTCCAAAGATTCGGAGCTGGCCGCCTTTCGGACCTCCGGGATCTCTTTTTTCAGGATCATCGCGCCGCTTTTAACCCTGTCAATTATAATTTCGGCCGCTTCTTTTTTTATAAACGAAAAGATCGTCCCCTACGCCAACCAGCGTTCGGAACAGATTGTGAGAGAGATCATCTACCGGCAGCCGATCCCGGAAGTGAAATCGGACGTTTTTTTCAAGGACCCGCACGGCCGCTATTTTTACGTAAAAAAAATGGACGCCAAGACCAAGACACTTGAAGGAATCATGGTTTACGAACTCTCCCCCGCATCACTCCCTCGAACCATCATCGCGGAGTCGGGAACAATTGAGGGGTTAACATTGCACCTGACAAAAGGTATAATACACAAGTTCGAATCGAGCGGAAAAATGGAATACGAAGCGGTCTTTGCAAACATGAAACTTAATCTTTTAGAAAACCCACTCTCGCTGGGAGCCTCAAAAAGCGCGCAGGAGATGAGCTCGCAAGAACTTGCCGCGCAGGTTAAATCGTTTGAAAAAAGCGGCGTAAAAACTCATGAACTTAAGACCGACCTTTATCTTAAATATTCGATCCCGCTCACCCCGTTTGTCTTCGCGCTAATCGGGATCCCGCTCTGCCTCCCCGGAATAAAATCTTCGCGCACCCTGGGAATGGTGCTGACTATTGTGATCATGTTTACTTTTTACGTCTTTGCTTCCGTCTTCCGGTCGCTTGGAAGAGGAGCAATCCTTCCGCCTCTTTTGGCCGCCTGGATTCCGGCAATGACGGTTGCCGTACTCGGCGCCGCTCTCATCATAAAAGAAGGAAACACCAAATGAAAGAACAGCTTTGCGAAACAAAGGAACAGCTGGCGCAAGACCCCGGAAACCCGCGCCTTTTGAGGCAGCTGGGCTGGCTCTATTTGAACAGCCATTGTTTTAAGAAAGCGAACGAAGAATACGCTTTGGCGGTTACCCGGGCACCTAGGCTCGCTTCGGAGATAATTTTGGACCACGAGCGCCTGATTGAAACCGAGCCGCAAAACAGCATGGCGCGGCTTTCACTGGTCTCTTTCCTGTTAAATAATTCGGAATTCGAAGCGGCGATTTTGGAACTTGAAGAGCTTTTGGAAATTAATTCCAATGACGCCCGCTCCTACAACCTGCTTGGAAAACTTTATATCCAATTGAACCGAATCGACGCCGCCTTGTCCCTGCTCGAAAAGGCGCTGGCCACGGGGGTGAACGATATCGGAATTTCACAAATGCTGGCCGGGGTCTATCTGGAAAAAGGGAGGTTTGAGGAAGCGATCCGTTTTTATGAAGACCTAATCAAACACCTCCCTTCCGACAAAAACATTTTGAGAACCCTGGGAGAACTTTATACCCGCACCGGAAAACTTAACCGGGCAGCCGAACGTTTCGGCGGGCTCTTTGCCCTTGATCCGGAATCCGCGGGGGAAGTCATAAAAAAACTGGAAGCGCTCCTCCTAAAAGACGAAACCAATTTAAAAGTACGGGAAGTCCTCTCGCACATTTACATGCGGTCGCTCAAGCCGGATCGCGCGGCGGAAACCCTGCGAGAAATCCTTCTCCTTGATCCCCAAAAAATCGATTTTGTGATCGAAAAAAATAAAATTATCTTAAAAAATTATCCCAACCACCCGCAGGCCCTTTTGACCCTGGCTTCGGTTTTGGCGCAAAAGGGTGATTTTTCGGAAGCGATTGAGAACTTCAAGCAGTTGATTAAAAATCATCCCGACTTTAAGGAAGAAGCCATTGAAGGCGCGCGGGATATTTTGAAAAAATATCCCGACCAGTACCTGGCCAACCAGTTTTTGGCCGAAACACACCTGCTTGACGGCAACTTCTCCGAAGCGATTGCCGAACTGCACCGCCTCTTGTCCCTTCACCAAGAATCGGCCGACTGGATACTCTCAAAACTTAAGGATTTGACAAAAAAAGAGGCGCGGCTATTTGAAATAACCGGTTACGCCTGGCTTAAGAAAGAGAACAGCGACCGTGCGCTTGTGGAAGCGGAAGCGCTGATGGCTAACGACAAAGAATATGCCCCGGCGCATATTCTGTTTGGAAAAATCTACCTTGCCAAAAACTTGACCCGCAAGGCGCGCGAAAGTTTTTTGTCGGCGCTGAAGCTTGATCCCTATAACATTACGATCCACTCCCTGGTCAAAGAAGCGAGCGTTAAGGAGCTTTCCCTTGAAGAAGAATCGCTGAAAAAAAGATCGGCGCATTTCGACCTTGCCAAAATCTATATCGGAATGGAGCGCCGCGAAGAGGCCTTGCGCGAATTGCAACTTGCCCGCGGCGACGAGAGGGTCCCAATCCAGATCGCCGAACTCTATATTGAAGAGGGACGATTCAACCTGGCCCAGGCGGCGCTAATCAATCAGAACGGCCACCCCTCCATTTTAAACCAGGCCCGCTTCAAGCTGGCCGCCTGCTATGAGGCGCAGGGGAATATCAAAAAAGCGATCAAAGTTCTGGAAGAGATTCAGGCTTACGAAATGGAATATCCGGGACTGGAACAAAAAATAAAATTCTTAAAGTCCTCCAGTTTAAAATCACTGCAAAACCGGACCCTGGCTCTTTTGATCTTTAATCCCGAAAGCCGCGCCACCTACGCCTTTTGGGGACGCGAATCGAAAAGCGGTTCAAAGAAACAGAACATTACCGCCTCTTTCGGATTGAGCCACAATAACGCCGGCTTTGATTATTACATAAAAGGGATGCTCAAAGCGGCGCGGGAAGAGTTTGACCTCGCCTCAAAAATAGATCCCGCTTTTTCCGCCGCCGGCAACAACCTTGGAGCGACCTATGTCGCCGAGGGGCGCGCGGGGGAAGCGCTCCAGAAATTCAGGGAAGCGCTTAGGATCGAGGGGGGATCGGCGGTCTTCCTAAACAACTTTGGAGTCGCTTCTTTCCTGGAAAAAGATTTGGCCCAGGCCGAAAAGTATTTTGATCTGGCGCATGAAAACGATCCCGAGCTCTCCGCGGCGGCGATCAATCGCGGCGACCTGGCCTATTTGAACGGACGGGCAAAAAAAGCGGTCGAATCCTATCAGACGGTTAAAAACCACGACCTGCTCTACTCTCTCGCGCGGAAAAGACTGCTTTATAAGACCGCATGATCTTCCGTCCGATCACGATTTTTCTTATTCTGCTTACCGGATTAGCCCTGGCCGAAGAGATTCCGGTAAAGATCAAAGCCGATACCCTAAAATTTTCCGAACAAAAAGAGCTGGTAACCGCGACCGGCTCGGTTGAGATCCATATTAAAGATCTGGTGATCAGGGCCGATAAGCTTGAAATGTATACCCCTCAAGATATCGTAACGGCGGAGGGAAGAGTTACTCTGAAAGGCGGCGGCTACGACGCCGCCGGTAAAAAGGTCACCTACTATTCCAGCAACGAAACCGCCTCTTTTTACGGTTTTAAAAGCGTACAATCCCCCGGAACAATCAACGGCAAATTATATTTGAGCGGAGAGCGCATTTTTGATTACAAGGACAAAATGATCGGAGAAAACTCCGGAATCACCACCTGCGATTACGAAAATCCGCACTATCTGGTCATGGCAAAGCGGGTTGAATATTATCCGGACGACAAGATTATCGGCTACAACGTCACTTTTTATGAGGGGTGGATTGGCAAAGCGCCGATGCTGTGGGCTCCCTACATCTATTATGATCTCAAGAAACAACGGAAAAAAAATTGGGTGATCGGAAATAACGAGGTGGAAGGGACTTTCGCCAAGACCTCCTGGGATATCCCTTTGCCGCTCGCCGGATCGGTCCTCCTTTTGGATTGGATGGATAAAAAAGGAATCGGCCTCGGAACGCAGTGGGAATACGGGAACAAATCGTCGGTTTATCTCTATAATATCGACGAGAAGGATACAAAGATTAACGATTGGATCGTAAAATGGAAACATAACGCCAGGATAAACGATAAGACCGATCTTCAGTTTTACCACGAATCGCAAAAGACTTACCTGATCCCCAGCGGCCGCTCCGACAAATTTAACAACCGGCTTTCGTGGAACCATAGAGGGGACCATGTGACCCAAGCCCTTTTGGAACAGACCGACGACAAACAGAACCAGAACGAGCGCTACAATTTAAGCTTGAGCCATTCGTACAAAGGCTTTGACACCAGTTACGGAACTTCTCTTGACCAGAAAAAAAACGAACCGCGGCAGATCCGCTGGAGCCAATATTTGAGCCATTCCCAGCCGCTCCTTTTTGATAACACCAAGTTCAAGACCAATTTTAGGTACAACGATTATATTCAGCGGACCGGAGACATAGGGGACGAGCGTTTGGATATCGATTACGCGATCTCTCATTCCAACAACTGGTTTGACCTTTCCTGGTATGAAAACTATTATCTTGATTTGGACGGAAGCAAATACCCCGCAGATGCCAACCTTGAATACATGGAGAGACAGCCGGAAATAATTATTAAAGGAAAGCCGCTTGATTTGAAACTTTTCAGCTTAACCCCCACCCTCGGCTATGGCTGGTACCGCGAAGTAAAATATGTCCCGGCGCTGGGTCGGACCCGCGATTATTCGTCTTCCCGCTCCCAGGCGTCGCTTACCGCGGGAAAGACCTTCCCTTCCGTTTTTGGTAATACTTTCGGATTTAACCTTGGCATTGACCAGTTTGTATATGAGCCGGGAGATATGCGTTACTCTTTTACCGAATCTTTTGCGCTTGACAGCGGCTGGTTTGACCGCGTAAGAAACAATGCTTCCTTCCGGCGCGGGATCTCCGAAGGGAACTCCCCCTTCTTTTTTGACACGGTTGGAGTAAATTATAATGAAGCGAAAGAAGCCCTTTCTTTTTATTATAAAGACAAGTTTGAGTGGAAAAATTCTATCGGCTATAATTTCCGGATCAGAAAATACGACGATTTCATAACTTCCCTTTCGCTTAGGCCAAGCGGCCTGCTCGCGCTTTCCCTGACTTCCGGCTTCGACCTAAACAACAAACGCTACCGCGATTTAAGTTCAAGCATAAAATTTTCGCCTTTGCGAGGATTGACTTTTGAGGTTTCCGGAACTTGCGACATCAACATCGGGGTTTTCAGGTCGGCCAATAGTTTGATAGACTGGGAGATCGGAAGCGAAGCGGAGTGGAGATCGCATATGCATGTCACCGTTCGAAGTTTATATGACACGGCAACCCAAACGATGAAGCTGTCCGACATCGCGCTGGTGAAAGACCTGCACTGCTGGAACCTTTCCGGCTTCTATTCCGATTATCGGAAGGAGTTCGGTTTTACTTTTGCGATCAAGGCCTTCCCGAGCGAACCGTTCGGTTATGCTCCCGGCCGCGGGTTCTATTATGAGGGGATTGATAAAGCGATGCAAAACATCAACGAATCGTCTCCTCGGAGGTATTAAGTTGAGAATTCTATTAATTGTTTGTTGTCTGTTTCTAGCTACGGGATGCGCAAAAACCGTAACCCCGACTACCACCTACGGAACAGAAGCGGTCGTTGAAATTACCCTAAGAGGAAACGCCGACGTGATCAACAACCGCTATTTTATGGTATTAAGCAACAGCCAATCTTTCAGCGTCCCGCTTACTTACGCTGATAATACGGAATATGAATTCCTTTCGGTCGGCGACCCCCCGCAATCCGGAAGCCAGGAGAGTTATTACACCAAATATTATTCCACCTGGAACGGTTATATAGAATTGAACAACAACGGTTATTATTTGACCAAGGGACCTTTTACCTACGAAACCACCGCGACTCCTGAACCTTTATCTTTGTTTGACGGGAATACCAACACTTTGAAATTTGATTTCCGGCTCGACCGGATCTTTGGGACCAGCATCCCAGACACGATCTATTTTGACCTGATTACCGTAAGTTATCCCTTGTCCGGATCAAAAAGGACCCAAGACCTGCTTTATCCCGATAGGCTCCCAATTCCCAAAGGTTCCAGCGCGGAAAAGAGCGGCTCGGACCTAAGCGACACGACTCTTAATTCAAGCCTGGATATAACCGGGTGGAAAGTGAGGATACAATGACAATTTTATCCGCGATCCTTTTGGCATTATCTTTTCCAAAAGCGAACCTGTTTTTTCTCTCCTGGTTTTGCCTGGTACCGCTCATCGCGAACATAAAAAAGAAAAACGCCGCGCGGGAAGGACTCCTCTTCGGACTGGTCTTCTTCGGGATCAATCTTTTTTGGGTTACTACCCTCTCCGATTACGCCGGCTTCTGGGCGATTGCCGGCTATGTTGCCCTGGTCCTTTTCCAGGCCGTCTATTTCGCCGCGGCGGCGGTTTTGATCAAACCGGCTCCGGCTTTTGCGATCCCTTTTATCTGGGTGGCGGTTGAATGGTTGAGAACGCAAACCCCTTTTGGGATCTCGGCCGGCAACCTTTGTTACAGCCAGGTCCATTTTTTGCCGATGATTCAAACGGCCCCTTTCATAACTTCATACGGGATCTCTTTTCTAATTGTTCTCATAAACACCTTGTTGTTTTCAAAGCGCTTTATCGCCGCGGTTTTAGTTGTCGCGTCATTGGTAATTTATGGAATAACAGAGTTGGACCGTCCTTTGGTTCAAAATGAAAAATCGCTTTCCGTATCGATCATCCAGGCCAATATTCCACAGGAGAAAAAACTTGATCCGGCCTACGCTCTCCCTTCTTTTGATAAATATATTTATCTAAGCCGCCAGGTTAAAAATGCCGATATCATCATCTGGCCGGAGACGGCGGTTACAAATTATCTGATGGACAGCCCCCTGCTTTTGGATTTGGTCCGCGAACTGGCGATTGAAAAGAAGGCCCACCTTTTGATCGGGACCCCATATTATGACAAGGGGATGATTTATAATTCCCTGGTCGCTTTTTCTCCCAAAGGAGCGGTGGTCGGCGCCTACAACAAACAGCACCTGGTCCCATTTGGAGAGTATCTCCCTTTCAGAAAACTGCTCTACCCCATGCTAAAAAATTCCGGTTTCTTTGACGCCGATTTTAATTCCGATCCCAACCCGAAACTGATTGAGATAAACGGGATAAAGATCGGCGCTTTGATCTGTTTTGAATCAACTTTTCCAAATCTGGCAAAAGAGCGGGTCGCGAAAGGGGCGGATATTTTATTGACGGTGACCAACGACGGCTGGTTCAAAGATTCGTCGGCATTACAGGAACATTTGAACATGGGGATCATGCGGGCGGTGGAGAACCGGAAATATTTCATCCAGGCGGCCAACACCGGCATCTCGGCGGTTATTGATCCTTATGGAAGGATATTAAAACAGAGTAAAATCAATGAGACTGCGGTTTTGAGTTTTGAGTTAATGAGGCCATGATATTTTCCCCGCGTAGCCACCCCTCTTAGGGATAGCAAATGCTATAATTACTTCATGTACTACTTGGAAGTTTTTAATAAGCTAAACAAAGCCAAAGTGCGCTATCTTGTCGTGGGTGGTGTCGCCTTGGTACTCCACGGCGTTGTACGATTAACCGCAGACCTTGATCTCTTTGTCGACCTTGAAGAAAACAATTTAAATAAACTGCTTAAAGCGCTGGCGGAATTGGGATATAAACCAAGATTGCCGGTAAGCCCGACTGATTTTGCCAATCGCGCCATTCGTGAAAACTGGATAAAAGAAAAAAATATGCTGGTCTTTACTTTTTTACATTCCAAAGACGACTTTAAGGTCATTGATGTTTTTGTGAATGAACCGATTCCGTTTGACCGTGCCTACTCAAACAGACAAACGCTCAAAGCACAAGGAGTTACCATCAAAACGATCTCCTTTAAAGACCTTATCGCGCTGAAAAAGATCTCGGCACGGGAACAAGACCTGAAAGACATTGAAATGCTCGAGGAATTAAATAAAAAATGAAAAAGAAAATGACCGTAGCACAAAAATACAGCTTCAAGATTGAGAGGAAACGGCTACTTGAATTCTCAAAAATGCCGATTGCCGCGCGCTTAAAATGGCTGGAAGAAGCTCTCCTCTTTACCGCCGGGATCAACAATGGAAAGATACTAAAGAATTGGCTTAACCTTCCCTCGCGTAGCCACCCCTCTTAGGGGTGGCGCAAGACTGCAAGCATGAGTCCAGCACAGGAAGGAATTATTCCCCTTCTGTTGCTTCCGGAAGCTGTTTTGGGGCTTCCTCTGCTTCAGGCAAAACAGTCTGGTCGGTTCCTGCTGATAACTTTCTTTTTACTGCTTCTTGTCTTTCTTTGGGTAGACAATTAAGAAGACTTTCTCGCCACTGAGCCTTTTCTCTGATAATTTGCCTAGAAATTTCCTGATCCGATAATTCTGCTAAAACCGATACAATTGACCTATGAAGAGAACGCCTATAAATTTCAGCAACCGTTCCACCCAACCCCACTAAACTACCTAGACCTATGGAAAGCATGCTAAAATCAAGAAGCCACAGGGGAAGCTCCCCTCCAAGCAACACTGATACTCCACTAATTACTATACCTGCTATAGCTGGAGGAAGTGGTATCACTACTATTTTTCCTTCTCTTTTTCTAAATCTGGAAAGCGTTGCCATTTTCTTCCCTTGATTTTTAATTAAATCAAAAAGAGAATCAGTTGTCCTAGCGGCCTCAAAAGGCGTTCCAGCAACTATTGCTTGGTCCAATGGCTTCGTAACTGCCAGGCCATATTCCTGTGCCAGCTGGCTAAGTGCGGCTTCATCGGTTTTCATTCTGGCTAAAATCGCTTCCGGACTGACTTCTTCAATTGGAGGTCTAATCGGAACCATCGCTAAATGCAGAGCCAGTTCCTGCGCTGGCTCTTTGAGCGGATCAAGGCCAATCTCCAGATACCGCTTGGTGCCGGCCTCTCCCACACCACTTAAAGGAATGCTAAATGCGCTCTTGCCTAACATATCAACTGTTGAGGACTCAAACATAGCAGAGGGGACTTCTATTGTTTCTCCGTTTTTTACATAAATTGGCCTGGATTCATCAGTAGCTATATTGGTCAAAGAAAATTGTTCATTGCCAAGATGGGCAATTACAACATGCTCGGCAGCAACTCTGGGATCAAAAATCTTAATATCACAGCTGCGGGTTGATCCTATGCTGATCTGGCCATTCTCAGGGATATAAACTTTTGTTGCGCCGATATGAAGTATGCCTCCAATATTGCCTGACAGGGGATTAGTTAGATCTCTCCTGATTTTAACCTTAACCGACTCTCCGCCGCCAACTACCGGAGAATAAACCTTAAAACGCGTAATACTCGTGATTGCCATTTTGGTTCCTCCTTTTAGGAATCTTTCCTGTCTATCTATATATGTATCGTTAAAATCGGATGTAAATTTCACTTTTTTTCGAAATGAATTTTTCCGAAATGAAGAACAGGAGCAGCGCCTAAGAGTCGCTGCTACGCGGAAATGTTCGCAAGATACCGCTTCCCCACCACCACCGCGGCGTAATCGTCAACCGGCCGCGGGGGAAAAAGAAAAGAAGTAGGAATAAAACGAAAAAGACCTTGCGGCGGATTTTCCTTCCAGTAAAGTTTTCTGGCTTCAAGAGTTGTAAATTTTTCGGGGACTTTCTTGATTGGAACGGAAACTTTAAGCGCTTTTATGACGGCATCACTGCCGGTTGAGTCCCCCACCACCACCTCCGAAATCTTAAAAGAAGCGAGGATTGAAGAAACCCGCTCGGCAATATTTTTGATTTCGACAATTTCCCTTAAATAAACCTTGTCGGAATCCAAAACCGCCAAGCCACATTTGGATAGTCCGGGATCAATCGCCAGGATCATAATGAAAAGCTGACACTTAACGGCCCGATCGAATAGACCGGCCGGCTGGCAATGACGACGACCGTGATTAAAGAACGCTGTTTTTTGATCTCTTTCACCGTGTTGAAAATTTCGGCGTAGGGGATTGAACCGAGCGATCCGGAAGAAGCTGGTATAACCCCTTTTTTCTCCGCTATTTCCCTGGCGGACGACAAAAGCGCCTGCAGTTCCTGCTCAATCTCCGGATCAGTCAAACTCGGGGATATTTTGCTTTCGACAATCTCTTCTCCATCTTGAAAAACCAATTTATTGGCGGTAAAAATAAATTCAACCGGGATCGCCTCGCCAAAAATAACATTGCGCAAAACCTTGACCCGCAAAACCTGGTCTTCGCTCCTTTGAGAAAGAAGCTCGGCCGCCCGGTTTAATTTGTCCGCGGGGATTAAAACTTTTCCGCTTTTCTGGACATAAAGATTGAGCAGGGAGTTGACCTGTACCATTTTGGCGGCCGCTTCCTTGCGGCTCATCCCCCCCTTAAGCAGCGTAGTCAACATTATATCGCCGTTTCTAAAAAGAAGCGCTCCTTTTCTCCTGACTTCAATCTCTTTTTCAAGCCCGTTCCTGACATTTTCAAGCGTCATAATTTTTTGCCGCAGCTCTTCCATCCCGAAAAGGGCCAGCCGAGCTTCACGGGACAAGACAATAAAAGTGGCAAAAGTAATGGTGGCGATTAAAATTCCCGAAACAATTGTAACCATCACCGCGGTGTAGCGCGGACGCAGGCCAAAAAGAGAGAGCCGCCGCCGGCCGATGTAGCGGCCGATCTTGTCGCCAACATAAGAGACCGCTCCCGAAACGACAATCAAAAGAAAGATAACCCTAAAAGCTAACATTGGTTCGCCTTGTTGATAAAATACCAGCTGATCAAAGCGGTGATGATATTGGGGAGCCAGGCGGCAAGCGAGGGAGAGATAAGTTCAAGCTCCCCCAGCGCCATCCCAAAAAACATCGCCACATAATAAGCAAAGACGACAATAATCGAAAGCCCAAGACCGATTGATGATGAGGCGCGACGGGGAGAGAGCCCCAGCGGCGCTCCAAGCAGGACAAAAACCAGGCTCGCGAACGGGATCGCAATCTTTAAATTGAGGTGAATTTTGGCTCCGGTAACTTTTTCTCCCATCTTTTCTTTAAGTTCGATATGGCGGCGCAAAGCGATAATTGACATCTCTTCGGGCTTACTGTCGTCGCGAAAAATCTCTTCCGGAGAAAACTTGATCGCCACCGATTGTTCGTCAAAACGGATCAAATGTTTGTATTCCCCGTCTTCGGAGAGTATATAGATGATCCCGTTCTTAAAAAGCCAGGTCTTTTTTTCCGGATCCCACAGCGCCTCTTTGGCATTGATGATCTGCGATAAAATACCATTGGAAAACTCTTGGACAATAACACTCTTTAAGACGGAATTTTCCAGCTTTTTGGCATAAAAAACTCTCCGCAGTGCCCCCCGGTTAAATTCGGGAACAAAAACATTTTCCTGGATCTTGGGGGCCTTCTCCAGCGCCGATTCGATCACCAAATTGCGCGCCGCGGTATTGGCCTGTGGGACCACTATCTCCGAAAAGACCAAGTTGATAAGTGAAATCGCGATACCGAAAGCGATCACCGGATAAATCAGCCGGTTTAAACTGATCCCGCCGGCACGAAAGGCGGTAACTTCCGAATCTTTAGAAAGCCGCGCGAATCCGAGCAGAGCGGCCAAAAGGGTCGCCATCGGGAAGATGTAAACCATCACCGAAGGGAGGCGGAAGATAAAAATTTTCAGGGCGATCAAAAGAGGCATTCCCTGCAAAACGACCGCCCGGACCAATTCGAACATCACCATCGAGGCGGAAAGGATGAGAGAAAAAGAGAGTAGCCCAAAGATAAAAGGGTCAAAAAGCTCTTTTATCACATAGCGGTCGATCAGCTTTGGCATCAGAGTGTGAACTGGTCTCCCAGATAAAATTTGCGGGCCTCTTCGGAATTGGCGACCGTCTCCGCGTCTCCCGCAATCAGGACTTCACCCTTGTGTACGATATAAGCGCGGTCGGTAATTTTCAGCGTCTCGCGGACATTGTGGTCGGTGATCAAAACCCCGATCCCCTTATCTCTCAAATGCCGGATGATCTCCTGGATATCGGTTACGGTCTTCGGATCAATCCCGGTGAACGGTTCATCCAAAAGCAGGAAAGAGGGATTGGTAGCCAGAGCTCTCGCGATTTCTACCCTTCTCTGTTCTCCTCCCGACAGGGTGTAGGCCCGCTGTTTCCGAAGATGGGTTACGCCAAATTCATTGAGCAGGGCTTTTAATTTTGTTTCGTAGTCCGACGGCTTGATCTCGGGCATCAGCTCCCACAAAATTAAAATATTCTCTTCAACCGTCAGTTTCCTGAAGATTGAGGTCTCTTGTGGCAAATATCCCAGCCCCATCTTTGCCCGGCGGTGCATCGGATAATGGGTGATGTCATGTTCGCCGACATAAACATGGCCGGAATCGGGACGGACCAGTCCTACGATCATATAAAAAGTGGTAGTTTTTCCGGCCCCATTGGGTCCAAGGATCCCGACAATCTCTCCCTGTTTAACCTCAACGCTGATTTCGTTCACCACCCGGTGCCCTTTATATTCTTTTACCAGCTTGTCCGTCTTAATGTACATCCAAAATCTCCTTCAGTTTATTTAAAGCCGCCTTCGAATCGATCGACTCCTTGGCCTTCCCTACCCCTTCTTTGATTGAAGCGGCCAACCCCGCCACATAGATTACCGCGCCGGCATTAAAAACGACAATGTCGCGGCAGGCACCGACTGCTTTTCCGGAAAGGACGGCAAGCGCCATCCTTTTATTTTGCGAGATATTCCCACAAATTAAATCCTCTTTTCTTCCTCTCTTCAAACCGACATCTTCTGGAAAAAGGGTATAATTTGTGATTTTTCCATTCTTCAATTCGGAGACATAGGTGCTTTTTGAAATCGAAATCTCGTCGAGGCCGTCGTTGCCGTGAACAACCAGGGCGCGTCTGACCCCCAAATTACGGAGAACATGGGCCATGGTAACAGTCAGGTTATGGGAAAAGACCCCCAATAACTGCGCCCCCGCCCCGGCCGGATTAGTAAGCGGCCCCAGGATATTAAAGATCGTGCGGATCCCCAGCTCTCGTCTTACCGGCATAACATGTTTCGTCGCACGGTGAAAGAGCGGTGCAAAGATAAAACCGAAACCGGTCTTATTGATATTTCTTTCAACCTGTTTATTGGTAAGGTCGATTTTTACCCCCAGCGCTTCAAGCAGATCCGCGCTTCCGCACTTTGAGGAGACCGAGCGATTGCCGTGTTTGGCGATTGTAACCCCCGCCCCGGCCGCGACCAGAGCGGAAACGGTTGAGATATTGAAAGTGTTGGAAAGGTCGCCGCCGGTGCCGCAGGCATCGACAATTTTTCGGGATGCCGGAGAAATTTTTACCGCGTTTTTGCGCATTGCTTTGGCAAAACCGGTGATCTCGTCGATCGTCTCCCCTTTCATCCTAAGGGCGGTTAAAAGAGCGGCAATTTGAGCGGAAGTGGCTTTTCCGGCCATGATGATATTTAAGGTCTTTTCCGCCTCGGAGAGCGTAAGATCACGGCGGTTTACGGCTTTATCGATGGCTGATTTAATCATTGGTTTTCATTATTATAGCACCCGAAAAAGCGGTAAGCAAACCGCAAGTTTTAGGGGCAAAAACACGATATATATAGTAGGGAAATCTCCCAAGAGAGGTAAACCATGGTAGAGTTAGGCGGCATAAGAAGCCGCAATGACCTTGTCCAATATATCAGGGAAAAAGACACAAAGAAAAAAGACGGCCGGGTGTCGGTTTCCGAAGATCCATCCGTAAAAAAATACTCCGGCTTTGACAAAGACAAGAACGGACTTGACGAAAAAGAACTAACCAGAGCATTGGATCTGTTTAAAATATGCCCGAATAGCTATTCAAGCCAGGCCTTCAAAGGCAACCTGTTGGGAATAATCTCCAGTCTTAGTTTAATTGGAACACAAATTGACGCGTTGCTGCACAGCAGTAATTATATAGACCAGGATAAATATACCCTTTTGACGCTTCAAAGAATCAAGCTTTTTGTCGATTGTTCCACAGAACTGGAAATGGCCGAAAGTGTTTTGGGGGAACAAGAAACAAAAAACCTGCTTTCTTCTTTTGTAAAAGAAAACCCCAAATTAAACCAATATGTTTTTGAGTTGGCAACTTCTCCCGAGATCGCACAGGGCCTGCTGGAACAAGTGTTTTATTTTGGGGCACTGGGCGCGAACCTGGGGGGGAGCGAAGAAGACAGAAATAAGTTTTTGCTTTTATTGTCCGATCTCCTTGCCGAAATTTCTCCTAATTATTCCGGAAAAGAATTACACCAAAAAATTACAGAATCCATAAAATGGCTTGAAAATAAAACAAATCAAGCAAAAATTGCGGAATTCTTTCACAAAAAAACAAGCCCCGATCTTTTCTGGGAAACAGAAGGAAGCGATAAGCTTTTATGCGCGCGGCATTTTTTCCCAAAATCAATATTTGATGCGCAAATAGAAGAAAAACTACATGCAGTAAAAAAATATTCCCCGATCTTACTAGGAGGATCATTAAACCCCTATTCTCCTGCCGAGAGAAAAACAATGGCCGACAACTTTCTGGTGGCCTACAATTGTTTGGCAAATAAAATGCCTTACGGCAACGGCAGAATAGGCAGAGACGGATCTCTTGTAAACAATGACCGGGAAAAAAATAAGCCGGGACTGTCTTGCATAGCGTTGGTTGAAACCTTGGTAAAAATGCTTTTTGGCAATCCGGAAATTAATACCAATATCAAAACTGGATTTAATCTGATTTTTGAGTCCGAATTGAAAGACCGCCCCAAGCTAACAAACCTCACGGTTGAAATGTCCGATCCAAAACATAACAAAATAAAAGATCTTTTGGGCAAACTGGGAACGTATTTTGTGGTGCAATCTTATATGCCCAACGGGGAATATCTTTCTCCCGCTCATGCAGTCCTTGTCTTTAAAAATAAAGGGCAATGGTTTGTTTTTGAAGCTGCCGTAGCCGGTCAAACCGCAAAAGTAAGAAAACTTGACTGGTGGCTGGGAACACACTCCTATCAGTCATTAACCTTCATTCCATTAGATTGCACTTTAAAAAATAACGAAAAGAAGATAATCCCTGTCCCCATGCAAAACAATAACTCTTTTATCGAGAATTTATTAAAGGCGGGAGTTCAAGCGATTAAAACCCATCCATATAAAAAAAATATTTTGGAGTTTCTGAAGCGTCACAGTGCAAAAGTTTAGTTTCCGCCTTCTTTTTTGGCCTTTGCAATCGATTCTTTTAGATTATTAATAAAGTTTTTACTCTTTGCTTCCAAGACCGGCTGAGCCCCGGGAGTATCCACCAGATTTATTGTCATATGTGTCGCTGACGGGTAATATTTTAAAAGTTGAAAAACCTCTCCAACTCGGCCAAACCCATTGTCCGACAACGTGTCCAATACATCAAAGCCTTTTCCTGTCTTATGAAGAAAAACCGTGTGAAAAGGCATTCCTTTTGTATACAACTGAACTGCAAAATATTTTCCGTATAAGTCCAATAATTCTTCAAGCCGGCTTATTTGTGATACAGGAAATTTTGAAATAACCGGAAAAGCATACCCCCCCCGATTTTTAAATTCTGACTTGGTAAAAACATCTTCGTTAACGATCCCTCTTTTGAGCAAACCATTTGGATTAGGATCCACCAAGTTGGGATGATATTCTTTTGCTCCTACAACAATATTTGAAAAAACATGGTTCATTCTGATGCAGTTTAATCCGTAAACAGTCTCGAATGTAAGACCATATATTTTTCTCTTCTTTTCCAGTTCCGCAGTTAATCTTATATTCCCATCCCCATCAATATAACCATGGTTATAAGGAGTTCCTTTAAATATTTTTAACGCGAATTCAAAATTTTCCTGCAATGTTTGTTCCTGGCGGCCCGATAATTTAGGATGGACAGCGTCAATCAGTAGCTTTGCCGCCTGTTTTTTTCCTGCCAGAAACAATCGATTGGCCAAAACAAAAGCCTTTTCCCTGAATGCCTCTTTACGCTCCTTTTCTTTAATGGAGCCAAAAAAAGTTTTTATCCGATTTAATGTTTTTCTTCTTCCAATCCCTTGATTTGCCGCTTCTCTTTCAAATTGTTCAAAAATATTTGACAAAAGGTCAAAAGCCGATTGGGGAACACAGAATATGGAATTAAACAGTATTGCCATGATGAATTATCGTACCAAAACCACCCAAAATTTCAGGTTATTTTGCCCACTTGTCCGAAAAGCCCGCCCCGTTTGATGGTAACCGAAGCCGAAAAGGCATAAAGAAACCGCAAGTTTTAGGCCCAAAAACACGATATATATAGTAGGGAAATTCCCGACAACAATACCCTTTGAGGTGAAAAAGAGGAGTTTATGATAGAGGTAAAACCAAAATACGGAATACCCATTTACCCTACCGGCAAGGACGGAGCCGATGGAGCTTCTTCCTCCGGCATTGAAGCAACCCAAAAAGGGACCTCTACTCCGCAAAAACTAACGCTGGCCCGGCAGATATTCTCAGCCCTACAAAAAGAAGGATTTATCAGCAAAAAAACAAACCCATCGCTCGCTTTGATAAAAACAATTGCATCTGTAATAAAAGATGACGACCAGGACGGTTATCTGGATGTTTCAAATCTTAGCCAATTGGCAAAAAAACTGGCCGGGATACTTAAAAAAGATGATCCGGAAAAAATGGGAAACTGCATTTCCGGATTAGAGCATGCCGACAGATATTTTAAAGATTATTCAAAAATGGAAGAATTGCTTGATCAAAGCCTGTTCGGCAATTCGAAACAGCTGAAAGAAAAAGAAAGTATCAGTAAGAACCCTCTCTATATGGCGGGGAAGGAAACCAAACTGATATCAGAAGGAATAAAACACTTCCGCTCAAAATATTTATTAAAACACGGAAAAGATTGGTGGAGAAAACCCAATCTAATTGATGATTTTCAAAAAGAAATGCATAACTATCTTAAATCAAATTTTATACATGTCTGGAACCTAAACGATAATGCATTTGCCGGAACAGAAATCACAGACAGTACCTTAAACTATCTTTCAAAAGACCACCTTGGAAGGGTAAGGATCGATTGCAGGATGTATGCGCTGATTTCCGCGCAAATATTTAAATCTGTCGGCCTTAAAACCTCATTTGCCGCGGGATATGAAAACGAAAGCGGTATCGGCCACGCATTCACTATTGCAAAAGCCTGTTCGGACAAGCAAAATACGACTTTTATCTCAAGCAGCGAGTATGTCTATTCCATTACAAGCTCCCAGGGAAAAGCAATTACCGAACTGGACTTGATCACTAAAATAGATGAAGAAGAAACAGAATATCAAAGTTTGGCCTTTGCTTCGGACATAGACAAAGCGGCAGAGCTTGCTCTCTCTAAAATGCCAAAAATGAAAAGCTTTTCCCTTCTTTTAAAACAAGTTGAAATAACGGTAAATTTTTTGGCAAAATACAAAAACTCTGAACAAGAAAGACTGTTGATGCTGTATTCCGATGGGAAAGAGAGGGATTCCGAGTTCTACGGCAGAAGAATACTCGAAACGCTTAATGAGCTAGAAAAGAACATCGATAAACTGCCTAAAGACTTAATGGCTTTGACAACAGCCGGAACAACAGTAAAAATCAAAAGCAATGAACTATCAGATCTAATCAGAAACTTGCGGATTGTAATTTTTTATCATCTGAACAACTATCGGCCTGGAAGCTTAAGCTGGGAAGAAAGAAACAAATACATCTGCATCGCAACCGAAGTGGAAAACGCCTTTTCTTACCTTTCAAAAATAGCCGCGTTTAAAGATTTAGTTGCCGAAGTAAACAAAAGATTTTTAGCGGCTAATAATAACCGCGATTCTGGAAGAATAATAGAGAGCCCTTAACGAATATTCGCTGCCTCCCGAACATTCTTTTTGAACCCGCAAAAAATTATCGAGCGATTTTTCCCAAAGATGCCCCTTTTTATAAATAATCCCCAGCTGTAACCGCATATAAGGGACAAAGGGATCAATACCGCAGACTTTTCGCTCTTCAATCTTTTTCTCGATAATTATTGCCGCTTGGCTTGGAATCCCCTCTCTGCGGAATATTTCGGCAGACAACAAATCCAAAACATCGCTTCTCCGATTCTGCTCCACGGCGGTTTTCAATAGATCATGTGCGAGGGCATAATTACCCTTGTTTAATTCGGCATAGGCTTTTTTTGCGTATTCGGGCTTAGGTAATTTATCCAAAAGACCGACAAGAAATCCTTTGTTTTTTCCGAAGGCGCCATTTCTCCGGCAGGCGGCAGGATGATAGTTTTTAAAATCATCTTCTTTTTTGGCACGCGCCGCAAATTTTCCGCTTTTTTTACCCTGGACAGAAGAGTAAACTCCCCCACTCTTCGGAAAAGAGACATCTTTTACACCAGCATCTAATCTTTCTCCCATATTATTTTATCTGTATATTCTAAAAAAAATTTCACCCTGTTTCGCTACCCCGCCCTTTTTACGTCATAAACATCGGAAACAGAGCGGATGGAGGCGGTAACTTTTTGGAGGTGCTCGACATTCTTTACGTCAACGATTATATTTAAAAAGGCCGAACTGCCCCGTTTGGTGGTGACCGAAGCCGAAGAGACGTTGGTTCCGGTATTTGAAATCTGCGATAAAATATCCTTAAAGACCCCCACCCGGTCAAACGCCTCCACCTCAATCTCAACCGGATAAAAACTGTCCCGGCTCAAATCCCACTCGACTTCAACAAGCTTCTCTTTGTTCACTTTCTGCCGGGCCAAAGTCGGACAGGCGGCCTTGTGGACGGAGACCCCTTTGCCGCTGCTCACAATCCCGATGATCCGGTCCCCGGGAAGCGGCTTGCAGCATTTGGAAATCCGGGTTGAAACATTTTCGAGCCCGCTCACCTTGATCCCCAAAACGATCTTACGCTTGTGTGGCTTGCTGATCTCAACCGGCCGGGTCTCTTCAATCTTTTTCTCCGCGACATACTCTTCTTCTCGATGTTTTTTAAACCAGTTTTTTATCCTGGAGCGGGCATTGGCGCTTTTGACAAAATTAAGCCAGTCAAGCGACGGCTGATCGACTTTTCCGGTTATGATGTCGATAATGTCGCCGTTCTGGAGCTTGTAGTCAAGAGGCACAATCCGTCCGTTCGCCTTGGCGCCGGCTACCCGGTGCCCGACTTGGGTGTGAACATGGTAGGCAAAATCAACAGGGGTTGAGCCAACCGTAAGCTGAAAAACATCCCCTTTGGGTGTATAAACAAAGACCTCATCCGTAAAAAGGTCGATTTTTAAACTTTCCATAAAGTCCTTGGCATCCTTCAGCTCGCTCTGATTTTCCAGCAGGCGGCGGAACCAGGACATCTTGAGGTCAAACTCACGGTCGGTCGTTTTCTCTTTATAAACCCAGTGCGCCGCGATCCCGTATTCGGCCACCCGGTGCATCTTTTTGGTGCGGATCTGGATCTCAACCGGCCGCCCCCCTTCTCCAACCACCGTAGTATGGAGCGATTGATAACCGTTGCTTTTGGGAACCGCGATATAATCGCGGAACCTTCCCGGAATCGGCTTCCAGGCGGCGTGGATAATCCCCAAAACCGCATAGCATTCTTTAACCGAATCAACAATGATCCGAACCGCGGTCAAATCGTAAATTTCTTCGAATTCAATCCCGCGCGCCAGCATTTTTTGATAGATGCTGTAAAAGTGCTTGGCCCTTCCGTAAATTGTCGAAGGAATATTGACTTTATCAAGCAGCGCCTTGACCTCGGCCTGAAACCGATTAATGTATTCTTCCCTTGAACCGCGGCTCTCCGCGACCTTTTTGTTGATATCCGCGAATTGTTCCGGCTCCAGGTATTGAAAGGAGAGATCTTCCAGCTCCCATTTTAATTTCCACATCCCCAGCCGGTGGGCCAGCGGCGCGTAGATCTCCCTGGTTTCAAGGGCGTTTTCCCTGATCCTTTTGGGACTCAAGTATTGCAGAGTGCGCATATTATGGAGGCGGTCGGCCAGCTTGATTATTATGACCCGCAAGTCGCGCCCCATCGCGATAAACATCTTGCGGAAATTTTCCGCCTGGCGCTCTTCTTTTGATTCGTAAACCAGCTGTCCCAGCTTGGTCACACCGGAAACCAGCTCGGCAATCTCGGGTGAAAAAAGGCGGGAGATCTCTTCAACCGTCACCCCGGCATCTTCAATCGTATCGTGTAGAAGGGCGGCGCAGATGGTCGGCTCATCCTGCTCCAATTCGGTCAAAATCCGGGCTACCTCGATCGGATGGGTTATAAAGGGTTCGCCCGAAAGCCGCTTATGGTCCTTATGTTTTTCTTCGGCAAAGCGGCGCGCTTTTTCAATCATCTTTTGTGGTACGGCATCCGGCGCCCCATGATCCCGATCCCGGTCGGAATGACCGATCTTTTCTTGTACGGATCTTCTTTCCTGGGAGCGCTCTGCGGGATCGGCCGAGTGATCATTTTTAGCGCCACAATAATTTTGGCTGAAGCGGCCAAAGCCGAAGTAACCTTATAGGCATCCAGCAAATTTTCACCGATTACAAAAGAGCCGTGCCCCCTGATCATGGCGGCCCGATAGGAACTATTAAAAACCGTTCCCAGCTCCCTCCCCGCTTCGGCAGAGGCAATCGCTTCTTTGGGCTTCACGACCGGTACCACCCGGGTATAAAAACGCCCCTCCGCGTCTTGCGGAATAATGCGATCTTCCTGGATTGAAAGGGCGATTGCTTCGGCCGGATGGGCGTGGACGATTGCCTGCGCTTTGGACCCCTTGTAAATCGCCCGATGGACCACCAATTCACAAGAGGCCTTGCCGTCGTTTGGATCACCCTCCGCCAAAGAAACCTCAATGATATCTTCGTCTTTCAATTCCGAAAGCATGCTCCCGTGGGCGGTGATAAATATTTTATCCCCCTGCCGCACGCTCATATTCCCCCCGTGCGAAGTGATCAATCCTTCCTCAAAAAGTTTTTTTCCTACCAGTTTAAATTCTTCCAACATTTTTCCTCCTCATCAAAGTGTGAAAATCGCTTGAATTCGTCAAAACGTTTTTTAATTTCCCGATGCGTTAACCTCCTCATCCGGTCAGGCCCGAAATCTTCCACGTTAAAAGAAGCCATCACCGACCCGAAGATCACCGCGGTACGGATATTGCCGGGACTCAAATCGCCGCTTTGGGCCAGATAGCCGATAAAACCGCCGGCAAAAGAATCCCCCGCCCCGGTCGGATCCTTCAATTCTTCCTGCGGATAAGAGGCCGCGGAGAAAAAAGCGTCGGGGGTAAAGACCACCGCCCCGTGTTCTCCTTTCTTTATTATTGCTCCCTTTGCCCCCAGCTCCAAAATCCGCCGCCCAGCCAAAGGAAGGTTCGGCGTTTCCATAAACTGCCGCGCCTCTCCTTCGTTCAACAGCATAAAATCAACTTTCTTGATTAGTTTATGGAGAGAGCTTCTTTTGCTCTCGATCCAAAAATTCATCGTGTCGGCGGCGATAAATTTGGGGGCTTCCAATTGTTCTATTACCATTAGCTGGAGATCGGGATCAAGATTGGCCAGAAAAACATATTCCGCCTTTTTAAGCTCCGGAGAAAGCCGGGAATCAAAATTGAGCAGAGTATTTAGATCGGTTTTTTTGGTGTGGGCATGATTCATATCGTATTCATAAGAACCTTCCCAGTGGAACGTTTTTCCGGAAGCTTTTTTTATCCCCCGGGTATCAATCCCCCTCCCTTCCAAAAAATCAACCTGGGTAGTTGGAAAATCCTCTCCCACAATTGAAAGTAGAGAGAGCGGTCCAAAAAAGCTGGCCGAGATTGACGCGTGGATTCCCGATCCTCCCAGGATATTCTCTTTTCTGCCAAAGGGAGTTTCTATCGTATCCAATCCGCTGGTTCCGGCAATTAAAAGCTTCATTTGGAAAGTTCTTTCGACCGCCTGGCCGCGGCCAGGAGCGTTTCTTCTACCGCCTTTTTAAATTTATACTTTTTCAATACTTTTAAGCCCGCTTCGGTGGTCCCTCCTTTGGAGGTGACCATATCGCGCAGGGCCGACAGGTGATGTTCGGTCTTTTCCACCATACAAAGAGCCCCTTTTATCATGGCCAGCGCCAGCCGCCGGGCCGTTAAAGGAGGAAGATTGGAACGGATCGCCCCGTCGATCAATCCTTCCAGGAAAAGATAGGCAAAGGCCGGACCGGAACCGGAAAGTGCGGTCACCGCGTCCATATATTCTTCCGGAACAAAAAGGGTCTCGCCGACGGTTGAAAAGACCAGCTCCGCCAGTTTCAAATCCCCTTCGGCGGCAAACTGGCCATGAGAAAGCGCCGTTATCCCGCAGCCAACCATCGCCGGAGAGTTAGGCATGGCACGCAGGAGCGGAACTTTTTTTAGCTTTTTCTGCAGTGCGCCGATCGTAACCCCGGCGGCAATTGAAATAAACATCTGATGTTTGCTGGCATAGGGAGAAATCTCATCCAACACCTTCAGCATATCTTGCGGCTTGACCGCCAGGATCACAATCCGCGCGGCCGCTACCAGGGCAGGATTGGAAGCGGCTCCTTTTATATTATAGGAGGAAACCAGGTGCTTGATCCTTTTTTTATCTTTATCGTAAACCATAATCTGCGAAGGAACGGCGGCTTTTGAAGAAAGCAAGCCCTTGATAATTGCTTCGGCCATTTTTCCGCCGCCGATAAATGCCAGTTTAGAATGATGAAGATTCTTCATGTCTTTTTTTTGAATTTTCAATTATCAATGCTCAATTTTCAATTACGGTATGCCTTCGGCATGATTATAATGTGCGAAGCACACATTAATTGATCATTGAAAATTGTTAATTGATAATTTCTTACTATCGGCCAAAGAAGCTGTCTTTTCGTTCACCAAAAGGAGAAACCCCTTCTTCCAGTATACCTTTTTCTTCCGCTTCTGTCACCCTGACGGAGTTCGGAGTGAAAAGAAAAATGGTCTCCGCAATCTTGACCATGTGGCCGTCAATCGCGTAAGCGGTCCCGCAGACAAAATCGATCAAACGCGTCCCTTCGGAAGGATCAAGGTTTTTTAGGTTTACCAAAACCGGAGAACCTCCTCTCAAACTGCCGGAAATTGAAAGCGAATCCTCGTAAACCTTGGGCTCATAAAGCATGATCTCGCAGAGGCATTCGGTCTTCTCTTTTACCGCTTCTCTTCTCCCCTTTAAGATCGATCCGATATCAAGCTGGCTGGCCGAAGCGCGATTCTCTTCTTCTTCGGTTTCAAGTCCCATAAATACTTTTGCCCTTTTCAACAGGTTTTCTACCATGATTTATACCTCCAAGATTAATATAAGTATAAGAGCAGGTTTTCAAAAAGTCAACCGCTATTTCAAGGGATTGCAAGGCCATTTTTTTTATGGTAAAATTAATCTTAAATAGGAGGTTTTATAAAATATGTCTATTGTAACGATGAAAGAACTTTTGGAGGCGGGGGTACATTTTGGCCACCAGAGCAAAAGCTGGGATCCCAAGATGTCCCCGTTTATTTATTCGTCCCGGAACAATATCCACGTTATCGACCTGCACAAGACCATCCCTTTGATTGAAAAGGCCTACCGCTTTATCGAAGCGGCGGTTAAAAAAGGAGGAACGGTTCTTTTTGTGGGGACAAAAAAACAGGCGCAGGAAGCGGTTGAGGCCGAAGCCAAGCGTTGCGGGATGTTTTTCGTGAAAGACCGCTGGCTCGGCGGAACACTTACTAATTTTAAGACCCTTCAGAAAAATATCGCCCGAATGAAAGAGATCGAGCAGATGGAGACCAACGGGATGTTTGAAAAGCTCCCTAAAAAAGAAATTGCCGCGCTTCGCCGCGAATGCCGCAAGCTGATTCGCGGTCTGGACGGGATCCGCGACATGAAAGCGGCTCCCGCAGTCATCTTTATAATCGACACCAAAAAAGAACAAACCGCACTGGCAGAGGCAAAGCGGCTTAATATCCCGGTAATCGCGGTGGTTGACACCAACTGCGATCCCGACCAGATTGAATTTCCGATCCCGGCCAACGACGATGCCATCCGTTCGATCAAACTTTTGACCACGATTATTGCCGACGCAGTAATGGCCGGACGGGAGCTTTTGAAACCGGAAGCGGAAAGAACCCCCGAAATCGCCGTTCCGATTGAAGAAGGAACAGAAGCGGCTCAGGAGCCGTTAAGCGAAGAAGCTCTGGTTGTAACGGAGGAAGAGCGGCTGGAAGAACTGACTCCTCCAATCCCCAAAATAGCGGAAGAAGAAGAAAGGATCGGCTTATAAAATGACAACCATTACTTCAAAAATTGTTCAGGAATTGAGAGAAAAGACCGGCTGCGGGATGATGGACTGCAAAAAAGCGCTCACCGAAACGAACGGCGACATGGAAGCCGCCGCCGACCTTTTAAGGAAAAAGGGGCTGGCGGGAGTCGCAAAACGGTCCGGAAGAGTTGCCGCACAGGGACAGGTTGCCTCTTATATCCACACCGGTGGGAAGATCGGGGTTTTAGTCGAGGTTAACTGCGAAACCGATTTTGTCGCCAAAAACGACGATTTTCAGGCCTTTGTGAAAGATGTCGCCATGCAGATTGCCGCACAAAACCCCGAATATATTACCAGAGAGGATGTCCCGGAAGGGGTCGTCCAGCACGAAAAGAATATTTTGATCCACCAGGCCAAAGAAGAAGGAAAGCCGGAAAAGGCGCTGGAAAAGATTATTGAAGGCCGGGTCAAAAAGTTTTATGAAGAAGTCTGCCTGCTTGAACAGCCATTCATTAAAGATACCAAGAAAACGATCAACGATCTTTTGGGCGAAATCGCCGCCAAGATCGGTGAGAATATCGTCATCCGCCGCTTTATAAGGTATCAACTGGGCGAAAAATCTTAAAAGTGTTAAAATAGCCCCATGAAAGCCCTCCTCATAGACGGAAACTCGTTAGCTTATCGCGCCTTCTACGCTCTGCCCGATACGATGAAAACCTCAACCGGCATTGTGACCAATGCCATCTACGGCTTTACTTCGATGCTTTTAAAAATTCTGGAAGAGGAGCCGGACTATGTCGCGATCTCTTTTGACTTGAAAGAGCCAACTTTTCGGCACAAAGAATATAAGGAATACAAGGCAACTCGTGAAAAAGCCCCCCCCACCCTCCACCAACAGATGCCGTATATAAAAGAAGTGGCGGAAGCGTTTGATATCCCCATCTTTGAAATGGCAGGATATGAGGCGGACGATGTGATCGGAACCTTGGCCAAAGAGGCGGAAAAAGAGGGCTACAACGTTGAAATAATATCGGGTGATAAAGACCCACTCCAATTGGTGACCGATAAAATTAAATTGCGGACCACCCGCAAAGGGATCTCCGATATCGTCGTCTACGGCAAAAAAGAGATCAAGGCCCAATATAACCTGGAGCCGGAACAACTGATCGATTTGAAGGCGCTAAAAGGCGATTCGTCCGACAATATTCCCGGGATAAAAGGGATCGGAGAAAAGACCGCGTTGGAACTATTACATGAATTCGAATCATTGGATAACCTTTTTGAACATTCGGATAAAATCAAAAAGGAACGCATTAGAAAATTAGTTGAGGAAGGAAAAGAGATGGCCCTGTTGAGTCGAATGCTGGGGACGATCAAGACCGATGTTCCGATAGAGATAAAAATTAAGAACCAGGAAAAATACAAGATCGACTGGGACAAAGTGGTGCGGGTTTTTGAAAAATTCGAATTTGGTTCCCTGATAAAAAAGTATTCCAACCATAAACACTCCAAACAAACTCTTGAAGAAAAGAGGGAACAAATTTCCAAATTTGATTTCCATTGCGTCGATTCCGAAAATAAACTGCAGGAATTGATCAAAAAACTGGAAGCGGCCGATTCTTTCGCTTTTGATACCGAAACCGATTCGGTCTCTGCTTTGGATGCGAATTTGATCGGCATTTCGTTTTCCGTTAAACCCGGAGAAGCGTTTTATATTCCTATTGAAGGCGAGAATTCGAATTCTCGCCTTCAATTATTCAAATCAATCCTCGAATCAAATAAACTTAAAGCCGGCCACAACATCAAATACGATATCGAGGTCCTGCTGAAATACGGCATCAAGGTCGCCCCACCCTATTTCGACACCATGGTCGCCGCCTATCTGCTTGATCCTAATTCGGACCAGCTGAACCTGAAAGCGGCCGCCGCCCGCTACCTGGGACGGCATGAAATGATCCGGCTGGACGAGCTGATCGGAAAAGATGCCGAATATAAAAATTTCTCCGAAGTGCCGAAAGATCTGGCCGCCCAGTATGCCTGCTCCGATGCCGACGCGACGATCGGATTAAAAGAGGAGTTTGAAAAATTATTCACCGAAGGCGAGAATTCGAATTCTCGCCTTCGGAAATTATTCCATGATGTGGAGATGCCCTTGATTTCGGTTTTGGTTGAGCTGGAGAAAAATGGGGTTTATGTCGACACCAAAATTTTAAATAAAATCTCCAAAGAGCTTGAAATTGAGATGAAGGATTTGGAGCGGAACATCTTCGCGATTGCAGGAGAGACCTTTAATCTTAATTCACCAAAACAACTGGCGGTAATTCTTTTTGAAAAACTGAAAATACCGATCGTCAAAAAGACCAAGACCGGAGCGTCGACCGACGCGTCGGTCTTGGAAGAGTTGTCGGCCAAATTTGAGATCGCGGCAAAACTTTTGGAGTACCGCACCTATGCAAAACTAAAATCGACTTATGTCGACGTCCTTCCCGAACTGGTGCGGAAAGATACCGGCAGGATTCATGCCAATTTCAACCAAACGATCACCGCCACCGGGCGGCTTTCAAGTTCCAATCCGAACATGCAGAATATCCCGATCCGCGGCGAGCTTGGAAAAAAGGTTCGCTCCGCCTTTGTCCCGCAAAAAGAAGGATACAAGATATTGGTTGCGGATTATTCGCAGGTCGAGCTTCGCATTCTGGCCCACCTGAGTCAGGATGAACAGCTGATCAAAGATTTTAAAGAAGACAAAGACATCCACCAGGCGACTGCCGACAGCCTCGGCATTTCCCGCTCTGCGGCGAAAGCGATCAATTTTGGGATCATCTACGGCCAGAGCGCCTTTGGATTGGCCAAGAGTTTAAAGATCGGGCGGAAAGAGGCGCAAGAGTTTATTGACAAGTATTTTGAGCGCTATAAGGGAGTAAAAAAATTTATTGACAAGACTATTAAGGAGGCAGAGGAAAAGGGTTATGTTGAGACGATGCTGGGGAGAAAGAGGGAATTACCGGATATAAACAGTCCGAACCAGTCGCTCAAATCCTTCGCCGAGCGTACGGCGATAAATACGCCGGTGCAGGGGACGGCTGCCGATTTGATAAAAGTGGCGATGGTTAATATATGGAAGAAATACCCCACAATTAATTGTGGGGATTATATGCTCATTCTTCAGGTGCATGACGAATTGGTTTTTGAAGTTCCGGACAATGAACTAGAATCCATCCAAAAAATCGTGGTGGAGGCGATGGAATCCGCTATTCCACTTTCGGTGCCGCTTAAAGTGGATGTCGGGGTTGGGGAGAGCTGGAGCGGGGCCAAATAATTTATCTTTCTGCGTACTGCTCTCTCCATTCCGTTAAAAAGCTAGTGTTAAGATGGACTTCAGCTCCTATCTTCTCAAGATAATCATTATACAATGTTTCCTTCAACACTCTAAATACGCCATTTTTATCAAATAAATACTGATTCCTAACCATAGCAAGATGCAAAGCGGTTGGAAGCAGCAATTGGTTGCCACAAAGTAAACAAGTGTTCCAAATTGCCTCAAAAACCTTAGATGCTTTTAATTTTTTTCCTGTTTTTTCTGGAATTGGTACAGGTAAAAGTCCTTCTACTATCGGATCCCATTCATTCGCCAAGCCAAAAATCCCTGGTCCGACACAATAAAAAGAATCTTTCTCTCGAAGATAATAACCCGCCACATGATTGGCCAAATTAAAATGTCTTTCGACAAAATCCAATGATAAAGCGGGACGGATATTTTCATCAGGAATAGTGATTTTCCCGCCGGTTAATTTATAAATCTTCCCACGAACAAAATCAACTCCTTCTTCCTTTATAAGTGCAACTATCCTATCCTCAATCTTTCCTTCCATCTCTCTTTTTGATATAAGCCGCCCGTCAATCGCTATCGCCGGATGGTTTTTTAAAACATAGCTCAACCACTTTTCATTCGTGACCGGTATATTTTTCTTTGATAAATCGGCGCTAAAAGCATCCAATGATAATCGTGAATTTTGAGTATGTCTAAAAAACTCAATCCATATGGCAACATATAGATCGGAAACGACTAGGCGTTCTACCGCACAGGAAGCAACATCATCCCATCCTCTTGTTTCCGCAATCTCCTCATTTGCTGTTAATTCCACAATGTCGGGCAATCGTTCTGGTTTACAAGCATGCAGATATGAACGCATAACCTCAACGAAACCATTAACATCTATCTTGTACCTGTTCCCGCTCATTCTAAATCTTATTCCTTTGCCGTTTAACTGGACACTCATTTCACTGATTTCTTGAACAGGACCAGAATTAGGAATAGATATTCCACGTGTCCCAGAAGGACCACTTAATCCCCTATGAATTACTTGTTTTAACATGCTTTAAATATATCTCCTATCTATTCTATGCAAAAAAAATTAACTCTTTAATTAAAAATCACCAAATAAAAATAAACTTCTTGATCTTGGTAAATGGGCATCTGGAGGCAAATTGCCCCGTACATACTCTGCACTAGGAACAACTGCTATTAATCGGTCAATATTGATCCCTCCATCTATTCCTACCGGCCAGAGCCCAATAAAGTCTCTTGTAGAACTTACTGCTATAGATTTTTTGGTCTTATATGATGAATCATAATAAGTAAAACATACTTTGTAGGTTTGGGTTTGAGGATCAAAACTAATTGTTAACGGCTTATATTGAGTCCCATTCTCAATTGGCAATGGTTTAAAATCAATAGTCCGCGGGACGCGGATATGGACAGCCTCATCTGGCAGCAAAGGATCTTGCCTGGAATCATAAATATCATTACTCATTCCCCTACCGACAAACACCCGCTTTCCATCTTTAAAATAAATAGATGAAAAATACAAAGAATTATCCGGTAGCATATTATGCATCATATAGCCCCACACTCCGCCGGTATTAATTTGATTCAAAGAGGCACTTAAAACCGCTACTCTAGGAACACCCGTATCCCCCAACAAATCATAAAAGTCCGCCTTAACAAGCCACCTTACATCCTCTCTGTTCCCTATGGAAGGATGTTCAAATTCGACCATTTGGGTGCTATCCCAGCGATACCAGACAGCATAGCCCGGTTTGCCATTCGACTGACAAGGAGGAGACATTGCCACCCTGCTTCTATTTCCAACCATTAATCCTATATTCATACTATTTATTTATCTTCACTTTCCACCAAAAATTTCACTTTTTTTTGCTATAATGAGTCATGCTTTCCAAATCCGAACTTGAAGAAATTCTCCATCTAGCGCTTGAGACCGGCGGCGACTTTGCCGAAATATTTATTGAGGATGAGAACGGAACCACCGTCGCCTGCGAAGACAACAAGATCGAAAAAATCGTAACCGGCAATTCACACGGGGCCGGAATCCGCGTCATAAAAGATAAAATCATCTCCTACGGGAGCACATCCCTTGTAACCCTGGACGAATTAAAAAAAGTCGCCCGGGAGACCGCCGCCGCCTTTTCCGGATCAAGCCGAAAAAAAACTTTCGATTTGGTCGCCAGCATACCACCGCACGGAATAGCGGTCAAGCGCAGACCGCATGAAGTCGCGATTGAAGAAAAAGTGGCGCTGGTTGAAACTTTAAACAAGACCGCAAGAAGTTACGGGGATAAAATCGTCCAGGTAACCGTAAGATACCTCGATTCAAACCAGGCGGTAACAATCGCCAACTCCGACGGAATTTACATCGAAGATAACCGGATCCGGACCAGATACTATATCAACGTCATTGCGGCCAAAGGGAACATTTTGCAGACCGGCTACGAAGCTCCGGGAGGAACCGTCGGTTTTGAATTGATTGAAGAATATAACCCGGAAGAGAAAGCACGACAGGCGACCGAAAGAGCTCTCCTGATGCTCGATGCCCCCCACGCCCCCGCCGGCCGGATGATGGTCGTTTTGCATTCCACCGCCGGAGGGACAATGGTCCATGAAGCGTGCGGACACGCTCTCGAAGCCGATTTTATCTATAAAGGAACTTCAATCTATGGGAATAATATCGGGAAGAAGGTAGCGTCAGAGTTGGTAACCGTCATTGACGACGCGACAATCAGAGGTAAATACGGGACCTTTAATTTTGACGATGAAGGGACCCCGGGACAAAAAACTATCCTGATAGAAAACGGAATACTAAAAGGCTTCATGTCCGACAAGTACAACGCGAAACTGCTGGGGATAAAAGAGACCGGGAACGGCCGGCGCGAATCGTATTTGAGCAAGCCGATCCCCAGAATGACCAATACTATCATCGCTCCGGGAAAGAGCAACCCGGATGAGATCGTCGCGTCGATCAAAAATGGACTCCTGGTCAAACATATGGGGGGCGGGGAAGTAAATGTCACTAACGGTGATTTTGTTTTTGATGTCACCGAGGGCTATGTGATAGAAGACGGGAAAGTTAAACATCCGGTCCGCGGGGCGATTCTAACCGGCAACGGGCCAAAAGTCCTTGAAACAATCGATATGGTCGGAACCGACCTGGGCTTCCAAACCGGCGTCTGCGGCAAATACGATCATGCTCCGGTCGGCGACGCTCAGCCGACTATCCGGATTAAAGAGATAGTTGTTGGAGGACGACAGCAATAGGACCCGCCTGGTTCAACACAAAGAAATGCAAGCCCGGAATTCCTTCCTGTTTCAACCGCGCGCAGAGTTTTGAGGCCTCTTCGATCCCGATCTTTTCAATCGCGCTTTGATCCCCCTGGTGCCGGTTGATCTGCCGCATGATTTCATCGGGAATGCTCGCCCCGCACAGCTCGGTCATCTTTGTGATCTGCTTAAAGCTGTTGATGATCATTATCCCCGGAAGAATCGGGACAGTGATCCCCGCCTTCCGGCATCTCTCTTCAAATTTCAAAAAGAGCTCCGCCTCAAAAAAGAGCTGGGTGATGATATATTCCGCCCCCGCCTCCACCTTTTGTTTCAGGTATTCGGTATCCTTCTCAATATTTTCCGCTTCGCGGTGCCCTTCGGGATACCCCGCCACCCCGACGCAAAAATCAGGCTTCTCTTTTTTGATCAAAGCGACCAATTCTTTGGCATAGCGGCAGCCCTTTAGTGCCGGAACAAACCTGGAATGCCCCTGCGGAGGGTCCCCCCGCAGAGCCAAAACGTTGTTGACACCAATTTTATCCAATTGGTCAAGATGAACTTTAATATGATCGCGCGGTTCGGCCACGCAGGTCAAATGCGCCACAGGCGTAATATGGAATTTGTCTTTTATCTCTTTGGTCCAAAAGGTCGTCTTATCCCGGGTGGTCCCCAGCGCGCCGCAGGTTACCGAAACAAAATCGGGATTATATTCCTTAAGTTTTCCGATAACCTCAAAGAGCTTCTTCTCCTGTTCCTCGGTCTTGGGAGGGAAGAATTCAAAGGAGAGCGTTTGCTTGTCCCTTTTTAAGGCGTCGATGACTTTCATCGGTTATCCCAACGGCCTCATGTGGGGAAACAATAAGACATCTCTAATCGATTCCGCGCCGGTTGCGATCATGACCAGTCGGTCGATGCCGATCCCAAGCCCGCCGGCGGGAGGCATCCCGTATTCAAGGGCCAAAAGAAAATCTTCGTCCATCGATTCGGCCTCTTTGTCCCCGGCCGCTTTTAAATTGGATTGCTTTTCAAGCCGCCCTCTCTGGTCGATCGGATCGTTTAATTCGGAAAAGGCGTTGGCGATCTCCATCCCGGCAACAATCAGCTCAAAACGTTCAACTTTATTTTCGTCATCCCGTTTCTTTTTTGCCAGAGGAGTAGTTTCCAGTGGATGATCGATCACAAAGGTCGGTTGTATAAAATCGGCTTCGACAAATTTATCATAAAGGACGTTTATCAATTTGCCAAATCCTAATTCGTTTGCCCCTTCAATCCCTTTCTTCTTTGCTATCTCTCTTATTTCTCCCTCGTTTTTTCCTGTAAGGTCTACTCCCCCATGCTCACGCAGGGCATCAATTAGAGTAATCCTTTTCCACGGCCGTTTAAAATTCAACTTGTGCCCTTTATATTCAACTTCCAATGTCCCCAGTGTTTCTTTTAAAACAAAAGTTACCAATTCTTCGGTCATCTCCATGATATGGTTATAATCGACATAGGCCTGGTAAACTTCCAGCATCGTATATTCGGGATTGTGTTTATAGGACATCCCCTCGTTGCGGAAGACCCGGCCGAGTTCAAATACTTTTTCAAACCCGCCAACCAGTAAACGCTTCAGATAAAGTTCGGGAGCAATCCGCAAAAATAACGGCATGCTTAAGGCATCGTGATAAGTTTTGAATGGAGTGGCGGCCGCCCCGCCCTGCAGAACATGCAGCAGCGGAGTCTCAACTTCCATAAAGCCCCGCTCCTCCAAAAATTTGCGGATTTGAGAGACGATTTTGCTCCGTTTGACAAAAAGGTCTTTTACCTCTTGATTGACCATCAGGTCGACATAGCGATGGCGGTAGCGAAGTTCTTTGTCTTGCAGTCCGTGCCATTTTTCGGGGAGCGGATGGACCGATTTCGCCAGAAGCTGCCATTCTACGACACGAATAGTCAGCTCTCCGGTCTTGGTACGGAAGACCTTCCCTTTTACACCAATGAAATCTCCGGTATCGAGCTTTTGGAATAATTCATAACTATCGGCCAAAGCCTCCTGTTTGGCATAAATCTGGATTTTACCGATTCCATCTTGTAGATGAGCAAAGCAGGTTTTGCCGTGTCCGCGCTTGGTCATTAGCCGTCCGGCAATTGAGACCTCTTCGGGACTTTCATCGTGTCCTTCCAGTTTTTCGTATTTGTCCTTAATTTCTTTGGAGTTAGTCGTTATATTATATGTATAAGGATACGGATTGACCCCCGCGGCCTTAAATTCATCCAGTTTCTGCAATCGCCCTTTGATCAAATCATTAATTTCTTCGGTCATGTTGGCTCCTTATATAGGGTATCAGCAGATCAGAAAATCGGGCAAAATCCCCTTGATATCCTGATTGCCCGATTTACCACCCACCGATCTCCTGATAACCTGATATGCTTATTTCATTATAACCCATCTAGATTTCAAAATTAAGTGAAATTTTACTGATAATAAGACGAAACCATATTATGAGAGTTTTTCATGTTTCCCCTCAAGTTGTCGGGTACAGAAGCAGATTAAACAGCACCCTCTATCGAGAAAACGCCGTACATAAATTGGAAATACTGGATATTTTAAAGGCTTTGCGAGACTCTTTTGCCAACCAATCTTACCATCCCTATTATGACAGAGACCAAGTAGCTAATTTATACAAGGAACAAGTTTTAAAAGAATTTCATAATGTCACGTATTATCCCAATGGTCCAGCAACTCCTTTGTTATGGCAGGATTTCGTTGGAAATCTTAACGCCTCATCAAGAAGCTTAAGAAGCATGTTAGTTCACCGGAAAAAGCAAAAAGGCCACACACAAGAAATATCATAAAAATTGACCGAAGGAATGAGAGAATTGAAGATAGTAGAAGACTGGTTGTATTATTTCGGCAGACAAGAGCTTGACAATTTCATCCGGTTTTTAGAAGCATTAAACCCTTCAAAGTAATATCCTGATCCACTATATCAATCACTTTGGCATGTTTCGCGATTAGTCCGGCAAATCCGCCGGTTGCTATTATTTGAATTTTAGATTTAGGATTTCGGATTTGTTTAGAGTTTAGGGTTTCGGATTTAATTCTAGCAATCATCCCTTCAACCAACGAAACATATCCGTAAACCAATCCCGAAAGTATCGCCTCTCTGGTGTTTTTTCCGATTAGCCTTTTGGGGGGGGCAAGTACAACTTCGGGAAGCTTCGCGGTGGCTTGATGTAAAATCTTAGCGGCTAATCCGATCCCGGGAGAAATCGCTCCGCCCAGGTATTCCCCTTTGGCGGAAATCATATCAAAGGTCGTTGCGGTGCCAAAATCAACGACAATTGAAGGCGCGCCGTATAATTTATACGCCGCCAGAGCGTTCACTACCCTATCCGCCCCTACTTCTGACTTCTTGGCTTTGACTTTTATTCCTTTTATATTTTTTGCGGTGACAAAATGGGCTTGGGGAAATCTCTTTTTAATTATTTTGTCAGCCTTGGGGACGACGGAAGAGACGATGACGTCTCCAGAAAAGTTTGGCAGATTATGGGAAAGCTTCTTGGTTTCAACCCCCCATCTTTGACGAATATTCCCCACATTTAAATGTGGGGAATTATCCCTAACCCCTTCAAACAAGCCAAAAGTGGTCGTAGAATTTCCGACATCAATCGCAAGCAGCATCTTATATCAATTTTAGCATGTCATCGGGCAGTTTGGCCTCAAATTCCAGCTCTTTCTCCGTGCGAGGATGAGTAAATTTTATCTTATAAGCATGCAGCAACTGCGCATTTCCCTTGCCATAAACCGGATCCCCAAGTATCGAATGCCCAATATGTGCCAGGTGCACGCGTAATTGATGCGTCCTTCCCGTTTTCGGTTTCAATTCGACCAAACTGTACTCCTTAAATCGTTTAAGAACCTTATAGTGCGTCACTGCCTCGCGCCCCTTATGAGAGACCGCCATTTTTTTGCGGTTCACCGGGTGGCGGCCAATTGGCTCCGCAATCGTCCCTTCGTCTTTTTTGGGATTCCCTTTCACAATCGCCAGATAAGTTTTCTGAATCGTCCGATCCTTAAATTGCGCCGAAAGGACTTGGTGCGCCTTATCATTTTTTGCGACCAATAAAATCCCCGAAGTATCCTTGTCCAACCGATGCACAATCCCCGGCCGCTCCACGCCCCCTATCCCCGACAAATCCCGGCAATGATGAAGCAGTGCGTTTACCAGCGTCCCGGAACGGTTCCCCGCCCCCGGATGGACCGTTAATCCCCGCGGTTTGTTGATAACCAAAATATCTTTGTCTTCATAAATAATATCAAGCGGAATATTTTCCGCTTCCAACTTGGATTTCTCCGGTTCAGGAACATTAATATCCACCTTGTCTTCTTTTTTTAACTTATAATTTGGTTCCGCTTTTATCCCGTTAACCGTAATGTGTCCGGATTCGATCAGTTTTTTTATTCGCGAGCGGGAAAATTCGGTGGTTTCCGAAAGGAATTTATCGAGTCTTTGTTTTTGCATATAAGATTATGCCAAGGAGGAAAAAGAGGATTGAAATAAGCTGGGCTTCGCTTAGGTTAAAAAGATAGCGGGGATTGACCCTCAAGAATTCCATCAAGAAGCGATATCCTGAATATAAGATCAGGCCAACGGAAAAAACCTGGCCGTCAAACTTTTTCCGCCCGTGTAAAACAACCAAAAAAACAAATAAGACCGACCAGATCATAGTCGAATAGAGCTGGACCGGGTGACCGTCGATCCCGCGGCAGCAGCCGTTTAAAAAACAGCCGATCCGGCCGATCGCGTAGCCGATCGCGGTGGCGGGGGCGGCCAAATCCAAAATCTTCAGAAACGGGATTTTTTTGGTGAAACCAAACAGGATCAAGGCCAAAACCCCAAAAAACATCCCGCCGTAAAAGACCAATCCCCCCTCCCACACCCTTAACATGTCAAGGGGAGAAGAGAAGGTGTTCCAAAATTCAACGACATAAAAAAGCCGCGCCCCGACAATCGACGCAAGCATTACCCACAAAACCCCGTCAAGCACCGTTTCGGCCGAAATCGATTCTCTTTTTCCGATTAAAATCGAGGCCGTTATCCCGGCCAAAAAAGCCAGTGCAATCATAACTCCGTAGGAATGCAGGGTAAAACTACCGATTGTAAAAAGTTCCGGATGCATCTTATTTAAAATCATCTCCCTTTGAACGTATGATCTGAACCAGGACCAGGAAAAAACCGACATTAATCATTATATCCGCCAGGTTAAAGACCGGCCAAAAACGAAAATCGATATAATCGACCACATATGAACGAAAAAGCCGGTCAAAAATATTCCCCAGGCTTCCTCCCAAAATAATTGCCAGCGGGATATGCAAAAAATCCCTCTTCTTGACATGGTTGTTGATGTAAACGATCAAAATTAACGCCGCAAAACCGACCAAAAGCAGGGTAAGACGCCAGCCGGAAAGGATACCAAAAGCCGCCCCATGATTTTGCACGTAAGTCAAATGGAGAAAATTCTTAAATATCGGGAACGACTGTCCCGGATACATAAAACGGTGGACAAAAAACTTTATAAGCTGGTCGAGAAAAAAAACCAGAAGTGCCAGACGAATAAACACCTATCTCACTCTCATCGTCTTAATGTAAGATTGGATCAGGTCCGAAATTTCGACAAAATAGGAGCCGATCAGCGGAAAATTGACCAGGGTAGTCAAAATCTTGGTGACAATAAAAACGATCACCGCCAAAATAATTGTCATCCCCAGCGCGAAACCGATCCCGCGGGCGATGCCGGCTAAAAAGACAAACAAAATGTAGCGCCAGGGGCGGTATTCGTCTATCCGTAGCTTCCTTAAGCTTTCAACCACTTTTTCCGGCAGCAGCTCTTCTTCATCCCCCACTAGGTCCCCTCCTGCCATGAAGCGAGATATTTTTTCTGTTCGGCGGTCAGCTTATCAATTGAAATTCCCATCGATTTTAGTTTAAAAGTTGCGACATGGTTTTCAATTTCGGCAGGGACATAATAAACTTGATTTTTTAGCTCCCCTCTTTTTTCCACGCAGAATTCGGAGGCCAAGGCCTGAGTCGCAAAGCTCATATCCATGACGCAGGCGGGGTGCCCTTCGGCGGCGGCCAGGTTGATCAGACGCCCGTCGGCCAAAAGATGGATCCTATTCCCGTTTGGCAAAATATATTCGTCGACAAAATTACGGACCTCTTTGCGAACCGATTTGGCCGCCTTTTTTAATCCCGGAATATCAATTTCAACGTTAAAATGCCCGGAGTTGCAAACGATCGCGCAATCTTTCATCTTTTTGAAATGTTCCGCGCGGAGAACATGGATGTTTCCGGTCAAAGTGCAAAAAATATCTCCAATTTTAGCCGCCTCTCCCATCTCCATCACCCGGAATCCGTCCATTACCGCTTCAATTGCCTTAACCGGGTCTATTTCGCAAACAATAACATTCGCTCCCATCCCCTTCGCCCGCATGGCAAATCCCTTACCGCACCAGCCATAGCCGACGGTAACGACATTTTTTCCGGCCAAAAGGGTATCGGTCGCCCGGATAATGCCGTCAATCGTCGATTGTCCGGTCCCGTAGCGGTTGTCAAACAAATTTTTGGTGGCGGCGTCGTTTACCGCAATAACCGGAAGTTTTAGCGCTCCGTCTTTTTCCATCGCCTTTAACCGGATTACCCCGGTCGTCGTCTCTTCCATACTACCGATAATCTGGGGGATTAAATTGACATATTCGGTATGGATAGTGGAAACCAGGTCGGCACCGTCATCCATCGTTATATGCGGTGAATGGGCCAGCGCCGCGTGCATATGCTTATAATAGGTATCGTTATCTTCTCCTTTTATCGCGAAGACCGGGATCCCGTACTCTAATGTCAGCGCCGCCGCGACATCGTCCTGGGTTGATAGAGGATTAGAAGCGCAGAGAACCACATCGGCTCCTCCCGCTTTCAACGCGCGAACCAAATTGGCCGTTTCCGCGGTAACGTGCAGACAAGCCGACATACGCAGTCCTTTTAAGGGCTTGTTTTTACCGAATTTTTCGTTTACCTGCTTTAAGACCGGCATATCCTCCGCCGCCCATTCAATCCTTTTCTTCCCTAATGCCTTCAACTTTGGATCTTTGATATCGTGTTTCATGATTTACCTCCGTCGATTATTATATCATATCAGAGGCCGAGTTTTTTCTCTTTAAAGAGGAGGGTGTTGCGGTGGAGGCCGAGCATTTTTGCCGCTTTGGTCTTTTGCCCGCCGGCTTTTTCGATCGCTTTCTTTATGAAAGCCGACTCAAAACGCCGGCTCGCTTCTTTAAAATCAACTTCTTCGGTCTGGTCGGTTGAAGGTTGCTCTTCTGCCTGAAAAAGTTCTTTTGGCAGGTTATCCGTTCCGATATGGTCGCCATGACTTAATACCACCAGGCGTTCCATCAGATTGGAAAGTTCCCTCACGTTCCCCGGCCAGCGGTAGTTCATAAACAGCTCCATCGCTTCGGGAGAAACGCTTTTGACCTTTTTGCCAAATTCACGGTTATACACCCGCATAAAATGCTCCGCCAGAAGACCGATATCTTCCCTTCGGTTTCGCAGCGGAGGAAGATTAAGCGGCAGGACATTCAAGCGGTAATAAAGATCGGAACGGAAGTTCCCCTTTTCAATTTCCCGCGTCAGGTCGCAGTTGCTGGCTGAAATAACCCTAACGTCAACTCCGATCTGCTTGTTCCCTCCCAGTCGTTCAATCTCCTTTTCCTGCAGGGAACGCAGCAGTTTCCCCTGCAGTTTGAGCGGCAAACTGCCGATCTCGTCCAGAAAGAGGGTTCCGGAATCGGCAATCTCAAATTTTCCGATCCTTCTTTCTATCGCTCCGGTAAACGCCCCCCGCTCATGGCCGAACAATTCGGATTCAATCAGGTTTTCCGGGATGGCGGCACAATTGACCGGGACAAAAAGCCGGTTCCGGCGGGGACTCAAATTATGGAGGGCGCGCGCCACCAGCTCTTTTCCGGTGCCGGATTCACCGGTTATCAAGACCGTGATATCTTTTTTGGCGATCTGTGAGATCACCCCGAAAATTTCTTTCATGACGCTTGATTTTCCGACAATCTTTTCAAACTGGTGACTTTTTTCGATTTCTTCCCTAAGATAAAGGTTCTCTCTTTCTAAAACCCGTTTTTCCAGTACCTTGGCTATGATCGACTGGATCGCTTCGATGTCAAAGGGCTTGGTTAGATAATCGTAGGCTCCCAGCTTCATCGCTTCGACCGCCTGGCTGACAGTGTTGACTGCGGTAACCATGATTACTTCCAGCGACGGATCGTTCTCTTTAACTCTTTTTAACACCTCAATCCCGCTGATGTCCGGCAGGCGCATATCAAGCAAAACCAGGTCGGGGGAAGCTTTCGCAACCTGCTCCAGCGCTTCGGCTCCGTTTTCCGCGAAAAATAAATCGTACTGCGAAGCCAGCAGAAAGCTAAGAGAATCGCGCAGATGCTCTTCGTCGTCAACTATTAAAATTCTGGACTTTGCCTCTCCCATTATTTTTTCCTCATACCAAAGGTCGGGATCTTTAACTCGTCGCGCAAGGCCGTCACCGTCCGGCGGCTTAGTTTTATCCCGTTTAAACCGAGCTGTCCCGCTATTTGAGAATCCGAAAACGGTTTTTTCGGGTCTTCCTCTCCAATGATTTTTTTGATCTGTTCTTTTATCTCGAATTGGGAAAAGCCCCTGATCCCGCGAGGACAAAGGTATTTGAGGGACAAAACTCCCTTTTTGGTCTGTACGTATTTTTCGGCAATCGCCCTTGATATCGTTGAAGGATGCAGTCCCAAAAAATCGGCAATTTCCTTTTGGCTTAAAGGCCGAAAATGGGCCGGCCCCTTAAGAAAAAAATTACGCTGCCGCTCCGTTATCATGTCCATAATTTTGGTCCCCGTATCCCGGCGCCGCGCCAGGTTTTCGATCATCTCACTTGCTTTTTCGAAGTGTTCTTTTAAAAATTTCAGGCTATTTTGGTCGGTGCGGGGATCTTTCAGCATTTTCTCGTACTCTTTTGAGATCTTGATTTTCGGTCCGTAGCGCTCTTCAAGATTGGTCGAAACAATTTCCCCGTCTTTAACCTCTATCGCGAAAGAAGGGACCACGACCCGCTCCGCTTCGGAAAATCCCCGGGCCGGAAAAGGATTTAAGTTTTCTTTTATGAACCGGGCGGCGCAGGCGACGTCTTCTTCGGAAACATCCTCTTTGGCGGCGATCTCCTTATAACTTCCGGCCGCGATCAGATCGAGATGCCGGTTGATTATATTTATAATTACCTCTTCAAGTTCCGGATCGTCAAAATTGTGCTCCCTAACCTGCAGAGACAGGCATTCTTTTAAATCACGCGCCGCAATCCCGTCCGGTTCAAACCCCTGGATCACGGATAAAATCTCTTCGGCTTTCTCTTTTTTTATTTTTAGGCGCCCGACAACCTCATCAAAATTTTTCAAATAGCCGTTTGGATCAAGGGCGTGAATAAACTCTTCGGCCAAGGCCCGGTCTTTTTCGGACAAATCAACCAGCTTCAACTGCTCCAAAAGGTGGTCTTCCAAACCAATCGTTTTGGCGGCAACGTTTTTTAATCCGTCGTATTCCGAAAAATCTACCTCTCTTTTAATCTTTCGGTCTGAACCAAGATATTTAATATATTCAAAAAGGACTTCCGGCTTCTCTATTTCCAGGAAGGGATTTTCTTCGGATTCGCGGTCGATTTTTTCAACCAGTTCGATAAAGGGAAGGCTCAAAATATTGAGCATCTTGAGCATGCGGGGAGAGAGCATCATCTGCAGATTGTTGCCCAATTTAAGGTCGTGTTGCAGCATTTTTTATTCTCCGTCAAAAGAAACTAAACGCAACTCCCTGGTCGGACTTTTTTCTATTACGACCTCCGCCCCATCTACAATCGTCCCTTTGGCATGTTCGGTAAAATAGTGGCGCAATATATCTTCGTTAATTTCGGTAAAATCGCCCATCCTAAGATAGACTTTACCGACTTTATTAATCTTATTATCCTTCGCGTGTTTCAAGATATCCTCTAACAAATCCTTCAACAGGTGCATTTCGTGCATAGCTTTATTATCTCCTTTGCTGTCTTTTCTACTTCCGGACTAATCCCTTCCCCCAAGTCCATTCTAGCAGGTTGGATTCCCAAAAAAAAGACCGGGGAGGCGGTATCATCTTCTATCATTTTGGCAATTATGGGGAGCGGAAAGGTATGAGTACTCAAAGTCGTTTGCGGAATATGTTCTTTATCGATAATGCGGGCCTCTCCCACTTTGCCCCCAAAATCCGCCGCATCAATTATGATCGTTTTGGCCGGCTTGGTTTTGACTGCCTCTTCTATTGAGCTTTCCGGTTTATCATTTGTATTTAGAATTTTGATATTGTTTAGGATTTCGGATTTAGGATTTAGGATTTGCTCCGCAATATAAGGTCCTACTCCGTCGTCATGGCGCAGAGTATTGCCGACGGTGATCACCAAAATGGTTTCCGAAGAGGAAAAAAGTTCAGCGGCCGACGAATTTAACATCTAAAAAGTGCGCCGAGCATGAGATGCAGGGATCGTAGGCGCGGACGAGCATTTCCAAAGCAAGCGTTATCTCTTCGTCGGTTTTATCAAGAATCTCCGGAACCAATTTTCTCATGTCATGTTCAATATTGTTGACGTTCTGGCTGGTCGGAATAATACAGTTGGCTTTAATAATAATCCCCTTCTCGTCAACTTCATAATTATGGAACAATATCCCGCGAGGAACTTCAACCGCCCCTACTCCGATTCCCGGCTTAACTTTAATCCGGTCCTGTTCGTTTAAGCCGACTAAAACGACCTCGTCCTGATTGACCCCGTTTTTCTTAAACTCTTCAAGGATACGAATACCATCTTCCAGCGAATGGACGCATTCGATCAGCTGGGCAACCGTGTTTAAATATGGATTAATAACCTTTGGTTTCACGCCTAAAGCCGCGGCCAGCTCCTTTGCCTTGGGATGGAGCTTTCCTGCATTAAGGTTAACTCTGGCCAGTGCGCCGACCATATAGGATTCGCGGTTCCATTTGGCGTGCTTTGCGCTGGAATGAGGAACCACAAACTCATTGGTCGCCTTTTTATAATCTTTTTTGTTTATTCTTTTTCCGTCGGTTGAGCCGATATCTCCCATCAACATCGGATACTCGGCATCGTCGGAAACCAGTCCGACAAATTCCATGTCCCTTTCAAACTGCGGAAATTTTAAAGTGGCGGCCAGTTCAACCGTTGCCGTCATATCCGCCCGCATATCATAAAGGATCTGAAGCATCGCGTCCAAATCTTTCTCTTTCGGCAGTTTGGTGAATCCGCCGACGATGGACGAAATCGGATGGACGTGGCGTCCGACTAAAATATCGCAGACATCGTTGGCCGCTTTTTTCATCCTTAAAGCGCGGCGGACAACCTTGTTGTGGGTATCAATCAACGGGACAAAACTCTTTACCCCCAGCAGATCCGGAGCAACCAAAAGATAAATATGCAGAATATGAGAATCCAGATTCTCCATGTGCAGCAAGAATTTGCGAAGTTCGGTCGTCTGCTTTGAAGGCTTGAAGCCGATCGCATCCTCCGCCGCTTGAATAGAGGCCAAAGTGTGTCCGCAGGAGCAGATCCCGCAGATGCGGCAGGTAATATGCTGGGCCTCAAAAATTGACCGCCCTTTGATCATCCCCTCAAAAAATCTTGGAGATTCGACAATCTGTAGCTGGCAGGTCTCAAGCTTCCCCTCTTTTACGTCAACCACGATATTTCCGTGCCCCTCGACGCGGGTCAAATATTCGACATTAACACTAACGTTTCTTTTGCTCACGTTTATCTATCTCCCTGCATTTGTTATACATATTCATCTTGTTGATGACCATATCCATCGGAATATTATATTTTTTAATAATATCCATCGCGCCGTTTTCGTTGGGATTCGAAACCATCCCGCGGCAGCCGTAGCAGATATTGCCGTTGTTAATACACCAGGAATTGCAACCGGCACGGGTAACCGGACCCATGCAAGCCACTCCCCGATCATACATGCAGACATTTTCATTTAATTTACACTCAACACACACCGCGTGATCGGGAACCTCGTATGGAATTCCCTGTAGCGCGGCTTTTAGTACTTTAACAAATTCCGGAATATAAACCGGGCAGCCGTTTACAAAATAGTCCACTTTTACTACTTGATGAACCGCTTTGGTTTCGACAGTGTCAAAATAATTAAAACGGTCGCCGTAAACCTCTTTGCGGATATCGTCAAGCTTGAAATTGTTCTTCATGCCGTTCACTCCGCCGATAGTGGCACAGGATCCGTAGGCGATCAAAACCTTGGCACGATCGCGGATTTTCTTAATCCGCTCGATCGCGTGTTTGTCGGTTATGCTCCCCTCAACCACCGCCACGTCGATTTTTTCGGGCCCCTTCTCCGACATTACTTCGCGGAACTCGACAACCTCAATTAAGCCAAGAACGTCAAGAAGAAGCTCTCCCATATTTGCCACCTGGAGCTGGCACCCTTCACAGCACGCAAAATCAAAAAACGCCACTTTTGGTTTTGTCCTGGTCATAACGCCTCCGGGACCCCTTTTATTTTATCGTAGCTAAAAACCGGTCCGTCCTGACAGCAGTATAAACCGTTGATCTGGCAGTGTCCGCACTTTCCCAGCCCGCATTTCATGTTGCGCTCCAGTGAAACCAAAATTTGCCTCTCCGGAATCTGTTTTTTCAGAAGCTCGGCAATGACAAATTTATACATGACCGGAGGGCCGACTATCACCGCAAAGGTCCTCTCCGGCTCAAGTGTGACCCCCGGAATAAGGGAAGTGATCATACCGACATTCCCCTTCCAATCGGGGTCGGCCCGGTCAACCGTACAGCTAAAATTAACATCCAGCCGCTTGGTCCACTCCGCCACCTCGTCGCCAAAAAGCATATTTTGCGGAGTGCGGCAGCCCAAAAGGATCGAAACTTTCCCAAAATCGCGGCGATTGTCTATCACAAAATTTATCAGCGAACGCAAAGGAACAATCCCCAGCCCCGCCGCGACAAAGACCAGATCGTTCCCTTCCAAAATCCTGACCGGAAAACCTTTTCCAAACGGTCCGCGGATGCCGATCTCGTCCCCTTCTTTCAATTGATGCAAAGCGGAAGTAAACCTTCCCACTTTGCGGACAACCATCTCAAAAGACCCCAACTTGGTCGGAGAAGAAGAGACCGAGATCGGCGCTTCGCCGACCCCCAGGATCGAAACCTCCACAAACTGCCCCGGATCATGGTCCAGACTGTCGCCTCCGGGAAGCTCGATCTCAAAAAACTTCTCCAGGTCGGTTAAGGTCGTCACTTTGATTATTTTGCTTTTCTTTATTTCGTATTTTGAGTCTTTTAATAAAAGTTTTTTCATTTATACTTTTCCGGCCTCCGGGTTTTCCATCCCCTGCTCTTTGATCAGACTGTTTAGCGTCTCTTTTAAATTGATACAAGCCATGCAGGTGCGGGAACAACGGCCGCAACCGGTGCAAAAGAAGCGTGAAAACTTGGCAATCGGATATTTAAACTTCCGATAGTACCGGTGCCGCTGTCTGGCGCCGCGCTCTTTTCTAAAAGATTCTCCCCCCGCCACTTTGGCAAAGGACTCGTTCTGGCAGGAATCCCATTGGCGGTAGCGGCGGCCGGTTTTCAAATCCAGGTTCGGTTCGTCGATCATATTAAAGCAATAACAGCTGGGGCAGACATTGGTGCAGTTCCCGCAGGCGACACAACGTTTATCCAAATCCTCCCAAACCTTGCTATTGTAAGCCCTGTCAAATAATTCCGGAATTTTTTCGTGCTCGATCGGAATCTCGTTTTTAGCGAATTCCCGGTTTTTTGCCTCCCTGACCCGCTGCAGATCCTCAAAATCTTTTTCTCCGGCCTTTCGCAACAAATTGCTCTTTGCGACAAGCTCTTCTCCCGTGTTGGTATTGACATGGATCATAAAGCGGTCGCCCACATCGGTAAAAAAAAGATCGTAGCCTCCGTTGGGGCTATGGTTGTGGACCAGGCGACAGGAAGCAAACCGGTCGCAGTAAAAATTACATTCATAGCCGATGATAGTGATCTGATTTTTGCGGATTAAATAATTTAAATCCCGGGGACGTTCACTAAAAACCATGTTTAAGCATTGGATCCCAGCCAAATCGCAGGTGTGTACCCCGAAAAGAAGCATCTTCTCGTATTCCACCACCGGCTCCATGTCTTCCCCATTTGAAAGGTCATAGGTGGCGATATTTTCGTCCCTCGGCATAAAATATTTTTTTGGAGGAAGGATCGTCGGGATATAATCGATTGAGATCTCCGAGCCGGACTTCACTTCTTCAAATGAAAACTGGCCGCACCCTTTGGCTACCGGAGCAACCACCTTTTGCTCTTTTACCAGGTCGGAAATAAAACCGTTAAAATCTTCTTTCTTTAAGACAACGTACTGCGATAAATTATACAGCATAGCACTTTATACTAGCAAATTGATTATCCACATTCAATACTCCCCTTTTCCAACACTTCCAAAGCATGCGGAATAACCGGCAGGACAATGTTTAAGCACTCTTTAACCGCCCTGGGACTGCCTGGAAGATTAATGATTAAAGTTTTTCCGCGGGAGCCGGCAATGGCGCGGGAGAGCATCGCGCGGTCTTTTATTTTATAGGATTCAAAACGGATCGCCTCCGCTATGCCGGGAATTTCGCGGTCAATTACCGCTTTAGTCGCTTCGGGGGTTACATCCCGAGGAGAAAGGCCGGTCCCTCCGGTGGTTAAAACCAAATCGCAGGATTTTTGATCGACAAAGTCTTTGATTTTTTCTGAAATTTCTTTCTGCTCATCGGGAACGACGGCATACTCATATGATTCGGCCTTAACAATCCGCCTAATCGCCGGACCGCTCAAATCTTCCCGTTCACCTTTTGATCCTTTATCAGAAACGGTTATAATGCCCATTTTCATAAAATTATTTCATCTCCCGCTTTAATAATTCCGCCTTTGATCACTTTGGCAAAGACCCCTTCGCGCGGCATAATGCAGTCTCCGGCCAAATAATAGATCTGGCAGCGCGCCGGGCACTCTTTGCCGATTTTTGAGATCTCAAGTTCAGCTTCTCCGATTTTAATTTTTTTTCCGACGGACAAAGAAAGTAAATCTATCCCTTCCGTCACGACATTCTCCCCAAAAGCTCCCGGAAGAAGAGTTAGTCCCTTCTCTCTCATCTTTTGGATACTCTCTTCCGCCAAAAGACTGACTTGGCGTTCCCCGCCCTTGGCATGAAAATCCCCTTCAACTCCAAGGTTTTCTATCAAATTAATACTTTGGATCTCTGACTTTTGACCTTTGACTTTACTTACGCAGGTGTTTTTAACTTTTGGCATAATTTTATTTCTCCTATTCTCATCTTTTTATCAACCGCCTTGCACATGTCGTAAATTGTTAAAAGAGCAACGGAAACAGCAGTTAAGGCCTCCATCTCCACTCCGGTTTTACCGGTGCACTCGACTCTGGAAGTTATCTTAACCTGATTGTGAAAAGTTTCACAATCTACTTCGATATTATTTAAAAGCAAAGGATGGCACAACGGGATCAGATCTCCGGTTTTTTTGGCCGCCTGGATCCCGGCAATCCTGGCTACCGCCAAAACATCCCCTTTTTTCATTTTATTATCTTTAATCAGTTTAATGGTCTCTTTTGCCAGAAAAATGGAACCTTTCGCAACCGCGGTTCTTTTTAAATCCGGCTTATCCCCGACATCAACCATCTTTGCTTTGCCTTTGCCGTCAATATGTGAAAAATTTTTAGCCGCCAATTTGGATCATCTCCCTTTTCAAAGATTTATCTCCCTTTTCGGGCTTATTTTCGATAACTTGCCTAAAAGCCCGCTCAATCCCAACCGTACGCACATCAACCTCGTAATCGGAAAACAAACACGAACGGAGTTTGCCGTCCGCCGTCAAGCGCACGCGGTTGCAAATAGAACAATTCCCCCCCTCGCCTCCTTCCACTCCGTAGTAATCACCGCTCTTCAAATCCATCTTTTTAACAAAACGGATCTTCATCTTATTTTCATCCGCGAATTTTTTCAGGTTGTCTTTTTCGTCGTCGTTAAACCCGTCGACAATCACCGCGTTAAGTTTTGTTTTTTCAAAACCGGCCTCGCGGGCGGACTTTATTCCGGCCAAAGCATCGGCAAGCTCCCCTCCGCGAGTAATCTTATTATATCTTTCTTTATTTAGTGAATCTAAGCTGATATTTAAGCGGGATAATCCCGCCGCTTTTAATTGTTTCGCGAATTGAGGCAAAAGCAAACCGTTGGTGGTCATCGCCAGAGTCTTGACCCCGTCTATTTGGGCCAGCATTTTAACCAGATCAATAATGCCGCGACGGACCAGCGGCTCCCCCCCGGTTAAGCGGAATTTATAAAAACCGAGCGAAACCGCGACTTTAACAATTTCCACAATTTCTTCGAAGTTTAATATCTCTTCGTGTTTTTTTAATTTAATCCCTTCTTCCGGCATGCAATAAGTACAGCGCAGGTTGCAGAGATCGGTCACCGCAATGCGCAGATAATAAATATCCCTATTATATTGGTCTAACATTGACAGTCTCCCCGTTTTTTAAAAATTTAATCCCTTTTTTAACGCGCATCAAGGCATTGCAACTGGCAAGAGAAAAAAGATGGCCGGATCCATGGAATTTTAAGGGAACGGCATATCCGGCCAAAAGACCAACCGGATAATATAGTTCGCGCTCCGCATTTTTGCGTTCAAAATCTCCGGTCAATACGGCATCAATATATTTATTCCCTTCCTTTCGATTGGTCAAACCATTGATCAAAGAAGTTACAAACAGCTCAAAAGACACAAAAACAGAAACCGGATTCCCCGGCAAGCCAAAAACATATTTGTCGCCTTTTACTCCAAAGGTGGTTGGTTTGCCCGGTTGGATTGCCACCCTATCAAATAAAATATCGACTCCGCACTCATTCAGCGCCTTTGAAACAAAATCATAATCGCCGACCGACACTCCCCCGCTCAAAATCACAATATCGGCCGTCTTTAGCGCTTTTTCAATCATTTCCTTTGTTGTCAAAAAATCATCCGGAGCAATTCCAAAATAATTTATTTCTGTGCCGAAACGTTTAAGCAAGAATAAAAGCATTGTGCCATTGCTGTTGCGGATTTGACCGGCTGCCGGTTTTTGTGAAGGTTCAACCAATTCCGAACCAGTTGAAATCACCGCGACTTTGGGCCGGCGGTAAACCTTGACGCTTGTTTTGCCGACCGTCGCCAGCATCGCCCCCTCCTGCGGCCGTATTTTGGTCCCCTTATCAAGTACCAGCTCCCCCTTCTTAACATCTTCCCCCCGCAAAGATACGTTTAGTTTTTTCTCGAGAGCCGTAATCTTTAAGCCGTCGGCCGTTAGCTTTGTATTCTCGACTTTGACAACTTTATCCGTACCTATAGGCAGCATCGCTCCTGTCATAATCCTGGCGCATTGGCCAAATTTAATTTTCTTCTTTGGCACATAGCCCGCCGGAATATCCTCGATAATCTCAAAGACTTTAGAAAGATCCTTTGAATTTACGGCAAACCCGTCCATGGCAGAGCGATTGAAGGCGGGAATATCAATATCCGAATAAACTTTTTCGGCTAAAACTCGACCGAGTGAATCGACAAGATTAATCTCTTCAATCCCCAGCGGCCTGGCCCGCTCCAATATTATTTTTAGCGCTTTCTCCGGTTTTATCATCAGTATACCTCCACCGCCGTGGCCTTAAAAATCAGGAATATTTTCCGCCCCTTTGCGATATTCAGCGCTTCAACCGAAGCTCGGGTTACAACCGCGCGAAAAACTTCTCCGGCATCTATTGTAACGCTGTAAGACAATCCTTCGGGAACAACATCCAAAACCACTCCCTCCAGAGAATTGCGCGCGCTGGTCCCATGCAGCGGTTCGGAAGATAAAATTATGTCTTCCGGATGGACAATTGCCCAGGCGGAATCCTGATTTGAAGCCGCAACCTCAAAATTAATTTTTTGATTCTTAAAAACCGAACCGGCAATGCTCCCGCGAAAAATATTCTCTATCCCCAAAAAAGACGCAACTTCTTGCCCGGCCGGCCTTTGCAAAACATCTTCCGGCCTCCCCTCCTGGACAATTTTCCAGTCGATCATAATCATTAATACATCCGCTACCGCCAGTGCTTCGGCCTTATTGTGGGTGACCCAAACGGCGCTTATCCCTTTTTCGGAAATTATCCCTTTTAATTCCTGCCTTAACGCCAATTGCGACGGCAAATCGAGATTAGCGAACGGTTCGTCCAAAAGCAGGGTTTTTGGTTCAAGCACCAAGGCCCGGGCCAAAGCGGCCTTTTGCGCTTCTCCGCCGGACAAAGTAATTGCCCTTCTATCTTTAAGCGGGGTTATCTTTAATTTTTCCAGCCAGAACATAACTTTCTTTTCAATATCGGAAGCTTTGCGAAAACGCAGCCCCAATGCCACATTTTCAAATACGGTTAAATCAAAAAGAAGCGGCTCTTGGAAGACCATCGCCATGGCCGGATTAATTTCCCCGCTTTCAAGTCCCATCAAACGGCGAAGATAAGTGCTCTTCCCCGCTCCATTTGGACCAAGCAGCGCCTTGATCATGATTTTTTCACCTTTTGCTGGATCAGCGTCAAACCAAAATTTACGGAAAAAGACAAGACCAGCAAAATTCCTCCCAAAATCAGGGCAAAATTGATATTCCCCTTTTGTGCCTCCAAAACGATCGCGGTCGTCATCACCCTGGTCTCCCCCCTTATATTTCCTCCCACCATCATCACCGCCCCGACTTCGGAAATTATTCCGCCAAAGCCGGCCATCACCGCCGCCAAAAGAGAAAGGCGGGTCTCCCTGATCAAAAGCCAAAGTAAATTCCATCCGGAAGCCCCCAGCGCCTTGGCCTGCCAAATCATTTTTTGCGGCACTTGCTGGATAGTTGCCAGGGTTAACCCTGCAATAATCGGAGTGGCGAGAATTACCTGGGCAATAATCATCGCGATCGGCGAATAAATCCATTCAAGAAACCCGAGCGGTCCGGCTCTCCACAACACAATCATAACCAGAAGGCCGACCACCACCGGCGGCAGGCCCATTCCGGTATTTATTAATCCGATTAAAATCTTTCTTCCGGGAAACTCCCTTAGGGCAACGAAGAAGCCCAAACTTATTCCGATAATAACCGAAATAAGCAAAGCGCTCCCCGAAACCCTAAGGGTTAAAAGAATAATCGCAATGATATCTGAAAAATTATTTTGCATCAGGGAAAAACAGAACCCCTCCAAACTTTTCTTTGCCGAATTCTGCAATAACTTTCTGAGTAGAAGCGGAAACGATAAAGCCCGAAAAGGCTTTTCCGCCCTCCGCATTTACTTTGGAGAATTTTGCCGGATTGACCTCAATCACATGGTAAGGATTAAGCAAAACCTTGTCCCCTTCCGACAGGATAACCAGTCTAACCTTGTCCTTAAAGCTCAAATAGGTCGCTCGGTCGGATAAAGTATAGGCCCTCTTTTGGCTTGCGATCATAAGGGTTGTTCCCATCCCCTGGCCCGATTCCAAATACCACAAGTTGGACAAAACCGTTCCGGCCGGCCAAATTGACAGTTCTTTTTTATGCGTGCCGGACTTGTCCCCGCGGGAAACAAAAAGAACGCCGGAAGAGGCAATTTTTCCAAAAGCCGCTTTGGCGCTCTTAAACGATCCGACCCCGGCCGGATCGTTTGGGGGACCGAGCAAGACAAAATCATTGTGCATTACCGGTTTGCGGTTTATGCCAAATCCTTCGGCCACCAACTTTTCTTCATCCTTTGGGGAATGGACCAACAAAACATCGGCCTCTCCTCTTTTGCCCATCTCCATTGCCATACCGGAGCCAACCCCGATGGTCTTAACCTTATACCCGCTCTGTTTTTCAAAAAGAGGGATTAAGACATCCAGGAGTCCCGAATCAACAGTGCTGGTCGTGGTGGCAAGGATTAAATTTTTAGAGGCCGAAATTGACGGGGCGGAAAACAGAAACAAAACCAATAATAGCCATGCAAAAAACCTTTTCATATTCTCTCCTTTCCTAAATGGGAGGCCCGGAAGTTACCTTCCAAACCCTCGGATCTCCTCTGCCAATATTCGGGAGATCGCCGTCCCGACTATCCCGATGTAACATCGGGATACGTCGGGATCGAAGATTTATTTATTATATCTGGGTCTGTAACTCGAACATTAACGTATCATTATTGGTTGGCGTTGTCTCTTCCGCCACCAAATTATAGTTCACAATAAACTTTGTGTTCTTATTCATGCTATAGGTATACCCCAGGGTAACGGTATTCACGATATTCCCGCCAATCGCGGTGTTGGGATCGTAGTTCTCATACCGAATCAAGGGCTCATGCGCCCCGCCAAATAACCCCGAAACCTGCAAAGAGGCCTCCTGAAGTTTGGCGGTGGCGGCGGTATTTTGTCCCAACATGTATTCGGCAACCGTGGTAAACGGACCGGACTTATATTCCAAATCAACCGCCAGGTCCCGTTTTTGCGCTTCGGCCGATCCGGCCTTTCCATAATATCCCGATAATCCAATATCGATAAAGTTGTTCTTATAATTCACCCGGCCGACCAGGTCTTTGGTCTTATTGGTATCGGTCGCTCCGGTCCCGTTTACAATCGCCGCGTCGTAATTTAACCCCGCCAGGTTGGGAACCGCCCCCATCGCCCTTAACCCATAATCACGGGCCGGCATGATGACCCCGTAATGGCTGGGATTAAGACCGGTCCCGTAAATCGTTTTGTATTTTCCGGAATCATAGGCAAAAGGGAGCAAAAATTGTCCGGCCCGGACCACAATCCCGGTAACCGGGCATTTGTATTGTCCGTAAGCGTCGGCCAAAGCTACCGTCCCTCCGCTGGAAAGCCCCGCAAAATCGGGCTGAACCAAGAAAGAAAAATCGGGAGCGACATTTCCGGTAACCCTAATACGGGCACGGGAAAGGTTTAAGGTGTCCGGACTGGTATTCGCCTGGTAAGCGCTGTAGCGAATACGCAAATATCCGTTCACATCCAATTTAGTCAAAAAACCGGCCGAATCGGAAACCGAAACGGGTTCAACCTTCTTCTCTGCCGCAATAGAAACAGACGAAACCAGGAACAAAAAAACCAAAACCAAGCCAAGAATCTTTTTCATCTTTTCCTCCTTCTAAATTTTTTCTACTCTAACCGCACAGGCCTTGAATTCCGGTATCTTGGCTACCGGATCAAGCGCCGGATTGGTCAAAATATTCGCCGCCGCTTCTATGTAATGAAAAGGGATAAAAGTCGTCCCTTTGGGTATTAATTTTTCGCCAACTTCGGCACAGGTCTCAATCTCTCCCCTGCGGCTTATAACCCTTACCCTGTCGCCATCCTTTATTCCAAGTTTTTTGGCATCCTCTTGCGATATTGTGATTTTGGGACCGGCCAGATTGTTCAATCCTTCGGTCTTTCTGGTCATCGTTCCGGTATGGAATTGTTCCAAAACCCTGCCGGTGGTTAAAACCAAAGGATACTCATCATCCGGAAGCTCCGCCGGCTCTTTAAACGGAATTGCTTTCATCAAACCAAGTCCGCGGGCAAACTTGTCTTTATGCAGGTAAGAAGTGCCGGGATGCTCCGGATTGGGACAAGGCCACTGCAGCCCTTTTGTGCCGACCCTTTTCCAGGAAATCCCGCCGTACTGAGGAGTAACCGTCACAAGTTCTTCCTGAATATCGCAGGCGGTTTGATACTTCCACTTTGCTCCCATGGCATTGGCAAGATCCTGTACAATAATCCAGTCCTCTTTTGCCTCTCCCGGAGATGCTACCGCTTTGTTCAGCCGCTGTACCCTTCGTTCGGTATTGGTAAACAACCCGTCTTTTTCGGCAAAAGACGCGGCGGGAAAAACCACATCGGCAATCGTCGCCGTCTCTGTCAAGAAAATATCCTGCACCACCAAAAATTCGGTCTTCTCTAAAGCTTCTTTTACGTGGTTCATATCCGGATCGGACAAAACCGGGTTCTCTCCCATTATGTAAAGAGCCTTAATCTTACCCTCCCCAGCGTATTTAAGCTGTTCGGTAACAGTCAGCCCGACTTTGTTGGCAAGCTTTACCCCCCAGGCCTTTTCAAATTTCTCCTGCGCCTGCGGATTATTAACCGGCTGGTATCCGGGATAGACATTCGGCAATGCCCCCATGTCACAAGCTCCCTGAACATTCGCCTGCCCTCTTAAAGCATTGACCCCGCCTCCCGGAATTCCGATATTACCGCACAGCATCTGTAAATTCGCAACCGACCAGACATTGTCGGTCCCGGTGGTATGCTGCGTGATTCCCATGGAATAAAAAACAGCGGCGGTCTTGGCCTGCCCAAACATTTTAGCAATTGCATTCAGATCCTTTACCGAAATATTTGTAAGCTTTGAGACCTTTTCCGGGGTATACTTCTTTACTTCCGTTTTGAGTTCATCAAAATTTTCACAGCGCTCCTTAACATAATCCTTATCGTACCAGCCGTTTTCTATCATAATATGCATTATGCCGTTTAAGAAAGCGACATCGGATCCGCATCTCTGATTGACATAAATTTCGGCAAAATCGGCCAGCTCAATCCATTTGGGATCGACCACAATCAGTTTGGTCTTGCCCTGCCGCGCCGCCCTTTTGATGTATGAACCGATTACCGGATGCGCCTCGGTCGTATTTGATCCGATGATCAATGCCACCTCGGCCTTGTCAATTTCGGCAATATTGTTAGTCATAGCTCCGGAGCCAAAGGCCGAAGCCAAGCCGACAACCGTTGAGGCGTGGCAGAGACGGGCGCAATGGTCGACATTGTTGGTGCCGATAACTGAGCGGATAAATTTCTGGAAAATATAATTTTCTTCGTTGGTAACTTTGGCGGAAGCCAAGCCTCCAATCGCGTCCGGACCGTTCTCTTTCTTTATCTTCTTAAACTTTTTGGCAACCAGTTCAATCGCGTCTTCCCACGAGGCCGGCTTCAATTCCTTGGTCTTCTCGTCTCTGATAAGCGGAACGGTCAGCCGCTCTTTTGAATTGACAAAATCATAACCGTAGCGCCCTTTGACGCAAAGCATTCCGTCATTGCACGGAGCCCCTTCAACTCCCGTCACTTTAACCACCCGGTTGCCGCTGGTATGCAGGGTCAATTGGCAGCCGACCCCGCAATAGGCGCAAACCGTGTTGGTTTGCTTCCTCTCCCAGGGCCTCCCTTTGCCGATAGAATTCCTATCTATAATAGCGCCGACCGGGCAGAGCTGGGAACATTCTCCGCACTGGACACAGGACGATTCTCCCATTAAAATATCGTCATCGCAGACAACCGCGGTATCATTGCTCCTGTAACCGAAAGACAAGACCTCGTTTACTACCGTATTATTGCATCCTTCAATACAACGGCCGCATTTAATACATTTCTCATTATCCCTGATAATAAACTCGGAAGAATTGTCCGGCTGGATCTTTTCTCCAAGCTTAAAAGAAGGGCGTTCAATCCCCAGAAAATAGGCCGCTTCCTGCAGTTCGCATTCCCCGTTTTTTTCACAGCTTAAGCAATCGTGCCGTCCGGATGAAAGCAAAAGATCAATAACCAATCTCTGAGCGTCGCGGACCTTGTCGGTCGCGGTTAATATCTTCATCCCCTCTTTGGCCTTTACGGTGCAGGAGGTTTGCAGTCCCTTCATCCCCTCAACCTCAACCACGCAGGCCCGGCACTTCCCCGCCTGGCCGGTTTTAACGTGATAGCAAAGGCTCGGAATTTTTATTCCGTTCTCCTTTGCGATTTCCAAAATGGTCTGTCCTTCCGGGGCATCATATTGATTTCCATCAATCGTAACTCTCATCATTGCCTCCTATTTTCCAAAGTCGCAGCGCAGGCAGCGCTCGCATTGCTTTACACCGTCGGTATCGTTAAAGCTCCGCTCGACCGGATCAAAATTGTTTTTTCTGGCCGAAGCGGGAAGCTCGGGCAGGTTTTTCCTCGGATAAGAGACCGGATCGGCATCCGGGTTGAAATAGGAAGTATTGATCTTTTCAATCCTCCAAAACGCGTGCTCCTCTCCGGTTAAATATTTATCGATCCCCACCGCCGCCTTTTCCCCGTCGGCTACCGCGGCAATCACGGTCATCTCTTCGTTGACGCAATCGCCCCCGGCAAAAAGCCAGGGATGGCCGGTTTGGCCGTAAAGCTTATCGGTTTTAAATTTGCTCCCCCAAAGGACATCAACCCGGTCTTTTTCCGAAACCAGTTTGGAACAATCCAGGGTCTGGCCGATCGCAAAAATGACGGTGTCGGCCTTAATTTCAATTGTCTGCCCCGATTTTTCGGGCCTCCTTCTGCCGCTCTTGTCATATTCTCCCAAAGTCATCTTGTCGCATTTGACCCCGGCAACTTTGTCGTTTTTTGTAATTATTTCGGAAGGGTTGGTCAAAGGCAGGATTTTCATCCCTTCTTCAACCGCCGCGCGGACCTCTTCTTCATAAGCCGGCATCTCTTCCCTGGTCCTTCTGTAAACCAGGGTAACTTCGGCTTTTTCTCTCAACGCGCAGCGGGCGGCGTCAATCGCGGAATTTCCTCCGCCGACAACCACCACTTTTTTACCGACATTAACTTTTCTTTTATAGCTCACTTCACGCAAAAAGGTCATCGCGTCCACCACCCCTTCCGCGTCGGCTCCCGGAATTTCCATGGCAATACCCTTGGGAGCGCCGACCGCGATAAAGACCGCTTCATACCCGTCTTTGCGCAGGCTGGAAAGGGTAAAATCCTTGCCGAACGTTTTGCCGGTCTTGATTGCAACCCCCATCCCTTCAATCAGCCTGATCTCTTTTTTAAGTTCATTCCGGGGAAGACGGTAGGAAGGAATAGTCTGCACCAGCATCCCTCCCGCTATTTTTTCCGATTCGAAGACTTCCGGCTTATATCCCAGGCGGGCCAAAAAGTAGGCTGAACTCAATCCGGCCGGACCGGCCCCTATAATCGCTATCTTCTTCTTGGCGTTTTCGGGATTTTCTTCAACTTCCGGAAGCAGTCCCTCCGAAGCGTTTTCCACCATATATCTTTTTAAGCCGCGGATTGAGACCGCGGTATTGTCAACCGTTTCCCTGCGGCAAACCGTTTCGCACGGATGCACGCAAACCCGGGCGCAAACCCAGGCAAACGGATTCCGGTCGCGGTGAAGTTTTAACGCTTCGTCAAACCTTCCCTCTTTTGCCAGTGAAATATATCCGGGGACATCCACCTTGGCCGGGCACTTGCTCTGGCAGGGAGACCTGACCAGGTCGGGACAAACCCCGCACTTGCAGCGTTTAAACAAGATGTGGTCTTCAAATTCATGCCTGAAGTGGCGCAGGGCCGACAAGACCGGATTAGGCGCGGTCTGTCCCAATCCGCAGAGCGAACTTGAAATAATTTCTTTCCCCATCTTTTCAAGCTTGTCCAGATCGGAAAGTTCTCCCTCTCCGCGCGTGATCTTGTTGATTATCTCCAGCATCCGCTTGGTCCCTTCGCGGCAGGGGACGCATTTTCCGCACGATTCGTCCTGCACAAATTCAAGGAAATATCTGGCAACATCCACCATGCAGGTCCCCTCATCCATTACGATCAGTCCGCCCGATCCCATGATCGCGCCAAGCTCGTTTAAAGATTCGTAATCCAGTTTTACGTTCAAATGTTTTTTTGGAATGCATCCGCCGGAAGGACCGCCGATCTGCGCGGCTTTGAATTGTTTTCCGTTGGGAATCCCTCCGCCGATATCATAAATCAATTCGCCAAGAGTGGTTCCGACCGGAACCTCAACCAGTCCGGCATTGACAATCGCTCCGGCCAGGGCAAAAACTTTTGTCCCCTTGCTCTTTTCCGTTCCGTACTGCGCGAACCAATCTCCGCCTTTCAAAAGAATTTCCGGGACATTGGCAAAAGTCTCGACGTTGTTTAATGAAGACGGTTTTTGCCACAATCCCTTTTCCGCCGGAAAAGGCGGCCGGGGACGAGGCTCTCCCCTCTTCCCCTCTATGCTGTTGATCAGCGCGGTCTCTTCCCCGCAGACAAAAGCGCCCGAACCCATTTTTATTTCAAGGTCAAAAGAAAAATCGGTGCCAAGGATATTTTTTCCAAGCAGTCCGGCTTTACGCGCTCGGTCAAGCGCTATCTCAAGCCGCTCAACCGCCAGCGGATACTCCGCCCTAACATACACATAGCCGTATCTCGCTCCAATGACAAAAGCGCCGATCGCCATCCCCTCAATCAGGCTGTGGGGATCGCCTTCCAGAACACTGCGGTCCATAAAAGCGCCCGGGTCCCCCTCGTCCGCGTTGCAAAGTATGTATTTTATGTCGGAACGGTTGTCGCGGGCAAAGGTCCATTTCAGGTAAGTGGGGAAACCGGCCCCTCCCCGTCCGCGCAAGCCCGATTTTTTCATCTCGGACAAAACATCTTCCGGCTCCATCTTTGTCAAGACCTTGGCCAAAGCCGCGTACCCCTGCCGTCCGATATAATGTTCGAGTTTGGTGGGATCGATTAATCCGCAGTTCCGCAAGACAACTTTGACCTGGCGCTTAAAAAATTCTATATCGGTCTGGACCGGGACCGGCTTAGCTTCATGGTGCTGCCGCCAGGCCAGACGGGTTACGATCTTTCCTTTTTTAAGGTGTTTTTCGACAATCTCTTCAACATCTTTGGGCTTAACATTTGAATAAAAGGTCTTATCGGAGGAGATTACCATCACCGGACCGGCGGCGCAGGGACCAAGGCATCCGGTCTCAACCAGCGCCACTTTCTTGTCCAGTCCTTTTGTTTTCAATTCTTTTTGAAGAGCTTCTTTTATTTTTAAAGAACCGGAAGCGATACAGCCGCCGCCGACGCACAGCAGGATTTTTTCTTTTTTATCTTCGGCAAATTTGGCCTTGTTCTCTTCGTAAAGGGCGGCTAATTCTTTCGCGTTTTTAATTTTACTTTTTATCATGCTTTGTCTCCTTTACTTGTACTGGGCCAAAATTTCTTTGATTTTTGACGGCTTGACCCTCTGATGGGTATCGTCGTTAACCATGATGACCGGGGCCAGGCCGCAAGCGCCAAAGCATCTTCCGATTTCAAGGGTAAACTTCCGGTCGGCGGTTGTCCCTCCGACATCGATTCCAAGTTCTTTTTTGAAGGCGGCCAGAACCTCTTTGCTGCCGCGCACATAACAGGCGGTCCCAAGACAGATCCTGATCAGATGTTTCCCGCGCGGCATCATGGTGAAGAAATGGTAAAAAGTCGCGACCCCGTACACTTTTGCCAGCGGCTCATGAAGCCCCTTACTGATCATTTTCAAAACGCTTCCCGGCAGGTAACCGATCATCTTTTGGGCTATCTGCAGGACCGGGATCAAAGCCCCCGGCTTCCCCTTATAATCGTCAAGTATTTGCCCGAAATTTTTTATTTTTTCCTTTTCGTCCGCGGTCAGCTCATGGACGCAAACACACTTCTTGTTAGACATCTTTTCCCTCCTTCATAACAATCCTCTCCGGCTCCGAATAAATATTCATTTTTGATCCTCTGGCAAAACCGACCAAAGTTATCTTCAATCGTTTGGCCAGCCGCACCGCCATATCGGTCGGCGCGGAGCGGGAAACTATAATCGGAATGCCGATCCTGGCCGCTTTCAAAAGCATCTCCGATGATATTCTTCCGCTCAAAAGCAGAAATTTGTTTTTAGGATCGATTTTCTTTAAAATCAATCCCCCCACTATCTTATCTACCGCGTTGTGCCGGCCGATATCTTCGGCGAAGGAAATGATTCTGTCCCCTTCACAAAGCGCCGCGCTGTGGACTCCGCCGGTCTCACGAAATGTTTCCGACTTCTTTTGGAATTCGGCGGTTAATCCCAAAATTGTTTTTGCTTCGGCCTTAAAATCGGAATCCACCGGCAAAACATTCTTAAAATCTTCCGCGTTATAAAAACTGATGTTCCTCCCGCAGCCGGAGGTAATCACCCTGTTTTTTTGCAGCTGTTCGGGCGTTATTTTGTTCTTCGTCCCCACTCCGGCAAAAAAAGACCTCTCGTTTACGACAATGTCCGTAATGTCGGATTGTGATTCTATGAATCCCTCAACAAACAAATAACCGACTGCCAGCTCTTTAAGATCGGAAGGAGAAGCAAGCAAGGTGGAGACTTCTTCGTTATTGACCTTTATGGTAAAGGGAACCTCCCGGACGATCTTATCTTTGAAGCCGGCTGCGCCCTCTTTTAAACTAAAGCGGATAATTTCTGTTTCTTCAAACATTCATAAATTCTTTCCAAATCTTTTTTGGTGTTTAAATTTAAAAACGAAATAAGCGCCGGATCAAACCGGCGAAGATCCTCTTCTTCCACAAATTCGACATCCAGCCCGGAAAACATTTCCTGGATCTTATAGTTCCCGGTTTTAATTTGTCTTTCAATTGCCGCTATGCAATTTTTGGAATACACGGAGAACAAAGGCTCAAAACCTTCTCCCCTTTTTGGAATTATTAAATCCTGATTCTTGGCCCTTGACCCCAAAAACCTAACCAGTTCTGCCTGCGGAAACGGCATATCGCAGGCCATTATAAAATTATGTTCCGTATCGGAAGCCAACAGGCCGGCATGGATCCCGCCCAGCGGACCAACCCCTCTAATCCGGTCTACCACGATTTCAACCGGATAATTTTTATATTTTTCCGGATAATTGGTTACAATTATTACTTTGTCAAATAACCGGGCCAAAAGGCCGATGATTATTTCAATGAGGAAGCGAGGATATAGATCCTCGCCTTCTCCAATTTTTACAAACGCCTTATCCTCGCCAAACCTTAAACTTTTTCCGCCGGCAAGGATGATTCCATTCATTGGCGGCTAAGCGGCAACCGCTTCCGGTTTCTTATACAAAGAAACCAGGAAAACTCCGACCGCAAGGAGTCCGGAAGCTATGATCAATGCCATTGAAAAACTGCTTGTTACTTTTAAAACATATTCCATAAGCAATGGTCCGACCACTCCGGCCAAACTCCAGGCCAGCAACACCTTCCCGTAAATATTCCCGCAATTTTTTGGTCCAAAGGTGTCGACGGCGAATGAAGGCATTGTCGCGAACCCTCCCCCCAAACAAGAGAGGATATAACAGCACATCGCGCCAAAAATCCAGATATTGGAGGCCTGGGGGAGCAGAAAAAAGACCGGTATTTGAGAGCTAAGCATAATTAAAAAGACGTTTTTTCTTCCAATCTTATCGGAAAGCGAAGCCCAAAACACTCTGCCTAAACCGTTAAAAATGGAAGCGGTAAAGACCAGCGTGCCGGCAACTACCGCGGTTACCCCCAGCTGTGCCTGCGCCATCGGAGACATATTGCTGATAAGCGCGATCCCGGCGGTCACATTGATAAATAAAACCAACCAGAGTATATAGAATTGAAAAGTACCGAGGGCGTCCCTCAAACACAATGAATTAACGGCGGCAGAAGAATTGATTTTCGCTCCGGCAGAAACAGGAGGAGACCAGCCTTCGGGAGGATTGTTAAGAAACTGGGCGGCCAATCCCAAAATTATCAGATAAATTATTCCCAACACATAAAAGGTGGAAGTTATTCCGATTGAAGGAAGCAATAAGGGGACAAATTGGCCAATCAGCGCCGATCCAAAACCAAAGCCCATCACGGCCAGTCCGGTAATTAGCCCCCTCTTATCGGGAAACCACCTGATTAAAACCGCGATCGGAGTAATATAGCCCAGCCCGTTTCCAATCCCGGCAATAACACCGTAGCCCAGCCACAACAGCCACAAATTACCGATGCTGTTGGCATAACCGGCAAGAAGGGTCCCGAAACCAAAAAGGATTGCCGCGGTAGTCGCGACCTTGCGCGCTCCGGCCCGATCGACAAACTTTCCGCCGAGAGCGGCGGCCATACCCAAACAAAAAATCGCGATCGTAAAAGCCAAACCAACCTGAACCCCGGTCCAGCCGTGGCTCTCCATCAGCGGCTTCTTAAACACGCTCCAACCGTACACCGTCCCCAACAGCAGCTGCATTATAATCCCCGCCAGCGCGATCCCCCATCGATTTGTCGTTTTTCCCATTATGCCTTGCCCTCCCTTATTTTACCTGATTGTGATTTTTTTCACAAACTCTTGATTATTGCGATACAGGAATTATACCATATTTTTGGGAGGACTGTCAATGAAAAATCCGGTTTTATTAGGTAAAAACGACTGGATTTATCGCGCTTTTTAATTTGGCGGAGTGTTTTGAAGTGTATTTGTGAAATATTTCACAAACTTGCCGTTTTAGCGGATAAAAAAGGAAAGGGTTTTCAGCTCAACCGCCAGGTCGACATTCGAAACTTTGACCCTGCTGGAGAGGGTAAGCTTTACCGGGGTAAAATTTAGGATCGCCCTGATGCCGGCATTTTCGAGCCGGCGGGCGACTTCTTGCGCCGATCCGGCCGGCACCGTCAAAACGGCCATATCAATCTGGTTCTTTTTTACGACCGGGGCAATCTCTTTGATATCCCTGCAAACCAGTCCGTCAAATTTCCTATTGATCTTTTTGGGGTCGGAATCAAACACCGCCTGAATAGTCAGCCCCAGGTCTTCAAAGCCCCGGTATCCCGCCAAAGCGACCCCCAAATTCCCCATTCCGGCGATACAAACTTTGCGCAATTTTTCAAAGCCGAGCCTTTTGCCGATTAAATCGCGCAGCTCAAGGACATCGTAACCGGACCCACTTTTGCCAAACCTGCCAAAACAAGACAAATCTTTCCTCACCTGCGAAGGGGTGGTTTCCAATATGTCCGCCAGACTTTTGGACGAAATATCACGCGTCCCCTGCTGGAGCAAAAAAGTTAAATAGCGGTGATAGATCAAAACCCTTTGGATTGTTTTTTTTGGAATTTTCTTTGGCATAAAAAGCTACAAATAACTCCCTTCGCTTAAATATGAAACATAATCGGCCACGGCGGACTCAAGCGATGCGGTCGGCCAATTATAGCCTGTTCTTCCAAGTTTTGCCATATCCGCTTGAGTAAAATACTGGTATTTATCGCGCAGAATTTCCGGCATTTCGATATATTCTATGTTTAATGGAATATTCAAAGCCGCAAAAAGCGCTTTGGCCAAATCGTTCCAGCTTCGAGCCTTCCCCGTTCCTACATTATATATACCGGCCTTGTCCGGATTCTCGATAAAATAATAGACCATTTGAACCGCGTCTTTGACATAGATAAAATCGCGCTTCTGGCCGCCGTCCGGATATTCCCTGTTGTATGATTTGAAGAGTCGAATCTTTTTGTCGCGCATCACATCCTTAAAACGCTTGCAGATCAAGCTCATCATCTCTCCCTTGTGGTACTCGTTGGGCCCGAAAACGTTAAAAAATTTAAAGCCGACAAATTTTTTCTGCAGATTGTTCTTTAAAACCCAAAGGTCAAACCGGTGTTTCGATTCACCGTAGAAATTGAGCGGCTTAAGCTTTACGGTTTCCGAATCTTCGTCCGAAAATCCCAGGGAGCCGTCACCGTAGGTCGCGGCCGAAGAGGCGTAGAGGAACCGCATTTCCCTTTGAAGCGCGTATTCGGCCAGGGTCCTGGTGTATTCAAAATTATTTTTTTGGTAATAATCGCGGTCGGGCAAAATGGTTGAGGAACAGGCCCCGATATGAAGGATCAGGTCGTATCCGGCAAACTTGTTTTTCGCGACCAGTCCGATAAACTCGTCTTTGTCGATTAAATCCTTGAATTTTTTACCCTTAATGTTTTTTTCTTTTACGGGGTCGTTGAGTTCGTCAACCAGCAGAATATCATCCAGGCCTTTATGGTTTAATTCCGAAAGCAGAACCGATCCGATAAAACCGACCCCGCCGGTTAAAATTATCCTCATCTTCTGCGTCGAAAGCGTCCGATCGGCCGTCCCGAACGGCCTCTTGGGCCAAAACTCCGAACCATCGCCGTCTCAAAATCGATCGGGACAAAATCGGGATGCCTGGAAACCGGGAGGGCCTTTTGCATAATTTTTTCGATATTTCTTACTTCTCCGCGCTGGTCGGGGGTCGCAAGCGAGATCGCCCTTCCCTCATGCCCCGCCCGTCCGGTTCTTCCGATGCGGTGGACATAGTTTTCGGCATCGTCGGGAAGGTCGTAGTTCACCACCAGCTCAATCTCTTTGACGTCTATTCCGCGGGCGGCAATGTCGGTCGCCACCAGGATACGGTATTTCCCTCTCTTAAAACCTTCCAGCGCCTCTCTCCTCTGGCTCAAAGAACGGTTGGCGTGAATTTCGGCGGCCGTATACCCGAGTCCCCTCAAGCCGTTGGTGATCCGGGTTGCCCCGTGCTTGGTCCGGCTGAAGATTAAAACGGTCCCGCGGTATTGTTCCAATAATTTGCAAAGGAGCCGGCTCTTGTCCTCTTTTTTAATAATAAACAATTCCTGGAGGATGTTTTTTGCGGCGGTCCCCGATTTGGCGATTTCAACGCCGACCGGAAGCTTCATGTATCTTGAAGCGATCTTAACGACCGCTTCGGGAATAGTCGCCGAGAACAGCATCGTCTGCTTATTCACCGGAAGATTCCTTAGAACTTTTTCAATCTGCGGAAGAAATCCCATGTCAAGCATCCGATCCGCTTCGTCCAATACGACAATCATAATTCTGTCCAAACGGATGCTCCCGTCCTGCAAATGATCGTTTAATCTTCCGGGAGTGGCAATTATTATACGGGGATTCATTCGCAGTGCTTTTACCTGCAAATATTTGGAAGCGCCGCCGATCAAAACCGCGGTCTTGATCCCAAGCGGACGGCCGATCTTCATAAGCTCTTCTTCTACCTGTAATGCCAGTTCCCTGGTCGGGACCAGAACCAGCCCTTTGTCCTGGCTGTTCAACAACCGCTGGATCATCGGAACGCCAAAGGCCAGGGTTTTTCCTGTCCCGGTCTGCGCCACTCCGACAATGTCCTTCCCTTCAACCGCGATCGGGATCGCCTTATACTGGATCGGGGTCGGGGTCTTAAATTTTATCCGCTCCAGCAGTTCGATCAGTTTGGGGGCGATCCCTAAACCGTAAAAATCCTGATTAATACTGTTATTTTTGTCCATACTTTATTATACCATGTTGACAGGCCTTTTCCCCATGCTAAAATGGCTGGATGAAAATCAGGGTTTTGGGCTGCCACGGTTCGGAATTTTCCGGTACCCGGCTCTGCAGTTTTTTGATCGGAGAAGCGGTCGCGCTTGACGCCGGGGCAATCACCTCCACGCTCACCAAAGAAGAGCAGGAACAACTAAAATATATCCTTATCACCCACTCCCACCTGGATCACATAAAAGATATCGCTTTTCTGGCGGACAATCTCCAGGCCAAAAAGCGTGATCCGATTAATATAGTAAGCATTGATTCCGTCCTTGAGATATTAAAAGCGCACTTTTTAAACGGGAAGATCTGGCCCGACTTCACCAAGCTCCCCGCACCTAATTCTCCGATCTTAAAATATCTCCCGCTTCCGCCTGACCAACCGGCCGCGATTGGGGAGCTTACGGTGCGGCCAATTAAAGTCAGCCACACCGTTCCGGCGGTGGCTTATGAAATTAAAGAAGGCGATTCAACGGTAATTTTCAGCGGAGACTGCGGAGCGAATTGCATGCTTTGCGAAGCGGCCAATTCCGCAAAAAACCTCAAAGCGCTCTTTGTGAGCGTCTCTTTTCCAAATAATATGGAAGAGATCGCCAATGTCAGCCGGCATTTGACCCCGCGCCTGCTGGAAAATGAAATAAAAAAACTAAAAGTGACCGTGCCGATTTATGCCTATCATCTGAAGACCCAGTTTGAAGAAGAGATAAAACAGGAGCTGACCACCCTTCTGCCACAAGTAAAAGTTTTAAACGAGAAAGAGACGCTTAATTTTTAGCCTAAAATAGCGCTCTCAATTTTTACCCCAAAATACATTGGAAACAAACATTAGAAGCAAAAATAGTGAAATTTTTGTAATAATGGCCCGATAATAATCGGGCAGGCAGCAGACGGAAAATAAAGGATGAATTTTATGACAACAATAATAAGAAAACTCCAGGAAGTCCCTCATATGGTAACATACGCTTGTCCGCTAAAATGTGATCATTGTTATTTATCGGCCGGAGAAAGAAAAACACCGATTCGCCGCTTTACCCAAGATCAAGCCGATGCTTTCTATGACACTTATCGTCCTACAGTGGTTTCCGCAACCGGGGGAGACTCTTTGGTAGAACCGGAACTGGTCAGAATATTAGCCAGAAGTACGGAGAAATTTGGAGGAGCATTGGAGCTTGTCACCAGCGGAATGCTTTTAAAGAATGATTTTGTCAGAGAGTTAACCGATATCAACAGAGGCGCTTTTTTTCAAGTATCCTTGGATGGCTTAAAAGATTATCACAACGGATTGCGTCGTGATGTAAATGCCTTTGACGCTGCCATGAATGCCATTGATCTCTGCTCGGCCACCGGACGAACAACAAAAGTCAGAATGACGGTCACTGCCGACAATGTTGGACAGATTCCCGAGATTATCTCACAGCTTGATCGTTTTTCACGATCAAATATTCGCCTGCTTATGAGACCGGTAATCAATGCCGGTCGCGCAAGCAGAAATAGTATCGGTTTTGTAGACACATCCTCTTTATCGGGTTTTGGTGGTTTACCTCAACATATTTGGCTTGAAACGGTAAATAGTGTAGGCCCTTGTGGCAACTGCATTGATACTGTCGCAATTGATCCTCAAGGCGATATCTACGACTGTGTATATTTCACATTCAACCCTGAATACAAAATTGGCAGCATGTATACAACTTTTAATGGTTTGAAAAGACACCGGCAATTTGCTGAATATATGGGACGTTGTTACGCCAGAGAACATTATGGGGTAAACGGATAGAGATTACAATGACAACCGTCAGGCCATATAATGTTAATAGGGAATATGTAAACATTGAAAACTATAGCCCCTTCTGTAGGGTCAACGAAGTATCTCCTAAATATCAAAGAGACCCCTTTAGATTGCCCGTAGTTAGAACAGCTGTTACTTTTTTCCCTGTCCCGGTTCATCCGGATACCTTCAACGACCTTCAACTCAACCCTGTAGATATAGTTGAAGAAAGGGATGTTTTTCCAACCAGTTCGTTTAGGACGGTTTACGATCCTTATGATAATTTATTCTTAAAACTTCCTATCTTAAGAAGGATAACCAGAGGATTAAGAGATCTGCCATACATCCAATTGGACAGAAGTCGAAGAGCAACAGAAATGCTGACTAAATTCCCATTGCAAGGATTTAGCTTTTTGCCCGAAGAATGCCATTACGCCGCTTCGCCCAATTTTAACTTTATTAAGAGAGAAATTCCCGATGCCGATCTTTACCCCTGGTTTTACGTCATTAAAACCCGGTGCTTTGATAAAAAGTTAGACCTGGCGTGTGCAATCAACATAATTCGGAGCTGGCTTTTTTACGCTTCACACCGCATCTTTCTTGAGTATCACACACAAAATATTTTGGTTGACCCTCAAGGCGATCTTTATTATAGGGACTTATCCGATGTTAACGGCTCAAGGCCAAAAGTTTTAGAAGAAATGCTGGCGCTTGTCTTTGATAGAACCGTTTGCTCCCAGAATATTGACCATCTCTTTCGTTACCGCCCGGATTGGGGAAGTAAAGAACAAGAGATCATCAAAGATGTTATCAAAGAAGAAATAGCCGGGCGCGCCCTGCCATTTCCCAATTATTCGATGGGCTTTCCGTCGGACGCGACGGAACGTATCCCTGTAAAAATTTCTCTATCAAGTTGGAGAGATTTTTCATGACGGGAAAATTATGAACAAAATAACCGCAACCTATAATTTATATGCGGAGGCAGTTGCTTTTATAAACAGGAAGCCGTTATCTAGCAAAGAAGCGATTGTCGTCTTATTACGTCATGGAAAAACCCGCTTCAACGAAGCACACAAATTGCAATCCTGGGACCCCGATATCGATGAACTTTCACCCGCGGGAGAAAAATGCGCACGACAGTTGCAAGAACCTTTAAATCTACTTCCAATTTCTTGGATCGCCTCATCAGATCTTTATAGAGCCATACAAACAACTCGGTTGGCGGCACCAAAAGCTTCATTTCAATTGTGTTCCTGTCTACGAGATTTAAATTTTGGTGATATCGGCGGCTTAAAATATTGGGAAGGACCAGAAAACGAATTCAAACAAAAGTATCCAACTGCTTATGAAACCTGGAAAAACGGCAACAAAAGAACCTTTACTGCTCCAGGCGGAGAGAGTTATTTGGATTTTGAGACTCGGGTTAGGCAAGGATTTTTTACTGGCATCTTGCCAAATTGCCTGGGGCAGGTGTCCTTAATTATCGCTCATTTTGGAACTGTAAGAGAAATTTTATATGAGATATTTAAGTCTAATGTTAATGAAATGAAAATTTCAATTGACAACGCCAGTATCACTATCATCCATTTTACCGAGGATGGCAATCAAAAATTATTATTATTCAACAACACAGAACATCTAATGGCAAAAACATGAAAGCAACAAATATTCAACTAACGCTCAAAAAACCACCAAGTTTAAAAATGGGTGCCGTCACAAATACAATTATCCGTTTAAGTGATTTATTTTATAAAATCAACGGCAATTTTGCGGTGCGAGGATCGTTTTCTAGAGGCGACGCCGACTTTAATGATGTTGACGTAGCGATTTATTTGGCTGAAGGAGAAAGGATTAGCGATGATGGATTGCCAAAAACTTTTTTAGGAAGGAACATAGGCTATTGGTCTATCCCAATAAAAGATGCCGAACGTTACTATGAGCATTGCATTAGACCATCAATCTCTTTAGTGGAAACCAAGTTTTTAAAATTAAGAGATAAAGATGTCGGCCAAATGATTGAACGACAACAGCAAAAGTTTTATCTGTTTAGGCGAATGCAATTCCTGCTTTACATTCTTATCGACGAAGATACCATGCTCAATCTTTACTCCTTTTTATTGAAGGAAGACAGCTATTCCATGCTCAAGAGACAAGCTGGCAGCAAAAAGACCATTTCCAGAGTAGTTTGGGCCACCAAAGCTCTCTTTCCCGAAACCAGAGAACTAAATTCCATACAAACATTAGAATTTCTTTGTACCAGAAGAATCATGTCTGAGAAGACAAAAGACACATGTTTGAGAATTTTAGAAAACTTACAAGCCAGACACATTGAGAAGGTTAGATGGGCCAATGATACAAATCAAATCGACAGATGGTTCCAACAAGAATTTAAAAGCTTGGTTTTAAGTCGTCTGGAAGGGCATCTTGACCCAATACTGGTGAAACATAGTTTATCCGCCGCCAACCAAGACGCGACCCAAGAAGAAATCGACAGGGCTTTTAAATTTGCCAGAAAATTGCCTCTTGGCCCGGAAAAGTTTATTTTATATTTTGCCTTGTCCGGTAATACTCGGACCAGAGGAACAGACCTTGTGGCAATATTTGATGAGATAAAGGGCGACTTTGTTTATAACAATATAACACGCAACTTAATCATGAATCCTCATTTTCCGGAAAGATTGTTGTCTCCAGATTTAGTTAACGCTTCCAGTTTATCAAAAAGGGCTTATGAAATAAGAAAGAAACTACTAGCCCATCCTGAATAAGTTATTTATTTTGCGACAGTCCTAATTGGGATCGTAAAGCTGAACTTGCTCCCCTTCCCCATCCTGCTTTCCACCCAGATCTTCCCGCCCTGGAGCTCGATTAGCTTTTTGCAGATTGAAAGGCCGAGTCCGGTCCCGCCAAATTCTCCCTTGTGCACCTGCTTGAATTCCTTAAAAACATCGTTGATCTTTTCGGGGGCGATCCCCATCCCGGTATCTTCAACCTCAAAAAGAAAATTCTGGTCTTTTTTCTTCACCCGCAAGTTGATCCCGCCCTTCTGTGTAAATTTGGCGGAGTTGCCGATCAGGTTGATTAAAACCTGGGTGATCCTTTTCCGGTCGGCCCACATCATCGGAAGGTTCCGGTCAACGCTTGGCTTGAGATAAAGTTTTTTGCCGTCCAAAAGCGGCTTGGTGGAAAAATGGACCAAATCGATAATTTCTTTGACCGGGACATTTTCCGTCTTAAGCTCGATTTTCCCCGCTTCAACGTTTGAAATATCGATAACATCGCCGATCAGCCCCGCAAGGTGATCCTCGCTCTTTTTCATCTCTCCCAGCGCTTCTTTAACCTTGTCCGGAAGCTGGCCGCGGGCGCCGGAAGAGAGCTCTTCGGTAAGCCCGACCACAACATTAAGCGGCGCTTTTATTTCGCGCGACATGTTGGTCAAAAAGCCGGTCTTCTTTTCGGTGGCCAGCTCCAGCTCCTTGTTTAAACGATCAAGCTGCTCGGTCTTTTCTTTGATTTCCAAAGCCCGTTCCTCGACCTTTTTTTCAAGGCCGCTGTGCAGCTCCGAAATCTCTTCGATTGAACGGTTCAACCCTTCGTAAAGCTTGGCGTTCTGGAGCGCGATCGCGGACTGGAACGCGACGTTGTTCAAGAAAGAGACCTCGTCCAGGTTGTAAAAGAGCGAACTGCCGCGCCGTTTCGAGAGGACCAAAAAACCGATAAGTTCTTCATGGTATGAAAGCGGCAGGATAAATTCGGCGGAAAGCTCCTTCATCCTGGCCAGGCATTTGTCTTTTACCGGGGCGTAAGAAGGGTCTTCTTCAAAATCATAAATGGAAAGGGGATTGTTTTTGCGGCGCGCCGCGATCGCAAAAAGCTCCTCTTCCCCCTCCTCCTTTGATAAAATAACCTCCGCCCCGGAAACGTTGAGGGCCGCAACCAGGTCTTCTTTAAGGCTGGCGATAATTTTTTTGACGTCAAGCAGGGTTGAAATATCGTCGCTGATCTTGGCAAAAGATTTCTGGAGGTTGACGTTTTCACGGAAGATATAACGGCCTAAGAACTCTTCCATCCGGTCGTAAAAAAAGAGGAAAAATAAGATCATTAAAATCGAAAAAAGCGGGAGCCGATAAACTTCCAATCCGAAAAAAGAGCCGATTTCATTGATAAAATAATAAACGGATGAGAACAGAATAATGATGATCGTTCCGGTTATAACGCCACGGATGGCGCTTTCGGCCTCATAGGGGTTATAGCGCAGCAGCACATAGGCGGCAATCAAAAAGAGCGGAGTAAAAGACAAAAACAAAAACCCCCAGGCCAGGTTGAGGGATAAAGAGAGGAGGCCGGTAAAAATAGCGGTAAAAATCCCCAAAAGCATCAGCCGGGCGCGCTGGCGGACCAGCGAATCCGAACCCGAAATCCTTACAAAGAGAAGCGACAGCAAAACAAAAGCCAGCACCAAAAACCAATAGGTCGGAGGGATAACCGCCAGAACCCCGACTCCCGCTACCATCCAGACGGAAAAAAGGGCGGTTAAGACCAGAAAAACAAAACTCGCGGAAAGGGTCGGCCTTTTTATGCTGACAATCATTCCGCAAGATAAAATTATCAGCGCGCCCAACAAATTGGCGGCAAAAAAAAGACTCGGGACCCGGGGAGCATAGAGAAAGATAATAAGCAGGCTCAATCCCATAACCAGTATACTGGCTATTTTTCTCATTTTTTACCCAGCAAAGAATAGACCATCAGCGGCGTTTTCATCCCCTCAATCACAACTTCGCCGATCTTATCAAAATTAAATTTCGCGTCCGCCAGGCTCTCCGTCCTTTGGCTCACCAGAATCTGCCCCGGTTTGGCATCGGAACAAAGCCTGAAAGCGGCATTGACCTGGTTGCCGATCACGGTATAATCGGTCCGGTCTTCCGGCCCGATATTGCCGACCGTAACATAGCCGGTGGTCACACCCATTGAAACCTGCAGGTCATGGGAAGCGGCCTTCCATTTTTTTCTCATATTTTGGACTTCCGCCTGCATCGCCAAAGCCATATTCAAAGCCCGTTCGGCATGGTCTTCCTGCGGGATCGGATCGCCAAAAAAGATAAACATCCCGTCCCCCATGAACTTGTCCACCGTCCCCCCGTGCTGGAAAGCGATTTTGGTCATCACCGAAAAATATTCGTTTAAAAGATTAATGATATCTTCCGGCTCCGACGCCTCCGAAATCCCGGTAAAATTATCGATGTCGGAGACAAAAAGGGTAAGCAGTTTGCGGCTGTTAAGCAGTTTGGCGTTGGGATCCTTTTCCATTATCATCTTAACCACCTGCGGAGAAAAATAACGTTCGAGTTTTTTGGCCGAATCCAACAACTTGTCCTGTTCGCTCACTTTATTTTTCAGCCCGCAATTCATCAGTTCCAGCTCTTTTTGCGCTATTCGCAGCTTTAACAGGTTTTTTACCCTTGCCAAAAGCTCAATGTGTTCAAACGGTTTGGGAAGATATTCGTCCGCTCCCAGCTGCAGCCCCTTTAAAATATCCTCCGATCCGGAGCGGGCGCTCACGATGATCACCGGGATCAATTTGGTTTTTTCTTCGGACTTGAGCTTTTCGCAGACCTGAAAGCCGTCCATCTTCGGCATCATCACGTCAAGCAGGATCAAATCGGGCTTCTCTTCTTCAACTTTTTTCAGCGCCTCTTCTCCGTTAAAGGCCTCGATCACTTTATAATCCTGGCTCAAAAGCCGCGCCTTCATGATCTCGACATTCTGCGGGTTATCGTCGACTACCAGTATCTTAGGTTGATCAGGCATATTCTCTCCTTTTGCCAAGATTTATGCTATTATATACCAAGTTTATGATTACTTACAAATACATTTTTGAACCGGAAGCGGGAGAGAAAAAAGAATTTGTCGTCGAGCTTGACGAAAAGACCTTAAACCGCATCGAGAAGCCGAAAAAAAGCTACCCCTTCTGGGCGCAGTTGGAATACAAAAAATGCGGCAACTGCCCTTTTGCCGCCGGCGAAAAAAAGTTCTGTCCGATCGCGACCGGCCTGGTCGACCTTCTGGAAACATTCAAAGACACTATTTCACACCATGAAGGACTGGTGACGGTTGTCACCGCCGAGCGCACCATCAGCAAACAGGCTTCGATGCAGGAAGGGCTAAGTTCGCTGATCGGCATATATATGGTAACCAGTGCCTGTCCGGTGATGGAAAAACTAAAGCCGATGGTCCGCTACCATCTTCCTTTTGCCAATGTCAACGAAACGATCTATCGGGCCACTTCGATGTACCTGCTCGGCCAATATTTTGTTGCCAAACACAACAAGACCCCGGACTGGAAGATGGACGGACTTATTGAAATATATAACGAAGTGGCCAAGCTCAACGGGGAGATCGCCCAAAGGATCCGCTCCGCTTCAAACGAAGACGCCAATATCAACGCGCTGGTGATTCTGGATATTTTCGCGAAGATGCTCCCCTTTTCGATCGAGGACACTTTGAGCAGAATGGAATACCTGTTCGCTTCTTACTTACGCTGACGGCTTGGCTTCTTCAACCCTTAGAACCGACTGATAATCGAGCAAAAGGACCGCCGCAGAGAGAACCGTCGTCCACATTCCGCGCTGGCCGATAGCGGACTGGGTGATGTTGGTGGTGCGAACAATCTTGTCGGAAAGCTTCCAGGTTTGCTGGCGCTCGTCCCAATCGGCATTCTCGTCAAATTCAATTCCCAAAGTAGTGGCAAGCATTTGTGCCGCCAGATCTTCGGCGTAGTTTCCGCAATCCTCGTCGGTCTGCCCGAAAGAATGGTGCTCGCTCAAATAACCGAAAGTGTTCCGGTCGGCCGGAAGGGCGACTCCAATTGAAGCGGAGATCAAACGGTGCGGCTCGTCGGTCTGGTTGCGCGACATGACCATAAAAGTGATTTCACCGGGACGGATCAATTTCAGTCCCTGTTCTTTTGAAAGCAGTTTGGCGTTGGGAGGAAAAATACTGGAGACCTGGACATAGTTTAGGGCCTGGATCCCCGCGTCACGCAGAGCCATTTCAAAAGAAACCAGCTTTTCCCGGTGCCGCCCCACCCCTTTGGTCAAAAATAATTTATCCGGAACAAAAAAATCACCGTTCATCTCTTCGTTTAGGCCTCCTTTTTAGGGTCTCCGCTTCGTTTAGCGGACTGGTCTCCGGCCGCTTGCCGGAATAAACCGTAACCGTTTTGAGCGGCTTAAATAATTTTTCAATTTCTCCGAGCTCTTTTTCGCCAAGCGGCCGGTCCGCCGATTCGCGCACCGGGGTTCCGATAAAAACCTTTATCGGACCAATTTCTTTGCTCAACCGGGCAATCCCTTCCGCGTCTTCCTTATTCACCGGAGAAAACATTACCTGCAAGGCGAGCTTCTCCGGATAAAGCGCTTTAACCGCTTTTATCCCTTCAACTATACGCTCAAAAACTATTCCCGGAACGGGATGGTTAACCTTATTAAAAACCTTGGCATTACTAGCATCCAGTTTCGCCAAAATCAAATCAATTTGAGCCAAATCTCTTCGCACTCCGGGATCTTGAAGCAGGCTTGAATTGGTAAGCAGCGCGATTGGAACTTTTGAACGCTTTTTTATCTCTCCCGCCACCTCCGCCAGATTAGAAGCCAGGGTCGGCTCTCCGCTTCCCGAAAAAGTTATATAGTCAATATATAGCTCTTTAGGCAGGCTGTCAAATTCTTTTATTATTTCGGCGGTCGGTATAAAGACCTTCCTTATCAATGAAGCCCTCTTGCCTGCCGGTGACGGCCCCAGCTGGCAGTAGTTGCAGCCAAAGGTACAATACTTTTCTCCGGAGATCAGATCAATCCCCAAAGAACTTCCCAGGCGCCATGATGGGACGGGACCGTAGATGTATTTCATATTTTATTTTTCCTAGCCCCAAATATCGCCGTTCCAATTCTCACCATCGTGGCACCTTCTTCAATCGCGACCTTATAAGAATCGCTCATCCCCATCGATAAAATTTCCAATCCGAGTCGATCAAGCAACTGTTTGGTTTCTTTGAAGTACGGGCGCAAATCCCCTTTTGCCGGCCCCATGGTCATGAGCCCTTTGATCTGGATGTTTTTAAGCCGGGAAATCTCTTTAACGAATTCCTCCGCCTTTTCGGGAAAAACTCCGGCTTTTTGTTCTTCCCTGCCGCTGTTGATTTCAATTAAAACCGGCATGATCTTATTAATCTTAGCACATTGTCTGTTAATCTCTTGCGCGTGCTTATAAGAATCGAGCGTCTCGATCAAATCAAAAATTTTTACAGTCCGCTTGATCTTATTGGTCTGCAGGTGGCCGATAAAATGGAGCTTAAATCTTTTTACAAATTCCGGACTACTGGCTACCAGCTCTTCCGCTTCCTGAAAATAATTCTCCCCGATTATCTTGACTCCGGCATCAACCGCTTCATTAATTTCTTCCGGCGTCCTGGTTTTAGCGGCGGCGACAAGTTGGACATTGGAAGGGAGTTCGGCTAGAATCCTTTTAACGTTTTCTTTGATCATACCCCTTCGCTCCTCTCAAAGAAAAAAGAGGCCAAGCCGATCAGGATTAGCGCAAAAAAGGAAGAAAGGAGAAGGTCAAACCAGATCGGAAACATTGAACTCCGAATCAACGCCCCCCTGATCCCATCCACCCCATAAGTCAACGGGTTAAGATAAGAAATGACCTGGATAAAAGGAGGGAGATTGGCGATCGGCGCCACCGCGCCGGAGAGAAAAAAGAGCGGAAACATGACAAAATTAATAATTAATTCAAACCCCTGGGCATCGCGCATGTTGGAAGCGAAAGAGAGCCCCAAAGCGTTAAAAGTTACCGAAATTAAAAACATAAAAATAAGCATCAGTAAAAATCCAAAAACCGCCCTAAATAATCCAAATTGCGGGGCTAAAGAAAAACCGAGCAAAAACGATGCCGCGAAAAAGACGATCCCCTGGATAATCCCGGTGGTCGATCCGCCAAAGATCCTCCCCAGCGCGATTGAGACGCGGGAGACCGGAGCGATCATGATCTCTTTTAAGAAACCGAACTCCCTATCCCACAGAACCGATATGCCGGAAAACATTGAAGAAAAGAGCATGTTCATCCCGATCATGCCGGGGACCAAAAAGTGGATATAACTTAAGCCGGAATTAAGCCCCGGAATTTCCATCTTATTAAAGCCAAAGCCCAAAAAGGTCAGAAACATAAACGGCATGGCAACGGAGCCGATAATCCGCTCTTTGGCGCGAAGAAATTTTTTCATCTCGCGCAGCCACAGGACATAGATCGCCGAAAATTCTACCACTCTTTCTCCCTCACTTCGATATTCCTGATCGACGTCCCCACATATTTTAAAAAGACCTCTTCCAGGGTAGCTTCTCCCGCCGCCCTTTTCAGATTTTCGGGAGTATCCAACGCAACAATTTTTCCGTGGTCAATTATGGCGATCCGGTCGCACAGGTAGTCGGCCTCTTCCATATAATGGGTGGTTAGGATAATTGAAATGTCGCTCTCGTGCGTCAGTTTTCTTATATAATCCCAAATCAAGCGCCTGGTTTGGGAATCAAGCCCGAGGGTCGGCTCATCGAGGAATAAAACTTTCGGCTTTTGGATCAGTCCGCGGGCGATCTCCAGCCGCCGCTTCATCCCTCCCGAATAGTTGCGGACCAGAACCTCCGCTTTTTCGGAAAGCTCAACCAGCGACAAGAAATAATCGATCCGCTCTTTTCTGGTCTTGGCATCCACTCCGTACATCATGGCGTGGAACTCCAAATTCTCGCGGCCGGTCAGGCGGGAGTCAAGGGCCGGTTCCTGGAAAACCATTCCGATATTGCGGCGGACATTGGCTTTGTCTTTGGTAACGTCAAAGCCGGCGACAAAGGCGGAACCGGAGGTCGGCTGAAGGAGAGTTGAGAGGATATTGAGCGTCGTCGTCTTCCCCGCCCCGTTCGGCCCCAAAAGGCCAAAGCACTCCCCTTTTTTTACTTCAAAGGAGATCCCGTCAACGGCAACAACGTCCCGGTTGAACTTTTTAACCAGGTCCTTTATTTCGATGGAGTTCATTGTGTATTATAGTATTATAACAGGTTTTATAACTATTCAGGATAATTGCGATTCGCTACTTCATCTCTGTTTCAACATAATCGCCATCTTTTTTTTCAACTTTCAGCAACTGCCCGTTGGGAAAAACAACCAGATAGGCGCGATTGCCTCCATATCCTGCAAACAATCCCGCATCAACATTTATTCTAGTAAGGCCAAGTGTACCCTGAATTGCCTCTTGTCTTGAACTTGGAGGAGTGTGCGCAAAGATACTGCGATATCCCAACAAACCAATTCCTTCATTCTGTGATGGATCGCTTCCATCTTCCCAAAAAATACCTCCCACATAGTTTTCGCCACCTCTAGCATGAGGAGCCCCAAAAATAGGATGCTGATAATCGGATTGGGCAACCGCGTTCCGGAAAATTTCATTAATTCTATCCGCAACATCCTGCAATGATACTTCGTTTATAGCAACCCCTTTCTTTATATTTAGTATTAATCTCTCTGCGTTAATTTCATTTTTCAACAATTGAAATAACGGCAACCTTAGCTCCGCGTGGGTATAAATATTATTGCCTTGCACATAAGCGGCTAAAACTTCTCTTCCCGTAATGTCTTCTTGTAACTCTTGCAAAATCCTTTCCGCTTGATCTAATGGAAAGTTAACATATCTTCTGTTTCCTTCCAAAAGCAACTGTTCATGATTGCCCCAAAGACGGATTACCCGCTGATTGGAATTAACGTTAGACTGCAAATTTCTTAAAAAGCCAAAGGCCTCTACCGATTTTGGCCCCCGATCAATCACATCCCCCATTTGCACCAGGGTAAATCCCCCTCGCGACTGAAGCACTCCTTCTCTTGTCAAAAGCTCTCTAAAACCATCAAATTCTCCATGTATATCCCCGATTGCCACAACTCTTTCCCCCCATCTATCCGCTTTCAGTCCATTTTGAGAAATCATAACAGCAGGGACTCCTTGCGCAGGAGTAACCAGTGATTCTCTTATTGTGTCCGCTCCGGATAATTGATCAAAAGATTTTGGATCAACAGCAATTTTTAAGCCGTCAACAAAAGAAGTGATTGTTACTTTTTCTCCCTCCCTTAAAACCGAAAAACAATCAAAAGGAAAAGAAACAGGCAAAACAAACCTTGAGGCATCAATCTTGTGCGCTCCGATAACAACCTCCACTGCTTCATATACCCCTTTGAACTCGTTTTCTTCTCCCAGCAGAAACATTTTATTGCTGTCCGGATAAAAAACCAATCGAAAATGTTTACCGGCATATTCAATGGCTAAAGAGGTTACGCCATTCTCAAACGACACCGATCTCTTATCATTTTTATCTAAAACATAACTAGTTCCCGCCCTCAATTCTATTGGCTCACACATAGAAGCTAAATCAGCAAGAGTTGTCCCGCCAAATATCGTATCAAATGGACCAACCCTTCTTTGCGTAACAAATGGCAATGTTGTTTTTGCATCTAAATCATCTGGCAAAGGCAAAGACAATTCCTCTTCCGGAAGTATTTCTACATTATGATCACCGTCCCCAAAGTTAAGTCCCGCCAAGTAATCCACAAAAACAGAAGGATCTATTGAAATTGAAATTGTAGGATTCTCATCATAAAGCCGTCCGGAACCTAAAACAGCGGGCGGAACTATTGGAGGAGAAATTATAGGAGGAGCCGCTTTTTGGGTGACTGGACACAAGAAATATCCATCTGATTGCGGTACAAAACCACCGGCAACCGGATTCTTTGAAAAACCCGGTTCAACTACAATCGGCAGCCAAACGGGAACGCATTCTGTTTTATGTCTCCCTAAATTAAAAAGAACAATATCTCCCGGCAGTAAAACCGTCCCCGCATGTCCTTCTGTCCCATGAAGATCAACCTCCGTCTCAAAATTTGTTCCTTCAAGCCTCCATTCATCTATTTTATATTGATCTTTATCTCCCTCTTTATTTAAAAGATGAAACCTCCCTGCCCCCACCCGATACGCCCTTGTTGCATCTGTCCCCTCCTGCGCAATAATAATTTTGGTTCCATTGGCTTGCCGGCGGACAACCAAAACACTTTGAGTGCCAACAACCTTTAAGCGCAAGCTTCCGGGAGTTTCTGTTTCAGGGCCATCCATATCAAAAGCCGCATGATCACCAGCAAGAATGTCTCCGGCAATTCTGCTAGCCAATTTGCTTGTTTGTATTTTAACTCCATTTGTTCCAAAGGTTCCAACCCATCTTGTTTTAGCCGGATCAAATGAAACTTCTTCTCCAAAAACACCCAGATTAAAAGGTTCCGCGGAACGATAATCTGTCCCCATCATGGTTCCATGTTCCATAGCACTTCTTCCCACTATTCTTTCCAAAAAACCTGACGGGGGTGCATCCGAAGATCTGTTAAAGGTCACTAAATCTCTTACTTTAAACGCTGGGGTTGAAGAGACACTTCTTCCGGGAAAAGATAAAACGCGGGGCACTCTCGCTATCGTCATTAAAAATCCTCCTCATTATTTACTGTCTATATACCGAATCTATATATATATCGTAAGAATGAGGAGGAAATTTCACTTATTCGTCGCCGGGTTTGGAGTTTTCGGCTAAGAACTTTTTAATGTCTTCCAGGTGTTCCATGATCTTCTTGGCCTTGCCGACCCCAAACGAAAAAGGAAAACGGTCGTCGTCCCCGTACTTCAACACCAAAAGCGGCTTACCTTTAAATTCCGATCTTTCTGCTACCATATTTATTTCACGCTCCTTATAGAATTGATTCTAGCAGAAAAAAATCCGTTTGCCAACCGAACCCCCTTCCCTTCCGCCCCTCCGCCCCAAAGGCGAAGGCGCAGGCATAGGCATAGGAAGGCCTTACCTATGCCTGCGCCTGTGCCTATGCCTTAATTTGTATCACATTTTTTCTTCTTGCTTATCAAGATTAATTATTTTAGAATAGTCACAGCATGGAAAAAGATTTTTTTGGGTTTCCACTTGTCCCGATCAACGAAGCGGAAGAACGCTTAAAAGCCAAAGCCACCAGGGGAATCGCCTATTTTTCGATGGAGTTCGGGTTGGCGCCAAGTTTTTATAACACCTTTAAACCCGGCGCGAAAGTTTCACCGCTTAATATCTCAACCGGCCATGAGGTCTTTTCCAATATGAAGGATATGGATTACTATCACCTTTTGCCGGTCAAAAATTTAATCGACCTGCCGATCTACAGCGGCGGCCTGGGGGTTCTGGCGGGAGACGCGCTCAAATCGTCCGCGGACCTGGGGCTCCCGTTGGCGGGGATTGGAATCCTTTGGCACAAAGGGTATTTTCACCAAAAATTCTGGTTCCGTTCCGGAGGCCAGATCCCGGAAGAGACCACCTGGGATCCCGATTCATATCCCGGACTGATTCGCCTGAAGCCGACGGTTGAAATAACCCTAAGCGGCCAAAAGCTGATCTTAAATCTCTGGAAATATTATGTCTTTTCTTACGACCGTAAAAAAGTTGTGCCTCTGATACTTCTGGATGCCAACACCGATGAAAACCCCGAATATTTTAGGGAGCTGACCGACCAGCTTTACCGCTCAACCAACAACTGGATCAAGATCGCGCAACGGATGATTTTGGGGATCGGCGGGGTTAAGGCGCTTGACACGCTCGGCTATTCGATTGCGACCTATCATCTAAACGAAGGACACGCCGCTTTCGCGGCGGTAGAAAAGCGGGAAGGGACCTTCTCCTACACCTGCCACACTCCGGTTGAAGCGGGACACGACCGTTTTGATTTGCAGGAATTGGAGGCGGCGCTCGGGAAAGACGGGACCGATTTTATCAGGAAGTACGGGCGGGACGAAAAGCACCACAACCTGGCCAACTTAACCGTTTTGGCTTTAAACCGGAGCGGAAAAGCAAATACCGTTTCCAAAAAACATAACGACGTAACCCATCTGCAGTTTCCCAATCACAAAACAAAGATCGACAATGTCACCAACGGGGTCCACACTTTTACCTGGATTTCGGAACCGATTTCTAATTTGTTAAAAAAATATAAAGAGAAGATCGGCGACTGGGAAGCGAACCCGAAACTCCTGCTCAAAACCGAATATTTGAAGAACGACCCGGAATTTCGCAAGGAGCTCTGGCAGGCACATTTAAAGAACAAGGAACACCTGGCAAAATTACTGAAACATTGGTTTTTTGAAAAAGATGTTTTTACGATCGCTTGGGCAAGGAGGATCGCCATCTACAAGCGGCCGGGGCTTTTGCTGGAGGAGACGAGCCATTTGATCGATATCGCCAAAAAGTACGGCCCGCTCCAGATTGTGATTGCCGGCAAGGCCCACCCCGCCGATGTCCCCGCCTCCCTCCACATGGACCAGATGCTGGAAAAGATCAATTTCCTAAACGGGGAACGAAAATATTTGCGGATCTGTTTTTTGGAAAATTATGATACCTCTTTCGCCCGGTTTTTAACCGGTTCGGTTGATGTCTGGCTCAACAACCCGCTCCCCCCGTTTGAGGCCTCCGGAACCAGCGGGATGAAGGCGATTGTAAACGGGGTCCTGCAGTTGAGCACGCTCGACGGTTGGATTGTGGAAGCGGCCGATAAAAACATCGGGAAGATTTTCGGTTATACCCCAAAAGAAGGCGAGATCGGCCAGGAGACCAATCTCCGGCTGAAAGAAGACTCAAAAGAACTTTACAAAAACCTGGACGACCTGGTCCATTTATATTATGGGACGGCGGAAGGCAAAATCAGCCTCAACGAATCGGGCTGGATCGATATGATGATCAACTGCATTTCCCAGGCCGGCGTCTTCAATACCCACCGGATGATTGAAGAGTATAATGAGAAGATTTGGGAATCCTCAAAACAACCCTGATCCCTCCCCATCGAAAAACATCTGAAATTTCTTGCTGAAACCATAAGATATAAAAGCATGAGAATGAGCCAAATAATAAGCCGCCACGATGTGTTTTTAGTTGATAACTACGGTGTCTTGAAAACCGCCAGCGGACCGATTGCAGGAACAAACAAAATCATTCGCGCAATTCAAGATCAGGGGAAAAGAGCCATTTTACTCTCCAATACTGCGTCGGAATCTCCGCGACATATACAACAAGACCTGGAAACAAAAGGAGTATATCTTGAAGAAAAAGACATAGTAACTTCAGGGATGGTGCTTAAACCTTATTTTTCCCAACATGGATTAGTAGGAAAGCGCATCTTTAATCTTGGCAATGACGGTGGCGCGGAATATATCCGTAACGCCGGAGGATCGGTTTTAAGTCGGGAGGCTGTGCTGGCGGATAAAAAACTGGCGGAGGTCGTAGTCGTTACCCGACACAAGCTAACCGCAGAATCCGCGAATCTTATCCCTGCGGCGCTAATCGAAGCGGCAATCAACATCTTGCGCTACGGACCTGAAGTACAGGGAATTATTGCCAATCCGGACAAAACGGTACCGTTAAACAACGCCGAAGTCAGGCTGGGACCGGGTTCAATGGGATTGATAGTTGAAGCCTGTTCCGAACGGCTGCTGGTTTGGCTCGGCAAGCCCCACCGGCCAATTTACGATTTCGCATTCTCTCTGGTTCCGGATGTACCAAAAGAAAGGATTTTAATGGTGGACGATTCTCTGGAATATGGCATCCAGGGCGCTTGCAATGCCGGAATTCAAAGCCTGCTGGTTTTGACCGGCAACACTACAAACCAAGAGCAAATCAAAAGGTCTCCTTTTAAACCCAACTACGTGGCAGGGTCTTTTACGTTGGATGCAAAGGTAAACGCTTGGTCTTAAGTTTACTAAAAAAGTCTTTAGTTCCAGTTTGAGTCTTTAGTCTTGAGACCACTACTCAAGACTCACACTATTGCTCAAGACTCATTGGGGGACAGGGATTTGAACCCCGATACGCAGCTCCAGAGGCTGCAGTCCTACCGTTAGACGATCCCCCAACGAAAATAAATTCAAAGTTTAAAACTCAAAGCTAAAAAATAATGTACATTAATTTTGATCTTTACACTTTAAGCTTTGAGCTAATAAGGCAGTCTCCACCACTGTGGTCTAACCACCAGAATATACCCGCCATACAGGATCACAAATACACTGATCCCCAAAAAGATTCTATAGAAAACTGAATCCGGTTCAAGGAAACGCCTGCGCACCCAGAGGGCGAACAAAAGCGCCAGGATGCCGACAATAACCGCCGCGCCGCCCTTAAAAAGCGGATTCATATTCGTGAATTCAATAATCTTTATCCCCAACGCGTGCTTCTCAATCATATCTGTTATAATTATAGCATGCCTCGCGAATGTGACATATTAATTATCGGCGCCGGGATCGCCGGACTCCGTGCCGCCTTGACCGCTTCAAAATACGGAAAAGTAATCCTGCTGACCAAAGGAAAAATCGGCGAATCGGCCACCGAAAAGGCGCAAGGGGGAATCGCCGCCGCTATTGACCATATCAGGGATTCAACCGATTTTCATTTTGAAGACACCATCAAGGCCGGAGCGGGACTCTGCAATAAAGAAGCGGTCAGGATCCTGGTTGACGAAGGGGTCGACCGGGTAAAAGAGCTGATCGAAATGGGAGCGCAATTCGATCGGGCCGAGACTGAAGGGGGCTTTGCGCTTGCCCTTGAAGGGGCACATAAGCAAAGAAGGATACTTCACGCAGGGGATGCCACCGGAGCGGAGATAGAAAAGACCCTCGGCTACAATGTAATTAAAGAAGGGCTGGTTGAAGTCCATCCCCTTACCATGGGGGTAAAACTTCTGGTAAAAGATAACCGCTGCTTCGGAGCGATTGCAACTGATGAAACCTACTACTCAAAAGCAACCATCCTGGCCACCGGCGGCGTCTGCCAGATATACCTTTATAATACCAATCCGGAAGTCGCTACCGGCGACGGGATCGCGATGGCGTACGAAGCGGGGGCGGAAGTTGCCGACATGGAATTTGTCCAGTTTCACCCCACTACTCTTGTCCATTCCAAAGAATTTGAAGATATCGTCGCCCTCCCCCAGTTTTTAATCTCTGAAGCGGTGCGCGGAGAAGGCGGAATTCTTTTAAATAATAAAGGGGAACGATTTGTCTCCGAACTGGCTCCCCGCGATATCGTTTCGCGCGCGATTGTCGAAGAGATGGAAAAGACCAAAAGCGAACACGTCTTTTTGAAGCTGGAGATGAAACCGGAAAAAATCAAAAAGCGTTTTCCGGTAATTTATAAGACCTGCCTGGAGCGCGGGCTTGATATAACACAAGAGATGATCCCGGTCGCCCCCGGCGCCCACTATTTTATGGGAGGAATAAAAACGGACGTTAACGGAAAAACCAGCATTGAAAATCTTTTTGCCGCCGGCGAATGCGCCTCCGCCGGAGTCCACGGGGCCAACCGCCTCGCCTCCAATTCCCTTTTGGACGGGCTGGTCTTCGGCCACCGCGCGGCGGAAAGCGCCAAAGAATGCCTCTCACAAAAGATTCAAAAAATAAAAGAAGATTTTGACGCCGGAACCGGGAAGTTGGGAAACAAGGAACTAATGCGTTCCAGCCTGGCGCTAAAAACGATCATGTGGAAAAATGTCGGGATTGTGCGGTCGGCAGAATCCTTAAACGACGCCCTTGAAAAGCTGGAAAAACAAAACGTAACCGATATAGAGCTTAAAAACATGCTTTGCGTTTCCAAGCTGATAACCCGCGCGGCATTTGACCGGATGGAATCGCGCGGAGCGCACTTTAGGTCCGATTATCCAAAAACAGACGATACCAACTGGAATAAACATTTGACTTATAGTAAAATGGCGGCATGATAAACAATAAAATCCTGATTCGCGTTATGATCTGCCTTCTTTTGGCCGCTTTTCTCTATTATATCCGCGACACCCTTTTTCCGGTCATCGCTTCTTTTATCTTGTTTTACATTTTAAATCCGCTGGCAACACTGCTCTCCAAAAAAAAGAAAAACTGGCCCGGGGTCAACATCCACATCGCGATCCTTTTTTCTTTTACCGTAACCGCCGGAATTGTTTATCTTTTCTTTCGCTTTTTAATCCCGCCGCTGGCAAACGAATTTAAGGTATTCGTCCGCAATCTTCCGGTTTATTTGGCTACCACTCAAAAAATATTAAACAATTTTCAGGGGTGGTACACCGGCTATGACCTGCCCAATACGGTTAATGGAATGATCGGATCCGGCATTAAAAACCTTATCAATACAATAGTATCTCTGGGAAACTCTTTCATAAAAAGCATCCTTTCCATGGCGGGACAGCTTTTGAAAATAATTATCATCCCGATCTTTACCTATTATCTTTTAAAAGACAAGGAGAAGCTAAAAGCCGGCCTGCTGGAACTTCTTCCCAAAAACCACGGCCAGGAAAAATTTAGGAAAATTATCGGAAAGATAAACGAATCGCTAAACAACTATGTCAAAGCGATGTTCCTGCTTTGCGTCATCGTCGGCTCCTGCGCGGGGCTCGGACTGCACTTTTTGGGTGTAAAATACGCGGGGATACTGGGATTGATCGCCGGGATAACCGAAGCGATCCCAATCATCGGTCCCTGGGTAGGCGCGGTGCCGGCAGTGATGGTGGCTTTAATCTATGATCCGGTTTTGGCGCTTAAAGTAGCCTTATTGTTTTTTGTTATCCAACTTTTGGAAAATTCCCTGCTGGTACCAAAGGTTTTGGGCGGTTATTTAAACATCCATCCGATCGCAATCATAATCGGGATTTTGGTCCTGGGGAAGATCCTGGGGCCGTGGGGATTGTTCTTCGCTTCGCCGCTTTTGGCAATTATTAATATCGTTTACCACGAACTAAGAAGCTGATTTTTTAAAATGATGCTCTCTGGTTCCAACCATAAATAAGATCAAGGCGGCCAAGGCAATCACCGCGCCATAGGTAAAAGAGACCGTCGCCCCGAAATTATCCCAAAGCAACCCGGCAATCGCGGTGGCGGGAAGAGCCGCCAAACCGATCGTCGTATAGTATGCCCCGAAAGCGGCCCCTCTTTTTTCCTCCGGCGCAAGGTGCGCGATCAACGCCCTGGGCGCCACCTCCACAATCGCGGTGGCAACCCCGTAGACAATAAAGAAAAGCCAAATCGGTCTGGCTCCCTCCGCAGAGGCAAAGCCAAGATGGGCAAAACAAAAAAGCAGGTAGCCGACGATTAAAATTTTACGAATCCCCACCCTTTCCAGTAAATACTCCACCGGACGGATAAATCCGGAATAAACCATGCCGTAGAGAAGATAAATAATCGGCACCAACGGTATCAGCAAGCCCAGTTCCGCGGCGCGTAAAATAAAAAGGACATAGCTGAATTTGGCAAGTTCAAAGAGCGCCGAAACAAAAAAGAACAATTTTAACCTTTTGCCCAACGATAAAGACAATTCTTTTTGCTTTTCCTTGCCGCCGATCTTCTTCCTGGCTTCTTTCATAAAAGCGGAGGCGGTCAGCATCCCCAAAATCGCGGGGATAACCGAAAGCCAGAAAATATTGCGGTATTGGGACAGAGCGTCCATCTTGAAATAACCGGCAAAGACAAAAAGAAGAAGCGAAGACAGTAGCGCTCCGCAAACCATTCCACTCCGGGAAACAGTCCGCTCCCCCCTTCCGATCCGGTCAAAAAAACGGACCGATAAGACCTGGTACCAAAAGTTGCTCAAGGCCAAAAACGGCTTTACAACGGTTGAAAGAGTGTAGCCGATAACTATCAGCGGCTTCTGCTTCTCAACCCGCTCGGAAACCCAGCCCGAAACGGCCTTTAAAGCGGTTGAAGCGGTCTCCGCTATCCCTTCGATTATCCCAATCCAGGTCTTGGAAATATTTAACCCGGCCATAAAAAGAGGAAGGATCGACAGAACCATCTCGGAACCAACATCAACAAGAAAACCGGCTATCCTTTGCGGCATTTTTTCCTCCTAGCGCCCGAACATCTTCTCAAAATCATTTTGCGTGATTTTTATCATTGTAGGTCTTCCGTGCGGACAGGTCAAGGGATTGGCGGTTTGATAGAGATCACGGATCAACCGGTTGATTTCCGCAACATTTAACGCATCCCCCGCCTTGACCGCCCCTTTGCACGCCATGATTTTGAAGCGTTCTTCCCTGCTGTTTTTTACCAGTTCCGACAAAGTGTCTTTGATTACGACATTGGTTAAGATTGCCGGCACCGCGCGGAGGATAAAAGAGTTCTTTCCAAAACCTTCAAGATCGAACCCGAGCTCTTTCAAACTATCGAGGTTTTCTTCAAGCAGGAGTGATTCTTCATGGGTAAATTCCAGTGCTTCCGGTACAAGTAAGTTTTGAGCAGCTTGCCCTGAGCTCTGTCGAAGGGTCAGGCAGTCGTAAAGAATCCTCTCGTGCGCCGCGTGCTGGTCGATTAGAACCAGATCGATTCCGTCGGTCGCAATAATGTAGGTTTTTTGAAATTGATAGATCGCCGTCAACGGTTGAATCGCGGTGACCGCGATCTCTACTTCTCCTATCTGTACCTGGTCCAACGGTTCCCAATTCGTAAAAGATGGAGCGGAAGAAACATTCTCCGTTACAACGGCAATGGAAAGTAGCGCCTGTTTGGCCGCCCGGTAGACCGCATCGAGAACATCTTTGGTCTTTAGGAACTTGACTTCCCGCTTGGAAGGATGGACATTGACGTCAACTTCCGTTGGATCAACTTCAATAAAGATAACCGCCACCGGATAGCGCCCGTTCGGAATCAAGGTGCGATAGGCCGCTTCAAAAGAAGAGAGAACCAAACCGTTCCGGACATATCTGCCGTTTACAAAAAGCGATTCGTAATTTCTATCCACCCGCGATAAATTCGGCTTTGAGATGTAACCACCAACTCCGGCATCTTTGATTTCGATCAACTGCTTGGCAATTTCGGCCCCATAGACTACCGCGATGGCATCGAGGAGTTTTCCGTTTCCCGAAGAAATATAAACGACCTTATCGTCGGCGACGTATTTAAATTTGACTCCCGGATTCGAAAGGATGAATTTTTCAATCAGAGACGAGATCTGGCTCAATTCGGTAAAATTGCTCTTTAAAAACTTCAGCCGCACGGGGACATTATAAAACAGGTTCTTTACGCTTATTGAGGTCCCTTCCGGCCCGCCGGTTGTTTCTTCTTTTTTAATTTTTCCTCCCTCAACCAGTATTTTGGTTCCTCCACTCTCCAACTCCGTCTTACCGACCGAACAGATTGATGGGAGCGCTTCGCCGCGGAAGCCAAGTGTTTGGATATTGAAGAGATCGTCCAAGTTTGAAATTTTTGAGGTGGCGTGCCGTTCAACCGACAGTTTTAGTTCCTCGCGATTCATCCCGCTTCCATTGTCGGAAACCCGGATCAATTTCTTGCCGGCATCTTCGATTTCTATTGTAATTTGGGTCGCCTTCGCGTCAATCGCGTTTTCAACCAGCTCCTTCACGACGGAAGAGGGCCGTTCGATCACTTCCCCCGCGGCTATTTTGTTGACCAAATCCGGCGGCAAAATCTTAATAAGCATGATTTTATTATAACCTAAAATAACCTGAAATTTTAGCGAGTTTTTGACGAAATATATGTAGGAGGATAGCATATATGCCACCGGGACCAACAGCAACTGGACCAGTTGCAAGAGAAAGGCCTGTGCCCAGGACACCAAAACAAATTCCCGTTACCGGCGGTTCTGCTCTTATGCCTCGGGACATCACCATCGCGCCCACTACAGAAAGACGAACAATAGCAACCGTTCCAACCACACTGGAAAACATTAATCTCTCAACAAATGTAATAAACGAATTAAGAAATAATCGGCTAACCGATCTAAGCGAAGCCGAACAAACATTAAGAATCGATACGGGACTTAAAGAAATTGCCCGGATTAGATCAAATGCGGGGAAAAAAGAAGAACTGCAATTGGACCAGGTTGAAAAAGCAGAAGAAATAGGCCGTCTGGCATTATTGGCTAGCTTGCCTCCCAGATGGACAAAGGGATGGGAACCTCTTGTTGAAGCAATTTTAGACAATGTTACAATAATAGAACTGGCTAGACATATTCAAGCAAGTGATCTGGTCTATTTTTGCGAAGCTTATCCTTTATTTAAAAAAATTCCGGTAAAACCGGAGAGTCCTGCCACCACAGCAAGAGACACGACTGCCGCTATAATCGCATGGGGAAGAACCATTGTTGAAACAATAATCCCCGGCATCGAAAGAGGATCAACCCAAATTATTGTTAATGCTTTTATGTGCGATCATACAAGAGATCTATTCTTCTCAACCTTAAAAACCGTGAAAATCGATAATCCCGCTTTTGCAGAAAAAATGTGCACCACCTTGCTTTTGGCTGCGGATGAAATCAACGATATTCTTGGCGACACTACCGGCGGACAAGATTCGACGGCAAAAACAGAAAACTACATCGCCCGTTTAAACGATACAAACAAAGGCCGCGACAAAGAAGCAGCAGCTAGAGGAGCCATTGCTGTTATAAAAAAAGGAAGAAAAAACAGTCTTTCTTTTAAGATTGCATCGGCAATTCTTGAAAGACAACCACTAGAAGCATTTGATCAATTATCGCAAGAATTATCCGCAACAAACAGTTCGATTTCCAGCCGCCTCCGCTTTTTTGCAAGCGGCCTTCCCGGCCTGCACTGGATCGGAGGAGAGACGAGAAGCATCTTTGATCTCATCCTGCAAATAATCAGCAACATTAACTCTCCCGAACAATTAATGCAAATAATTAAATTGTTGGCGGAGCAAGACAACGGCGCCGCAAAAAAACTGCTGACTCATGCCATTGAAAGGTTGGACTATATAACAAGGTTGGGAATTTATGCCGGCACCACCTATCATCACAACATTGTTAATTTGTATTATTTACTGGAGGGCTCCTTATCTTTTTTTGAATTTGCCAATCCAAAACAAACAATAAAAACCGCAATTGGGACGATTGAAGCGTTACGACAGCTTCATTTAACCCCCAAACAGACCGCGGAAACGATAAGGGCACTTTATACGGAAAATCCCGTTTTATATAGAATCGGGCTGCCTTATCTCCTAGAAAATCACGCGGAAAGAGAATTAAAGGACATTCTGGAATCTTCGCGAGGAGCAGAACGAATAGCCTCAATCCTCTCCATAATCGGATCGATCCTTCCCGCCGAAACCTACAACAGAAAAGAAGGCGAAGCAACTTCTATTTCCCAAGTCCCTCTTTTTGCCGAATTACAAATGGAGAAAATAATAAATCAGGATTATCGGCTCCCCTATTACAGGGCGCTCCAACCGGTTATTATAATGTTTTCGGATGCCATAAAACAAGAAGAATTTAAACGCGTTGAAGATGCCCTGCGGGAAATAAAACAATATTTAGAAAGAACAAAAAAGACCCCTTATGAATTAGAGGATATTCTGGGAGCCCTTTTAACAAAGAGCTTGGAAATTATGCTGATTTTAAAAGGTCAAGCGCGCCCCGAATAGCAGCTACCCGATCTATCCCAACGGCTTTAATTTTCGAAATATTATTTCTATTTATCCCACCGATTGCCACAACCGGAACTTTTAGCTTTTCACTTATAACTTTTAACTTTTGAGCCCCAATTCCATTTTTCCCCGGCTTCGACGGTGTCTCAAAAATATTCCCGATAGCTATATAATCGGCCCCGGCTCTTTGGGCTTTCAACGCTTCGGCCAAATTGTGCGTTGAAACTCCGATCAATTTATCGGGACCAAGAATTTTTCGGGCCTTCTTCGGATTCCCGTCTTTTTGCCCCAAATGGACCCCGTCCGCATCAACCTTTTTAGCAACTTCAACGCTGTCGTTGACAATAAAAACAACCCCCGCCTGCCGAGTTAGTTTTTGAACTTTCTTCGCCAGTTGTAAGTATTTTGCTTTGGAAGCGAATTTATCGCGCAATTGAACTATTTTTATCCCGGCCTTGATTGCTTCTTTAACGATTTTTATATGATCCCTCATCGGATCGGTCACCAGATAGACCTCAAAATCGAGCTTGACCGCCTTTAAAACCTTCGGTTCCATCATGGTCTCGATTTCGTACAATTTAAAGCGGAGCGCCTTAAATTTTTTCCCTAAAGAAGCGTCAATAAGTTTTGAAAACTCTTCCAGTGAGCGCAGCGCCTCTTGTCCCCTTTTGATATTAGACTTAAAAATATCCGAAAGATTTTTTCTTTTACCTTCGGACTCGGTATAAAGCCTGGCTCCGATATCTTTTCCCGCTTCGCGGGATTTTTCGGCTTTGAGGCAACTAACCGCTTGTTTCAATTGGGCGCGCAATGTTTTTGTTTCGGCGGTTAGTTTGGGGTCTTCAAGAATAAAACGGGCAATTTCTTCAACCACACGGATCCCTTCCATCGCCCGGTTGGCGTTGGCGTCAAGGACGCGGAGTATTTTTTTCATCCGGTAAAACAATCTTTGGTTTAAAAGAAGCGGCCTCATCCGGAGTCAGCATGGCGTAGGACAAGATAATGACCTTGTCGCCGATTTTTCCCAACCGCGCCGCCGGCCCGCGCAATCCGATCTCCCCTTTTTCCCCTTCAATCACGTAAGTTTCAAAACGGTTACCGTTGTCGGCATTTATGACCTGAACCTTTTCGTGCAAAAGGATCCCGGAGGCGGACATCAAATCGGGGCAAATGGCAATGCTCCCCATGTAATTTAATTCGGAGGAGGTTAAGGCCCCCATATGGATTTTTGACTTAAGAAGCGTTAAAAACATACCCTTAAATTATAACATATTCTAGACGCGGGTGCGGTTGGCGAGAGCGGAAAAAGAGACCTTGGATCCCTTGCCGATATAACACCAGCTCCCCACCACGCTCTCTTTGATCTGGGAGGATGAAAGGATGATCGAATCGGACCAAATGACACTGTCTAAAATTTTTGAGCCGCGGCTCACCACCACCCGGTCGCCGATCACCGAATTTTTAATTTCAACCTCGTCTTCAATCACCGTGTGGTCGCCGATCAAAACCGATCCTTTGAATTCGGCCGTTTTGGAGATTTTTGAGTTCCGCCCGATCCAATTGGCCGAAGAGATCCTTGAACCCGGGATATGCACCCCGACTTTACCCAGCATCGCGTCCCGATTGGCCTCCAGATAAGTTTTTATCGTGCCGACATCCGACCAGTAGCCGAGCATCTTATAGCCGTAAAGCGCCCTCCCTTCCGCGGCCAAAAGAGGAAAGAGCTCTTTTCCAAAATCATACGGTTTCCCCTCCGGAATCATATCAAGGATCTCCGGCTCAAAAATATAGATCCCGGTATTGACCAGCCGCGAAAGCGCCTCTTCCTGCTTCGGCTTTTCCTGAAAGGCGGTTACGCGGCCGCTTTTTTCGTCCAAAACCACGACTCCGAACTGGGTCACATCGGAGACTTCGCAAAGGGCCATCGTCGCCAAGACCCCTTTTTCTTTGTGAAAGGCAAGCATTTTGGAAAGATTGATGTCGGTCAAAGCGTCGGAGGAGAGGACTATAAAGGTCCGGTCAATCCCCTCTCCCATTTTTTTTACCCCGCCGGCCGTACCCAAAAGTTTTTCTTCGTAGGAATAAGAAAGCGACACGCCGAACTTCTCTCCGTCCATAAAATAATTCTCGATCTGTTCGGGGTGATAATGAATGTTGCAGGTAACCCGTTTGATCCCGTATCTTTTTAATAGTTCAAGATTGTGGAGCATGCACGGCTTGTTGACTATCGGCATCATCGGCTTAGGAACCGCCGTCGTCAACGGCTCCAGCCGCGTCCCGTAACCGGCCGCCATGATCAAGGCTTGCGTCTCTTTTTCTTTCCTTCTTCCAAAGATCATTGTTCTATTTTCCTGATGCGGCGCAAATGCCTTTCGTCTCCGGAAAATTCTGTTTTAAGCCAGACATCGACGATCCGGTGCGCTTTGGCTCTGGTAACTTTACGGCCAGCCAAAGTTAAAATATTGACATCCCCGTGCTGGCGGCTCTGTTTGGCGATATAGGTATTATGCGCCAGCGCGGCGCGGATGCCAACCACCTTGTTGGCAACAATTGTGACCCCCACTCCCGATCCGCAGATTAGAATCCCACGATCGGCTACCCCCTTCGCTACCGCCTCCGCCGCCGGGCGGGCAAAATCCGGATAGTCGCACGATTCTTCGGAATTGGTCCCAAAATCGATCACTTCGTGTTTTTTTCTGGCCAGAAATTTTTTCAGGTCTTCTTTTAGCTTATATCCGGCATGGTCTGACGCCATTGCTATTTTCATCTTATTGCCTCCCGCATTTCTTCAACTGCCTGCCGTATCCCCACAAAAACCGCCCTTACTATTATACTAAATCCGATGTTCAATTCCTCTATCCCAGGAATTTTTAAGATCGGACCTATATTATTATAATCGATCCCGTGCCCGGCGTTTATTCTTAATCCGATCAAACGAGCTTTCTGCACTGCTGTCCCAATCTTTCTGATCTCCCGATCTCCCAGTCTCCTGCTATACCGCCCCGTGTGAATCTCTATAAATCGCGCACCAAGGACGGCAGCTTCTTCTACTTGTTTTAGATCCGGATCAATAAACAAACTGACGTCTATCCCCTTATCTTGCAACTTATCAATTGTCTTCTTTAGTTTTGAAGTTAGGTGCAGGCCGCCTTCCGTTGTAACCTCCCGCCTCTTCTCGGGAACCAAAGTAACCATATCGGGTTTGATCTTGAGAGCAATTTTCAGCATCTCGTCGGTTGCGGCCATTTCCATATCCAAGCGGGTCGGAAGTTGACGCAATCTCTTTAAATCGCGATCATTGATATGGCGGCGGTCTTCACGCAGGTGGCAGACGATCCCGTCGGCTCCGCCGGCGATACATTCCTTAGCGGCTTCTACCGGATCGGGAAAAGCTTCCAGCCGGGCTTGACGCAAGGTGGCGATGTGGTCTACATTTACTCCCAATCTCATACTTTTTTATGCGCCAGGCAGATCGCGTAAGCGGAGATCCCCTGTCCTTTCCCGGTAAAACCGAGCCCTTCTTCCGTTTTTGCCTTGATATTCACCTGGTCCGGATCAATCGTTAGGGCCTTCGCGATGCTTTCTTTCATTTCCCTAAAATAAGGGGTCAGCTTCGGCTTCTGGCAGACGATCGTCGCATCGATATTATTGATGCTTGATTCCTTAAGTTCAATCAACTCGGTAATTTTTTCCAAAAGTTTCATGCTTGAGATCCCCTTATACTGCGGATCGGTGTCCGGAAAATGTTCACCGATACAGCCGGCCGAGAGCGCCCCCAAAATCGCGTCGATCACGGCGTGAACCAAAACATCGGCGTCGGAGTGGCCCAGCAATCCTTTTTCAAAAGGGATTTCCACTCCACCCAAAATAAGTTTGCGGCCTTTTCTTAGTTTATGGACATCGTAACCAATTCCTACCCGCATATCACCCTCACGTATTTTAATTTTCCGACATTAAGCACAATTTCCAAAGAAAGATCGGCTTCAAATTTATCGTCCGCGACTTTTTGGTCGTTTACCCTGACTCCGCCCTGCGAAATCAGCCTTCTCGCCTCCCCTTTTGAAGAAGCCAGCCCGGTTTTGACCATCAGGTCAAGGATGTTGGCCTTTTTTTCTTTTATTTTAATCAGCAGGATATCTTGCGGAAGTTTTTTTTCCTTAAAGACCGCCTCAAATTCCTGCTCGGCCGCAATGGCCTTTTTCTCGTCGTAGAATCTGGCAACGATCGTCTTTGCCAGGATCATTTTGGCCTCTTTGGGATGCATCCTTTTGATCTCTTCGGGAGACATCTCCGTTAACAGCGTAAAATAACGGTGCATCAGGGCATCGGAAATCGACATCGTCTTCCCAAAAATTTCGGAAGGGGGCTCGGTAACGCCAATATAATTCCCGAGCGATTTGCTCATTTTTTGCACGCCGTCGGTCCCCTCAAGAATAGGCACGGTTAAAATAACCTGCGGCTCCTGTTTAAATTCCCTTTGCAGTTCGCGCCCGACCAAAAGATTAAATTTCTGGTCGGTGCCGCCGATTTCAAGATCGGACTTCAAATGGACCGAATCGTAGCCCTGGATCAGAGGATATAAAAATTCGTGGATTGAGATCGGCCGCTCTTTTTCAAAGCGGGTCATAAAATCTTCCCGCTCCAGCATCCGGGCAACGGTGTATTTTCCGGCCAGGTTAATCAGATCGGCCATTTTTAGGTCCGCCAGCCAGTTGCTGTTGTAAACTACTTCGGTCTTTTTGGGATCAAGAATCTTGAAAACCTGCTTTTGGTAGGTTTTGGCGTTTTCTTTGACCTCTTCCGGCGACAAAATCGGCCGGGTCTCCGACTTTCCGGTCGGATCTCCAATCATGGCGGTAAAATCTCCGATCAAAAAGATCACATGGTGGCCCAGGTCCTGGAATTGCTTAAGTTTGTTTAAAACAACGGTATGGCCAAGATGAATATCGGGAGCCGACGGGTCCGCCCCCCATTTTATCCTGAGCGGCTTGTTCCGCTTAAGTTTGCAGATCAGCTCCTCTTCGGGAAGAAGCTCAACAATGTTCTCTTTTATAATCCTTAAATGTTTTTCAACGTCTATTTGCATATGAATTCGTTAAGCGCCTCCGCGATTTTTTGCGGCGGGATATCGTCCCGTATTTCAACCGATCCGATCGCGGTGGGGAGTACCAGTTTTATTTTTCCGCCGCGAACTTTTTTGTCCAGCTTGATCGCCTCAAGAATTTTGCGGGCGGGAATCCCCTTTACGTATGTCGGGAGCTTAAATTTGTCGACCAGTTTCCAGATTCTTTCCAGAAAATCCGGATCAAGCATCCCGGCTTTAACCGCGATGACGGAGGCGGCCACCATACCGATCGCGACCGCTTCGCCGTGGGAAATTTTGCGGTATTTGGAAAGGGTCTCGATCGCGTGTCCGATGGTGTGCCCAAAATTGAGGATCATCCTCCCCCCGCCGGTCTCTCTTTCGTCTCCCGCGACCACTTCGGCTTTTATGCGGGCGCATTCGAAAATGATTTTTTCCATCTCCATCCGTCCGGATTCCAACAATTCAAAAAGATACGGCGATTGTATTACTCCGTATTTGATGACCTCGGCCATCCCGTTCCTCAGCTCTTTTTCGGGGAGCGTTTTTAAAGTGTCGGTATCGATTATAACTTTTGACGGCTGGTAGAAAGCGCCGATCAGGTTTTTACCTTTGGAATGGTCAACGCCGGTCTTCCCACCGATTGAAGAATCGACTTGCGCCAAAAGAGTGGTCGGGACTTGAATCAAATTGATCCCGCGCATGTAAGTCGCCGCGGCAAAGCCGGCTATGTCCCCCACCACTCCGCCGCCCAAAGCTACAATAGTATCGTCCCGGGAAATTTTCCACTCCGCTAATTTATCCCAAATTTTTTCAACCATCGCGACGGTCTTGTATCTTTCGCCCCGCGGAATCAGGATCACCCTTGCCCCTAGACCCTTGACCCTTGACCTGTATAATTTATAGACCAACGGATCTGAAATAATTACTCCCGGAATCTTTTCCAGTATTTTGGAGCCGATAACAATGTCATAGCCACGCTCGCCCAGCTCAACCCTTATTTTTTTATCCATTTCACAATCTCCTCCACCACTTGGTCAACCGACAACGCGGTCGTATCAATTTTAAAATCGGCCGCTTTCTCATAGGCCGGCTTTCTTTGTTCCAGCAAATCCCGTCTCAACAAAGGACGATTATTCGTCTGTTCCAACCGTTTGAAAACCGTCTCTTCGTCAACCCAAAGCAGGATCAGCGGCCCCAAGCGCTTGAGCATTGTAACATTTTCATCGCGCAAAATCATGCCTCCGCCGGTAGCAACGACAAAATTATCGTAATCTTGAAGGGTTTTTACAACTTCGGTTTCGAGATCGCGGAAATATTTCTCCCCTTTCTTTTCAAAGATATCGGGGATCATCATCTTTTCGGTCTTCTCGATGAGAGGGTCGGTGTCAAGAAACTGCATGGAGAGCCGCTCGGCCAATTTTTGGCCGACCGCGGACTTTCCGCTCCCCATAAAGCCGATTAAGATAATGTTCATTTTTAAATAAGCGTCCCCGAGAGGATTTGAACCTCCGACCTACGGTTTAGGAAACCGGCGCTCTATCCAGCTGAGCTACGGGGACATAAGATTATAATAATTATATGCTTTCTTTGAACTCAATTAAAGCACTTTTAATTATATTACGTAAGTTCGACCGTTTTTTCACAAACTTGGGGGGATTTTCATATAGCCCCAGCAGATCGGCGGTCACCAGAACCTGCCCGTCGCAGTGAGAGCCGGAGCCGATCCCAATCGTCGGGATTTTGAGCGCTTTTGTGATTTGCGCCGCAATTTTCTCGTCCACCATCTCCAATACTACAGCAAAACAACCGGCTTGCTCTAACTTTTTAGCTTTGGCTTTGAGCTTTTCACTTTGCACTTTGCACTTAAATCCCGTTTGATTAACTGACTGTGGCGTAAAGCCGAGGTGTCCCACAACCGGAATCCCCGCTTTCACGATAGCTTTGACGGCCTCCGTGTATTCCGCGCCCTCAAGTTTGACCGCATTGGCGCCGGCCTTGATCAGATCAACCGCTGAACACAAGGCATGTTCTACCCCTTGCTGAAAAGTACCAAAAGGCAGGTCGGCAACAATCATAGAATTTTGTACAACGCGGGCAACCGCCTGGGTGTGGATCACCATCTCCATCAAAGTTACCGGGACGGTATTTTTGTAGCCCAACGCGACATTTCCCAAAGAATCGCCGACTAAAATGATATCAATCCCCGTTTCGTCCAAAATTTTGGCGAAAAGGGAATCATAGGCGGTCAGCATCGAAATTTTGCGGACCCCTTTTAACTTTTTGATGCCTGCGGCTGTTTGTGTTTTTTCCATGGGAGATTAAGATGCTGTTCGCGGTCAAGAGAGAAAAGCTTTTCTTCCAGCATCTCTTTGGTCAAAAAGCGGGTCAAATAGCCGTTCTCAGCCAAAGAGATGGTCCCGGTCGTTTCGGAAACAACAATCACAATCGCGTCGGAGAGTTCGGTCAACCCGACCGCCGCCCGATGGCGGGTCCCCAGCCGCTTATCCAAAAGCCGCGATTCGGACAAGGGCAAAAGACAGCTTGCTCCAAGCAAGCGGTCACCCTGGATAATCACCGCCCCGTCGTGAAGGGGAGATTTGGTCTGAAAGATCGAATAGATCAGCTCCGCCGAAAGAAGCGCGTCCATCCTGATCCCGGACTCAAGATATTCGTTTAACCCGGTTTTGCGTTCCAAAACGATCAGCGCCCCGATCTTGTTTTCGGACAACTGCTCAATCGCGCGGACCAAAGACCTCACAAAAAAAGAGCCGCTGCCCGAAGATGGAATTAAACCGCGAAAAAGCCGCCCCCGCCCCAATCTTTCGAGCGTCCGCCGCAACTCCGGCTGGAAAACAATTATGACCAAAATCAAAAGGACCGCCGCAAATTTTTCAAAGAGCCAATTAATCGTATAAAGATTGGCCAGGTGCGCCACCAAATAGAGAAAGAAAATAACCAGCACTCCACGCAAAAGCGCCCAGGCGCGGGTCCCTTGTAGCCACAAGATAACGTAATAAACGATGATCGAAACAATCGCGATGTCAAGGAGATCCAGCCAGCGCAGTTCTAAGGGCATAGGTCCTCCTCAACTAAGTTTTCGTAAGTTTCACGCTTAATGATAGAAACTGCCTTGCCGTTCCCGACCATCACCATTGCCGGACGGGGAACGCGGTTGTAATTGCTGGACATCGAATAATTATACGCTCCGGTCGCAAAAACCGCCAGCAGATCATCTTCCTTGATTTCCGGCAATTTTATTTCTTTAATCAAAACGTCTCCCGATTCGCAAAAACGTCCGGCAACGCGATAAGTAATTTTTGGGGCTTCATTACGATTCGCGACCACCGCGTCGTATCTGGCATCGTAGAGGATCGGCCGCGGGTTATCCGACATCCCTCCGTCAACCATGGCGTATTTGCGGATGCCGGGAATATCTTTTACATAAGAAACAGTATAAAGTGTTATTCCCGCCTGGCCGACAATAGAACGTCCCGGCTCAAAAACCAGGCGCGGTGCAAAATTCTTTTTCGCTTTAACTTTCCCGATCACCTTTTCCAATAGCTCCGGCACCGGCGGGACTTCTTCGCCAAGATAAGAAATTCCCCAACCACCGCCCAGGTTTAATTCCTTCGCCCCTTCCGCCAGGGAAAAAAGTATGTCAACTTCGATTAAATACGGATCAATATCGAGAATTTGCGAGCCGATGTGGGCATGCAGTCCGATAAAATCAAGCCGCTTCGAATCCTTCGCGATTTTTACCGCCGAAGCGACTTCGCTCTTTTGCAGGCCGAATTTTGAATCGATCTTTCCGGTCTGGATAAACTCATGGGTGTGGGCTTCAATCCCCGGATTGACCCGAAAGAGGATCTCAACCTGTTTATCCATGCTTGAGCTGATCTCGTCCAGGTTCTTTAACTCCCTAAAATTATCGACGACAAATTTTACGCCGTAGGCGATTCCCTCTTCAATCTCTTTGCGGCTCTTGTTGTTCCCGTGAAAATAAATCTTTTCCGGACCGATCCCGGCCTTTTTGGCGGTAAAAAGTTCCCCGCCGGACGAGACATCCGCCCCCAGCCCTTCATCCGCGATCATCTTTAAGATCGCGGTATTGCAGAGCGCTTTACTTGCATAAATCACCAGGGAGTCAGGATATTTTGATTTTAGGGTTGAAACGTACTGGCGGCAGTTGTGGCGGACGGTCAATTCGTCCAGGACATAAAGCGGGGTGCCAAATTGTTTGGCCAATTCGGTCGTGTCGCACCCGCCAATCTCCAAATGTCCCTTATCGTTTATCTTCGCGGTTAACGGCCGGTTGTTCATTTTATTAGTTTATACTCCAGTGAATCGGAGAGCGCCTGCCAGCTGGCTTCAATGACATTGGTTGAGACCCCGACTGTTCCCCATGACCCGTCGTCATCCGACGATTCGATGATAACGCGGACCTTGGCGGCGGTCCCGGCGTTGGAATCCAGAACCCGGACCTTGTAATCGGTCAGTTTGACGCTGTCCAGTTCCGGAAAGTATTCCCCAAGCGCCGACCGGAGCGCGTCGTCAAGCGCATTGATCGGCCCATCCCCCTCCCCAGTCGCTTCAACCTCATCCCCTTTTACTTTTAATTTTATTCTCGCTTCAACAAAGGCCGGGCTCAATCCCTCTTTTGTATTTTGGATCTGAAAATCAACCAATTCAAAGTGCGGCTTGGTCTTTTTTATCGCCTTCTTAACCAGCAGTTCAAACGAGGCCTCCCCCTCTTCAAATTGGTACCCTTGATGCTCCAAATCCTTAAGTGTCCGGATCAGCTCTTTTATCTCGGGGGTCTCTTTTTTGATATCAACCCCGTAATCTTTGGCTTTGTAAACCAGATTGGAAATCCCGGAGAGTTCGGAAACCGTCACGCGGCGCTCGTTCCCGACCGCTTCGGGCTTAATATGTTCGTAGGTCTCCGGATTTTTTGACACCGCGGAGACATGGATTCCTCCCTTGTGGGAAAAGGCGGAGCGGCCGACAAAGGGCTGGTGGGGCGACTGCGGCAGGTTGGCGATTTCGGCGATATGCCGGGATATTTCGGTCAACCGCGTAAGCTGTTTGTCGGAAACACAATTGATCCCCATTTTCAGTTTCAGGATCGGAATAATCGAACAGAGGTTGGCGTTGCCGCAGCGCTCGCCCAAACCGTTGATTGTCCCCTGAACATGGCTTACGCCGCCATAGACCGCCATTTCCGATACCGAAACCGCGCATTCCGAATCGTTGTGGGCATGGATCCCGAGCGGTTTTTTTACTTTTATTTTTATTTCGCTTATAATTCTCTGCGCCTCGTGGCTTAATGTTCCGCCGTTGGTATCGCAGAGGCAGAGGATATCGGCGCCGGCCTCTTCGGCCGCCTTTAAACATTTTAGTGCATATTCCGGATTGGCCTTATATCCGTCAAAAAAATGTTCGGCGTCAAAGACAACTTCGCGGCCGGCTTTTTTTACGTAAGCGATCGTTTCTTTAATCATCAAAAGATTTTCTTCAAGCGTCGTTTTCAGCGCGTCGGTAACTTGAAAGTCCCAGCATTTTCCAAAGATGGCGACAACCGGCGTTTTTGCTTCAAGGAGCGTCGCAATATTTTTATCGTCTTTTATATTGATATTGGGACGGCGGGTGGATGAAAAAGCGACGATTTTGGCTTTTTTTAGCTTTACTTTTTTAATGGCCTGAAAAAATTCGATATCTTTCGGGTTTGAACCGGGCCAGCCCCCTTCTATATAATGGATCCCCAACTCGTCCAAAAGTTTAGCGATTTTGATCTTGTCCTGTACCGTAAAAGAGACCCCTTCGGTCTGGGCTCCGTCGCGTAAAGTGGTATCAAAGAGGGTAAAACTCATGATACTGAAATTATATCACAAATCTCTTTTATCACCCAATCGGGTGTGGAGGCTCCCGCGGTTATTCCAATTTTGTTTTTATCACGAAGGCGAGGAAATATTTCCTCGCCTTCCTTTTTGTTTTGGATTTGATATGTCGGCGTTCCGGTCTTGGCGCAGAGCTCGGTTAGGCGCTTGGTATTGGCGCTCATCTTGTCGCCAATAATGAGCATCACATCAACTTTTTTTGCCAAATCAATCGCCGCTTTTTGTCTTTTTTGGGTCGCTCCGCAAATTGTTTTGTGGACTATTAAATCTTTGACTTTTCCCTGAAGATATTTTACGATCTCGTTAAAATTTTCTTCCGATTGGGTGGTTTGAGCGACAACGCCGACCTTGTCTTGAAGGCGAGAAAATATATTCTCGCCTTCATCTTTCGATGAAACCACAATCCCCTTCCCCTCCGACCACCCCAAAATCCCCTTCACCTCCGGATGGTTTTTATCCCCGATGATAATCAGCTGGTATCCTTTTTCAACCATCTCTTGAGCCAATTTCTGCGCCCGCTTCACCCAGGAGCAGGTGGTATCGATTATTTTCAGCTTTTTCTTTTTTGCCTCTTCATAAACCGAAGGCGGTACCCCGTGCGCCGAAATGAGCAAAGTTTCTCCGTCCTTAATCTCATTGATATCTTTGATGACTTTGATCCCCTGTTGTTTCAGCTTTTCTACTACTTGGGTATTGTGGACCAGGTTGCCCAGCATATAGATATCGCGGTGTTCTTTTGCCTTGTTGTAGGCAGCGGAAACCCCTTCGCAAAAACCGGAAGAATCAGCTATGAAGATTTGCATCTACCCTATATTGTAATACAAAAGCAAGGATAAAAAACAGGTGAAATTTATTCAAAAATCTTCGGATAAATAAATATGGGAACAGCACTTTCGGCGGCAAGAAGCCAACAATCATTACTGGGCTGGCCAAATTACCCTGCAGTAGCCCGGCCGGCCCCGCTTAGGACTGTCAAAACAGGCTGGCAGGAGCAGGCCGTCCATGTTGTAAACAATTCCCCTACTCCGGCACAGGACCTGATGCCGTTTTATGACACCCATCTTCCCCGCGAAGTTACTCAAGTCATAATTGAAGCGGTAAAAGCGGATGGCGCCGCTAAACTGGCCCAGGCAATTGGGGTCATCAGGAGCCCGGAGGTTGAAAGGATAGCAAAAGAGATTGAAGCGATATCAAAAGAACTGGCAGGCCAAGTCCTGGTCGGCAATGAAAATTTTTATAATTTATGTTCAACCAATGCTTTAATAATCCCCGCTGAATTAGATAATGATAAAACAAAACCGCAGTTAGAAGAAGTTCTGCCTTTTCTTTTTGTCAGCGAACTTAGGGACATGCAATTGCTAGTCGGGCTGGCACAAGACCCCAAACTAAGAAGAGAAACAATTAGCAAGCGGCAATCCTACGCGCCAACGGAAGAGGCAAACGAATTACGGGCAAGATTGCTTGAAAAGATAAAAGAGTTAAGGAGCGAACTACTAAGAATAGAACATAACTGGGAGGCCCTGAAGCTTCCCCGTAAAGCAAAAAATAGTATTGCCAGCAGAAGAACCGCCAAAAGGACATCCATCTCTGCGCAGATGATTGCCCTCTACGATGTCGATAAACAAATCAGCCACGATATTGCACGCTGTTTTGGAATAAGGTTTAGTCCTTTCCATCCTTGTTTGCACGGAATTGATCTTCTTCATGGCAGGAAAATGACCTTCTCGTACCATCTCCTTGATCTGTGCGAGTCTTATTCCCATCTTATGCATGTAGCCTCTGTTCTGGAAACAAATTACTGCCGCCTGGGGGGAACATTGTTTCCGATAGAAGATTTTGATCCGGCCGTAATTGGAAAAACAGCGGCAATAAATGCCTCTTTCCGCAACATGATGCCGTTAAATACCGGATCGCCGTCAAAAGCCGGGCATGTAAACTATCAACCCGATCCGGCAACCCCTCGTATAACCGGCTATCCGTCTATGCTCGAAATACTTTTATATAACTTACTTAAAAACCCGACCAGATTTATTGAGGAAGAGAAAGAAAGAGATTTTTTTGTTGACCTTGAGATACGTCCCGACCGTAAATTCCCTGATGTAGCCATCGCCACGGTTGAAGATAACGCAACCGGGTTCAATGTTCATGCACTATTCCGGCGGGCGGTCGAAGAGGCGGAAAAGCAGAAAGAAAACGGAACAATCAATCTCTATCCCATACTAAAAAGGATCCTGGCCTGTAAAGATAAACCTTTCATGTTCCGCGGATTTACCGTCGGAGAGCTGATGGATATGGCTCTTCTGCCACGGCTCTCCGCAAGCTATAGGGACACAATTTCCTCCGGCATAGGACTTGATGAAGCCAACCATATCTGCCAGTTAAACGGCTGGGACATTATGATTACAAACACAACCACCGGCGGAGCGCTGGTCTGGATAATTATGGGAGAGAAAGAAAAACTGGACAAAATTATCGCGAGAGAATTGGGGCAATTCATCCTTTAGCTATGAAGATTTGCATCTTTTAATCTTTTGATAGCCAGCTTTATCCGCTCTTTTGGGATTGTAAACGCGAACCGGACATAGCCTTCGCCGGAGGGGCCGTAGCCGGAACCGGGGACAACCAGGATCCCGCATTTGTCGAGCAGTTTTTCGGTAAAAGAGGCGGAGGTTTCACCTTTTGGAACCGGAACCCACATATAAAAGGTCGCTTTCGGTTTCGGTAATTTAAAACCAAGTGAAGACAGCCCATCATATAAAACATCCCTTCTCTCTTGAAAAAACAGATTGTTTTGGGCAACACAATCCTGCGAAGAAGAGAGGGCCGTTATCGCCGCCAGCTGGATCGCTTTGAAAACACCGGAATCAATATTGGACTTGATCGTCGCCAGGGCCGAAACCGCGTCTTTATTCCCCACCGCCATCCCGATCCTCCACCCGGTCATATTATAAGTTTTTGAAAGCGAATGGAATTCGATCGTCACCTCTTTCGCCCCCGGAATTTCTAAAACACTAATCGGCTTATAGCCGTCATATCCCATCTCCGAATAAGCCAGATCGGAAACGAGCAGGATATTATTCTCTCTGCAAAAATTTACGCATTGCTCAAAAAAGTCCTTTTCTGCTACCGCTGCCGTCGGATTGTTCGGATAATTGATATATAAAAGTTTGGCCCTCTTAACAATATTTGCCGGAATCTTTTTTAGATCAGGAACTAAAGGGATGAGATACGGTTCCCCGCCGGCCAGGATAGTAGAAATTTTATAGACCGGATAAGAGGGGTCGGGGACCAGCGTAACATCTCCCGGATCGACAAAAGCGAGCGGCAGATGGGCCAGCCCTTCTTTGGAACCGATCAGCGCGCAAACTTCGGTTGCAGGATCGAGCAAAACATTAAAACGCTTCTTATACCAGTCTGCGACCGCCTTGCGGAATAAGGGCTCTCCTTTTGAGGTTGGATAATTTTCCGCCTCGGTGGTCGGCAAAACCTCCCGCATTTTGGAAATAATATGTTCCGGCGTCGGCAGGTCCGGATCACCGATCCCAAAATCGATAACGTCTATCCCTTTTTTGACAAGCTCCGCTTTCTTCTCTTCAATTTTTACGAACAGATACGGGGGGATTTTATCCAAACGTTTCGATTTTCTCATAATGTATATTCTCCCGTAAAAACCGTCTCCGCCGGTCCGCGCATTAAGATATGTTTGTCATCGCGGTTCCATTCAATATCCAAATTCCCGCCGGGAAGGGTAACAATTACTTCCTGATCGGTCTTTCCCTCCGTCACTGCGGCCGCAACGGCGGCGCAAGCGCCGGTGCCGCAAGCGAGTGTCTCTCCCGCCCCTCTCTCCCACACCTTCACTTCAATATGCTTCCGGTCGATTATTTTGACAAATTCCACATTGGTTCTATTTGGAAAATGGGGATGGTTTTCAATTTTAGGGCCCACTTCCTGTAAGTTAACCGCATCAAGGTCGTCAACAAAAATCACCGCATGCGGATTCCCCATCGAAACTTCGTGGATTTTAAAGTCGTAAGTACTAAGTACTAAGTCGTAAGTATTAAGTATTTGGGGAATTCCCATATCTACTTCGACCGCCGCCGCCTGTCCTTTTTCCGCCATCACCGCGGGGAGCATTATTCCGGCTTTGGTTTCAACCGACAAAAGCTCTTTCTTGTTCTCCATCGTATCGTAGAGGTATTTCGCGAAGCAGCGGATCCCGTTGCCGCACATCTCCGGCTCTGAACCATCGGGATTAAAGATTTGCATTCTGGCGTCGGCCTTGTCGGAGGGCAAAACCAGGATCAGACCGTCCGCCCCGATCCCAAAGTTCCGGTCACAGACATCCTCTGCCAGTTGAGGAAGATCAATCCCTTCCAGTTTTTCACAGCGGCAATCAACCAGCACAAAATCGTTGCCGAGACCGTGCATCTTGGTAAACTTCATAGATATAGTATAGCAAAAGTTTAAATTAAATGTTAATATTTATCCATGATTTGGGATTATAAAGAAACCGAATATAAAAAGCAGGCTAAAGCCGATCCAATTTGGCATCTTGAACGGCTCATTAATTATGGTTTAAACGGTGAAAAAATCAATAAAGAACTGCTTAAAAAATATCTCCCTCAGTTGAAAATTCCGGAAAATAGGAAAAACTTCTTGGAATTGTTATTATGGAACAAGCCGTTTTAACGGAAACACAAAAAACTGCCATTAAAACAGTGGGATCGGAGCCAAAGCTATCCGGTTTTTATCTGAGCGGCGGCACCGCTTTATCGGGCTACTACCTGCAACACCGCTGGTCGGATGATTTGGATTTTTTTACCGACCAAAAACCAGACCTTGTTTTCCTGCATAGCTTTATAGAGAAGCTAAAAGCTACGATTGGAGCTAACTCGGTACGCTATGAGCGGCTCAACGACCGCAATATCTTCTTCCTGCAAACTGGCCGTGAAGAATTAAAGATGGAATTCAGCGAGTATCCATTCCCCCAACTGGAAAAATCAGTTGTTAAGGACGGCATAAAAATTGACAGTTTAAGGGATATCGCCGCCAATAAGCTGATGGCCATGCTGGACCGATTTGATCCAAAAGATTTTGTCGATCTTTTTTTTCTTTTAAAGGGTTTTAAACTGGACACTATTCGCAAAGATGTTGAGAAAAAATTTGGAATCAAGGTTGATGATGTTTTTCTGGGCGGCGAACTGGCAAAAGTAAAACGGGTAGAAGCTTTGCCCAAAATGATTAAAAAAATTACCGCTCAAGAATTGAAAGATTTTTTCTCTCAAAAAGCCAAAGAATTAGAATCGAAGGTTATTGAATAAAACTCAACTGTAGCTTGCGCATGCTTTATCCGACTCCCATACGATTACCTTTGAGGCCTTGATCCTATTATATATCTCCCTGGCCAAATTTTCAGCCGTAGGATTTTGTTTAGCAAAAAGAGGAAGCTCGTTTAAATTGTGATGGTCGAATTCTTCGAGCACTTTCTTAAGCTCCGCTTTGATCTCCGTAAAATCCTTGAGCATCCCGGTTTGATCAAGCTTAGTTCCGGAAATAAAAACCTGGACCTTGAAAGTGTGCCCATGCAGGTTCTCGCATTTTCCCTTATACCCCCGCAGCTGATGCGCCGCGGAGAAAGTGTCCTCAACCATCAGTTCATAAGTCAATTTTCTTCACTCCCAAAATATTTTTTCCCAACAGTTTCGATCCCAAAACCTCAAACTGGGCCGGGGAGCCGGTAACATAATAAGCGACCCGTCCCTCGGTCAAGTCCCCGTTAAAAAGAGAGCAGGAAGCCAAAATGCTTTTTGCCTCGGCTACCGCTTCAATTGCCGGATCTATCAGCTCAACTTTTATTATATCACGCAGAATTCCGGCAAGATGCGGATAGTGGGTACAACCCAAAATCAGCGTGTCCACCTCCGCCGCCTTGATCGGAGCCAGATATTCTTCCGCTACTTTGCGGGTCTCTTCCGCTTCAATAAATCCCCCTTCAATTAAAGGAACAAAGAGCGGACAGGCCTCCTCAGTAACTTCCGCCCCCGGAAGCGCTTTTTTAAAGGCGTGGGTTGAGATCGTGTTCTGGGTGGCGATAACACCGATCTTCTTATTTTTGGAAACGCTAAGCGCCGCCCGCGCCCCCGGCTCAATCATCGAAACGATCGGAAAATCATACTGGTCTTTGACCTTTTGATAGGCGATCGCGGAAGAGGTCCCGCAGGCCATGATCACCAGCTTGACCCCCTCCCCGGCAAAAAAGTTTAAGATCTCACAATTTATTTTTAGTATCTCGGCCGGAGATCTCCCTCCATAAGGCACTCTCGCGGTATCGGCCAGATAGATGGCGTTCTCATGCGGAAGCTGTTTTAAAACTTCGGCCAAAACCGTAAGCCCCCCCACCCCGGAATCAAAGAGTCCGATCGGAGAATTCCGGTTTGCCCGTTTCGGGTTTTTCTTTGGTATTATCTGTTCAAAGACCGGATCAATGTTTGACTTTTGTATCTTTTCGATTTCCGCCATTAAAATACTCCTTGATTCCGTCTGAAACCGCCGCCGCGACTTTTTTCAAGAACCGGTCGCTCGCCGCGAGATTCGCCTCTTCCGGGTTAGTGAGATAGCACGGCTCAACGATCACCGCCGGCATCAGCGCATGGTGTACCGTATAAAGTTTTGCACGGCGCACCCCGTTGTCCCGCCTCCCCAGTTTTTCTCGCAGGTTTTTATGCATAATTTCAGCCAATTTTAAGCTTCTGGCCGTATAGTAGTAGGTCTCGGTCCCGTTCATCCTGGAATTATAGGTGGCATTATAGTGCAAGCCGACATAAATATCGGCATCGATGCGGTTGGTAAAAGCGGTCACCTCGGCAAGGTCGATCTTAACATTCTTTTTTCTGGTCAAATAAACCGTCGCACCCTGCTGTTTTAAAAACTCAACCAGATAATTCGCGGTCTTAAGCGTCAGATTCTTTTCGACCAGTCCCCCTATTCCAAAAGCTCCGGGATCGGCTCCGCCATGCCCCGGGTCGATGACTATGATCTTGCCTTTAAGGACTTTTGAGTACGGGCGGGTCTGTGACCCGCCCCTACCATTATCACTCTCCACTTCTTCCCTCACCACCACCCTCTCCACCCTCACAATCTGGGGGGCTACTTTCTTAACCTCCATAACGGGAGCAACCGGATCGGCTGCCGGCTCTTCCTGTAAATTATGGACATAAGGCCGGCTCTTGTCCCTGACCTCTATCACAACCTTATTCTGCCCGAAGATCGAGGCCTCTTCATAATCGACCGAATAAGCAAGATCAAAAACAATGCGGGTTGAACTTCCGGTCCTGACTTTTGTAATCCTTTTGCTTTTAATTTTCGGAAAGGTTTTGGTTTTGATCTTAATCCCCGTCAAGTCAACAACCAGCCGGGAGGGATTATCAAGGAGCATCACTTTTGGCTTGATGTATTCCGAAGTGTTGATAGTAACGGTATCGTAGTATTTATGACAATCGATCTCAATGCCGGCCAGCTCGGCGCTCCTGCCGACCTGCGCGAGTAAGATAAATAAAACAATGCTACTTAATAAGTTTAAGAAGTATTTCACGTTGGTTTAAGGCGGGATCATCGATCACTTTTTCCAGCAGAGAATTCAAGGTCTCTCCAACTTTAGGGCTCGGCCCGATTTGTAAAATTTGCATGACATCCTGGCCGTTCACCGCCAGATCGGAAACTTTAAGGGCATTTTCATCGGCAACAATCTTGTCAATCCGTTTTTTTAGTTCCAAAAGATAGCCCGAATCGATCTCCCGCTCCATCGCGGAGGTATCCGCGATACGCAGGGCAAAAAGGTCAAGAAGGTTTTCCATCCCCACCCGATTTATAAACCGCCGCACCGCCGCATCTGTCCAACTGCTTTCGTAGTTGAACATATGGTTTTTTATAAGATTTATTACCTTATTCGTAAGCTCATTTCCAAACTTCAACCGCTTAAGGATAGCGTAAGCGATCTCTCCTCCCTTCTGGTCGTGGCCGTAAAAATGGTCGCCGTCTTTGCACTCCGGTTTTGAGATATCGTGGAGAAGGGCCGCCAGCCGGACTGCCGGACGATCCTTTGGCGCCGCGTCGCAGGCATAAAGAGAGTGATAAAAAACGTCATACTTGTGGAACTCGCGCGGCTGTTTGACTCCAACCGCCAAGACCAGCTCGGGGATAAAAAGATTAAGCAGGCCGGTCTTCAACATATAATCGAAACAGATTGAAGGATAGTCGGCTTTGGTTAAAACCTTGATGATCTCATCGTGGATCCGCTCCCGCGCCACCTTTTGTACCACGTTCAGCGATTGTTTAACTGCCGAAAGGGTCTTTTTTTCGATCTTAAAGTTGAGCTGGGCGGCAAAGCGGCAGGCGCGGACGGTCCGCAGGCCGTCCTCAAAAAAGCGCGCCAGCGGGTCTCCCACCGTCCTTATGATTTTTTTCTTGAGATCTTTTTGGCCGTTATATTCGTCAACCAATTCCCCTTTGACCGGGTCAAACGCCATGGCGTTGACGGTAAAATCGCGGCGGCTCAAATCTTCGTGCAGTTCTTTCGAAAAGTTGACGATAGAAGGATGCCGGCCGTCCAGGTAGCGCCCTTCGGTTCGAAAGGTGGTCACTTCGTATTTTCCGTCTTCCAAAATAATCAGCTGGGTGCCAAATTCAAGTCCGGTCGGGACGACTTTTTGGAAACTCTGCGCCACCTCTTCGGGCCTGGCATCGGTTGTGAGGTCCCATTCGTCCGGACATTTTCCCATGAGGAGATCGCGGACCGAGCCGCCAACCAGATAGCATTTAAATCCCCGGTCCTGCAGTTTTTTTACGATCTCCATGGCCCCATGGGGTATTTGGAATTGTTCAAACATATGTCGATAGTTTACCTTAAATATTTCTGTGCTACAATAGCCGCATGAAGCGCTTCCTCTTCTCCTTTTTGGCCCTGGTTATCCTTTTCTCTCTTTCGGCTTCGATCGCAAAAGAGAAACGGACCGCGGACAAAGGGCTTTACATCACCTATTGGATCAGCCAGACCCGGAACCGTTTTGATTATATAAAAAAGCAGGCCAAAGCGGCCGGGTTCAATACTTTGATAATTGATGTGAAACAAAAAATCGAAGCACCATTAATCCCCCTTGTGAAAAGCCGGTCGCTAAATGACAGATACGAAGTACAGGCGGATCCGTGGCTTACTCAATTGGTAAAGGAACTGCATGAGGAAGGTTTTATTGTTTCCGGTAGAATTGTGGTTTTCAAAGACGACCATCTGGCGATCGCGCGGCCGGACCTGGCGATCACCGGCTACCGGGACCGTAAAGGTGGCCGCTGGGTTTCTCCTCATCTCAAAGAGGTCCGGTTATATAATGCCTTGATCGCGGAGATCGCGGCCAAATCGGGGATCGATGAAGTCCAATTTGATTATATCCGCTTTCCGGCAGAGGGAGCGATCCCAACCGACCGAAGGTCAAAGGTTGACGCCATTAACCAGTTTTTGAAAGAGGCAAAAGAACGGCTGCAAAAATACGATGTTTCGATCGCGGTTGATATTTTCGGAGTGACCGCCTGGCAGAGCGACTTTGACATCAAGACACTTGGTCAAAGCATTGAAGCGATGGCGGAATATATTGATGTCTTATGCCCAATGCTCTACCCTTCGCATTTCCACAACGGCTATGATGGTTTTGCGAATCCGGGAGACCACCCGTATTATTTTATTAACAGCGGAGTCGCAAAATCGCTTGAGTTGATCGGTGATAAGAAGGTTAAACTGGTCCCGTGGCTCCAGGGCTTCGCGCTGGGGACCAACAACTTCGGCAAGAATTATATCCAACAGCAGATCAATGCCTGCACCGATGAAGGAGTTTCCAGTTTTCTAATCTGGAACGCGGGGAATAGATACGATAGTTTGCCGGTAAAAAACAACTAGGCTGCCACCGCCATTCCCCCAAAAACTCGCTTCGGCCTATTTAATGCGATCAAATGCAATTGATAATATTTCATCGCCAAATCTTTTAATGTAAATATTTCGTCGCATTCATATCCGCCTTTCCGGCAATATGCTCGTGCCACTTCCAATTCTTGCTCAATCGTTTTTTCGGCATCCGGCAACAGCGCCCGAATTATTTTTTTACAGCTTTCTGCCCGTCTTTCTCTCGGGATAATCCCAATAAAATCATCCAATATCAGAGCGGGAACAAGCCCTTTGCCAATCAGCTCGGTTAAATTAGCCCTCAACTGTTCGCGAAGATATTTGGTAATTTCAACACTAATGTCTGTCGGCGTTAATATACTTCCCGTATCCTGATTTTTTGCGGATCCCCCTGCCACATTACGACCGCCCCAGCTGTCCTGATCCAAAAGAATAGGCAGCCTCCACTCTCTCCTTTTTTTGTTTTCTGCGATTCGAAGATTTACCCATAGTCCTGTCAAATCAAAATCGGCCATGGTGGGGTTTTGCCCTACAACATATGTATTTCTTCCTTCTTGTGACGAAACAATACGGATCGTCAAAGCATGCCGATCGGCCTGATAAATAACAACCGGCGGAAGAGAAGCGTCCGTTACCAAAGAGACCTCTTCCCCTGTCCAATAAGGAATAATAGTTCCCTTACTGATTGCCAGCTCTCTTGCCGCCTTTAATTTTGCCAATTCCCCTTCATATAAATCGGAAAAACCCTCAATATTATTAAGCATCAGGGGAATGGCATCTAGAACATCATTAAAAAGCTTCTGCTGATCCAACGGAGAAAGCTTAAAAAATGGCAGATGAAAACTGTTCTTCCCGAATATCATGGCATTAATGGTTAGTGCCAATTTCATCGCATCGTCTCCGACCTCTTCAATATAATCGCCGTAACGGGACGCCGCGGACAGAAGTTTTTTATCGGTATCGGTTAAATTAAATTCTAATTTGGGAGAAAGAGCAACAAAAGTGGAGCAGACGCTGTCTAAATCAATATGATCGACAATAACGGCATAATCGCCTGTAAATTCGGAACGTCTTGTTTCATAAGCATGTATCGCGACTTCGGTTGCCGTCTTACCCGGATTTGCCCCGTCATGATGGTCGAAATTGCCAACTAAAAGAGAACTAATATCCCCCACGCCCGCATCTGATAATGCCTGTCTTGACCTGCCCAAAGCAAAATCAACGGTAATAACTCTTGTGCGGCTACAAACCAGAGAAGAAATTGTCTGCACCAATTCCTTCTGGCCAACCAATGGACTTGCCAATGTTACCCCTTTTATTGCCGGCATAATTCTGGAAACAGAAACCGAAGCGGGACCCCCAATTCTTCCAACCATTTTGTTTTCTCCTGTTTAATGTTTTTTTACAATTCTCTCAGCCTAACCAATGACCTACCTCCCCACCGCAAGTGGCGAAGAGATTTTTTTTCTTTTAGCAAATTCCTTTGCGGAATCCGTACATAGATAATTAATATCTACCTCGTCTTGCAACCGTATTAATTGCAACCTGTCGGCATCCCATAACACAGCAATTAATTCTTTTATTAGTCCCCATCCCCCTACCTCGGAATAATTCTCAATAATCGGAAACCCGCCATTGGGAGCCTTTCTGTCCGCATGATGCAAAACGGCAAACTCAATTGTTTTGACTTCTATTTCCGTTAGATTAAATCTATTAACGATTGATTTACCCAGTTCAGCAGAGCGTCTGGCGTGTTCGGGGTCGGATCCGTCTGATTCTCTCCCGAGGTCATGAATGAAAGCCGCAATGATTGCAGCCTTTTTGTGTTCCGGGCACTCAATTTGAGCAAGTTCCGCCGCAAGGTTTACAACTTCCAAAGTATGCCCCCATGGATGATTTCTTGCGCTAGGTAATTTATAAATAGAGAAGCTTTCTTTCCTTAATTCAATTTCCCATTCTTCAATCTCCCGATAATCCAGGTCCAACTTTACCGGATTTTCGGCAATAAACATTTGTGAACCAGCGGGGATTACAACCTCCGGAAAGACAAAAGGCCGGCTCAGTCTGGTAGCCAACTTTTCATTATATTCCATCAATGTAAGCGCGGTCATAAAATACTGCTCCGCTAATGGCTCTCTCCCGTTATTCACCGCTTTTTGCGCTTCATCATAAGCAAGCGCCTCCGCCGCATAGTTTGGCTCTTCTCCCCATGCACAATTCCCTCTTGCTCCAGAGTGTCTCATTAAAAAAGCAGTCAGATCCGGTACACGACCGGCTCTGTCAACAAACAGAGCATCCGCAACAAATGTTTTATTGGGATCAACAAACAACAAAACAGCAACCTCTCCCTGATGCATTGTTCCAATCCTGCTCCGGTCAATTGACGCAAGATCGGGATAAGCATAAATACTGCCGGAACGGGAAAATGATCTCCACCACAGCGACATCAAAGCATCAAATTTCAAAAAAAGGGTCTTGGGCCTGGTTCCGCCCGTAAGGAGGGCAGGATTTTGACAAGCTAACGCAGCTCCATCTTCTGTTGTTAGGTGAACAACCGGAACCATCTTCATCTGGAATAATTTCTCGGCAGAAAAAAGCTTGGGAGCATCTGCTCCGCAGGAACGAAATCTTAATGTTTATGAAATTGATATTGCCATAATTCTATATATATATCGTTAAAATGAAAGCGAAATTTCATCTATGATAAAACTTTTCTAAAACCATAAACCCTTAAATAATCTGAAATTTCCGCAGTTTTTTTTCGATATATATACAGAGGAGGTTAACGACGATAGGCGGTCGACAAAAACTTATAAAGGGAGGAAAAAATGCAAGCGATAAATCGATCATATCTCTCCGCAAGGGTTCATTACCAATCACGGCCCCTAAGAGAAAAGACATTGCACCTTGGACATTTAAGGGCATTGAGAATGGATGGGAATCGGAAAATCCTGCAATCTATTCAGCCAACAAGGCGAGGATGGGATATTTTAGATAGTATGATATCAAACGCTAATCTTGGATTTGGCACCCAAATTGACCTGGAAGAAGTTCGTATTAAAGTTTTAGAAAATGGCTTGCCTCCTCTTTTTGAGGAATTGGGCAAAATGCTCATGGCCTTAGAAGAAACCCCGAGTATGAATACCGAACCAATTATCGCCCATATGATTCATACTCAACCGGAAAGAATGGCAAGAGAACTTAAGGAATATTTAGATTTAGATATAACACAACTTACAGCAAGAAAACCTAATTGGTCTTAATTCTAAAGATATCTTAATTTCCGAAATAACCATTCACCTTGCGCCTCTTTAGAAAGACTATTCCATTCCTTGACAAGTTTTGCTCCTCTTACAGAAGTTAAAAATAGTCTGCCTGCTGATACATATATGTGAGCTTCCGCTCCTTCTTCATGCATGCCAAAATGGATCATTTCACTTAATAAAGCGGCATAATCATCCAATGTTCTGATTTGCTCGTTCATTTCTCTTAATTTTAAGGATATTGCCGCGCTAAGATCAAGTTCTCTGGCCTGCTCCATCTGACAACATAATTCGCGTGCAAGCATGGCGCCCCACTCCATAGTGGCCCACAAATCTCTTCCAGGATTTTTAAGCAATGCTAAAGGCTGTTTTCTATCAGACGATCCTAAGTATTGGGCGATCCCATGAGCAATCCGTGGACCTTTCCCCCTTAATTCATTTATTTTATCCGCGCTCGCCCGGTATCCTCCAATATTATATCCGGGAACGGTTATTTTGATGCCCCTCCCGACAATATCCGCCGCCTTGCCCGCAATATTTTGGATCCGAACCGGAACGTTTCTTTTTGCCCAAGCCAAAGTACAAATAGCATGATATCCCAAGTTATATTTCATCGTAGTAATTCCTGTCATTGTTTTAATCTCCTGCTTTTAATTTGTTATGCCCTATATATATATCGTTAAAATTAAATGGAAATTTCAATAAAACACGCAAGACACGCAAGATTGTAAAAACTTATCACGATAATACTTTATATGGGAGAAGTAAATCCGGCAAAAAACGCCTGCCAGGGGGCAAAGTGCACCGTATCAAAAAAACAACTATCACACTTTTTTGATTCGATACTTTTACCGGGCCAACAGAAGAAAGACCTTGATTACCCCCAAATAGATCAACTTTGCCAAAAACGCTACGGTAAATCATTTTATGCTTTTTGCGGAGAATCCAAAATGTTCTCCGGAATATTTAGGAACGAATCGGAATTCAGGTCGGCCTTTGGAAAATATGTCACCAGATGGATCGCGGGAGACCTCAACAAGGCGCTGCTGTTGTTTAATTCTTTAGCGGAAGAGGACAGTTTTTTCTTGGAAAGTGATGGCTCGCTATCGATGGGAGGCTTCGGAGGAATGAATGCCCCTCATCAAGCGGTACTTGGTTTATTCAACCGTTTTTTTCAAGGCTGTTCCGTTGATTCTTCAGGCGGACTGCATGGGACCGCAAAAATAAAAGTTGACTGCGGATCAAATGAAAACAAAATCGAGGTTACAATTGATTTTGATAAAGGAACTATTTCCCCCCCCTTAAACCTTGTTTCTCCGCAATTCAAGAAAAACGGACGGCCAGTAGGAGGGCCGATCTCGTTCTCCGATCTCATGAAGTTTTTTGAGGTTTACCTTAAAAAAGACGAAAAAGGAGAAGCCCTTTTCATAAAAACCGCATCCGGTGAATTTGCCGTAAATCCCAAAAGGGCGGAAGAATCGGCAATGAATGTATTTATGTTTTCTCTTGATATTGATACTATTAAACATGAGTTTTTTCACGCCTTGTACGACAACAACTCCGAATATAAAGAAAAAGTGCTGGCTTTGGTTAGAAAATCTTCCCAAGAACAGCGCGAAGCGGCTGTATTGGCCGCGGCCTGCGCCTACGACGTTTTTGATCCCGATGCGCCGGCAGTAACAAGAGATATCGTCATCGATGAAATGTATAATGCATATTCTATTGAAGAAAGATTTAACTTCCTGTCAATGCGGGGCGATCCGATGGTATTTAATGCCGAAAGATTCTGCGCAAAATATAGCCTGAAGGAAACCATTCTAAAGGGATACCGAAGCATTGACGAGCTTCCAATTTCATCCGGAGAAAAATTAGAGCTCAGAAAAATCCTCTCTAGGCAAAACTTCGCGAAAGTTACAGAAGAAAAACTTCTATTGGACTTTCCTGGCACCGTACTCTCTGCCATTACCGACATGTCATCACTGCGCAATCTGTTAATGAAAAATGAACCGGAATTTTACCAAAAGGCGGTTTCCGCCCGAAAACAGCTGGTTGATTGGGCGGACAATCCTTAAGACCTATTCTTCTTCGCGATAATCTCGTGATAAAACCCGATAATCTTATCGGTAATCTTGTCCCAATTATAAATATCTTCGCACATCTTGCGGCCGTATTTGCCCATTTCGATTGCTTTCGCGGGATCGGACAAGACCAGCATAATTTTCTCCGCCAAATCTTTCGGATCAAACGGCTCGGCAATGTAGCCGGCTTTGCCGTTGTCGATAACCGAATTTACTCCGCGGATGTTGGAAGCGACCACCGCGGTGCGGCAGGCCATCGCCTCAAGCTGGACAATCCCGAAAGCTTCAAGAGAATTAATTGACGGCAGAACAAAACAGATCGAATTGGCGTAATTTGTAATAAGCTGTTCAAAGGTCAAAACCCCCTGGAACTCGACATGATCCCCCACCCCAAACCTTTTAATCAACGCTTCAAGATGCGCCTTCTCTTCCCCCTCCCCGCAAATCAATACTTTAAGGTCGGGGAATTTGCGCAGGATGAGCGGAATAGCGCGAATGAGGTAATCAACTCCCTTGTTCGCCGCCAAGCGGCCGACAAAGACCACCTGGTTCTTGTTCTTGGTCTTTTCGGAGATATTCAGTTTCTCGATCATCTTGTCAAACCCTTCCAGATGTACCCCGATCGGAGCGGTGTAATGGGGAACTTCGCGCAGAACCGGGGAACCGGCGGCATAAGATTCGGTCGTCGCCAAAACTCCGTCCGCCTGCTTGACCCAGAATTTGGCATAAGCGGCCAAAAGACCGTTAAAGGCCTCCCTCAAAAACTTCGGAATCGGAATCCCCATAAATTTTTCAAACATTAAAACGTCGCAATGGTAGGTGACCATCACCGGAGCTTTAATTTTACCAACTACCGAACGGACAAAGGAGACCGCCGGAGCGTGGCAGTGGACAATATCGTATCCTTCGCACATTTTGGGATTAAAAGACATTGTAATCGGAAGATAAGCGACATCGATCGCCGGCAGGCGGATTATTTTGAAACCCTCTTTAGCCGTCTCCTCCGCCGGAGCGTGCTTGTTGATCGGGACATTATTGGTGATAACGGTAACCTCGTGTCCTTTTTTTACCAGTTCGGTTGAAAGATCCTTAACATATTTTTCGGTCCCGCCGGTGTGGGGATAAAAGTACGGAGTCAGCATCAATATCTTCATTTTTTTTGCCTCCTATATAACCAATCCAAAAATCGATACCTATCAAATCCGACTGCAAAAGATGGTAGCATATACGGCCAGCGCATGCAAGACACGCAAATATCTTCTTTACCCTCCCTCCCCGCCTGGTTAAAAAAGCAGGGAGAAGCAAAACGGCCGGAAGGAAGAACCGTGATCACCGTCTCTGCCGCGCGGCAGCGCGGACGGGCAATATTGTTCCCGCGGTTTTTTATAAACTCCAGAACCGCCGGATGGATAAAGACATTTTTTCTTTTGGCAAAATAGCGGATAGAATCGAGAGTTGCCTTTTCAAACCCCTGGGTACCGGAAAAATCGTAAACCGGGTTCAAATAGCAGTTGATATTGAACTTGTCGCAAAATTCAACCATCTCGGGAAGATAAAGAACGCTGTCCCGCGTTAGCGTGTAAAAAATTACCGCGTTTTCTTTGAGTCGCGTGGCGGTCTCGATGCTTTTAATTACTTTATTAAAAAGCGGACGCCCGCGGCTCCGGTTGTGCTCTTCGGCGAAGGGATAATCGAGAGAAAAATATAAAGTATCGAGGAGCCCTTTGATCTCCTCGGCCCGGTCCGGATAAAGGAGACAATTTGTAGAAAGCGACGTTTTTAGCCCGATCTTTTTAGCTTTTTCAAGAAAGAGCCCCAGTTTTTCGTAAAGGAGCGGCTCCCCTCCGGTGATGTGAAGTTCTTCCACCCCCCGTTCACGGACATTCTCCAAAACAATTAATATTTTTTCGGTCGGCGCCTCTTGGTATTTTTCCTCTTTTTGATAGGACGGATTGCTCCAAACGTCGCAAAATTCGCACTCTACATTACAACGCAGGGTTAGATAGAATTGGCAGATCACGCCTCTTTAAACTCCGGCAGGAAGATGCCAATGATTCCCATGCCGAAAACCATAAGGCCTAAAAGGGCCAAAGAGAACGGAACGGAAAAGAAATCGGCAACAAAGCCGAAAATTATCACCGGAAAAGTAAAGGCGGAATTGATCAGCATGTTCTGGACCCCAAAAACCCTTCCTCTGATCTGCCGGGGAATCTGATTCTGCAAAATTGTCTGCGCGGTGGAAGTGATAAAAATATTACCGATTCCAAGGCATAAGATCAGGAAGAGCGCCGGCCAAAGCTCATGAATATAAGCAATCCCGATCAAAACCAGCCCTGAAAAGATTAGGCTCCCGATCACAATGATCCCCTTTTTCACATGCTGGCTGATCTTTTCAAGCAATCCCATTCCCAAAAGCATTCCCGCCCCGATCACCAGGATCAAATAACCGAAGCTGTGTTCACCAATACCCAAAACATCCTTGGCGTAGCTTATGGCAAGAAGAGAGAGAACCGCTACCGCGGAGGAGGCGATAAAAAGCTTGAGTAGCGCGTATTGCACCACCGGATTGCGGCGGATAAATTCAAAACCCATCCTTAAATCGTCCAAGACCGGCTTCTCTTTGTTCCACAACTGTTCCCTTAACTTGAAAGGGATGAGCAAAATCGCCACGGCAGAGATAAAATAGAGCGCGGCCGAAATGACATAAGTGGCCTTGTCGCCAAACAGGTTGACCAGCGGAGCCCCCAAACCGAAACCGACCACGGATGAGACCATCCAGGTAACCATAAAGAGCGAATTGGCGACTATCAAGTGCTTTTTGTCGACGATCTCCGGGATGGTGCTCGTTTCCGCCGGAGCAAAAAACTGCATGGCGGTATAAATTAAAATGCTGATCAAAAAGATCAGGAAGAGCGACTTTGAAGCCAGCGGAATAATCAGCAGGACCAAAAGCCCGCGGATAATATTGCAAACCAGAAGGATCCCCTTGCGGTCAAACTTATCCACATAAACTCCCGCCAATGAAGCGAAGAGCACGGATGGTATCCCGAAAGCCAAAAGCGGGACCGCTACCCCCAGGTTGCTGTGGGTCAAATTGTAAGCGGTAATCATCAAAAGATAGACAAAGACCCGGTCGGCGGTCTGCGAAGTGACCTGCGCCAGCCAGAGCAGCAGGAAGCGGGCGTTTGATAAGACCGCTATAAACCGGGAACCATGGCCTGTTGTTTCCACCATCTTATATCCTTATCCAAATGCTCCGCGATCAGATCCTCGGGGAACCGATCGGAGCGGTACAAACCTTCGACCTTCAAATAGTTTATCTCAAAAAATTTTACTACATAATTGGGATCAATGCCATCCGCCAGTTTTGAAAACGACGAAAAGAGGAGGTTAAAAAGCCGCCGGTTCTTCTGGCCCCTCAAGACCGAAAAACCGATTATTCGGACAAAATAAAAACCGAGATTAAGAAAGAGCGAATTTTCACGCAATGGCTGGAAAGAGTTGATGACCTCCACCTGGCTTAGGATATCGAGGTTCCTCCCCTCCGCCGCCAGGACCTCAACCAGAGAGAAGGTCTCCAGCCGCCCGCCAAAACGGGAGGTCGGCCGCTTGGACCCTTTGGCAATAACGGATATCTTGCCAAGGTCACGGGTAAAGATTGTGACCAGTTTACCGGATTCTTCAAACGGGTGGCTGCCGAGGACGATCCCCGTTGCCTTATAGAGAGCCATAGGGAATTATTCTAACACAAAACGGGCGGCATAATTGCTGGGAGTATGAAGAGAAGACTCGAATTTCTATCACAAATCAATAATCCCGAATGAATTCGAATGAAAGGGTCTCAAATAAAAGTCCCAAATCCTCGAATTTAATCTCGAAGGAGGAAATAAAATGGAAGAAAAAATTGTGTACAAAGAACTTAGCTATAGAATCATGGGAATTCTTTTTGATGTCCACAATACCATGGGGGGCGGCTATCAAGAAAAATATTACCAAAAAGCCATTAAATTATCCCTTGTTGAACAAAAAATCCCCTTCCTTGAACAAGTCCGGACAGACCTTGTCGTGCACGGGCAAATAATTGGCAGATATTATATTGACTTTGTGATTGATCACAAGGTTGTGCTGGAAATTAAGTCAAGAATAAATTTCTCAAAAAGAGATATTATACAAGTGTTGGGATATCTAAGGCAAAGCAACCTGAATCTTGGCATTTTGGCTTCCTTTTCAACAGACGGCTTAAAATACAAGCGTATTTTGAAAGGGTTCGAGAATCGATTCGAGCATTCGAGTCCTTAATTCGGGACACGCCCTGTTCGCATTGATTCGAGAGGTTGATTCGTGATAGAAATTCGGGACTATTTCCCCCATATTCCCAAAATTGGCGGCATAATTGCTGGGTATATGTTAAAATTTGTAAGGAGAATAAAAAATGCCTAAAAATAAGCCAAAAATCCTCATTATCGAAGATGAAGATGTCATGCAGCAAACCCTCAAATCAATCCTAAAAAGAGATTATGACCCGCGCCCGGTCGACTCCGGCTTTATCGGGGTGGAAGAGGTCAAGAAGGGAGATTATTCAACCATTCTGCTCGACCTGTGCCTGCCAAAGATGGACGGGGTTGAAACCCTAAAGAAAATCAAAGAAGTTGATAAAAATATCCCGATCATCATCGTCTCCGCTTCAAAAGACATCAAGTCGGCGGTAGAATGCATGAAGCTCTCCGCTTTTGACTATGTCTCAAAACCGTTTGAAGTGGACGAACTGCTGGCCGTGATCGAAAAGGCGCAGAAGCTTTTTGATCTCCAGCGCGAAAACAATTATTTAAAAGAGAGCTTGAAGGAAGCGACCCGCTATTCCGACCTGATCGGAGAGTCGGAAAAGATAAAGAAACTTCGCGAGATGATAAAATCAATTGCCCCTACCCCCTCTACTGTTTTGATAACCGGCGAATCGGGATCAGGGAAAGAGATCGTGGCCAAAGAGATCCATGCCAATTCTACCCGTTCCAACCAGCCCTTTATCGCCATAAACTGCGCCGCCATCCCCGAGAACCTGCTTGAATCGGAGCTCTTCGGCCATGAGCGGGGATCATTTACCGGGGCGGTGGAACGGCGGATCGGCAAATTCGAGCTGGCGAACTACGGCACCCTTTTTCTGGATGAGATCGGCTGTATGTCGGGGGCGATGCAGTCAAAATTACTCCGTGTCCTTGAAGAGCGGACGATCCAGCGGGTTGGAGGGAACACCCCCATTTCAATTGATGTCCGGATCATCGCCGCCACCAATATCGATTTTGAGAAAGAGATAAGTGAAAAACGGTTCCGGCAGGACCTGTTTTATCGGCTGAATGTTATTCCGGTGGCACTGGCGCCTTTAAGGGAGAGAAAAGAGGACATCCCGCTTTTTGTCGAATATTTTATCGGAAAATTCAACGCGGTCTTGAATAAAAAAGTCAAAGGTATCTCCCCCGAAGCGCTGGCCCAGCTGATCAATTATCCCTTCCCCGGAAATGTGCGGGAATTGCAGAACCTAATCGAGCGGGCAGTAGTCCTCTGCGGCGGGAATATGATTAAGGCGGTCTTTTAAGCTGGGAATAGTCCCGAATTTTTATCTCAAATCAACCTCTCAAATCAATGCGAATAGGGCCGGTCCCGAATTAAGGACTCGAATGCTCGAATCGATTCTCGAACCCTTTCAAGCTTCGAGATTAAATTCGAGGATTTGGGACTTTTATTTGAGACCCTTTCATTCGAATTCATTCGGGATTATTGATTTGCGATAAGAATTCGAGTCTTCTTTCACTACTCCCAGCAATTTTGCCGCCAGTTTTAGCTAAAAAAGAATGTGCGGGAATTACAGAACCTAATTGAACGGGCAGTCGTCTTGTGCGGTGGGAATACGATTAAAGCAGTCTTTTAATCTCCGCCAGTTTCTTTTCCGCAGCATGTTCTCCGGCCTTGATCAGAGCCGCGGCTTTGTTGAAATCAGTATGCCAGATGTCCGGTGAAATGTCCGGTTCAATCAAAATATCGGCCGCTTCCCTTTGAGGAGCGGTCAGCTTCTTTATCGCCAGATCGATCGCCCGCCCCATGATTCGAACCGGATTGTCAGGATCGCGCTTCAAACTGTGCGACGGGATAACATCTACCGCAATCCGAATATCCGTTTCAAGCAGGCCGACCGGAAGATTATCGGCGCCCCCCCCGTCAATCAGCGTCCTCCCCCCAATTTTTTTGGGGGTAAAAATCCCGGGAAAAGCACAACTGGCGGAAACCGCGCGGCTGACTCTGCCGCTTTTTAAAACCACCCGCTCCCCCGTCTTTATATCCTGTGCCACCATCACAATCGGAATATTGGCCTCGTCAAAATTGACCTTTCCGATCTCACGTTCGATTAACTGGACGATCTCATCCTCCGCGAAAGGATTGATCTGGCTGACCGAAACGGTAAAAATATTGAAAAATTTCTTTTTGGCGATATCTTCCATGTACTCGGGGTCGATCCCAAAAGCAAAGAGGGAACCGATCACAGCACCCGAAGAAGTGGCAGAGATAAAATCGATTGGGATCTTATTTTTTTTCAGCACTTTGAGGACGCCGATATGGGCCAGTCCCCTGGCCACCCCGCCGCCCAGCGCCAGCCCAATCTTCTTTTGGAACCAGGGAAGTTTTATCATGCAAACTTGATTAGGCGGGCATCAAAGATGCCGTCAATCTTCTTTAATTCGTTGAGGGCCTCTTCCGCGACCGGATTATCAATATTTAAAACCATAACCGCCTTCTCCCCAACCTTCTGCCTCCCCACATCCATTGAGGCAATATTAATATTATGCTTACCCAAAAGCGAGCCGACCTTCCCGATCATCCCGGGGCGGTCGATATTGCCCAGGACCAAAAGATAACCGACCGGAGAAGCATCGATTGAAAAACCGTCCAGGTTGACCAGCTTGAAATCGTTCTTGCCAAAAACGGTCCCGCCGACTTCATGCGTCGCTTTGTCGGTAACAATTTTAATCACGATCAAGCTCGCAAAATTCTTTACCTCTTTTTGTTTCTTTTCGGTAACTTCAACCTTGCGCTCCTTGGCGATAAACTGCGCGTTGACAAAGTTAACGGTCGGACCAAGCAGCGGCTCCAGCATCCCTTTTAATGCCGCCGAAGTTAAGGGGGCAACCTCAAACTCGGCAATTTCGCCGGAATAGGCGATTTCCACTTTTGAAATCCCTCCCTGTATCAGCTGGCCGGCCAGGCTCCCCAATTTTTCCGCCAGCGGAATAAAGGGCTGGATCTTTTGGAGCACTTCCGCCTTGAATGAAGGTATATTGACCGGCGAGCGGGCAATTCCCCCCTTCAAAACCTCGATGATCTGCTCAACGACGTCGATCGCCACGTTGACCTGCGCCTCTTCGGTTGAGGCCCCCAGATGCGGAGTAACAATCACGTTGTCCAATTCAAATAAAGGAGACGCTTCGCACGGCTCTTTTTCAAAAACATCAATTGCCGCCGCGGCAACCTGCCCCGATTTAAGGGCGTCATACAAATCTTTCTCATTAATAATTCCACCGCGGGCGACGTTTAATATTCTGACCCCTTTTTTCATCTTCGCGATTGAATCTTTGTTGATCAAATTGAGGGTCTCTTTGTTCTTTGGCAGATGCAGGGTGATAAAGTCGGCTTTGGCAAAAAGCGCGTCCAAGCTCGTAAGCTCAATCCCCAAACTTTTCGCGTATTCTTCGGAGATAAAAGGATCGTAGCCGGCGACTTTCATCCCCAGTCCAATGGCGCAGGAAGCAACATGGCGGCCGATCTTGCCAAGCCCCAAAACTCCCAGCGTTTTTCCAAAAACTTCTATCCCTTTAAACGATTTTTTGTCCCATTTGCCGGCTTTTAGTTTGGAGCAGGCCTGCGGAACATAGCGCGACATCGACATCAGCATGGCGATGGTATGCTCGGCGGCAGCGATGGTATTCCCTTCGGGAGAGTTGACGACAATGATCCCGCGTTTGGTGGCGGAAGGGAGATCGACATTATCAACCCCCACCCCGGCGCGGCCGATGATCTTTAGTTTATTGGCCGCTTCGATTATTTTTGGGGTAACTTTGGTATCGGAGCGGATCACCAGCCCCTCGTAATCCCCGATAATTTTTACCAGTTCATCTTCGGGTAATCCGGTCTTCATATCGGCTTCAATTCCGGCGTCTTTTAACATTTTCAATCCGACTTCGGCAATTTTGTCAGAGGCAAGCACTTTCATAGCATAATCTCCTTTCGTTAGTAGGAATTTATACTAGATTATAACATACCTAATACGCAACTTTAAGCAGGCACAATCCCTGTGGCGGGGCGCAGAAGCGGCGGGGTTTTTGGTTGAGCCCGGCTTCAACCAAGGCTCCAACCATCAGCCGGACCATTTTGTACAAAAAGCCATTACCAGTGAACTTATAACTTATAACCGATAAATTATAACCTTCCCAAATGGTCACGAATTTTTTCTTAACAGATACTTTATAAAGAGTGCGAACAAAGTTTGTATCGTCCCCTCCAGCGGCGCAAAAGGAGGAAAAGTCGCGGGTCCCGACTAAAGTTTTTGCCTTCTTTTTCATCTTAGCCAAATCAAGCTTCGGTTTTACGTGCCAAGCAAGATTCAACAAAACCGGCGGCAAAATTTCGCCGTTATAAATTAAATATTCGTAGGTCTTCTTCTTGGCATCGTATCGGGCATTGAAACTATCCTTAACTTTCTTTGCCTCTATTATCCTTATATCATCGGGAAGCAAACCATTGAGGGCTTTAGGGATTTTTGGGATTGGAACGGATTTGTTTTCTGTTTTAAAATTTACGACGTTTTGTAAAGCATGGACACCGGAATCGGTACGGGAAGATGATATTAATTTGATCTCCTCACCGAAAAGTTTCCGCAGCGCCTGCTCCAGTTCGCCGCGGATCGTCCTTTTTCCCGGCTGGAGCTCATAGCCGCAAAAATTAGTCCCATCGTATTGGAGGGTTAGTTTGAGGTTGCGCATTGATAGCGCTAAACCATCAGCTCCATCGCCGCTTTAACGCCGGCGCCAAAGTTGATCTTGGCTCCCAAGCGTTTAAAGAGGACCTCAAGCGCGGCAAAAGCGCCGATTAAGTCAAAAGAATCGACATAACCCAAATGCCCGATGCGGAAGATTTTTCCCTGCAGTTCCGACTGTCCGGGCGCGATCTCCATCCCAAAATCTTCTCTCATCAGTTTCCTGACCTCTTCCGCATCAACTCCGTCCGGCGGAAAAATTGCGGTAACGGCCGGAGATGCGTGCGCGTCATCGGCCAGAAGCTTTAATCCTAAGGCCCTTGAAGCGGTCCTAAGCAAGTCGCGGTTTGCTTTATGCCTGGCAAAAACATTCTCTCTTCCCTCTTCCTGCAGCATCTTGATCCCCTCTCTCATCCCAAAAATCAAAGATTCCGGAGGAGTGGTATAAGTGTGTCCTTTGGGCGCCTGTTCTTTCATCAAACCAAAATCCCAGTAATGCTTGGGGCATTTTGAGGTTTCATATGCTTTCCAGGCGCGAGCTGAAATTGATACCGCGGCAACTCCCGGAGGGACCATAAACGCTTTTTGGGAACCGGAAACAACCACATCCAAATCCCAAGAATCGGTCTTAAGCGGAGCGGCCATCATGCCGGAGACGGCGTCGACAATAACCAAAGCGTCGGGCTGGGCGGAACGAACCGTTTTTGCCAGAACTTCAACATCGTTTAAAACGCCGGTTGAGGTCTCGTTTTGCTGAAAAAAAACCGCTTTGACCGGTCCTTTTTTTAATTCGGCCTTCAAAACTTCCGGATCGGCCGGTTTTCCTCTCTCAAATTTAACGTCGTTGACCTCCGCTCCGTACGCTTTGCAAATTTTGGCAAAACGGGAACCGAAGTTTCCGATATTCAAAACGATAACTTTATCTCCGGGAGATAAAGTATTAACAACGGCAGTTTCCATCCCGCCGGTGCCGGATGACGGATAAATAAATATCTGGTTTTTTGTTTCATAAGCCCAGCGCAGTCCCTCCATAACCTCTTTCATCACCGCAGAAAACAGGGGACCGCGGTGGCCGATCATATCGTGATTCATGGCGGATAAAATGCGGGTCGGGATCGGGGTTGGGCCGGGAATCATCAAGTTATACTTAATTAACTTCCTCTTCTCCATGGTCTCTCCTCCATTTCACTTCGACAAATTTTTCGCCTTTAGAAAATTTATACTCGTGCTCTCCCTTATAGGCGTGGGATAAAGCCTTGCCAATCTTTAATGCGAGGTTGTGGTCGGTGGTTTCAACAACGATGCCGCCGTTGGCCTTTTCAATTGTCGAAACACGGTGCGAAGGATTCTTCTCTTCGGCCAGCCGGCCTTCGTGGTTTATCAGGTTAACAATCTCTTCTTTGTGGTCAACCAAAAAAGTCCCCGATAATTCTATTCTTCCGCCCTGCTCCAATTGTTTATGATCCCGAAACCCTTCATAATGTCTCGTTATCGGCCCTTTCATCTTTATATCACCTCTTTGTAAACTGGAAGGCCTTTCTGGCTCTCTTCAATCCGGCCTTCTTTCTCTCTTTTTCCCTCGGGTCGCGTTTTAAAAGATCAAGCGAACGCAGGATCTTCCTAAAATCGGGATTAAAATCAACCAGCGCGCGGGCAACACCCATCCGGATCGCGTCCGCCTGCGACGGAACCCCGCCCCCGTAAACCTCCGCCTTCAAATTGAAAGCCGGAGCGGAAACAGCGTTGAACGGCACTTCAACCAGTTTAAGCAAAATTTCCCTGCCGCAAAAATATTCTTTCAGCTCCTTGCCATTAACAATGCGCGCCCCATCGCCCGGAACAAGATGGACCCTGGCGATGGCTCTTTTCCTTCTGCCGGTCCCATAAAACAGATTATCCTTTTTCTTGTGGGAAGCCTTTTTCCTGGGCTTCTTCTTTTCCTGTGTTTCCTCCATGTCTCCTCCTATGCCTTGATCGTTAAATTCCGCATGATCGCCCGGCCCAGCCTCCCTTTGGGAAGCATGCCGGAAACCGCCTGGCGGATCACTCTTGCCGGATTCTTTTTGATCATAACTTCAAAGTTGAACAATTTATCTCCGCCCGGATAGCCGGAATGGCTGAAATAGGTCTTTCCTTTTTCTTTTTTTCCGGTGACAGTAACCGCTCCGGCATTAATAACCGTGACGGAATCGCCGCCGTCCATATGTGGCGTAAAAGTTACCTTGTTTTTTCCACGCAGGATCCCAGCAACTATAACTGCCAGGCGCCCCAGGACTATTCCCTTCGCGTCAATAACCTGGTTCCCTTTTTTTATATCGGAATGTTTAAGCAGAAAGGTCTTATTTCTTTTCATCTTTTTTCTCCTCGGCAACAAGTTCCAGAAGGGCCATCATCGCCGCGTCTCCTTTCCGCGCCCCCAGCCGGATTATTCTGGTATAGCCGCCGGGACGGTTTAAATAGGTTTTGCCAAGCTCCATGATCTTTTTGACCACTTCCTTGTTGATCAGGTCCGACTCGATCGTTCTTCTCGCGGCTACCGTGTCAACCTTCGCCTTGGTGATAAGCTTTTCAATTATCCTTCTAACCTGCTTTGCCCTGGGCAGGGTCAGCTTGATCTTGCCGTGTTTCACGATCGCCTCAACCTGGGCGACAAGCATACTCATTCGCGCGGTGGTCTTGCGGCTTAATCCTTTTACTTTCAGACGGTGTCTCATTTTATTTCTCTTTCCCTTCACCCTTCAGCGACAGTTTGTATTCCGACAGCTTCTCGCGGACTTCTTTTAATGATTTTAGTCCGAAATTCTTAAACTTCATCATCTCTGCCGCCGAGTAGCCCATCAGTTCGCCGATGGTCGAAACGTTCGCTTTCTTCAGGCAGTTTAACGATCTGGCGGAAAGCTCCAGGTCGTCAAGATTCATGTCCAGTACGGCCGAATCCGTTTCTGACCTGGTTTCGTTTGATCCGGCAAAAACCTCGGCCGGTTCTCCGATATGAATAAACATATTGATGTGGGAAGCCAGGATCTTGGCACTCTCTTTGACCGCTTCTTCCGGTTTGATCGCCCCGTTGGTCCAGACGTGCAGAATCAGGCGGTCATAATTGATTTCCTGTCCGACACGAATCTCCTCCGTAACCAGGTTGACCTTTAAGACCGGAGTGAAGACCGAGTCAATCGGAATGGTCCCAACCGAAAGGTTCGGCTTTTTATTCGCTTCGGAGGTGACATATCCTTTTCCGCGCTCAACAATCATCTCAAGCTCAAGTTTCCCGCCCGAATCAAGGGTGGCGATGACCTGGTCTTTGTTTATGATCTCTATTTCGGCATCGTGCTCAATGTCACCGGCAGTTAGGACCCCTTTCTTCTTGCTTGACAGGGTTATAATCTTTGGAGTATCGGAATATGACTTAATTACCAGCCTTTTAATGTTTAAGATGAGCTGTAGAACATCTTCAACTACTCCCGGAATGGTCGAAAACTCGTGAGATATCCCTTCTATCTTGATTGAAGAAACCGCCGCTCCGTTTAGGGAAGAGAGCAGAACCCTGCGCAAGGCGTTGCCAAGCGTTGAGCCGTAACCGCGCTCAAGGGGCTCAACTATAAACCGCCCGTAGTTCGCGGATTCTTCCTCGTATTTTACCCATGGTTTTTCGCCTAATCTTATCATCTGTTTTCCTCCTTATTTAACGCGAATAATATTCGACGATCATCGGGACTACGATCATCTTTTCGGTGTCTTCCGCTCCGGGCAGGTGCGCTACCCGCCCTTTATAATTTTCACTCTCAAAAATCAGCCAGGAGGGCGGAGTAAAATCGGCCAGCTTCTCTTTCAAAGAAGCCAGGATTGTTTCCGACAGTACCAGCTCATCCCCCGCCGAAACTTGGTAGGAAGGAACGTTGACCTTTTGACCGTTGACCTTAACCTTCCCGTGACGGGCCAGCTGCCTGGCCATGGCACGAGAAGCGGAAAAACCGAGTTTAAAAACCACGTTGTCAAGCCGCCGTTCCAAAAGTATAAGCAAATTCTGGCCGGTGTCGCCCTTGATCTTCCTGGCCTTTTCAAAATAGTTTTCAAACTGCCTTTCGTTCAAGCCATAAATGCGGCGGGCTTTCTGCTTCTCTCTCAAACGCTTTGAATATTCGGTCGGCCGAACCATTTTGTCGCCGTGCTGTCCGGGCGGATATTTGCGCCTTTCAACCGGACACTTGGGAGAATTGCATTTATCTCCCTTTAAAAAGAGTTTCTCTTTTTCTCGCCTGCAAAGCTTACATTTTAATTTTACTCTTCCCATTTATACTCTCCTCCGCTTTTTGGGGCGGCAGCCGTTATGCGGAATCGGTGTAACATCTTTAATGGAAACGACATCCAAGCCGCTCCCCTGCAGGGCGCGGATCGCCGTTTCTCGTCCGGAACCCGGTCCTTTAACCAGAACATCGATTTCCCGTAGTCCCCCTTCAACCGCTTTGCGTCCGGCCGCTTCGGCAGCCGACTGGGCCGCGAACGGGGTCCCTTTTTTGGTCCCCTTGAAGCCAACCGCTCCGGAAGAAGAAGAGACCAAAACATTTCCGGAAGCGTCCGCGATCGTCACGATGGTATTGTTAAAGGTCGCCTTAATATGAGCGGTCCCGCGGCTGATCCCGCCTTTGAATTTTTTCCTTCTGACAACTTTTTCCGTTTTTTCGGTCTTTTCCGCTTGTTGTTCGACAATTTTTTCTTCAGCCATTTTTATGTCTTACCCTCCTCTTTCCTTCTTCCGCTCCCGACCGTCTTACGCGTTCCGCGCCGGGTGCGGGCATTGGTCTTTGATCTCTGCCCGTGTACTGGCAGGTTTTTTCGATGGCGATTGCCGCGATAAGAGCCCATGTCGATCAAGCGCTTAATATTTTGCGAAACTTCTTTTCTTAAGTCCCCTTCAACCATAAAAGCTTTAAGAGCTTCACGCAGAGCCACCACTTGCGCTTCGGTCAAATTTTTCACCTTGGTAAACGGATCAATTTTGATCTCTTTTAAAATAGTCGCGCTCAAAGTCGAACCGATCCCGTAAATATAGGTCAACGCCACTTCGATATTTTTATTAAGCGGCAAATCCACTCCTGCGATTCTGGCCATGTTTCCTCCTTATCCTTGTCTTTGCTTGTGCTTGGGATTTTCACAAATCACCCGCACGCGCCCTTCTCTTCTTATTATTTTGCACTTGTCGCAAATCTTTTTTACCGACGATCTTACTTTCATCTTATGCTCCTATTTTCCCCGAAACGTGATCCTGCCCCGGGTCAGGTCGTAGGGAGAAATCTCCACTTTAACCTTGTCTCCCGGAAGAATCCTAATAAAATGCTTCCTGATCTTCCCTGAAATATGGGACAGGATAACCTGCCCGGTTTCAAGTTCTACCCTGAAAGTGGCGTTTGGCAGCGCCTCAACTACTTTTCCTTCCAATTCAATAACGTCTTTAGCCATTAAACCTTCAAGGTCTCAAGCAGCCGCCCAAAAATATCCTCGATCTCTCCAACCCCGTTAACTTCAATGAGTTTTTCGCGATCCTTATAAAAGTCTACCAGCGGTTTGGTATTCTCCACATAAACCTCATAGCGGCTTCTGATCACATCTTCTTTATCGTCTTCTCTCTGGTAGAGCTCTCCGCCGCATTTGTCACAGGTCCCCGGCCGGCTGTAGACCGTCCGGCAGGCGCGGCAGCTGAAACGCTTTGAATTGCGCCTCACCACTTCGTCAAGCGGAATATCAAAATAAACGACGCTGTATTCCATATCTTCCAAAACTTCATCCAGCGCTTCGGCCTGCGCTTTTGAACGCGGGAACCCGTCCAAAATAAATCCGTTTTCGCAATCGACATTGCTCAACCGTTCTTTGACCAGGTCGATCGTCAGCTGGTCCGGAACCAGCTTCCCCTGGTTCATATACTGTTCGGCCTTTCTTCCCAACTCACTTTGCGCGGCGATCGCGTCCCGCAGCATATCGCCAACCGCGATATGCGGAAGCTCAAGCTTGTCCGCCAGCTTGACCGCCTGCGTCCCTTTTCCGGAACCCGGTGGACCCATTAAAATTACTATCATGCCAACAACCCCTCGTATTGCCTGGTAACCAGATGCGTTTCGACCTGTCTTACTAAATCAAGGGCCACTCCAACCACGATTAAAAGCGCGGTTGAACCGAGCCCCTGGAAACTGGTGATTTTGGTAACTCCTTCCACAATCGTCGGTATAAGGGCGATCGTCGCCAAAAAGAGCGCCCCGACAAAAGTCAGCCGGCTGATCGTAAAATCAAGAAAGTCGGCGGTCGGTTTTCCCGGCCGGATGCCTAGGATAAAACCGCCGTATTTTTTGATGTTGTTGGCCAGCTCGGTCGGATTAAAAGTTATAGCCGTATAAAAATAGGTGAAAAAGAAAATCAGGGCAAAATAAAGGACCATATAAAACCAGCCCCCCGGCGCCAGAAAATCGGAAATCGCTTTCATAAACGGGAGCGGGACAAACTGCGCTATCGTCGCCGGAAAAAGCAGGACCGAAGAGGCAAAGATGATCGGGATGACCCCCCCCTGATTGATCTTTAACGGAATAAAAGTGTTCCCCCCACCCAGCATCTTGCGCCCCACCACCCGCTTGGCATACTGGACCGGTATTTTTCTCTGGCCTTCCTGTATAAAAACAATCGCCACAATCAGGACGATAAAAGAGAGCAGGAGAAAAATAACGCCAATCAGACTGGCTCCTCCCACCACCAAGGTATAGGTATTGGCAATGTAGCTGGGAAGCCTCGCTATGATTCCGACAAAGATCAGCATGGAGGCGCCGTTTCCCAAGCCCCGTTCCGTGATCAATTCACCAATCCACATAACCAGGGTTGAACCGGCGGTCAAAGAGACGACCGTCAAAAAAACAAAGAGCGGAAAATTGATCCCCGGCTGTACCACTCCTCTCATCCAAAAGGCCATCCCAAACGATTGGAAGGCGGCCAGACAAATTGAAAGATAACGGGTGTATTGCGAAATCTGTTTTCTGCCCGCTTCTCCCTCTTTGGAAAGCTGTTCCAGAGTTGGGATCACAATCGTCAAAAGTTGCATAATAATCGACGCGTTGATGTAGGGAACGATTCCCATCGCGAAGACCGAAAAGCGCATCAGCGCACCGCCGGTGAACATATCCAGAAAACCGACCAGGCTCCCTTTGGAGAAGAGCGCCGCCAATTTAGAGGCGTCAACTCCCGGAACCGGAACATGGGCACCAAACCGGAAGACCAAAATCATAGCAACGGTAAACAAGATTTTTTTCTTTAGGTCCGGTATGGTAAAAAATGCCCTGAAAACATTTAACATTTAACGATTGATCCTCCCGCTTTTTCAATCTTTGTGACGGCGGACTTGCTGAAAGCGGCCGCCGAAACTTTGAGCGCCTTTTTAATCTCGCCGCTCCCCAAAATCTTTACCGGCTTTTCAAATTTTGAAAAGTCGGCCTCTTTTTCGTACTTATTTAATTCTTCGAGGTTGATCGGCAAATATTCGGTCTTGAATAAAAGGTTTTTAAACCCGCGTTTTTTGGGAAGCCGGCGATAAAGCGGGGTCTGCCCCCCTTCAAAACGGCGCCCCTTGGTTCCGCCGGAACGGCTGGTCTGCCCCTTGTGTCCGCGGCAGCAAGTTTTTCCGTGGCCGGAACCGGTCCCGCGCCCAACCCTCTTTTTGTATTTTCTCTTGTTTTTTAGGTTGGAAAGATTATACATTAACTTTCTCCTGCATATATTTAATGTGCATCTTTTTTCCGCGCAGCGCTTCAATGTGTTCCTGCTCCCTCAAATTGAGGAGCGCGCTAATCGTCGCGCGGGCAACGTTGACCGCGTTGCTGGATCCGATTGATTTTGCCACCGCGTCGCGGACCCCCGCTAATTCTAAAACGACTCTGACGGAGCCGCCGGCAATAACACCGGTTCCGGTCGCCGCCGGACGGATGACAACCGAACTGGCTCCCAGTTTTCCCCTGGTTTCATGGGGAATCGTCCCGCCGATCATCGGTATCGTTATTAATTCTTTCTTCGCCGCGTCCATCGCTTTGCGGATCGCGGAAACTACTTCGGAGGCTTTGCCCAGCCCCATCCCGACTCTTCCCTTCTTGTCGCCAATAACGGTTAGAACGCGAAAACCGAGCCGTTTCCCTCCGGAGACTACTTTGGTGACGCGTCGAACCTGCACCACCCGTTCTTCAAATTCTTTTGGTTCCTGGGAACGATTGTCCCTGCGCATATCTCTTCTCATGGCTAAAAATCCAGTCCTCCTTTGCGGGCGGCATCGGCCAGCGCCTTGAGCCTCCCGTGGTACAAAAATTCTCCCTTATCAAAAACAACTTTTTTTACACCGGCTTTTATCGCGGCTTGAGCGAGCGCTTCTCCAACCTTTTGGGCCGCCGCTATATTTGAGCCTTTTTCAAGCTTCAGGCTTGAAGCCGAAGCAAGGGTCTTGCCGGAAAAATCTTCGACAACCTGCGCGAAAATATTGTTGTTGGAACGGTATACCGAAAGCCGCGGACGCTCCGTTGTTCCGATAATTTTTCTTTTTTTCTTAATTATCCTTCTCTTCATGGTTTATTTTGCCCCTCCGGCACTCTTGGCCGCCTTACCCGCTTTTCTTCTGACGTGTTCCCCATCATAAGAAACACCCTTTGCTTTATAGGGTTCAACCGGACGTGAATAACGGACATTCTGGGCCACCTGCCCAACCAATTGCTTGTCAATTCCGGAAACACTGATCTTGTTCTGCCCTTCGATCGAAAAACTTATTCCCGCCGGCGGAACAAATTCGATCGGATGCGAATAGCCAAGCTGCATAACCAGTTTTTTGCCGTCCACCTGCGCGCGATAACCGACGCCGGAAAGAAGCAAAACTTTTTTAAACTCGACGGCAACACCCGTAATCATCCCTTTTAGCAGCGCCCGATACAAGCCGTGCTTGGCTCTAACCGGAGCCGATTCCTTGGTGCGTACCACGAACAGGGTCTTTTCTTTTAATTCAACCTTGATATTCGGATCGTCAATAACCCTTTCCAGGGTCCCTTTGGCTCCGGTAACGGTTACCTTGTTCCCGTCTATTTTCACCTTTACTCCCGCCGGGACTTCAATTGGTTGTCTTCCTATTCTTGACATTGCTCTTTTTCTCCTACCAAATCTTAAGCAGGACTTCCCCGCCCAGCTTTTCGCGCCGGGCCGAAGAATCCGTCTTAAGTCCTTTTGACGTTGAAATCACATAAGCTCCAAAACCGCCCATCAAACGGTTTAATTCACCGACCTGCCGGTAGACACGACAACCCGGACGGCTCACCCTTTTAATATCGGTAATCGCCGAATACTTCGGCTTGCCATATTGATCAAGCCCGTATTTTAACCTGATCCGCAGTTGTTTTTTATCCCCACGGACAATCTCTTCGCAATTATTGATAAAACCTTCTTCTTTCAAAAGATTGGCAATGGCAAGCTTTACCTTGGAAGCGGGAAGGTCAACAATCTCTTTCCTGCGTAAGATCCCCGCTTTTACTCGAACTATCAAATCAGCAATTGTGTCTGTAACAGTCATGGTCTCTCCTTTTTCATTTCACCAGCTCGCCTTTTTTACGCCGGGAAGCTGTCCTTTGTGAGCCAAGCCCCTAAAACACATTCTACAAAGTCCGAATCTTCTCATATAGGCCCGAGCCCTCCCGCAGATTCCGCAACGGTTCTTTATCCTGACTTTAAACTTTGGTCCTTTTCTTTTTCTCTCCAGCCATGCTTTTTTTGCCATATTTTACATCCTTATAAAAGGGATTCCCAACCCTACGAGAACCGCCTGCGCCTCTTCGTTTGTTTTGGCGGTGGTAACGATTGTTATGTTCATCCCTCGGGCCTTGTCAACCTTATCATAATCAATCTCCGGAAAAATCAACTGATCGCGGATACCAAAAGAATAATTTCCGCGCCCGTCAAACGACTTCAGGTTTAGCCCTTTAAAATCGCGTACCCTAGGCAGACAGACATTGATCAGCTTGTTTAAGAACCGGTACATCCTGTCTCCGCGCAAAGTTACCATCCCGCCGATCGGATCGTTTTTTTTCAGTTTAAAATTGGCGATTGCCTTTTTGGCTATTTTCTTGACCGGCGCCTGTCCGGTGATCAGTTTTATTTCAAGAAGAGCGGTTTCGGTCGCTTTGGGATTGGTCGTCCCTTCCGAAACTCCGCAGGAGACAACCACTTTGACGATCCGCGGGATCGCCAGAGGATTTTTGGCTCCGAATTTTTCAAGAAGCGCCGGTATTATCTCTTTTTTGTATTTTTCTTTTAACGAAAAAACTTTGGACATTATTTCTCCTTATCTACAACTTCTTTGCATTTCACGCAAACCCGTTTCCCGTCAACTTTTCCGGTCCGCGCCGGCTTGTGGCAGCGCGGGCAGACCAGCATCAACTTTGGGATCCTAAGAGCGTTCGGCCGTTCGATGATCCCCCCCTTAAAATTCTGGGTCGCCTTTTGGTGTTTCTTGATCATATTGACCCCTTCAACGACCGCGGTTCCTTTTTTTGGGAGTACCCTTAGTATCTTCCCTTTCTTCCCCTTGTCTTTTCCCGATAAAATAATTACCATATCGCCTTTTTTCATTATACAACCTCAGGAGCCAGGGAAATAATTTTCATAAATTGCTGGTCACGCAATTCCCTGGCGACCGGACCAAAAATACGGGTCCCGCGCGGATTGTTGTCTTTGTCGATAACTACCGCGGCATTTTCGTCAAAACAAACATAAGAACCGTCTTCTCTGCGAATTTTGTTTTTTACCCTCACCACCACAGCCCGTACTCTTTCGGCGTCTTTTATCGCGGCATGCGGTTTGGCCTTTTTAACCACTCCAATTATAATCTTTCCGATTGAAGCATAGCGGCTGTAGGAATGCCCCAGTATCCGGATACAAAGAATCTCTTCCGCTCCGGAATTATCCGCTATTTTAAGCCTGGATTGGACCTGAATCATCTTTTTTCTCCTCTTTTTTCTCCGTGGAAACCACTACCGGCTTCTTGTGCAACGGTCCGGGGCGTTTCCTCTCGATCACTTTTTCAAAACCGACTACCTGGTCGATCTTCCAACGTTTTTCGCGCGAGAGCGGACGGGTCTCCGAAATGATAACCACATCCCCAATTTTGCACTTATTTTCCGGATCGTGCGCTTTGAAACGCTTATAACTTTTTAGGGTCTTTTGGAAGAGCGGATGGCGAAAAACCCGCTCAACCCTCACCACCGCGGTTTTGTTCATGCGGTCGCTGACCACAACCCCCTTCCTGGTCTTTACAATCGGTTTCTTTTCCATTAACTTTTCTCCCTTAATACGGTCAATATCCGGGCAATTTCCCGCTTAACCTGCCTCTTCTCCATCGGATTTTTTAATTCCCCCCTGGCTTTCCCAAAACGAAGTTCCCGCTGTTTCTTTCGGAGCTCTTCGATTTTTTTCTCCAGTTCTTTTTTATCGTGTTTTTTTAATTCCGATGCTTTGCTCATTTTCTCACCACTCTAACCGCGAAAGGAAGCTTAAATGCGGCCAAACGGAAAGCTTCCACCGCCGCTTCGTAAGTTACTCCTGTAACTTCATATAAAATATGTCCCGGTTTTACCGGCAGGGCGTAGCCGATCGGCGCCCCTTTTCCTCCGCCCATGCGGGTCTCCGCGGCGCGGGCGGTAACCGGTTTATCAGCACAACCCCTTACCCAGACTTTTCCGCCCCGTTTCATGCAATGGGTCAGAGCTTTTCTTCCCGCTTCAATCTGGTTGGTCTTCAAATAGCCGATCTCCAAAATCTGCAGACCGAATTCTCCAAAGACCAAGGTGTTTCCACGGCTGGCCTTCCCGCGCAATCTCCTGCGCTGTGATTTCCTAAATTTTGTTTTCTTTGGTGTCAGTCCCACTTTTTATTACCTCTTTACCGGCTATCATATCTCCGGTATAAACCCAAACTTTGATCCCGATAATTCCGTAGATCGTCTGCGCTTCGGCGGTTCCGTAATCGATCTTTGCCCTAAGGGTGTGCAAAGGAACGCGCCCCATCCGGTAACACTCTTTGCGCGCGATTTCGGCCCCGTCAAGCCGCCCGGCGCACCTGATCTTGACCCCTTTGGCATGCGCCCGTAAAACCTTTGAAACCGCCTGCTTCATCGTCCGGCGAAAAGAGATCCTTCTCTCCAGCTGTCCGGCCACCGATTCGGCCACCAGCTGGGCGTTGATCTCCGCGTTTTTCTCTTCATGGATATTGAGCTGAATCTGCTTCCCGATCTTTTTGATCAAAGCGTCGCGAACCACCGCGATATCCCGCCCGCCCCGCCCGATGATCAGCCCCGGCTTGGCGGTGTAAAGATCAACCGTGATCTGGTTGGCTCGGCGCGAAAGTTTTATTTTTGAAACACCGGCCTTATAAAGATGCTCTTTGAGATATTTTCTGATCTCAACGTCTTCACTCAACAATTCGGCATAGTTGTGATTCGCGTACCAGTTTGTATCCCAGTCCTCGGTTATCCTGATCCTAAGCCCTCTTGGATTTATTTTTTGTCCCATTTATTGTTTCTCCCTGACTTCTATCGTCACATGCGATAATCTTTTCTTAATCGGCGCACCCCGGCCGCGAGACTGCGCCCGAAAACGTTTAAGCATCCCGGCGGAATCCACAAAAATTTCGGCAACAATCAATTTGTGCGGATCCTGGCGCGAATTATTCTTAGCGTTGGCCACCGCCGATTTTACCAGCTTCTCCACAATCCTGGCTCCTTTTTGCGGTAAGGCCTTTAAAAGATAAAGAACCTCGTCGCAGTTTTTCCCGCGAACAACATTTACAATCTTCCGCAACTTGAGAGGCGAACTCCTTACGTATTTAAATTTTGCTTTCATCTTTTTTATGCCGGCGCGGGAGCGGTTTTGTCCGTCATCACCCCGTGTCCTTTAAACAACCTGGTATGGGAAAATTCCCCCAGCTTGTGTCCGACCATGTTTTCGTTGATATAAACCGGTATGTGCTTCCGGCCGTTGTGGACCGCGATCGTAAACCCGACCATTTCCGGAATGATGGTTGACCGGCGCGACCAGGTCTTGATTACCTGTTTCTTCCCGCTTTTTATCATCTTCTCAATTTTTTGGATCAGATGCGCGTCAACAAACGGTCCTTTTTTACGTGATCTTCCCATATTAAACCGGTCTCCTTGATAAAATAAATCTGTCCGAAGGGCGTTTGCCTCTTCTGGTTTTGTACCCTAAAGTCGGCTTTCCCCACGGGGTCAAAGGTCCGGGATGTCCGATCGGAGCTCTTCCTTCTCCTCCGCCGTGCGGATGGTCGCAGGGGTTCATGACGGAACCGCGAACCTTGGGCCTCCTTCCGAGGAATCTGCTCATGCCGGCTTTTCCCAGCGAAATGTTTTGCGCGTCGGTATTTCCAACCTGGCCAATCGTAGCACGACATTCGAGGTTGAGCATCCTCTGTTCTCCCGAAGGCATCTTCACAATCGCATAGCCGCTCTCTTTGCCCAGCAGCATGATCCCCGCTCCGGCGCCGCGGGCAATCTGTCCGCCCTTCCCCGGCTTAAGCTCAACATTGTGAATGGTGGTCCCAACCGGGATCAACTTGATCGGGAGGCAATTGCCGACTTCTATCTCGGCATTTGCTCCGGACATAACTTCCGCATCAACCGCAAGTCCAAGCGGCGCCAAAATATATCTTCTCTCTTTGTCTTCGTATTCAAGCAGGGCAATTCGCGCGTTGCGGCACGGATCGTATTCAATTGCGATAACTTTTGCTTTCATATCGTCTTTATTTCTCTTAAAATCGATGATGCGGTACATCGTCTTGTTCCCGCCGCCGCGATGGCGCGCGGAAACCCAACCCCTGAAACCGCGGCCGCCGGTCTTTTTGAGCGGCGCAAGCAACGACTTTTCGGGAGTACTTTTTGTAATATCCGCGTGATCGTCTAGTATTCTGAATCTTTGTCCGGGCGTCAACGGCCTTTTTCTTACTAATCCCATGTTATACCTTTAACTCCTCGATTACCGAACCCTCTTTCAGGGTAACGTAAGCTTTTTTATAGGAAGAGGTCTTGCCGACGCTCCTTCCGATCCTTCTTTCTTTTCCTCTAACCTTCAGGGTATTCACCTCGGCAACTTTTACCTTATAAATAGCTTCGATCGCTTTCTTGATTTCAATTTTTCCGGCGGAAATCGCGACCCTGAAAACATACTGGTTGACGGCGGCGGCTCCCAGCCCTTTTTCCGTTACGATCGGGGCAACAATGATATTTTTCATAACAGGTTTTTCTCCAGTTCCAGTATTGCGCCTTTTTCCAAAACCAGGCACTCGCAATTTAAGAGATCAAAAATATTAACGGCTTCCGGCTTAACGATTATAAGCCCGGGAATATTTCTTCCCGCCAGCTCGACATTTTTATTTTCGGAAGAGAGCACCATCAAGATTTTCTTTTCCGACAAGCCGAGTTTTGAAAGCAACGCGACCATCTCTTTGGTCCTGGCTTTCATCAATTTAATCTCATCGACAACTTTGAGCATCCCGTTTTCCAAACGGTCGGAGACAACCGTCCGCAAGGCCGCTTTCTTCATCTTTTTGGGAAGGGCAAAAGAATAGTCCCTCGGTTTCGGCCCGAAAGTGACTCCGCCGCCGTTCCAGAGAGGAGAACGGATGCTTCCCGAACGGGCGCGTCCGGTCCCTTTCTGTTTCCACGGTTTTCTTCCTCCGCCGCGCACCTCTCCCCTGGTTTTGGTGGAGTGGGTCCCGGCCCTCAAGCCTCCCCTGAAGGCGCGCAGTGCCTGGTGGACCAAAGCTTCTTTATATTTTGCGGTAAAGAGCCGGTCGTCACCGTTGATCGTTCCGCCCTCTTTTCCGTCTTTGTTTATTACTTTAATTTCAACCATTCTTTTTTCCTTTGTTTAATACGACGATCGCGTTGTCGCAGCCCGGGACCGCCCCTTTGAGCAAAATCATATTTTTTTCCAAATCAATCTTGACTATCAAAACATTTTTCTGGCTGACCGCTTCGTTCCCCATTCTTCCGGCCATCCGCATCCCCTTCAACACTCTTCCGGGGGTGGTGCCGGCGCCGATTGAACCGGGCAGACGGTGGAACTTGGAGCCGTGAGCCATGTCGCCGCGATGAAAATGATGGCGCTTAACCGTTCCCTGCGTCCCTTTTCCGATAGAGGTTCCGCTTACTTTAATCCTTTCCCCTTCGGCAAAAATATCGACTTTAAATTCCTGCCCCTTCACTATCCCTTCAACTTTGTCCGCTTTAAATTCTTTAAGATGGAGCGGCTTTTCTTTTTTCTTTTGTTTCATAAAGCCGATTTGGACCGCCCGATAGCCGTCTTTTTCCATTGTTTTAACCTGGTTAACAACACAAGGACCGGCTTCAATCACCGTTACCGGGATCAAACGTCCTTCCTTGTCGTAAACCTGGGTCATCCCTATTTTTCTTCCGATTAATCCGTTCATTTTAATTTTATCTCAATGTCGACACCGGCCGGCAGGTCAAGCTGCATCAGGGCGTCAACCGTCTCCTTTGGCGGATCCAGAATATCGATCAATCTTTTGTGCGTGCAAAGCTCAAAATGCTCGCGCGATTTTTTGTCGACGTGCGGCGAACGCAGCACGCAATGCACTTCTCGCGAGGTCGGCAAAGGAATCGGGCCGGTAACGTGCGCTCCCACTCTCTTTACCGTTTCGACAATTTTTACCGCGGACTGATCCAGTATCCGATGGTCAAAACTCTTAAGCCGTATTCTAATCTTTGATCTTTTTGTCATTTATTTATTTCCCTTGCGCCTTCGCGATTATTTCTTCGGAAACATTTTTCGGGACTTCCGCGTATTCCGAATATTCCATCGAATAGGTCCCTCTCCCCTGCGTCTTTGAACGCAGATCGGTTGAGTAGCCGAACATCGCGGAGAGCGGAACTTTGGACTTGATCGTTTGGATTCCGGCGTGGGAATCCATCCCTTCAATTCGTCCCCTGCGGCTGTTTAAGTCGCCGATGACATCTCCCATGTATTGTTCCGGAACTTCCACTTCCACCTTCATGATCGGCTCAAGCAAGACCGGCTTGCTTCTTGAAGCGGCCTCTTTGAAAGCCATCGATCCGGCAATTTTAAAGGCGATTTCGGAAGAATCGACATCATGATAGGAACCGTCGAACAAGGTTGCCTTAAGGTCAATGGTCGGATAGCCGGCCAAAACTCCGGTGTTGATTGCTTCTTTTACTCCGGCTTCAACCGCCGGGATATATTCGCGCGGGATAGCCCCGCCGACGATATCGTTGACAAATTCAAAACCCTTCCCCGCTTCAAGCGGCTCAAGTTTTAAATAAACGTGACCGTATTGTCCACGGCCGCCGGTCTGACGAATAAATTTCCCTTCGGCTTCGGCAGCTCTGCGAATAGTCTCTTTATAAGCAACTTGCGGACGACCCACATTCGCTTCAACTTTAAATTCGCGCAAAAGCCGATCGACAATAATTTCAAGATGCAATTCTCCCATGCCGGAAATAATGGTCTGTCCGGTTTCCGGATCGGTCTTAATTCTGAAAGTCGGATCTTCTTCCGCCAATTTTTGAAGCGAGATGCCCAGTTTTTCCTGGTCGGCCTTGGTCTTCGGTTCAATCGCGACAAAAATGACCGGTTCCGGAAAGACGATCGATTCAAGCAAAATCGGCTTACCTTCAACGCAAAGCGAATCTCCGGTTGAAGTATATTTTAAGCCGACCGCGGCGGCGATATCTCCCGCGTAAACTTCTTTTACCTCTTCCCGTTTGTTTGAATGCATCTGCAAAACCCGCCCGATCCTTTCTCTCTTGTCTTTTGAAACGTTTAAGATGTATGAACCAGATTCGAGAACTCCCGAATAGACCCTGAAAAAAGTCAGCCTTCCGACAAAAGGATCGGTCATGATCTTAAAAGCGAGAGCCGAAAAGGGCTCGTCGTCTTTGGCCAGCCTAGTATCCTCTTCTCCGGTCTTGGGATTGAGCCCCTTCACCGACTGAACCTCAAGCGGAGAAGGAAGAAAATCAACAATCGCGTCCAAAAGGGGCTGAACCCCTTTGTTCTTAAAAGAAGACCCGCAGCAGATCGGGATGATCTTGGTAGCGATGGTCGCTTTTCTGATCCCGGATTTAATTTCGTCAACCGTGAGCTCTTTCCCGCTCAAATATTTTTCAAGCAGGGCGTCGTCGGCTTCGGCCGCCGCTTCCAGTAGCTGATGGCGGTAAACTTTTGCCTGTTCCAGAAGGTCCGCGGGAATCTCGTCGATCCTGAATTTTTGGCCAAGTTCGTCTTCGTAAATTATTGCTTTCATTTCGATCAGATCAACGACTCCGGCAAAACGTTCTTCCGCCCCGATCGGCAGCTGCAGAGGAACCGGATTGATCAGCAGGCGCTCTTTAATTTGTTTAACTACTCTCAAAAAATCGGCCCCGACCCGGTCCATCTTGTTGATAAAGACCATGCGCGGAACTTTGTAGCGGTTAGCCTGACGCCAGACCGTTTCCGACTGGGGCTGAACCCCGCCGACCGCGCAGAAAATAATTACAACTCCATCCAGCACCCGCATGGAGCGTTCCACTTCAACCGTAAAATCGACGTGTCCGGGAGTGTCGATAATGTTAATCCGATAGTCCTTCCAGGTGGTGGTGGTGGCGGCGGAGGTGATGGTAATTCCTCTCTCCCTCTCCTGTTCCATCCAATCCATCGTCGCGGTCCCTTCGTCCACGCTTCCCAGCTTGTGGACTTTTCCGGAATAGAAAAGAACCCTCTCTGTGGTGGTCGTCTTCCCCGCGTCGATATGAGCGGCGAAACCGATATTTCTATATTTTTCCATGTTATGTGATCGTGTCATTTTGTTTTTACCACCTAAAATGCGCGAAGGCCTTATTCGCCTCCGCGGTCTTGTGCATTGTCTCCCTGCTTTTGGCCGCCCCGCCGGCATTGTTGCAGGCGTCTATCAACTCTTGCGAGAGACGGTCGATCATCCCTTTTCCCGGACGCTTCCTGGCGGCATCCCTCAACCAGGACATCGCCAAAAGAACCCCGCGGTATTTCGGAACCTCAATCGGAACCTGATAGGTCGCACCGCCCACCCTTCTGGCTTTGACTTCCATGTAAGGAGTGGTGTTTTTTAAGGCCTGTTCAAAAATCTGGAGCGGCTCTTTCTTAATTTTGGCCGCGGCCTCCAGCAGGGAGCCGTAAACAATTTTTTCCGCCTTGCTCTTTTGTCCGCCCCACATCAACTTGTTGATGAATTTTTGCAGCAGCTCACTTCCGTAAACCGCGTCTTTGGGAATCTTTCTTTTTATTATGCTTCTGCCTCTTGGCATCGTTTATTTTCCTCCCTCTTTCGGCCGCTTCGCGCCGTAAAGAGAACGGCTCTGTCTTCTTTTTTCCACTCCGGTCGTATCAAGCGCCCCGCGCACAATGTGATATCTGACGCCGGGCAAATCCTTCACGCGGCCGCCTCTGACCAAAACGACAGAGTGCTCCTGGAGATTGTGCCCTTCTCCCGGAATGTAGGCCGAGACTTCAATTCCTCCGGCCAGTTTCACACGGGCCACTTTGCGCAAAGCCGAGTTCGGCTTTTTCGGTGTGGTGGTGTAAACTCTGACGCAAACCCCTCTTTTTAAGGGATTGCCGGAAAGCGCCGGCGCTTTGCTTTTCAAGGTCTTCCTTCCTCTTCCTTTCCTTATCAATTGATTAGTTGTTGGCATAATTTATTTCTCCACGGTAGTCGCGACAAGATTCAAGTTGCGGTAAGACGCGAATCCGGTCCCGGCGGGAATCAACCTCCCTATTATAACATTTTCTTTCAATCCGTACATCTCATCTTCTTTTCCCTTGATTGCCGCTTCGGTTAAAATGCGCGCCGTCTCCTGAAAAGAAGCGGCCGAAATAAAACTTTCGGTAGTCAGCGAGGCCTTGGTTATTCCAAGCAGAACCTCTTCCCCTTCCGCTTTTTCTCCCTTAACTCCGGAGTTAAGGGTTTCAAGGGTGAGCTTGTCGATCAATTCTCCCGGAAGCAGGATCGTGTCGCCGGGCTTTATGATCCTGACCCGTTTGGTCATCTGGCGGACGATCACTTCAATGTGCTTGTCGTTGATCGTTACACCCTGCGAACGGTAGATCTTTTGGATTTCGTCGACAACGTGGATCTGCACCGGAAAGACCCCCAGTATCCGCAAAATATCGTGGGGATTAATGCTTCCGTAAGTGAGAGGAGCTCCCGCGTGGACGCGGTCGCCGCTCACAACCTTCAACCGTGTATCATAAGAAACGGGATATTCTTTAACCTCTCCCTTGGAATTTTTTACTTTGATCAAGCGTGAACCTTCACGATCCGAAATGGTTATCTCACCGTCAATTTCGGATAAGATCGCCGAATCAGACGGGCGGCGCCCTTCAAACAATTCTTCAACTTTCGGAAGACCCTGAATAATGTCACGGGTCTTGCTCGGGTCGCGGCGGATTCCTTCAACCTTGGCCAGCATATCGTAGGCGGAGATATCTTCCCCTTCACTCACATAAAGGCGCGAGCCGGCAATAATCTTATACGCTTCGCCAGGAGCAATGACAATTTCACTCTTGGTAACTTTCAAAACCGAACCGGCAACACGGCTTACAATCGAGCTCGCTATCTCGTCTCCGGCTCCAACCTTGTCTCCCTCTTTTACAAAAACCTTCGCGCCGCTTGGCACCTCGTGGCTCTTTTCCACTTTGGGAGAATAGACAAAGATCTCCCCGTCTTTTTGGCTGATCTTCTCGCGTCCGCGGACTTCCGGCTCAATCCCGAAAAAGCGGATTTTCCCGGCGGCCGTTGAAACGACGTATTCGTAAGTCGGATCAAATTCGGCCAGAAGATCTCCCTGGTTGACCGAATCGTCTTCTTTAACTTTTAAAAGGGCTCCGACCGGCAGGATGTAATTCTCGTGCTTGCTCTTTACCTTCAGCTCCAGATTTCCCTGTCGGGTAACCATCACCGTTTTTTTACCGGCTTCGTCTTCGGTCTTTTTCAATTCAACTCCCGCTCCGAATGAAACTTTTCCGGAGTGGCGGCTCTTGATCAGAACCTTGGCCGCTTTGTGCAGCGCGACCCCTCCGATGTGGAAGGTACGCATGGTCAGCTGGGTTCCGGGCTCACCGATACTTTGCGCGGCAATCACTCCGACCGCCTCTCCCAGATTAACGGTACGGCCGGTCGCGAGGTCTTTTCCGTAGCAGGCACTGCAAATTCCGCGCTTGCTCTCGCAACTTAAAGGAGAGCGGACCGTGATCTCTTCGATCCCGGCTTCGCGGATAAGTAAGGCGTCTTCTTCCGAAATCTCTTCACCCGCTTTTACGATAACTTTATTGGTGATCGGGTCGGTCACATTCGTAACCGGCCTCCGGTTGATCACCCTCTGGTCAAGCGGAATAATTTCATCATAACCTTCCCTGACCGCCTTCAAAGTGATCCCTTCTTTGGTCCCGCAGTCGTCTTCAATGATCATGACATCCTGCGAAACGTCAACCAGGCGACGGGTTAGGTATCCCGAATCGGCGGTACGCAATGCCGTGTCAACCAACCCTTTTCTGGCACCGTAAGAAGAGATAAAAAATTCGGTTACGGTCAAACCTTCTTTAAAGTTTGTCAAAATCGGGATGTCAATAATGTTTCCGGAAGGATCGGCCATCAAGCCGCGGATACCGGCCAGCTGCCTTACCTGCTGAACATTCCCCCTGGCTCCGGAGAAGGCCATCATGTAAACAGAATTTAAGATATCAAATCCCTTGAGCATGGCATTGGTAACGTTTTCGGTGACATTGCTCCAAACGTCCAGGCTGCGCATGAATTTTTCGTTGACCGAAATTACACCGTCCTTGTGCTGACGCTCCAGGTCTTTGATCTCTTTTTTGGCCTCATCAATTATGGCTTCTTTCTCCGGGGGCACTTTGATATCTTCAATGGCAATTGAAACTCCGGCGATGGTGGCATATTTAAAACCGAGCCGCTTGATCTCGTCCGCCACCGAAGAGGTGACCGCCGCCCCAAAACGCTCGTTGCATTCCAAAATCAGTTTTTCAATGTCTTTCTTGTTGAAAACCTTGTTTAAATATTCCATCTTGGCATCGGGAAGGTGTCTTTTAACCGCGCGATCGATAGTATGATTAAGCTTGATCCTGCCGACCGTTGTTTCGATCAATTCGCCTTCGCGCATCACTTTTATTTTTGAATGCAGGTGAATCTTGTCCAGGTCGTGGGCGATCATCGCTTCCCAGTCGCCCGAGAAGACCATCCCCTGACCCAATTTTTGCCGCTCGTCCAGCACCGTCATATAGTAGGTTCCCAAAACCATGTCCTGGGTCGGAGTAACAACCGGACGCCCCGAAGCGGGAGACAAGATATTGTTTGACGAAAGCATCAGCAAACTGGCTTCAACTTTCGCTTCGGTCAAAAGCGGCACGTGCACCGCCATTTGATCGCCGTCGAAATCGGCGTTGAAAGCGTTACAAACCAACGGATGGATTTGGATAGCTTTTCCTTCAACCAGAATCGGTTCAAAGGCCTGGATACCGAGACGGTGAAGGGTTGGCGCGCGGTTTAGGAGGACCGGATGGCCTTTAATCACTTCTTCCAACACATCCCAAACCATGATCTCTTCGCGTTCGATCTGGCGTTTGGCCGATTTGACATTTTGCGAGTAGCCGCGCTCAACCAGTTTCCTGACTACCAGCGGTTTGAAAAGCTCCAGCGCCATCCGCTTGGGAAGTCCGCACTGGTGCAACTTTAAAGTAGGTCCGACTACGATAACCGAACGGCCGGAGTAGTCAACCCTCTTTCCCAAAAGATTTTGCCGGAAGCGTCCCTGCTTACCTTCTATAATATCGGTTAATGAACGGAGCGGCCGGCCGTTGGCCCCGACTACCGCCCTCTTTCTCCTGCGATTGTCGATTAAAACGTCAACCGCTTCCTGAAGCATCCTCTTTTCGTTCCGGATGATCATGTCCGGAGCGCCCATATTGATCATTTTTTTCAGGCGGTTGTTGCGGTTAAGAACCCGGCGGTAAAGGTCGTTTAGATCGGAGGTGGCAAACCTTCCTCCTTCAAGCTGAACCATCGGACGCAGGTCGGGAGGAATAACCGGAACAACATCCAGCACCATCCACTCGGGACGGTTGCCGGAAGAGTGAAACGATTCGGCCACTCTTAAACGTTTAATTATCTTCAAACGTTTCTGCCCGTCTGAGGTCTTCATCTCTCTCCGTAATTTCTGAACCAGTTCAGGAATATCAACGCGCGATAAGAGCTCCAAAATTCCTTTGGCGCCGCTCTCGGCCTTGAACTTGTCGCCGTAGTTTTCGCGCGCTTCGGCGTATTCCGCTTCGCGCAAAACCGTTCCGACTTGAATGTTTGATTTTTCCATCTCATCGTCAACTTCGGTAACCAGGTAGGCATCGTAGTAAACGGTCTCTTCAAGCGCCCGAGCCGGGACGTCAAGCAGCATGGCCATATATCCGGGAACCGAACGGAGGAACCAGATGTGGGCGACCGGCACCGCCAATTTGATGTGTCCCATCCTTTCGCGGCGGACACGGGAAGTGGTGACCTCAACTCCGCAGCGTTCGCAGACAATTCCGCGATAGCGGACTCTTTTATATTTTCCGCAATGGCATTCCCAGTCCTTGACCGGTCCGAAAATCTTTTCGCAAAAGAGCCCGCGCCTCTCCGGTTTGAAAGTGCGGTAGTTGATCGTTTCGGGCTTTTCGACTTCGCCAAAGGACCAAGCCAAAATCTGCGACGGTGAAGCCAGGCCGATCTTCAAACGGTCAAAATCACTTAATTCTATTTCTGTCGTCCCAAATGGCGTCATTTATTTCACCTCTTGCGGGCCGCTTGCTGCGGCGGCTTCCTTTTTTTGCTGTCTTCGTCGAGGATCATTTCTTTTCCGTCGGCAGTCAAGGCCTTGACATCCAACGCCAAACTGCGCAATTCTTTGATTAAGACCTTAAACGATTCCGGAATACCGGGCTTGTCCATCGGCTTCCCTTTGATGATCGATTCATAAACTTTTGATCTTCCCAAAACATCGTCGGACTTGACGGTCAAAAGTTCCTGCAGTGTGTGCGACGCGCCATAGGCCTCCAGCGCCCAGACCTCCATTTCACCAAAACGCTGTCCTCCAAACTGGGCTTTTCCTCCCAGCGGCTGTTGGGTGATGAGCGAATATGGTCCGGTTGAACGGGCGTGCATCTTGTCGTCAACCAGGTGGATCAATTTCATGATATATGAATAGCCGACCGCGATCTTTCTTTCAAAGGCCTCGCCGGTGCGGCCGTCGCGCAATTCAACTTTGCCGCTCCCATCCACCCACTTTAGAGGGATGCTCTTTAATTCTTTCCTGACATAATCTTCGGACGAAAGCCCATAGGTCTCGTCAAACGGCGGAGCGGTGTAATACTTGCCGAGTTTTTTGGCGGCAAAACCGAGCAGAAGCTCAAAAATCTGTCCGATATTCATACGAGAAGGGACGCCCAGCGGATTCAAGACGATATCAACCGCGGTTCCGTCCGGAAGATACGGCATATCTTCTTCTTTCATAATCTTGGCGACAACCCCTTTGTTTCCGTGGCGTCCGGCCAGTTTGTCGCCGATGCTTAACTTTCTCATCTGGGCAACATAGACACGGATCAATTCGTGAACCCCGGGAGAAAGTTCGTCTCCCTTGTCGCGTGAAAAAGTTCGTACATTTATAATTTTCCCGCCTTCACCCGGAGGGACTTTAAGGGAGGTGTCACGCATATCGCGCGCCTTGTCGCCAAAAATCGCGCGCAAAAGTTTTTCTTCGGCCGGAAGCTCGGTCTCACCTTTGGGAGTGACCTTGCCGACTAAAACTTCTCCCGGAAAAACTTCAGTCCCCGGACGGATCACTCCGCGTTCGTCCAGGTTGCGAAGCGCTTCTTCCGAAATATTTGGGATTTCGCGGGTAATCTCTTCCATCCCCAGCTTGGTGGAACGAACCTCAACCTCGTAGCGTTCGATGTGGATGGAAGTAAACAGGTCTTCTTTGACCAGCCGTTCGGAAACCAGGATGGCGTCTTCGTAGTTGTAACCTTCCCACGGCATCATCGCCACCAAAACATTTTGCCCCAGCGCCAATTCTCCCATGTCGGTTGCGGAACCGTCGGCTAAGACATCGTCTTTTTTGACGCTGTCGCCGACCGCCACGCGGGGACGCTCATGGATTAAAGTGTTTTGGTTGCTGCGGGAAAATTTGGTCAGCTCGTAGGTCTCTTTTTTTCCGCTTGAAGTGGAGATGACGATCTCTTCGGAGTTGACGGAAGAAATAGTCCCCGCGGATTTGGCCTTGATCACCGAACGCGAATCGTCGGCGACTTTCTTTTCGAGCCCGCTTCCTACAAAAGGAGCTTCGGGACGAAGGACCGGAACCGACTGCCGCTGCATGTTGGCTCCCATCAAGGTGCGGTTGGCGTCGTCGTGTTCGATAAACGGGATCATCGCGGTTGAAACGCCGATCACCTGTTCGGGAACGACGCTTATATAGTCGACTTCTTTGGAGCGGGAAAACTGAAAGGCCCTCTTATAACGGACCGGCACCTGGGTATCTGTTATTTCGTTGTCTTTGTTTAAAGGGGTATCGCATGAAGCGATCCGGTACAAATCTTCGATATCGGCGGTAAGGTATTCGACTTTGTTGCTTACTTTGCCGTTGCTTACTTTAAAATAAGGAGTTTCAATAAAACCAAAATCATTGATCCTGCCGTAGGTGGCAAGCGAAGCGATCAAGCCGGCGTTGGGACCTTCGGGGGTTTCAATCGGACAGACCCTGCCGTAGTGACTCGGATGAATGTCGCGGACCTCGAAACCGGCCCGCTCGCGGGTCAAACCGCCCGGTCCCAAAGCCGAAAGACGGCGCTTGTGGGTCAATTCGGCCAAAGGATTAGTCTGATCCATAAACTGCGAAAGCTGTGAAGAGCCAAAAAATTCTTTGATCACCGCCGACATTGGACGGACGTTTATCAGCGCCTGGGGAGCAACCCCCGATCCGGCCTTGGTAAGCATCGCCTCTTTGATCAGCCGCTCAATCCTGGTCAGCCCGATCCTAAATGTCCGGGTCAAAAGTTCCCCGACCGATCTGATCCGGCGGTTCCCCAAATGGTCAATATCATCGGTCAACCCTTCACCGTTATGCAATTTAATTAAATAATCGATAATCCCCAAAATATCTTCTTTGGTCAAAACCGCGCTCTCCATGTCAACTTTGATCTCCAGCTTGCGATTTAACTTATAACGCCCAACCCTGCCCAGGTCATAACGCCGCTGGTTAAAGAAAAGGTTCGCCAGATATTGTTTGGCCCCTTCGTAGGTAGCCGGGTCTCCCGGACGCATCTTCTTGTAAATTTCGATCAAGGCGTCTTCTCTTGAAACGATCGGGCTCTCTTTTAAGGTGCGCTTACGGAATTCCCCCTCTGAAAGGACCTGAAGGATCTCTTTTTCGGTCGCCCCTATCGCGCAAAGAAAAGTGATAACTCCGATCTTTCTGGTTTTATTGATCCTGGCGTAAACGCACAGGTGGGCGTCGGTTTCGATTTCAAGCCAAGCTCCGCGGTCGGGAATGACCGTGGCATAATAGAGGGTGCGGTCCAGCTTTTCAATCCGTTTACTTTCTTTAAAGTAAACTCCCGGAGAACGGGTCAGCTGGCTGACAATAACCCGCTCGGCGCCGTTTATAATAAAGGTGCCGCGCTCGGTCATCATCGGCAGGTCGCACAAGAAGACATCCTGCACTTTGACCTCTTTGGACTGCTTGTTTACCAGCTTGATCTCGACGTTTAGAGGAGATGCAAAGGTCATTTCGCGGATCAAAGACTCCCGGACCGAATATTTCGGTTTGTCAAACTCAAATTTTCCGGTGAAATACAATTCGTATTTTCCGTCGTAACTTTTGATCGGCGAGGCCGCTTTGAGCTCGTCTCTTAAGCCGGTCTCTTTGAACCATTCAAAAGATTTAAGCTGCATCTCCAGAAAATCCGGAGCGGTAACCGCCCTCCTCTTCTCGTCCGCCAGAAGGCTTATCCTTTCTCTCATGCTTATTTAATCTCCACCTTTGCCCCTTCGGCTTCGAGCTTCTGCTTCGCCTCCTGGGCTTTTTCCTTTTTAACTTTTTCAATCAGGGTCTTGGGGGCTCCGTCAACCAGCTCTTTCGCCTCTTTGAGGCCCAAACCGGTCAGCTCCCTTACAACTTTCAATACCTGAATTTTTTTGTCTCCGGAAGAGGCCAAAACGACGTCAAATTCGTCCTGCACTTCTTCCGCCGCCGCCGCACCCGCTCCGCCTGCCATGGCCATGACCGGTGCCGCCGCCGAAACGCCGAACTTTTCTTCGAATTTTTTTACCAAATCCGCCAGTTCCAAAACCGTCAAGCTTCCAACAGACGTAACAATTTCATCTAAATTTGCCATCTCTATTCACCTCCCTTTGCTTCTTGTCCTTTTTTATCTTTAATCGCGTTCAAAGAATACAACAGTTTTTTCAGTGTTCCCGCCAGGACATTGACGATCCCCTGCTTCGGACTGTTCATCGACTGCAGCAGCCGAACGATCAGCTCCTGCCTTCCGGGCAGTTTTGAAAGTTTTACAATCGCGTCTTTGCTCAAAAATTCGTCATTTAAAATTCCGCCGATAATTTCCGGCTTTTCGTTCTCTTTGATAAAACCGACCAGCTCTTTGGCCGGCTCAACCGGGTCAGCCGCCGCGAAAAGAATCGCAACCGATCCGGTCAGTTTTTCAAGCAGTTCCTTGTTTTTTGGCAAAGCCAGGTTCGACATGGTATTCTTGACCACTTTGTAGCTTGCCCCGCTGGCCTTTAATGAACGGCGCAGGATCGTCATCTGCTTAACGCTCATCCCTTTATAATCGGTCAAGATGATGCTTCCGCTCTTGTCCGCGATCTCTTTTATCTTTGAAACAACCAGCTCTTTTTCTTTTCTGACTACTGTTCTTCCCGGCATATTAAATCTCCACCAAAGAAGCATTTTCGAGACGGATTCCCGATCCCATCGAAGAAGAAATAAAAATGCTCTTTATGAATGCTCCTTTCACGCTCGACGGCTTGGCGGCCTGGACCGCGGCAACCGCCGTCTTTAAATTTTCAATGATCGCCTGGTCGGCGAAAGATTTCTTTCCTATTAATATATGGACCACTCCGGTATCATCCATCTTGAATTCGGCTTTCCCTTTTTTAAAGGCCTGGACGGTTTCTTTGATGTCCAGGGTAACAGTTTGGCTTTTGGGATTCGGCATCAAACCGCGTTTCCCTAAAACCTTTCCCAGCTTACCAACTTTACCCATCATGTCGGGAGTCGCAATCAGGATATCAAAATCTATAAAGCCCTTCTCAATTTTTTCTATTAGATCTTCCCCTCCAAAAACATCCGCCCCGGCGGTTTCGGCTTCGCCAACTTTGACTCCGCTTCCGATCACCGCTATTTTGACTTTTTTACCGGTGCCGTGCGGAAGAGAAACAACGCCCCGAACCGGTGCGGTCCCCTTCTTTGGAGTGGTCCCCAGTTTGATTGAAAGGTCGACCCCTTCGTCAAACTTGGCCCAAGCGACTTCCTTTAATAATTTTATTGCCGCTTCCGGTTTATAAACCTTGTTGCGGTCAACTTTTTTCTTTTCTATTTTCATTCTATCTCCACTCCCATACTGCGGGCGGTCCCGGCGACAATATTCATCGCCGCGGGGAGGTCGTTGGCGTTGATGTCGGGCATTTTTATTTTGGCAATTTCTTCGAGCTGTTTCTTGTTGATCTTGCCGACCTTGTTTTTGTTGGGCTGGCCGGAACCCTTTTCAATCTTGGCCGCTTTGCGGATCAGCGCGGCGGCGGGTGGAGTTTTCAGTATAAAATCGAAGGAGCGGTCTTTGTAGACGGAGATTTCAACCGGGACAATCATGTCCCCTTTTTCTCTGGTGGCTTCGTTGTAGGCCTTGCAGAATTCCATAATGTTGATCCCGTGCTGTCCAAGCGCGGGACCGATCGGAGGAGCCGGATTGGCTTTTCCCGCCGGAATCTGCAATTTGATTTTTGTCAGTAACTCTTTTTTCTTTTTCGGTTTAGCAGCCATAATTTCCTTTATATAATCTTCTCGGCATGCTCAAAATTAACTTCGACCGGCGTATCTCTTCCAAAAATATTGATCAAGACCTTGAGTTTTTCCTTGTCGATATTGATCTCGTCAATTGTTCCGGTATAACCTCTAAATGGTCCGGAAATAACCCTGACGGTCTCGCCTTTTTTGAAAGCGATCTCAAGCTTTTCCTCTTTCGCGCCGATCTGCTTCAAGACCCTCTGCATCTCCCGGTCGGAGACCGGAGTCGGCTTAACCTTGGTCCCGATGAACCTTGCCACTCCCGGCGTCTGCCGGATGGCGTGCCAAGTTTCGTCTGTTAGGATCATCTCAAGAAAAACGTAGCCCGGAAACATCTTCCTCTTCTTTTCGATCCGCTTCTTCCCTTTTAGCTCAACGATCTCTTCTTCGGGAATCAGGATCTGGGCAACGATATTCTGCATATGCAGCATATCGATGGTCTGGAGGAGCGCTTCTTCTACCTTTTCTTCCTGTCCGGAATAGGTTTGTATCACCCACCAGCGCTTCTCACCCTTTACATCAGCGAAATTGACCGGCTCCGGTTCCGGTTTTTGTTCCGGCGCTTGCGGCTCTTCCGCCGCCGGAACTTCCGGAACTATCGGCTCACTCTGCTGGTTTTCAATTTGCTTATTTTCTTCTTCCATTAAAATACCTGGTTCAGCAACAAAATTAACTTGGCCAAGACCAAGTCGGTAAACATCACAAAAAAACCGATCGCGAAACTGACTACAATTATTATTATAGTAGCGGATACAACATACTGCCGGGTCGGCCACGCTACTTTCTTAACCTCTGCCTGGGTCTCTTTCAAATACTCTGTTATTTTATTCTTCATTTTCACAAACGGGCGAGAGAGGAATCGAACCCCTAACCCCCGGTTTTGGAGACCGGTGCTCTAGCCAGTTGAGCTACTCGCCCCTACTTTGTCTCCTTATGAGGCGTGTGCTTCCTGCACCGGCTACAGTACTTGGAACGCTCCAGACGCCCCTGCGTATTTTTCTTATTCTTGGTCGTCGCGTAATTCCTATTTTTGCACTCGGTGCATTCTAATGTAATTATTTCCTGCATATTTATCTCGCGTTTTTCTATCCGCAAGCGCGGATAAAAAACAAAACCCCAAAAAACAACATTCCTCCCCCTTCTACTCCTGTTTTTTGTAAAACCGGAAGAACGGAGAAGTCAACAATATTTCTTTTGGAAAAATATTGAGATGTTACTAACTATTATATAATGGGAGCACAATTGTTGTCAAGGGGGGATTTTGGGATTAAAAAGAAAAGGCTCGAATTCTTATCACGAATCAATAATCCCGAATAAATGCGAATGAAATGGTCTCAAATGAGAGTCTCAAATCCTCAAATTTGATCTCGAAACTTGAAAGGGTTCGGAAATCGATTTGGGTATTCGAGTCATTAATTCGAGACCTTGCCCATTTGAATTGATTCGAGAGGTTGATTCGTGATAAAAATTAGAGACTATTTTCCCCTCAATTCCCCTTCCAAGTATTGTAGTAATAATTCAAGAGCGGAAGAAATTCGGTAGTGGCTTTGGTGTTGCCGGCTGTGCTGGGGTGGCTGTCGCCGCCGGTATGATAAGGAGAATTTCCGCCATAACTTGCGGAATACGAATGAACAACACTCCCCGCTTCAACCGTATGATGGGAATCGGTTTCGGAAAGCGTGCAATAATAATCATACACCCCGACATTATTATGCGCATAGCCGGAAAGCCAGCCGCTGCTTGTATCCACCAGCCAATCATTCAGTTGTTTGGTTAATACATAAGAAGAAGTGGAGACCGGAGCCGGCGGAATTATTAAAATAAAAAGCTTGTCGGTATGCGCGGCAAAATAAGTTAGTAAACCGTTATAGATCGCCTGCTCGTCGGCAATACTTCCCCCGACTTCGCTGTTTGGATAACAGGACTTAAAGATTACCACTTCATTGTCTCCGGAAGCCCGGGCGATTGAGTTTGAGTAAGAACTATCCCCATAATAGGCGACTGAAGTGTTCGCGTAAACATAAGGCATTTTTGCGTCAACAAACCAGCTGGGCCAATTCACCGTATCGGTTCCATCCCCCAAGTTGTCTCCGGCCTGCGCATCCCATCCATAATCGGTATCGGTTACATAATAATTATTATTATTTAGCGCTTGAGCCAATGCCCCCGGAAAATCCCCGGTTGCGGAGCTGGTCCTTAGCCAATTCCTGCCGGATGAATGATGGATAAAAACAAGATTTACGGTTGAACTTGGCTTGGTAGTATTTACCGATGAAGAAGCCGCTGCCCTGGTGACCGTTATCGTATAAGTTTTTGTGTTGCTCCCGTCGCTCACAATAATCGATACCGCCTTTGCCACTCCCGCAGTTAAAGAAACTCCTCCCGATGCGACACCGGAAGCAACAGTATTTCCATCAACTGTAATTGTTACCGAAGAACCGGCAGAAGCGGTTGGAGTAAAAGCAACACTGGCAACCGAATTCGCAACGGCAACCGTATAATCCGTTGTTCCGCTGGAAAAAGATGGGCTTAATGTTCCCTCTGATATGCTTAGCGCAGAAAGATCCAGACTGACGGCCACCGGTTCCGGAGTTACAACTGGAGTCGGTTCAGGAGCTGGAGTTGGAGCGGTTGTTTCCGGCGTGGTAACCGGAGTAGTTTCCGGGGTAGTGACCGGCGCTGTAACCGGAGTAGTCGTCGGTGCGGAAGCCGGATTCTCCGCTACCGGAGCGGTAGTCGAAGAAGGATTATTGACCGTTGAACAGGCGGACAAAAAGAAGACCGCCAGAGAAAGGAGTATGGTAATTAGGATCAGAAGCTTTCTCATACATATATTATATCGCGAAAAGAGGGAGAGAACTTGCGCCGACCAATTATCAAACTCCTAAAAAAGCTTCCAACATTTCTTGATAAGTTTGAAACCTCTGCTCTCTGTCTCTCATTGTCATCTTGTATAACATATCATAAAAAGGGTTATTGGCAGCTGCCTTTGCCTCCCTAATTTTTTCCGCATCTTTAAATCTTATCTTTTTTGTCAGAACATCAATTATTTTCGTGTCATCAAACGCAATTTCTCCGGAAACCGCAAAGAAAAGTAAAAGCCCCAAAGAATATTGGTCGGACCTCCAGTCAAGTTCCAATCTTTTTATTTGCTCCGGAGAAACATATTCAGGACTACCTAAGACCCCTCCATCACTATTTTGAGCCAAGGCAATCCCAAAGTCAAAAACAACCGGACGATCACTATCCTCTTTTCTTAAAAAGATATTTTCCGGTTTTAGGTCGCGGTGAACAATTCCCGCGTCCCAAACATTTTTCAGACCACTGATAAGCCCAAGGCCAAGCCGAGCCGCCTCTTTTTCCAAAATAGGCCCTTTTTCCCATATGATTGCACAAAGGTCTTTTCCTTCCAAATATTCCATAGTTAAAAACGGCAATTCCCCAAGTAGCGGACAAAAGTTAGCCGCCCCTTGAGAATACTCCTTAACAACATTTTCATGAGGAGCAATCCTCCGCATTGCCTCAAATTCCAGATCAACTCCCCTTCCCACCTTTAGCGCCACAGGATCAGCTCCCGGTCTTTTTAATTTATAAACCCAGGCCATCCCACCATTTCCAATTAATTCTAATTGCGCTCTGTTTATCGTCATAATTATTCTTATTCTCCCTATACTTAAATATCGTAAAAATGGGACTAAAATTTCACTATTTCAAAAAATAGGTTACAGGATGATATTCGATCGAATTGGATCGGTTTGTGTTATAATTGTCCTACCATGGAAATAATTCTTGTCCTAATCTCGCTAATCACCCTGATCGCTTTAGGATTGGTTGTTTTCAAGCTCAACTCCCTCTCCCAAAAACCGAAAGAGGACAACTCGGCGCAATTAATTGAAGGACTGCGCAGTCAGTTTGTGACTCAATTGGGACAGATCACCGAGCAGGTAACCAAACTCTATTCCGAAAACCAGAATATTTTGCAAAAAGTAAACACGGACTTTACCCAAACCATGCAAAACGTGGACAAAAACGTGAACGCGCGGCTGGATAACGCGGCCAAAGCGATCAAAGAGGTTCACGTAAAACTAACAGAGGTCAATGAAGGCTCCAAACGAATGCAGGAGATCGGAAAAGACATTTCATCTCTTCAGGAAATATTGCGGGCGCCAAAAATCCGCGGAGGGATGGGAGAACTGTTTTTATCGGACTTATTGAAGCAAGTCCTTCCCGCCTCACGCTACCAGCTGCAGTATTATTTCAAAAGCCGGGAAGCGGTTGATGCCGTAATCGTTTTGAAAGAAGGGATGGTTCCGGTCGATTCCAAGTTCCCGCTGGAAAATTTTAAAAAGATCATGGGATCAGAAGACGAAGTCCAAAAGATCGCCGCGAAAAAACAGTTTATCAAAGATGTTAAAAAACATATCGATGCGATCTGCAACAAATATATTCTTCCCGACGAAGGAACGTTTGATTTTGCCCTGATGTATATCCCGGCCGAAAACGTCTATTATGAGACCATCATAAAAGATGAAAATCTCGACGACGGAAAAAGCCTTTTTCAGTACGCAATTGAAAAAAGGGTCCTCCCGGTCTCCCCCAACTCCTTTTACGCCTACCTGCAAACTATTTTACTCGGACTGCGGGGGATGAAGATCGAAGCGCAGGCGCAGGATATTTTGAGAAATTTAGGAAGGCTGGCGGGAGATTTCAACAAAGTGCTGGAAGATTTTGGAAAGATCGGGACACATGTTAAAAATCTGAATGCCGCCTATGACAATGCCGACAAACGCATAAGCCGCTTTGGCGATAAGCTGGAATCGCTGGAAGAGAAAGAAACCACCCCCTTGACCCTTGACTCCTGACCCGATATAATAATTCCTTCGATGAAAACCTTAATCGCCTTGATTGGCGCCTATTCACTGATACTGGCTTCCAGCCAGGTTATTTTAAAGCTGGGAATAAATCATCTTGGCGCTTTGCGCTTCAAGACGCTTGGCGATATTTTTCCAATCGTATTGAGATCCCTGCAAAGTTTTCCGATCATGCTGGGGGTTTCCCTGATGGCGGTCTCTTTTCTGGTCTGGTTTTATATCCTTTCCCTGTTTAAGCTGAGCGTTGCTTTTCCGCTCTCTTCCATGACCTTTGTCGTCACCGTCTTTATGGCGGGAATCTGCCTGGGAGAACCGATCACAGTTTATAATGTCATCGGAACCGTCATCATCTGCCTGGGGATCTTTGTTCTACTGCATTGACTCCGGACAAACCTCACGATACGCGCAATACTGGCAGTTAAACGAAGAAGGCGCGGCCTTATAATTATCGGAATTGATCCCATCGGCAACTCTTGTAATCTTCTCCCACGTCTTGCCAAGATCTTTTGAATCTTTTTCAACCGACCCGATCAGTCCGGTATCCAAAAAATAAAGTTCAACCCGATGCGGCAGATTGGAAAACATATGCTGCCAGGCCAGGGCATAAATTGAAAGCTGTAAATTCTCTTTCGCCTTTTTGTCGGCCTTCTCCTGCGTCCTGACATCGGAGGACTTAAAATCAATGATAAAAACTTTGCCATCCCTCTTATCCACCCGGTCAAACCGCCCCTTGACCCTGACCCCCTCCCTTACAATCGTGAACGGCTCTTCGACAAAATGGGGGACAAAGCCGAGTTTCTCCTGGCTGTTATAAAATTTTTTCAGGGCCGTTTTCCCGGTCTCAAGCCGGAGCTCCTCGTGTTCGCGGGAGATAAAACCCTCCGACGACCAGTTGTCCAAAAAGGCCCGTTCCAGCTCTTTGGCCGAAAACTTTTGGCCGTTCTTCTTGGCGATATGATAAACCTGCACCGCCTTGTGCAGAGCCGAGCCGTAGATGATCTGGTGGTTTGGAAGAAGCGGAATTTTTACGATATGGACATATTTATATTTTAGAGGACAGGTGAGATAATCATCAATCTGGCGAAAACTTAAATTGAGGACCCCCTCTTTTTTATTTGTTTTTGAAACGACCTTTTCCCGCGGTGCAAAAAGCTCGATCTGCTCAACCGCTGAACGCTTCAATGTTTCGACATCGGCCCGCGGCTGGTCGAGCGCTTCCAAAACAAAAGGAGAAACCTTGCTGATCCTTTTTCCTCCGTAATCCAAAGATGAAGTCAGATACAATTCGGACTTCGCGCGGGTCATGGCGACATAAAAGAGCCGCCGCTCTTCCTGGATGTGAAAATCTCCCGAGGGCAGAATATCTTTGATCAGCTCCTCCGGCAATTCGATCGGATCTTTGCGGTTTCGGACCGGAAATTTTTCGTTGACACAGCAGGTGATAAAAACGACCGGAAATTCGAGCCCCTTGGCTTTGTGGACAGTCAAAATACTGACCGCCTCCTGATCAAAATCGGGCTGTGCCGAAGCGGGATCGTCACCGGCCTCTTTTAAGATATTGATATATTTGACAAATTCCGCCACTCGGTCGACCTCCGCCACCTCCTGGAATTCACGCACCTTGCCAAAAAATTCGGCGATATTTTTCAGCTCCTGCTCCGATTTTTCATTATGCTCACCGGTTAATTTCTTTAGATAACCGCTCTTTTTAAAAAACAGGTAGAGAACTTCGCCGGTTGAATGGTCTTTGGCGTAATCGATATATTCGGCAATCGAAGCCATGATATTTTTGACTTTTTCCCTGGTATCCGCGCCGATGTCGGAGAGGACCTGATACTCGGCCTCCGGCGAATCAAGGTGGGTAAAGACATGGTGCAGGGTATAATTCCGGCGGTTGGCAAAAGTGTTCAGTTTTTGGAGGTCAAGAGCGTTTAATTCAAACAAGGGCGAACAAGCCAAATAATAGAGGCTGGGGCTGTCGGAGAGGTCGCCGATTACTCTCAAGAACGAGACCGCCATCTTGACCTCGGGGAGCGAATAGAGCCCTCCACCGCCGGCTGAAAGGTGCGAAAGTCCGAGCATGTTGAGCGACTGCTTAAACGGTTCGGCATTGGCGTTGGAGCGGGTTAATATGGCAAAGTCCGAAAGCTTATACTCTCCCGCTTCGACTTTTGTTTTGATCGTTTGAGCGATCCAATCGGCTTCGGAATAGACATTGTCGAAGTTTCTATGTTCCAAATGGGTCTTTTGCGGCGGATTTTCGGCCTGTAGCTTCTTATTGATTTTGCTTCTTATTTCCAACCTATCCGGATTGTTGTGTTGGATTAATTTATAAGCAGCGTCAAGAATAATTTGACTTGAACGATAATTGCGAATCAAAACAACTTTTTTGGTGTTTTTAAAGACCTTTTCAAAATTAAGGATATTTGAAATTGAGGCTCCGCGAAACTTGTAAATTGCCTGGTCATCGCAACCTACGACGGTGATATTTTTATGTTTTTTTGCCAGAAGCTTGAGCAGTTCAAATTGGGCGTAGTTGGTATCCTGGAATTCGTCAACCAGGATATATTTATATTTATTTTGATATTCTTTCAAAATCTTCGGGTGTTCGCGGAAGAGCTTGAGTGTCAAATTAACCTGGTCCCCAAAATCCAAAAAGTCCTTCTTATATTTCAGCTCCTGATACTTTTGATATACTTTTGCAATTTCTTTTTGTTTTTCCTTCTCCTCCGCCTTACCTGCGCCTGTGCCTGCGCCTACGCCTTTCTCCAGCCATTCCTCCGGAGTAACATCCTCATCTTTCGCACGCGAAATAACTCTAAGCAGTGCCTCGACATGCTTAATCGGGTCACCAAGGGAAATATAGTGCTTGAGCGGGAATTGGAAGATGTGGTCGCGGAAAAAGACCGCCTGCTCGGCAGAAGACAAGACCCGGTAATCGGGGCGCAAACCGAGATCGAGAGCGTGGTCGCGCAGGACCCGGTCGCCGAAAGCATGAAAGGTAGAAATTGAAACGTCGATATAGCCGTAGGGGACCAGTTGGTCAACGCGGGTCTCCATCTCGTCGGCCGCTTTGTCGGTAAAAGTGAGAGCCAGAATTTCTCCCGGCTTGGCTCTTTTGGAAGAGATGAGATAGGCGATTCTTCTGGTTATAACGGTTGTTTTTCCGGTTCCGGCACCGGCAATAATTAAAAGCGGCCCTTTATCGTGAACGACCGCCTCTTTTTGTTCGGGATCCAAATCGCGCATGAAGCCATTATATTTCATTTAGAGTGAAATTTCGACCCGATTTTGACGATATACATATAGGAGGAGATCAGGATATCAGAATACCAGATTATCAGAGAATCAGAATATCCGGGATTCAAAAAACGACGCAAGTTTCGATGAGGATGAACCGATAATATAAACGGAGGCGATTAAAATGAGTGAAAAAATACCTGCTTTTGGAGATTTGCATCTAACTTCAAGACAACCGTTAAGTAAAGACGCGAGTGGAATTATCCCCTATGAAAAGGGGCCCGCTCAACCCGCTCACATAGAAGACGCGCAAAGAACGATGGCCAGAGCTCAAGAACTGCTAAAATCCGATGATCTTTCTTTTGAAAAGAAGGAAAAACTTGAGGCAGCAATCGATGATCTTGATCTGGCCGTAAAATATGACGCCGACGACGAATTTGAGGTGGGCAATAAAGCACGGGCAGTAAGAACTTTGATGAGGGCAATGTCCGGAGAAAAAGACCTTAAAGAAGCCAAGGCGGAAAAGGCCTCAAAAAGAACTCTGACTAAAGCCAAAAGGCTCGTTACCCGTTATGAAAAAGCCATTAAAAAAGACGACTCAAGCATCCCTTCCGATGTCCATATCAAAATGACAGCATTAAAAACAGCCTTAAGGGAAGGGAAGGAAAACGAACTAAAAAGCGCTACTGCAAACTATGTTGATTCGGTAAAGCTTGCCAAGGCGTGGAGAGGCGTAAAATCAGGACCGGTTCTTGCCACAGCGCCAAAAACAAAAGGATCGAATACCGGGGAAATTGCCGATATTGGTTCGCTGGCAAGCCGGGTAAAATCACCGGAAGAAGTGTCAACTGTTTTCAAAAAATCCGAAATATTTACTTCCTCCAAAAAAGAAATTCCCAAAGAAATTACACTTGGACAGGTAAAGATTCTTATGCCTACTCCGCTGGAAGAGGCCGAAGCGCTTCCGGAAAAAATCCAGGAAGTATTGAATAATCTGGCCCCGAAATTAAGTTCAAAACTTGGGGATAAGGCCTACGGCAAAATAACCTTGCGAATCGATATTTCTAAAAGCGGTGAGGCGCGGGTTTCCGTGTCAAATGTTCAGGAAGCGGGCGGAACGGCAAGGGATATTACCGCCGCGCTAATCGCAATAAATCTTGAGAAAAGCATTAAATTTGTTCCAAGAAAAGAACCTTCTATAATTGAATTTGACGTTGAATTAAGGTAGCGGCTGGTAAGTATGGATAAGGATTCCCGGGGAGGGGATCCTTGACTGTTCCTGCTCTCTGCCTCTTGTGGCAAGATGGACAACCAGGTCTCCTTCCAAAAAATCGGGCCCCAACCTAAGTATAAAATTACGGTCCTCCCAACCCAGCTCTTTTACCGTTTTATCAAACAGCATGGTTGGCAAATGGCGGTCTCCATCTAAAATAACCACAAAAACCTTCGCGTCGGGATTAAAATACTTAATAAACGCGGGCAATCTGCCCCTATGCATATGGGCAGATCCGTGCTCCACAACCACTACGTTTCTTTTTTTGTCGTTTACCTTCTGTTGTATGCTCATCGCAGCATAAATTTCTCTCATCGTGTCAAAATAACCGTCCGGCAACCGACCGGCTTCGGCTTTTTCTTGTTCCGACATATTTGGCGCGATAACCCCATAACATTTTTTTCTCATAATAGGCGGTCGAAGGTTCATAAAATCTATTTCTTTTTGGGTGGTCAGCGTCGCGTCTTTCGACAACGAGTAGGCCGGCATGAAATTGTACCCCAATAAATAATAGTCCCATAACTCCTGGGCGCTAATCTCATCGTTGTTTTTGCTGTCGTCTTCAATCCCAAAGAGGGTCACTCCCTTTATTTTTTTTAAAATTTCGTTAACCAAAAAAACTTGTCCCGGCAACCCATGCCCAGTACCTATCAGGAGAAAAATGTCTTGATTTTTAGGGGTGGAATCAATTTCTCTTTGGATCGCGCCGACTATTCCTGAATTTCGGCGGGTTGCCCCGCGTTTAAGCCAGGTTATATTCGCGCTCGCCAGAAAATCCTTTAGCTCTGTCCCGTAAACCGGCAGCCTTTTGGAGTGAGGAGAAACTTTTTCTTGGACTTTTTTAAAAAACTCGTCAATTTCTTCTTTTTTGGTTAATGGTTTAGGGCGCTTCGGAGCGCAGGTTTCTTTCCCTTTACAATTTTTTTGCTCCTTCGGCCACATATAATAATCGACAGGATACCCTTGCGGCGGTTTCTGGCGGTAATAGCATTTTTCCATCCCTTCTCCCATGTATTCTTATCCGCAATAAAAACAAAAAATTTCACGCAAGTTTCTGGTTAGATGATTCGATAATATAGATGGAAGACAAGAGCCCCTCGACAAGCTCGGGGCCAAAGACACTTCCGTAAGAGGAGGAGACAACATGTCTGACTGTTTTAAAATCGGTAGTTATTCATTGTGCGGATTAAACCCCTTCCGTGATTTATGGAGAAAAGAAGGGAACAAAAGCGTTAGAGTATCAGATGGCTTAACCACGGAACCATTAAAAGAAGCATCCCCTCAAAAATCAACAAAACCCAATGCAACAATCGAAGACTCTTCTGATTGGAAAGACTTAGGCGCAGGAAGAAAAGAACACAAAACAATGGGATGGATAACCGAACCGTTGGGACCATACTCTGAACCATTAAAAGAATCCTCCCCCCAAAAATCAGCAAAACCCAATACAAAAGTCACTCCGCAAAAAGATGAATGGAGAACAGAAGGAAACAAACGCATAAGACTCTCTGACGGCTTGACCGTTGAGCCTCTGGAAGAAGAAGAAAAAACAAATACATATGATTTTAATTTTGAACCAGATGTGGTGGAATTATCTGAAAAATCAACAAAACCCAATGCAACAATCGAAGACTCTTCCGATTGGAAAGACTTAGGCCAAGGAAAAAAACAACATAAAACAATGGGATGGATAACCGAACCGCTGGGACCATACTCTGAACCATTAAAATAAGTTATAGAATTTCCACAGAACAAAACCCTGGAAAGTTATTAATACGGATCGACAATATGTGATATGACAGGGTCTCCCTCTCTCGAAATCCCTTCCATTCTTACCCTGTCTCCGGTCGGCAGATGGACAACATAATCAGCTTCCCTATATCCGGACAACTTTAATAAAAATAGATCATTAAGCTTCCCTTGGTCCTTTAGTGCCCGGTCAAAAGCGTACGCATCAACATAAGTCCCGCCGTTAAAAACAAACGCAACTACTTTTGCACGCGGATCTTTCTTCCTTATAAGATAAGGCAGTCGTTGTTTGTCCGCATGGGTCGCGCCCCAGCGCCAAAGCACCACATTCTTTCTATCCGAGAACATTCTTGCATAGGTGCTGTCAACCGCAAAAATTTCACGCATAGAATAGGAGTGCTTTTCCCCCAGATCCCTTTCAACCCGGTCCACCTTTGTCCTTTCAACATCAGAGAGGACAACATTGTAACAATTATTATGGGCCAATTTAAAAGTATTAAATTGTTCTTCATATTCCCCTTTGGACTCATGCAAATAACTTTGCTTGTAGTTTTTATCGACAGAAAAAGGGAAATACCCGGTAATCAGGGCGTCGTCTATCAGCAACTGAAGGTCTACATTGTTCTCATCACTCCGTCCAAATTCAAGAGACAAATGAGTTGTTCCTGTTATTTTGCAACCATCTTTACCCTGTGAAATTAGTTCGTTAAAAAATGCGGTTTGTCCTTCAACCAAATGGGAAACACCAAAAATTATGTGGACATTTTGTTTTGATGATGAAGAATCTATCTCTCTTTGTATGGCGGCATAAACCACCCCTGCCCCCTCTTTTAAGTCCAACCTTCTCATCCATTGCGGTATGTTTTTTTCTTTCTTAGGGATTCTTTTAAAACTGCCTCTTCTGTTCGCCGTTTTGGAATTTAATTCGTCTTTGTTTTCTACTGTCTTAGGGATGTAGGGAGAGCAAGTCCCCTTCCCTTTGCACTCTTTTTGATGATTAGGCCAAAGTAGCCAGGGTTCCTTTCTGTAATAACACTGCGTTACTTCTCCCATGTATCTTTATCGGCGGGCTAGCGGGGAAATTTCACTCAATTATGACGCGGTCAACCCCGTCCATCTCGAGAACCTCAACTGAAACCCGCTCTTTTTTCGCGGTGGGGATATACTTTCCGGTAAAATCGGGGTGGATTGGGACTTCGCGGTGGCCGCGGTCAACCAGGGCGCAAAGCTGGACCTTGCTGGCCCGGCCGTAATCTTTCAGACCGTCCAAAGCGGCGCGGGCGGTGCGTCCGGCAAAAATAACATCGTCAACCAAAACCACAATCTTTCCGTCAACTGAAAAAGGCATGTCGGATTTTTTGACCTCAACATATTCCCCTTTGATCGAAAGGTCGTCGCGATAAAGGGAGACATCAATTGACCCGACCAGAACCGACGCCCCCTCGTTCTTTGAAATCTCCTTGGCAATTCGATTGGCGATCGGGAGGCCGCGATTCAAGATGCCAACCAGGACTATATCTTTGACTCCGCGGTTCTTTTCGACAATCTCATGCGCCAGGCGGCTGACCGCGCGCCGCATGTCGTTGTCGTGCATCACGACTTTCCCGGTGAATTTTTCTTTGGCTTTTGGAACCATAATTTTATTATACCAGACCTTTCACGTATTGGGCAATCTTATTTAGAATCCCCGGATCTTTGGATTCATAATAAACCCGGATAATCGGTTCGGTACCGGACGGCCGGACCAAGAGCCAGCTTTTGTCTTCCAGAATTATTTTTACTCCGTCTGTCGTTTTAACTTCCGCAACCTTCATTCCCCCGATTTCAATCGGGGGGGATTTTTTTAATCCCTCCATCAGCGCAGATTTCTTCTCTTCGGTCGTCTCAATCTTCCCCCGTTTAAATTCATATGTTCCGTATTTGGCAATTAAATCTTTCCACAATTCGGAGAGCGTCTTTTTACTCTTTGCAACCATCTCAACCACCAGAAGATCGGCCAGCAAACCGTCTTTTTCCGGAATGTGTCCGTCAATTGAAAGCCCCCCACTCTCTTCCCCGCCAATAATCACTTTTTCCCGCATCATAATTTCGGCGATATATTTGAAGCCGACCTTGGTCTCATGAAGTTTAATGTTGTGCTCCGCCGCAATCGCATCGATCAGAGATGTAGTCGCAATTGACCTGACTACAGATCCTTTTTTCCCTTTTGAGACCAGATAGTTAAAGACCAGGGCGATTATTTTGTTCGCATCGAGAAAGTTGCCCTGTTCATCAACAACCCCAAAGCGGTCGGCATCGCCGTCATTGGCGAGGCCAAGATCAAATTTACCTTCGACAACTTTTCTTTTAAGTTCGGTTAATTCTTTGTCTCCCGGCTCCGGGTTCTGCCCGCCAAAGAGGACATCGCGGTAATTATGGATCTCTTCCGTCTTGCATCCGTACATTTGCAAAAGTTTGTCGAGATATCCCCTCCCCGATCCGTACATCGGATCATAGAGGACTTTCAATTTTGCTTTTCTGATCGCGTCAACATCAATGAATCTCTCAATATACTCAAAATAGTGTTCCCTGGGTTCAAAGTGTTCGATTTGGGCTTGGGATTTTGAAGATTTATTTGTCATTTGGATTTTGTCATTTGTCATTTCGGACAGATTTCTTTCAATCTGCTTCGTTATTTCCTCATTCGCCGGTCCGGCATAGTCCGGTATGAATTTGATCCCGCAGTATTCCGGCGGATTATGGGAGGCGGTCAGCATGATCGCCCCAAGCGCCCCCTTATCTTTAACCGACCAGGCAACAATCGGGGTCGGCGTATCGCGCTCGGTTATAAGCGAAGAGATCCCGTTCTCTTTCATCACTTTGGCAATTTCTATCGCGAACTTGTCAGCCAAGAATCTCGCGTCATAGCCGATTATTATTTGATTTTTGGATTTAGAGTTTTGAGATTGTTTAGAGTTTAGGTTTTTGGATTTTAAATAAGTAGCGATAGCTTGTGCTACCTTCCTTACATTTTCAAAGTTGAATTCTTCCGATATGATGGCGCGCCAGCCGTCGGTCCCGAATTTGATCACTTCCATACTCCTTATGTCCTATACGCTTATACATAGGCCGAACCTCCCTCTCCCTCTGGGAGAGGGATATGAGGGTGAGGGTATACAATTCTATCATAAGACGCTGGAATTAAACATTGCGCTATCGTTAAAGACGGCAGGATTCTATTGTTAGATTATTATCGCACCACAGTTTTAATTATCTTCAATTTGCGCAGCAAGCCTCTTTAAGGCCGAGCTTGATCACACATAAATCAAAACTTCCTTCTGCAAATTGTAAGAGACAAACAAACCCGTAAAAAACTCCTTCAGTTGAGTTATTGATAAATCATCGTCGGGGTTTTCATCAAACTCAAAATAAAACTGTACCGCGCCGTCTTCACCTTTTCCCTGTTTAAGCCCTCCGCTAAAAAACAAAAAAACCGATACTCCGTCCGAATCTATTTTCTCCGCCCCAAAAATAAAATCAAATATCTGATTTGAAGTAAGCATGAACTTTTTACCTTCAAGTTCTAGTTCCACCTTCAAGGGCTCGTCGGATTCAAAAAAAAGGCCGGGATCTTTTCTCAACCGTTCGGCAAACTTCCCGTCAATTTTTTTGTTAAAAATAGAATTCATGGAAGCGGCATAAACCCCGCCCTTATTAATAGCTTCAATCGCAATGTCAATCAGCCATGATTCGGATTTTAACGACAAAGGAAGACGGATACTTTTGTAACAGCCGAAATCAAAACCGCAATTTGCCGGACATTCCTTGCAATAGCCGGAAAATTTTTCTAAAATTTTGGCCTCTTCCAATAATTCAGATATTTTGGATTTTTTCTTTTCCTGGCACCCGTCGGCAGTCAATATCCCCGTCTCAACCTCATAGTTTAAAACTTCTTCCTCTTTTTTTCCTTCTTCTTTCGTTAAATGCTCTAACAAAAGCTTGGCGGTTTCGCCGTATTTGACCAAATAAATTAAACGGGACAAAGACAGCTCTTGTTTAACCGGACAATCCAGGCCGATTACATATTCTATTCCCATAATAAAAACCTCAATTTTATCACACGGACATTTACAATTATACCAAAAAAAGATAATATAATGTTACATGGATAAACTGATGAGGATAGCCCTTGCCGAAGCCAAAAAAGCCGAAAAGAAAGAAGAAGTCCCGATCGGCTGTGTGATTGTAAAAGATGGAAAGATCATTGGGCGCGGGCACAACCTGCGAGAGTCAAAAAAAGACCCACTGGAGCACGCCGAACTTATCGCGATACGGAAAGCGGCCAAAAAGATCGGCGACTGGCGCTTAAACCAATGCGAACTTTATGTTACACTGGAACCGTGCCCGATGTGCGCCTGGGCGATCATTCAATCACGAATCCCAAAAGTAACTTACGGCGCTTCTGATCCGAAATTAAAATCCAGCCGCATACTCAAAAAAAACAAAATCAAAGTAAAATCAGGTATAATGAAAGAAGAATGCAGGGAAATCCTGCAGGATTTTTTTAAGAATAGAAGGTGAAGGATAAGGATTAAGGGCGCTTCGCGCGGAGAGGTGGCAGAGTGGTTGATCGCGCACGCTTGGAAAGCGTGTATACCGCAAGGTATCGTGGGTTCAAATCCCACCCTCTCCGTTTAAACAAAAAAAGCCCTGAACCAAAACGCTCGCGCGTCTGGTTCAGGGCATAAACCATCCAACCTATCTGGAACGGTCTTCTCTCGGCTTGGCTTCGTTACAGGTGATTTCGCGATCTCCCCATTTTGCTCCGCTCATCGCTGAGATAGCTTTCTGGGCATCGGCGTCATCCATATCGACAAATCCGAAACCTTTTGACTTGCCGGTCATTTTATCGGTGATTACTCTGGCCGATATAACCTGACCGAACTCGGAAAATTTTGCCTGCAGCTCTTCATTGTTGGCTGACCAGGGCAAATTACCTACAAATATGCTTTTCATAATGTGTTTCCTCCTTTATTGGATTTTTCTGCGATTAACGGAATGTAGAGGGCTAAATGAATAGGCTTCAACATGACTAATAGGCAGACTTCTTAGTTCTTAAACCATTAAGTTCGACTCTCATTCTTTATCATTATAGCACAACCCCGCATTTATTGCAAATCAAAATCGGCTATGCTACCATTTATTTACCAAAAGGGGGTAGAAATATGAAAATATTAAAGGTTCTTTTTTGGATCATTGTAGTACTCGTTGTCGCCGTCGCGGGCTTCTTATGGTACCTCGGTTTTTTTGGCGCGGTACAGGTTACGGAAGCGAAAAACGGGCCTTATGTTGTCGTCTATGAAGAATTTACCGGCCCCTACTCCCAGACCGGGCCGATTTTTGATAAATTGGGCAAGGCACTGAAAAATGACGCCATAAAATCAACCAAAGGGCTGGGGATATATTACGACAATCCCGCAGTCGTGGCGCAGGAAAAATTGAGGAGCACGATCGGAATTGCAATTGAAACAAAGGACCTGCAGACGCTAAAGAAATTAAAGGGAAAATACAAGATTAAGTTTGTCAAAGAAGGCAATTATATCACCGCCGAATTTCCTCTGAAAAATATGATATCGTACATTATCGGCCCCGGAAAAGTTTATCCGGAGATGATGAAACACATGCAGGCGAAGGGCTATAAGCCGGTGCCCGGAATCGAAGTCTATGATATGACGGGCGGGAAGATCATTTATTTGATGGAGATAGTCAAATAGAAATCCCATCATGCCCTATCGGATAAAAAAAGGTTCCGGAGCAAAGCCCTGGAAGATCTACAACAAAGACACCGGTAAATTGGTGGGAAGCTCAACCTCAAAGAAAAAAGCCGAAGCGTCAGTGCGCGCGCGATTGGGCGGAGCGCACGGGTGGAAGGGGACCTGGAATCGTTAGTTGTTATAATTTATCAGGACTTAAAGCTACTTGCTTAGCCGCCGTGATACTGTTCGCGGCAAAGGAAGGGATAACAATGGACGCAAACCCCAAAATAGTCTTGGTTGAGCACAATCCGTGGGCAATGGTGGTCGGCTCCGACTCCCCCTCTTTCGCCCTCTACGACAACGGCACGGTGATCTTCAGGAATAAAAAAGGAGAATTGCTTTCGGCCAAAATGGGACCAGATGAAATTAAAAAACTTACTCCGGATGAAGCGTTTTTTAAGCTCGAAAACCGCTACGACGCCACCCGCTGGACCGACCAGCCGATGAATACCGTCTGGACCTGGCAAAACGGGCAGAAAAAGGGGGTCACGGTTTACGGCGATTTAAGGGAAGACAAAGAAGCCCGGGCCGGCGCCCCAAAAGAATTCCTTGCTCTTTATGACCGGCTGATCGCGTACAATAATCCCGGGGGATCAAAATGGATGAGCGAAAAGATCGAAGTAATGGTCTGGCCGTTTGAATATTCAAAAGACACCCCGATCCCCTGGCCCAAGGGCTGGCCGGATCTAAACGATCCGGCGGCAAGACACGGGGCGGACCTTCACGCGATTCCGCTTGATTCAAAACACTATAACGATCTGATTAATCTGATTAAAAAAATGAAACCGACCCAGGCGATCTTGATGGGCGGCAAAAAATGGGCAATCTCTTTTCGTATTCCCTTCCCAAAAGAAGCGTTGTGGATGAAAAATTAATTTAAGGAACAAACTCAAACTTATCTATTACAAATTCAACTTCTTTTTTGTCCGAAGGGGGCGTCCCATTCATCAGCCAAAGGTTGATCCTGGTCTTTTCGTTCCCTGTGGGGGGAACATAAGCGCCGCTGTAGGTCCAGCTATCCATTGTCTTAGATGGGTTTTCTACACTCTGAAAGTAAACACTCCCGCTCTGCCACTTAAAACTGTGGGTTGAAGAATTTCCGGTCATTGTCCCACCCGTTGAACGGACATTGCCGGCCACGCCATAAGGCTGGACGGTATAATTCAAGTTCGGCCAGGCCATATTCCCCCAGCGAGCGAATTCGATATCAATCTCGCGGTTGTAATAATCACCTGAAGTATCATCCCAGGTAAAGAGACCAACCACCACATTTTCATTTAAGTTGTCTATCCGGGTTGAAGTATTAAACCGATAAGTCCCGTAGCCGAAAGATTTTTTGGTGGCCAGTTCGGCACAATACCATTTTCCGTTTTTATTGGTTATTTTCAGATGAAGCTTGCCGCTCCCGTCCACCCAAACATTGTCAATACTACCGGAAAAATAGTTCGGACCAGGACCAACCTGATAATCGTACGATTTTACTTCCCAGGTGTAACCGGACCAGGTTATTTCGCCAGAAACGGCGCCGATCGCCTCCGAAGACGAAGGAGAAGGCGTTGGGGATGGAACCGGAGCGGGAGAAGAATTTGCCCCGCTGTTTTGTGACACATAATCGCTGTTTTGCGAACAGCCAAACAAGGCCAGCCCCAAAAACAAGATAACTATTAACTTCCTCATATATTCATTATATAATGAAATATTGATTAATGGAGGAGTGGCCGAGTGGTTGAAGGCGCACGTCTCGAAAACGTGTATACCGCAAGGTATCGGGGGTTCGAATCCTCCCTCCTCCGGATTATCTTGGTCTTCGCCTTATCCCGGGCCGTCTTTTGGTCGGGGCCATAAGTCTTTCCATTTCCGCCCTGTCAAAAAGATATTGTTGCAAGTCTACCGCGGAAAAAATCCGCATTCCCACTTTATCCAAAGCCCTTACGGAAGGGAGAGAAGCACGCAGATCATCGATCGGTTGTCCGGGACAAGGGCAGATAAAATATAAGAGCGCCCGTCGGCTTAAGCTTATTTTACCCGGTCTTTGAAACTCGCGCCCGCCCGCGGCAAGCAACAATTCCACTCCATCCAAACGGGGATCAGCAATTAGCCGGGCGATAACCTGTTCTATTTGCCGATGGACCGGCTCAAAATTTTCAAACCCTCCGGCCAAAAGTTGTTCACTGCCGGACAAAAAATCTTCCGCGGGACGCACGATGTTTTTGAGGCCCGGTTCAATTCCGGGATAACCGATATCCAAGACCGCATTATCTCCCAGCCAGATCGCCGCGTGTAAAAGCTCCCCCGGTATTGCCTTCCCTTGAAAATTATCCCAAAGCTCCATCCGTCTATTTACGGTCCTTATTAAAATATCCCCTCTTTCAATTCCGATAAAAACACTTTGGTTAAAAACCAGATCAACCTTGCTGTCATCGTGTAAATTAGGAGAAAACCGCACTTCCGAATTTGCCAGCCTACCCTTATGATCAGTAATCTTGGCTTCATATGCGATCCTGCCCGCAACAAGCCCTCCAAATACCAAGCCGGAACAAACGGATCTTCTGCTTACCATAACCATCTTTGACTTTCCCCCTTATTTTTTATTCTATTCTTTCTTCTTTTAAATTTACAAAAAAATTCACGTTTTTTTGGGGTATAATATTCCCATGCAAAAAAAGCAATTGGTTATCTTTGGAATCCTTGGCTCGATCGGAATGTTTTTTGGCATCATTGCGGACCTGGCAACCGGATACTTGGCCTCTTTTAACCGGCCGTTAACCGGCGACATTTTAACCAATGTCTACATAATGATCTCCTATAAGCCGCTCTGGCAGATGGTTTTGGGACACTACCTTTCAATCTTCGGACTCTCACTGGGGCTGTTCGGCTTATGGCAGGTCTACCGGGCAGTCAGGCCGGCTTCGGAAAGACTGTCTTTTCTTGCCCTTATACTTGGGGTATTTGCTTATATTTGCGGCATAGTATTCCATACGCAATTTGCCTACTATACGGTTTCAAATCAGATCTTTATCCGGCCGGTAGCGGGCCTGTTTCTAATTTCGATGATGACGGTCATCGTTATAATTTTCTTTCTGATCGCCTCCGGTAAAACACTTTATCCTCGTTGGATTAATTGGTTCAATCCGCTTGTGACAATCCCGCTCTTCTGGCTGGCCGCGCTCTTAAGCCCTCCCAAACTGCAAATATTGCTCTTGTTTATAGTTTATAATGCGGCGCTGTTTATCTTTTACGCGGCCGCAACATATAGTATAATTAAGACAGGAGGAAAATAAAATGATCAAAAATATTTTGTTGGCGTTTTCACTGGTTTTTGTTTTGGCTTCTCTGGCAAGCGCCATGGCAGGACCGCCGCCCGAACGACCCGCTTCAAGACAGGAAGAATTGGAGCTGCAAAGACAGCAGAGGCAGCAAGCCCTGGATCAGCAGCGGCAAATGAGGACGGAAGAGAGAGAACAACGTACCCTGCAAAGAATTAATACCCGCAATGCTAACCAACAAAAAATGGCGGAGGAAAGGGAATTGATGGAGCGGCAAAGACAGCAGACCGAAGCGGAACATCAGAGAAAAATGGCGGAAGAAAGAGAATTCCTGGAAAGGCAAAGACAGCTGCAGACGCCAAAGCCGTAATACCGGCTATGCCTTGTAAACTACCACACTAAGCGGTTTTACATTAATCCTGTCGCCATCGGCAACAAAGCCGGCAAGATCGTTGCCCGGTCCGGCCCATTTTTTTTCGGAAGAGTCCAGGATTTTTTTCCAGTTTCCGGGAGGAAGCTTCAGTCTGATACTCTTTTCTTTGATGTTAAAGCTCATCACACAAACCATCTTTCGGTAATTACAGACCAAAAGGTTCAGCCTTTGGAAATCCTCTATTGTCTTTGCGGCCTTCTCTTCTTCGTTCGGACGCAGGCCGATTAATTCGCGGTAAAAATTGAGCAGAATCTTATTTTTTCCCTCCCTTCTCTTTTCCCACTTCAGCTTGGATCGCAAAAAAGATTTGATGTCTTCGGGCAGAAGAAAAGAGGAATATTCTTCTATCCGCCCCCGCCGGACAGCTTCAAGCAACTTGGGATCGGAATGGCTGACAAAATAAAGGAAAGGAGACTCCTCCGCATATTCTTCCCCCATAAACAACAAAGGGATGTAGGGGGACAAAAGGACTGCCGCAGCGGACAATTTGAGGGCTTCAAAAGGAACAATTCCGGACAACCGTCCTCCATCCGGACGATTGCCGACCTGGTCATGGTTCTGCGAAAAAACCACCAGCCGTTCCGGAGGGGTATCGGAACAAGAACTGCCGTAACGGTGCCGCCGAAAATTGGAATATTCCCATAAATAAACAAAACCCCGTTTAAATGCTTTTTTGAAATGCCGATAACTGCCAAAATCAATATAATAGCCGTTTTTTTCTTTTGTCAAAAGCGCATGTATGGCATGATGGAAATCATTGCACCATTGCGCATCAAAACCCAACCCCTCCGGCCTCGGCCTGGTCAACCGGGCGTCATTTAATTTGCTCTCCGCCGTCAACAAAAATTTTTTGTTCTTCTTTTTAGACAATTGTGCGGTCTTTTCCGACAGCTCTTCTAAGAATGGTTTTGCCGAAATGCCGTAGAGGACATCCGCGTCAAGCCGCAAAGCATCGATATGAAAAACATCAAACCAGTAAAGGGCATTTTGTATAAAAAAATTCCTGACCTCGTTTCCGAATGCCCCGTCAAAGTTAAAAGCGTTCCCGTGAGGGGTCTTGTTCCTGCCGTCAAAATAGGGGCCAAAATCGGAAAAATAGTTGCCCTCCGGACCGGCATGGTCGTAGACCACATCCAGAATAACGGCAAATCCTCTTTTGTGGGCTTCATTAACCAACCGCTTAAACTCATCCGGTCGGCCGTACGAATTCTGCACCGCAAAAGGATATACCCCGTCATACCCCCAGTTCCTGTCGCCGGAGAACTGCCCTATCGGCATAATTTCTATCGCGTTGATCCCCAGATCTTTTAATTCGTCAAGGCGGTGGACAATCGAATCAAAGTCGCCCTTATCGCTAAAAGCCCCTACATGCAATTCGTAGATAACCATCTTTCCGGCAGGAACGCCTTCCCATCCGCCATCCTGCCAGCGGAATTTATTATGATCAATTATTTCCGAAGGGCCGTCCACGCCTTCCGGCTGGCAATTGGATGCGGGGTCGGGCCGCAGGACGGCGCCATTCAGGCGATAAAAATATTTTGTGCCGGGATAAACATTGTTGAGCCGCAGTTTCCAATAACCGCCTTGCCCCTTCTCCATGGGAATTATCTTATCTTCACCGCAAAGAATTTTTACGTCGATTAATTCCGGAAAAGGAGCAAAGAGGGAAAAAGAACATCTCCCACCCCCCCTATATTGAGCTCCAATTTTCATAAGATCTCTTAATAATATTTCTTGGCCAGATTTTGATAATGGAGCCTGGCGCCAACCCCTCCGGCCAAAATTACCGCTTTTATTTTTTGTCCCTTATTCAGTATAAATCCGCCCTGGTTAATGGCTGACTGCTTAAGCCCGGTTCAAGCTGTTTTGAGGCTAAAACCTGATAGACATTGATATCTCCCCTCTCAAAAGCATGCCCGCAGCCGGCCATATAAATCCGCCACAAACGGTAAACCTTTTCTCCCGCAAGCATCAATGCTTCTTCTTTCTTTTCCTCCAGGTTCCGCACCCAATGCCTCAGGGTCTTAACGTAATGCGCGCGCATGGATTCCAAATCCAGTATCTCAAAACCGGCATAGCGCATCTCGCACAGGACATTTGCAATGTCGTCAAGTTCCCCGCCGGGAAAGACATAAGTATTTATAAAGCGGGTGGCCAAAGAACCTTTTTTTTCGTCTTCTTCGGAGACAATCCCGTGGTTCAAGAAAAACCCCTTTTCTTTTAGAAGCCTCCCGACGGCAGAAAAATATTCCGGATAATTCTTGATCCCCACATGTTCGAACATTCCGACACTCGCAATCTTGTCAAATAATCCTTCTCCATTGATTTCCCGGTAATCCTTTAATTCTACCCGGCACAAATGGACCACCTCTTCTTTTTCAATCCATTTTTGCGCCCATTTATGCTGGTTTTTGCTCAAAGTGACGCCGTAAGACTCAACTCCGAAATTTTTTGCGGCCCAAATAGCCAAAGCTCCCCATCCGCAGCCAATGTCCAAGAACTTTTCCCCCCGTTTGAGCCTTAATTTTCTGCAGATGTAGTCCAGTTTGTCTCTTTGCGCCGTGATAATATCGGATTCCGGGCAGCGGAAATACGCGCAGGAGTAAACCATCTCATCTCCCAAAAAAAGCCGGTAAAATTCGTTCCCCACATCATAATGCGAGGCAATTTCCCGCTTGCTTTGGGCAATCGAACGGCTCACAAAGACCACAGCTCCGTTAAGACCATAAATTTATCCTTCCAATTGAGCTTGATGGAAGAAAAGTGGTCCCAAAGCTTTACTGCCTCAAAAATATCCCCTTCAATATCGAGCTTCCCTTCCGCGTATGCGGCGGCGGCGACAAAAGGATCAAAACGAAAAAATATTTTTTTAAACTCCGCCTTGTTTTTGAAAACAATTGTAAACGCCGGGGAGCTGGTCCACTTGATAAAATAAAGGTTCCACAGGCGAATATTAAAATTGCGCCGATGGTTGAAAAATATCCTTCCCAGAATACCTCTTGCTTTTTGGTCCATATACGTCCGATCCTAAAATACAAGATACAAAAAGAAGAAGGCCTCTGAAAATTGTTATATTCCGCTTTTAATTGACTTTTGTCTACTGTATTTGCTGCGGTAGGCGCCGGGGGTTGTCTTTTGATATTTGCAGAACATGCGTATAAAAGATTCGGGATTAAGATAACCAAGCTTGTCGGCAATCTGAACAACGGAAAGGCCGCCGGACAAGAGCAGTTCCTTTGCCCGATTAAGCTTTACTATAAACTTATACTGATTAAAACCGACCCCCTCTCTCTCTTTAAAAAGCCGGCTCAAATATTTCGGGCTCAAAAAAACAATTGACGAAATGCTTTCAAGCGTGATCTTGCGGTCGTAATTTTTCTCTATTATCCTTTTGACCCGGGAGATTATGCCGTCGCTGTCCGCCAGATCAAAATCCCTGCCGCGGGTTTTCCGGGCCAGCATCTCCGCCATCGTTTTTTTGATCCGTTCCGGTTGAACCGGTTTTTCCAGATATTCGTCGACCTTCGCCCGCAGGGCGTCTATCGCGATCTCTTTGCTGCCATAGCCGGTCAGCAAAATGAATTCAAGCTCGGGATTTATTTTTTTAATCATCTTGATCACTTCGGTCCCTTTGTGGTCGGGCAAGACCTGGTCAACTATCACCAGGTCGATCTCGTTGGGATGGCGCAGGATCGCTAGCGCCTGGCTGCCGTTTTCCGCGCAAACAACATTGTATTCGTCGAGGCATTCGCTGAGCTCACGCAAAAAATCCCGGTTATCGTCTATCAGCAAAATGGTATAGGACATTAAATCAACTCCCGTATTCTTGACAGCAGCTGTTCAACAACAAAAGGCTTTTCAAAACAGCCGTCCGCCTGATCTAAAACAGGATCCTGCTTAAAATTTTCGACACGACCGAGGCTGCCGGTTACAATAATAATTTTTTGGCGGGGGTTCTTGGATTTGATTGCCTTAAAAACTTCCCGGCCGTCGAGGACCGGCATTTTTATGTCAAGCAAAACAAGGTCGTAGGAGTTTTCCCTATACCGTTCCAAGGCCGAAAGCCCGTTAAAAGCAAAAAAAACCCCATATCCTTCCATCTCAAAAACAGAAACCAGTTCTTTTACCATTTCTTTGTCGTCATCAACAATCAACAGGTTTTTCATAAAAAAATATCCGCAATATTTTGAAAAAATTTCAGCTAAATTTTGCGGTCGGCATCAAGAAGAAAGCGCACCGTAACCGTTGTCCCCTTCCCCCGTTCGCTCTGCAGATATGTTTTTCCTCCGTGCTGATCGACAATCTGCCGACAAATAGAAAGCCCCAACCCCATACCTTCTTTCTTGGTGGAAAAAAACGGATCAAAAGCCTTTTCCAAATCTTTTTTATCCATCCCCTCCCCATTATCCTCAACCGATAAGACAAGTTCATTTGCATCCCTGTCCGCATCAAGTTTTACCAGTATCCTGCCGCCTTTTTCCCTGCAGGCGTCAAAAGAATTGCCGACAAGGTTGCTTAGCAGCTCTACAAACTGGGTCCTGTCAACATAAATAAATGTCTCCGGCTTTAATTTGTCCAAAAAATCGATTATGACCTTTTCCTCGGCATATTTATTGGCATAAACGTCCAGCAAATTTTTTGTTTCCCTGGAAATATCAATGCGCACAAGCTCAAGCTCTTTTGGCTTGGCATAACCCAGCAGATTGCTTATGATCCGGTTGCTCTCGAATACTTTTTTTTCTATGTTCTGCAAATGGCCGATCAATTCGGGATTTGAATTTTTTACCTTTATGTTGTAGGTCGCCGTTGAAATGACCCCGAGCGGGTTCCGAAGCTCGTGGGCAATCCCGGTCGCCAGCGTCCCCAGATCCGAAAGCCGTCTTGACAATGCCAGCTTTTTTTCCATTTCAAAAATTTTTTTCGCCTCTTTTTCAACCATTCTTTTAAACATTTCATTGTCGCGCTCCAATATCTCCTGCGCTTTTTTGTAAATAGAAATATCGCGGGTTACGGTCAAAAGAAGCTTTTCTTCCCTGTCTTCTATCGGGATCATTGATATCAGGGCCGGAAAAGCCTCCCCTGTTTTTTTGCGCATTTTTACTTCCGATGTGACGGAAACTTTTTTGGCGACCGCGGCACGCACCATCTTCGCGCGTTCGGAGGGGTCGACCCATATATTCAAATCAAAGATGGTGCGCCCCACTCCTTCGGCCCTTGTGAACCCGAACATTTCTTCCGCCGCCTTATTTGCGTTATAAAGAAATCCCTCCTTCTGGGAAGTAATCGTAATCGCTTCCGGGCTTAGATCAAATATTTTGGCCAGCTGCTCCCGTGAAGCACGCAGTTCTTTTTGTTGCTGTTTTTGTTCGGTGATGTCGCGCGCCGTTGATATGGCTCCCATAATCTCTCCTTTTTCGTCCCTTAAAGAACGGCACCACCAGGCCAGAAGGCGCCTTTTGCCGTCGGAGCGACGCTGCCAACTTTCCACGTAAACGGTATCTTCCCCGCCTTTGAAAACCGAAGAGACCTTGTCATAAGTATCTTGTGTTTCCTCAAAATAATAAGAGGCCTCTTTCCCGATTACATCCTTCCCAAAAAAGGCATAGCCGGCATCGTTGGCCCAAACATAAAACTTGTTCTTGTCCACCCGCATCACTATGTCCGGAATTGCGGACAAAAGAGAAGAGAGCTCGCCTTGAGTCTCATATAACTTGTCTTCCACTTTTTTGAAAGAAAAAAATATTAAAATAACGGTAAAAAAAGCAAGCCCTACAAACGAAAGGGTGTGGAACAGGGCATGCAATTTGGGATCGGCATTGCCGCCATAAGAGGCAAAAAAAATTATGTCTATAAATTCCGCCAGGAAAATAATCGACAGCGAAAAAGGGATCATCCATTTTGTGAAGACGGAGAACGGAGAAAAAGAACGAAGCCATAATTGAAAAAACGAGTTCTTCTCTTCAAGCAAGATTCCCGTCGAAATAAAAAGGAAAAACACGGCGGGGAAAAAAGAGACAAAGGCGACGCCATAAACATAACTTATTAAAAAAAGGGACGAGAAAAACAAAACGAGGGACGAGAAGATCTGTCCCGGGAGCTTTTTGGCCAGTACAGAAACGGAAAGCATGACAACCAACAACGCTTCAAGATAGGACAAATTGATCGCGCCAAAAAAAACATCGATGACAGCCAGCAATAAAACCGCCGAAATAAGAACTCTTGCCCCAATTTTCGCCCCGAACCGAATATTTCCGAATTTTTCCAACAGCAGTCCCGCGGAGAATAAAGCAAACAATACGGCCGTCAAAGGAGCCATCAACATAAGGCCGGGATTGACGCGGGACAGGAACAGATTTATCAGGCAAAAGAGGATCGTCGCGGTATTAATTAAAATGAACATATCTTTCTTCCCGCAAGATTGTTGGCCACCGCATCAAGTATCTTTTCGGGAGTAAAAGGCTTTTCGATCAGCCCGGTCAGCCGGTCGTTGGAGAGGCTCTCCATAATCTTGCCGGCCTCTCCCTTGCCAGAAATAAAGATAACCGGCAGATCGGGGTGTTTTTCCCTTATTTTTTTCAAAACCTCATAGCCGTCGATCTTTGGGATCAAAATATCAAGCAGGATCAGCCCGTAAACGTTCTCATTGATTTTCTCCAATGCTTCTTCTCCGTCCGCCGCAAAATCGGTCTCATAGCCTCCTCCGTTTTTTAGGATAACTTCAATAGTCTTGCAGACCACATCTTCATCGTCCACAATCAGGATTTTCCTGAAGGCCAAAGAAGCGTATTCCCGGACAATTTCAGCGGTAACTTTGCCGCCATCCCGGTTGATCGTCTGCCTGGCCGCCCAGTCGCAGATCCGAAGGGCATCCCGGGCCTTTCCCCTGGAATATTCGCCGATCAAATCCAGGGCCGCGTCCGTAAAAACATCTTCCATCCTGCTGCAGGCGTCCTCAATATGTTTTTTTATAAACTCCCTTAATCCTTCCGTCCCCAAAGGCTTGTCCGGAATATACGTTTTTTTAAGGACATCTTCGGAAAAAGGGTATTTTTTGCAGTTAACTTTTTGGTACCATGACTGTTCTTTTTCCGGAAGGGTTTTGGGGATCTCCGGCAGGCCCTCCCCCTTCACTTTTGTCGCGTAAGAAATCCTATAGATTAAAAAAGAAAGCACGGCCAAAAAAAACAAAACCGCGACAAGACCAACCGCTATTAGGCGGTTATAGATTGTCTGCCTCCGGTCCTCTTCTTTAACCTGCATTTGGCTGTCCAGAAAATATTTTCCCGCTTCTTTGTTAGCCGGCTCCAGGTAAAGCGCAACCCGGAAATAAGGCACGGCTTCGGAGAATTTCCCCTCCGCAAACATTGCCTTGCCGCGAAGCAAATTGCGCTCCAATAGCGCCTTTTTTTCCTGCGGCTTCAGCGCTCCCGGCGGGAGCTCAAACTTCTCCACCACTTTTTGTTCCGGCTCTCCCGGCTTTGCCGGAGTTTCTACCGCTATCTTTTGGGCCAGCGAGACCTCCCTCTCCGCCTCTCCCGTTTCTTTGCGGGTCAAACTGATAATCGCAATTTCTCCGATAGTAAAGGGATCGGTCTGTCCGCTAAAAACTTCTCCCACAGTGTCAACCGCGTTAAGCTCTGCGGAATAGGATCCTTTTTTAAAATTAATGGGAACCTGCCAAAGACCGTGCCAAACATTCGACCCGCGCGCTTGAACCAGGTCGATACTCTTTCCGTCGGGCATAACCGCGCTAAGCTGCACGGTGTCAAGGGGAGCCTGGACGGTAAGGTGGACAAAGTCTCCGGGAAGGTATTCGGTTAAAAGCGTCTGGGCGCGAGGGATCTGAAAATCTTGCTGCGATAAGGCTATGGGAGTGGCACAAAGCAAAAACAAGAACATTATTACGCAGATTTTTTCAATCATGCCTATTCACTCCCCCTTGCATAGTGATTGATTTTTTGGCATATGTCAAACATTTTTTATGTTCCTATAAATATTCGCGAGATCAATAATTTTTTTATGCTTTAAATTGTCCGAACCGGGAACAAGTACCGCCACAACCAGTTCATTTAATTCTTTTTGGCTGTAATTGGCATCCGCAGCAAACTTAAGCGCATTAACCATCACAGAAAAATCTTCCGTCACTTCATCAAGCAAGGGGTTTCCCAGCAATTTCTGTTCCACTATTTTTTTAACCGGAAGAGACAGCTTGGCGATATTATCCACATGCTCCTTTATCTCATGGAAGATCCGCCCAAGCTCTTCCTTGTCAAGTTTTACTCCTGGACCTTGTTTTAAGTATTCGGAAATCCTCACCCCTTCCTCTCTCTTTTCATCGTTGTTTTTGTTTAATATATCAACAATTCTGATCATGCTTTTTTCTCCTCCCACTCGCCCCTTTCAAGGTCCGCAACCACTTTTTCCACCAGCCGGCGCTCTATATTCTTTAAGGCCTTCCCGCTGCCGATCAAAAGACACAAATCGCAAAGATTATTTATCATCCGGGGGATCCCCCTCGAATAGTTATAAATTTCTTCAACCGCTTCTTCCAAAAAAATCTCCGGATTGCCGCCGGCAGAGCTTATCCGATAGGAAAGATATTCTCTGGTTTCGGCCCTGCTTAACCCCTTCAAATGGAAACGCAACGCCAAACGCTGTTTTAACTGCGGCAGTTTTTCTATTTTTTCTTTTAGTTCCGGCTGGCCAAAAAGCAGGATAGTGAGCAAAAAACCGTTGTCCAGTTGGAAATTAAGGAGCAGTCGGAACTCTTCAAAATTGGCGCTGCTCCTGATGGCCTGAGCTTCGTCTATAATAATTACCGTTGATTTTCCCTTCTCCTTGATCTCAACCAGCAGCTGGTTTAACCGGTTAAACAATTCCGCTTTGGAAACGCTCAAACCGTCTTTTTCTCCAAGCTGATGCATAATCTCCCTGATCAGCTGTGTCGGCGAAAGCATCGGGTTAAGAACCAGCGCGGTCTGATAGCTGCCGGTAGCAAGCTCCCTTAATAGCATCCTGGTCAGCAGGGTTTTCCCCGCTCCGTATTCCCCGGTTATGACCGCCGCTCCTTTTTTCTGCCTGATGACATAAAGGACCCGGGAAAAGGCTTCTTCATGCTGCATAGAGAGATAAACATGCTCCGGATTGGGCGTGTTCTCAAAAGGCTTTTCCCGCAGGTTCCAATATTCCCTGTACATCTTTTCCCCCTCGCTTAATTATTTTTCCGGCAGCCGGATACTGTACTTGTTTCCTTGTCCGGGGATGATTTCCAAACCGATTTTTCCCTTATGCTCTTTAACCATCAGCGAACAAAAATAAAATCCGATCCCGGGCGGAACATCCGCGGCCATTTCCGGAAAATTGGATTTAAACAATGGATCAAAGATGTCTCCGGCGGCCGGAACCGGAATGTTTTTGGCGCAGTCAACTATTGAGAACAAAACTTCCCGGCCGTCCTTTTTGGCGGACAAGGAAATCCGGCATCTTTTTGTGGACTGTTTGATGCTATTTAAAAGAATAATATTAAGCACCCGGTAGAGGACTTCCTGATCGGCAAAAACCTTTAATTTTTCGGGAAGTTCAACTGCCAGCTCCCGATCATGGAGTTCCGCATATTTTTTTAAAGGATCAAGCCTCCCACCTAATTCCGCGGCATAAAACTCCGATTTTTTTAAGGAAAAATTCTTGTCTTCCGATTTTACCGCCAACTGGATATCCATTATCAGGCCGGTCAAAACCTCGGCAGCAGTTTTGATGTTGGACAGGCAGTCCTTCTGTTCCATGCTTAAATTCTCATTGGGGAACTTTTCCAGCATCTCGATACCGGCATTAATGCTGAAAAGCGGACTTTTTAGGTCGTGAATTAAGATATCTTCTATTATTATCATTGCGCTTTACCTCTTAATGCCTGTGACGGTTCGCCGGCATAGCTAAAAGAAAAATAGTTATTGGCAAGGCTTGGATCGTTGTAAAAGGGATGATAGGCATAGTCAAATCGGAAATGGGCAAAGCCAAGTGAAATGCCATAAGCGGGATCCCAAGTTGTCTTAGAAGAAGACTGCGGATCAATGCTTTGGTCCAGCCCGCACCGCAAAGCCAGGGAATTAATAGGCTGCCATTCGATCCCAATATGGGCAAGCGGGGGGCGGGTACTGCTAACCGGCAGGTCAATATCGGTCGCAATTAAAACTTTCCGGTTAAAAACGGTGGGCCTTGTTGCAGCTCCGATCTTGACCAACGAAGCCAGCGCCTCTTCGGCTCCTCCACTGTAATTTATGACTCCCCCCAAAGAGATCGGTAAGAAATTCTGAACGTTCAGGCCCAAATATAAAGACGGGTTAACCGCCAGCCTCATGCCAAAATCACCGCTATAGCCGGCCGCGGTCTGATTGACCCCGCCGGAAAATCCGCGGTCAAAATATTTTAAATTGAGGCCAAGAAAAAGCTCTCTTCCGTACAAAAAAAACCGGTTGGCGGGCGTTCCGTAACTGATCACAAAAAGATTGTCGTGGTAGTCGGTGTTTACAACCTAGCCGTTCACAATCGTCGGGATCCCGGTAACTCCAGTAGAGATAAAACCAGCCCCGACGGTGCCAAAAACCGCCGGCACAACGCCGGAATATTCCCGATAGTAGATCTCATCCAGTAAATTTGTATACATTGCCATCGCCGAAGGACCTTTAATTCCCGCGATTCCGGCCGGATTAATGAAGGGAGCATCGGCATCCTCAACAACCGCAACAAACGCCCTACCCATTCCTATCGGCCTGGCGCCGCCTCCAATGGTCATCGCATCATCGGTTATGCCAACCAAAGCGCCAAAGACAAAAGGAGAAGACAAAAACAAAAGACAGCCGGCAATACCGGACTTAAAAATAAATTTTTTCATTTGATTATCGCAATCTTGCTTCTTCCCAATATTTTTGCCTGGCCGCCTTCTCTGGCAACCACATGCACAATATAAACTCCGATACTGACAAAAGATTTGAATCCGGTTATTCCGCTCCAGACAATCTCATTTGTCCCGGCGCGTCCACCGTCTGAACCGGAAGGGGCGTCATACTGCCAAACCCGCTCCCCGCGAATGTTGTAGAGATAAACGGATATATTCGCGTCCCTGCTCAAACCATAGGTGATCGTCGTCACCCCTTCGGCCGGATTAAACGGGTTTTTAGCGCTGAGAACCGGCGCTGTCAGGAAAAGGTCGAGAGCCTCAATCTTGAAAGCCTGCGAAAGTGTGCCGCTCTGGTTATCGTCATTAACCACCGTCAAATCCCATATTCCGGGAGTTTTTCCGGTAATATCGAAAATGCAGGTTATTTTTGAAGAAGATACGATCACCACGCTTGTTCCCGCCAAATCCCCCTCTCCGGTTTTTAATAATTTTACTCCCGCATTTGACCTGAAGGCGCTGCCGGAAACCTCAACATTAACCGGAGCATTGCTGAATCCATGGTCCGGAGAAACGGACGAGATTTGCGGCGCCGGATAAGTCACGGAAAAGGCGGAAGACAAAGAACCGGAACGGTTATCGGGATTAATTACGGTCACATTCCACAGCCCTCCGGCCGCTCCGGTCAAATCAAAAGTACAGGTGATCGTCCCGGAATTCACAACGGAGACATTGGCAGCATTAATATCGGTTTCCCCGCTTTTGGTCAGTTTTACCGAAGCGCCGGCGACAAAATTTGCCCCGGCCAGGTTTGTAATATTTATTGCGGCGGTATTCTGCCCGCTACCGGGAGTGATCGAGGTTACAATGGGAGCAAGGGCGGAGACAGAAAAGTAGACGCTCCGCAAAAATCCTTCGCCAACAACAAAATTCACGCCTGTTAAAACATTAAGCTGGCGGGCGCGCCCGATTAAATTTAATTTATAAGAGACGGAATTCATAAACTCCGCCTGGCTTTCAATCGCTTCCAACGCCATCGCGCTTACCCCCGTCAATATAATTAATAAACTTATAATCCATTTCATTTTCTCGTTTGGCTAAATTTTTGAAATCGTTATATAGCCTCCAAATATTCGATCACCGCTCCCCGTATTGACAAAGACCGAGACATAATTTGTCGCGGTCGAATCCGTAGCCGTTATACTTATTTCCGTGCCGACAACTCCGGTACCCAAACTTGTAGCAGTAGTCTGATCGCTTATATCGTTTGCCCGAACCGTGATCGCATTGTTGGTGTCCGATCCATAAACTAAAACATGAGTGGCCTGATATCCTGTTGGTATTGCCTTAAAAGCAACTCCCTGGCCAGTGCCTGAAGCCTGGACATATCTTCCGGATTGGTCCGCAAACAGATTGTCGTCTGTATCATCCGTAATAAAATCATTCGGCAACAATTTTATTCTTGTCACCGAACCGTGCCAGCCGGAAAGCTCCGACAATTTAATTGCGATAGTATTTGTCGAATCGACAAAAAGCATATCATTACCGCTTGTATCAACATATTTGGCGGCATCGTCCACTTCAACTCTTGTCATCCTGCCAATCGCCGGCGCAGTCTGGCCAATTGTGGAATTATTAATCGTTTTACTCGTCAACGCCTGTACGTCGGAAGTTCCTACCACAGCGCCGGTCACTCCATGGACTTCCGTTGAAGCGCCAATATGCGTATCAATCTGCGGGTGAGTATTGGTGCCAATATTTGTCAAATTTGTATGCGAAATCTGCCCTCCCGAGGCGGTGCCGCTATGAGCATGGTTGGCATTAGTAAAATCGGCGATCGTCGGAATTATCAATGTCTTGTTCGTCAGTGTCTGTAAATCACTGGTCCCAACCAGGTCTCCCGTTACCCCGTGCGTGGCGGTCGCGGTAGCATGGGCATTCAGCGCGGAAGCGGAAAGAACTCCGGAAAGATTGGAGCCATCCCCGTAATATGCCGCCGCCGTTACTGTACCGGTAGTGTTGATCCCGGTGCTTCCGGAAATAAGCCCGGAGGTGATGGTCTTGTTCGTCAGTGTCTGTAAATCACTGGTCCCAACCAGGTCTCCCGTTACCCCGTGCGTGGCGGTCGCGGTAGCATGGGCATTCAGCGCGGAGGCGGAAAGAACTCCGGAAAGATTGGAGCCATCCCCGTAATATGCCGCCGCCGTGGCAACTCCAGTCGTATTGATCGCTGTTGTACCGATAATTATTCCGCCGGAAAAAATTTTGTTTGTTAATGTCTGCGAGCCGGAAATAGTAGCAACGGTGGAATCAATTGAAACTATCCCGGTTGCCGTTATCGGGCCTCCGATTAACCCCTGTCCCGTATCTATCTGTGTAACGCTTCCTCCACCTGTCCCGGTAGCAGTCAAAGTTACCTGCCCCACTCCAGTCCCCTCATCTCCGGAAACAGAAACTCCGGAACCGGCAATGATCTTTTTTACAAACTGCCCGGAAGCAACTTTGGCATTTGTAATAGACCCATCAACAACCGTATCGGCTACCGCCGATTTCATGGAATAACCAACTGAAACAAGCTGCGATCTGGGGCTTAAGGCTTCGCTTCCGACAGATACCTGCAAATAGCGGTCTGCAGACTGAAAAACCGTACTTGTGATAGCAGTTGTGCCGCCAAGCAGGACACTAAAAACTCCCTGACTGTCCGGTGTTATCGAATGAGACTCCGGCCCCCAGACACTGCTGCCGCCGGAAACAGCGTCAAAAATCTCAAAAACCACGGTCCGCTGGCTGGTTATCGGATTACCGCCGGAATCGGTCAGCCTTCCTTCATAAGAAAGCCTGCTGGGAATCGCACCAAAAGCTATCTCGGCACAAACGATAAAAAAAACAAATAAAAAGAACCGTATTTTTTTTGTGACCATGAATTTCTACTGCTTATTGTCCAAATGATACACTACGAGTTCAAAGAGTTTTTCCGGATCAAACGGTTTTTTGAGATAAATATTGGCCCCGGATTCATAGCCGGCGCGCCCATCTTTTGCGCCGGTACGGGCCGTCAGCATAATTATCGAAGTCGCTCTTTTGCCTGTCGATTGCTCGCTTTCCCTTATCCTTTTTGCCACACTGTACCCGTCAAGTTTTGGAATCATGACATCCAGTATTACCAGATCCGGATTTTCCTGATTATACTTTTCTATCGCTTCATCCCCGTCACCGGCGCCAATAACTTCATAACCGCCGGCGGCAAAGCGCCCCGCAATAAGGCTTAAAACATGTTCTTCGTCTTCAACAACTAAAATCTTTCTTATAACGTTCATTTTGCCTCCTGTTTTTTTAATACGTTTTCAATCTTATTTATTAATAAGTCCAGTTTGATAGGTTTTAAGATAAAATCCGCCGCTCCCAGGCCAAAGAATTTTTTTCCCCCATCCCGGCTGGGCATTGCGGTCAAAACAATAATTGGAATATCTTTTGTCGATTCATTCCGCTTTAATTCGATCATGGCCTGCGATCCATCCATCACCGGCAGGATAAAATCCAACAGGATAAGATCGGGTCTCTGCAGTGCTTTATCCAGGCATTCTTCCCCGTCATTCGCCGTAATCACTTCCAAACCGGATTTTTTAAGCCGATCCTCGAGTATTTTAACCACAAACGGTTCATCGTCAACAACCAAAATTTTTGTCATGTTCTACCTCCCTCGGAATTTTTTAAAAGGGGGATCGCAATAGAGGCTTTTGTCCCTTCCCCTTTTTTGCTTTCTATTTTAATTTCCCCGCCATTGAGCTCTACAAGCGCCTTGGCAATAGATAATCCAAGTCCTATGCCCTGCCGGCCGGGACCGATTATTCTGGTCAATTGCTCAAATTTTTTAAAAATACGGGGAAGCATTTTTGGATCGATACCGCAGCCATAATCTTCTACGCTTATGGTTATACGATCGGCAGCTGCCGCGGAAACCCTTATTTCTTTTCCCGTGCAGCTGAATTTGATCGCGTTATCCAGCAGTTTGATTAAGGCATCGGAAATGCTTTGCTGATCGATATAGGCATAAGGAAGATAGGTCGAAGCTCTTTTAACCACGGTTATCCGCTTAAGCTCCAAATCCCCTTTCATCATAAGGATACAATCGTTAATAAGCCTTAAGATATCCGTCTTTTCTTTTTTTAAGTTGATCTTGGCCGACTGAATCCTGTAAATATCGATTAAATCGTCGATAATAACTCCCAGACGCCGACTGTCTTTTTCCGCCATTTTAAGATAATCCCGCTGCAAGGGAGAAATCTCTCCGGTAAAACCGCCAAGAAAATATTCGAGAGTCCACTGGATCGTGGTCAATGGGGTACGCATCTCGTGGGAAATCAAGTCTATAAAATCTTCTTTCAGTTTTTCCTCTTTAATGCTCATTCCTGTTTTTCCTGTTTGCTTTTATTGCGGATATCAACCGGAAATTCGATTGTAAAAGTGGTTCCAAGCCCTTCTTCCGAATCAACCCAGATATTGCCCGAAAGTGCCCCCACCATCTCTTTTACAAGAGACAAACCCAACCCTGTCCCCCGCTCCTTCTCCGCAAAAATACGCACAAACTTGTCAAAGATACGGCTGCACTCTTCTTTGGTAAGAAAAGTACCCTGGTTCATGATCTCGATGCGAAAAGAACCGTTTTGCCCGTAAGCCCGAACCTCTATGCCGTTTCCCGACGGTGTATATTTAACGGCATTGTCGACCAGGTTCATCAAAATTCTAATCAGCATGTCTTCGTCGCTGAAGATTTGTTTTGACGGCCTTTCCGCCGCTATCCGCAAAACAATCTTCTTTTTTTCAAGCGACAGTTTAAACGCCTCTTTGACGTTTTCAAATATGGACGCCAGGTTGATTTCCTTCACTTTTATCGGCAATTGCCCCGATTCTATTTTTGAAATATCCAGCATGTTTTCGGTAAAGTTTAACAGCCGGTCTATTTGCTGGGAAATAACCCTTAAACTTTCTTTTTGCTCCTGGCTGGCATTCTCCTCAAACGACTGAAGCCGTGAAGACAATATCCCCTGCACCATCCAAAGAGGATTGATGATTTCATGTGCCACATAATCCATGAATTCCGATTTAAGCGCATCAAACCGCCTCAATTTTTTGTTGGCTTCTTTGAGTCCCGCAAGGGTCTTTTTTATTTCCCAGGTCTTTTCTTCGATCGCCGATTCGAGTTTTTGCGCGGATCTGCGCAACTCGTCCTCCAACAAACGCTTTTCTCCGATATCCGAAATAATTACAACCTTGCCGGATATTTTTCCCGAACAATCCCTTAAGGGAAAAAGAGAAAAATGGGCAGCAAAAGCCGATCCGTCCCTGCGTTTTGCCATATATTCTTCGCTGGAGCGTTCCCCTTGCAAGACAAGGTTCGGACTAAGTTCGGAGACAAGAAAAGAAAGATTCTTTCCCAAAAGATCTTCCTCTTTATATCCGTACATCCTGACTGCCGCCTCGTTAAAGTAGCGGATAATATTCTCCGTGTCTGTAATGATCACTCCTTCCAACATATCTTTTACCACGCAGGAGAGCATCTCGTTCCTCTCTTCTCTTAGTTTTCTCTCGGTAATATCGATCATAATCCCGGTAATGGTAATTTCTTTCCCGTCGCCGCCGCGCAAGGAAATCCCCACATCTTTAATCCATTTTATGGTCTCTTTGTCTTTGTGGAGCATCCGATATTCGCACTCAAATTTTCCCTGTTTCTTTATCTGCTCAAACTTATCAATGGCTTTGTCCTTATCTGCCGGATAAACCTGCCGGAACCACAAACTGCCGTCGGCAAGCCATTCCGACTGTTTAAATCCGAATAATTCTTCCACCTTTTCATTGACATACAATGTATTATTATCGGTATTATTATCGACAACAGAGGTTTCATAAACTACGGCAGGGATCAGGGACAAAAGGCGTCGGTATTTGCTTTCGCTGTACCGTAAAATCGTATTCTGTTCTTCTTTTTCTTTTAGAAGCAGATTGATGCGTTCGCCGATAAACTCGATTGAAGCCGGCTTCAAGATGTAATCGTCTATCTTTTCCTTGAAAGCATTAATGGAAGAATCCAAACTGGCGTAAGCGGTCATGACAATAAAACTTGTGTTTTTGCTTTCCTTTTTGGCTTCCGAGATAAAATCCTGGCCGTCGACATCCGGAAGTTTTTTGTCTATCAGGGCAACATCGGGATGGCGCTTGCTTATAATCTTCCTTGCCGTCTCTCCATCCTGTGCGGTTAAAATCTCATAACCATTCAAAGAAAGAGCTTCCTTCGTTTCTTCTAAAAACGCCTTATCGTCATCCACAAGAAGGACGGAATGGCTCATAACAAACGTTTAACCGCTTTTCCCGCCAGCTCGCGGTAACACATTATAATATTGCGCCACAACCCCCTCCAAATTCCTGCCCCCTCCCACTGCGAAGCCAAAAGATGGGATTCATTCTTCCATTGATTAAAATCCCCCATAACCGAGACCTGTTGGGCATTGTGATCCCACACCGCAAAATGAAACCCTTCTATCCAGCCAATCGACATATTATATTGACCTCTGCCGGCCAGTTTGTTATTCTTTAAAAGCGCTTTTTTCATTGCAACAATTAAAGGTTAAAACAAAAAACAATCCAATTGCCAAATTCAACTTTTGATTGACTTCTTTCTACTTTGGATTTTTATCTATTAGAAGAGGATAGCCATGATGAGGATCGACAGGACAAGAAGATATCGCGGTTGGAATTAGCCCTGTAATTTTCCTTCAATCGCCCAGTCGGCTTTGTCGACGTCTTCAAAAATGATATGAGTGGCTCCGGGAGGACAGCCGCAGTTTTTTTGGATCACCTGTTCAATTTCGGACGCGACCTGTTCTTTTTGTTCGCGGGTCCTGCCCTTCCACCACGAAACTCGTATTACTGGCATTGTGGTAGAATTATACCACATGGACCTCTTCGATCAAAATCTTAAAAAAGATAATCCTTTGGCGTATCGGATGGCCCCGAGGACGCTTGACGAGGTCGTCGGACAGGAACATATTATCGGAAAAGGAAAGCTGCTGCGGCGGCTGATTGAAACCGACAAAGTATCGTCGATCATCTTCTTCGGTCCGCCCGGAACCGGAAAAACCGCCCTTGCCCGCGTGATCGCGAACACCACCAAAGGATATTTTGAATGGCTAAACGCCGCGACGGCCAAAGTTGACGATATCCGCAAAGTAAGTTTGGAAGCAAAAAACCGTAAGAAAATGTACCGGCAAAAAACCATTTTGTTCCTTGACGAAATTCACCGCTTCAATAAACTACAACAAGATGTCCTGCTCCCCGATGTCGAAGAGGGTCTGTTTATCTTAATCGGCGCAACGACCGAGAATCCGTTTTTCTACGTCAATGCGGCGCTGGTTTCCCGTTCACAACTCTTTGAACTGAAGCCGCTTTCAACCGATAACTTAAAACAGATAACAAATAACGCTATAAACGACAAAGAAAGAGGATTGGGAAAATTAAATCTAAAAGTGACTGACGAAGCGTTGCACCATTGGGCAAAAATAGCGGACGGGGACGCGCGCAAGGCGCTGTCTGCCCTCGAGCTTGCCGCTCTCTCTACCACTCCGGATAATAAAGGAAATATAAATATTGACCTAAAAACCGCCGAGGAGTCCATTCAGAGAAAGTCGGTCGTCTACGATAAACACGGCGACCAGCACTATGATACGATCTCTGCCTTTATCAAATCGATGCGCGGCTCCGACCCCGATGCGGCGCTCTATTACCTGGCAAAGATGATCTATGCGGGAGAGGACCCAAGATTTATAGCAAGGAGAATCTGTATCTGCGCGGCAGAAGATGTCGGCAACGCCGATCCCCTGGCTTTGGTAATTTCAAACGCCGCGCGAGAAATAGCCGAGTTTGTCGGCATGCCGGAAGCAAGGATTCCGCTGGCGCAAGCGACCACTTATGTTGCCACCGCGCCAAAGAGCAACGCCGCTTATGTCGGAATTGACGCCGCGCTCAAAGATGTAAAAGAAAACCCCACACTTCCTGTCCCCAACCATCTTAAGAATGCAAACTACAAAGGGGAGAAGGGGATGGGAAAAGGCAAAGGTTACAAATACGCCCATGATTATGAGGGCGGAATTGTTAGCCAGGAACATCTAATCGAAAAAAGAAAATATTATGAGCCCAAAGATATTGGGTTTGAGAAAAAAATCCGCAGCCGCATGCAAGAAAATAATCAAGAAAAAACATAAATAGATTCTTCGCCGATTAATTGGGGCAACATATCATAGCGATAAACCTCTTCAATTTGAAACCCGGCTTTTTGAAAAATGGTTGTCACTTCTTCTCTTGAAGAATAATATTGCGGCACTTTTCCGACAGAGCTCCCGGAATCCATAATCAATCCTAACCCATTTTCTTGGAAATTATTTTTACGATCGAAAAGTTCGAAGGTCTCCCAACCATCCGGAAGCGCTTCTACGGGAAAAGGCAAACCAAGGCTACTAAGAAACAATCGCCCTCCCGTTTTCAACATTGAACGGCAAACATTTGCAAATGCGATTTGATCCGGCTCCGACAAAATACCGTCATAAGCCCCCCTCATACAAAGGGCATTATCAAATTTCCTTCCGGAAATAATTGCAGGAAATGTGCTTATATCAGTAAAATCTGCGATAAAAATACGTTGTCTATCATCAGACCCGAAACATTCCAACAAACTCCCTGGTTCCAAATTACTACAGGAACATCGCCTCAAGCTCTCTTGTGCCAGATCGACTGCTTCAGGGCAAACATCGATTCCAACCAAGTCCTGTTGCAGGCCAGTTAAAACAGGGAAAAGCCTCCCGGCTCCGCACCCTAAATCAAGACAACTCCCCGGTCTTTTAAGCTCTTGATTTAATACCACCATCTCTTGCGGGCTCACCTGCTCCTCTTTTACTATCCAACCGGCATTAGGCAGCAGATTATATTGGGAAGAAAACGTTCTATACATAGATTTTAATTGCGACAAAGTACAACTTAGATTGCTCAAAAAAACTCCTCCTTCTCATGCATTTTTTTCATTTTATTATCATTGAAATTTCACACTATTCTTGATAATCTAATTATAACATGAAAAAGATTCTACTTGGCGCCCACATGTCAATCGCCGGCGGGGTGGACAAAGCGATTGATCGCGGTGAATCAATCGGCTGCAAAACCATTCAGATCTTTGTCAAAAACAATAACCAATGGTTTGGAAAACCATTGCCTGAAGACGAGATTGAAAGATTTAAAAAGCTACAAAAAGAGACCGGTATCTTGGTCTTTGCCCATACCGGCTATTTAGTAAATCTAGCTTCTCCCAAAGAAAATGTTTACGAAAATTCGATAAAATCAATGCTTGATGAATTGGAACGGGCAGAAAAACTGGGAATTCCATTTATTGTCCTCCATCCCGGTTCATCTCTTGATACTCCCAAAGAAGAAGGGATCAAAAAGATCGCAAGGACTATCAACGGATTATTTGAACGGATAAACGGATATAAAACAAAAATCGCGCTGGAGACGACCGCAGGGCAGGGATCGAGTGTTGGCAGCAAATTTTCGGAGATTGAAGAGATAATAAGACTGGTTGACGATAAGAAAAGAATCGGCGTCTGTTTTGACACCTGCCACTCTTTTGCCGCCGGATACGACATTAAGACCAAAGAGGGTTATAAAAATACCTGGAAAGAGTTTGACCGCGAAATCGGAATAGATAAGCTGCTAGCCTTTCATATTAACGACAGTAAAAAGGGCTTGAATTCGCATCTTGACCGCCACGAGCATATCGGAAAGGGAGAACTTGGTTTAGAACCATTCAGGATGATCTTAAATGACAAGAGATTCGATAATATCCCAATGTGCCTGGAAACACCCAAGGGGCCGGAGCTGGAAGAAGATATAATCAATCTTAAAATACTTGAATCACTGATTAAACCGTAACCAAAACAGCGGTCGCGTTATCCGCCCCAAACTTAACAACCGACTCATCGATTAAAGTGTCTACTTTTTGCTCGCCATTCATGGAACTATCGGATAGTATTTCTCTAATCCTGCCAGGCGGAAGTGCTATCCCGTCCGAACAGACCAAGAATCCGTCTCCGGGCCTGGTGTCAATTTCAAAAACGGACAGATTGAAATCTTCTCCTTTTAAACAGCTTGTAACGGCTCCCGCGAATCTTCCCATTCCCTTTGACCGCCTAATTCCGGCTTGCAAATTAAAAAGGTCTAACAGCATCGCAAAATCATACGGGGCTCGGGCATCTTCCAACCCCCGAACTTCTTCGCCAAGATTTCCTCCGCAAGCATTAACCATTGAAAACCAAGGAGAAAAATCTCTCATAAATGTAATGTGCGGGGAAGCCAATAAAGACAACTCACCTTCCCTTTGCAGATACACGGGGCTGTCCCCCGCGTGAAAAACTCTGGCGGTTCCTTTTTCAATCGAAAGGACTGAAATGGTTGTCGCGGCGTTTTGCAAAATGTTATCAGGATCGTCACCTTTAAACAGCTTATGGTTTTTTAGCGCCCAGTTCGCAACTTTTATCGCGTCATCCACTCCGATTAACCACTCTCTTTGTTGGCAATATTTGTCAACAACCAAAGAAGAAGCTTTTTCTCCGTGGAAATGTCCCCCCATTCCGTCAGCAACAACAACCTCCCGCCCGCCTCTTAAGACGGCGAAACTATCCTGTTGACAATCCCTTCCGCCAATATGGCTCATGCCATATGTACCTCTATAGCCTCTTATTTTCCCGCTATTAGGAGCCAACACTTTTGTGTATGCAACCATGTTTTTTTATCGAAGTAAAATAAAGAAAATTTCACACAAAAGAATAGTATAATTAAAAGATGAAAAACCACTACGAAGAGCTCGGCTTTGCCAAAATCGACCACCACCGCATAAAACGTAAAGGATTTCCGGAAGTGATCTTTGGGCAGGGAAAAACACCGGAACAGGTCGTAAAGATCGCAAAAAGCATTTGGAATAAGGGCCAAAATGTCTTAATCACCAGAACCGATGAAAAGACCTTTAAAGCAGTTAAAAAAATCCTCAAAAAAGCCAAGTATCATAAAGAAGCCAGAATTATTAGCGTAAAGAGAGGGGCGCAAAATTTTGCGCCCGTACAAAAGCCGATCGCAATCATAACCGCCGGCACCGCCGACATCCCCGTTGCCGAAGAAGCGGCGGTCACCGCCGAATTCCTGGGGATAAAAACCGAAAGATTATATGATGTCGGAGTCGCCGGAATTCATCGATTAACCAAAAATCTGCATAAGCTCACAAAAGCTAAAGTGATTATTGTTGTTGCCGGAATGGAAGGAGCGCTTCCTTCGGTGGTTGGCGGATTGGTTTCCGCTCCGGTAATCGCGGTCCCAACCTCGGTCGGCTACGGGGCAAACTTTAAAGGCCTATCGGCCCTTTTGACGATGATGAATTCCTGCGCTCCCGGAGTGGCGGTCGTTAATATCGACAACGGCTTCGGAGCGGCGGTGATGGCATATGCTATTATACGTTGACTGCTCCTCCGGCATTGCCGGCAATATGATTCTTGGGGCCCTCCTTGATCTGGGAGTCCCCGAAAACTACCTGCGCAAAGAGCTGAAAAAGATCCCTCTCCCGCCCTATCGTCTCATAATCAAACCCGTCGACCGGAACGGTCTGAAGGCCAAGTATGTGGATGTAAGGACAGGTCGCGACCTGTCCGATCACGGCACGACCCTCTCCTCCATCATCAACCTCATCTCAAAAAGCACTCTCGATAAAGACATCAAAAATAAAGCCATCCAAATCTACAAGAAACTAATTGCCGCAGAGGCAAAGGTACACGGAAGAACAATGGATACAGTCCATCTTCATGAGGTCGGCGCAACCGACGCGATAATCGATATCGTCGGAACTTTGATCTGCCTTAAGAAACTGGGAATATCTGAAATCTATTCCTCCCCGATCAACGTCGGATCAGGAACAATCAAACATTCCCATGGAATCTTGCCCGTTCCCGCTCCCGCAACCGCAGAATTACTTAAAGGAATCCCCTTTTACGGCAGTGAAACGGGCAAAGAGATGGCGACCCCAACCGGAGTGGTTTTAATAACATCGCTGGCAAAAAGCCCTGCCTCGCCGGCGCAGCAAGGCGGGTTTGGCGAAATCCCGCGCATGCTATTAGAAAAGGTCGGAATCGGCGCCGGAGGGCACCTGCTTCCCAATCTGCCGAATGCTCTGCGCGTTTATCTTGGAAAAAAAGAACTGCAGACCGTACCCGACGCGGTTTTGCAGATTGAAGCGAATATTGACGATATGAATCCGAAACTATATAACAAAGCGATTAAAGCAATAATGAAAGCCGGGGCGCTGGATGCCTGGATTGAGCCAATTTTGATGAAGAAAAAGAGGCAGGCCGTCAAACTTACGGCACTTTGTGAAATAATTCACAAACAAACGGTTTTAGAAAAAATATTTAAAGAAACTACGACTCTGGGAGTGCGGGTATTTCTGGTTAAGCGCGAAGTTCTAAATAGAAAATTTAAAACGATCAAAACCAGTTACGGAAAAGTAAAGGTTAAGCTGGGAATTTTAGACGGACAAGTTATAACCGCCGCGCCGGAATATGAGGATTTAAAAAAGATCGGCCTGGGCTAAGGCGGGATGGACTTTATCCTTATCGGAAAGGTTCGGTTCTCCGTCAATCAAATCAAGCGGCCATTTGATGCCGACGGCCGGATCGTTCCAGATTAAAGCCCGCTCGTCGTCTTTGGCATACAAACCGGTGCATTTGTAATAGACATAAGTATCGTCCGCCAAACATAAAAAGCCGTGCGCGATGCCGGGCGGAAAATAAATCATCTTCATGTTTTGGTCGTCCAGAATCTCACCGTACCATTTTCCCAAAGTCAGCGACCCTTTGCGGACATCAACCCCGACATCAAAAATTTTACCCTTGATACAACGGACCAGTTTTCCCATCGGATTCGGATTAATCTGATAGTGCAGTCCCCGCACCACCCCTTTTGACGATTTGCTCAAGTTATCCTGGATAAAGGTTTCTTTAAACTTGATTTGATCAAAATTGCCTTTGTTATAGGTTTCGGTGAAAAAACCGCGCTCGTCGTGGAATGCCTTTGAATCTATTACAATAACTCCGGGAATATTCGTCTCTTTAAAATTAAAAACACCCATATGCCACATTATAATATATATGGTAAAATAAATCACGGGGGAATAATATAATGAAAAAACTAAAATTGGGAATTCCGAAAGGCAGTTTACAAGAGAGTACGATCGGCCTGCTAAAAAAGGCCGGTTTCAACGTGAAAACCAGCTCAAGGTCGTACTATCCGACAATCGATGACGATGAGATCGAATGTATGTTAATCCGCGCGCAGGAGATGCCGCGCTATGTAGAATCAAAGGTATTAGATTGCGGAATAACCGGAATTGACTGGATGATGGAGTCCGGCCGCAAAGTCGTTAAGCTGGCCGATTTAATTTACGCGAAACAGGGACTGCGCAAGGTAAAGATCGTCCTGGCGGTGCCGGCCAATTCAAAGATCAAGAGCATAAAAGACCTGCAAGGAAAAAGGATCGCCACCGAATTTGTCGAGCTGACCAAAAGATATTTAAAGAAAAACGGGGTGAAAGCGAGTGTTGAGTTCTCCTGGGGAGCCACCGAAGCCAAGCCGCCGCAATTGGCCGACGCGATTGTCGAGCTGACCGAAACCGGCTCTTCGCTTAGAGCCAATAATTTAAACATTCTCGACACGATTTTGGAATCGAACACCGTTATCATCTCAAACAAAGAGGCATTGAAAGATCCTTTCAAAAAACAAAAGATGGATAACCTGATCCTGCTCCTCTCCGGCGCCTTGGCGGCTGAGACCAAAGTCGGGCTGAAGATGAACGTCAAATGCGCTGATTTGAAGAAAATTCTAAGCTTACTGCCGGCGCTCCAAACTCCCACTGTTGCTCCCCTCTCAAACCAGAAGTGGGTGGATGTGGATACAATTCTGGAAGAATCGGTAGTGCGTGATCTGATCCCCCGCCTCAAACGAGCCGGCGCGGAAGGGATCGTCGAATACCCGCTGAATAAAGTAATTTATTGAACTCACCCTAAATCCATCTCCGCTTCTTTTCCCCCTCTCTAGAATAGAGAGGGGGCCAGGGGGTGAGTAAGTCAGTACGTCAGCAAGTCCGAATAGATCGGTCCGTAGACAAACTGCCCGACCACCGCATTTAGCAATATCCCCAGGACCAGGGAAGAGATTACCACCGCGATAATAAAGGGCATCGTCTTATCTTCGGGGACCTTTAACAAGATTGGGATCCCGACAAAGAGGAGATAAACCGAATAAAGCCCAAGGATCGAAAGGAACCCCAGCGACGGAATAATCCCAAAGATCCCTGATATCCAATAGGCAGTCGAAGAATAGACCGCCAGCTTCATCGCCGGCTTGATTCCCCCTTCCGCCGAAAAATACTGGGAGAGAAAATTAATGATATAACCGCCGGCTAAAACCCCCGCCAAACTCAAAATATAAGATAAGATGCCCGAAAAAAGGGCGCTCATGATCGGCATGCGATAATAGGTCGGACCCAAACGGAGGCCGACAATCCCGAATCCGATTATCATTGAAACCGCCGGGATCAAGGCCAGATAGGCGGCATACTTTATAAACATATCCTGGATGGACAGTTCTTCGGCCGCGATCGCTCGCCACTCTTCATGCGGGGACAAAAGAAGCTTCTTTACCTTTTCAAACAATATCTTTATCATGATGCCCTCCTTATCCAACTTCCCGGCCATTCTAGCATCTTGGCAATTGACTAGGCAAGAGGTTATTTGCTAGAATCAGTCCACCATGAAAAATAAACTTTTTGCCCGGGTTATCGTCTTTTTTCTGCTCCTAAGTTTCCAGTCCGCCTACGCCTTCTACACCGCCCGCCCGCTGGCAATGGGAGGCGCCTTTACCGCCGTTGCCGACGACGCCAACGCGGTTTACTACAATCCGGCCGGCTTCGCCCGCAATCCGGGAATTGATATTTTGGGATCGACCGTCCTCGCCAACCGCAACAACGAAATCGGCGATAACCAGGCCTCGTTGAAGGTCTGTTTTGAAGCGGAGATGAATCCCTTTGCCTGGGTCCTGGGAATCGGAGCGGCTACGGCCATGGCGCTTGAAGGGGCAAAATATCTCCACGACCAGGGAGTAGTTGATAAGGGGTGGGGACAGCCGAATACCTATAAACCGGGAGAAAGCATGTCGGAAGACGTAAAAAAACAGGGATCGGAAAAGAAGGTTGATGTGCACCAACAAGCGAAGGAAAAGGCCAAAGAGGTCGGCAAAGACGCGGCCGGTAAAGCGGCCGAATTCGGCAAGCAATCCCTTGAAGCGGCTAAGGCCGGCTTTTTGTGGAGCTTGAAAAACCCCTGGTTCTATTACGGCGGTCCGTACCATTCATACTATTATGACCGCGGTTATTCTCCACAAGGAAAAGCACAGTTCGCCCTCGGCTTAAGCTGGATGTTCGACAAAAATCCGGCGCTTAACCAGAACACCAATTGGTACACTTTGACACTCGCTTCCGGTTATGAAGAGAGAATTGCTTTTGGCGGCAACATCAATGTCTACGATCTTTTGATCCCCTCAACCAACTTGAAAGGATTGGGGGGCGGTTTTGACGTCGGTATGCTCCTCCGCCCGCTCGATCAAATTTCTTTCGGCTTGAGCGTCGCAAATTTATTGGTCGCTCCGATCCGTTTTGACAACGGATCCGTCACCAACTACGAAATGGACATAAAAGGCGGGATCTCGATTGCCCCGATCCAAAACGTGATGCTGGCGGTTGATGTCCATAATTTTATGAAAAAAACCGCGACGATGCACTACGGAGTTGAGCTGTTCCCCATTCCCGGAGTAGCTCTTCGCGCCGGGTTAAACGACAACAGCAAGAGCGCCGGCATCGGCATCGCTTTGAACCAGCTTATTCTCGACTACGCCTATCTTGGAGGCTCTTACAATCGCACCCAGGTCGTCGGCGTGACATGGAAGATTTAAAGGCCTGGCATAAGGTCGGCTTTGCCCACATAAACGAGAACCGCTATAAAGAAGCGGAACAGGTTTATGACCAAATGTTCCATCATATGCGTTCGCACCACGGCGACTACGGGACCGCCGCCTACTACCGCGGGATCGCCAAATTTTTGCAGGGACGGCACAAAGAGGCCTATGAGGATTTCAAGATCGCCCATCAGCTTGACCTGCACATGAAAAGATACGAGGCCCCCTCCTTCTCCGCCCTGCGCTATATGGAAAAGACCCTATTTCCGACCAAAGAGATCATCAAGAAAAACCAGGAGAAGCTGATCCATAATCTTAATTCTCCGCGGAACCTGGAATACAAGATGGGAGCGAATGTCTTGCGCACGATTCATAAATGGAACTCCGCCAGCCCCCTCTACTCCCCCGGCCCCTCGCAGGGAGGGGGCTACTTTTTGACCTTGAGGAATAAAAACGGAGGAGTGAAGGGGATCGCGATCGATCCCGGCTACGATTTTTTTACGATCTTCCGCGAACTCGGCCTTGGCATTTCCGATATCGACGCAATCCTGATCACCCACGACCACGACGACCACACCGAATCGGTAGAAGGGATCCTTTCGCTACTGGCAAAATTCAACGACCACAATCATGAAAAAAAGAGTAAGGTGCTCGATATATTCGGCTCTGCCGGAGTGCTCTTGAAGTTTCACGGGCTCCTCTCCGCCACCGACCTTGTCGGCAACCGCGAGATCAATTTTAAACTGCTGATTCCGGGAAACACCGTCAGCGAGATTGAAGGACAAAATTTACTTGATAAATACGGATTCATAATCAAGGTCTTCCCCGCCTATCACACCGAGCGCTGGACCAACCAGGAATCGTCGGTGGGGCTGCTGCTTGAAACCGGCCTGGCGTTAAAAAACGGAGAGCATTTAAAAATCGGGATCACCGGCGACAGCCGTTATGTGGAGGGGATGGGAAAACACTTCAAAGAAGCCCAGGTCCTTTTGATCAACATCGGTTCCGTTGAGAAGGAGGAAGGGAAACTTTTGGGACAGCATCTTGGCATCTGTGGCTGTATCAATCTTTTAAAGGAGGCCCGTTTGGGAAAACCGCTCCTGGCAATTTTGACCGAATTTGGGGAAGAGTTTGAAGGGAAGCGGGAAGTTATTTCGGAGATTATCGAAAACTGGGCTCAGCCGATGGAAGACAACCGCCATCGCGTCTTAAGGCTCATCCCCGCTGATCTCAATCTTGAAGTCCGCCTGTCCGACTTAACCATCCGCGAAACCGACACCAATATTTTCTTCCCCTATGACACGATTAAGATTGAGGAAGGGGAGATTTTGAAATACAAGTTTAATGGGTAGGGTTTAATTGGCGCAAAAAACCCTCACAGGGCTCTATTGATATGCCGTTACGCAACAGCTTCTCCTGTCCTCTGTAAAGCAATATTTTTTTTGCTTCCGGATATTCTTCCCCAAAAGACTGGAGTCCGCTTAAATCTTTTGGATGGATATTCGTGCTGTTTTTTACTTCTATCGCCCAAAAAATATCCCCGCCGTATATGACAAAATCCACTTCGTTCCCTGAGCTGGTGCGCCAAAAATACAATTTACACTCTTTGTTTCTATAATCTATCCATGCTCGTAAATGCTGGGCTACCAATCCTTCCAATGCCAATCCGGAGGTCTCTTCTTTCCGATCAATCGGACCGGAAGGGCGCAGCATCCTGTAAATGCCTGCGTCAAAATAATAAAATTTTGGATGACTGCTCAATGCCCTTTTTGCTCTTTTTGAAAAAACCGGAAGCCGGAAAGCCAGTAAAATATCTTCTAAAATATTTATGTACCCTTCAACGACTTTTCTTTCTATTTGGCATTCCCTGGCAATGTTACTGACATTCAAAACCGATCCGTGTGAAAAACTTATTGTCTCCAGAAACCTGGAAAAGTTGCCAATATTCCTGGTTAGCCCTTCTATCTGAACCTCTTCCCTGATATAAAGTTCAATGTACGCTTTCAAAGTTTCTTCCGGATTGCCGCTTGCAACAATCAAAGGAATTAGTCCCGTTTTCAAAGCCGCGTCCAAAACAAATTTGTTCCCTAATTCGGACGCCAAAAAGGGGTGCAAATGCTTGACCAGCGCCCTGCCGGCCAATAAATTTACTCCGGTCTTTTTTAGTTTTCTGGCGCTGGAACCGGTTAGAACAAATTGCCAGCCCTTTTTTTCCTCTATCAAACTATGCACCACCGGCAATAATTCAGTCGCCTTTTGGATCTCGTCCAGAACAAAAGTTTTTTTGCCGCTGTTGGCATAAACCAGCTCCCGCAACCGCTCGGGTTTGGCAAGGTACGCCCGCAAAACATCGGGCAAAAGAAGGTCAACATAAACAGCCTCTTTATACAAATTCTTGATTAAAGTGGATTTGCCTGTTCCGCGCGGACCCAACAGGAAAAAACTCTGCTCGCCAACTATTTCCAACAAACGCTGTATTGTTTCCATTTTTAGTCCATTTTTGGAATTACCAACTCCATTTTTACATGCTTACACAAAAAAGTCAAGAATAATCCTTTGTTTTAAATCGAAGAAGAAGAAATCGAAGAAGAAGAAGAAGAAGGGGAAGTTTTGAAATACAAGTTTAACGGCTAAAAAGGCCCGTAAAGGCCCATAAAGAGAAAAAAGGCATAGGGCAAAAAGGGCTTCCTTTTTTGCCTGCGCCCTTTCCCGCCTTTCCTCCCTTTTCGGCATTACGGGCCTTTATGGGCCCCTCCCTTTTATCTCTCCGCAAGTTTTCCGCCCCCAAACCCGATAGTATCAGTATGACAGAGCTTGATATCCAAACAACCATCGTCCGTCTCCACGGCCACAATCCCAAACCGGTGCTTGAGAAAATCCTTCAGCAGCCCGAACCGTATAAGGGTGTTGAGGTCCAAAGGGCGATCAGCTATCTTCTGCAATTCGGGAATTTTGATCCGGAGATAAAAAACCTGGCTCTCCAAGCGGCCGGGATCATAAACCTGTCAACCGAAGCCGCCTGAATATGTTAGAATATCCCTATCATGAAAATTCTTGTGACCGGCGGGGCCGGGTTTATCGGATCAAATATCGCCGACAGCTACATTGAAGCCGAACACGAAGTCGTAATCGTCGACAACTTGAGCTCCGGGAAAGAAAAAAACATCAATCCGAAAGCCAAATTCTATCAAGCCGACATACAGGATAAAGAAGCGCTCGAAAAAATTTTTGAAAGCGAGAAGCCGGAGATCATAAACCACCATGCCGCCCAGATTGATGTCCGAAAATCGGTCACCGACCCGGTTTTTAACGCCAAAGTGAATGAGATTGGGACATTGAACCTGCTTGAACTGGCGGTAAAACATAAAACCAAAAAATTCATCCTCGCTTCAACCGGCGGAGCGCTCTTTGGAGAAATAAAAGAAAAACGGGGAGCAAAAGAAGACCACGCGCTCGAACCGATCTCTCCCTATGCCATTACCAAAAGAGCGGCGGAGCTCTATCTGGCCGCCTATCATGCAAACTACGGTTTAAATTATACGGTTCTAAGGTACGGCAACGTCTTTGGCCCCCGCCAGGACCCCCACGGCGAGGCCGGCGTGATCGCAATCTTCATCGGAAAATTAAATGCCAACGAATCTCCTTTTATTTACGGAAACGGCAGACAACTGCGCGATTATGTTTATGTGAAAGATGTCTGCGCGGCAAATTTGCTCGCGCTCAAGAAAGGGAACAATAAAATTTACAATGTCGGGACCGGCATCGGGACCTCGGTCAACCAATTGTTCGCCGAATTAAAGGATATTATCGGCTTTTCGGGCAAAGCGATTTATAAGCCCCCCAGAGCCGGGGAGCTCTTCCGTTCGGTCCTCAACGCCGATAAGATCAAAAAAGAACTCAAGTGGAAACCGCAGACATTTGTCCGCAATGGGCTTGAAAAGACCGTCGAATACTTTAAAAGATGAAAAAGATACTTTATTTGTTTTCGGATACGGGCGGCGGGCATAGGGCTTCGGCCAATGCCCTGATTGCGGCGGTGGCAAAGATCGATCCAAAAGTCAAACAGGAGATGATCGACGTCTTTGCCGAATGCTCTTCTTTTCTCAATATTTTCGCCAAACTCTACGCTCCGGTCATCAGGTATTCTCCCAAACTGTGGGGAAACCTTTATCATTTCTGGGACGACCCGAAAAAACTGGAGCTTTTGGAAAAAGTGGCGACTCCGTTTATCCAAAAAGAGCTGATCGAGCGGATCAACCTGATTAAACCGAACCTGATTGTTTCGGTCCATCCGATGGTAAACCATCTGGTCGCCAACGGGCTCCCCGGGCTTCCGATTATAACCGTAGCCACCGACCCGATCGCGATCCACAAGGCCTGGGTCTACCCCAAGGTTGATCTTCTGGTGGTGGCAACCGAAGAGGCGAAAAAACTGGCAATCGAATACGGAATGCCGGAAGAGAAGATCAAAGTTCTGGGGCTTCCGATCAACCCCCGCTTCATCGAAAAAAAGAAGAAGAGAGAAGTACGTAAAATGCTTGGGCTCCTTGAAAAGGTCCCGACCATCCTTTTTATGGGCGGAGGAGAAGGGAGCGGCGGAATGGGAAAACTGGTAACGACTGTCGATGAGAAGGTAAAAAATATCCAGATGATCGTGATCTGCGGCAGGAACAATCTCTTGCTTAACAAGCTTTCAAAAGCCCGTTTTCAGCATCCGGCCAAAGTTGTCGGTTTTACCGACCAGGTCCCCATGCTGATGGATGCCGCCGATATAATCGTTACCAAAGGGGGTCCGGGCTCAATCGCCGAAGCGATGGCCAAAGACCTGCCGATGATCATCACCTCCTGGCTCCCGGGACAGGAAGAGGCAAACGTCAAGTTTGTTGAAGAGGCCGGAATCGGCTTTGTGGAAACCGCTCCCGATCGAGTGGCCGACAAAGTCAACATTCTTTTAAAAACCAAAGAGGCGGATAAGATCCGCCAGAACATTAAAAAGGTCTCCCGCCCCCACGCGAGCATAGATATTGCCAAATGCATATTAAGCTACTTAAAGTAATTTTAATCGCCGCTCTTCTGGCCGCCGGAGCTTATTCCTCCTCCGCCGATGACCGGCTCTTTCGCGACATGCAGGAAAAGCACTGGGCCGAAGAGCAGGTTTATTCCCTGGTAAAATTGGGCTTGACCAACGGCTTTCCCGACGGGACCTTCCGCGGAGAAGAAAAGGTCACCCGTTATGAACTGGCCGGCTTTCTTTCTAAAATCTACTACAAATTCGGACTAAGCAAAGACGACGCCAAATTGGCGGCGGAGCTTAAGAACGAATTCAACATCGAACTGTACCGGCAAAAATATCCCGACCATCCCAAACTTGAAGGAAAAATCAGCGCCGACCTCCTCTACGCTTCCGGATTGGCCCTTGACCCCAGGATCGTCTTATTGCTAAAAAAACAGTTTGAACAGGGAAGTTTCATAAACCTCAATTTTGACAGCATCGACGCTTTTTCAAGCGAGACCGCCCGCAATATTATTCCGGACCTCTTTGATTTTGAGGCGGGGATAAAAAACCTCTATTTCAGTTTCGGCAGCGGCGATCTCCTGCGCGGAAATTCTTCCGTCAATTCTCTCTGGCCGGGAGAAGTTTACCGGAAGCTTAGGCCCGATTTTGGGATGAGGGTCAAGAATGGAAAGATGAATTTTTTGGCGGGATATTCAATCCCGCAAATCTCAAGCGAGGGGACCGCCCTATTAAACTCCTTCTACGCCGGAGCCGACTATACACTGGGAAAAACGGATACAAAGTTAACCGTAAATTATGTTTCAAAAGATTCAAACGACGTTCTTTGGAAATTTAAGGCCGATTCCGATATCTCCGAAAAATTAAAGGCCGGACTGGAGCTCTCGGGCTCAAAAAACGGACGTTATCTTGGGGCAACGCTTCAAATCATAAATTTGAAGCTCTCCGCCTATAAAGTCGGGAGCGGCTTTGGTCCCGCTTTCGCCAAATACCCCTTTCTTCCGCTCAACACTTTTAATAAATATATAATGGACGGGACCTGCGACCTGGGGCTCGAATATTTTCAGCCCTTCGGGAACAAAAACATCAGCGTAAAAATCCTGGCCGACCTGGTCCTCTCCGGAGATTATAAGTACGGAAAAGATTATCCGGGGACTTCTTTGACTTCCGAATTCAACTTTTTGATTTCCGCCGGTAAAAACACCGTGCTCAAATTGTTTTATCAGGGCTTTTTTGTCCCCTCCGGCCTGAATTACGCCGACCCCACCCTGGCGGTCTCTGTACCGACCAAAACAAATGTGGTAGGATTGGGAGTGCTGGTGAACCTATGAATATCCTCTTGATACTGATACTGACTTTGGTCTTCTTCTGGCTCGCTTATCGATTTTACGGAAGCTATATTAGCCGCGCGATCGGCATAGACGAAAAGAAGGCGACTCCGGCGCATACCATGCGCGACAACCATGACTATATTCCGGCTCATCCCTATGTTTTGCTGGGACATCATTTTGCCGCCATCGCCGGAGCGGGACCGATCGTCGGTCCAACGATCGCCCTTTTTTACGGCTATATCCCGGTCTGGCTTTGGATTCTGATTGGGACAATTTTTTTTGGGGCGGTCCACGACTACACCTCCCTTTTTGTTTCGGTAAGAGAAGGAGGCCGCTCGATGGCGGAGGTCGCCAGCCGGACGATGGGAAAATCTGGCTTCATCCTTTTTATTTTATTCACGATCGTTATGATCGTTCTGGTAACATCCGCCTTTCTCGGGCTGACCGCCAAAGCGCTGACTTCTCTCGCTCCCCTTTCGATGCTGAAGCTGGGAGCGGATCAGGTCTGGCTTGCAACAGAAATGCAGGACGGGATTTTGAAAGCGAAGATCGGCGGGATCGCCTCGACCTCTGTCATCCTGATGACCATGGCGGCGCCGTTGATCGGCTTTTTACTTTATAAAAGAAAAACCAGCATTTGGATTATGACCGCGCTGGCAGTTTTTATCGCTACCTTTTCGATCATCTTCGGATTTAATTTTCCGCTTTCGGTTGATGTTAATATCTGGATGCTGATTCTTTCGATCTATGTCCTCTTTGCCGCCGGAGTTCCGGTTTGGCTTCTTTTACAGCCCCGGGATTTTATCAACGTCCATATCCTCTATGCCGGGTTGGCGGCACTTGGAGCGGCAATCGTCTCTTCCGGCCTGCAGGGATTGACACTCAAGGCCCCCGCTTTTAATATTGCCGAAGCATCGGGACACTTTTCGTTGGGGAGTATTTTTCCGGTCCTTTTTATAACTATCGCCTGCGGGGCGATCTCCGGGTTCCATGCTTTGGTTGCGGGAGGAACCTCGTCAAAACAATTGGGGAGCGAAAAAGAGGCTCGCCCGATCGCCTATGGGGCGATGCTGATCGAGGGGGTTTTGGCGGTCTGTGTTTTTATCGCGGTCGGCGCCGGACTGCAATTTGCCGACTATCGCGCACTGGTCTTTCCTATGGAGGCGGCCGCCAGCAACCCGATCCTCGCTTTCGCGATCGCGGTTGGAAATATACTTTACATGGGGCTCCACATTCATCCCGCTTTCGGGACAATTCTTGGCATACTTTTGGTAGAAGGTTTTGTGATAACTTCGCTCGACGCGGCGGTCCGCCTGAACCGCTATCTGTTTGAAGAATTATGGCGGGCGCTTTTTAAAAATCCCCCCGCTTTTTTGAAGTCATATATTTTTAATTCGGGGATCTCGGTTATTCTGATGCTGGGGCTGGGGGCCTCAAACGCCTATATCACGATCTGGCCGATCTTTGGGACCGCCAACCAGCTTTTGGCGGCGCTGACTTTAACCTGTATTTCCGCCTGGCTTCTGATCAGGAGAAAGCCGGTCTGGTTCACGGTGATCCCCGCCCTCTTTATGATCGCGTCTACTTTCACGTCGCTTATTATGCTCCTCTTTCAGAAATACCTGCCGACTAAAAATTATCCGCTGGTCATCGCCGATCTTTTTCTGCTTCTGCTCTCGTTTGCCCTAATCGCCAAAGCGGCCGATCTTTTTACCCGCCATTTCAGGGAAAAGAGAGGGGAAACTTTGGAGCATGAGGAAGAAGAAGAGCATCTGGCGGATGAGATACATTTGGGATGAATTCTATGTCCCAAATTTTTATCTCAAATCAACTTCTCGAATCAATCCGAATGGGATGGTCTCAAATTAAAGTCACGAATGCTCAAATATATTCTCGAAGGCCTTCGAGATAATATTCGAGTATTTGAGACTTTTTATTCGGGATCCGCTTATTCGAGTTTATTTGAGATTATTGATTCGCGATAAAAATTCGAGTCATTTTTTAATCAAAAACACCGCTTCGGCCGCCAGCAGATTCGCCAGGAAGGGATGAACCGATTCAAAATGTTCGCCAAAGTAGCGCTGTTTTAAAACCGTGATCCCCTGATCTTTACAAAGAAGCTGAAAATCTTTGACGGTCATAAAATGGATATTGGGAGTGTCGTACCACATATGCGGCATCGCCTTTGACATCGGCATCCTGCCCTGAAAAAAAAGATAAAAACGCGGGGTCAAGTGCGCAAAATTGGGAAACCCGACAATGACTTTTTTGGAAAGCCGCAGCATCGAAAGCAAAACCTCCAGCGGCCGGTGCAGGGCCTGGAGAGTGTCGTTTAAAATCGCGTAATCGAAGGTCTTGTCGGGAAAATCTTTCAATCCCTCCCCTTGATCGACGTTTGACTGGATCACCGACAGCCCTTTGGTGATGCAAAGGTCCAAACTTTTCGCATCGTTGTCGACCCCCACCCCGTGGACATTTTTTTCTTTGATCAACCGGTCAAGCAAAAGGCCCTCCCCGCAGCCGACGTCCAGCACCCGGCTCCCCGGCTCCACCCATTTGACAATCTGGTCGTAATCGGGCTTAAACATTTGACAAAAAACCTCCGATAATTGTTTTAAGCTGGGGATCATCAAGTAAAAAAGCGTCGTGGCCGGCGGTTGATCCGATATTGCGGTAGGAGACATTGATCGAGTTGGTCTTCAGCGCCTTAACGATCTCCCACGACTGGTAGGCCGGGAAGAGCCAATCCGAGGTAAAAGAGACGACCATGAATTTGATCTCTTTTGAACCGGCAAACGCCTCCGCCAATCCGTTATAGTTTTCGGCAAGATCAAACCGGTCGATCGCTTTGGTGATGCTGACGTAGGAATTGGCATCAAAGCGCTTGGTAAAGCTTGATCCCTGATGCTTCAGGTAGCTTTCAACTTCAAATTCAACCCCCCCCTCTTTCTGCCGCCGGCCGAATTTTTTATGCATCGCTTCATCCGATAGATAGGTGATATGTCCGATCATCCTTGCCACCGCCAGGCCGTCTTTGGGATTTAGCATAATGGCGTGGCGGCCGACTTCGTTGAAAGCGATCCCCTGGGCCGAAAGCTTTGTTGTGGTAGCTATGGGGATGACCGATTTTACCATTTGAGGATAGGCGACCGACCACTGCAGTCCCTGCATCCCCCCCATTGAACCGCCGATGACCGAAAGGAGCCTTGAAATACCCAAGTGATCAATTAATTTTTTCTGGGCGTTGACCATGTCGCTAATGGTGATCGATGGAAAGGGCTGGACCGTCGCCGGGCCGGTTGAACCATAACAGCCGCCGATGACATTGGAACAGATGACAAAATATTTTTTTGTATCGATCGGCTTCCCCTCTCCCACCATTTTCCCCCACCATTCCACGACATTTGAATCGCCGGACAAAGCGTGGCAAATCAAAATGGCGTTGCTTTTCTCTTTGTTTAGAGTGCCGAAAGTTTGGTAGGCGATCGTGACCGGAGCCAAGGTCTCTCCCGATTTGAGTTTGAGCTCGTTGAACTTAAAATCCAACATACGGGATATATTATAACACAAGTGGAGCAGAGGGGAGTCGAACCCCTGTCCGAAATGAACGATGCGGAAGCGTCTACGAGCGTAGTTCCTGTTTTTTATCTCGCCTTGAGGTTGACCCGAAACGAGGTCTTCTCAAAGCCAGTCCGCGTTTTAGTTTCTCCGGTTCTCCCGCGGGCGGAAGGCCGAATAGCCGGTATAATTACACTCTTATCCAATCCTGCCGGCAGAACTGGCGAGTGTGGACGCTAAGCTGTTAAGCCGCGGCCATTGCCAACTGAGGCGCAGGGCCGAAAACAGCCGCTACGGCATCAGCTAACTTTGCAAAAATGTTTTTTGCGTTTGTTTTTGCCACCAAGTTTTACGAGATTAGATGACATGCTCGGCTCGCTGCCGCCGCCCCGAAATCACCCCGTCAATACCCTTACTGCCCCGTACCCCGACTACGTCGGGGAATTTCAAATGACAAATGACAAAATCCAAATTATTGCAATTCGTTATTGATTAGGCCAAAGAATTCTTTGAGCTGTTCTTCGGTCATTTGGGATTCCAAAAGCTTGCCAAATTCTTCCCACCCTTCCGCTTCTTCCATCAGATCCTTGTTTTTCTTGATCTCCTCAATCGTCTCCTCAATCTCTTTTTGTATCCGGCGGTTCGCCTCTTCCATCGCCGCCTGGGGATTGGTCATCCCGGTCTCGTCAACTACTCTCCTTATGATCTCTTCAAAAGAGAGCTCTTTTTCTTTTGCCTCTTTCGCCGCGACCGAAAGGGCTACCGCAATGGCATGGGAATCGAGCTCCGGCCCGCGTCCGGTCCCCTGTGTTTGCTGCCCTTTTCCGGTTCTGGCATCCGTACCCTCTACCTTACTTCTATCTTTGCCGTGTGGTGCCGGGATGGGATTCGGAACCTGCCCGTGGACTCTAAACATGTTTTTGCTCCTTAAGGACCGCGCCGGCCAGAACCGTCGATAGTTTTCTGGCTATGGCCTCTACTTTAGAATTTTTGTCGCCCAAGAGCGCGCGCAGTTCCTTTTTGACCATCAACTGTGCCATCCGCCGCACATCCGCCCCGGAATAACTTTTATGGTTATTATTAATATTATTGATCATCTGCTTCCCTTCTTCAGAGCGTTCTCTATTTCGCGAACGTTCATTTTTTTCTTTAGTGTTTCTCTCTTTTCGAATAATTTTTTAGCCTTTCCAAGGCCTATTTCAACCTTTATCCAATCGCCCTCTATGAAGAGCTTCAACGGAACCGCCGTCATCCCCCGTTCATTTATCCTGCTACTGATCTTTAAAATTTCACCCTTTTTTAAGAGCAGCTTCCTCTTCCGATCCGGCCTCCCATCCCCCTGATCCTCTGATGTTCTGATATTCTGATATTCTGATACATGCATATTATATAGCCAAAGTTCTTCTTTATCAACTCGAACAAAAGAATCTTTAAAATTCACCCTCCCTAGGCGGATCGATTTTACCTCGGCACCCGACAAGACCAGTCCGGCTTTCCAGGTCTCGGTGATGTTGAAATCATGGAACGCGCGGCGGTTTGAGATGATTGGTTTGTAGTAGTTGGCCATGATTATTGATTATACAATAAAAAGGGGGCAACCGGCTCGCCTCGCTGAGCTTGGCGAAGCGGGCCTGTCCTTAGACAAATTACAAACAATGCCAGGGCAACGCGATGATGTTTTCGGCTAAAACCTCTTTTTTGCCGCCCATGGTAATCACATAGCCCTTGTCCGCAAGATCACCATAATCTTTTAAGAAACTTTTTAGCCCCAGCAATTCCGATTGGGCGATGTTGTTTGACGCTTTTATTTCTATAGGTATAATCTTATCCTCCAAATCTATGACGCAATCGACCTCCGCCCCTCCGGAAGTCCTCCAATAATAAACCTTGTAAGCTTTGCCAAGAGAACGGATCCTTCTGATAATTTCCAGCATTACCGCGTGTTCAAAAAGACGGCCCTTTTGGGCATTGACCAGTTTTTGGCTTAAAGGAAGGCGAGATAAAGCATTCCTGACGCCAAGGTCAAAGAAATAATATCTTGATGAAGATAAAATCCTTTTCCGCGCATTTTTCAAATAAGGATCAACTCTTTCAACAACAAGGGTATCTTCCAAAATACGATAAAACTCTTTAATTGCCGGCTGGCTCACTCCGGATTCGTTGGATAATTTTGTAAAGTTAGGGTTTGTCCCAGATTCGTTGGCGGCCAATTCCAAAAAGCGGGAAAAGGCCCCGATTTTCCGGCTTAAAGCTTCCGCCCGGATCTCTTCTTCCAGGTATATACTGGTATAACTCTTTAAAAAATCTTCTTTGTCTTTAGCCGGAAGCATGACAATGCCGGGAAGCGAACCATAAACCAGGCTCTCTTCAAAGGATGACCAGCCGGATTTATTGATATTTTTAATGGCAAGCGGCTTGATCGTATTCTCTTTGATTAAACCCAATTCGCCCCAGGATAAGGGATCGAGGTGAAAGTACTTTACCCTGCCGGGGAGCAGGTTGGCGGAACTTTTTCTGATCTTCCTGGCCGAAGATCCGGTTAAAATACAGGAAGCGGTTTTTTCGTCGATTAACATCTGTACTGCGTCAAAAATCTCCGGTATTTTCTGGGCTTCATCGATAAAAACATAGGGCTTGGGCGGCAAGGCCTTAACCTGTCCGATAATTTTTGACGGATTGGACTCCAGCTCAATCCTTAACTTGGGATTCTGCAGGGCATATTCCACCGTGTTTTTATGCCCTTTTAAAACTTCTTTTACAAGGGTCGTTTTTCCGGTTTGTCGTGGACCCAGTATTAACGCGGAGTAGCTATCCTTTATTAATTGGCTTATGTCCGCTTCCAGATAACGATGCAGATGCTTATTTTTACCTTGCATATCTAAAGTATATGTTATTTTTGTCCGACTGTCAAGCAATAAAAAGGGGGCAACCGGCCTGTTTTCGGCTGCCCCCATGAAAAGTTACGCGACTAATCGGACCAGCTTTTCAATTATTTCAACATACTTCTGAGGCTCTTTTTTGTAGTCAGTTGTTTCCAACGCTTTTAATCCCTTGCCAACAGTTTCACAATATTCTTTTGTAACCTTATCTGTATTTCCGCCTAATGCCTTGATCTGCATAGCAAACATCTGTTTTTTAAGCGGCTCTTTTTCTTCAAACCATTTCTTCTGCAAAGCGGCAATCTGTATTTTTAACCTGTTAACCTGCGCCCTGGCCCGGTCAAGCTTTAAATATGCCGATTCTAATTTCTTTTGAACAAAAACCAACGCTTTCTGCAGTCTGGGGGAAATAGCTTTTCCTCCAATTTGCAATTTGTTCGCCAGGCGAAAATATCTCAAGTGCTTCTCCTGCCATTTGACGCTTTCTGCCCTTGCCCTTGCCAAAGAAGCATAAACCGATGCCCTTTCCTTCTCCAACGCCAACCTGGTCTCTTTGAACATCTCATTAAACGCAACTACAATATGTCGATTATTAAAATTAAGCAAACCGGACTGGGTAACCAATCCCAAAGCTTTGTCTTCTTTGGTAACCATTTGAGCCAACACTAAATGGGCATTTTCGGGATCGGAAGAACATTTTGCTTGAACCCATGCCTGGTAATATTCACTTTCATAATCAACGCTCCAATGCGTCAAACCATAGCGGACCACCAGACCCGCCTCTATGTCACTTTGTGAGGGTTGCATAAAAATCACTCCGTTTAATCCTCCTTGCTGTTTTAAAAGTTCAAGCATCCTTTGCGCGGTATAATAACGGGAGATTAGCTGTAAAGGCCGGTCAAAAACCGTCTTTTGAAAACTCTTTCCATTAACTTTCTGGTTTAAAATCCGTTCGGCAAACTGCCTGATTTTATCCCTTTTTAAGGTCCCGTCCGGATTAAAATAGTAGGCAAACACATCATGATTGTCCTGAACCCTGCTCCGCTTCGCGATTGCCGTTCCCGCGTAAATACTTCCCCCACCCAAAACCGCCATTTTTTCCGGCCCGTCAAGAATAAAACCGATCGAGCTCGGATTAACCGAAAGCGCTTGTTTGATCTGGCTCTGCCGGCAATATTTGGCGATTTTTTCCAATACCGCCGAAGCTTCTTTTTTGTCTTTAACAATACGACCGGAAATCAGGCCGGAAACAAATTTTTCGTCAAACCAATCCTTCGGATTGGCTTCTTGTATTTTGGCAAAAACTCTGCTTTCCGTACCATTTAATACTATCTCAGAAGTTAACTCTCCCAATGCTCCGCAAAGATAATCTAACCCAGCAGATAATACCGCACGAGGATCGTTTAATTTTATTTGACTACTTCTTCTTAGTACGGCTTCGGCCGCTTGCGCAATATAGTTTTGATAAAAATTATCGGCAAAAGACAAGGTTTCTTCAAAATCCCTGCCGATATTTTTCAATATGCTGTTATATACCAGTTCCTCTCCATGAGTAATGCTTCCCTGATGAAAAAGCTGTCCAAGAAATTCTTCAAATTTAACTTTCTGAAGCGATTTCGCTCCGGTAAAGTCCCCTATCCACTCCAATGCTTTGGGGTTTTCTCCTTTTAAATCTTCCATAATCCTTTCCATCGTATGCCTTTGATAATCGCCGTAAGAAAGCCGATAATAAGCGCTAACGCCAAGGTTGGCCGCCGCCAATACCGCCATAGGTCCGCCGACATAACTACCCAACACCCTGGCTCCAATAGTTGTCAATCCTCTTTTTGCCAGAAACCTGCCGGCAATTGAAGCGGTTGACCAGGCCGCAATGGTAGTATTGCTGTCTCCTAAAATATCTCCAACCGCCTGTCCAACCGGATGGGTCATAATTCTGCGAAGCTTAGGAGAATAACTCATCGCATCTTCCATATAACTTGATACCCCTTCATTCGCAAGCATCCCCAGCGCCAACGGAACTCCTTCAAGCATAAAGCTTATTCCCTTCATCCATTTTGGGGAAGCAACCCCTAATACCTTAAGTAACCACGGAGAAACTTTGCTAATTCCCACTCCAGTTGGCGCCGACACCGCCATAAAAGCTCCAATCCCGGCAAGGCCTTGCGTTAAAACAACACCCCTTTGCCCGGATCCGGCCTCGCCCAAACTCCATAAAATAGGCAGTCCAAGCGCAAAACCCTGCGCTCCCAACCGCCCCAATTTCCCATATTTCCCCAACCCAATCGTAGCCACGGAATTCATAGCTTCAAACTGCACAAACCCCTTGGCATGGTCAAAACTATCCATCGCACTGCTACCAACCAACTCCCAACCTCTTTCCCCTTTTATCAAACGTTTGCCGGCAGAAATAAGTCCCCCCAGAAGAATTCCAAACCCGGCTCCCCGCCCCATACTCTTACCAACAACCTTAACCTTTAAACCGATACTTGCTCCGGGCAATCCGTAATGAAGGGATCTTTTTAATTCTTGATGATCAGAGGGTTTACTTAATCTTTCATATTCCATTCTGAACGACTCGGCAGAAGCGTCGATTTCCCTCTGCATCCCGTCGGCATCAAGCGGCGCAACCTTGTCCGCTTTCGCCCTGACTTTTTGAGACGCCTCTTCGGCAACCTTGCGCAATTCTTCATCCGTCATCGAAGCAACGTCCCGGTCCCTGGTCCTTCTAAACATCTCTTCAAAGGCGGTCCGTTGAAGCAATTCCGCCGCCTTGCGAGCCGCTTTATGCGCCTTAATAAATTCTTTTTGATATTTGGACCGCGGCAGATTAGGATCAATGGCCGAGAGTTTTGCTTCAAGCACCCTCAATGCTTCACGCTCACAAATGGATTTAAAATGGGCCTGCATTCCTAAAGAAACCATCTCTCCCTTAATCGCCTGTTTTAATTCCTCCATGCTTTTATCAAGATCGGCATCTGGAATCGCTTCTTTGATTGCGCCGCGAATTCTCTCAATCGCTTCTTTATACTCATTACTTTCCGGCGAAACCGATCCAGCGAAGGCCTGAATATCCTTTCTGTAAACCGCAACTTCTACTATTTTCCCGTCACCCATTTTTATTCCGACAACCGTTTTAAAAAGTTCCACTTCCAGCGCCGCTTTCGTTCCCTCAAAAACAACCTCCCCGCTTTCATAAACAATTTCAACGTTATCCGGAAGGGTCTTCAATATCCTCTCCAAATCATCCAGACCCTTTATTTTTTTCTCGGTAATTTTTATTCTTCCGTCCAAAAGCTGGCTGAGCGCCTTTTCTCCGGGATCCGGAATAAAACCAATCTCCGCTTTGGGATCAACGATTAAAGACCTCTCTAAAGATATTCCTCCTGTTCCAACAAAAGAGAGGGTTGAAGGGTTAAGTTTTATGGCGCGGGTTCCCGGCGTAAGTTCGGCGGTAAACCCCTTCACCGGAACACCCAAAATCATTGCGCCATTATCAACTCCCCTTACTAATCCAGTCCTGGTAAATCTCTGGCTCTTCCCATTTTCATCAGTAAAAACCAGGGCCTTCCCGTCTCGCTTCCATTCCAATTCACGATCAAGCTCTACAATGTATCCCTGCCCTTTTAATGTAAAAATAATACGCCGGTTATCTTTGACAACCATTTCGCTTTGGCCAAGCATTACCCTTTCCGCATCGGTTAATCTTATTTGCCGCGGAACAGACCTTTTTCCGGAAGGGGTTCTGGCCTCTCCTTCCGGTCGGACTTTTGCTGCTTCGGCACTTGCTTCAGTATCTGCTTTCGTAAAAAGTTTTTCCACCTCTCCTTCATATCGTTCGGCAGCTTTTGTAACAATCGTTTCTCTCTTTTCCGGATCAGTTTCCCCTTTCAGTTCTTCCAATACCGGGGTAAAACTTGTTTGTAAAAGCCGATACCCCTTCTCCCTGGCAGATTTTAATTTTTCCAAATTAATCCTTCCGGTGGTCTTATCAATTACTTCTCCAAGTAATACGTGCGCCATTTTCCGATAAATCGGGTTATTGCTGTTGATCCCCTCAAATAAAAAGCTGTAAACGGCAAATCTGGCCAGATTCAAGTCCTGACTCGAAGCGGCAAAACCAAGCCGTCCGCCCTCATGAAATTCGGCCATTAATTCGTAAATAGAATCAAGATGCCCTCCCGCCATAAGATAGAAATCGGCGGTCCGTTCGGGAATATTTTCGGATAAAGTTGAAAAATGCCCTTTTTCGTGGGCTTCAATTGCGGCGGTGTAACGAGCCATCAAGGCCGCCCTTTCTCTCTTTGCGTCAGCCGCAGTTAAAACCCCCATGCCGCGGAACATTATCAGCGCCAGGGCGGAACGATGCGGGTCACCGGCAAAAGATTTTCCGGCGTCAAAAGCGGCCTCCACCATATGATCAAACGATTTTGCGATCTGTTCCGGCCGGGAGATAATTTCATAAGCTTCGGTCTCACCTAAAAAGGTCCGCTTTTGCGGGACAATAAAAGCCAGGCTTTCGCCATAATGGGAAACAATTTCTTTTGTAAGCCTTAACAGGCGGAAACCCCGCTCCGTTTCCATCGGATCAGTTTCCCCATAAATAAAACGAATCTGGCCGCTCGAATCTTTGGTCCAAAATATTCTGAGATTAGAACTGTTCTTTTCCAGCGCGCTGTTTAATTTCTTAACATCTCCTTCTTTTCCAAGGTCATACTCTTGCCCTTCATAAGAAACCTTAAGCTCAACTCCTTCCGCTATTCTGCCGCCGGTGGATTTTAATGCCTCCAGCTTCCCCTTCATCTCTTCCTCAAATAATACCTCTGAAGTAACAGCAGTAAGATCAATTTCAGCCAAACCGAGGCGATATTCCGTTCTTGAAAGGCCGATCCGTTCAAGAGACAGCTTGCTCTCACGTTTGTATCTTCCGGAAATGGGGTCTACCTCTCCCTCCTGCTCAAGACCCAAAACCGGTCCCCGAGCAATACCCAGCATAACTCTTTGATCAATAACTCTGGCCAAAAATTCGCCGCTTAAGATGTGCTCCATTGTCGCTCCGCCGGCAAAAAAGATCCTGGCTTGCGGATTATCAATGTCATGTGATAGAGCTGACAGGTAATCGCGAGCCTGGGCAATTCTTTTTAAGATTACTTCCGCAATCTTTTCTCTATCCAACTTCCCTTCCGGATTGTCCGGATAGGATGCAAAATGTTTTTTAACCGCTTTTTCTATTTCCTGTTTTATCTGCCAGGGTTCTATGCCGGGCGGAAGTTTAATTTTTAATCCATATTCCCTTTCTATTTTTTTAAGAAAAAGGGCAATTCTCTCATCCTGTCCTGAAGCCACATCGGTTATCCCCAACCCTTCCAGCTCCAGATCCAACGCTTTCAAGAGGGCTCTCTGCAAGATCGGGGCGATCGATTTACCTTGTTCCAAAAGAACTTTAATTTCCAGATCCAGTTCCCTTAAAAACTTCTCTGCATCCGTCTTCCTTTCGCTAAACAACGCTTCGTTGACCTCTTTATCCTGGGCCAGCTTAAGCCGGGAAACAAGTTCTATGGCATCCCGCGCCTCCGCCGGCATTGTCCCGTCTTTAGCATAAGCATCAGCCTGTTCTTTGGTAAGCACCCCACGTCTTAAGAGCCACTCCGCTTCCAGCTTAAGCGTTTCCGCTTTCTTGTCCCACGGTTTTTCCCCTGTCGGATCGGTTTCCGGATGTTCGGCATTGCTTACCGGAATAGCTTCGACACCGGATTTAAGCAGGCCTTTTTCAAAAAAGGCCCTGACCTCCGGATGTCTGTCGAAATTGCGGTCTTCCAAAGAATAGATTGCGAAAAGTGAACCCGGGTCGCGAACATCCCCGTTGGGGCGGGCAACGCGGGCAATTTCTTGTAAATAATGCCGGGTGGTGGTCTTCCATTCGGTAGTAACGCAGGCAAATCCTGCTTGAACAATTTTTCCGGCTTCAGCCAGTTTCCGTATATTCTCTTTTAATTTCGGATCTGTCCCGCGGTTGGCGACATCGGAATAAGTTACAACTCCGGCCCGTCCCATCTTCCTTAAATTACTTTCTTCTTTTTTATCGTCAGTTAACGAGATATCTTCAATCCCGGTTCTTCCCTCTTCTTTAATAATCCGCATAAGAGCATCGTATTTAGCCCTCAAAGGATGTTGAGGATTGTTTTTAATCTCTCCTATCTGACGCATTACCTCCGCATGTACCTCTTGCGAATTCAATCCCCTGCTATTAGCACCGGCAGGAGCGTTTTTACCTTTAGGGACAACCTGTGGAACATGCGCCAAAACCGGCTTCCCTTCCAGAAGTTGTTCGACAATTGTTTCGGCAACCTGTCTTACATGAGCCGCATGGTCCCTGACCATAATCGCGGGGTAATCGATTCTGGTTCGCGCGAAATCAGATTCGTTTGGAATGGATAAATATCCTTCCTGCGCCAGATGTGAGGCAAGCGGGAAAATCGATCCGGAATAAAGGGCGACCGCTCCATAAGGAGCCAGGGCGTCGGGAACAACCAAAGCGATCGAAGAGAGCCCCGGCTCGGTGATCTTTCCCAGCCCAATCTTGGCCTGCAGGGCTTTATGGCGGCTCCCTTCCAGCTGTTCGCTCGGTTTTGACCTTCCAGTCCCGACATCGCGAACCACGTAACATCTTAAAAGCCGGTCATGTTTATAGTGTGTCCCCTCAACCATAAATTTATGCGCGTGCAGAGCATGGCGCAAATATTCATGCAGTGACCGGTCAACCGCCTTTCTGGTTTTTTCCTTAATCTTGTTAAACCCCTCCGGCTTTATCTTGACCTCTTCCGCAACGCTGTCTACTTCAAGATATTTTTCCCCTTCGACGGTCAAATTCCCGCTCGTATCGATCCATTTCGTTGCGCGGACAATCCGATCGGCCTCCCTGACCAGGTCGGAATCCGCCGCTTTGCTCCCGGTCGCCGAAGAAATGATTGCCGGCGAGTTGCGCAAATCGGCGACCAGATAATCTCCTTCATCCAGAAAGATAAATATTTTTGATTTATCGGCCGGAAGGACCGTTCCATAGGTCCCTCTTGCCAATCCGTCAAAAAGCTGTCTGAACCGAACCGTATCAAAACTGCAGTACAAAACCACCCTATTTCCTTGTGCCAGAGTTCTAAATACTGAATCGGACATCCCGGAACGGGGAATATAAGAACTTTCAATCCCCAGCAATTCATAAATTTTTCCTGTCTCTCCTAAATCCTTTTTGGAAAGAGTTTCGGTGGTAGTATTGACAAAACTAACCTTTTTGCCGTTTAAAAATTGCAGGAAAACTGCCAGCGGAGTAGTTACGGTTTTCCCTTCTCCCGTCCCCTGGTCAACCGCAACCTTGTGTTCGGGACCGGCCAGCGATCCGGCATAGGCGGCCTTTAACTGTCCTCTCCTTAAACCATTTTTGTACCCTTTCGCCCTGCGTACCGCTTCCTGGAAATAAACCGCCGCCTGGATTTTTTCAGCCCAGGTCAATTTCCCGGCCTTGGGATAAAATTCGCTTACCTTTACCCGTAATTCCCGGTCGGACAATTTTTTTAATTGGTCTTTTTGTTTGACAAAACCCGCTTCCACTTCTTGGGCAAAAAGGTTCATCTCAATTTCGTATTCAACCTGTTTGCCGACCTGTTCCACCAGAGCAAATCCGGCCTCCGGACCCGCTATTCCAGATAATGCTTTTCTTCCCACATCCGTTAAAGCGACCCGCGGGCGGCCATTTTCTATGTTTTCTGTTGGAGTCGGATTATAATCGATTCCTTCTTTAAGCTCTTTCCCAGCTTTCCAGATCAGCTTTGCCAGTTCGGTGCTGGCGGTCCCCTCTCCCTCAACCAGGGTACGGGCCAGATTTTTCCTGACCTCTTCCCAATTCTCCGCATTGATTTCGGTAATTCCCAAATCCTCCGCCACCTTTTGCAGTTTCCAGAAATTTTCTTCGTTGAAAACATTTTCCAGCCGCGGCTGCAGGGCATCCGCTATTTGTAATTTGGCCTTATCGCTCAATTCTGCCGCGGTTAAAAATTTGGGAGCGGAATAAAGCATCGGATGATTAATTCCTTTGGTTTTCAATTCGATAATCTTTTGTTCAACCATCGCTTTGAGCTGATCATAGGAAAGACCCAAGCAACGGCTATCTATATGTAATTCGAGGTATCCCTGCTCGTTGGGGGTCAAAGCGCTCGGTTTTGAAAAACCGATCGCGATCCCGTCTTCAAAAAACTGCGCGGGAAAACTGTCGATCTTAATGTGTTTAAGCTTTAACTTTAATTTTTGCTCCCTGGGATTCTTTCCTCCGCTGTTCAAGGAGATTAATATCTCCGGATTCGCAAAATCTTTTTGTAGCTGATATAAAGCTTTCTTTTCGGCATCGCTACTGAATGAACCGAGTTCGGGGGCGGGAGGCGAATTAATTACAAAGACCCTTTCGTTTGGATTTAATTCTCCAACCAGATTATCACTGCGCTGCGCCTGGCGCAGGCGAAATTCCCGTTCAGCCGGGGTTTTGGCCCCGCGGGTAGCAAGGCGATCCCCAATTTTCTTTTTGCCGTGCTTAATTCCTTTCCATAACCACATATCCGCCCGCGAAAGATTGAAGAAAATATTAAAAAGACCCCTTTGTAAAACGATGTTGCCGTAATGCGCGGCGACACTTCCATCCTGGGCCCACTCTCCCAGCTTTTCCATCCCATTGCCTAGCGGGTTTATAAGGTCACCAGCTACTCTGACGGCCCCCTTAACAAGAGACTTGCGCATAAACCAGGCAAAGGCCCTCCTCTCGGCAACCGTTTCACCCAAAACACCCAAGATTCCCTTTTCCGGCAGGTATTCAATCTTTTCAATTACCGCACGCAAACGGGAGTGCTTATTCAAAAATCTTCTAAACCTGCGCAGAGAGGGATCGGAATTTATAAGACCCCTGTTTTTTAGCCCCAATTTTATAAGTCTGGCTATAGCCCTTAACGCTTTAAAGGCATGGCGGTCCAAAGTAATTCCTCTTCCAAAAGTGCTGTTCAGAAAACGGCCGTCGGGAGAGGTCATGACAAAGAAATTAGCGATCCAGAATTTTAAGGCGAAGGCAAGAAGATGCAGCGCGACTTGTGAATTATCGTCTCTTTTCCATGCTTTTCCAATCTGCCGGATGTTTTCCCACATATTTAACATCCCGTAGAACATTACCGGCGTGTTGCGGAAAAGAAACATTGCCAATGGAAGCTGGATCATCGTGTTAAGCAGTTCTTGCGGTCCCAATTTGCGTGATTTGAGGTTCCCTTGGTCATCAATCATCGGCTGCATATTCTCGTCCAGTTCAAGGGTTTCGTCTCCACCCCCAAAAAGAACCCCGATACTTCTACCCAAATTTCTAATAAGTGTCGCCGGCAAACCCACCCCAAAATAAAAACCCATCCAGGGACCAAAGGAAGCCGGAACACCAACTAATGGACTTGCCGCTTCTGCTAAAGAAGCCTTTTGATCCGTCCCGCTATTGTGCCAGGCAGAAGAAAATAATTCCGGAGGTATTGGCGAAAGATATCCAAGAATCTTTCCTCCCTTACTAACTAATCCTTCCTCTCCGCTTTCTTTCGATCTTCCCTCTCCTTCGACAATTCGCAAGGTCCCGTTGTTTGATTCGATCTTTGCCCCCGAATAAAGGAGATTGATCAGGAAGTAGGCGCTGAAGATAATTTTTGCCGCGTCCTTAAAATCATTGCTAGTCAAAAGAATCTTTTTCCCCTGGTATTCTTTCGCTATTTTAAGAAGCCCCTGATGGGTCGCTTTGTATTTTTCAAAGAGCCCCTTTCTGGCGGCGGTCTGCCGAAAAATCTCCGCCAAACGATAGACATCGCTTGAATCAAGCTCATTTAATCCCTTTGTAAAACTGGCCGACCAGATTTCCATTCTTTCCAGAGGATTGGTTCCCTGGGTCAAATAAAGAGCGGTATTGCGCACCATCTCCCCAAAGTTCTGCGCGGGAGGGATCCCGCCAAAAACGCCCGAGGCAATTTGGCCGGATTGTCCTGTTACGGGAGAAACGTTTTCCTTCTCACCGCTTTTTAACTCTTCTTCGGACACATAAGTAACAAAAAGTCCGAAGAGTTGTTCCGCGGAAGCTGTTTCACTGTCCAGTTTTCTAAGTTTTGAACCGATCTGCCAGCCGGAATAATTTAACTTGGGATCGTCTTTGGCCTTGACCAGCAATTCCTTCAGCCTGTCAAACGATATCTGTTTTTTTGCATAAGGATCCTCATAAGCGCGGACATCAAAAAACTCGCGGTTGATCCAGCTTAAGAATCCGACATAATATTTTTCTTTGCCGTCGCCAAGGTACTTGTTCGCAAACCAATCAAAAAAATCCTTATCAATAAAACCGATAGTCGCGAACTGAGCCTGCAGCTGGGAAGAAATGACATTATACTCTTCAAGAGATTCTGCCAGCTCTTTTTTTCTCGTGGGATCTTTGCTTTTTTCAATTTGATCTATTTTTGCTTTAAGCTCTTTGGCCTTCACCAGCTTGGCGGAAAAAATATCTTTGATTTTTCGATCGGCCCAATACTGCCTTTTTAAAACCAACAGCCGGTCGTCCGGAACTCCGCCCGGAACGCCGACCTGAACACTCTGGGGGTTGACGCTAAAAAACAGAGTTTGTTTGGCAATTCCCAGAACCCGGCTAAAAGTATTTGACCAAAACCCCCTGTCACGAACTACTCCGTCCCCAATTGAAAAACCGATTCTGGCGGCATTGGCCATGGTTCGAATTACTGCAATACCCTCCAAATAAGAGGGATCGTTAGATTGATCCTTGCGGTAATCATCGTTTGAATTCAAAGAAAAAACACCATGGGTTTTCATCCAATCGCGTAAAGCAACCAGCTTACCGCGTGTTTCCCAAGAAATTTCATAATCGGCCGAAAAGGAAGTGCGGACCCAAAAAAGAATATCCGACAATTCCCCCGGTTCCGTTTCCAAAGAAACCATATCAAGCAGCAATTTGTCCGTTTCGCTTAAAAAGACCCGGTAACCCAGCATTTCCGGCTCGGCCGGATTATGCGGCTTCTGGGCAATTAACCGTTTTAAAATTGAAATCAGTTGGGGGTTGTCGGATTTCGCGATGACTTTTTCCAATACCGCTTTTTCCCTTTTGCTTAACAGATAATGGACATAGGGGCGGTAGGCGGCGGAATTTTCTTCTCCTTGTGGATAAAGAAAGTCAATAATCCTGTCAATTTGGGGTCTGGTGATGACATCATTCACCTGCTCCGGATTTTTCCCCTGTTCCTTACTTATTGCATAGATCAACGAAGCAAAAGGATGTTCGGAAGCCGCGGAAGAGGCGGTAGTCACATCAAACACTCGGGATGGAGATGCCGGACCACGATACGCTTCAACCTCAAGCGCCTTCTGTTTTTTATAGGCGGCTTCAAGGACTTTGTTAAAAGCCGGCCCAAGCCGCAGACAGGTATACTCTTTAAGTTTTTGTTCTCCTTCAAAACCAAGTTCTTTACGGATGGCCTTTTCAATCCCGTCCGCGAATTTTAGGTTGTCTTTCAACCGTTCGCCCGTGGTCAACAGGGATTCCGCGATTCTTTTACTCGAAACACGGTCTCCTTTCTTGCCGGTTATCTCTTCGGCATTTTCCATGTAAAACACGTAAATTGCCTTGACAAATTCACCGCGGTTTTGCGCTTCCAGCGCTTTTTCGGGACTGCAGGCCAGATAGGGTTGCCCGGATTTTGACCGGATTTTTGAAAGGTATTCGGCTATTTTTTTGAATTCGGCGTATCTTCCGCCGGCCAAAGAAATAGTTGAAACTTTCCCCCCTTCAATTTCAAACAGATAGCTTTCCACAACCTTGCTCAAAGCTCCAGAAACTTTATCGGCATCGGTTTTAAAGTAAACCGCCAGGCCGGTTTTTTGGTATTCCTCATAGGCCTTGGTCAACCTTGCGATATTTTCGGGGTTAAAACGGGCATCGATCTGCTGGTGTTTTGCCGTTTCTTCAAGCACTTCGCGGTAGGTCTGCGGATCAAGGCATCCCATGATATTCTCAAGAGGAGTCAGATCCCCTGTACCTTTCGCTTCGGCCAGCGGCAAAAGCTTGAGGTATAACTGTAAATTCCAGTTTTTAATGTGACCAAGGTAGAGAGGACTCTCTTTGTCTTTTAACAGCAAGCCGGCGTAAAAAAGCCCCATCGCCTGCTTGGTCGCGTGGCAGTATCTCCCCTCCACCCATCCCACCCTCACCTGGACAAGAAGCTCTACGCCATCTCTTTTAAACTTTGAAGAAGTAAGGTCGGCTTCGTCCTGCAAAAAGCCCAGTTCCCTTAACATTTTTTGATGTTTGGGATCAACCGTTGAATAGAGAAGGTCTTCTTTCCATTCGTCCCCCTCTCCAATTTTCTCTACCTTGACCCTGATCTCTCCAATATCCCGAAGAGAATAGGTCGAGCCGGAAAGGGAAAGTCCGACCTGGTCTTTATCTTTTGTATCAAGGTCTTTGAGGGAGACCTGGCCTAAAAGATTGTCAGCGGCAACTCTGTCCTCTTTTTTATCCGAATTTACCAGGATCGTAATACCGCGTGGATTCAAAAGGACTTGTTTTCCGCCTCTAGGAATTCCTGCAGCAGGGACTTTAGAATGGTCCTTTTCTACCATTTTTTGGGCTAGTTTAAAGATTTTTATGGTTTGTGAGATGCCGCCGTCTTTTTCGCTTTCTGCGACAGTTTTAAGCAGGTCTTTGGCGTTTTGCGCCGAGAGTTTTCCTTCCTTCTGCGCCTGCCCGATCAATTTGCGGACTTCACCAAATTTACCGTCGGCAAGCAATTCTTCAAAATTGCTTTCGATGGTGAATATAAGCAGGTCAACTTTTAACCCTAACGCTTTTAAACGGGCCTCGTTTGAACGGAGGTAATCTAATTTATCTCTGTCAAGTTTGAATTCATTGATCTTTGCGTCTTCTTCCGCACCGGCGATAGATTTTAAAATTTTTACTCTAACCCGTTCGATAGGAATATTGAGGGCTTCCCTGCGAGCTTGTTCAAAATTCTTGTTTTTAACCAGCTCCTGGATTCTTTTATACCCCTGTTCAGTCCTAGTGCCGGATGTAGTAACAACGGCATTGGTATTCCATCCGCCGCCGGGGTTATCCGCCTTACCGCTATTAGGTTTGTTTTTTACCTCAAATTCCCAACCTTCTGCCATTTCTTCCTCCCAAAAACAAAAAAACACGTCCTGTTAATAACGTGTTTTATTTTTAAATTTCCCAATTTAACAGGCAAAATCAAGAAATTTATCCTATTCTCTATCCATCTATATATCGAAACGATGAGCATAAATCTTGCATCAAAATAGGGGTTTTACAAACTTGTTAATAGGTTATTTTTCTGATAATAACCTTATAAAATCGGCGGCAGATTTAAAGTCTTCGAATTTGCCTTTGGGGTCCACAGGGGTATTTCTGAGAGATTTCTTTAACTTTACGCTGACACTCGCTCCCCATTGTTGCATTGTTCTAAAAAAGTTTTTATTGTCTTTGTTTTTTTCTAAGGAGCAAAGAATTTGCATAGCCAAGTTTTGTTTTCGCTCGGAAGACATATATAACGGGTTTGTAACCTGTTTGTCGTCTTTTGTAATAGTAGCAGTTTGGCCTACCGCCACACCCAAAAATCCGATATTTGCTTGTATATCATCATAATCAGTAGAAACCTTCCCTTTTGTAGCTGCCACATCAGAATATTTTACGGTTATCTTATTATCGTTCTTATCCAGGTCAATTTCTATTTCTTCTTCGCTTTTTACCTGTCTATAAGCATCAAATATCGCTTTGGCGACAGTTAATCTTCGACTGTCTCTCTCTTGATTTCCTCGCGATTTAAACTCATAAAGTTGGATAATAAGAAACTTTGCCTGTTTAAGCAACAAATCCTTAACTGCTTCGTCTTTTAAGCCTATTGCCAGTTCAAGGGCGGCAACCATATTTTCTTGAGTAGCGTTAAAATCCATCTTTGCATAGCTTAATTCAGCCAATTTTGCACGCATCCTGGCTAATTTCAGGTTCTCTTCTTCATTTCGGTTTGGTTTGTCAGACAAAGTGCTAATCTCTTTTTTTAATACGACTACGTAATTATCGTAAGCTTGTTTTTTTTCAAGAAGGTCTTTCTCTTTGTCGGAAACAATTTTTTGGAAATCAATCTCTCCCGGCAAACCTTCCTGTTTCAAGCTGCCATACATGGCAGCCAATGCTACAATTTTGGATTTAAGTTCGTCGCTCTCACTTGCATTGTCCGCGATGGTTTTTAATAACCCCTGAACTTCAGCGGCCAGCTCCCTTTGTTCTTTTGTTAGATGTTTATTGACACTCTCGTTCGCCCATTGTCCTGCGGAGATAAAAATCGATCTTTTCCTGTCCTCTGTTGGATCTTTCCTGTAGGCAAAGATGACGTCTTTCAATGCCTCTTCATATCTCTTTTTATCGAGGTAACATTTCACCAGTAGATCCCTAACCCTTAAATTGTTCTGATCGCTTCTTTTGTAGCTTTCCAAAGCATCTATCGTTCCCTGAATATCCCCTCGATTATATTTTTCCTGAGCCTCTTGCAATTTTCCCTGTGAAACACTTCCCCCCGCCCCTTCGCCCGCCGCACTCGTTTCCCCCGCCTCCGCCGTTTTCTTCCCCTCCTTGCTCACCCAGGCCAACAAATTATCTTCCTCCGGCTTTCCCCCCTTCGCGGCATCGGGCAATCCGTACTTTGACGGATCGGCCGCATGGGCGGCAAAAGCCAGCGCGTATAAGAGAGAAGTAAATTGCTCAACCGTAAATCGGGTCTTTCCGTCTATCGTCCCGCCGTTTAGGCGCTCGGCAATAGTCCTTGCCGTCCCTCTTATACTCTCATTGCAATCGTTATTGAGCCATTGGTCTAGTTTAAGTTTTCCCCCCTCAAAATTGGAGCTGTACCGGTCGGCATATTCTTTTGCCGCCACTTCACAGGCAACCCATCTTATGCTCTTACAGGTCTTAAAATCCTTAACGATCTGAAGCGCAATCGCATGAGGAGTTTTGCTGTTACCGGTTAAGGCCTTTATTGTGTCTTGCTGTACCAAGACCGCCATAGCGGCCTTAAGTTCGGCCGGAGTGATTACATCATCGGCTCCCCCACCTTCTACCCCGCCGGAAGAGAAAAATAAAAATCCTTCTCTGGAAAAACCCATTTTTTTAGCTTGTTCCCAGGTTAAATTTTTATTTAAATCTTTTATCTTTAGCTCTTCACGGATTGCTTGTTCTCGTAATTGCTCAATTTTAGGATCCGGAGGATTTTGTGCCGGAGGAGTGGCCGCCTTCGGCGGTTGCGGAGAGGCATTCTCGGCCGGTCTCGTCTGTCCGCCCGGGACGATCGTTACTCTTGGGCCAATCGGCGCTATTGAACCACCGGGTGCCATAATTAGTTTCCTCCCCTATCCATATATCGCAATATCACACTAAAAACTTGCATTGTTATTTATTTTTTGATGTTTCTACTATTATCTGTCTTACTTTTTTCTGTCTTTCTTCTCCTTGAACCTCGGACATCCTCTTCTTAATTTCTTCTTTTATTTTTTTAGCCTCTTTCCATTTTTTTTCTCTAATTTTTGTTTCCGCATCTCTGATTAAATCATCAATAGATCCCCCCGGTTTTTTTACGGGTTTATCTTCTACTTTCGCCGCTGGTGCCGGAGTAGGAGAAGTAGGTGGATCTGCCGCTTTGGCTGGTGCAGTCGGTGCCGGTGTTGGAGGAGGCGCTGCCGGTTGCCCTTTCCTCACTTTACGGGCCTTTACGGGCCTTTCTGCCTTTACAGTTGGTTTTTCTACCGCCGGCGGAGCGGGAGGAGGAGCAGTCAGCGGTTCCAATTTAAAAAAGTTGGCTTGAACTGCCGGCTCATACTTTAATGCTTCCGTTACCCAAAGAACATATTTGGCGGCTTTTACAGGTTCTATGTTTTTATGCGCTTCAACATAAGCTTTAACTTGTCCCCAAAGCGGACCGGCCTCTTCAGTGAGCTTCACTTTTCCATCGGGAGAAGTAATCGCAGCAGCCTGATCTCGAATCGCCGCATCGGCGTTGAGTTCTCTTGCTTCAAAATTGGTTCCGGAGGCATAAAGCTCCCGCGCTTGTAGCATGGCATCTTCATCGGTCAAAGATTCTGGGCTTATTTTTTGAAGATAATCGGCATAGGCCTTGATATCGGCTTCCCGTTTTTGCAGGGCATCGATGGTGATTGCCTGAGTTGAAGCTCCATCCAACTGCCACCCTTTTCTCAAGAGATCGGCTTCGGATTTATTTTTATCGACGATGCCAAGCTTTTTTTCTTCGACTTCGTTAAGACCATCATTAAGATTAACTTGCGAAAGCTTCGATGAATCTGCTCCACGCTTCGTTAAATAAGCGGTCCAAAGCGGGCTTATTGTCATTATCTTTCTCCTTAAAATATAATACAGCCCATTACAGGCACTGTCCCGAGCTCCGTCGAGGGAGCCCACCCATCCGTCTATTTTATCGTAACAACCCCCGCGGAACTTGCATGGAATTATTAAATTTTCACCGGCACGTCCGTTACTCTCATTTTTGCCCTTCCCTGCTCTTTTTGAAAGCCGTTTACCCTGACAGTTTTAGGCAAATTATTATTAACCATTGAGTACGGGTTACCTTGTGCACTTAAGTCCATCGTTCCAACATACGTAAACTCTACTACCCCTTCTTTAGGAATATAAACACCACGGTAAAGATGTTTCCCTCTCCAGTCCCCTTTCTCCACACTGCGTACACGATTAAACGCTCTTGCAACTTCCCGGTTTAAAAGATTTGCGGCCCTTTGGTCGACATCCGCCACAACGAGTTCAAGCCGCAGCTCTTCCTGTCTTCCCCTGAACTGCGGAGCAGCGGGATCCTCACCTTTTCTATCTGGAGTGCTAACCTCCTGCGGACCTGCAACACGACCGCCTAAATCTCCAATGGCGGCGGTTCTGCCAGGAGAAACTTCTCCTTTTCCCGTTAATCCGCCCCCTCTTGATCCAACCGTCAAACTGTCAGTCCCACTAAAATCAGCCTGGCGAGCCCCTGCTTTGAGCAACTCCGTCGCTCCTGCAGATCCCCTCCTTAATTGTCCAAGCGCTCCCATCCCGGTAACCATTCTAGCCAAAGCTGCTCTCCTTTTTTCATCAGCAGTTGTAACAGGAGCTGGCGCTATTGTTCCAGCCGGGACACTATCCGATTCATCGGCCTCATCAAAACGTACTACCCTTCCCCCGGTTGCTTTTTTTGCTGCTTCCAGTCCCCTGGTCTGTTCGGCCGCATCTTCATCCTGCGCTTTTTTAGCCGCTAAGGCTTCTTGCAGTTTTTCTCTAATCCCCGACAGCTCTGCTCTATCCTTATATTTCTCATAAAGCGCTATCGCCGAAGTATAATCTTTCCTCTCCATTGCCTCCCTTGCTTCTTTTAACTCCCTTTCCATTGTCCTCCTCGCCTCAGCTTGTGTTCTGGATTGCTCCGTCGGTTGCGCCGTAAAAAGCTCTTCCATTAGATCAGCAACTCCATCCGCTCTCTCCGGTTCCGCCCGGAGAGGGGGCTGGTCCTGCTCTGTTGTGGGATCTATGTCTCTAAGTGTTCCCGGCGATAACGGAGCGATCGGATCCGCTGGCGGCGGTGCGGCAGGATGTGGCGCCACAGAAGGAACCGGCGGCGGGACAGAAACTGCAGGGATAGAAACAGCCTTCGGTTTTGGATTATCATATTGCCAAGGTTTTTCCCCATATTCTCTTTGAGAATAATACCTTGAAGAAATTCTTACTTGCTGATGTTGCTCAGGTCCTTCTAGGCTGGTAAATCTTCTGTCGTCAGCCTTCTGTGATACTGTCGCTGGAACGGCCGGGGCTGGCCGAGGAGCCGGTTCAGTCGCCCCATTTTTACTCACTCCTAATTCGTTAAGAAATCTAGTCGTAGCAGTATATCCTCTTGTTGCATATCCTCCAACAGCCTCCCCAATAGATCTCATCCTTTGCGTCGCCGCTCTAATTTGCTCTGCAGGATTTGCTTCCGGCACAGTCGGCGGCGGCACTGGCTTAGGATTCGGTACAGTCCTAGGCGGAGCAGAAGGTCTGGCTGTTGCCGCAGGAGGAGGGGGTGCTGTAGGAGCCGGTGCAGGTGGCGGCGAAGGCGCTGGTTTAGAAGCCGGCTGTTCCGCTGTTCCTGGATTATACTCTGTTAATTTGCTGTCAATCGATCCTTTCGAAAAATCGGTTATCCCTTTTTCATAGGCAAAACGCAATACGTGCCGAGTCCCGATTATTCCATCAGCATTGGCAGGCAGATATTCAAGCATAACGCTTGTTTCTGCAACTTTTTTATTTTGAACCAAAAATGAACGGTAGCTTTTTTCTCCTCTTGCGGGGGGAGTATAAGCATTATATTCGCTCTTATATTCTTCCGAGGTCTTCTCCGCTTCTTTGAGGTCAATCCTACCAAGGTTTCCTGTAAAATAAAGCTCCCATGCCTTCTGTTTTGAATAGCCGAAGACGGAGGCAAAGCTCTCCACATCCTTCTCCATCTTCTCCATCTCTTCAGGAGAAAGATCGTCAGCGCCTGCGATTGCCTCTCCCGTTTCCATTTCCGAAGCCAGTTTCCCTCCGCGGGCGTAGGCCTCAAACAGGCCATTGCCGGAAGTTAGGCCAAGTTCATTTCTCTCCTGCGAGGTTAATTTATCGTCTTTTGCCGCTTCTTCTATTTTTTTATTCTTCGCCTCGTCAACCTTCACGCCGCGGGCGGTTAAATGCCTGAGGATAGCATTAGAATAATTATTGCCGGAACCGGCTCCGGAAACTGCAGACATGCCAAAACACCTCTTTTTAGAACTCTATGGTCCAATTTTGGGTTTCTATATAATAATTATCGTAATTTGCGGTAAAAAACTTGCACTAAATTTTAAGGGAGGAATCCCCTTCCGTTCTGATTCTCTGGTTCCCTGCTTCTCTGATATTCTGGCCCTGATTAACTGATCGCCTGATATTCTATTATCGCGTTTAGATGGGAAAAAGCTGCGGGGAGAATTTAAGGCAGGGCAACTACAGTCGGCGCATCAGAGTCATTCTCACCAATCCCGGCCAAAAAGAAAATTTTGGCAATCCTGCTTTGAACTTCTTCCGCCGTAATCCTTGCTTCAGGATTAATCCTGGTCATATCAAAAAGAAGTTCTTTTAATGCGTTTCTCGCATTTTCGGAAACAGCCCCTAATGCTTTATTCAGTTTTTCCTTTGTCTCCTCTTCTAAAACGATATCTATAAGACTATCTGTAAGATTATAAGTCCTTGATGGGTTGGTTTCCGATAAAATTATCCCGTTGACAAGCTTCCTTTCGGTCTCCGACAACGGGGATGCGCGATCCAAAAACAAAAACAAAAACAAAAGTGCCAATTGGAAAACATCTCCCGGCGCACCGTAATCTTCCGTTTTATCCGGCGGAAAATACGCCTCTGTCCCCAGCGTCATACCAATCATGGTCGGGGCTGCCTGCATAACAACCGTATCAGCATCCGAAGAAATTTCCGGCGGTTGTATCTTTGCAATCCCAAAATCCAAAAGTTTAACTTCCCCCGAATCGTCAACCATCACATTCTGCGGCTTAAGATCCCTATGGAAAATATCCTGCTTATGCAGTTCAACAAGCCCCCGGGAAATCCTCTGCAGAATAAATAGTTTTTCCTGCCAATTTATTCTGTTTTTTAGTGCGACAAGGTCTCTCCCTCTTATATACTCTAAAACCTGAAAACTCCCATCCCCGTTTTCATGAAACGAGTACGTCCGTGCCAAATTGGGATGGCAAAATCTCATCCCTATCTCCGCTTCTTGCCTGAAGCGCGTTACTATGATATCCCTCCCCGCATCGTCTAATTTATCAAGTTCTTTTCTCAAAAGCTTCTTCAAAACCACCTGCCCCCTCCCTTCATCCACCGGACCAACCCCAAGGACTATCATCCCCATCCCCCCCCGTCCGATCTGGCTTACCAGCTCATAGTCCCCCCATTTTTTAGTGGTACCATCGGGTTCTTTAATCCTGCCATCAAGATCAACCTTCGCCGGATCAATCTTATCCGCCAGTTCCGCACGGATTTTACCAACCGTCGGCCAATCCACATCTGTCGCTACTTCCCTTCTTGCCGGCAGTCCAAATTTAATTTGTCTGCCAAGTAAAACTTTGACGGCAGTTTTTACTCCCGTCCATAAAACATAAGCGGCCAGCCCAAAACAGAAACCGGCTTCGGTTGGAGCGGCAATATCACTTTTAAAATAAGATTGGTGAACTTGAATTTGTTGAAGGGATCTCGAACGTATGCCGGAACCGCGATAAACCACATGGCCAACCGGCGCTCCCGCCAGGCCAAAAGCTCCCGCCCTTACAAGCTCTCTATATATTGGTTTCATGCTATATATGTATCGTCAGATAAAACAAAAAATTTCACTTTGAAAGTGAAATTTTTACGGCAACCCGGAAAACACGCGGTCGAAAAAAGGGGGGGAATTTGAGTGCTTCCGGCTCATTGAGGTGGCCGGAAACCAGTTCTTCAAACGCTTTGTCCGAAACCGGCCTATCTTTCTGGTCTCTACATTCAAAACCATTGGAATTAACCTGAACTCTTGCAACCTTCAACTCCCCTTTTTTCGTAATCGTAACGCTCATACTTAAGTCGGCCGCAACTTTGTTATAAGACAACCTTTTGCCAAAATAGCGATTAAGTTTCGCGGTGATTTTTTCCAATAATATGTCTTTCACCTCACTGGCGCTTTTCCCTTTTATATCAATAACCCCTTTGTTTTTTTTCTCGTTTAATTCCCGGTTTATTTCCCCCTCACAGGATGCCCCTTTTGCCCTTTCGGCGGCCAATTTATAATATTTGTCGTTTTTCAGTTTTTCCGCCACCTCCATGTAAATTCCCGCTTCTTTACAAATCTGCTGGTCTTTTTCTGTTTTGTCTGTAAGTTGCTCCGAAGGAGTCCGATTGATAAAAGCCATTAATCTTGCGTGTTCTTGCTTATAGGCATTGTATTTTCGTGCAAATTCGTCTATCGAAGAAGACATCGGAATATCCCGCAAATTTTTATCGGCCAATTGCATAAAAAGTTTACGGGCAGTGCATTGAGGGGAGTTTTGATCGGGGCATTCCTTTATTTTTTGGTTTGTTGTTTTTATATATTCCGTCAGTTTCTTATCTGCCCGTTGACTAAGATCCCAAAGAAGCAGTTCGTAAATCTGCCGATAGGCCGGCCGAACTTCGTGTTCTAAAACCCACAGGGGATTTTTTTGTCCATTTTCAGCATACCTCTGGCTACTTTTTATTTCGGCTAATTTTTTACCGGCATCTTCTTTACTTTTGGGGTCATTAATGTTGGGGATCATCCTTTTTTCGGCCCAACAGAGAGCCCTTTTGATGCGATCGGTGTTATAGGTAGGACTGCTCGCTTCTGCCGGCTTATTAAGTGGGCAAACTTCTCCCATGTTATGCCTTACAAATCATAATCCGGCGGAATATCTTGCAGACCACCTGTAGGCGTAGCCGCAGGCTTTGCCGCTGGTTTAGCCGCAGGCTTTGCCGCTGGTTTAGCCGCTGGCTTTGCCGCTGGTTTAGCCACTGGCGTAGCCTTTTTATCTGTCGAGCATCTATATTCTTCCTCAATTACCGGCTTATGCTTTTCTTCAAGATCGTCCGTCCCCTCTTTTAATTCGCATACCGGCAAATCACCCGCTTTGGCGCTGGCGTAGCATTCCAGCTTTTCAACCAAATTTTCATCCAATTCTTTTACGTTTATAATCGAACCGTACATCTCCAAACTCAACAGGTGCGAAGCCAAAATCAACGTATAGGTGAGTTTATTTTTTCCGCTCAGTTCCGCGTTAACATTATCCTCAAATTCTTTCCTTTCTTTCGCGCTGTAGAGAGAAACCTTTTGTTTTGGATCTCCGAGAACCCCCAAAATCATCTCCCTGTTTTCGGCTAAAAGGCCGCTCTTCTCCGCAAACCCGCTAAAGAGGGCTTCTTCCTTTTTGCACCTTACGCAATAGACCATGCCGGTTCTGCTTATAAACCCTTTCTTATACAAAGCGGCAAAAATCTCTTTTCCTTTATCTCCAAAATCTTCCGGCTTAACTCCCGCGATTGTACTGGAAACGGCCCTTTTTACCAGTTCGGAGAGGGCAGTTGAATTGTCCCCTTCTTTTACTTTGGATAATTTATTAAAGACCGCCAAAAATCTTTTTTCTAGATCGGTCAATGCCACCGGCATAGCCTCACCCTTATATCCCGCCGGCTTTAGCTGTCCCCTTAGAGGATCAGCCACCCGGTATTGGGTTTTGGTAAAGGTTGACGCGGTAGGCGATCCAAGGATCTCGCTCATGTTCAAATCCTGCCTGCCGCCGGCACGCTGCAAGGAAGAAGTTTCTGCCCTGACACCGGCCGCAACTTCGAGGCCGACATTATGATCTTTATTCTCAAATTTCGATCCGGCTTCTCCCGCCCCTCTTACTGCCGCCCCGCCAAAAAGACCAAAGACCGAATTCTTAATCCGATCAAAATTGACCTCTACCCCAATGGTTCCGGACAAAACGTGCGTTGAGTAGCTGTCGGAACTGGCGGCATAACCAAGCCGTCCGACAACATTCATCCAAGACAATACTCCAACTCTTCCTTCCGCTTCAAGTCCACCGCCATACGAGGCCGGCTTAAGGGGCTGGTCTTCCAATCCTATAAGGGCATATCCTTTTAGAGCCAGCAATCCTTTGTCGCCCCAACGCTTCAAATATCTGACGGAAGGGCCCATAGAATGGAATCTATTCAGATTGAGCTCTTGTATTTTTGTATCGTCGGTTCCGTTTTCGGTATAACTGTACATGGGACCCAAAATAAGCGTCCCGGCCGTCCCTTCCCAAGGAGATAAACCAAGCCCTCCGTATAAGCTAATCTGGGTCCGGCTTTGCGTAATATCAGAAATTTGGTAATTCGGAAAATACTGCGCGTCCAATCCGGCCGTCCCGAAAACGCTTTGTTTCCCGGCGCTGATTGTTCCGGCAACATCGAGCGACGTCCCGTCCGGAAATTGAGAACTGGCCTCTTCCGAATTTAATTTTCCGGTTACTCCGATCCTGGCGGAAAGATCAACATGCGGAGTTTGAAGGACTACTCCCGTTCTTGCCTTCACTTCGCCGTCAGCCCCTTCGCTTTCGTATTGGACGGAAGCAAAAGGCATAACTTGATTTTCTTTCCCGTTAAAAACATAGGCGGCATGCAGGGCGGCGGAACCGGACAGGCTTGTTGCGCCGCCGCCGGTCAACTCCTGGTTTCCCGTCTCTCCTCCTCCCAACAATCCCTTCCCCATCAATCCGATACTGTATCCGTGCCTGGGTTCTACCTCTTTCTTCCCTTCTGTCATCGATTCGGCGGGGCTGGCCGCTTTTGGCTGAAAAGCCTTAAGCTTTTCTTGCAACTCTTTTGTGGAAACTGTGGTTTTATTGGTTGCAAAAGAGACAATCTCTTTTATTTGCTCAAGTGTTGCCTTATTGGGATCAATGCCATAAGCACTAAACAATGCCCTAAGCTTGGGATTCTCTTGTATTCTTATCGCAATGCCCCTTTTTTGGGACGAGAAACCGTCGGACAACTTATCCGCTGTTTGTTTATGCTCAACAAATTCGTATTCCAACCCGCTGAAGGTTTTTGATGCGATTTCTCCCAGGCTCGTGGTCTTACTTTTCAATATAATTTGCGCGCGACCTGCCACCAATCTGGATTCCGCCCTACTTCTAATCATCTTCTTTTCCGCCGGAGAAAAAGAAACGGACTTGTTGGCAAACAAAGAAACCAGCTTTTTGGCGAGTTCTTTCCCCGCTTTATTACGGCCAAAAATGGCAACCAGGCCATGATAAGTCATGGGTAGCTTTCTTTGTTTTCTTCCTCTGCCAACTGTTCTTACAAGCGCTTCTTTGGCAATTTCTTTGGTGTAATCTTCTTCAATTGAAGCCTTTTGTTCTTCCCATTTTTTCAACAACGCGTCTAATTGTTCCCAACTTGAGTTCAGCTTTGTTGTATCTTCAATAAGCTTGAGCAACGCCTCCAAACCATCCTCTTTCTTACGAAACGGGCTCAAAGAAAAAACTTTTACCCTATTGTCAACCGATCCTGTTCCTCCTATTCCTGGTGCCATTGTATTTATCCTCCTGTATATTTATCGTCAAAATCCGACAAAAATTTCACTCTTCTTTGCATTTCCCTTTTTGAATATCCCAGACAAGCCCCTCGTCCTCACGGCACCATCCTGGCCTCGTATAAACACATTTGCCGTCCATTAACTTTCGAGAAACCATTCTGATGTTCCCTGCCATATCTTCTATTGTTTTTGTTTGCGGTGTGCAGGCTGGTTCTGTTCTTTTTGTTGCTCTAATTACTATCGCATCCTTCCTGCGTAAATCCGGTGCAATAACCCCGCCATCCGGAACGTTAACTTTTGCATCCGGCGTTGGAGCCAATGGCAATGGTTGGCTGACCGGATCGGGATTTGTTTTTTTACCCGCATCACTGCAAATTTCCACATAAACAACCGGGTTCCCTATATCGGAGCTAAACAAATTAAAGACTTTCTCCAGCCAGCTCTGCGCGTCGGCTGGATTGGGAAGCGTTTCTCCTCTTAATCTTTCGTTAAGCGCCTTCAGCTTGCCGGCCTTGGATTTGTCGCCATAGTAAGCGGCAGCCGCGTCTTCCCAGCTTTTTATCCTATCCCCGGCGCCAAGCGCCTTTTGGTAGATAGTACAGGTCATCTATTATAACCCCGCCCTGATCGTCGGCCTCGTGATCTCAAACTGGAACCCTTTGTCCCAGGAGAGGAGGTCGTCGACCATCTTGACTGCCAGCGATGTTTTGGAGAGCATCTGCACCGATTCGGCGCGGGAAATGCTCTTCTCCGGCTTCAGCTCGGTATCGTTGATGTATGAGAGCATCCCGGCCTCGGAGGCGGCATTGACATAGCCGGCCGCCCAGTGCTTTTTGCTGACATCGGAGTATGCGGTTTTGGCGTCATATTTCTTCTGCAGTCCGTCGAAACGGGCCACTACCGTGATCGCTTCGGCGTTGCTGATCCGATTGTTCGGGCGGAACTTCCCGTCCGGATAACCTTTGATCAGACCAGTCCGCTTCGCGATCTCAACATATCCCGCCGCCCAGTGGGAAGAGGCAACATCTTTAAACACTTTGACTGGCCGTCCGGGGACTTTGTACTCTTTCGCGCGGACCAAAAGAGCGGCCAGTTCGGCGCGGGTCAAGCTCCGGTCCGGTTTGAAGGTCCCGTCCGGGTACCCCTGGACCAGTCCGACCGTTCCGGTGTTCTCAATCGGCGCTTTCGCCCAGTAGCCGGAATTGACGTCAGTAAAGCTGACCAATCTTAAGACCCGGCGGTCTTCGGTAAGCTTTCTTCCTTTGCTGTCGCTCGCTTCAACATGGACCAATTTTTTTCCGACTTTTTCGATCGGAACCGAAGCGGTGAAGGTCCCGTCGGCTGAAAGCGGAGCGCTAACTCCGTTGGCCAAAACGGTTATCCCGCTGATATTTCCCGATAATTTTCCGGCAACTTTGACGTTGTCGGTGTAAACCGTCGCTTTATCCGATGGCGAAGTAAGGGACATTTCAAGATCGAGCTTCTTGGGCTCATCCGCGCCGACATAGCCGATCGAGAAATAGTAGGTCGCGTTCTCGGCGACCTCCCCGTAGGGGTGATAGGCAAAATCAAAAGCGATCCCCTGCATCCTCAAACCGAGTCCGGCAGAGAGATTGGTAACTGTTCCGCCCGGGGCCGGATCCTGATCAAGCCCTGCTCTCAAGGCGAATGACGGAGTGACAAAAAATTCCGCGCCGGCATGGAGCGTGTTCGCGCGCTTGCTCATTAAATCATAATCGGCCGCTAAAGTAAGTTTGCGGTTCCCTTCCATCGGAACACAGTAAGAAACACCGGTCTTTATCGTTGGGACCATCGCGTTTCCAACTCCGTTGCCGGATTGTAATTTGGTGCCGAGCGGGTTTTGAGCCACTACACCGACGGTCAATTGGTCGTTAACCGAATATAAGGCGCCGGCATCAAGTCCGAGAGCTGAACCGTTGGTCCCTTCAGCCGTTGTAGCACCGGAAGCCCCCTGGCTGTAATATTTCGCCGAGGCGCCCAGCTTGGTCTTCCCGTCTGGAAGAGCGATTCCATATGAAGCAAAGATCGCGTTGTTGCTCCAGTTGGCCGATCCGATTGAAGCTTGAGAACTGTCGTAAAGAGGAATTGCTCCGACATTGGAGGTTACAATCCCCGCTCCGATCGCACTGTTAGCGTTCAAAGGATAAGCGCCGCCGAAGACGACATAATTTACATCGCCAAGAAGTGAAGTGTACATGCTGGTCAGTTTAAGAGATTTGATCCCGCCCAAGCCGGCCGGGTTGGTGAAGACCGTTTCGGCATCTTCGGCCACCGCCGTGTAGGCACGGCCCATACCGAGCGTCCTTGCTCCAACGCCGATCCTAAGCGGATCGGTTGCAGTTGTATCGGCAGCCAGCGCCGAAGTAGCTACAAGAATAAATCCCAAAACCAAAATCCCAATGAATCTTTTAATCTTTAAATCTTTAAATGATTTAATTTTTTTTGATTCATTTGTCATTTGAAATTTGTCATTTGTCATTTTTCCATCCCCTCCTATTTATTCACCACAAGTATTTTGCCTTTGGCAATTAATTTCGATCCCGCGGCAACACGGTAGAGATAGGCGCCGTCGCCCAGTGTCTCTCCGTAAGCGTTTTTACCGTTCCAGGTGACCGTCGCGGATTGATTCGGTATTGCTGGTGTTGCTGAAGTCCAGCTTAATTTTTCAACCATCTCCGCCGCGGTGTTGAAGATATAGATTGTGGCGGTGGTATCGGTTCCGGAATCAAATACGATTGTGGTGCTCTCCCCGCCGTTCGGGTTGAACGGGTTCGGATAGTTGTAGGAGCCGGTTCCGGTTGCCTGGCTAGTAACCTCGAAGGTTACAGCGTTTGACTGTTTAAGGTCCGATGTACGGATTGCCGAAAGCTGCATTGTTCCGCTTAGTCCGGCCGGGACTTTGAAAACGATCTGGCTTACCGCCCATGAAGTGATGGCGGAATTGGCCGCGGCGCTTTCGATATAGGTCTTGGATTGGGCTCCGGAGAATTCCACCTTTCCGGCGGTTCCCAAATTGGTTCCGGTAATGGTCACAGTATCCCCCGTTTTCGCCTTGGCCGGGCTGATGCTTATGATGCTGGGAGCATCGGAGGTTGGAGTTGGGGTTGTTCCTTTCGTCGCGACAACATAGTCAAGCAAGACTCCTGACGATGCCGCTTTACCGGTGAAGACCATCTGGTATTCGATAACTTTTGACCAATCCATGTTGGCGTCGCCGGCAGTTGAACCGGTGACTCTGGCCATTTTGGTCTTGAAGGAAGCAAGTTCATATTTGGTCCAGGAACCGGACGATTGCGCCGCCGCGTCGGCGTCGGCAACCGCGAAGTTGGTCCCGTCGGCATCCTTGAACTGGATTTTTACTTTGTTGGTGGTTGAACCGTCCCCTTTCACATAGAAAGAGAGGGTGTCAACGTTGGATAAGTCCTGGGTCGCGGCCAAAATACCGCCCCAGCCTCTCCACGAATCGGTATCGGTTGAAGCCAAGGCATAAGAGGTTTGCATTGAATAACTTTTTTCGTATTTGTCGGAGGTTATTCTGGTATAAGTCGGGTTCGAATACCCCGTCGGCGCGAAGCCGTAGTAACCGGTAGTCGGATTGACCGCGGTCCCTTCGAAGTCGTCGATGACAACCGTGGTGGCGCCGCCGCCGGAAGTGTTGACGGTGAAAGCCGCGGTTCCGGAAGCCCCGGTAATCGAAACCGTTCCCGCTCCTGTTACAGCGGTACTTGCGATCGTAATATTAGCCGCGATGGTGGTTGCAGTAGAAGCGCTCGCACTGTTTACGGTAATTCCCGCGTTAGAAAATTTAACCGATGATTTCATGTCGCCGGTCCAGCTGGTGCCGGAACCGGAAATAGTGACACTTAAAGTTTCTCCCTGCTTCCCGCTGGTTGGGGAGATGGAGGAGATGGAAGGACCAGCGATTATATTGGTGCCCGTTGAAAAAGAGACCGGACGATAAATATAGGAAACTGCCGTCATGGCGGAAGAAATCGCCGATATCCCGTATTTACCGGTCGGAGTTCCGGTTCCATTCCAGGTTTCCCACGCGACAATGTAAACATAATTTCCGGTCGGAATACTGGCACCGGATTTGGTAAACGTCCCGGCGGCGCTTAGCGTCCCGCTTAAAATAACTGTGTCCGTAGAGCTTGAAGGAAGACCGTCGGTAGTTTTGGGAGCGCTGGTTGAAGAATCGGTTGATTTCACAACCTGCACATACGCCCCGCTGGCCAAATTGGCATTTGAACTGTTCAAGATCGGATTGGGCGTAGTATTGCTCGGACTGCAGGAAACAGAAACCACCGCCGCCTGCGCCATGCCGGCCAATAAAAACAGAATAACCGCCAAGCCGCCGATTTTAAAAATACTTTTCATCTTTTCCTCCTCCTTTTACTTGGACTGTGTCCAGCTGAATGAAGTTATCGTCGGATCGTTCACTATATACCCTCGACCGGGCAATAGCATCAAAGTTGAGGTCTTTGTGTTAGAATCAACCCAGCTTGCGGACCCGTTGTGCCAGGCGTAACCGTCGCCGATTATCGAAGCATTGGCGTCAATTATCGAAACCTGCGCCGCGTCAAGACCGCCGCCTTGAGTACCGAAAGTTAACCCATTCAAACCCGTCTTAGAATCGGATATTAATACCGGTGTCGGAAAGGCGTTGGCAATTAACTCAAGATTTAAGCCGGTCTTTGTCGAATCCAATCCTAAAGCCAATGTTAAATTGTTTGATTTTTCCATTAATTTTCCGACTACCGTAAGGTGCTTGGCGGTAAAAGTGGTATAGACATAACTGCGGCCTGCCTGTAAGCTGTCCAAGGCGGTTATTCCGGATATGTCCGCCCAAGCGCTTTTTGAATAGGTCTTCCCTTTGGTAATTGAGAAATTATTATCGATCACCGCAATTGCGTCGTCATCACTCGGCTGGGCGCCAAAAACGGTTGAGAGCGTATAGCCAGTCGGTTCCAACGGAAGCGAAATGAATGCCCTTTCCGGATTAGTATCCGACGGGCCGACTCCCAGATCAAACTTCCCTACCACATCCAAACTTAATGCTGTCGCGGTCAAAGTTGTTCCGGTCGGAACGACTTTGTAATATTTCTGGTATCCGGCACCAACCAATCCCTCTTTTGCTTTATCGGTATAAGTGGTAGCCGAAACATTGGTGCTTTCCGCTTTCCACTTGGTGGTATCGGTTGTATAAACCGCGGTGGTTGATTCCGAAGTTCCGGAGACGGAATAGATGTCAACCGCGGTAACTCCCGCTTTATTGATCATCCAACTTAAAGTTACGGAAGACCCAACAGTATCCGCGTCGCGCTTGATGGAGGTAACAATATCGCCGATAACCGGCGCGGTATATCCTTCCGCCGCGACAAAGTCGGCTCTGATTGGTCCGGCCGAAGCGTCATTGCCGGTAAAGACCAGCTGATAATCGGTGATGCGGGCCTGGAAACTCTTAAAATCAACTCCGGCAACTTTTTCCACCCCTTTGTCGTCAACCTCTTTCAAGGCCGACATCGGAATAGTATGTTTGGTGAAGGTTGTATCGCTTAACTTAATATTATAGGTTGTGGTCGGCATACCGCCAAAATTGGCAGTGGTCTTCCCGTCGGTGCTTTTTCCGGTTACCTGCAGTTTTAATTCCCCCGTGCTGGTTGTGTCAACCATGGTATAAATAACCAGGGTGTCGAAAGCCGAAAGGTCCTGCTCGGTTTTTAGCGTGGCATTATACCCCCTGAATCCCTGCAGGGTCTTCAGATAGGTTATCTCCGCCGCCTGATCCCCTTCGTATTTTTTGGTTGTGGACATGGCAACCGTGATATCTCCGCCGGTCGCGAACTTATTGTAGCCGACAACCGAGATTGGCTTTCCTTTGCTGTCATACTCAAAATCATCGATTATCTGCGATATTTTTGTCGCGCTGTCCGCGATGGTAAACCCTTTTTCAAGTGTCCCTTTCTTTGCTTCCGCCTTATTTTCCACCACCAGATCCCATTTGCCGATTTGCGCGGTGGTCGCGGAAGTCAGGTCAAAGGTGCAATTAATCTTGCTTGAACTTGTCGAATTTACAACAGCCGAAAGATTGGTCTGTCCGGTTTTTGAAAGAGAAACCGTCGCGTCGGAAGCAAAATTACTCCCTTCTATATTTACGGTGATCTTCCCGCCGATCGGAGCAACGTTTGGAACTACCCGCTTAATATCGGGAGTCCCCGCCGTTTTAACTTCAAACTCAACATCGCTGTTGCTCTTTTGACTGTCGATTGTAACCTCTATCGCGTATTTACCAACCGCCAGAGCCGCGGGCGATAAGACGGCCAACTGGTCGTTTGCTCCCGTCCCATCCGGTGAGTTTCCACTCTTTCTTGGAGTGGTTAAAGTTCCCGCTCCGGCAGAAGTAGAACCGAAAGCAACGGTATTGGTCCCGCTTAACGCCGTCCCCTCTATGGTAACCAGAACGGATGTTCCCTGGGCGGTTGAAGTCGGGTTTATTGAGTAAATCTTCGGCTTTACGTTCAAAGCCATTTTATTGCTGGCTCCCAAGACATTGGTAACCACCAATTCATTCTTGCCGGAATCAATAAAAGTGGTCCCGATGCTCCTTGGTATGCCGATCTTAATCTTTTTATCGCTCCATTCCCAAACCTGCAATCCATCATAACTCACGTCGGTATCATCTCTTATTGTAAGTCCGCCGGAATAATTGGTGTGATAGATTTTGACGTTGTTGGTTGCGGTATCCTTCTTTCCTTTTCCGGGATCGGATCCAAACCCTTCTCCCGTAATAACTATTGTGTCATAAACATAGGCATCGGTAGTTGCAGTACCGGAAGCATTTTCGAGCCCGATTATTTTTGCAATGCCGGGAGCAGTCCCCCCCCCCATCGTAAACGGTCCGACCGAATCGGGCAAGCTCTGTAATCCCTCGCTGTCTTTCGCAATAACTTTTAAATAATAACTTGTTCCGGCCAGCAGTTTGGTTGAATCCATCGCGATTGAAGTGGTCGAAACGTTTGATCCCAAAACTTTCCACATCCCGGATCCCACTTCGCTCGTTCCTATATAATAAACATCGTAAACAGGGGTGCCGTTGTCGTCGATTGCCGCTTCCCAGGTTGCATTACCCGAAACATCTTTTTGTCCGGTTACCGGGGTAATAATGCGCGGCTTGCCGGGAGGAGTATTCAACTCTCCCGTGTCCTTGTCATAAAAACCGGTCGCGTAGCTAAAATCATAAAAACCACCGTCGCTGTAAGCATACCAGAGAATTGAACCGTCGGGAGAAAGGACGGCACTGTCCGATTCGGACAAATACTTAAACGGGCCGTAAGCCAGCCAACCGTTGCCGGTTTTTTGATTTGTATCCAAATCGGTTACCGAAGGCATATCCCATCCCGACCATTTTATGCTTTCCGTCTTAAAAACATAGCTGTAAACTCCCGTGCCGTCTTTCGCGCTGGTGCGGTAATGGTTGACATAAAGATATTTGCCGTTGGGAGAAACATCCATCCCTTCCCAAATATTGTTTGCCGTATCCTGCTCGTTGGCATTTACAACTCTGGCTACGCCAAGCAATTCATAGGGAACCAGCGCCGTACTGGAATAAATCCTAACGTCGGCATTGTCACCGCTAACCTCATGCACCCTGACATACAACAATTCAACCGGAACAGTAGAATAAGAATCGGTATAACCGGAATATTTCAAATAAGTCGGATTATATAAATTAGAGATAGTTTCAACTTTGGTAAAGGTACCGCCAACCGCCTGGCTGATGTCATAAATCAAGACCGATCCGTCGGTCCTGGCAACCGAAACCGCCAGGCGCGATCCGTCTTCTTTTATCGCCAATCCGTAAATACCAAATTCGCCGGTATTGATTGAAGAGGCCAGATATTGATTTTTAACTATGTCGATAACATAAACCTGTTTGCTTCCGCCGTCCGCTATATAAAGGAACCTGCCATCCGGAGTAAGCGCGATCTGCCGGGGCGACTGCATTGAAGAAGGCTTGTTGGACGCGAAAGCGGTATCTTCTTTAATGCTTGAGATATTTGAAATGTCGTACGCCCTTACCGTTGAAAAAGACATTCCGGCGGCCAATGAAACATACAGTTTTTTTCCGTCCGGTGAAACTACCATCCCGTACGGCTTCCCGGAAAGCGGCCCGATTGAAGCGACATTGGCAGTCAAAGTAAGCTTCCCACCTACAAGGACCCCTCTATGCACAAAAATCTTGGAAGAATTGGTGTCGGGAACAAACACATAATGATATGTCCCCCCGCCCGGGTTTGCCTTGACCGGCGAACAAACCGGCTGAGACGGTACCGCCACCGCAAAGGCCTGGACCGAGGTTAAAGCCAAAATCACCGCCGACAATAAAATTAAACCGAATTTACCCAATTTCATCTTTTCTCCTCCTTAATCCGAACCTTTATCCGCCTCCGCCTTCCCGGCATCCGCTCTTCCCGCTTCCAATGATTTTCCCGCTTCACTTATCCCAAGATCAAAACGATTCCCTTCCTTTGAAATTCCCGAATCACCGACTTTGGGTGGAACAACTTTTACCCTGGTTCTCAATTGCAGCAAATGTCCAAGATCGGTAATTTGGGTCAAAGCGGCTCCCGAACGGTCAATGTCTCCTTCAACTACCACCCTAACCGTAACCGTTTCCTCCACGGGGGTTCCTGTCCCGCGAAAAACAAATGCCGGGGACAAGATCCAGGGCAAAGCAGAGTTATTAATATCAAGCAGAGAAGAGGTAACTGGAATCTGTATCGGTTCTATTTTCTGGTTGACAGTTTTATTCGGCCCGAGGGCTACCAGCGTTACTTTTGTAATCTTAAACGGAACCGCCTGGGCCAGCAAAGCGTCTTTTGCCGTTTTGGAAGAAGACAAAGCTGAAGTTACGGTATCGACAACAATCTCGGCCGTGGCGTTCTTGTCAAAAACCGCCTGCTTGGAACGATCTTCCTCTTCTGTCAGCGAAACAGCAACACTCTTCCCTTCCGTATTTTTTAACACCTTATAAGGAGGTTTTCCCGACAAATTCTTTTCTACTTTAACATATTGATTTTCGGCAGCCAAAGAAACTTCTTTGCTTTTGTCAAGAGCGATAAGTTTTGACGACTTGTCGATCGCGGCGCATTCTTCGGTTCCGCCCCCGTCTTTCCTGCAAAGCAGTTTGCCATTGGAGTCCACTCTATAATAAGCCATTACGATCTCTTGCATCGGATCGCCGTACTTGACATAATATTCCTTATTAAAATTAGAATCATACAAATAAAACAGCGGATAGTCCCTTGAGCCGATCTTTACTTTCTTTTGTTCGGGCGAAACATAGATTGTTTCGCCGTTCCGTGCGAATTCATAAACCGCGTTGCCGCCTTCTACCTTAGCCAAAATCCCTCCCGGGACCGCCTTGCCTTCCACTCCCTTATAAAAAGTGCAATCGGTGCTTGCTTTGTCTTTACATTCGGCGGTTTTGCCGGGATCCTGCAGGCGGGGATCGCTATTGTCTTCCAAAGAAACAAATTGGCCGTTTTTATCTACTATAATAGAAGAGAGCTGTGTCCCTATTTTTAATCCCAAAGAATATCCCGCCTTCAAACCAATTCCCTCATTGACGTCAACAATGGCGGAAAAAGGGATCTTTGCTCCACCCTGATTGGAGTTAACTCGCTGGGTAACCGCCCCTTCCACTACTTTTTCTTTGTCTCTCCCCACTCCCTGATCATTGTAAATTTCCTCCACTCCATCCGGAGTGCAATTTGCCAATGCAAGAGCCATTCCTAATCCAGTCGATTTAGTAGCTCCTCCAGCAATTAGCACTTTAGCCGCTATCCCTGCCGTTGCAACCGTTAATGCCACTGCTGCAGTCCCATACCCACCATAGTAAGCAACTTTCGAAACCGTTTCTTGTGTTCTTGTGGTCATAATACTGTCAACTGCTCTGGCAAATCTATATGCAGTGCTTTTTACTCGAAATGGTTCTTGTGGATTTTTTGCTTCTTTTTTACCTGCCGTGTTTTTTTGATGTCCCGGCTTGTCCAAACCAAAATAAGCATCAAATTTTTTAGGATCATTTAAACTATAACTAGAATTTACTCCACCCATTTTATTTCCCTCCTGTTTTTCTGGTATCCCGATATCCTGTTATCCTATCTATATATTTATCGTGAGCATTTCCGGAAAATTTCACACTATTTTGCATTTCTAAAAAAATACCCAAAACAGCACAAAACAGACCTGGTCCCGCCTAACGGCCTAATCGTAATAACAGAGGTAAAACTTGCATTTTTTGTCTCAATTCCATCCGCCGATATCAAAACCGAATCCGCCGCCGGCTCCAATCGGGATCCCGTAAAAAACGTTAACCGGCATCCCGAAAACATAGACGCGCACTCCGGCGCCAACCCCGTAACCAAGCGGACTGCGGGTTTGATAATCTTCAAACGTAAAACTAAAATCGGCGTAGAGATAAAATTGGACAAACATCCCGTAATCGCGGCTAATTGTTATAAGCGGAGCGCGAAACTCTCCGTTAAAAGCCAGGAAGCCCGATCCGATCCCCAGACCGGACGGATAGCCCCTCACAAAATTATTTCCGCCTAAAATAAACTGATTGCTGTAGGTTAAATTATAGCCGTAGCCAAGACTGGCCCTCAAAACAGCGCCGGTCCCCCAGAACAAAGGGAAATACTGGCGCCCTTCTCCACCGACTTTCACATAACCACCTTTGTCGTAATAGCCCCCGTCAACATACGCCCTTAAAAAAGTTCCACTGGTTGCTCCGACAGCATTATCCCTGGTATCGTATTCGACAAACGGGACTACCCCGACATTTCCAAAATAACGGTTCTCTTTGGAAAAATTAAAGGTCTGGCCAAAAGCTTCGATTATATCCTGTTCCTCGATAATATTTAATCCGCCTTTAACTTCCGCTCCCGCTTTCAGGTTTTTACCGACAAAGACCGAAAGGCGGACCAACGCCTGGATATAATCCTGCCCAAAAACTTTGCTTAGATCTTTTTTGTCGTAATAATAAGACATCCCTTTGCTCGCGGAAAAAGAGGCGGCGACAATTTTTCGGCCCACTTTAAAGAGATAGGGTGTGGAATAAGAAAGGTGCGCTCCCCAGTTCCATTTGTCGCTCAGCTTATAGGCGTATCCGCCGGCACCAAGCCTTTCTCCTCCGCCAAAGAGATTGATCAGTCCGACATCGGCGCCAAATTTAAAATAATCGGCGCCAAATCCATAGGCGCCGCTGATATTGGCCCAAAAATTATTGTTTCTTTCTTTTATATGTATTTCCAGTTCAACTTTGCCGTCTTTTACTTTTACTTTCCAGCCGGCAATTTCAAATGTCCCAATGTTTCTTGCCGCCGCAGCCAAAGCGTCCCGTAATTCAAAGACATTAAAGTCCGAACCCGCCTCCACTTTTAGCATTTTCAGATGGTCCAGGATGTTTTGGACTCCGGTCTTTTTCGCCCCGACAATCTTGATCTTAGCCAATTTCCCGCTTCCCCCAAAAAGTATTTCCGACGCCGCCCGGGGAGCGACTTCTCTTTTTTGCAGGATATCAAGCAAGGCCAGGTGCGCCTGAAAAACGCCCGCTCCGCCCAAGTCTTTCAATACTTCCACGTTTTCCGTTTTTACCGCGATTTCAAGGTCGCTCTTTGCGATCTCGGCCAGGGCATCGGAAACTTTTTTCTGTTTCTGTGCCTCCCCTTTCAGCTCCTGCATGCCTCCATAAACCAGCCGGCTCATAACCAAGAGCATGCGGTGCAGGGAATCGGAATCCTTATTCTTTTCCGCCAGCTTATATGCCCGCCGGCCCAGCTCCATCATTTGGGAAAAAAACCACTCCGCCCGTTCTTTTAAATGGGTTGATTTTGAATTTATGATAAAAATTTCAAGTTTCAGATATTCCCGATAAAGGATGCCGGCCGACTGCCATAACTGCTCAAAATTTTCTTCCCCTCCTTTTATCCCTTCCACCATGCCTTCGGCCATTTTCCTGACTTGAGCCAACAAACCGGGATCTTTTTCCGAATAATATACTGTAATCGCCTCTTCAACCGCCAGGCAGCTGCCAAGGTCTTCCGAATCAAATTTTGCTCCCCGGTAAAGTTCCAGGGATTTCTCGGTCAGCCGGACCGCCTGCCGAAAAACCTTTTCCATGCGTTTTTTTATTTTTTCCGACAATTCCGGGCGGTCTTTTTTTACTTGCATTTCCAGCAACTTCAGGTAAGCATGGTATTCAAACAGCGCCGCGGCACAGGATAAAACCGTCTTAAATTGGCGCGGGCGGGCAAGAAAATCCCCAACCAGTTTTTCGATCTTATTTTCGTCGCTTTCAACCGCCACCGCGTAGCGCAGTTCCGAATACGCCCCGATATCATCCGCTTTTCCGGCAATCGCGGCAATAAAACCGTTAAGATAGTCGGCAATTTCCGGCTTTAGCGGACTGTTCCCTGTTTTTTCTTTCAGCGCGCCGCAAAAGGCTTTTAGCTCTTTGGCCGCCAGCGCCGAAGCTTCCGGAGATCTTTTTATTTTGGAAATTACCCTGCCGATGGAATTCCACAATGATTGAACCGCCGACAATACCTCTTTCTCCCGAAAATCTCCGGGATCGCGCCGGCCGGTAATCGCTTTCACGATCAGCGCAATAAATTTTAAGGGGTTCAAGATCAAACCGTTCCATAAATTGGAAACAAGATTTAAGACCCAATGGTTCTTTTTCCAGCAAAACTCGCCCAAAAGCACCTGCAAATCGGCATTCAACCGGACCAGGCTCATGAGGGCCTGCATCAGTTCTTCCGGGTTTTTTGCCTGGTCGGCCGCGCGGGCATACGTTTTTACCGCCTGTTCCAGGTTCCCCAGCCCAAGATGGCACTGGGCCAGCTCCAAAAGGGCCGGGATATTCCCGGGCTTCAACCGGATAAGCGCGTTATACTCCTTGATCGCCTCCTTAAAATCACGATTGGAAGCGTAAAACCGCGCCAAACGAAGTCGGGCCGGAAAATTTCCGGGATCGGCCTCCAAAACCTTATTAAGATGTAACTCCATCAAACGAGGGTCGGTTTTTGAAGCCTTGGAAAGCGAATTTATAAGAAGCAGCAGCATTTTGGCTTTCAGCTTTTTATCCGGCAATTTATCAATATAATGTTCTATGTCCCTTATCTGTTCATAGGGAGGGGTCTTTTGGGGGAGATTGGCGCATTGGTCGATTTTAAAGATAATCTCCAGTACCGGATCGAAAATTTGCAGTGTGGCGTTTTCATCCTTCATATTGCGGCGCACAATCCCGGCCAGCGCCATGTACCTGGCGACCTCGGAATCGTGCTCACCCAATTCTTCTTTGGTTATTTCATGAAAGCTGCCGTCGGAGTTAACGATTGTCGCCACGACTGTTTTTTCCGCGGCCGGGGGAGGAGGAGAAACCGGGGGAGAAACAATCGGAAGATCGCCCGCGCAGGCGTAAACTTTGGCCGGAGCCGTTTCGATCCCAGCGTTCGAAACCGAATGGGTTCTGGTAAAAGATATTCCGCTTACACCGCTCAAGGCAATTTCTCCTTACTCTCTGGGAGTAATATTAAAACTCCAAACCGATCCCGCCGCCAATCTCGTCAAAGGAGACATTGTCTCCCCTGTATCCTGAAAATCCCAGTTTTCCCTTCAGTACCGTCCCGTTATTGAACTTGTATCCGGCACCAAACGATCCTTCCCAATATTGATAGTTACCAACCTGGTATAAGCCGCCGGCAAAGAACTGCCAAGGGCCCCTTGACCTGAATTTTAAATCCATCCCGAAGGCCTGCGCGATTCTTCCCGCCTTGCTCCTTTCAACCGCAAAGAAACCGTTGGAGGAGGTTTCGTCATATCCTCCGCGGGTGGCGGAATAGAAGGTGGGGCTAAGCGCCCAGCTGTCGCTCAATTTAACGTAAGGCAATATAACCCTCAAGCCAATCTCTCCGTAACCTGAACCCAGCGGCTCGGTTGAATCGGGAAGAGCATTGATCTTATCGTTATATTCACCGATCGCCTTTGTCCTTTCGTCGGCCGGGCCGCCGGAAGGATATTTGTCGTTTAAGCGTTGAAGTGAATCCCGGGCATCCACCATTCCCTGACGGCGGACGTCGATTTCATTTTCGCCTTCGCGCAAAAGAACCGCCCCTTCGGCGGAAACAAAAGGCATAAGCATAACGTCCCCATCGGCCACCTGCCATTTTGGGGCGAATTCAAGCTTGGCTCCCAACGTATTGGCATTATAAGATCCGTTCTTCTCAACCTGCCCACTGTTTTCGTCGTTCTGGTAGTAGTTGAAAGAAGTGTTTTCTCCCCTAAAAAACGGCGTGACTTCAAAGTTAAAAGAGGGCCTTTCCAGCTTGTATTTTCCCCACAGGTCATAGCCCACGCTCTGGTTGTAGGTCAGATATTTAACCCGGTTACCCTTGTCGGCGGTATAAGAGCTCTCCGGCATGCCAAAGCCGACTGACAAACCTCCTCCCATCCTGAAATCTTTTGAGACGGGATAAGAGCCCCTCATGTTTAATTTGTTGAACCCGGTATCGGAACTTTTTTTCTTGTCGTCAACGTATTCCCCTTTATTATAAGAGAAGGAAACAGCTGCCTCGCCCGAATCTTCTTCAACTGTCCTCTCTGTATCAAAAAATTCTTTTGCCGCGCTTCTAGCGATTTTGGGCTTATCGTCCATATCCCCGGGGATTTTAGCCAATAGATCTTCCGCGTTTTTGACCCTGGCCTTTGATAACGCGTATTCCCTGTCTTGTTTGTATACCCTCGCCAATCCCAATTCGGATTCAATCAGGATCGACAGGATCGCCCATTCTTTATCGGCAATGAGCTTGTCGATGCTGTGGCCGTCGGCGCGGATCGCCTTGATGGCGTTAAAATAATAATCTTTAGCCCCCTTATAATCCCTAACTTGGTATAAGGCATTGGCCAGAGAATAATAAAGCTGGGACCGTTCCTGTTTCAAGCTGCGGAAACGGTCGTAATAAACCATCGCCTTTTTGTAGTTTTGAACCGCATCCGCCCACTTCTCCTGTTCGCCCCGCAGGTCTCCCATCTGGGCCCAGGCCTTGCCGAGCCGGACAAAATGATTGCGGCGGGCGGACGAAAGTTTTCCGATAACTTCATTAAGCTTCTCCTCCGCTTCGGCAATCTTATCCTGTTTGATCAAAATATGAATGATGCCGAAGGCGGAATCAAAACAGATATTTTCAATATTCTTGTCCTGCCCGGAACAATTTGCCAGTATCTTTTCGGCAATTCGGAGCGCCTCCTCAAAATCGGCCTGTGCTTTTTTGTAATACGATTCGGACATCTTGATGTTGTTTTTGGCCATTTTCCAGCAGTAAAGATTGGCGCGGGCCAAAAGGGCATTGGCCTTGAAACGTTCTTTTTCCGCCGTCTCTCTCTTCTGTTCTTCCGGACTTTCTTTTTTCAGCGCGGCAAGTTCTTTTTCTACCGTCGCCAGCAGTTTTTGCGAATCGGAAACATTGTAAATCGTGTTAAGATAAGCGGTCTTGATGTCCCAGGTTGAAACCTCTCCTTCTTCCAGAACCTCCACATGCATAATTTCTCCTCGGTGGTCCCTTATGAAAGACATTATCCTGGAAAATGATCCGGGTTCAATATTCAAGAAACGCTCCATGGCCGTTTCATCAATTCGCAGACCGTTCCTTTCCCCAAGCAAAGCTTCATAAATCATAAAAGCGGCCTTCTTTAGATCATCTTTACTAACCGATTCAGCCCCGATCCTGGAGAGCTCGGACAAAACCCATCCCAACCCTCTGACAGCAGAGAGAACAACCAATCCATCTTTAACTTTAACAATCCTTTGCCCGGACAATTTCTCCAAAGCCTTCGCCATTCTTTCGGCAGCGGGAACAAACTGATCCTTTAAAGCGGCGCTTTCTATGTCGGAAAATTCCTGCTGCCGCTCCATCCTCACCTTGCCGTATTCGGCATACATTTCGGCAATCGCGATCCTGGCTTCCGGAATATGCTCAAGCCTCTGATAAATAATAAGGGCAGACTGGTATTGACGGGCAGCCTTAAGCATTCCGGCATAAGCCAGCAATATTTTTTGCGGCGAGCTCTTTAATTCGGTCAAAGCATCGTTATCTTCCCGGGTTAACCCCCTCAACTTCTCCACTATCTCGGACCTGTATTTTGCGGCCGTTTCAGAGAACATCTTAACCGCCTCAATCTCTTTTCCCTCTTTTTTAAGCTTGCCGGCAATGATCCCTCTGGCCCAGGCCCAGGCGGAGATCGCCTTAAACTTATCTTCAAATTTAGAAGCGGATAAGTTCGCCAGATCGGCATATTTTTCCGCTTCCCGGGCTTGTTTTTCCGCCTCCTCGGTTTCGCCTGCCTTCATTTTAAGCTGTGCGTCGCGGGCATAGGCCTCGGCCAGGCCGATGCGGATCGCCATCAGCTTCTCGGCATCCAAATCTGAAGCGCTCTTGCTTAAAATCCAGTTATAGATACCGATGGCTCCCTCTGCCTTGTCGTTTGCCTTGAACAACCCCGCCAGATTTATAGAAATTTCGGTCCGAACCAACTCCAGCTCCGACAGGTTCTCCTCCGCCATCAGCTGATCTCTTTGTTCAATGATCTTGTCTAAAATGGCAGTCATCTGGGGATCTTGCAAGGCAGTCTTTTTTTTATGAACTAGCGCTCTAATCAGGGCAGCCGCAATTTGTATATGACGCATTGAATCTTCTTTCCGTCCAAGAAATGGCTTAAGATAAGAAGCATAAGAAGAGTAGAGCCACGATAAATTCTGGATTCCGCTAAGAAAAGCCGGCAGGTTTGATCCGGAAGACAAATCGATGCTCTCCATAAGCAGAGCCTTGGCTTCTTTATAGTCGGCATATTGTTTTTTCCGGATCAGGTAAGGGACCATCCCCATGATCGTCATCGGGAAATTGTCGGGTTTGACAAGCCGAGGGTTTTCTTTGTAAAATTTATAAATCACCTTGAATTCTTTATATGCTTCTTCATATTTTTTAAGCTTATTCAAGACGTTGGCCAAGCCGGACCTCAATGACATCTCTACTTCTTTTGCCGAAATTTCCATTTCCTTAAAATATTTACCCTTATCAAGCCCTATGGCCGTTTCTTCATAAGTAACATTAAATTCCCCGGTTGCTTTTGCCAAAAGTTTTTTAAACTTATCGTCACTCCCAACATATTCGTCGGTCTTACCGTCAAGGATTAAATTGTAGAGTCTGCGGGCAAAGTCAAGATATTGGAGCCCTTTCTCTTTTGTGGCGGCTTCCCGGCTGTAGATGAAACCGAGACGCTCGTAGATTTGGGTAAGGTTCTTTAGGGCAACGAAGCGATCCTGGACAACCTTAAGCTTTTTTCCTTTGTCAATATAATAGTCATAAGCGGTATCAAGCAAAGCGGCAAAAAGGTTTTCGGCCAGCCTTTTTAATCCCGGCGTCTTCTTTCCCCTTTCATAGATCGCCCAGGCAAAATTGAGCTGGTCGTTAACCCTGGTCTTTTTAAAAATTTCCGATCCGGAGAACTTGCCAATCCTTACAAAATCCAATCCCGAATTGTTTTCGGCAGCCAACTTGCTCCATTCCCTGTTTTTGGTAACCAGTTTAGTGGCCCTATCACCAAGGGGATCTTTCCCAAGAATATGCCAATATAAAAGCGCGACCGTCGCGTAATCCTTTTCTTTGCCGTAATACCCTATCAATTTCCCAATAAACGACGGGAGATAGGTATTCCCTTTTTTAGAAAACATCAGATGCGCCGGAGGGGAATCCGACAAAGCCCCTTTTACAAAGCCCACAAATTTATTTTTGTATGTTTTGTCTTTTTTTATGGCTCCGATTAAGCTAAAGATGTCAACCAGTATAAAAATGGCATCGTCGCTCAAATGGTTCTTTTCCCTGCCGGTATCCCTGAAAAAATCTTCCTTCCGCTCATCGGAAATAGTGGCCTTGCTTGCAAAATTAAAAAGATTTGCCAATCTATCTCCTTCCGCAAAGACCTGGCCGACATTATTTCCCGGGAAAGGATTCTCTCTTTCAAAAAAGCTCTTAACAACCAATGTATCGTGATTGCCAGACGATACTTTCCCCAGAAGAAAAAGCATCAGCATATACGCCTTCCTTAAATACTCCTCGCTTTGCAGGGTCTTCCCCTGGTTATAATACGCCCATGCCAGCGCGGCGATTACCCTGAAGCATTGCACCTTTAATGTTTCGGGATGGTCTTTTATTTCGGGGGTGGCTTGAAATTCTTTTGACAATTTGCCGACATCCACAAATGGAGCGGTAAAATCAAACTTAGAAGCTCTTTCAATCGCTTCCCCGTATCGCTTGTCATGGACCAGATCTTCTATTTCTTTGACTTTCTTTTCGCGCGCTATCACTTTTTCGAGTACTCTGGCGCGGGCCTGGAAGCCGTAGTATATCTTACCATCGATGGTAATTGTTTTATGGGCTTCCCGATCATCAATGGGAGTAAAATTACCTGTTTTTTCAATCTGTTGGAAGCCCAAAGCCTTTTTTAAATATTCCTCTGCCAGGGAAATTGAATCCGGCCGATCCATTCCCATTGCCGCTTCCGCCAGGTTATAGGTTAGTTCCCCTTCAACAAAAACAACATATCCAAAAGCATTTGAAGTAAAACACGGCCCTTTAAATGAAGGGTTGTCCTTGCACTGGTCTGATGAAAACCGAAAACTTTTTGAATAAATGCCGACAAAATTGTTTAACCGCGCTTCAGGTATTCCGCATTGCTTGGGAAGGTTGAAATTAAATTCGCTTTTATTATAAAGCGCATAGCCAATTTCGTGGGCTTTGGTATAATAGATTTTGGCGGCAGGATCTTTTTTTCTGCTCAACATTTGCGCTTTCTTTAGATAAACCTGCATCAGGCGGACAAGAACGCCTTGAGGCAAAGTATTGTAATTACGCTCTTGAATTTTTTGTTGCCCAATCTTTTCCAATGCCAACAATATTGAAACAAGCTCAGTCTCATACACATCAATATTGCCTAAATTGGTTGAATCCAAAAATATATTAGAGCTTATCTCTTGGAGTTTTCTGGACATTTCTTTTAACGCTGTATAAACGGATGCGTCATCTAATGCCGTTGGGGCATAATTGCTTACCCTGGAGCAAATTTTTGGAATTTCTCCTCCCATGTTATTTCACTCCTTTCAAGCCGAGCGCTCCTTCCATAACTATCTGCTCATTGCCACTGTAAGACCCGATGATCCTGGCTATAATTTCTTGATTGTTGGGATTGGTCAAAAGCCCTTTATACTCGGCTATTTCTTTGTCCAGTCCGGAAGAATCTTCCGAAAGGTTAAGCGCCCTCCGCAAATATCTGCGACCTTCGACTCCACGGTTAGCCGCTATGTACATTTTGGCCAGCTCCTTTAATAATCCGCTCCGTTGGTAGGGATCGCCGTTCACCAGCAAACGGATAAAACCGTTGCTTTCAATATCGCCGATCAATTCAACCATCTTTTCTTCCAAACTCCCCGCACTGAACCCGATTGCCGCGTCTTCATCCAAAATCCGGTGCATCATGCCAATGGCATTCTTCTTCCCTTCTTCCGAACGGTTAAATACCAGCCAGGCAACCGATTGGTAGGCCCCGATAATCCTCTTAAACCAATCGGTCGTATAGGGAGTGTCTCCATAAAATTTCCGATAGGCCTCCGCCAAAAGCTTTTCTGCCGCGCCAAGGGCTTCGGTGGTGTTGCTTCCCAAAACCTTTTTTACTTGTTCAACTTCCGCGAGCAATTCCAGCTCTTCCATAACTTTTGCCCTCTCCCCTTTTCCCATCCTTTCTTCATACGAGCGCAAGCTCTGAGAAAAATCCAAAAGCCGCTCCATAGAATCGGAAAAAGCTTCATAATCGTCATCCTCAAGCGCTTTTTCCGCGCTGCTTAAAAACGCCCTTTCAAATTCGGTCAACCCTGTTTTTAGTTCGGCTATGACCGCTTTAACCTTCTTTATAATGAGCACCCTTCCCTTAATCCTTTCTTCGAGATAAGTAGAGGTAATTCTTGCATCAAAATCAAACTGCTTCTCCTCAAAAATGGTCACTTCTTTACCAAGCCTGGCAAGGTGCTCTTCCATTTTTCTCTTGTTGATCTGCCTGGTGTAGTCCGGACCGTATACCAGCGCCTGAATGGTGCGCCCAATAAAACCAAGCGTCCTTACCCGGCTTAAAACCGCTGGAGAAGAAACCCTGGTTGCGCCCGCGCGCACACTCTTTATCATCCGTAAAATGCCGACACAATCTTCTTCCGCCCGTTTTGATTCTTCCCTTTCCAGAAAATAGACCACCCGTTCCAAAAAGGCCCTAACGCGAACCATGGGAGACAACTCTCTTACTCGTTCAAAATCGGACGCCACCTGCCTGGTTGCCGCTTCGGCTTCCGATTCCGTCTCGCTGACAAACTCAATCTTGGCCGCTGCCAAAGCAAGTTTCGCATAACGAACATAATCGGCTATTTTTGCTTTGTTTTTGGTATCCCAATCGGCCACAGCTCCTTCAACCCCGGAAACTTCTAACTTCCCCTCCAGTATGGTTTTGGCCACTCTTGCAATCCCCTCCCGTAATCCCTTATCTGACAAAGCAGTTGGCATCTGTTTTCCGTCCAATAATGCGGAAAGACTGTCAATAATATCAATCACTTCTTTTATTCGCGGATCGCCCTGCATCCTGGCCTTACGCTGAAACACCGACAGGTCTCCGGTTACTTCCGCTCCGATGCCAACGGCCGATTTTTCAGCATTAAAAATCCCCAGTAATGCGCTTAACGCGATTTCCGGAGTTAATTCCTCCCATAAAACCTCTTTGTATAATTTAACCGCCGTTTTATAGTCGGCCAATCTCTCTTTGTCACCTCTTGCCACTTTTTTTCTTGACAACAATTCTCCCCTAGCCCTGTACATCTCCGCTTTCTGCAGGCGCAATACTGCCATCAAAACCTTAAATCCTCTCTTGTCCTCTTCTTTGTGCCCGGTCGGGTCAACCCATTTATCAAAAAGGTCGTCCCGCATCTCTTTAATCTGCCGGCTTACCCTTTCGGTTGCCCGATCCAGATTCTTTATTATTCCCTTCTTTTCTTCCCACGGTTCCGAAAGCCGCTTTGCCCCTTCGGCATAAAGAATCGCGGCTCTGGCAAAAATCTCCGGAGTTTTTGAGGCCAGATGTTCCTCACAGATTAGCATTCCGCGTTTGACCATCTCCTCTTCATAGGTATCGATCAAGCTCTGGGCAACTCCAAGTTCCGAAAACGGGCTTCTTTGTTTTTCGGAAACAGCGCTATAGCGCCGAAATACTTCAAAGGGCAAAAAGCCCCCTTCTCTTATGGTCCCCTCCAACCCCTGTGCCGCCCTCAACGTTTCATAGGGATGGGACTGAATTGTCGGATCGGACAAAACCCGGGAATATATTTCAGCCGCTCCATCCATCATCCAGAGAGCTTTCATCTGGTCAGCGGCATTAAGATTGGCCCTACCTCCCACAATTGGAATAAGAAAATCTTGCTTTTCTGCCGCAACCACAGCCGGAACCAAATCCAATTCCGCCCGTTCTCCCGGCGTGCGTCCCCAATAAGAATTAAATCCGGGATAAAACGGCAAAAATTTGGCGTGTGACCATGGATAAGGATGTCTTTGCAGGATATTCTGGATATCTTTACTTTTATCCATTTCATAGCGTGCCAACGGCTCCCAAATAAACGCGCGGTCAAGCATCAAGGTTGACCATAAGAAAAGACTGCTTTCATAATAACGTCCGGTTAATCCGGAATTCTGTTTAGACATCTTCTCCCGCAATTGATTGCACATTCTTCTGTAAACCAAACCGGCACGATCTTGTCCCGCCGCGTAAGCCAGGGCGGCGTATCCGGCATAAAGCATATCCTGTCTCGCGAATCTCTCTTCCATCTCTCCGGCCGCGATCTCTTGCCCACCGTAATCATGAATTCTCATTGCATCAACCGCTTCCACAATTTTTAAAGACCTGGTCATCTCATCCAAAATTAAACGGGCCAACCGCACGTTCCTTTCCGCAACGGAAGGATCTTTGCAATAAAGGGCGTCCTGGGCAATCATCCAGAGCGTTCTTACCGCATCGTATCCAAATCGAAAACTGCGGCCGGCAGGACTATAAACTTCAAATTCGTTTTCAAGTTTACCCATATTCAGGCGCGTCTTCACCGCAAGGATAATCCAATCCGGAATATTTTTACCAAATCCCTCAATCACCACCTCGCGGCTGATCTGCTCATCTTCAATAATTTTTTCCCATTTATGTCCCGGGTTAGAGTCAAAATCACGGAAAACCTCAAGAATCGCGATGGAAACGTAGCTTAAGTTCTTAAGATGGCCGTGAACTCCTCCCCGATCGTAGGGGGTGGGAGCCAGACTGGCAAAAGCGCCGTCGTTGTCAACATATTTTTCATAAATCAGGTTAAGAAGACGCTGTGCCATTTCGGTATAATCAAATCCGTCAATCTCCTGCCAGTTCCCTGCTTTGACCTTCTGCGCCGCCTGGATAAGCTCATTGGCAATCTGTATGTCGGCATCAAGGGCCGAAGTGCGATTGGTAACAACAAACTTTCCGGTTTTTTTATCTACATAACCCTGCCAGGCGGGAAGCCCTCTCTCCATCATAAGTTTGACCCCTCTTAAAACTTGGTTGAATTTTTCCTGGCTATCCATCTGCCTGGCGGCACTCAAGCCCCAGGGTGCCCCCTCCGATACCCACAGGAGTTTGTCTTTCTCTTCTTCCTGTTTCACAAAAACCGCATCGGCTACTCCGGGAATCGGAGCGGTAAAAGTTTCCCACCACCCGGCGAGCAATTCTCCACGCTTTATGGAGGATGAAGTCCTTTCTATCGCGGGAGGGGAAATTACTTGAAGAACGTGTTGAGTCGCGGTAGCGCCGGCAATTAACCCGGTAAGACCAGCTCCCACAACCAATGCTTCCCTTCTGGTCATTCCCAACCTTCCGGGAGAAAACTCCAGTGGCGGCTTCCCTTTTAAATATCTAATAACATTTCTAATTGGCAAAAGCATTTCTAACACCTTCTTTTATCTCAAGAGATTTACTCCCCTCTTCATCCAAACGGCTCGGATCGTCATCCACTCGGCCGCGATAAATTCCCCTGTTAAATGCCAAAAGTGTTCCTGCTCCCACCCCGGCATGCAATAATGTCCAGAAAGCGGCGGCAAACATCCCCGCCTGCCCCTGCTGGCTTAAGACATAATCGTGAGCATAGGCCAAGGCCAGTAAATTTGAACCGGCCAATGACATTTCAAACCAGAGGGTGCTCCAAGGAACCCTCTCTCTGGCAATACTTTCTTTGGGAGAAGGGACAAAAGGCGGACGCTCTCCCCAAACCGTTCCTTCGTAAAAAGATTGGAGCATCCTTCCCAACCCGCCAAACTCGATATAAAGACATCCCAGTGTCTCTTTTAAATATCCTTTTTCCAAAAAGCCCCTGCTTCTCATAACCCCCAGGAAACTGGACATGTTGATCCCGAAAGTAGCGCCAACCATCGCCAGGAAAACCGCGGCCTGTTCCGGGGTCTTGCCCATTATCACGGAAGAGAGTCCGCCAAACATAAAAAAGAGCGGCATGGCAATCAGCGCCGGACGGAAAAACCCGGTCAACCAGAAAAGCGACAAGGAAGCAAAATGGATTTTTCTTCTCCAACCCATTTCGCTGAAAAGGATATCCCATAAGATTGGCTGGTTGCCGCGCGCCCAGCGGGCATAAAAAGTAGTATTGGCTCCCGCCAAACTGTCCGAGTGTGCCCCCAGCGGACCGGTCCCTTCAAGGAACAGGCCGTTCCATAAATGATTGACCCCGTTGCCATCCATACTGAGTATCCCCCGTAAAAATCTTATGCAGGAAGCTATATCTTCCGATTCGGTGGTGGTATCCTGCACCGCCCAGATTTCATGGACATCCCCGGCGATAATTTTTTTCTCATCTACCGGCATTTCTAATCTCCGGGCCAAAAACTCCGGCATTCTTCCGGTGCGGGATAGAAAATGGCCGGCATCGGCAAACTGCAAGGCAGAAAACGCGTAAGCCAAATCAACGGCGCTTAATCCAAGTTTAAGCAATTTAGCCGGGTAACTTTCAGATTTCACCAGTTTGGTAAGTTTAAACTTACCTTCATATCTTTCTCCTCCGTTCGAAAGCCTGCTGACGTAGGGAATTTGGGTAATCCACCACGAGCTTTCATCATAAGCCCGGGTGGAATAGGCGGTGCAGGAACCCCAGGAAGCAACTGCCCCATTGTTGGGATCAGATCCTTCAATATTCGGGAAGTTCCAATAAGCGTTACCGCCGCTCTGGAAAGAATCGGCAATCGGTTTTCCTTTCTCCCTTCCAAACTGCCGCATACCGGTCATATAAATACTTTTTCGCTCCTGCAAATACGGGATCTGCCACAAGGCCGCGTCTTCCGGGGAGCGGTAATCAGCGTCATCCAGCTGTATTCCCGTGTATTTAAGGACCGATATCTGCGGGGTCTTTTCTTTCAAATAATCGGTAATCCCGTTTGCCTCCGCCACACCTTCCATTTCGGAAGCGACTTTGCCGATCGCTTCAAACCCAAGCTTCCTGATCCTGTCGTCCAGCCGCACATCCCGGTCCGCTTCGGAAAGCCCTTCCCTTATCTTTTCAAAAGCCGTTTCAAGGCGGGGAGCAAGCTCACGGATTGCCGCCGCAAAGCGCGGGCGACACATTTCATCCCCTATCTTTTCTTTCCTAACCTGCATTTCGGGAAGCCGGTTGGTGACAATCAGCTCTTCCGCCGCCTGTTCCGCGCTCTGGCCATTCGGGCTTATGATATAGTGGTAATATTGTTCAAGCTTGCGCTTGGCCGCCTCATGACCCTTTACTCCCAACATTTCACCCCTCCACACCACCAGCCGCCCTCCCGGACCGGGAACAAGAGTAATCGCTCCCAAATCCCTTTTCACGGTCATCTCTTCAAGTGTTCCTCTGATCGGAAGCGCCGCCTGCCTCAAAGCGGCCGCCTCTTCCTGTGAGTAAGTATCGGGAGATAAAGCGATAAAGGATTCCACAATATTGTAACCGGAACCCAACCGGGTGCCGATATCCGCCAAATTGTCCGAAGCGTGTGAAAAAAACCGGGAGAGCCAGCTTCTGCTTCGAAGCTCTTTGATAATTGCAACCAGCTCTTTCTCTTCTATCTTTGACATATTGGGCCAGGTCCTCAACGCGGCAACAATTTGCGCGACATTCCTTCCCCTGGCGGTCTCCCCCAGAACCAGAGCAACAAACCGTTCTACGTTGTTTTCTCTCCCGCCGACTTTCAGTATAATTTCATTATTGATCCGCCTTCTAAGCTCTTCCGGAACCTCTTCTGAATATTCGTCGATAAATTTTTGATAATGCCTGGCAAGCGGCTCTTCGATCCTCCGGTCAAAACGGGCCCGCGGAGCGAGCCGCAGGTAATAATGTTCGGCGGTGCCGGCTATTTCAAAAACTCCGGCCCTAACCTCCCCTCTGATCGCTTCAGCGTGTTTCCGCACTATCGCCGGAAGAGATGAGATATCGTAATCAAGGTTGACTCCAAATTCATTTATGACTCTGCCGAGACAAATCCGCCTTTCAATCATTTCAGCCGCTCTAACTAATTTGGAAAGCAGTTTCGGCGGAATCGTTCCGGTTATACCCCATTCCGCCAGCAAAATAGCGGCGGCAGATTCAAAGGTCTTGCCGGACAATATCTCTTCAACCAGCCTGGTCGCGATATAATCGGCATCGCACAGTCCGCTGTCGACCGTCCGGGGAATTAATCCCCTGGCGCCGGATATCTCCGCATCGATGAAGCGGATCACTTCTTGCGGAACGTGCCTGCGCCCAAAAATCCTCTCTTCAACCATCCGCATGACGATCTTCCGTTCCGCTTCGCCGATATAAACCGGAATGCTCCATCCCTTGATCAAGCCGTCGGCGACTCCGGCTTTTGCTCCTCCACGATAGGGATTGCGAACCAATTGCACCCGCTCGTCCACCTCTTCTTTGATCGCTTTTAAGTCGATATCAACGCCGGGGATCCCTTCAAATTCCACTTTTGGAATTGCCCGGCGCAAGGCCAATGCTTCGGCGGATTTAACCAACTCTTTTATTTTCCCCACCTGCCGGTTAAACATTTCTATGTAAGCGGTAACTATTTGTTCCGCTAATGGTTTTGGAAGACCCAATTCTCTTTCAAGTTTTTCAATCAAAGCATCCTTAGTATCCTTGTTTTTTGCCGGATCGGCAGTGCTTTCAAGTATCTTATCCAGCTCCTCCCTTTGCTTGGCCGAAAAGCGTTTACTTATTCCTAAGTCCTGTAGGACCAAAGAAATCGCGATGGAAAGTTTTTGTTTCTTGTCTCCGGAATTTCCAAGATTAAATGCTTTTAGTACCTCTTCCAATAGCTTCTCTTCCAAAACCGCCGGATCTTTCCCTAAAACATCTTCAACCTTGGCGACCACCGCTCCCAAAAATTCAACCGCCGCAAAATGCTTGTACTCATAAGATTCCTCGATGACTTCAAAAAGTTTGTCCGCCATTTCCTCAACCTGTCCCGCATCCAGCCCTTCCGCCGTCCCAACTCTCTGTACAACAGCGGCTATTTCGCTTTTTCTTTCCTGCATCGCTTTTTGGACAGCTTGCTCAAAAGGAAGACCTTCTCTGGCAATAAACCCCTCCACCTTATCCCCAAATTTATATAAGCCGTTTATTCCGAGCGCGATGGCATTGGAGATCTTCTTCGATTTGCCAAATTTACAGTGGAGGACACTCTGCACGACATGATTGCATTTTTCCCTCAAAGACCCGGCAATCAGCGAGATCCTTTTGTTATTCTCGGCAAATTGCGACATAATCTCATGGGCCAGATAAAAAAGTTTCCTCTGTTCCACGCTGCCGCGATTGGCCGAAAAATCGTACCGCCCCACAACCTTGTCCGCGGCACGGTTGATCTGTTCGTAGTTTGAATCGATTTGAGCAACTATCCTTTTGGCCTGTTCTTCGCTTAAATCAAATTCTTCCTGGAGGTGGCTATAAAAAAGACTTAGGCTCTCCTCTGACAAAGCCTGTCCCTGAAAAATAGCATAGGCAAGCTTGGCAATATTGGCCTGCCGGACCAGTGAATCCAGTTTCTGCCGCATCAAATGAGCCAGGGTCTCCACTTTGAGCGGGTCAACTCCCAGTTCAATAAGCTGTTCCCTTATCGCCTCCTGGGTAATGGTTGTTCTGAGCAGATCGTTTACTCCTCCGAAATTAAAGCTTTCAAAACAAGTCGCCATGGTCCTTCCAAGTTTCCTGATACTGCGCTGGCTGATCGAATACGGCTGGGCAAGCTCCGCCACTCTCGCCACCGAGTGAAAACGGCAATCGGGATCGTCAATCTCTGTCCCCTCAAAAGCGAGGACGCTTGAAATCTCGTCGGCCTTGATCCTTTCCACTCCCAGGGCGCTAATCATCTTTTCTATAACCAGTTTGCGGGCGACCATCTCTTTCCCTTTGTTCGCGGAGGCGTTGGCCGACATCTTGTTAAAGAGAAAAGAAGACATATCGGCCACAAAGGTATGGCATTTCTTGCCGTAACGCAAAGCGGTGCGGACATGGCTGATTACATTCGGCCGGATTGCCGAAGCGGGCTCGTCCACCATTGTTAACAGGTAGGCATAAAAGGGCCGCTTTTCCGGATCGGGAACCAAACTTTCCCTGATCTCCGGATACCATCCCTCCCCAATCGCTTTTCTGGCATTTTTCACAACCGACCAAAAATACTTGACCGCCAAACCGTTAAAGAATAACTCGGCTACAAATAAAAGTCCGGCCGCGGTAATAAGCAGCGGTCCGGAAACCATCCCCGCGGCAATAACCGCCCCAAGTGTATACAGACGATAGGAAGAATAAAGAACCGAGACAGTTATGGCAAGGGCGGAGAGTATCCTAAGTCCCCACGCCTTGGTAATATCTTTGGCAGATAGCTTGGAAGAGAGATCGGCGGCTCTAAGCGTCGCTTCCTGAACTGAAGCGGCGCTGTTGGTGGTCAAGACCGTTCCCAGTGACTTGAATAATCCTTCAAACTTTTTTTCCAAACGGCGGCTTCTCCACGATGATTGCGATTTGATTATCTCTTTTAACCCTGTTATTTGGGCAGTGATTTCCGAAGCGTCTATCTCTTCATTGTTTTGCATTCTCCGGCAAAGCCCCGCCAGTCCAGCATAAAAACTTGTTTCAGCTAAGCTTGCTTCTCCCAATTTTTCATTCTGCCGCGAGATTTCTGAAATCGCTTCCATCCCTTGCGACATCTCAATAAAAATTTGGTCTTTGCGGGAAAGAAAACCATCCATGGCCATCCGCGCATCTTTGACAACCGCGGCGGTCCCGTTGCCATACCAATCGGTTCTAACTCCGTTGGAGATATTTCTTATATTTCCATTGTGCCCAAGCGTGAGATGATGGATCATCCTCACCGCTTGAGTGGTGCGCCAGGCGAATCCGACATAATTACCGGCCATGTTCACTCCGCCTCCTTTTATCTCCTATATATATATCGTTAAAATGAAACATAAATTTCACGCTAAATCTATCCCGCCCAAATTAACTTCGTTGGGCTCATAAAAAAATTTCACTGAAATTTGGCCACCATTTTAACGATATATATATAGAAAGAGGTGTTTAAAATGTCCTATTTCGGATTTAAGAGCATAAGGGTGGGAGGGATAAAGCTTCCTACAATCGTAAGCGGATCACAGCCGTTCCGCAGCGGCTTTTTCTCTCGTAAATCACTCCCTTTCAAAAGCGCCCACGCAATTGTCGGTTTGGGGTGGGGAGACGAAAGAAAAGGGGCCAACACCGATTTTGTCGTTTCACGCATCAGAGAAATTGCCCCGGACCGCTGGATAATTGTCGCGCGCTTCAGCGGAGGCCCCAACGCCGGACACAAAGTGGTCCATCCTTCCGGAAAATTCCGTGTCTTTAACCAGGTCCCATCCGGAATCCTGGTTGAAGGCAATACGATCGGGATCCTTTCAAAATTAGTCGACCTTGATCTCTTATTCGAGGAAATGAGAATATTGGAAGATCGTTTTGGGAAAGCCCTGTTTAAACCGGATAAAATCAGGATTTTTGAAGATTCCACCATTATTCTCCCCTATCATCCGGCGCTGGGCAGAATGGAAGAAGCGGCAAGGGGAGACGGTGAACACGGCAGTATCGGCAGAGGGGTTGGAGAAGCGGAAAACGATAAAGAAGAGAAAATAAAACTCAAAGAACTAATTGACGCGTTGGGGGACTCGGAAAAAAGAAGCGCATTGGAAAGGAAGCTGACCGATATTTGCAGAGAAAAACACAAACGGGCAATGCAAATAAAAACCCGTTCGAGCAGGGCAAGCGAGCATTATAATCCGAACGACTTTAATCCAAAAATTATTTTGGAAAAATATTTATCTTACGCACGATTTCTCCAGGAGAAAAACTTAATTATCGCTCCTGATTTTATAGAGAAAAAATTCGCAGAAGGAAACATCTCCATTGTTTTTGAGGGGTCGCAAGGAGCGTTGCTCCATCCAAAATACGGACCGGAACCGTATGTAACCAAAACCAACATATTGGCGGAAGCCATACAAGATTATGCCGGAACCACTATCACTTTGGATCAAGTTGAGATAATCGGTTCAATCCGGGCCTACCACACCCGCCACGCGGTCGGTCCGTTCCCGACCGAAATACCTCCAGCTATCTGTCCGGATGTACTGCTCGATTCCACCCGCGGCAACCCCTGGCGGGGATCTTTCAGGGCCGGGTGGCTGGACATGGTTCTTTTACGATACGGGATCGGGCTAAATGCCAGGATCGATTCTCTGGCGGTAAGCTGCCTTGACCGGCTTGACACTTTGGGGACTATCCGTTTTTGCCCCGCTTATACATCGGGTCCGGATTTTCCGCCAGGATTGAAAAAAGGAGCGGTCACTGAATTTTTAATGCGGACCGTGCCAATTTATGAAGAATATCCCGGATGGCTTAGGCCAACCGTAGGGATTACAAGATATAACGACCTTCCGCAAGGAGCAGCCAGACATTTAAAAATAATTGGAGAACACACCAACCATGAAGTCTCCGCTTTTTCAATCGGGGCGGGAAGGAATCAATTAATTCTTCTTTAGTTTTTTCTCTGCGATTTCGCTTGCCTTGAGTGCGGCAACGTCAATCTCTTTGAGCATAATAACCACGGCAGGATTATCTGTGTCCCGATCTTCAATCGTAACGTCCAACGGAAGACCGTCTTTCAATTTGCCTTTTAATGCTTCCAATGCTTTTTCATTGGCAAAGCCAAAGATCAAAACCCCATTTTTATCAACCAGTTTAACGCTAAGCTTCTTAACTGGTGTTCTTCTGCCGCGATCAAGCTTTTGAAGTTCGGCGACCAAAAACCCAAGATACGTAAAAAGAAGCGGATTCGCTGTTATCTGGCCGCGCCGCACATTCTCCTCGGTATTGCTGCTTTCATCCTTCGCCAAATCGCACAGCGGAAACGCGTACAAAAACTCGATTCGGTGGAAATGGCTCATAATTTCCGAACTGATGTTGCTTGCCGCAAGATGCTTGTCCCAATAATCTTTAAGACCAGCCAGCCCCTCCGGACGGTAATCCATAAAATATTCCTTCCCCTCTTTGCCATGATCAATCTGATCAAGGACCGAAACCGCCGCTCCAAGCCGATAGGGGGTTGTTCTTCCCGAAATTGTCCGTATTTCTGCAATCGCCGCTCCAGGATTGTTTTTATGTTTTTCCATAATATTATTTATTATTTCTCTTAATTCAAAATAGGTCTCAACCCTCAAATTGGAAAGGTTGCCGTGTGAGCCGATATCGGCAATGGTGATAAACAAAATCCGGTCAAGCAGGGCTTTTGCCCTGAAGATATCAATCTTCCCATTTACAAGGAGGAATTTTTTCACATCTTCATCCTCCAGCATTTCGGCAAATACTTCAAGAGAAGAATGCCCCACATAGAAACCGCCAAAAGCATGATGGTGTTTTATCGCCAGTTCCAGGCACCTGCGGCTTAATTCATTCTCCGCCTTTTTTAACTCTTCAACTTTTTTTAGCTCTTCTTTTTTCTTGTTGCCATCAAGGATCTTCTTTATTTTTCCCTCCGCCTCTTTTACTTTTTTGGCATCAAGAGGCAAGAATGGAAACCCCTGAAAAAGCCGGCAATCCACTATCAACTCGTATCCATTTTTATCGTGGTAGGCCAAATCGTTAACATCTCCCGGTTTACCCAAATCGTGGGCTGCCACCAGGAGAATCCGCTCTTTTTCCGGAATGGCCGCGGCAAGCTCCCTGATCCGCGCGAGATTTTTCTTCTCTCTTTCGCGGTTACCCAAAAGTGAAAGGACTCCCAATCCGGGACTCCTCACCGCGAAAGTTTCGGGAGTATGGCCAGCCTGGATCGCCACCGCGATTGTATCCAAAACATGCTTAGGCGTAAAATCCAAAAAAGCATCCGCTTCCAATTGCGTGAGAGGATTGCGGCCGGCTTCTTGAAGTCTTGAAGAATCTCTCATAAGAATAGTTAACAGGTTCAAAATAGCCCTCTCCCCTTTTTGCCCGTATAAAGCCCCGCGGATAGTTCCCAGCGTCCTTGCGTCAATTGCCGGATCCTGGGCCGCCGTTACCGCCATACTTAACAATTTGCGCGCCCTTAAAGCACGGGGAGAATCGTAAGAATAAGTCATTGGCTTCAAACCGGTGCTGGCCGCTATAAAATCAAGAATAGCATCAAGATCAAGTTCATCAAGTTCTCCCGAATTTTCAAATTCAACATCAAACTGCCCTTTTAATTTTTCCAATGCTTCCCTGACTGCCAGGGTTGTCTTTTCCCTCTCCTCCGCCGGACGGTCGCTCTCCTCTTCTCTCTCCCTAAGCCGCTCTTTTAACTTCTCTTCGCTTACCCTAAGATACAAAGTATGGACATCGATTTCTTTTTCTTTAAGAGCGGCGGCGATGGCCGGTCCGCAGGCAAGCATTTGAACTCCACCCCTGTAACGGGCCAAACGCAGCGAGGTTTTTAATACCCCGTACCTGGCGCCATAGGCCTCTTCAACCGCCGCGAATAATCCCTGGTCCAGAAAAGCGTCAAATTCTTCCGGGCTTGCATATTCTTCTCCGATTCCGCCGGCTCCGATCCTGTCGGTAAAGACCGGAATAACACCCGCTTTTTTACTTTCGTCAAGCCTTTCTAAAATAGTGCTTTTCCCCGAACCGGAAGCTCCGGTGATAGTAACCAGTTTGAAATCGGTCCCGTCGGGAGAGCTGTTCCAATCCCTCAACAAAAGTTCGATATCATCGGACCTAAAGTGGCGCGGATTATATTCCCACCCAAAATAAGAAGCTATTCTTTGCGCTTCTTTAGCATAATCCGTTACTCCTAAAACAGGAAACCAGTTCATCGCCATTTTATATGCTAAATCGATTTCCCGATCCGCGTCTTTGGGGGTGGCAGTACAATGTATCGCGTTAAACCTCGGATCAATTTCGTAGGGAGGAGAAAAGCTCCCCTCTTCTTCAAGTTTAAGCTGGTATCTTACTGACGCTTTAACCTGATCAGCCGTAATCACTTTGTCTTCATGGGTTAAGCCTTCATGAACAGCTTTCTCCGGCCAGGTCGGACCGACTACCGACGGATCCCTTAAAAAATCATAGAGGGTCTTTTTCCCCGCCGGCACTTCCGCTTCAACAACAAACGCCAAAATAGGGGCTTGCAAAACTCCGGGATTAGAGCTGGCGGAGATAAAACGAAGCGCCAATTCCCTTCTTAATCCTTCATCCAGCGTTCTCCACGCTTCGGAATAAAACCGGTCTACAAATTCCGGGGTCGGCATAAATAAAATCGGAGCATTAACACTAGCATTAATGTTGTGCGCTTCATGTAACCTCTGCACCAATTTATTTGCCGCCTTCACGCTTAAACCGGGAACCATCGCATCCGGTTTCACCATTATCAGTGCCCGTTGGACTGCAGAAGCGCTTGCCATGGCTATTTACCTCCCCTTATGGCGCGAGGAGTGCGCCGGACCCTTTTTTGAACCAAGTTGCACAACACTTTAAACGGCATTCCTGTCCCGAAAACAATTTCATGGTCGGCCACTTTGCCGTCCTCTTTCTTTCCGCCCCAAATCCTGGTGTATCCGGTCTCAAGCACCCCGTCATAAAGTTCAACCGTTGCCATGGCGATGTTGGGCGGAACGACCAGCACTTTTTCTTCGTCCGTATGAATCACATCGTAAAGCATCCGCATGGCGGCAACCGGAATCACACTCGGCTTGGGATAACCTTTGCTCAAATCAAAGGTCATTTCCGGAAATTCAATTTTACCGGTAATCCTGGCGCCGTTTATAACGGTATAGGGAGTAATTTTTACCGGCTGCGCTATCTCCGCGTCCAGCAGGATTGTGTACGGTTTAATCTCCGTGCCGGCGGCCAGCTTGGTCCCCCGTCCGATATAAACTTTGGAGATATCTTCTATAACAACCTCGCCTATTTTGATTCCTTTCTTTCCATACAATTCATAATTCTCTTCCCCTGTAAACTCAATCTCCCCCAAACACGCCCCCTCTTCAATATTCTTCCTCATTATGGTTCCAATATCCGCTCCATCCGGAGCCGGCTCGTTCAATCCTTCTATGTCCCGATACATCAGGCGCATAAAGTAGTCCTGGTGGAAAATTTCCATATACTTCCTAAAAATCTCCTCAACCGTCCCGGTATCCGAAAAATGGTCCAAAACCGCGACCCCCACTCCTTTCGATTTATCTTCCACCATTCTGGCAATCCGCCAAAGTTCGATCCAATCTTGCATATGCACCAGTTCCGGCGTCCATCCCTCTTTTTCTTCTTTTCTTGCCAGCCAGGCCTGCAGACAAATCAGGTTTTTCAGTGGAGTCCATCTTGGATCGTTTCTTGGAACACTTCGCAATGCCCTGATGTTTCTCTCCGTCAAATTGAATCCAATCTCTATCCGCTTGGCAAAACCATGGCTTTTTACTTTTTTCTGGATATCTTCAAGATTATCAATGTCTTGAACAATCGCATCAATGGATTTATGCTCGGCATCAACTTTTCCGATCATCATCGGTTCCATCAGCAGCTGCGCCCAGTCCACATAAGGATCTTTCTTGAAAAGCAAATTAAGCGGCAAAGCCGGGTTTTCCTTCCCGGTTTTAGGATCATGGCTCGGTCTACTAAACGCCCGTTCCAATTGATCCGCCAATTCTTCCGTAATCGACATAACAAAAGTATTCAAATAAGTATAGAAAAGGGCATTGGCCAACTGCCTTGCTTCTTCCCACTGGTGATCACTTACTCCTCCATGCGGTACTTTTGCCCATTCTTCTTTGGTCGCCTGGGCCGCCCGCGCCAGAAATTCTTCCCAATTTCCGGCAATTGCCGTAAGACCAGAAGAAACACATTGTAGGCAAACCTCTTTAAACAAATCCGCCGCTTTCATTTCGCCCAGTTTGGTAATTTTGCGCAAGTTATCTGTCCAATAATCTTTTCCTCCCAATTTACCGCTTAAAACCTGCCTCCTGATCCCCTCTCTTAAAACTGCCAGAGGGGGCTTTTCGATAAATTGGATTAATTTCCCTTCTCCATCAAAAACCGCCTGTCCCAACCCCTTAAGATAGCCTAATTGTCCGTCTGGAACCCCTTCCACCTGTGCTTTAACCGTCATAATATGCAATCCGTAATCGGTATCTCTTAAAAACTTTTCCCCTACCCTTATCCCTTGATAGTCATCCTTAAAAAGAGCATAGCTTTTAAGAAGCTGGTCGCAACCAAGCAAAACCACTCTTCCTTTTCCATGATTTGGGAGCTGAAAAGAGATCTCTGCCGCTCCCATCAGCGACATAATTGAGAAAGGAACATATCCTAACCTTATTCCTCCTTTACTGACATCCTCCGCCACCCCCAGCATCAGAGATCTGGTCCCTGCCCCTCCTTCCGTCTCAAAAAGAAGGACCGCGTCGCGGCCAAATTGTCCTTTTTTGATCGCCCTCGCAATCAAGACCAAAAAGGCCGAAAGGTTCCCGATCATGACCTCTTCGTCTTCCCTTCGATCGGTCTTTGCGGCCGAAACCGCCCCGACAACTTCCATATTCCCTCTTATGCGATCAAGCATCTGTTCGTAAAACCTGGCCGATTCGATAAGCTGGACAGTTGCATTTTTCCTGACCCGCTCGGAGGCATCTCCAAAATATTCCATTACCAATGATTTAATAAAATTAACTTTGTGGTTCGCCAGAACATAACCGGTATTTCTAACCGGAGTATCGTCTTTGGGTAAAATCTGCGGTTCTTCAACTTTAGGAGCGGGACACGTTAATGTTGGGGCATCGGGGTCAACCGCGTTGACTCTTTTGGTAAACTCAAAATGCCTGATTGTATTCCTAACTTCCTCCCCCAGCCCCAAAGTTGTGCCTCTTGTATTAAAAGCCCAAACTTTCCGTTCTAATTTTAGTTTTTTGTCCGAGGTGCTTAAGGTCGGATAAATTGCTCGAGCCACCTCCAATCCCAGTGCCGCCGCCTTAAAATCCCCTCCAATCAAAACCGCTTCGATGTAACTTAAAACTTCTTCCTCCCTGCCGGCAAAAAAGCTGGCCAAAACCGCTTCCGCCGCTCGTTTTGAAATTGAAGCGGCCTTCTCGTCGGTAAAAATTTCAATCAACATATTGAGATTGGGTGCAGAGATCGCTTTGGTTGTGGCTCCGGTCGCGACTACCCCGTTTTCCGGATGCAGCATCGGATCAACCACCAGTTTCGAAAAATTACCGGCGGCCGCTTTGGGATCTGCCGTTTGTCTTTTCTTGTCGTCAACCACCAGGCTCTTTTTGGCCATCTGGATAGCGTCCTGCACCGCTTTTGGAATACTGACTTTATCTTTGGAATCGCCTGCCTCCAAATAGGCCTGTTGGGCGACCAGATGGATTAACCCCTGCTGGACTTCCCTTCTTCCACCTTCCATAAACATCAGGGCAATTTCCGGAACTTCGGCATTCATCTGGTTTTGAATCTCTTTTAGTTCTTCGGCTATGCAATCGATATCGGTCTCAACGGTCCGGCTCCCCTCGATTGCCTTAAGGGCTTCACCCGCCAGGCGTTTATATGTCCCAATTCTCTGCGCTTTTCGTAAAACTCTTCTTGTTTCAACAATATCTTTGGGAGGAGAAAACTCGGCGGAATCCTTTATCAAGCGTAAAATCCTCTCCACTTCAAGGGGAGGAGTTTTTTTGTCGATAATTTTAGCCAGAAGATTTTTTTCTTCTTCCAGCCGGTGTAATAACAAGGGGCCTCCCCCTTTAGTTCCACCGCCCGCGGCAGGAACACCGGTTGGTTGCGCGGTCACCGCCTCCGCATCTTCCCCTTTTAACATTATATGCAACCGGTCAAGCAAGCTTGTTTTTCCAACCGTGGGGAAACCGCTTTCCCCCGCCAAAGCAAAAGCAAATTGTTCGGTAAATGAGAACCCAAAACCTCTAAATAATTTCTCTCCCGCCAATCTCCTCTCTTTCAACTCCAGCGTCAATCCGCTCCCCAAAAGCCCGTATTTTCGAGCCGCCATTTCAATATCCAGCCGGCCGGTGAAGGCGGTAACAACCGCCGAATCGGAGGCGATCTGCCGCCCCAACTGTTCGGACCCAAAATGCCGGCCCAATACTTTCGCCAATTCCGGATTGTATCCGGTGCTGGTTTTTAAACCGATCCAACTTATTTTTTGTGTTAAACTTATCATTTTCCGCCACCTCCGGAATCCGCCGCGGCCTGTGCCTGACCCGATCCTCCGGAAGCTCCCGCTCCGTCTCCTCCCGATGCTTTTTCCGCCCGATCCGATTCCGCCTGCTTTAACGCGTCAAGAGCCATTTTAACAAGTGCCAGTTCATCCGCTTGAAGTCCCGTCCCTTTTTCAAGCTTGTTGGTCAATACTTTCTTTAAATCTTCCAAATCTTTCGCCTCTATCTTTATCCCTTTCCCTTTTGCCGCCATTTTTCTCGCGAAAAAACGAATTTTCTCCGCGATAAGTTTTCGATCGTTTTCCGCGGTTGTCGAGTTAATTTTTTCTATATCTTCAATAAGCTTTTTTGTTTTTTGATCCAATTCTATTTTTGCCCCCCCCCTTTCTCCCCCTTTGTTTTTTTGTTCTTCCACCTGTTTTGCCAGAGCAATATCCCTGATCCGATCAGCCAAAGCCTTGATTTCAACGGACAAAAACATCGGCTTAACTAAGCCGGCCGCGCCCGCCAACAGCCATTCACAGTCGCCAACCGCTCCTCCTCTGATGATCGAAAGATACGCGGAAAAGCGCTGGGGTTTTTTTCCGGTCCTTATTATTGAAAGGAGATCTCCTCCGCTAAATTGCGGCGCCGCTGGAACCATTGCCAATGGGGCTGTTTTTGGTGCGGAGACGATTGTCTGAGCGGCAAATCTCCTGGAGATTTCGTCCATGACTTTGCCGGCAAAAGGATCATCGGTTAAATCGGCAATCCTGCCACCGCAACCGACAATATGTTGCAAAAGAGGTGCTTTGTCCGCGGGATTAGAGAGTGAAGAGATATACTTTTCGTCAACCCGCATCGCTCTCATTACCATGGGCCTATACCATAAGCGGCTAATTCCAAATCTTCCCAACCAGGTTAAAGAAAGGCTGGCAAGTGTGGTTTCTCCCAAAACCAGCATAAAAGCAGAAAAACTAGAGAAATCGATAAAGGCCGCTTCATAGGCGCTTCCAAATAATTTATATCCGGCCACAGTGGTTATGCATACCGAAGCCCCAAAAGACAAGGCCCTGACCACTTTACCGGAAAATCTCTTAAAATTAGAGACCGCTGTAGGCAAACGGAGATCTGTACCGCCAGGGATTCGAACCGGTGTTATCATCTCTCTCACTCTCCTTTCTTTCTATATATATATCGTCAAAATGAAAGCGAAATTTCACATTATCTTATGTTTTTATTTCGTGGGGCAATTTCGGAAATTTCACATTATTTTACAATGGAGCGATAAAATTCCTGGGGTATACTATGAGAGCTACTTTAGGATCCGGCAAGGAAAAAAGGTTAAAACCCTACTGCTCCGGGGTTAAGGGGGAATTATCATGTCAACAAAGGTAAAAGAGTTTATCGGAAGAACAGGGGAAACAGCTTATCAATTTAACATTGTCTTGGATCCGGTTCTTTATGTGGCGATTGATGTCGCGAAATACTTCCACAAGGCCATGATTTTTGATCTTGACAAGAATGTGCTGGAAAAGCCGTTCACTTTTGATATCTCCAGGCAAGGATTTAATCTCCTGCTGGAAAAAATCAAGCAGCAGGCCTCAAAGCTGAAGACCGAGTCGATTGTAATCGGCATGGAAGCTACCGGTCATTATCACGAAACCCTAGTCGAACATCTGCGTTCCAATGGCTTTAAGGTGCTGCTCTTCAATCCTTATGCCACTTTCAAAACCAGAGTGCTGAATATCGATTATGTCAAAACCGACGAGATTGACTTAAAAGCCATAAGTGAAGCCATGCTCTTGGGTAAGGGGAGAGAATTCCGGCCGGATGGAGACATCTACACGGAATTAAAATTGCTGACCAGATTCCGCCGCGCAAAATGCAAGGACAAGGTGATCCTGAAGAATCAAATGCTGCGCGACCTGGACCGCGTCTGGCCGGGACTGCTCAAAGAATGCCGCAGCAAATTCGGTCTTTTTACCAAGCTCTGGGAGAGCAAGATTGCCCGCGCCCTCCTCAAATTAAACCTTCTTCCGCAACAGGTGGCCGCCCTTTCTCCCCATGAAATGCTGGACTTGCTGAAAACTCAAACAAAAGGGGTCGGCCTGTGTTGGGCAAACAAAATCATCAAGCACGCAGCAAATATCTTGCCTTGCAATGATAAGGAGGCGGCCATACATCTCCATGTCTTAAAAAGCAATCTTGCTCTCCTTGAATCGCTTGATAATTTGATTGACGAATTGGAGCGCCGAACCGCCATCTTGTTGGCGGAAACGCCCGGCGTCTATCTGCTTTCGGTTCAAGGACTCAGCTCTATCAGAGTTGCCGAATTCATTGCCGAGATCGGCAATCCCTACAAATACAACAATGCTCAAGAGTGGGTTAAACTGGCCGGCATTAATCCATCCCGCTACCAGTCCGGAACAATGGATCGGAAGACCAATCGCATCACCAAAGTCGGCAATACTTACTTAAGGCATACGCTCTTTAGCCTCGCTAGGGATATTTGCCGCTGGGAACCTTTGTTTGTCGAATACAAGAACAAGCTTTGTGATAAGGGCAAGCATATTCAGGTTGCCTACGGCGCGGCAGCCAATAAGTTCCTAAGAGTAGCTTTTTCTATGATGATCAGGAAGAGCAATTTTATTATTGATTACGAAACGAAAAAGGAGAAAAATGCCTAACCTAAAATATCATAACGAGGTTTCCGACTAAATCGGATCCTCAAATCCCGAATAAAGGGATAAGGACAGGTTTTGGCACTCTTCTCCGATTGATATTGTACTCTCTTTTGCCTGGAAAGTGCAACAAAAAAATGGCTTAAGGCAAGGCGGGCCTCAGGAAATTTCAGGAGGCGCTGATTTTATCAGCGACCTCGATTTAGTGCCAGAGGTCGCCTTGCCCAAACCAATGGTAGCACGGAAAGTTTGTGGAGCAATTAAGGCTCGATATTATACGTGAAAGTGCAGTTTGCGGCAGGGTAAAAGCCTTAAGCATCGAAAGAAGGGAGGTGATCGAAACTTGGCGAAAACAGGATTTAAAAACTTAGAAAATCCTGAAGGGGGAAACTATGCGCTTCAGCAAAAATCAATTATTGACAAAGTTTGCAGGTTATTTTGGTCCCCACAAAAAAAGGGACAAGAATGTTAATTCTTGTCCCTTTTTAACCGGGGATTTAGGCAAAAAAACGGGAGGCCGAAACAATATAAAAACCTTTCTTTGACTTTTTTACATGTGCATATAAAAAAGTCAAGACTAATTTACACTGCAGAAAAACCACCAGGGAACCGCAAAAAGATTGTCGGCAAATTTTTCCGCATGGGACTGACGGCTTAAAACAAATCCTCTTTTTAGCCGCCCTTTTGATAATTCCATCAGTGATCTTATTCCCGAAAAATCGGAGTTTGTGACTTTTTCGGAATATTTGAATTCATAGGCAAAAAGATCCAATCCTTGTTCGACCACCAGGTCAACTTCCGCGCCGGCCGCGGTCCTAAAAAAATACGGCTCTCCGCCAAACAGGTAAGAACGCTCCTGCTTAAAAAACTCAGAAACCATCAGAGATTCAAAGGTCCTGCCCACCAACTGGGAAGAAATCAAATTCGCCTTGCCGTATAAATTAAGGCAATGGTTAAAAAAACCGATGTCAACCGAAAAAAGCTTCGGAGATTTCACCAGCCGGCTTCTTATGTCTTTGCAGAAAGAAGGGAGCAAGCAGACGTTAAACGAAGCGATCAGGACGGAAATATACTTCTTGACGGTGTTAAAGGCCAATCCGGTTTCCCTGGATATGTTCGTATAATTTAAAATTTGCCCGCAGGTGCGGTGGGCAATTTTCCAAACCAGATCAAAATCCAGCACATTGCCAACCTCTCTTAAGTCCCGAACGTCCTTTTCGATATAAGTTTGATGGTAGTTTTGATGCAGCAATTTCACCTCGTCAATGTTGTCCTGAAGGTACGCCTCCGGAAACAAACCGTAAGACAGCGCTTTATCCAAGACGTTTTCCGCTCTTTCGTTGGCATCCGAAAACCCCAAGGCTTCGGACCTTATTGTTTCAAAATCCATCCGGCTTTTTTCCATCCATAAAGGACGGGGAGCGCCGCTTAATATCTCTGTGAAGGAAAGCGGATACATATTCACAATTTCAACCCGCCCTCCCAGCGATTCGCTGGTCCTATGCAGCAGGGAAAGAGAACTTGAACCGGAAATCGCGATTTTTATTTTTTCCTTAAACTCATCATGAAGAATCTTAAGGTTATTAAACGCTTCCGGAATCTTTTGTACTTCGTCAAAAATCAACAATACCGGCAAATCAATTTTTTCCAAAGGACAACCGATAGCAACTTCCAATTTATTTTTAAGATCGGAAAATTTCCCCTTCCACAGCAAAGCATCTTCCAGTCGGTCTCCCAGATATTTTATAACCTTTCCTTTCCAATCCAATGAAAAATCAATTAAAAGAGTAGTTTTACCAACCTGCCTCGAACCTAAAATGGCTACTATTTTTGCATCTTCTTTAAAATTAAGCTTATTTAGTGCAATTTTGGCCAATCTTTGATATTTTTGCATGGCAATATTATCAATAGTGTAACGGAATTGCTTAAATTTGTCAAGGCCGTTTTCCAGGGCCATGTAAACTGGCCTAAAATGCAATATGGCAGGATGATTAACAAAAAAAGGGACAAGAATGTTACTTCTTGTCCCTTTAAAAACCGTTAAAGAATCTTTATTTCAAACCGAATTCCAGGTTGTCGATATTGTAGTTAATCTCTCCGGTCTCGGTCACGGCAACACAGATCAACTGGATCTTGACCAGTCCGCCCGAACCGTTCGCTAGATTGGGGTTCCACTTGAAATCCCCGCGCCCGTCGTTTTTGAACTTGGACATAGGGATTGAAACATGCTTCCACCCTTTCCAGTTCACGTCAATTTCGGACGACCAGACATCGTCATAGATCGCTTTCCAGCTCTTGTCGACTTCAACATCGGTGTTGCCGTTGTCGTCGTCGTAAAGCTCGATCTTGAGCTTGCCGCTCCCTTCTCCCATACCATAGATATCTATTTCAAAACTGGTGTAAGGAGTGGCGTCAACGCCCAGCATGGAGCCCATACCGCCAACATACCAGCTCTTCGCCATCCCCTTCATGTTCAGCGAATAGATACCAAGGTTGGGAATAACCGACGGTTCTCCGTCCTGCAGCTTGGCGTTCTTCACAATGGTCGGAATAAGGTTGTCAAAAACAAACCACTCCGGATCCTTGGTGTAGGTCCCGTCCTCAAAATTATCGATTAAATAAGGATAGGCTTTGCCGGCGCTTTTGCCGCCGGTAGTTGGAGCCGCCGCAAAACCGCAAAGCATCGGAACAATAAAAATCAGAGCGAATATTAATGCTAGCTTCTTCATAATTTCACCTCCTTAAATATATTTCGGAATGTTTTTTAAAAAATTTCAGGTTATTTTAGCCCTTGACCGCCCCTGCCGTTAATCCCTTAACTATATATTTCTGCAATAGAAAAAAGATGATCATGACCGGAACCGTCGCCACCACCGCCGCCGCCATCATCAGATCAAAACGGTTTTGGTAATTCCCCACAAAGTTGCGGATCCCAACCGGGATCGTCATCGTCTCCGCCGAGGTCAAAACCCAGGCAAAGATCAGCTCGTCCCAGGTCGATAAAAAGGTCCAGATCCCGGTGGCAATAATTCCCGGAACCGCCAGAGGCAAAACAATGTACCAAAAGACCTGGATCGGAGAACAGCCGTCGATTGTCGCCGCTTCTTCAAGCTCGCGTGGAATAGCGGCAAAGAACCCGCGCAAAATCCAGATTGAAAACGGAATAAAAAAGGCGGAATAGACAAAGATGATCCCGTAATAGGTCCCTTTGAAAGGGATCCCGGTAGTTTCGGTAAATTTTACGAACATCGAATAGATCGGAATCAAAAACATAATCCCCGGGACCATCTGCGTCGCCAAAATCGTGACCGAAAAAAGCTTGGAGCCGGGAAAATCAAAACGCGCCAGGGCGTACGCCGCCAGGGTCGCAAAGATCATCGAAAAGACCATCGCCGCCCCGCAGATCAAAAATGAATTCTTGAGATAGAGCCCAAAATCGATGTTTCTCCACATGTCCAGATAATTCACAAAAGAGACCACCAGCCGCCCCTTGGCCGCTCCGGAAGTGGCGATAACCTCATCTTTTTCTATGCTGTATTTACTGATCCGGCCGTAGGACGATCCGGCATAAACATATTTGCCATTTTGGACGACCGCCGAAACTTCCGCCGGAACCAGCTCCCCGTCTTCGATTATCTCCGCGTGGGAAGACATCGGACGAAAAAGATCCTCATGCCTTTTGAACGTCCCGCCGTCGGGAAAATATTCGACAAAACCGGTATTGTTCCCCAGCGCGATCCGCCCGGCCGCGACGTCAACGCTGTCAACCTGCCCGCTTATAATTTTTTGTTCGAACCGCTCTTTTTGCGGAGAAAAGACAAACGCTCCAACCTTGCCGGCCAAAATCAGCCGGTCGTCAAATTTTTTAAGCGTCTCCACCCCCAACGGCAGGTGGCCGATGATTGAATAAATATTCTGGATCCGGTCTTTTACCAAATTATATTTAATAAGCGTCTTGTCGGTCCCCACCCACAACAACTCCCCGTCGTAAAGGATCGACTGGATCTGCTGGGGAGAATAAAGATCGTTTTTTAAATTGAAGACCCGGTGGATCTTTTCGGTCTCGGTGTTGAATTCGATCACCTTTTCAAAGCCCTTGTACTGCATTGAAAACCAGACAAACTGCCGGTTGCGCGCCAACGCGGTCCCCACCACCTTCGCCCGGTCGTAATTGCCAAGCTTCAGGTCAAAATCTTTTTTCTCTTTCAGGTTGTCCTTAAAGACCCGGCTTAGGCCGCGGTTGGCGGAGCCGATCCAGACCTCTTTTCCGTCAAAATTGAAAGAAGTGGAAGCGGTTTCGATGCAGACATTCTGTTCTTTTTTAAAGGATTGCTTATTGAAGCGATTGATCCCCCCATCCGCCGTTCCGATCCAAAGGGTCTCCCCTTCCAACTGCATGATCTTGATATCGTTCTTGGCGTGGCTTAGGGGAATTTTTCCGACCAGAATATCGGTATTCTCTTTTAGGGAAGAGTAGATCATCCAAACGATCGGAAAAAGGGTAAAGACCAGAATGATCAGCATGATAGTCGAGATGACAACGTCGTTGATCCTCTTCCTTTTATAGTATGAAAGACTCATAGCCTTTTTTCCGCCCGGCGGTAGAAATAGAACCAGATATTAACCATAAAAATCATGCAGAGCATCAGGACCACCGAAGCGGCCGCTCCGGCCCCAAAGTTCCACTGCATAAAAGAGTTGCGAAAAATATTCGTCATCAGAAGGTCGCCCCACTCCCCGGGGAACCCCGCTCCAAAACCGAACATCATGATGACGATATTAAAACTGTAGACGTTGTAAATCATCCCGAAAAGGATCAAAACCGCCCAGACCGGAGTCAAAAGCGGAAAGGTGATGCTCCAGAACTTTCTCCACGGGCTGGCGCCGTCGATATCGGCCGCCTCGTAGAGCTCTTCGGGGATCGACTGCATCCCAGCTAAAAGGAGGAGCATGGAAAACGGCCAGTAACGCCAGATGGTCGGAATAATGATCGCCCAGAGGGTGTTGGGACCGATCAGCCAAAAGGGCTTGTCGGGCATAAGATGAAGGATATCAACCAGAATGATATTGATGATCCCCACCCCTCTCTGCCACATGAAGCCCCAGAGAATTCCGGTGACATAGGTTGGAACAACCCACGGAAAGAGGAAGAGGGTGCGGATCAGGCGCTTGCCAAAAAACTGGCGGTTGACCATGAGAGCGACGATCATCCCCAGGCTTAAAGTACCAAGGGTAACTATGATCGCGTATATAATAGTATTGCGGGTCGCTTCGAAGACCCCGATCCGAACCGGACTGTCCGGATTTAAAAGGACGTTGTAAAAATTTTCAAAGCCGATAAAGGGGGCGGAGAGGTATTGGTTGATGGTGAACTGGTTCAAATCAAGAAAAGCCATCCAGATTCCCTGCGCGATCGGCCCGACGTGCATTGTCAGCATCCCTAAAACTGTCGGTAGCAGAAAGAGGTAGGCTATTTTGTATTTTCTAAATTCTCGAATTATCCTCTGTATCATAAAACAACTGGTTTATTGATAATACTATAAAAACGACCCCGTGTCTATACTATTACTCACCCTAAATCCCTCTCTTTTCAAGAGAGGGACTTTCCTTTTTGTATCATCTCCCCCTCTCTAGAATAGAGAGGGGGCCGGGGGGTGAGTCAGTAAATCCTGAAGTTTCCCGAGGCCATCAACAGTCCAAAGTTCAACCAGCAGATTTCGTAGTAGCGGTATTGGCCGGTGGGGAGCGGCTGTGCCATCAAGTGGTTGAAAAAATTAACCTTGTCGGTATTGGACGATCCCCCCATTGCGGAGCCGGCAAAAGAACCGATCCATGAAACCACATGGTCGTCCCTGGTTTTGGTCCCGCCCAAAGAGTACCTGTTGCCAAAAGTATCGTATTGAGGACCAAAGAATCCGATAATTTTATCAAGATAAGTTTTCGCCCTCGGTTCGGTCGCCCCGAACCAGACGGCGTCAAGTGCAACCTGAAAGGGGACCCGCATCGCGTCGTAATAAAAATCCCGCCCGGTGCTCTGTAACGAGCCGTCTTTATTTGACCAGTCGGGAACCAAGCCGGTCGCAGCGTTTTTGGAACGATCGATCAGATCGTAGCCGTTTTTGGCAACCGTGTTCCAGATGTTGTCGGAAGTATAGATGGCAAATAAGCGGTAAAAGGCCGGCATATAATAGGAAAGGTTAAAAATGTTTTTATCGGAAACATTGAAGGTTAAATAGTAGTCGGAGGTCATTTCGTATTTGAGGATATTATCAAGGATCTTTTTTGCCTGGACCGAATAGTCGTACGGCGCCGCCTTATTTCCCCAGCGATGGGAAGCAAAATATAGCGCCATCGCGATCATCTCTTCTCCGTCCGGCGCCGGTTCATAGCTTAAGACTTCACCGCTTGAATCGGTTTGCCAGGAGAAGAGCCCATAGGGGTTGGTATCCTGCATATGGGTTTTGGTCCAGAGCCAGATCTTATCGAAAGCGGCCTGATCGTTATTTTGGACCGCCAGCATCATCCCGTAGGACTGCCCTTCGGAGACGACCGTATTATCGTCGGTCCGTGAAACCGCGCCGCTTGGTTGCAGAAGTTCTTGTTTAAAGTAAGCCCAGGCCTCGGCGCATTTTTTGTCGGCCACTGCTTGCGTATAGCTTGAACCGGAAAGCGCCGCTGCGGAAGGATAAGTCCCGCTCGCGTAACTCCCTTCTTTGGGAATATTTACCTGGTTTTGAGAATTATAATTGCTATTTTGCACGCTGCACCCGGACAGGAATAATACCAATATTAGAACAAGTATCCTCATAATACAATATCGTTAATTTAACCAAAAAATTTCAATTCGAATTTTTCTCGCAAATCAATTATCACAAATAAACGCAAATCCTCCAACTCGAATACACTTCTCTAATATAATCGAATATGCCCGCAAATTCCCCTCCCCGAGAGGGGAAGGGCCTTTCGAGAATCTATTCGAGCATTTGGGACTATAAATTCGAGACCAGGGGATTTGAGATATTTGAGATTCACAAATTCGTGATAAATTAGAAAATAACTTCATAAGCGAAGGATTGGTCGGAAGGATTAATTTTGAAAGAAGTTCCCGAAAAAGAGACCGCCGCTTTACGTCCGCCGTTCACATCAAGCGCGTAAACCGCCCTCGGCGTGCGGTCCAAAGTTACTTTGGCGTCAACTCCCTCAACCAAAAGCGGCGCCTCCCCCACTTCCTTAAGCTGGGCGCGTGACTCGGAGAATTTCTGCCCCTTATTTTCGATCCTGGCGCCGGCGGTCAAAATCAGCCGCCGGGAAGAACTAATCGGAGCGTTGTCCAAACTGCTCAAAGAGAGGGAAACAAAATTGGTCTCCGAAGAAAAAGAGACATCGGACAGCTTAACGCTCTCTCCTTTAAAAAATCCGACCGCCGCCTGGGTGCGGTTGGTGTTGATCGTAAAAATCCCCCTGCCGTAATCTATCTTCAGTTCTCCGGTATCGGATTTTATGGTCTTCTTCTCCGTGGAAGCAAACTGATTAACATACCCCTCGGTGGCGGAGACGTTCCCCTCTTTGGCAAAATCGATCTGGGTCTTTGAAATCAGCGGGAGGAGCGGCTCCTCCGCGATCGGGCTGTCTTCGTAAATCTTGCCAAAGAGCTCTTTGTCTCCCAGAGTTTGCTTGAAATCATACTTTGCCTTCTTCACATCTCCGCGATGGAAAAGCAGGGCGGCCGATTGCCAGGGAGCCAAAACATTCGGCCACTGGCTCAAGTCAAAATTGTCCTGCATCGGCGCGGTCCAGCCGGCATGATTAAAACTGAAGATCAAAACTCCGTCCCAATCCTGATGGTTGGCATAAGCGGCCATCAGAAGCGGTCCTTCCGCCCGGTATTCGTTGGGGAAACAGCTGTTCCATTCCGAAACGACAAAGGGTTTCCCGGCAACGCGGTAAAAAGCAAAATTATTGGGAAGGGCGTCTTTGGGCTGTTTGACCATTGCCTGGTTTTCGAAGACCACTCTGGTGCCGTAACCGAATTGCGGATGATCCCAATAGCGATGGCGGTCGATATAGTCCATTACGGCGTTCGCTTTGACATCCGCCGCCACATTGACCCAGTGGTTTGAACCGGAGATGGGGACGCGGCAACCTAAAAGTTTCAAATAACTTCCCATATCTTTAAAATACTTGACCTGAAGGTCGTAATAAAACTTCATGGTATCCTGTTCCCGAAGCGGTTCGACTTTTTCGGAACCGCCGCGCTGATATTGGAGCGGCGTATCGGCGCGGCGGACATTATTCTTTGAAGGGTTTTCTTCGGCCGAAAGGTCGCATCTGCCGTAGCGGTCGGTCCAGGCTTTTTCAAGCCCGGCGCGGCTCCCGTATTTATTCAAGAGCCACTTGTTCCAGATTGAATCGAGTTCCGCCAGATAAGTCTTCGAAAGCCCAAACTGCGTCCCGATATAATAGAGCATCGCCTCGTTAATCAATTTATAAGAGACAATCGCCGGATCGTCCACATAGCGCAAGCCGGTATAAGGGTTCTTGTGGGTTAAAATCTGCTCGGCGTATTTTTTCTGCAAATCGATTATCCGCTTGTTATAAAAGCCGGCAAACTTGGCTCCACGCTCCACGTTCTGCCAGTCGGCCACCCCGTCCCCTTCTTTGAACTTGCGGTCAACCAGAAGGTCGACAAAGATATAAATACCGTTTTTCTTAAGCTGATAGAGGAGATAATCCAGCTTGTCGAGTGTCTCTTTGTTTATATGCTGGGTATCGTTATAGTTTTGGTCAAAGATATTCGGGTTGGCCCAAAAAGCGTCGAGATGGTGGATGCGAACCAGGTTACAGCCCGATTTTGCCAGCCGTTTGGCCAGGTATTCGGCGTCTTGTTTTGAAGGGAAGGTCATCGGAGGATAAAGATTGGTCCCCCAAAAGCGGGCGCGGGAGCCGTCTTCAAAATAGAAGTGATCCCCTTTCACCTTTAGGAATCCTTTTTTTCCGGCGGGCGCGTCCAAAAGATAGCTCAAGTCAAAAGTGGAATCGGCAAAAGTGTCGGGAACAGGGTTAAATTGGTACCATTTGTCCTTCGCGGTAACGGAAACTCCCCCTTTTTTAATTCTTTCTCCCGAAGCGGTGATCGCTTCGACCTTAATCGAATCAAACCAGACCTCGCCGACGCATTCAAGCAGTCCGGCAAAAACATCAACCCTGACCGTTTCCTCCGGTACCGGAAAAGTACCGGAAAATTTCTGCCAGTTCGGAATTGTCCCGGTAAACTCGCCGACAATCGGCCAGCCGCCGATCCTTTTTCCTTTGCTGTCTTTAAATTCAAGATTGATCCGCGCTTTCTGCCACGGCTTCACCCCCTGCACCACATTTTTTGCCTTGGCATATGCCTCGACGTTAATTTTTTTGATCCTGCTCCCGTCTATCGGCACGGATTGCGAGGCAAAAGACCAGACCGGTGTTTTGTTATTAATGTATAAAGCCCCGACCCCTTCCTGCGCCGGATAAACAATCGCCCACTCCTCGCTCCCGCCGTAGGCCCAGTCCTCCCAAATCTCAAACCCGCCGTTTTCCAGCAAATTATATTCGTCAACCGCAAAGGTCCCCGTCTCAAGCCGGACGCTGTCAAAATAGGCCGCTCCGGTGGTGTTGTAAATGCCAAAAACCACTTTGGCCGTAACCGCCCCTTTGGGGACCCAAAACTGCCGCCCGACAAAGCGCCAGCCAAAAGAGCCGGTCCACGGGCCCAGCTCCGGCCAGCCCCCGACCTGTTTTTCGTCCTTGTCAAAAAAGAGGAGCTGGATATTCATCTTGTTCCAGTTCTCTTTCCCTTCAATTATATTTTCGGCTTTGATGTAGGCGGAGATCTGCATTTTTTTCATCTCCGGAGTGATCTTGATGCTCTGTGCCGCCAAACTCATCGCGGGAGCTTTGTTTTCAATTTTGATCGCTTTTCCGGAATAGCCGGGGACGATACTACAGTTATAATATTCGGTCCCCCAATGCAGGGGAATGTTGTTCTTTGCTCCGTCCTCAAAGCCGCTGTTCTTTAAAAGATCGACGCTCGCATCAATTGGCAAAATAAAAAATGCCAATGCTAAAAAGCTAGCCCAAAACAACTTCAACTGCATGCTCCTTCCCTTTTTTGTAATATGGAATAACATTTCCTGTAATCTCTTCGCCGTCAATTTTTAAAAATTTCACTCTTTTTTGTCTTCCATCCGGGTTCTTTATTTTTATATTATAAACCGAACCTCTCACCACCCGCCGGACTTCAAGTTCCTTCCACTCCGACGGGATGCATGGATCAATTATTATACCATCATAGGATGGCCTGATACCCAGAATATATTGCGAAGCGGCATAAAGGTTCCAGGCGGCGGAACCGGTCAGCCACGAATTTTTCCCCTCCCCAAAGTCGGGGTGGTCGGGCCCGGCCACCATCTGGCAGTAGACGTACGGTTCGATTTTTCTGGTTTCGGCAATTTCATTCTGCGCCGCCGGCAGGATCGCTTTGTAATATTCGAAAGCGCGGTCGCCCCGCCCCAAGATACATTCGGCCACCATCGCCCACGGGTTGGGGTGGCAAAAAATGGAAGCGTTTTCTTTCAGTCCCGGAGGATAGGTCGAGATTTCGCCGTGTTCCGGATAGTATTTTGTCAGCGCCGGCTGCTGCAATATAATTCCATGTTTACTAAAAAGCTTTTCATAAACCGAGTCCATGCATTCCATTGCGCGCTTCCCCTCCGCTGCTCCGCTCATCACTCCCCACGGTTGTGTTTCCAAATAAATTTTGCCCTCTTTATTTTTGTTTGATCCGACCGGTTTTCCTGCGTCATCATACGCCCTCCGGTACCATGCCCCATCCCACCCATGCTTGTTCAATATCACCGTCATCTGTATTGCTATCTTTCCGAAAACCTTCTCCTCCGCCTTACCTACGCCTGCGCCTATGCCTACGCCTTTTGCCCCAAGCATCTCTATCATCAAATTACAAGAATGAACCAGCATCTCCCCAACCAGCACCGATTCCGCCTTCCCGTTCGGTCCGGTCATATTGAGGCAGTCGTTCCAATCGGAGAATTTGGATAATGGAAGCCCATGTGGCCCCCTATTTTTCCACGAAAACTCGATTCCTCTTTTTAAATGTTCATATAATGTCCCTACCTTAATTTTGCGCTTTGCATTTTGCACTTTGCGCTTATAAACATTGTCATGATGCCCCACCTGCGCAGGAACCATCGGCTCATAGGGAGCGAACGGCACTTTCTCTTTCAGGATCGAAAAGTCTCCGGTTTCTTTGATGTAATTCGCGACGGCAATAATCAGCCAGTGCGGATCATCCGAATAACCAAGCAACGCTCCTTTTTTGGTAAGAGGCGAATACTGGTGGTAAGTTGAGCCGTCTTCAAACTGGATGGCGGCCAGATCCAAAATTCTCCGGCGGACCTGGTCGGGGATGATATGGCAGAAGCCCAAAGTATCCTGGCAGGAATCGCGGAATCCCATCCCCCGCCCGATCCCCGATTCGTAATATGAGGCGTAACGGGACCAGTTGAAGGTCTGCAAGCACTGATACTGGTTCCAGATGTTGATTGTCGTGTTCATGTCGGAATCCGGAGTTTCTATCTGTAATTTTGAGAGGTTTTCTTCCCAGTATTTCTTTATTTTTTCTAATTCTTCGTCGGCTTCCTGAATGCTAAAGGTTTTAATCTTCTTGCTTTTAGAAACGCCGAGAGTAAAAAGGATCGTTTTGCTTTCGCCCGGATTTAATTTGATCTTTACGCAGTGCGCTCCGATCGGCGACCAGCCAATGGCGGTTGAATTCGAACATTCGTCGCGGACAACCGCTTCCGGCCTTGAGAGCGGATTGTAGCCGTTATTGCCGAGAAACGCCTTGCGCTGGCAGTCAAAAGAATGGATCGGCTCGGAGCAGGAAAAGTAGGCAAAGATATCCACCCAGCTGCCATATTGGGTATCGTGGATGATCGTATTCCCTTCGCAGTGCGCCTTGCCGATTGACCAGGTCCGCTGGAAGTTGTTGGCGTCTCCGACCGCGTCCCAGAGGCAAAACTCGACAAAGGAGAATAAGCTTAGATCTCGTATCTCGTTGCTCGTATTTCGTATCTCGAGTTTCCAAACCTCCAAATTTTCATTCAGAGGCACAAAGTAGGTAATGGTGCTTTGCACTTTGAACTTTGAGCTTTGCACTTTAGTGTAGCCGAGTCCATGCTTACACTCATATGTATCTAAACTGGTTTGGCACGGTTCCCAAGTCGGCGAAAAGAACTCTCCGCTCTCGTTGTCTTTAATGTATATATAGCGGCCGTTGGAATCAAAGGGGATATTGTCGTAGCGGTAGCGGGTAATCCTTCTTTCACGGGGATCTTTGTAGAAGCTGTATCCTCCGGCGGTATTGGAAATCAAGGCGCAGTAGTCCGATTCTCCAAGATAGTTGATCCAGGGGAGCGGCGTGTTGGGGGTTTCAATCACGTATTCTTTATTTATATTATCAAAGTAGCCCTGGCGCACCATGGTGTGTATTATAGCATATCGGGATATCCAGGGGATCAGGGACCGGATATCAGGAGATCAGAAATCGCGATCCAAACTTAATACTTTAATTTCTGTGATCTTTTTGAGTTTTTTGTCGTTGGTTATAAATAGGTCGGCATTGGAAACCAATCCTCCGGCAATCTGCAGGGCGTCCGGCAATTTAATTTTATATTTTGCTCTTACCCCTGCCGCTAAAGTTGCCAAGTATTGATTGATTTCCAATACAGTGAGATTTGGAAAGCTATTTAAAATGTTTTTATATTCATCGGCCAAAGGAAGATTCTTATGCTCCAAAGGTTTGGCCAAAATTTCGCTCAAAGTAATGACTGTGGTAACCGCTTTAGCTTCTCCCGATTCAACCTTTTTAAGTATCTTTTCGATTTTTTCAGAAAAAGCAGACCCTTCAAAATAATAAATAAAGAACATGGTATCAATAGCGACGGTTTTGTTTTTTAGTTCCATTCTTTTCTTAGTGTTTTTACGTATTGGTTAATATTAATTCCCCGCCACAATTCTTTCCCCAATCCTTTCATGTGCGCAGTATAGTTTTTCGGTTTTTTCCATAAAAGTATTTGCCCGCCAGCGCTTATGGTGAGCAACAACTTATCCCCCGCTTCAAGATGGGTCATCTCACGAGCCTCTTTGGGTATAACTACCTGATATTTTGAACTTAAAGTAACCTCTTTTTCTATTTCATTCATGAATATGTCCTCCTGATTTACATTTTACAACAAAGTAAAGCGTTGTCAAGTCCCGGTTAAATTCTCGCACAAAAATAATCCGCCTCAAAGTGAAATTTCCGCCGGGCTTTGTGCAAATTAAGCATTGACACTTCCATAATACCAGCTAAAATTGCAGGATAATTGCAAGATACCACTTGACAACTTCTATTTTACGGCGTAAAATAGAAGTATGCTAAAGAGATTCCTTAACTTGCCTTTAGATGCTCATTTTTTTCTTTTTGGCGCCAGGCAAACTGGAAAAAGCACTCTGCTTCATTCCTTTTTTCAAAAAGAAACAATTTATTATTATGACCTTTTAAAAACCGAAGAATTTACAAGATTGGCCGCGCATCCCGAATTATTAAGAGAAGAAGTTCTTTCCCGTCCCGCTCACATAACCCATATAGTAATTGACGAGGTTCAGAGGATTCCGGAACTTTTAAATGAAATTCATCTTTTGATAGAATCTGCAAATGCCCCCTATTTCGCGCTTTCTGGATCAAGCGCCAGAAAACTAAAACGCTCAAAAGCCAATTTGCTGGCGGGAAGAGCTTTGTCTTATCACCTTTATCCTCTTACAATAGAAGAATTGGGACAAAACTTTTCTCTAACCAAAGCCCTGCAATATGGGACTCTGCCAAGTGTTTATCTTGAGGAATCCGTTCAAAATGCGCAGGACCGGCTTCGCGCTTACGTGGAAGTTTACTTAAAAGAAGAGATTGAATTGGAAGCCCAATCCCGCCGCATCGGTCTATTTATCCATTTTTTGACGATCGCCGCCGGAGAAAACGGCAACGCCCTTAATTTCTCGAATATTGCCAGGGAAACAGGAACTTCCTACCAAACCGTGAAATCTTATTTCCAAATCCTGGAAGACACCCTGATCGGTAAATTCCTGTTTCCTTACCAGAAAGCCGCCAGAAAACGATTATCCAAACATCCTAAATTTTATTTTTTTGACACGGGGATCGTCAGGGCATTGACAAAAAAGATTACAGTTCCTCTTGAACCAAAAACAATCGAATTCGGACGGGCGTTTGAGCATTTTATCTTATTAGATATCATGCGCCAGGCGGAATATCGGAAGCTGGATTATAATTTTTCATATTACCGGACCGAGGGCGGCTCTGAAGTCGATCTGATCATTGAAACGCCTAAGGGAGAAACTTTTGCCGTTGAAATAAAATCAACTGATACAATCGATTCAACCCACCTGCGCGGGCTTAAATCATTCAAGGAAATATGCCCGAGCGCGAAACTATGTTGTGTTTCAACTTCTCCGCGCGTGATTAATATCGGAGAAATTACAATCCTCCCGTGGCAAGAGATGAACAATAGCTTTTTGCTCCAAAAATAATCCGCCTCAAAGTGAAATTTCCGCCGGGTTTTGACGATATATACATAGAAAGTCAAGGACATCAGGAGATCAGGCAATCAGAAAACCAGAAAAAGGAGGAATAAATATGTCAGGAGAATATTTGGAAAGAAGTTATGCATGTATCAGAAACGAACAAGAATATATTAAAGGATTAAAAAGCTGGAAGGAATCATTAAAAAAATCTTGTGTAAAAGCGGAAGCAGGACCAGAAGATAAAAACTGCCAAACACTCAAACAATTAACAGATGATGCGATTAAATTTTTGTCTTCCGATAATAGGAAAAAGGCACTGTCGAAATGGCTTGAAATTCAAAAGCAATGCCAGAACAAAAAAACGCAAGCAGATCCTTTCTTGTTTGCAGCCCAAATGTCCCAACTTGCTATAAAAACGATTAGAACATGCAACGGTTACCCTCTGGACCAAGAAGCTCTTAAAAAAGCTCACAAAGATTTTTATCTAACGAAATCTGAAAATAATCCACTAAAACCGGAAGATCCTCGAAAATCACTCGAAAAAATTGTTCCAAAAACAGCTCCCCACAAAGAAAAAGAAATATCATTAGGATCCGGAAATCTTTATGTTAACTCAAAAACCGGCGTTATGGCCATAGCCGAAGGAAATAATCTTGAAGTTGCAAGCAAAGAACACTTAAAAGAATGGTGGATGACTATGCCTCTGAGGGAAAGGGAATCTGTCGAAAATACCCTGATTGATCAAGAAAAACAATCAGGTATTACGATAGAATTTTTACATAATAACACCGAGTCGCTGAAACGTTATCTGCAAAACAAAAAAATAGGCTTATGCCCCAACAACGTCTTTGGAATAAAAGACGAAGATGTTTTAACATGGCTATCCAACAGGGCAAGCGGATATCCGGATTTGGCCGAAAAATTAATTTACCTATTTGAAAACAAAATGATACCGTCTCCACCAGATGCTGAGAATATAAGCTTAAGCAGAATTAACGGAGCATATCAAAGAGCTCTTGAGAGAGGGTATGAAACCCCAACCGTTAAGCATTCTTTGTTCTTATTAAAAATGATTTATGAGCAGCTTTATAATCATTACTATGAAAAATGAGGAGGTTTTCGATGGCCTTAACAAGAGCCGCAAGAATAGCAAGTTACTTAAGTAGCAACAATGCGATAAACAGGTCCCTAAATGCCTTCGGTTATTTTGCAAGGGCAACCTACAGCGGTTATGTTCCCGGAAGAACCAGGGATCTCGCAAGTATTGCTCAACATCTTGATGGGTCCAAAGAACTTGAGATAACTCCTGAAGGGATTTTTATCGATCATTCCCAGCAGGTTTCAACCAACCCATTTTTAATTGAAGCCTTTTTAGAACATCAAATAACAAAAATAGAAACTTCGGGAATAGACTATAAAGATCTGGTTAAACTATCAAAGGGGGAAATGCCAGAAGGATTAGAATCGCAAATTACAAGAGATGAAGCATCAGCTCAACAAAGTTTAGAAAAAGTAATGGATAAAAATAACCAGAAAGTTATGAGATTAAATGCATTGGCAGCCTTATATGGAGGGATATTATATGCCTCCTATAAAGTATTAATGCTTGCGGTTCAAATAGCACCATTAAGCGCCATAGATCTATTCTGCAACATTATACTAGTCACATGCACTATATCATATGCCGCAATAAATATAATTAAACAAAAATTTGTAGCGGACTCAACACAGTATATTCCACCAAAAGCAACTGAAGAAGAAAAAGAATTTGCTAAAGGTAAAGATGGACCGAAAATAACACTATTGATTCCCGCAAGAAATGAGCCAACAAAGGTACTTAGAAGGACTCTTCAAGCAGCAGAACACCTTGATTATAAAAATTATGAGGTTGTGTTGCTCTTAGACTCTTATCCAAACTCTGAAAATTTTAAAGATGTCATGCAAATGTACGAACAAGAATTTAGAACCAATCCAAAAATAAAAGTATTTGCAAGAAAAAGACATCAGACAGTCAGAAATCAAAAATTAAATAAAGCTGATTGCGTTAATGCTTTTTTAAATGATGCGCATGGAAGACAATTTGAAGAGACCTTTTTTATTGCTTCCGAATTCATTGCAATAACTGATGCAGATTATCGCCTCTATCCAGAATTTTTAGCCGAAACTGTTCCGCATTTATTAAGAGATAAAGACAATGCATATGTTATGACACCTCAAAATTTTCCTCAAGAACGGGGAAATCCTGTAGAACAATCCACTGCAGCATTAATAAACTCTTCTTGGCAAATAGTTAACAGAGGAGCAGCACATTCTACCAGGGTCCTTTTTGGCGGATGCAACGCAGTAATAAGGATGTCGGCACTTGAATCGGTTGCTGTTTATAGAGAAACCGGGGAGAAGGATTATTTACCAACGGATACGATAACAGAAGATTTGGCATTAACCCTAAGATTTTTTGAAAAAAAGTATAAGAGTGTTTATTTGCCCCAACCATTAGCAGTTGGAGATCCGATTTCCAGCCTTGGAGATATTTTTGCCACCTATTGGAGATATGGAGAAGGATCGACAGAAAACACACTAAAGCACACAATTCCTTTTATGAGAAGGGGAATAATTAATCTAAATAGCTGGGAAGGCGCCGACTATTTGGCTAAAGCAATTAATCCTTTTATGGTAGCATTAGTTGGAGGCATTTCACAATTTCACTTACTATCTCTGTTTGGAGTTCAATTAATCGGCACATCTGCGCTAGCCCCTATCTTATATTATTTTTTACTTTCAAATTCTGCAAAAGCTGCTCTTAAAAAACAGGGGATAAAAGATCCACTTGCTGTCGCAAAGATAACAACATTAACCTTCATTCAATTTCCTGTTTTTGTCGATTCAACCTATACTGCCATAAAAAACTATCTACTGGGAAAAGAAGCCTCCTATAGGGTAACAAAAAAAGACGGGAGTAGGACCAGAGTGCCACTAAAATATCTGCTGCCATTATTAGGCACATTCTCTTCAAGTATATATTCATTTGCGGGGCATTTGTCAGAGTTTTCTGCCTCCCATGATCTATGGAGGATAGAGGCTGCAAGCTGGGCCACACTACCAATATTATCTATCGGTTACGGACTTACTCATTTTAATGGAATCAAAAACACTTTAAGTGATTTATATTATGGATTCAAAGAATTTGGAAGAGATGTTAAAGACAGCACAACAAGTACTGCTTTGGCTTTAGGCAGATTAAATTTTCCGGTTTAATAAAATAGTGTGAAATTTTTCAGATTTGTGTTCGATAAATATATAGGCAGGTAAAACAGAAATAGGAGATCCGAAGATTGGAGAATTCGGTGATCCGGGAGGAATAGTAAAATGGGAAATGTGATTGATGTAACGGGATCGGGGACTCCGAAAGCGATAAGGTCATATCTGGCAAAGGGAGACAAGGATTACAGCGGCAAACTGGAAACCCAGGAAGAAGTTAACTTGGCCGTGGCGTCTGCTTGTTCGGGAAAGGGAGAAGCTTGTGCTTCCGTAAAAAAATATGTCGAAAGCATGGGCTGGCAGGTAAAAGTTGAAAAAGTATCCGAAGCCAAATCAGAAAAATTAAATGAAACCCCTATTAAAGGATATTTCTATACCACTAATGGTGTGAAATTCCGGGCAAAAGGGGAAGGAAAATGGAGGATCTTTGGGGAAAGCAAGTGGGGTGGTTTTGGCGTAGACAATGGAGATTCCGAAGGAAAAACCCAGTGGCATATTCCGTCAAAAACCATGAAATATGTAGCATTTGAAATAAAAAACCCCAGCGAAGGGAAATTTGCCCTGCCAAGGTTTAAAGTGGAAATTAACGGAAATGAAGCGGAATGGATTGATGCAGACACAAAAGGAACAGTAAAGGTTGCAGTTGACTCCGAAATGTTCCCAAAAGGAAAACTGCTAAAATTCCAGTTGATCTTTGCAGAAGGAACACTCAATATACAGCTTGAAAATCCTCGAGCGCTAAGCAAATAGTAAGCCAGGAGGCAAATAATGTCTTTTAAAATATCTTCCTTGCCGGAAGAGTACCAAGTTTATCTTAGAAAGGCCGAATACGAGTCAGGAGACAATATTAATGGCTCGATAGATACCGGCAAGGAATTAAAAAAGGCGTTGGAATCCCTACCGGACGACCTGGCAAAACAATTAGTTGAAGCTATAAAGGTTGAGATAAAAAATGCCGCAGGGGTTGACAAAAAAATCCTGACAAAAGCCGATTATTATGATGGCAAAAAAGGTTACAACGGCTCAATCGACACAATTTCAGAGTTTGTTGAGGTTCTAACAAGCCTATCTCCGGAACAAGCTACAAAATTTGTCGGTTTATTAAACTATAAAAAGGCAACCTTTGTTTCCGCTCTTCCAAAATCCAGTACAACCGGAGGAAAAGCTGATTACAAAAAGGCATCAGAAACCTTGGTGGCTTTTCTAACAAAAAACTCCGGAGACCCGCCAAATGCCGGAAAATCTTTTAGTGTAAACGGCAAAAAAGCCCGCGGTTACTACCATGCTTATGAAGATAATGAGACACACATAAAAAATGGTGGGGCAACAGTTTCCGAAACTCAGGTTCTCTGTTTCAACTTCTTCGAACTATACGGGAAGAATACCGGAAACACTACCCCCGCTCAAGAAAACTATAACTATCAGAGGTTTTTTATGATGCCGCATGACGGCTGGGACTCTCCGCAATTACCGGACAGCAAATTAACAAATCCAAATTATAATCCGAGTGGACTGCTACACTGGCTTATTCAGATTTCAAGCAAATCGAGAACCGGAAGCAGAGTATTTAAACAGGGAGATAATATAAATTATAAAATCTATGATCCAGGATTTGAAAGCAACAAGACCCCGTCAATTCCATTAAAAAAAGACGGAACCCCCGACTTAACCAAATTTTGGCCGCATGACAATAATACCTACAAGTTTGGATCGGCTCTGGATGCCGACCAGTGGAGAGTATATGGTTTGTCAATAGGTAACTACACCGACGACCTAAGAAAGGCTAAGGCATCACTGGAAGATGTACTGATGAAAAAGGGTTCATACGAAGGAGTCATGATGTTTGGACGAGCTTGGGGGGCAAGCCTTAAAAAAGGAGAAGTTTTCGGCTGGAAAGCCGACAGTCAAGACCTTTATCCCGGCTATCAGGATCCTGCTGTTTGGCACATATTAAAGCGTCCCGATATAAGCAAAAAAATCGTTGCTTTTTTAGAAGATGCGCAAAATGCTTTCCCGGGAAAACCGGGATTATTTATGCCGGTTTGGAAAGAAGGTAGCTTCGGCTGGTCTGGTGCCGACCCAAATACCGACTGGATGGGATTTCAATACAGAACCTTTGCCCACTTGGCACATTATTATTATCTGACCGGAGACAAAAAAGCAAAAGTAATTCTTGACAAATTTTACGGTTTCATAAAGAAAAAATGGACAAAAGGCTCCAACGGAGAAGTCGGAATTCCTTTAATGATCACCAAAGGAACAGCAAGAACAACCAATACCTTTAGTCCCGATTCCCACGGACTAATGGCCCAGGGATTGCTCTATCTGGCAAAAAGAAGTGGGGATTTAAAATATAAGACAGACGCCGAATCATTACTGGACGACCTGACTAAAAACCGCCAAGAAAAATCAGGAAAGATGAAAGGATCGTTTATTTCTCCCAAAGATAATTTAACTTTTGGCTTTCATCAATGCGAGGTTGGCATTGCTCTCTCTCTGCATGACTTATTGATCAACTAGAACTCCCCCCTTCATGCTATTAACTCCCCATGGTATAATTAATATAGTAAAGAAAGGAGTTTTATAATGCTAAAAAAGGGATTGTTGTTTCTTTGTTTGTTGACCCTGGTTCTGTCGACTCTCTCCTGCGCCCCGGCCGAAAAAGACGACACGGTGACCCTAAAGATGTGGATCATGCCCAATTCTTTAGAGCCGCAAATTGATATCGACGACGTGTTGAAGAAATTCGAAGAAAAAAATCCCAAGATAAAAGTCAAAGCGACCGTGATCGACTGGGGAGCGGCCTGGACCAAGATAACCACCGCCGCGACCAGCAACGATGTCCCCGATATCGTCCAGCTCGGTTCAACCTGGGTCGGCGCTATCTCCGGAATGGACGCTTTGCTTGACGTGGCCGACCGGGTAGAAGAAATTGGAGGGGCGGGCGCCTTTGTCCCCGCTTCTTGGAAGACCGCCGGGATCGCCGGTAGCGGAAAAATCACCGCCATCCCCTGGATCGTTGACTGCCGCGCCCTTTTTTACCGGAGCGATGTGTTTAAAAAAGCGGGAGTGAACCCTGCCGAACTCGATACGTGGGAAGGATTTAAAAACGCCCTTGATAAAGTAAAAAAAGCCAATATTACAATCGAAGGACTGCAGATCTATCCTCTTGGGATGCCCGGGAAAAACGACTGGAACGTAGTACACAACCTGGCCCCATGGATCTGGGCCGCCGGAGGAAATTTTCTGGCAGAAGACAACCGGACCCCAATTGTAAACAGCAAAGAAGCGTTGAAAGGCATCATGTTTTATATCGGGCTGGCCAAAGCCGACTATGTCCCCGCCGAATATCTTGAACTGAACACCGCGCAGGTCAGCTCAAATTTCAACAACGGCTCGGTCGGAATGTATTTTGACGGCCCGTATGAAGTCAAGACCCTAACCACCCCGCCGGCACAAGGGGGAGCCTCGGAAGGGATCACCGCCGGTAATTTTGGGGTCACGCAATATCCCAAGGGACCGACCGGAAGATATACTTTCATCGGCGGATCAAACCTTGGAATTTTCAAGGCGTCCAAGCACAAAGAAGAGGCCTGGCAGGTGGTCAAATACTTGACTTCCGACCCGACCGCCCAGCTTGACTACACCAAAGCGTGCGGCTTTTTACCGGCGCGGATGAGCGTCTTCAACCACCCCTATTTCTCGGCCCACCCGGGGAGAAAAATTTTCAAAGACGCGGTAAAGTACGGCCGCGCCTACCCGGCGATTTCCGGCTGGGGGCTTTTGGAACCGATCTTGACCAGGAGATTCGGCATCATGTGGGACTATGTTACCGGATCGAAAGACCCGATCAAAGAAGAAGATATTCAGAAACAGCTCGACCTCGCCAAAAAAGAAATCGAGGCGGTGCTGTCTCAAGGAAAAAAATAAATAAGTGTGCGGAATTTTCGGATACATCGGAAAGCGCGAAGCTCTCCCCTTCATACTTGAAGGGCTAAAGAAGCTTGAGTACCGCGGGTACGATTCCGCCGGGGTCTCCACTATTCAACACGGAAAGATATTCCTGAACAAATCTTGCGGAAAAATTGCCCGCCTGGAAGAAGTCCTTGAGGCCAGACCGATCGGCGGTTCAATTGGGATCGGACACACCCGCTGGGCAACCCACGGAAAGCCCTCCGACGAAAACTCGCATCCCCACAGCGACTGCTCCGACCAAATCACCGTGGTCCACAACGGGATAATCGAAAATTACCTCGAGTTGAGAAGGCAATTGGCGGAAGAGGGGCATAAGTTTACCTCTGCCACCGACACCGAAGTGATCGCGCACCTTATTGAAAAATATTTCAAAGAGACCGGGAGCCTTGAAACGGCCGTCCGGAAAACCTTAAACGCCATTGATGGCTCCTACGCCCTGGGAGTTATCTCCGAACACGAACCGGACAAACTGATCGCCGCCCGAAAAGGAAGCCCGCTTTTGATCGGGATAGAAGAGGACGAAACTTTTATCGCCTCGGATATTTCGGCGCTGATAAAATACACCTCCCGCGTGATTTATTTGAACGATTACGAGCTGGCGGTCATCACCGAAAACGACATCGTTATAAAAGACCGGGACGGAAAAACTTTAAAGAAGAATATCTCTTTTATCTCCTGGGACCCGGAGTCGGCAGAAAAATGCGGCTATACCCATTTCATGTTGAAAGAGATCCACGAACAACCGAACGCGATCAGGAAGACGATCGAAGGGCGCATCTCGGCCGAATCGGCCAACATCCATTTTGACGAGCTGAACTTAACCGAAAAAGAGATCAAAAATATCAACCGGGTAGTTTTTACCGCCTGCGGGACCTCCTGGCATGCCGCTCTGGTCGGAGAATATCTGATCGAACAGATGGTCAAACTGCCGGCCGAAGTCGAGTACGCCGCCGAGTTCCGCTACCGCCATCCGGTGATCGACGACAAAACTTTGGTGATCGCCATCTCCCAATCGGGGGAGACCGCCGATACTTTGGCTGCCGCCTGGGAAGCAAAGTCGCTGGGAGCAAAAGTTATTTCAATCTGCAATGTGGTCGGATCAACTCTCGCCCGCGATTCGCACGGGGTAATTTATACCCAGGCCGGGCCTGAAATCGGGGTCGCTTCCACCAAGGCCTTTACCACCCAATTGAGCGTGATCTATCTTTTAACCCTCCTTTTGGCAAGGACCAAAGGGACTTTAACCGGAGCGGAAATTAAAAATTATATCCATGACCTGATCGAATTGCCCGGCAAGATCGAACAGGTTTTGGCGCGTGAACATGAGATAGAAAAAATCGCCCAAAAATACTACTTGAGCAACAATGCCCTCTTCCTCGGCAGAGGGAAAGGCTTCCCGATCGCGCTTGAAGGGGCGTTGAAACTCAAAGAAATCTCCTATATCCACGCGGAGGGCTATCCGGCGGCGGAGATGAAACACGGGCCGATCGCTTTAATCGACCAGAACATGCCGGTGGTTGTTTTGGCAATGACGGGAAAACGTTACGAAAAGATTTTGGGAAATATTGAAGAGGTCAAAGCGCGCGGCGGACAGGTTATCGCCATCGCGAATGAAGGCGATAATTATATCCAGGAAAAAGCGGACGAGGTCTTCTATCTTCCCAAAAGCCCCATCGCGGTCTCACCGATCCTGGCGGTCATCCCGCTCCAGCTTCTGGCCTACTACATCGCCGTCAAACGCGGCTGCCATATTGATCAGCCCCGCAACCTCGCCAAATCGGTCACGGTTGAATAAGCTTACAATATAATATATAATCACAAGTTATGCGCTTTGGAATAACCTTCTATCCCGACCAGTGGTCGGAGAGCTATTGGAACGAGGCCTTCGCGAAGATAAAAGAGATCGGCTTTGATTTGGTGCGCTTCAACGAAATGGGCTGGGCGCAGACGGAGCCGCAAGAAGGGAAATTCGATTTTTCACTGCTCGACAAAGCGCTGAACCTCTGCAAAAAACATAAATTAAAAGTAATCCTGGGGACCGGAGCGGCCCAGGCCCCCCAATGGCTGATCAAAAAATATCCGGAAATTCTGCCGGTTGCCAACGACGGGCAGATTCATCCTGAATATGGACCAAGACCGAACTTCTGCCGCGATAATAAAATTTACCAAAAGTACGCCCTGCGACTGACCGAAAAAATTGCCGCCCGCTACGCCAAACATCCGGCAATTGATATGTGGCAGATTGACAATGAGCCGGCCTACCCGCCGCTTGACCTCTCCGACAATAAGGATTGGTGCCATTGCGAAGCGACTAAAAAAGCCTTTGTCGCCTGGGCAAAAAATAAGTACAAAAACATTAAGGCATTAAACGAAGCTTGGGGGACCGAGTTCTGGAGCGGAAATTTTAATAATTTTGAAGAGATCTCAACGCCCAAAGTCGGCATGTGGAACGGCGGCAACCCGCATATTTATTTAGATTGGTACCGTTTTAAATCCGAACAACTGTCCGGCTGGCTGAAATTGTTAAAGAAAACCATCCGCAAATACGACAACAAACACAAGGTCGGCACCAACAGCTTCACCAACATTCCCAACCGGATCCCCGACCATGAGATCCTTTCGGAAGAGATGGACTGGTTCGGCTGGGATATCTATCCGACCGCGACACAAAACACCGACGAATCACTGGCGCAAATCGCCGACTACTGGAGATCGATCTGTGAAAGAAACGGCTGTGAATTTATCGTCGGAGAATTACAAGCCGGACCGACCGTGCGCTGGGGCGATCCGGCCCTGGTAAACCCGGAAGATATAAAAAAGTGGGTTAAGATCATCGGGGAACGCGGCGCGACCACCATTATTTTCCATAACTTGCGTCCGCCGCTTTACGGCTGTGAGACCGGAGGATATGGATTGCTTGATAATGATGGGAAAGAGACGGAGAGATCGAGGGCGGTTAGGGAAATAATTAAGGAGATCGGGAAATCAGGGGATCAGCAGATCGGTGAAAGGATGGGGATATTTTATTCCAAGTCATCCGAGATCGAAACTTTTCAGGAAGAGGGATGGCAAAGAGGAGCGCCAAACGGATGGTATTCCGGACGAGGAGAGCTGGGTCTGCTTTTTGGATTGAATTCCTTAGCCGGTGCCTATAAGCTGGTCTATCCAAACCGGGCCGACTTTATCTTTGAAAAACAACTGGAAGAAGAAGTGCCAAACTGCAAAGTTCTTCTTTTGGCCAATCCTTATCTTCTCTCCGAAAAGCAATTTGAAAACATCAAAAAATTTGTCAATCAGGGAGGGATTCTTGTTTCCGACTCTCGGCTTAGATTAAAGGATGAAAGAGGCCATCTCCTGCCTTATCCGGGAGCCAAAGATTGGGTGAAATTTTTATATATTGCTACCGAAATAATTACAGCCAAGGTTGGCCTTGCAAAGCTGAGAGCCAAGCCGGAAGGATTTAGAGATCTGGTTGACACGGACGCGGGAATTCTGGCAAAATATAATGACGGTTTCCCGGCGATAATTGAAAAAAATATCGGCAAAGGAAAGGTTATTTACTCCACCTTTAGCCTCTTTTCAAGCCTGCGCAACTGGGAAAACAAGAATTTACTAGAGTTTGTAAAAAGCAGAATCTAGAAAGGAAGAAAAATGAAATTCGGATACTTTGACAATAAGGAATATGTTATCACCCGTCCCGATACCCCGGTCCCTTGGATCAACTACATCGGAGGAGGCGAGTACGGAGGAATAGTTTCAAACACCGGCGGTGGCTACAGCTTTGATTCCGATCCGAAAAACAAAAGGATCCTGCGCTACCGCTACAATGCCATCCCGATGGACCAGCCCGGACGCTATATTTATATCCGCGACGAAAAATCCAAAAAGTTCTGGTCGGCTACCTGGCAGCCGATCTGCGAAAAACTCGATTCTTATGAGTGCCGCAACGGAATGGGATATACAAAAGTTAAAAGCTCAAAGTTTAAAGTTCAAAGTGAAATCACCTACTTTGTTCCGGGGGCGGAACATCTGGAAATCTGGATGGTTAAAGTAAAAAACAACGACAAGAAAAGCCGGACCTTGAAACTTTTCACCTATGCCGAGTTTTCATTCTATGACGCGATAAAAGACCAGACCAACCTTGACTGGACCCAGCAAATCCAGCAGGGAACCTTTGAAAAAAACACGATACTCTGGACCTCTTTCATGAAGACCCAGGGCTACACCTTTTTCTCGTCGTCGGAAAAGTTTGACAGCTTCGATACCCGCCGGGGCGCCTTTGTCGGCCGCTACCGGGGGCTGGAAAAACCCTTGGCGGTTGAAAAAGGAAAATGCTCCAATTCGATTGCCCTGCGCGGCAACGGCTGTGCCGGCACCTGCAAAAAAATTACCCTCAAGCCAAAAGAAGAAAAAATTATAGTTTATGTCCTGGGAACGGCAAAAGAACCGCGGGAAGCGTTTCCATTAATTGAAAAATACACCCGGATTGAGACTGTCGAATCGGCCTTTGAGGCCCTGAATAATTACTGGGATAATTATGTCAGCCACTTTCAGATCAAAACTCCGGACAAAGAGATGGATGAGATGGTGAATCTCTGGAACCAGTACCAGTGCAAAAGCACCTTCAACTGGTCCCGTTTTGTCTCTATGTACCAGCTGGGGGTCAACCGGGGGATGGGCTTCCGCGATTCGGCGCAGGATACGATGGGGGTCATGCACACGATCCCTTATGAAGCAAAAGCTCTGATTAAAAAACTGTTTAAAATCCAATTTAAAGACGGGATGGCCTATCATCAATTCTATCCCTTGACCGGAGAGGGGAGCTGCGGCGACGCGGAAGAAGGGGCCAAGGTCTGCGCCAAATGGTATTCCGACGACCATCTTTGGGCAATACTTTCTTCCTGTTCTTTTATTAAAGAGACCGGAGAGACAATCTTCTTAAGAGAAGAGGTCCCCTTTGTAGACCAGGAGAAGGCGACCGTTTTTGATCATCTTAAAGCCACCATCGATTTTTCGGTAAAGCATACCGGGGAGCACGGGCTCTGCCTGGCCGGCTGGGCCGATTGGAACGACACCATCAATCTTGATACCGGCAAAGGGCGCTCCGAATCGGTTTTCACCACCATGCTGCTGGGATACGCTTTAAACGAAATGATCGACCTTTGCAAATTTATCGGAGAGCACGAGCTGGTCCAGAAATACAAACAGCATTACGAACATTTCAAGAAAATCGTGAACAGCGCCGCCTGGGACGGCGGCTGGTACCTGCGCGCTTATGACGACGAGATGCAGAAGCTCGGATCAAAAGAATGTGAAAAAGGACAGATTTTTCTTGAGCCCCAGCCGTGGGCGGTGATGGCCGGGTTTGCCGACGGGGAGAGGGCAAAGGAAACCCTTCAAAATGTTTATGACCTTATGAACACCAAATACGGAATTGTCCTGATGTATCCTTCCTACGACGGGTTCGACTGGAGGAAGGGAGGGGTTACCACCTATCCTCCCGGCGCGAAAGAGAACGGCGGTATTTTTGTCCATGCCAACCCGTGGGTGATCGTGGCGGAAGCGAAGATGAAAAACTGCCAGCGGGCCTTCCAATATTACAAGCAGATCCTCCCTTCAACCAGAAACGAGATTGCCGACTTATATGAAGTTGAACCCTATGTCTACTGCCAGAATATTTTGGGGAAAGAGCATCCGCAGTTCGGTTTGGGGCGCAATTCCTGGCTGACCGGAGCGGCCGCCTGGAACTTTGTCGCCGCCAGCCAATGGATTTTGGGGATCCGTCCGGATTATCACGGGCTGATAATTGATCCGGCCATCCCCGCAACTTGGAAGCAATTCAAAGTAAAGCGCGTTTTCCGCGGGTCGGTCTATGAGATCACCGTCAAAAACCCGAAGAAAAAATCATGCGGCGTGAAACACCTCGTCGTCGACGGCAAAAAATTAAACGGCAATATCGCTCCCATTTTTGACGACAAGGCGACCCATAAGATAGAAGCAATACTGGGCTAAAGTATCTTCTCCAACTCCGCGCGTGGGTGGGGAGGGAGTTTTAAGTCAAAGTCCCAAATTTTTATCGCAAATCAATAATCCCGAATGAATTCGAATGAAAGGGTCTCAAATAAAAGTCCCGAATCCCCGAATTTAATCCCGAAACTTGAAAAGGGTTCGAGAATCAATTCGGGCATTCGAGTTCTTAATTCGGGACCTGTCCTATTCGCATTGATTCGAGAGATTGATTCGTGATAGAAATTCGAGTTGTTTATTCCCTAAAGTATCTTCTCCAACCCGTAGACCAGGCCTTTAAGCGTTTTGATCTTGCGGATCGCCAAAATTACCCCCGGCATAAAAGACTCGCGGTTGATTGAATCGTGGCGGATGGTGAGCGTCTGCCCCACCCCGCCAAAAATAACTTCCTGGTGTGCGACCAGCCCCGGCAAACGGACCGAATGGATCGGAACGTCTTTTTCCATAAGATGCGCCGTCTTGATCGCGGTACCGGAGGGCTTGTCCAGCTTTTTTTCGTGATGGAACTCGATGATCTCCGCATGCGGAAGATATTTGACCGCTTCGGCGGCAAATTTCATCATCAAAACCGCCCCAACCGCGAAATTGGGAGCAACCAGGCAATTAACTTTATGTTTGGCGCAAAGGGAGCCGAGTTCTTTTAGGTTTTCGTTGCTCAAACCGGTCGTCCCGATCACAGCAGACGCCTCCGCCGAAATTATTTTCTTCGCGTTCCCCAAAGCCGCCTGCGGCACGGTGAAATCAACCACCACTTCCGCCTTGTTGTTGATTATTTTTTCCGAAAGATCGTCTCCCACGTCGGTTGAGGCAACCAGTTCCATATCATCCTCCGCCATAATTGCCTTCACCGTCTCAATCCCCATTTTCCCCTTTGCCCCGTTTACTATCACCCTTATTTTTGCCATATTTTTCACACTCCTGTATGACCGAATCCGCCGGAAGAACGCTCCGTTTCCGGAAGTTCGGAAACTTCAACAAGTTCCGGCTGTTCGATCTTGTTCACGATCAATTGCGCGATCCGGTCGCCCCGTTTCACGATAAAAGCTTCCTTCCCGTGGTTCATCAAGATGATCCCAACCTCACCCCGGTAATCGGCATCAATTGTCCCGGGGGTATTTAATACCGAAATCCCTTTTTTGAGCGCCAGCCCGGACCTGGGCCTGACCTGCCCTTCAAAACCGTCCGGAAGAGCAATTGAAATTCCGGTCGGAACCAGCCGCCATTCTACCGCCGGGATAATCAACTCACCGGCCACCGCCGCGTAAAGGTCCATCCCCGCCGCGTGGGTGCTCATGTATTTTGGAAGGGGCAAATCTTCATTATGCGGCAGGCGCTTGATAAATAATTTGATCATAATGCGAGCTCCAGTTTCGGAAGGCGCGGCATATCTCCGATCATAGTCAGCGTCAGGCATTTGTCCGAAAAATAGCGCTCCGCCAGCCGTAAAATATCGTCCTGGGTAACCTCGTCAATTTTTTTGAAGATTTCGTCGATTGTAATCGTCTTCCCGTAAAAATGCTCCGAGCGGGCGATAAAGCTCATGCGGGCGGAGGTCGATTCAAGCCCCAAAACCAAAGTCCCTTTCAAATGTTCCTTTGCCCGCTTCAACTCCTCCGCGGTCACCCCGATCTTTTTGATACTCGAAAGCTCGATCATAATAAGATCAAGGACTTTTCGATAGTTGGCCTTGCTGGCTCCGGCATAAATATAGTAAATCCCAAAGTCGCGGAAGGGCATCACCGACGAGAAGATCGAATAGGCCAAGCCCCGTTTTTCTCTGACCTCTTGAAAAAGCCGCGAGCTCATTGAGCCCCCCAAAATATTGTCAAGGACCGTAAAGGCGTAGCGGTCCGGATCCATCTGGGAGACTGCACGGCCGCCCAGGCAGAGGTGGACCTGGTCGATCTTTTTGCGCTTGAGCTTTAATTGCGATTCCATTTTCGGATGAAGATGGGTCAAGTGGTGTTTTTTCCCTTTCAGCCCGCCCAAATATTTTTTTACCAGAGAGACCGCCGTATAATGCCAAATATTCCCCGCGAAAGAGACGATAATATTGTCCGGAACATAATGCGCCGCCTTGTATTCCAAAAGATCGATCCGTTTAAGATTTTTAACCGTCTGCGGAGTGCCGAGCGTCGGCCAGGCGGAGGGATGCCCCTTTAAGATCGTCTCGGCAAAAAAGTCGTGGATCAGCTCGTCGGGAGTATCCTCGTACATATTGATCTCTTCCAAAATAACTCCCCGCTCCATCTCCATCTCTTTAAAATCGAACTTTGAACTTAAAAATAAATCAGACAGGACATCAACCGCGATATTCAAGTGTCGATCCAGCACCACCGCGAAGAACATCGTCATATCTTTGCTGGTAAAGGCGTTGATCCTCCCTCCGATCTCGTCAAGCTCCTTTGCGATTTGGAAGGCGGAGCGTTTTTCGGTCCCCTTGAAGCACATATGCTCGATAAAATGGGTGATCCCGAGATTCTTCTCTTCTTCGGAAGAAGAGCCGGTGCCGACAGTTATCCCCATCGCCACCGAGCGGACCTTGGGGAGGAATTCGCTGACAACCGTAAGCCCGTTTTCAAGTATCGTCTTTTTTACGCTCGGTATTTTTGCCATTTTATTTGTAAAGCCCTTCCTTTTCTATGTATTTTGCCACCTGTCTGCCGACCATCTTCTCAATTGATTTGCCGTTTTTGATCCGTTCCCTGATCTCGGTCGCCGAGATGTTGACGTTAACTTCAATCAAATGGATCTTGTCGACTTCCCTCTGCAGCGGCGGGAATTTTACCAGACGCTTGAAGGTGCGGATGCGGTTCCCCGGCCGCGTTGCCACCACAAATTCGCAGAACTTGAAAAGTTCGAGCGGCTTTTTCCAGTTCAAAATATCATTAATCGAATCAAGCCCCATGATGTAGAAAATTTTCGCCTGTTTTCCGAATTCCTTGTAGAATTCGCGGAAGGTGTCGACCGCGTAAGAATAGCCGGGGCGGTCCATTTCTATTCTGGAAGCATAAAAATTTTTGCGGCCGGCAATCGCCATTTTCACCATCTGGTAGCGGTCTTCTTTGTCCGCAATTTCTGCTTTAGTTTTGTGCGGAGGGAGCCCGGCCGGAACAAAAACGACCCGGTCCAGGATAAAGTGATCCATTGCTTCTTTGGCAATAGCAATATGTCCGTTATGGACCGGATTAAAAGTCCCCCCCATTATTCCAATGCGTTTCATCGAACCTGCCCGCTCCCTTCAATAATATATTTGTAGGAGGTTAATTCGGCCAGACCCATCGGGCCGCGGGCGTGGAGCTTTTGGGTGGAAATCCCGATCTCCGCTCCGAAACCGAATTCGCCGCCGTCGGTAAAACGGGTGGAAGCGTTGACGTAAACCGCCGCCGAATCGATTGAAGCAGTAAATTTCTTCGCCGCCAGTTTGTCTTTTGTAATAATTGTCTCCGAATGTTTGGTCGAATATTTGTTGATATGCAGAATCGCCTCGTCAATTCCCGAAACCACTTTGACCGCCAGGATCAAATCCAAAAATTCGGTCCTCAAATCCTCTTCCGAATCACCCCGTATTTCAACTCCGGCCTCTTTCAATCTCTTAGAGATTACCGGCAGAAACTTATCGGCAATCGCCTTGTCGACCAACAGGGTTTCAATCGCGTTGCAGACCGAAGGGCGGGAAACTTTGGCGTTAAAAACAATATTTTCCGCCATCTTTAAATCGGCCGATTTTTCGACGTAAGCGTGGCAGTTCCCCTCCCCCGTCTCAATCGTCGGGACTTTCGATTGGGCAACCACCGTTTGGATCAACCCCTTTCCGCCCCTGGGGATCAAAACATCCAAATAGTCTCTTGCCTGCATCAGCTCCTCCGCGGAAGAGCGGCTGGTATCTTCGATAAACTGGATTGAACCGTTCGGGATGGCGGACAAATAAGCCGCTTCCGAAATGACTTTTGCCAATATTTTATTTGATTGAATCGCGTCGGAGCCGCCGCGCAAAACCACCGCGTTGCCGGCCTTTAAACAGAGCGCCGCGGAATCAACCGTCACATTGGGGCGCGCCTCATAAATAATGCCGATGACACCCAACGGAACGCGGACTTTTTTAATTTTTAAGCCATTGGGACGTTTCCATTCAAAAATTACCGAACCGACCGGATCGGGGAGCCCTTTGACAATCTCCAATCCTTGAGCCATCCCCCGAATTCTTTTGTCGTCTAAAGCCAGGCGGTCGATAAGAGTCGCCGATAATCCTTTTTTCTCCGCCGCTTCAAGGTCAACCGCGTTGGCGGCCAGGATTTCTTTTTCGTTTTTAAGAAGGGCCTCCGCCATAGCCGCGAGAGCACGATTTTTGGTTTCGGAAGCGGTCAAACCCAGTTGTCCCGAAACCTCTTTGGCCTCTTTACACTTTAATTCTACTTCGGAGTTCATCTAAGTTCCCTTTGTTCCAGATAGTCTTATCCGCAATTTGTAAATATCCCCTCTCCCCCATCTGGTTTTTCATGATAGCATTTATTTTCTTCCTGTCATAGCGTCCGAGCAGGCGCCGGATCCGCTCCCGGCGGGGAGCCATCACCACCCACACTTCGTCGCATAATTTAATTAGGCCGATCTCTTTCAATAAAGCGGCGTTGATCGCTGCTAATGATAATGTTTTTATTTTTTTTGATATCTCTTGTTTGATTTTGGGATGAATAATTCTATTTAGTGCTCGCAATTTCTTCTTGTCGGCGAAAACTTCGTCTCCCAGTTTTTTTCGGTTGATCCCTTTGCCTAAGATTTGATGGCCGATCTTATCCGCGTCAATGATATGAAAACCGCGTTTTTTTAGGACCTGGCAGACCTCGTCTTTTCCTGAACCGATTGGGCCGGTAACACCTATGATCATGTGTAACATTATAACATTTGACAAGCCTGGGTCATTAAATTAAAATTGGGGCGTGAAGAAAATTGTTCTCACGCTATTAATCTTTGCCGCAATGGTTCTCCCCTCTTTTGCAAAAGTCGATTTTCCTTACGGAGAAATTAATATTAAGATGCCGCCGCTTACGGAACCCTACCCGGGAATCGGTAGCCATTTTTCAAGTGTTTCAAAAGGAATCGGGACGGTAATGTGGAACCCCGCTTCCCTGGTAAATATCGGAACGACCGAAGCGCTGTTAAGCTACGCGGGAATGTCCGGAACTACCCGCTTTGACAAGACCTTTAGAGTTGAAGACCTCACCTTTGAAGCGGACGTTTCCGGAAAAGCCGGCGCTTTTACCGGTGCCTTTTATTTTGACACTCTTGCGAATTCCACCTCGGTTACAACCAGGGACGTGGCGGGGCATTACAACTATTTGACCGAAAGTTCGGGGATCACCTACCAGCAGGCGCTGAGGATCAACGACTGGCTGGCGGCCGGCGTTATCTACCGCGGTCCGGTTGAAGTAAACGCCAACCTGGCCGGGGACTTCCCGACCACCGCAAAATATAATTTAAATCTTTCGGGAGCGACGCTTGAAGGAGCTCCGATGTGGTTTGGCGACGACAATAAAGTTAATTACTCCTATACCATTCCAGGAACCACAACAACCGTAACTTCCCAATCGGCCGGTCCCGTCTGGAACAGTTTTATAACCCAGGAAGCGGTTTTACCTCTGACTTCTTTTTCCGAGTTCAGGAACAATGTTTCGGTCAAGTCGGACTTGACAGCTTCACTGGCCGGAAAGGTCAAGGGGATTTCGTTCGGTGTCAATTTTACCCCGATGGCGGCGGAAATGAACATTGACAACGCTCTGCGCACCGTGGTTAACAGCGGCACTTCGGACCTGACGGTTTACGCCCCTAATTTCGATATCAATTCGGCCGAATCGATCGCCACCTGGTTTGCCGACCCGACTAAATACGGCGCCGCAGCCGGTTACACCGCCAAAATCGAACAGGTCCCGGCCGGACAGGCGGTGGCGGACGGAAAATACCGCGGTTTTTACACCGCTTCGACGATGCGGATGGATTTCGGAATGATGTACGACGTCTCGGATAATTTTAGGCTCGGAGTAGCCTACGAAAACTTAAACGCCGCCGGTTTAAATTTTTCGGGAAACGGCCGGTCAACCTACGCCCAAACCAGATTCGGAACGGTCGAATTTTCCGACATCCTGGATCCGGCGCAGAATAAAGGGCCGGACTTTTTTAAAGATACTTTTTCTCCGGTAGCGGGGACCGAGAATTATTATCTTTACCCGCAAATGAATTTCGCTTTGCCGCAAAGATTACGTTTCGGCGGCGCTTTTATCAAACCGGTCTTGCTCGCGCTTGATTACGAGACCCAGCTTAATCCGATTGTCTTCCGCGCGCAGAACTCCAGCGGCGTCTATACGGACATGAAGATCAGCAACTTAAACACCATAAAAATCGGAATGGATTTCAACTGGTTAAAATTCGGCACCACCCTGCTCATGAAGCCGTCGGTCTCCGGAATCGACGCCAACACCCAATCCAATATCAACAAGGCCTTCAAGTATTTTGTTTTGCCGATCCGGCTTGACCTGGGAACAAGCTTTAATTTGTGGGGATTAAAAACCAATCTTTCCGGAGGTTTCAACGGAACCTCAATCCTTGACGCCCTGCAATTCAACACGATAAACGGGGACTTGAGTAAAATTCTTTTTTACAACCTGTCGCTTAATAAAGATTATTGGACCGTTTCGTACCTGGCAACAATTGATCCCGGATCGACTGTCGCCGGCTATTACGCCGCAAAAGACACTAATCCAAGCAAAACTTTTGGATGGGGAGACGTAAGATGGATATCAACGTATCAAATAAGCTACAAGTTTTAGTTAAAGGGTTCTTGATCCTGTTTCTGTTGGCCTGTCCGGCAGCCGCAACCGTCACAATCGAGGCAATGACTGCCGACGGGGTCAGGCTCTATAGCGGTGACTCTATAAATACCAATACCCTGCTTGGAATCCAGTTTACCAGCGATTCAAATTTGGCCGCCGACGACAGCGCGTTAACCCTGCGGATCGATTCGGCCGATCACGCGGTTACCCCGTCGCAGAGAACCCCCGGAACCATCACCGGTTCTTACAACGCCTCTTCTCTTGCGGACGGGGATCATATCCTGAGGATAACGGTAAAAGAGTTGTCCGGCAATACCACCACCTGGGAAGCGACCCATATCTCGGTCAATTCCGCCGATCGGGTGGATGTTTTGGCGCAACCTCTCAACTTTCCCAATCCCTGCGGACCGGCGGACACCAAAACCTATATCGGCTACAATCTTTCCAAGGATGCCAATATAACCTTAAGCATCCATGACATGATGGGAAACCTGATCAGCCGGCAAAGTTTTTCTGCCGGAACCAACGGCGGGCGCGCCACCTACAACGAAGTTGAATGGAATTTGAAGACCGACGGAGGAAGCGCGGTCGGCAACGGAATTTATGTCTATTTAATTATCGGCGACGGCAGGATTTTATCTAAGGGCAGGATCGCGATAGTCAAATGAAGAAATATATTTGGATTTTGATATTTGGATTTTGGATTTCCGCCCAAGCGGCGTGGGCCGACGGCCTCGCGGTCGACCCTTCCCAATCAATCCTGGGAGCGCGGCAGATTGGAATCGGAAGGGCGGGAACGGCGCTCAATGGAGATCCGTGGTCTCTCTTTATGAACCCGGCCGGTCTGGCGGATATTACCTATCCAAAAATCTCGGCTACTTCGCGCAAGATCTTTTTTGACGAAACACAATACCTCTGCCTCGGCGGCGCCGTCCCAACCCAGTGGGGGACCTGGGGCTTTGGCATCATTGGAACCGGGATCGCCAACTCCTACCAAACCCGACGCGATGCCGAAACCGATCGAATCGTCCTTAACCCGTCAAAAGAGGCAATAAGTTCGGCTAACAATGTGTATTTATTAAGTTATTCAAAACCGGTGCATAAAAACCTGGCGCTGGGAGCCAATTTAAAATTTTATGACCAGGGCTTTAACGGCGGATCGTCGGCACACGCCACCGGCTACGGGCTTGATCTTGGAGCGATGTACAATCTTTTCCCATACCTGAATCTGGGGATTGACTGGCAGAATTTTCTCTCTTCCGGATTAAAATGGACCGGAGGTGCCGGAGCAACCGATACCCTGGGCGGCTTTATTAAACTTGGCGGCGACTTAAGTATTTTGGGAAAAGAAGGAACTTCGCTTAAAAAACACGACCAGAAACTCAACGGATTTTTGGATATCGACCTTCCCCGCTCGGTCCTTTCACAAAACGGAAACCCGGTTTATCATCTTGGGTTTGAATGGTCCCCTCTTACAATCCTCGACTTGAGGGCCGGCTACGATTCGAACCTGAACTTAAGCTACGGGGTCGGTTTTACAAACTGGGGTTTCCGCTTTGATTACGCCTACGCCCTCTCCCCCTATGGGGCGGGAGACAATCCGCATTATTTCACCCTGAGCTATATCGGAGATCTAATGAAGGTGTTTACAAAAAAACTTATCGACGAAAAAATCGCCTTAAAATTTTACAGCATAAAAGACCGGCAGATCACAACCCAAGAAAGCCTTTCCATTTTCGGCCTGGCGGTTTACGACAAGACCTTTGACGAGATCACCAGCTGGGTGATCCCTTCGATCTCGCAAAAAGACGACCACCGGATTGTGACCGAAGAGGCCAACTTGGTCAATTTTAAGATCAATGAGCGTTTAGTCGATGTAAAAGGATCCTTTGAGGTGGAAGAAAAATTGTATGCCGGAAGAAATGTTTTTTACATGCAGGGAGCTATCCCGGGAAAAGGGACCACCTATGAATCGGTGCGTATTTTAAGAATACATCCTTTTAAAGATGTGAATGAACTCCATTGGGCTTTTGAACCGATTTCTATGACCTCCACCCTAAAGGTGATCGAGGGGTATCCCGATCACCACTTTAAACCGGGAAAAGGGATCACCCGGGCAGAGCTGGTCGCCTTGCTGCTGCGCTCCAAAGGAATTTCTCTAGAAGCCGGCGGACACACGGTCTTTACCGACCTGAAAGAAGATTCCTGGTCTACCCCGTACATTGTAAAAGGAGTTAAAATTGATATTGTAACCGGATATCCGGATCAAACCTTCAAACCGAACAAAGTGCTAAGCCGGGCGGAAGGAGTTGCCATTATTTCCCGTTTTGCCGGACTTGTTTCATCGATTGAAGCCAATCCGGCTTTTCCCGACCTGAAGGCGGGCTTCTGGGCCAACAAATTTATTGAGCCGGCCCATAAGGCGGGCTTGCTTAATTACTTGTCCGGAAAACATTTTGAACCAAACAAAGAGTTGAGCCGGGCGGAGGCCGCGGAGATACTTTATCAGACAAAATCGATAAAAGAGAGGGTTAATCTTTTCTGGGAAACCGGAAAGCTCAGCGAAGAAGTTGCTGTACCGCCGCAGAGTAGTCCTTTGCCCCAAAAAAATAAGAAGCCGTAACCAGTATATTTGCTCCGGCCTCAATTACCTGTTTCACGGTTTTGTCGTTGATCCCGCCGTCGACGCGGATATCCCCTTTATAGATTTTTCTAATCGCCGTGATTTTGGGGAGGACTTCCGGCATAAAACTTTGGCCGGAAAAGCCGGGATTGACCGACATGAAAAGGACTTCGTCCGCCTCCGCCAAAAACGGTTCCAGTTTCTTCTCTGAAGTTCCCGGATTGATGCAGATCCCGGTTTTTTTGTTGAGCGATTTGATGCGTTTTAGCGCGGAAGAAAGTTTGTCGCCGCTATGGTATGACTCAAGATGCAAAGTAATAAGATCGGCTCCGGCTTTGGCAAAAGAATCTATGTAAAGATCGGGGTTATCAATCATCAAATGTGCGTCTAACGGCAACTTGGTCAATTTACGCACCGTCTGGCAGACCATCGGCCCCATGGTGAGGTTGGGAACAAAATGCCCGTCCATTATATCGAGGTGGAATCCGTCAACGCCGGCCGCCTCTGCCCTTTTGATCTCGTCGGCCAGGTGCCCAAAATCGGCGGATAGGATGCTGGGTGCGATTTGGATTTTCATGGATTGATTATAACATATTTGCCGTCGGTCTTAACCGTGATCGTCCCCTTTTGGTCGGTGCGCAGGCACTTGATTCCCAACGACTCCAGCCGCTCTAAGACCTCCACGTGGGGATGTTTAAACTGATTTTCTTTGCCGCAGGAAATTACGGCGATTTTGGGGTTGACCGCCTCCAAAAAGGGCAAAGATGAAGCGGTGCGGCTGCCGTGATGGCCGATTTTTATAAGATCCGCCTGCAAATTTCCTTCCTGAAACATCCGCTCTTCCGCCTCGGACTCCGCGTCTCCCATCAAAAGGAAACTGACCTGCCCATAAGTTAATTTAATGACGACCGAATTGTTGTTCAGCGCCGATTCATCGATCAACGGCTCCGATGGATTTAAGACCCGCATCCACACCCCCTTTCCCACTTCCATCGTTTGGCCTGCCCGCGCCAAAACATATTTGATCTTCTTGCGGTCGATCGCCTTTAGAAATTTTTGGTAGCTCTGCGACGTATGGATTTGGCCGGAATCTAATACCGCGTCAACCGCGAAATCGTTTAAGACCGAAACCAATCCCCGCAAGTGGTCGTCGTGCGGATGAGTCAAAACTACCAGATCCAACTTGTTGATCCCTTTCTGGCGCAAGAAAGGCAAAACGACTCTTTTGCCCATATTTTGCTTGTTAAACATTCCGCCCCCGTCGATTAGAATCTTTTTACTGTCGGGAGTTTCGATAAAAATCGAGTCCCCCTGCCCCACATCCAAAAAAACCGCCGTCAAACCGGTTTCGGCCGGCGATAAAGCGGCCGACCAGACCCAAAAAACGGCCAGCAGTAAAGCTATCGCCGCCGTTTTCTTAAAACTTATTTTAATCATATTATTAAAAAACATTATCACCACAATATAATAAAAAACCACAAAGATAAAGTGCGGCGCGGGGAGATAAACGGAAGAAAAAGGGAGCCCGGCCATAAAAGAGACCAATATATTAAGCAGTTTCAAAATCACCATCAGCCCTAAACCAAAAATCTGCGCCAGCGGCATTGCCATAAAACCCAAAACCGCCGCCAGGAAACCGAAGATGACCAGATAATTTATCCAGGGGAGCAGAATGATGTTGGCAAAAAGAGCGATCGGAGAGAACTGGTTGAAATTATAGAGGATAATCGGAGCGCTTAAAATTATCGGGGCGGTTGAAACAACGACAATTTCCGGCCATTTGACTTTCTCCTGCATCTTCGGAACCAGCCAGATCAAGGCAGCGGTGGCGGCAAAAGAGAGCTGGAAACCAAGATTAAAGAGGACCAGCGGATCAAAGATCAGCATCGGGAGGGCCGAGGCGGCAACCAGAGTCAAACCGTCGCTTTCACGGTTGAAAAGTTTGCCGATCAAGGCGACCTCCGCCATAATTCCGGCACGGACAACCGAAGCGTCGGTCCCGACCGCCAGGATAAAAAATAAACTGAAAAACGATGAAGCAAAAAAACCGATCCAGCGGTTGAATTTTTTGAAAAAGAGCTGGCAGATCCCGATAAGCAGCGATACCTGCATGCCGGAGACGACCAAAAGATGGACCGTTCCGGTCTTTTTAAAATCTTCTTTGGTCTCTTCCGATATTTTGGAGGCGGCTTTTCCCAACAGCAGGCCGTTTAGAAGCCCGGAGCAATCTTCCGGCATAATCGCAGTAATTTTTCCGGTAAAACTATCCCGTATCGCTTCCAGCCAGCCGATCTTAAGCTTTAATTCGTCGGCAGGGGCAAGAAACGGACGGAAAAGAATAATTATCAACATGACAAGGAGCGTGATAATCAGCAGGGGGCGGTTAAATGACAACATAATCCTTCAGCTTTTCAAAGCTCTTCTTGCCGATCCGGTCAACTTTGAGAAGATCTTCCGGTTTGGCAAAGGGACGCTTTTCAATTATTCTTTTGGCGGTGGCGGGACCGATTCCCGGCAATGTTTCTAAATCTTTTTGCGATGCCAAATTGATATTTATTTTTTTTGTCCCGCTTTTTGTTGTTTGAGCGGCAACCGGATCGGGATTTTTGGACGGGATGACGATTTTCTGGCCGTCTTTGACCCGTTCGGCCAGATTGACCGCCGACAAATCGGCGGACGGATAGTTCCCTCCCGCGATTTTTACCGCATTAAGGACCCTTTCTCCTTCTTTGAGCTTATAAACCCCCGGGTTCCTGACCGATCCGCTGATATGGATCACCGCAAAGCGCGGTTTTTCTTCGGCAATCGGCACAATTGGCTCAGTCGTTTTGGTGTGGCGGAAAAGATAAACTGCGCATCCCAGGGCAAAAACTATGATTAACCCGATGATTATCGTTTTGGGATTGTTCTCCATGTTATGGAGACCAGCAATTTTGCCGCCAATTTAGATTTTATTATATATCTTCAGTATATCTTCCACGTACGGCTTGCTGGTCGGTTTGTAACCGCTGTTGCGCTCGATGTTCCCCGGTCCTTCCAGGTAGCCGGCAATGGCAAAAGGGACTTGAGGCGAGGTCTTGGAAAAACGGTCGAGACAGTGGCGCAGATAGCGGGCGGTCCCTTTCACATTCTGGTCAATATCAAAAGGATCGGAAATTTTGACCGTGGCACAAGTCGATTGAAGCAGCTGCCCCAACCCCATCGCCCCGGAAGAGGAGATGGCATATTTGTTGAAGCGCGATTCGCGCGCGATCAGCGAAGTCAAAAGGAGCGGATTGACATTGTATTGTTCGGAATATTTTACGATTGAATCGGTGATTGAGGAAGTATCCGGACGGTTTTCAACCCTGGCATACCCCATTATAAAACGGTTGATCCGATCCGAAAGATCGGGAATTACCCCGTCGGCATAATTTGGTCCGGGAATAACCGAAGCATCGGGGGCCTTGATATATTCGGTATAGGACGTTGCCGGGACCGGATTGGAAGCGGCGCGTTTTGCCGCGTCTTTCTGATTGGTGACACCGCTTATGATCGAAAAGGTAAAGACCAGGATTACAATTACAGTTGTAGCGTCCATTTTTCCCGTAGTTTGGTAAGCGAAAGATCAATAATCTTCTTTTCCCCGTAATGGATCGTCACTTTTTTCCCTTTGACCTTCCCGATAATCTGAAAGGGGGTCCGGTTTATCATCAAAATATCTTGCAGAGAAAAAATACTTTCGGGAGCAATGGTAATTATAATGCGCGATTGGCTCTCCCCAAAAAGAAGAGCATCCAAACGGATCCGGTCGGTCAAAGAGACCATGACCCCTTTTCCGCCAAAAAGGGACGATTCGGCCAATGCCACCGCCAATCCTCCCTCCGCCAAATCGTGAGCCGATTTTATGACCCCGACTTCAATCCCCTCCAGGCAGGCCTTCTGGACCCTTCTTTCGATACGCAAATCCAGTTCCGGAGGAGGACCTTCCTCCTTGCCATGGACAACTTTAAGGTATTCGCTCCCGCCCAATTCTTCTTTGTTTTCACCAAGCAAGACCACCAGATCGCCATCGTCTTTAAAATCGGCGGTGCATCTTTTTTCAACATCTTTTATGATCCCGATCATCCCAATCCCGGGGGTCGGATAAATCGCCCCTTTGGGACTTTCGTTGTAGAAAGAAACGTTGCCGGAGACGACCGGAAGTTCCCAGGCGCGGCAGATGTCTGCGATCCCTTCAACCGATCTTTTGAAATAATAGTAGCGGTCCGGCTTTTCGGGGTTGCCAAAATTCAGGCAGTCGGTGACCGCCGCCGGATCGGCCCCGGTCACAACCAGGTTGCGGCACGCCTCGGCAACAGCGATTTGAGCCCCTTTATACGGATTTAAAAAACAGTAGCGGCTGTTGCAGTCGGTCGTCGCCGCAATCCCCCATTTTTTATCTTTTACGCGGATGACCGCCGCATCCCCTCCCGGCAAAACCACCGTGTTCAACTGCACCATATGATCGTATTGTTCAAAAACCGCTTTTTTGGAAGCGATGTTTGGCGAAGATAATAACTGAATTAAGGTCTTATTGAAATCTTTGGGTTGTTTTATGCTTTGCACTTTGATATTTGCACTTTGCACTTTAAGGTACGGCATGTCGTAAACCGGAGCTTCGGCCATGGCGAAAGTTGGGACCTGGCAAACTTTTTTTCCTTTGTAATTTATTTTTAGTGTTTTTTCTTTGACCACCACCCCCATCTTGACCGCCTCCAACCCCCACTTTTTATAAATCTTTTGGATAATCTTTTCTTTCCCTTTTTTTACGCACAGGAGCATCCGCTCCTGTGATTCGGACATCATAATCTCGTACGGCTCCATCCCCTCCTCGCGCAGAGGAACCTCATCCAGATCAACATGCATCCCCACCTCTCCCGCCGCCGCCATCTCCGCGGTTGAGCAGGTCAGTCCGGCCGCCCCCATATCTTTTATCCCGAGGACAACGCCGGTATCAAGCGCTTCGAGAGTTGCCTCAATCAGGCATTTTTCCAAAAAGGGGTCGCCGACTTGGACGGTGGGGCGTTTCTCTTCTTCCCCTTCTTTGAATTCGGAAGAGGCCAGAACCGAACAGCCGCCGATCCCGTCGCGTCCGGTCTTTGCCCCGGCGTATAAAATAGTATTTCCGATCCCGACCGCTTTACCGCGGGCCAGTTTTTCTCTGGGGGCGATCCCGATGCACATGGCGTTGACCAGGCAGTTGCCGGAATAGCAGTCGTTAAAGTAAATCTCTCCGCCGATCGTCGGAACGCCGATGCAGTTGCCGTAAAAGCTGATGCCGGAGACGACCCCGTTTAGTAAAAATTTGTTGTAGGGGTCGCTCAATTCTCCAAAGCGGAGGGAATCGAGGCAGGCAATCGGCCTGGTCCCGGCGGTAAAGATATCGCGGACGATCCCGCCGATTCCGGTCGCCGCCCCTTGTCTCGGTTCAACTTGTGAAGGATGATTATGGCTCTCCATCTTAAAAACGATCGCCATCCCGTCGTAAATGATCCCGCCGGAATCCTCCCCGACCAGAGTTTCGTACTTTCCGGTTTGAGGGAAAAGTTTCAGGTATTTTCTTGAACGGGGATAGCCGCAATGTTCCGACCATTCGACCGAAAACATCGCCAGTTCGGTCGGAGTCGGGTTTCTTTTGAGGATTTTAAGGATATTTTTGTACTCTTGATCCGTCAATCCCAGTTCGCGATACGCGTCTTTCGTGAGTACCATGATAATAATATTATAACATGAGGGGCAAATTGAGGATTGAGTGAAATTTTTGTCGAATTGCGGCGATATATAAATATGACAACAGCGGCAACCGCATTGGCAGGAACACAGGGACGTCTTGGATATCCGACTTATCCTACCAGAAATCCACAACTGGCACGGAAACCAGATATCTTACGCCCCATTCCTGCCGAAGTAGAAGCCATTCGTGCGCAAATACCCATAGTAGCGGCTGCGGTTTCAAAAAACCTTGGAGAAGCCATCGCAATTCTATCTGATCCACGGTTAATTTCTCTTGCGGGAGAAATAGAAGGAATCGCGAAACAACTTTCACAGGCACTTTTAGTCGGAGATATTCGCTATTCGATGCTTAAATACTACCATGCGGTTCCGGAAGATTTTGGCATCTTTGATGAAGAGGTAAAAAGCCTTATTCAACACCTAACCTTTGAAGAAGCGGGACAAATAGAAGTATTACAAAAACTACAGCGGGGGGAATTGCGAGAATTGATCGCTTCCCGTAAATCAGGCTACTGCCCGCCGCCACAAACCGAAGAACTAAAAAGCCTTTTTGTAAAAAAAATATTTGAATTAAAAGGTTTTTTTGCTTTAATAAATCTTTCAGAATCACCGATAACCGAACTTTCTATGAGAATCAAAGAAGAGATAACCGATCCAAACCTAAAAAAACAGCTTCTTGACGAATCTTCCACTCTTTTAGAACTTGAATTATTTATGGGACACGATATGTATCATTGTTTTAGCACTAAGTTTTTATCCGGGCAAGCATTTTGGAAAAAGGATGCCTGGACACCGCTTTTTGAATGCAACCTTCAAAACTTTAGCCGCTTAACTTGCCATTTAAGACACCTTACTTCAATACTTATCGTCAGCAAACACAGAGCCGACAAAAAAACGCCTATTTTGGAAAGAACCAACTTGGCCGAAGTTGTTTATACCGCCGCCCATGCGATTGGCTTTCGTCTACATATGCCTATAAACCATACCGCGGAATTTTTAATGGGCCATATTAACTTGCGTTTTTTTACAAATATTACAATTGAAACGGTTGCGGCTTTTCTGGAAGCTATACTTTACCAGGTAATTAAAAACTCCATGAAAGCAGTGAAAGAAGCCTTCGAAGACTTAAAAAAAGTAAGCTTAAAAATAGATGTCGAATTAAAAACCGACGAACAATTTCCTGATGTTGCCATAATAAGCGTGGAAGACAACGCTACCGGTTTTATGATAAACCGGATACTTGAAAAAGGATTTGCCCTGGCCAAAGAGCTGTCGCAAAAAGGAGTTGTTTTTGAAGAAAACAGCATCCTGGCAAAACTGCTGAAATGGGGACAAGTGCCGGCCGTCGTCCGCACTTTTACCGTTGGAGAAATTATCGACCTGGCTTTTATACAGAATCTTTCCGGCTTCGGCAGTCAATCCTTTTCATCGGGATTGGGGTTGAATGAAGCGGCCGAAATGGCCCAATTAATGGACGCGGATATTTTGATGACCAACACCGCAAGCGGAGGAGCGTTGACCAGCATCATTATCGGACCGCGGGAAAAAAGAGAACAGGTTATCGCAAGAAAATTGGGGCTTTGATCTTTTGGGCGGCTGCTACAACTTTGCTTTCTCTTCTTCCGTAACCGCTTTCATCGAGAGGTTGATCCGGCCCATATCGTCGACTTCCATAACTTTGACGATGACTTCATCGTCAAGCTTTAGAGCGTCTTCAACTTTATTAAGCCGTTTTTGTGAGATTTGTGAGATGTGTACCAGGCCGTCTTTGCCGCCGGGAAGTTCGCAAAAAGCGCCAAAGGGCATAATCCGCACCACGTGGGACTTGAAAACATCTCCCGGTTTCGGCTCATAAGTCATCCCTTCAATAATTTTACGGGCCTTTTCTCCGGCATCGCGGTCAACCGAAGTAATCAAGACCTGCCCGGAATCTTCAATGTCGATTTTCGCGCCGGTCTCTTCAATAATTCCGCGAATGTTTTTTCCTCCGGGACCGATTACCATCCCGATCTTGGCCGGATCGATCATTAAAGTGATAACGCGAGGAGCGTTTTCGGAAAGTTCGGCCCTCGGCGCGGCAATCGCCTTCTTCATAATATCCAAAATCTTTAAGCGGTTCTCTTTTGCCTCCGACAATGCCTTCTTAATTATTTCATGGGTTAACCCGTCAATCTTTACGTCAACCTGGATCGCGGTGATCCCCTTCTCGGTCCCCGCCACCTTGAAATCCATATCGCCAAAGTGGTCTTCAATCCCCTGGATATCAACCAAGGTAACTTCTTTGTCCCCTTCAGTGATCAAACCGATCGAAATGCCGGCTACCGGCGCTGAAATTTTTACTCCGGCATCCATCAGCGCCAAAGTGCTGGCACAGGTAGAAGCCATTGAAGTCGATCCGTTTGATCCCAAAACTTCGGAGACCAATCGGATAGTATATGGAAAAACTTCTTCATTCGGCAAGACCGGAATCAAAGCCCGTTCGGCCAATGACCCATGGCCAATCTCACGGCGTCCCGGCCCCCGATTCGGCCGAACCTCTCCAACCGAATAGGACGGAAAATTGTAGTGGTGCATGTAGCGCTTGGTCTCTTCTTCGACATTGAGCGCGTCGATGATCTGCTCTTCTCCCAGCGATCCCAAAGTCGCGATCGTCATGACCTGGGTCTGCCCGCGGGAGAATAAGCCGGAACCGTGGACCCTGGGAAGGACACTTACCTCGGCAGAAATTTCACGAAGCTCGGTCAGCTTCCTGCCGTCAAGCCGTTTCCCTTCGTTTACCATCATTTGGCGGATGATCTTTTTTTGTTCATCCTCAATCGCGGTTTTTATCTCTTTCTTGGCCAGTTTTAACTCTTCGTCCGATCCTATAAGCTCGTCGGCCAGCAAAGATAACGCCTCTTTTTGTTCGGCCTTATCTTTGCCCAGGATTGTCTCTTTAATTTTTGGGGACGCTTTTTTGACCAGTTCGACAATCTCTTTTGCCGGCGCGTAAACCTTGAACTCTCTCTTCTTTTTTCCGACCAGCTTCGCCAGCTCTTCCTGCGCTTTGATCAGCTTCTTGATCGCCTTATGCGCCTCTTCGATCGCTTCCATCACTTCGGCCTCGGAAACCTGTTCGGCTCCGGCTTCAATCATCAAGATCTTGTCTTTGGTTCCGGCTACCATAATATCCATACTTGATTCTTCCATCTCTTTTGAGGTCGGATTAATTATGATCTTTCCGTTCACTTTTGCCGCCCTGGCCGCACCGATCGGTCCCTGGAAAGGAATATCGGAGATAGTTAACGCGGCGGAAGCGCCGTTAATTGCCAAAACATCCGGCGGATTATCAAGATCAACCGAAAGTGGGGTTACGGAAATCTGGACATCGTTTCTAAATCCTTCCGGAAAAAGCGGCCGGATCGGACGGTCGATTTTGCGGGAGGTTAAAACCGCGGTTTCGGACGGCTTCCCTTCCCTTTTGAAAAAACCGCCCGGAATTTTACCGGCGGCATAAAGTTTTTCTTCGTAGTCAACCAATAAGGGAAAAAAATCGATCCCTTCGCGGGGAGTCTGCGAGGCAACGGTCGCCGCTAAAACTACGGTATCGCCCAGGCGAACCACTACCGCTCCCGACGCTTCTTTGGCTAATTTTCCGGATTCTATAGAGAGGACTCTCCCTCCACCCAGATCAACTTCAACCTTTTTCATCATTTCAATCCCAAATTAGCGGTCAAGCTCGCGTGGCGCCCCTGGTTTTTCTCCTCCAGGTAGTTTAGCAGTTTCTTTCTTTGCCCGACCAAAGTCAAAAGCCCGCGCCGTGAAGCGTGGTCTTTCTTGTGTTTTTTCAGATGCTCAACCAGATAGTTAATCCGCTCCGTGATGATTGCTACTTGTACCTCGGGGGATCCGGTGTCTTTCTCGTGCAGTCTGAAATCGGAAACAATTTTATCTTTCTTCTCTTTGACTAATACCATTACTCTCCTATTATAACACAATAAATTTGGTCTTGGCAACATCTTTTGTTATTTGTGCTTTAAGTTTTTCAATGTCCGGAAATTTTTTTTCTTCTCTTATTTTTCTTTCGAGCCGCAAGGTTACTCGGTGTCCGTAAATCTTCTTGTCAAACCCGATCAGATGCGCTTCAACTATTTTTCCTATATTTATCGCGGCCTTAAAATTTTGGCACCGTCCGGCGTAGACTCCTTGTGAAGGAATTAATTTATGAGGATCGGTTTTTAGGTTTATGGTTGGAAAACCCAATCCCTTGCCTATGCCCGCGCCGTAAACCACTCGCCCGGTAATTTGGTAGGAATGCCCCAGTTGTTTTACCGCGTTATTAAAATTGCCCGAACGGATATCTTCCCTTATCCCGCTGGACTTAATCGGCTCCCCATTCTTTTTTGCCGCGGGAACCACCGTCACCGAAAAGCCATGTCCTTTAAGTTGTTCTCCCCCTCCCAACCTCCCCCTGCCAAAAGCAAAATCGTAGCCGACAAAAACATGTTTGGCTTTTAATTTTTTTATCAATATCTTTTCGATGAATTTTTCCGGTCCCATTTTACGGAAAGCGCCGGTAAATTTTATGACATAAACTTTTTTTATCCCGTACTCGTGTAAAAGTTCGCGGCGCTCGTTGAGCGTCGTCAAAAGTTTCAAGCCGCGGCCGGGGGCAACCACTTGCTGGGGATGGGGATCGAAAGTAATCGCCATCGGAGTCAAACCATGTTTTTTGGCGTAAGCCACCGTAGCTTTAATTATTTTCTGGTGGCCAAGATGGACGCCATCAAAGGTCCCGAGGGCAATTACGGTCATCTCAAAAAGACCTGTTTCACAAACGCGGTGACGCTTTCTATATAATAGGCGCCGGGGAGGAGGAACAACTGGGAAAGGAGCAGTGTCCCGACAATCCGGCCCAAAACGATGTAAAAGACGACCGTCCGGACATCGTTGACCGGCCGTTTCCCCTTTGCCGCCTGGTCGGTGATATGCGCCGCGACCGGATCAACCATCAGGGTAAAGAGGATCGTCGCGATCCCGTTGACGATCCCGGAGAGCTGGGTGGCGGTGACACGATAACTGGGGATCAAGGCCCCGGCTAAAAGGGAACAGAGAACCCCGATCGCGTAAATTGAGACCATGAAGACATTCAAGATTAAAAAGGTCTTGGGAATCCCGGACAAAGACAAGTTTTTAAAAGAAGCCAAACTTGGAAGTTTAAATATCTTGGCCATGGCAATAATATTTTTATAATAAAAAGCGGAAACAATTAATCTTGGCACCGAAGCTCTCTTTTCAAAACGGAGGACTGCCCGGGTAAAAACCGCCACCGCAAAAGGAAGCAGGATCGCCCCGATCAGGTTGCCGATAAAAGCGGCAAAAATGATGATACGAAAATTTCCGATCAAAGTTTCCGGATTATTACGCAGGATCGCAATGTCTACCATCCCGCCCAAAAGCGGCGCCTGCAGCATGTTGGACATTCTGGAAATCAACAAAGAAGCGTTAACAAAAGAGAGAGAAGTGGCAACCTGTCCGGTTCGGACTCCCGCCAGGCGCATTGACGACGCCAAGGTTTCGGTCATATGGATTAAGGCGGTAAAGAAACAGACAACGTATAAGGGATTCACTGGAGTTTGCTTTCCAAAACGTGGGGCTTAATCCCCAAAAGAGCGGCCGCTTTCTGTTTGTCAAAACCGTTCTTCTTCATTACCGAATCGATCAACTCTTTTTCAAATTCGGCATAAAGGTCTTCAAAGGGCAAACTCCGAAATGCCAGCAGGATATAAATAGGAAGACTCGAAACCGCAATCTCCCCTTCTTTTTGATTTAAAACCGCGGTTGAGACAACCGCCTTAAGCTCCGTCAAATTTCCCGGCCACGGATGAAGCGACAAGACCGAAAGGGCATCTTCGGAAAAAAGATTGGTCTTTTTACCGTAGAGATTGTTGTAATGGGTACGATAGTGCTCCAAAAGTTCAACCAGGTCCCCCGCCCGATCCCTAAGCGGCGGAACAAATAAGATGTTCAAAGAAAACTTTTGATACAGGTCGCGATTGAAATCCGAACCGGACGGGTCGGAGACCACCCCGCCGATTATTCTGATGTCGTCGCGAAAAGAGAGAAGTTTTTTCGCGAAAGAGGGAGAGATCCGGTCAATCCGGTCAATAAAGACCGTTTGTAGATTCGTTAAAGTTCTTCCCCTCCGGGTTAATTCCTCGGTAGAAACGATCTCTTTTCCAAAAATTTTCTCGGCCCGGTCGGATCCGGCCGTAACCGACAGGAAACCGGAAGAGGTACCGCGCCTGATGCAATGGATCATCCTGGCCAGCTCTTCTTTTTCCAACCCCTCCTCTCCCAAAATTAGAGCCCACTCATCCCCTTCCGCTATTTTTTTGGCGGCAGCCGCAAGCTTCCTGATCTTTTCTCCGCTCCCCAAAAGCCGAGGACACGCTTCAGCCGCGAGTAAACCTTTTTTAAAGACCGCTGCCCGGGCGATCGACAGGATTTGATCAACGTCAAACGGCTTGACCACATAATCGCGCGCCCCGTATTTGATCGCCTGAGAAGCCTTCTGGACATCGTAAACCGCGGTAACCATCACCACTTCGGTCTGCGGGGAGATTTTTTTGAGGCGGGAGAGGGTTTCAATCCCATCCATCCCCGGCATGCGGATATCGAGAAAAACCAGGTCAACTTTTTGGTCGGCCGCTTTTTTGAGTGCAACTTCGCCTGTACCTGCCAGGAGGACATTATAGTCGGACCCCAGGACAAGGGAAAATGATTCCTGGATTGAAGATTCGTCGTCAACCACTAAAATTGTAGATTTATCTTGGTTCACTTGGCAAAACGATCTACTATAAGGAGAACCTGCTTTCTTAGTTCCGCGTCATGCAGGATCCCGTAAGAGATCGTATTTATCATAGCGCGCGACCCGGGGGAAGTCAATAAAGAGGGACCGAATTCGGCGGCCAGCGCCATCTTTACTATTTTTTCTACCGCAATTTCTATTGTATCGTTTTTTTTAATGTCCGCCTCAAGCCCTTTTTCAAAAAGATCAATAGATGAGGCCTCTTTTTTATTGAGTTTTTCTTCGCTCAAAAGAAACGGGAGCATCACCTTGTCGTTTTTCCATAATTCTCTTTCAATTGTTGTTTGCATTTTATATCCCACCTTTTTCCCCACAATTAATTGTGGGGAATATCCTATCCTGTAACTAGCAATTATGTGGCCCGGAAAAAAGCCGAAAATAGCGGGTTTTTGCACAGAACAAAGTGCGGCACGCCTATTTTTTGTGCACAAAAAGCTGTTTGGAAAGAAGCAGGTAGCCCTCTTTAATCCGTATCTTAGCTTTTTTAAGCTCTTTTTCACCGAAGCTTTGGATCCCGCCAGAGATCTCTTTCGGCCCGTAAATAACAAAAGGAACAGGGTTTCGAGTATGAGTCATCTTCGCAACCGGCGTCGGATGATCGGCCAATACTAAAATCCTGATATCCTGATCTCCTGATGTACTGATATCCTTAAGTATCGTACCAACGACCAGCTTATCAAAATCCTCAATGGCTTTTACCTTATGATTAAAGTCCCCCTCGTGTCCCGCTTCGTCCGGCGCTTCGACGTGGACAAAGACAACGTCGTTTTTCTTAAGCGCGGCAAGGGCGTATTCGGCCTTTCCTTTATAATTGGTGTCGAGATAGCCGGTCGCTCCCGGAACATTAATAACCGAAAGGCCGGCCAGTTTCCCCAATCCTTTCAATAAATGCACCGCGGTAATGATTGCTCCCTTTTTGGGAAACTTTTTCAGCTTTGGAGCGATCCCCTGCCCCCACAGCCAGATCATGTTGGCTTGTTGATCTTTTAAGAGGCTTTGGCTCTTAAACATCATCTCTTTTAGAAATTTATTCTTCGGTAAATAATTTTTGATCGGCTTCCCGGTGATATCATGCGGCGGGACGGTTTTGACTTTTACCAGCTCTTTCTTTTTGATGACGCACAAGTGGCGGTAGGACAATCCGGTATAAAAACGGCACGATTCGGAACCGAATTCATGATTTAATTTTTTGATGATCCCATCCGCGGTTTCGGTCTTGATCTGATGGGCGGTGAAGCTTTCCATTTTTCCGTCTTTGATTGCAACCAAATTGCATCGAAAGCAAACTTCGTCCTTTTTTAGTTTTACACCCAAGCTGGCCGCTTCCAATGGCCCGCGCCCGGTGTAGAATTTTTTCGGATTGTAGCCGAGGATCGACATAGAGGCAACGTCGGAGCCGGGCTCCATGCCGGCCGGGACATTTGAGACCCAGCCGCAGGTCCCGTTTTGCGCGAGATAATCCAGATTGGGCGTTTTGGCAACTTCAAGCGGAGTATTTTTCCCTTCGTCGCTCATCCCGTCGGCAATCAACACTAAATATTTCACAATGGGTTTATTATAACATCCCTCGGGAATAAGGCATAGGCGCAGGCATAGGAATAGGAAGGCAAAGGAGAGGAAAGAAAAAAAGGAAAGGAAAAATTAAAATTTTCGTTTTCCTTTCCTTCGCCTTACCTGCGCCTTCGCCTATGCCTACGCCTTAGTTTTTTGTAATTACGGGGCGAATCTCTTCAATGTCTTCGAGGCCTCTTTTGTAACCGCGTCAATAACCGCATCCGGAACTTTCGGAATCATTATTTCTTTCTTTTTCTCTTCTTTATCTTCCTTAACCTTATCCTTACCTATGCCTACGCCTGCGCCTGCGCCTATTTTTTGTACCTCTTTATAAACCCTTATCGAGGTTCTTTTGACAAAAGAATCATCAAGCATTTTTTTGACTTCAGCGGATAAAGGGAAAATCCCGATCAGTTCAAAAATGATTCCCAGCACCAGTAACGCTTTAAATGCCCCCAAAACAAGCGCGGCGATCGAATCGAGAATCCCCATCAACTGGACACTGATAATTTTTTTTAGTATCCAGATAGCCACTTCTCCCATCGCGTAGGTGACTAGAAAAATAAAAAGAAAAAGAATCGTGTAAAGCAGACCGGAACCCTCCCCCAGGAACCCCGCTCCCCCTTTGGCGAAACCGGCGGCGGCCGCGGCAAAATAGGCGGCAAGATAGACCATAATGACGCTTAAAAATGTGCTGAGGAAACCGACCCTCAAACCCCAAACCGAGAGGATTATTATTATAATCCCGCAGGTAATATCTACTAGGTTGATCATTTTTTTGCCAGGTTTTTCTTAAAATCCTTGAGCTTTTCTTTGAGAGCCGGATATTTAAGGGCTAAAATCTGGGCGGCCAAAATCGCCGCGTTCTTCGCTCCGTCAATCGCAACGCACGCCACCGGAACACCTGGGGGCATCTGGGCAATCGAGAAGAGCGCATCCTGGCCTTTTAACGCTCCGGACGCAATCGGGATCCCGATAACGGGGAGAGTGGTCTGGGCGGCGATAACGCCCGGCAGGGCGGCCGACATCCCCGCGGCGGCGATGACGCAATCACATTCCTGTTCCGCTTTTTGCACAAATTCCTCAACTTTTTTGGGGGAACGATGGGCGGAGGCGACCACAATTTCATTTTGGATCCCAAACTCGTCAAGCTGTTTGCCGGCCTTTTCCAGTATGGGGAGATCCGATTCCGATCCGCAAATAATGCCGACTTTCATACCCGTATTATATAGTCAGAAGTGATATAATACAAGCATGAAAAAATGCTACTTGATCGGCCATCCGCTGGGGCATTCAATTTCGCCCGCCATGCACAACGCCGCTTATAAAGAACTGGGATTGGATTTTGAATATCTATTAAAGGATACTGCTCCCGGCGAGCTCAAAGCTCAAATTGAAAAGTTCAAAGCGGAAAATGTGGCGGGATTTAATGTAACCATCCCATATAAAGAAAAGATCATGCCGCTTTTGGATGAAATAACACCGCTCGCCGAAAAGATCGGAGCGGTAAATACCGTAAAGAACGAAAACGGGAAACTGATCGGCTATAACACCGACGGTCCCGGCTTTTTGGAATCACTCAAAGACGACGCCGGCTTCAATCCGGCCGGAAAAAAAGTCGTTATTCTGGGAGCCGGCGGCGCCGGACGGGCTATCGCGGTAACCCTGGCCGAAGATAATGCCAGTTCAATTATAATCTATGATCCCGAAGAAAAAAAACAGGATGACCTGGTCGAATATCTCTTTGATCTTTTTGAAATCGAAATTAAAAAGAGCGCCGATCTGCAAAGAGAAATAAATGAGGCCGATTTACTGGTAAATGCTTCGCCGATTGGAATGCATCCAAATGTTCGACTTTCGCCTATCGACTTTCGACTTTCTCCCAACTTAACTATCTACGATATCATTTATAACCCTCCAGAAACCGAACTGATAAAACAGGCCAAAAGAGCCGGAGCTAAAGCGGTATCGGGCCTGGGGATGCTGGTCCGCCAGGGAGCGCTCGCCTTTGAAATCTTTACCGGAAAGCCCGCTCCCTACCAAACCATGCTTTCTGGCGCCAAAATTGCTCTCCATCTTAAACAAGATGGACATCATAAAGACCCTAAACCAAATAATTGAAGACGGGATAACCGAAAACGCCTCCGACATCCATATTGAACCGAAGCCCGATTCCCTGAAAATCCGCTACCGGATTGACGGCATATTAAAAGACCAGCTTGAATTAGCCAAAGAACTGCACCCACCGCTGATCAGCCGGATTAAGATCCTGGTCAACCTGGATATCTCCGAATCGCGCCTTCCTCAAGACGGGAGGACCAATCACGAAAATATCGACCTCAGGGTCTCGATCCTCCCCACCCTCTTCGGCGAAAAAGCGGTCTTGAGGATCTTAAAAAGAAACCAAACCCTCCTCCCCCTCCACCAATTAGGAATGGGATCGGAAGAATTTTCAAGTTATCGAAAGCTTATCGACCAAAAAGGGGGAATTATTCTCGTTACCGGCCCGACCGGCTCCGGAAAAACAACCACCCTCTACGCGACGCTGAAAGAATTAAAATCGAACGAAAACAACATTATAACTATCGAGGATCCGGTCGAATATGTCCTTCCCGAGATCACCCAGATACAGGTAAACAATAAGACCGGGCTGACTTTTGCGAGAGGTTTACGTTCGATATTGAGGCAGGACCCAGACATAATTTTTATCGGTGAGATTCGCGATCTTGAAACGGCACAAATCGCCATCCAGGCGGCGCTGACCGGGCACTTGGTTTTGGCAACCATACATACCAATGATGCCGTATCATCAATCTGCCGCCTGATTGACATGGGGATAAAAAATTATCTGGTCTCCGCGACTTTATTGGGAGCAGTCTCCCAACGCCTTTTGCGTAAGAAAGAAGGGGGACGGATCGGTATTTTTGAAGTTTTTAGTATCACGGATGAAACAAGGGAAATTATTAATAAAAAATATTCGAAGGCCAATATTCTTGAGTCGGTCCGCTTTACTTCGCTTCTTCAGAACGCGAATAAACTGCTCAAAGACGGGATTGTTGATAAAAAAGAGCTCTTTAGAGTGTTGGGAAATGAATAAAAAAACGCTAATTATCGCCAATTTTATTAATCGCGAATTATGCGAATTTCCGGCTCACGAATTGCTCGAATTTACGCCAATGAACTCGAATGAGCGACCTTTTTTATTCGTGTTTTTTTATTCGCGTGAATTAGAGTAGATTTGCGAAATTGGAGATAGGAAATTAGTGTTTATTCGAGATAAATGAATTCGTGAAAATTAAAGGAGGTGAAATAAAAAATGACAGAAATTATTTATCCGGACTTAAGCTATAGGATCGTAGGAATACTTTTTAAGGTCCACAATCAATTGGGCGGCGGGCTTCAGGAAAAATATTATCAACAAGCTATCAAAAGAGAATTTTTTACCAATAACATACCTTTTCTAGAGCAGCTCCGAGTTGATTTTAATTACAACGGCAGTTTTCTTGGAAGGTACTATTTAGATTTTGTTGTTGATCACAAGATTGTGCTGGAGCTAAAAATAACTCCGGCTTTTTCAAAAAGAGACATAATACAAGTATTGAACTATTTAAAACAAAGCAATCTTAAATTGGGGATTTTAGCCAGCTTAAACCGCAACAATGTTTTTTATAAAAGGATCCTCGCTGGCAACGGTCCGAATTCGAGTCATTCGAGTTAATTCGTGAGATTAGCGTTTGGAAATTCGTGTAATTCGCGACAAAAGACAAATTCGCGAAAATTAGAGATTTCGTCTTTTTATTCAGATCTTTAGGTCAGTATGCGGAGGAGGAGACTTTTGGTTCTGTCCCAATAAATAGATCGCGCTGCCGATAATCTTTTTATAAAGTTTTTTCTCGTTCTTGTCCTTATCCCTATCCTTGATCCTCGGGCATTCTTCGCAGAGCCGGTAGCGCTTTTTGGGAGCAAAACAGAGGGCGTCGGCGGAATAAATACAGCGGCCGGCGCGGATATTCCTCTTCTCAACTTTAGGTTGTTTGCTAAAATTCATTTTCTTCTCTTCAGGGCGTTTAACTTCCATGGCATCATTTTAACGTTGTTTTTTGGTGGATTTCAAGTAAAATTATACCTATGGCGCTACTAAGAACAATCTTCTTTAGCCTCTTTCTGGTCTTAAGCTTTTTGGTCGGGACATTGCTTACTCTAGCGATTGCGGCTTTTACCCGAAGTTCCAAAACTTTCCGCCATGCGGCGCAGATCTGGTCCAAAGCGCTGGTTTTGGCTTCCGGATCGAAGCTGACAGTAAAAGGGCTCGAAAATATCCCTAAAGATGAACCGCTGATCATCGTTTCAAACCACCAGAGCGCCGCCGATATCATCATTTTGCTGGCGGCAATCCCGAGATATTTTCGTTTTGTGATAAAAAAGGAACTTTTTGCCGTCCCGATCTTCGGCTTTTATTTGAGAATGGCCGACTATGTCCGGCTCGACCGCGAAGCCGGAGCCTCTTCCGTAAAATCTTTGCTTAAAGCGGATGTCGCCGACGCGGTCTTAATTTTTCCGGAAGGGACCAGAAGCGGCAGCAGTGATCTCTTGCCCTTTAAAAAGGGCTCGCTCTTTCTGGTCTTCAACAGCAAAGCCAGAGTGCTCCCTGTGGCAATTAACGGCAGTTATAAAATAGTCCCCAAAGGAAGCGCGGTAATTAAACCGACCGATGTAACGATCAGTTTCGGCCCGCCGCTGGATTTGACCAACTATCCGAGAACCAAGATTGGCTACGAACAGGCCATGGGAGAGTTAAGAAATTCTATTGAGAAGATGCTATAATTAAAGCATGAAATACAAAGGCGTTATCGAGACCTACCGAGAATACCTGCCGGTGTCGGAAAATACTCCTGTTATCACTTTTTATGAGGGAAATACTCCGTTAATCCACTCCAAACATTTGTCGGACCTGACCAAATGCGAAGTTTATTTAAAGTTTGAAGGGGCCAACCCGACCGGCTCGTTCAAAGACCGCGGAATGACGATGGCAATTTCAAAAGCAAAAGAGGCCGGCAAAAAAGCGGTTATCTGCGCTTCAACCGGCAACACCTCCGCCTCCGCCGCCGCCTATGCCGCCCAGGCGGAGATGGATTGCGTCGTAATTATTCCCAAAGGAAAGATCGCCTTGGGAAAACTTTCACAAGCGATCATGCACGGGGCAAAAGTTTTTGAAGTCGACGGCAATTTTGACCAGGCCTTGAATTTGGTCCGTGAGCTGGGTGAAAAATACCCGGTTGAGATCGTTAACTCAATTAATCCGTACAGAATCGAGGGACAAAAGACCGGCACCTTTGAGATCTGCGATCAGCTGAATGCCGTACCCGATTATTTTTGCCTGCCGGTCGGCAACGCCGGCAACATTACCGCCTACTGGAAGGGGTTCAAAGAATATTACAACAAAAAACAGATCGACAAACTGCCAAAGATGACCGGCTTCCAGGCCGCCGGATCGGCCCCAATCGTCCTGGGAAAACCGGTTGAAAAACCGGAGACGATCGCCACCGCGATTCGGATCGGCAATCCGGCCTCATGGAAAACCGCCGTTGCCGCGCAGGAAGAATCCAACGGCTCAATCACCGCCGTAACCGACGATGAAATAATCGAAGCTTATAAATTGATTGCCGCGAAGTCCGGAGTTTTTTGCGAGCCGGCTTCGGCCGCCTCGGTCGCGGGGCTCTTAAAAAGAAGGAAAGAAGGAAAACTTCCCGACCAACAGCTGGTCGTTTGCGTCTTGACCGGACACGGTTTGAAAGATCCCGACACCGCCATCAAGTCCGGACAAAAACCGAAAAGCCTCCCCTGCAATACCAGCGCGGTCATCAAGGAGTTGGGATACTAGGTGGACAATTTTGACTTTGTCCTGGTCGCCAATAGTCCTGGGGAATTGAGCTCTCTGGTAAAGCCGATCGTCGAAAGGATCAAGGCCCGCTCCAAAGAGAGCCGGATCACCCTTTTTCTGACCCCCTGCCAGTATTCTTCCGGCCGCGAAGCCGGTTACGCCAAAACGCTCGGAGTAAACGAAATTATTTGTCCCGAAGATTACCGCAAATGGATCCTCGGTATCCCGATTAAACGGGAGATGAATTTTAAAAACCGGGGAGCGGTCCTCTTTCTGGGAGGAGATTTGATGCACGCGGTCCTAATCGCCAAAAAACTCGGCTTCAAGGCCTACGCCTATCTCCACGGCCAAAAGGCCGGCTGGAAAAATGTTTTTTCCAAATTTTTTGTAATCGACCAGAAAGCGGCCGCGGGAATCCGTCATAAAAATGTGCGGGCGGTCGGTGATCTGATGATGAATTCGATTACCGCCCTCTCAAAAACGGAGACGATCAAAAACTGGAAACTGGATTCCAATAAACCGATTGTCGCCATGCTTCCCGGTAGCCGGCTCTGGGAAAGCGATCTTTTGGTCCCGTTTTATGAGATTGTCGCGGCGGAGCTAAAAAAAATCATCCCCGGAATGCAAATCATCCTGGTCCTTTCCCCTTTTACCTCGATGAAAGACATCGAAAAAAAGTTGAGCGGTAACATGTTTGATTTGATCGCGCCGCTCAATTCGATCCCCGCCGCCGACCTGGCGATAACGATCCCCGGGACCAACACCGCGCAGATTGCCGCGCTGGGGATCCCGTTTTTGATGATCTTCCCGCTAAACAAACTTGACAGTATCCCGCTGGAAGGACTGCTCCACTATGTGACCAAAATCCCTCTGGCCGGCAAAATAATCAAACAACTGGCGGCAAAAATCATTTGTAGCAAGACCCGTTTTTTTGCCCTGCCAAATATGAAGGCGCGCAAAATGGTGGCGCCGGAACTGGTGGGTAAATTGAGCGCCGAACAGGTGGTTGAAAAGACGCTTGAACTGCTCGGCAATCCCGAAGCCTTGAAACATATGGGAAACGAGCTAAAAAAACTGATGGGCGAATCAAACGCCGCCGACATAATCGTCGAGGAGATAATAAATGAAGCTTTTCTTCCGGCTTGCTAAATACCTCACGCCCTATAATAATTATGTTATTGGGGCGGCAATTTCCATGCTGATCTTTTCACTCTGCAATATTGCCATGATCCCGTTGATTGCGCGCCTTTCCGAAGCGATCGCCCAAAAAAGCATCTTTCAGCTGAATTTGGTGGTGGCAATGGCGGTTGGGATTTATTTTCTGCGCGGCGCCGCGACTTACGGTCAGGGATATTTGATCTCTTTCGCCTCGCAAAGGATGCTTTTTGATTTAAGGACCCAGCTGTTTGAGCATTTAAACAAGCTCTCCTTCGATTTTTTCCAAAAGTGGCGCACCGGCGATTTGATCTCACGGTCGACCAACGATATTGACAATATCCAGAACGGGATCTCTTCCACCGTGATCCAGCTTTTGCCGAATATGCTGACGCTCTTGGGCGCGATCTGTTATTTATTTTATTTAAACTGGAAGCTTTCTCTTTTAACCCTCATGATCATCCCGTTGCTTTCGCTAATCATCAATAAGTTCGGAAAAGAGATGCACAAAGTTTCATCCGACGCGCAAAAGAAGACCTCCGATATCTCTTCTATACTGCAAGAAAAGGTGGCCGGGGTGCAGGTCGTCAAATCTTTCGCCATGGAAAAACATGAGATCAAAAAATTTAAGGAAGAATCGGAAAAGAGCTTCTGGCTCTCTTTGAAACAGGTGCAGATCAACGTGACCCAGACGCCGCTTCTGGCCTTTATCCAGGTTTTGGGAATGGTGGCAATCATCTGGTACGGCGGCTATCAGGTGGTAACCGGAAAACTCAACCCGGCCGACCTGATCGCCTTCTTTGCCGGGATCGCACTAATCGCCGATCCGGTCTCCCGCCTGGGAGACACCAACGCGATTGTCCAGAGGTCGCTCGCTTCCGCGGAAAGGATCTTTGAAATCATTGATCTTGAACCGACAGTGCAAGACGCCGTAAACGCCCACGATATAGAAATAAAGGGAGAGGTCCGTTTTAATTCCGTTTCGTTCAAATATCAGGAAGAGCTCCCTCTGGTCCTTGAAAAAGTCGACTTGAAAGCGAATCCGGGAGAAATCGTCGCCTTAGTCGGCAGATCGGGAGCCGGAAAAACTACCCTTGTAAACCTGATCCCCCGCTTTTATGACGCGACCGAGGGTGAAATATTAATTGACAACATCCCCATCCGGGATTCTAAATTGCACTCGCTCAGATCGCAGATGGGGATCGTTTCGCAGGAGACAATTTTATTTTCGGGGACGATAAAAGAGAATATCGCTTACGGCAAGATCGGCTCAAGCGACGAAGAGATCAAACAGGCCGCGATCGCCGCCAACGCCCACAATTTTATAATCGAACTTGAGGACGGCTACGAAACGGTCGTGGGCGAACGGGGGGCCTCTCTTTCCGGCGGCCAAAAACAGCGGGTTGCGATCGCAAGAGCCCTCTTAAGAAATCCGCGGATCTTGATCCTTGATGAAGCCACTTCGGCGTTGGATACCGAATCCGAAAGGCTGGTCCAGGAGGCGATGGATAAATTGATGCAGGGAAGGACCACTTTTGTGATTGCTCACCGCCTGTCAACCGTCCAGCACGCCGATAAAATTATTGTACTCGACCGGGGAAAGATCGTGGAACAAGGAAAACACGACGAGCTCCTCTCAAAGAGCGGGATTTACAAGATGCTCTATGAGATGCAGTTTAAAGAACCTGCATGAAAATTTTAATAATCTCCAACGGTCACGGGGAAGATCTGGTCGGAGCTAAACTGGCCGAAAAACTATCCGATGTCCTGGCGTTGCCGTTGGTTGGAGAAGGAAACGCTTATAAGTGTAAGGTCCTCGGTCCCCGCAAAAAACTCCCCGGCGGCGGTTTTTCTCTCCGCAATTTTTCTTACTTATGGAAAGATCTGACTTCGGGGCTAATCGGAAATCTCTTCGAATATTATAAGGCGCTTAAAACCACCAAAGTTGACCTGGTGATTGCGATCGGCGATCTGATTCCGCTCCTTGCCGCAAAGATCAACGGCGCCCCTTTTGTCTTTATCGGAGTGAATAAGAGCGATTATTATAAATGGTTCGGGTATTCGTATACTCCGTGGGAAATTTGGCTGCTCAAGTCGGCAAAGAAGGTTTTTACTCGGGACCAATTGACGGCGGAGAATTTGCGCAAAAAGGGGGTCGAGGCGGAGTTTGTGGGAAACCCGCTAGCCCTGGAAAGTATTAAGTACAAAGTACTAAGTACTAAGTGTAAAACCATTGCTTTTCTTCCTGGAACTCGTGATTTGGATATTCAAAAGAATCTTGAGGATTTTGAGGAAATAAAAAAAGAAATCAATAAACTTGATCCGTCCGTTGAATTCCTAACCGCGACGAGGGAAACTTTTGTCGAAGTGCTCGAAAAATCCGTTGTGGTGATCGGCTTGTCGGGGACGGGGAACGAACAGGCGGCGGGGATGGGAATTCCGGTCGTCTCTTTTCCGGGCAGAGGATCGCAATATAATAAAAAATTCGGAGAAGCGCAAACCCAGCTTTTGGGTAAAGCCCTGGCGTTTGTTCCCGAAAGGGATTTTGCCAAAGTCGCGCGAAAGGCGCTGGAGATATTGAATAATCCCAAACTGGCGGAGGAGATGGGAAAAATTGGGAGGGAGCGGATGGGAGGTGGAGGGGCGGTGGAGAGGCTTGTTCGAGAAATTGCTAATGAAAAATAAAGGCGGACCTTTAAATTTAGTTTTTTTGTCCGGCCAGCCCCACTGCGGGCCGTGGAAGAGAGAAAGCCACGATATACAGGCCTGGGCGGCGGCGATGGAGGGAGACACCTATAATTCCTGCCGATTAAGCTTGTTGTGGGGGATCAAAGATTACAAAATTGCCTTGCTGGAGCTGCGTCCGCATAATTTTCATCTGATAAAACAAATTAAGAAATGGCTCCCCCGCCTAAAACTAATCGGCGTGCAAGAAGGCTCCCTACATTCTCCCGATAGTGATTACAACAGCAAAACCAGATTAAAATTTATTGAGGCCTATCAAAATGTCGATGCTCTTGGGGTATTGTTAGAGGATTCTATCCCTTACTTCCAATCAATCACCGATAAACCGGTCTTTTGGCTGGGAGTCCCCTTCCCTGTTGAATGGAGTAAATCATATATTATCCCTCCCGAAAAAAAAGAGCCAATCATTGAAATGCAAAACACCTTCAGTAGCCAAAAGGGCGGGCTTACTAATTTCTTCCTTTTAAAAAGCATCCAAAAAACACATCCGGAAGCCCGAGGGCTAAGCTATAGCCAAAACATAAGATACGATCAAGTACTAGCGGATTCTTTTGGCGTAAATTTAAAAATAGAACCGATGCTTAGCTGGCAAAACTACTTTATCCTCCACTCAAAAGCATATATTGGATTACATATGGATTATCGCTGGTCATGGAACCGCTTTAGTGTCGATTGCGCGGCAGCCGGAATCCCCTGCATCAGCACTCCACATGCGACCAGCCATAAAACCCTCTTCCCAAAACTTTGCGTTGAACCGTTTGATGTCGAGAGCGCAAAAGGATTGGCCGGCCAATTATTAAAAGATCGCTCTTTTTACAAAGAGTGCAGAGAATACGCCCTAAATAAAATAGAACTGTTTGATTTTGAGAACTCAAAAAAGAGGCTTCTCGGTTTTTTAAATAAACAAAATTGGGTTTAGGGTATAATAAGACAAGCATGAGTAAAATACTTCTGTTGACGGAAGGAAACCTAAGCAATAATTTTGCCGGCCCGGGAATGAGATACTTCGAATTTGCCCGAGCATTGGCAAAAAAACATCAGGTTACTTTAGCAGGGCTTTCTTTTGATCCTGATTTTTCAAGCCCGGACGTTAATGTACTGAAAATCTCTGCTTTTAATGTTATAAACTTGGGGATTAAGATATCAGTCCCAAATTCATTTTTTAGGAAAGAACTAACAAAATATGACCTAATAATAACCCCCGGAGGAGCGTTGCGTTCGTTTGGTTCGCTTACCAAAATAAAAACACCGATCGCAATTGATCTTTACAATCCATGGTTTTTTGAAATGATGTCTTCCGGCCGCAGTCCAAACAAGAAAAAAATAACGCAAAACATAAAGAAAGTTGTTGAAATAATCAAGGAAGGAAATTATTTTATTTGTGCCAGCTCCAAGCAAAGAGACCTGTATATTGGACTTATGCTGGCGGCAGAAAAAATTGATCCCGAAAAATTAAAAATCGACCCGCTATTGGAGGATTTAATCGCGGTTGTTCCGACAGGGATCCCTTCTACTCCGCCAAAGGCAAACAAAAAATCCTTAAGAAGCGAGTGTCCGGAAATAAAAGAATCCGATAAGGTTGTAATTTGGTGGGGCGGGATGTGGGATTGGCTTGACCCGATAACCCTGATAAAAGCAATAGATATAATTTCCCGAAAAAGAAAAGACGTTAAACTTGTATTCTTTGGCGCCGACCCTTTAACCGCAAAAGATTTTTCCTCTAAAACTGTCGCGGATTCTGTCGAGCTTTCAAAAAAACTTAACCTTTATCAAAAACAGATCTATTTTATAAGCCGCTGGATCCCATATGCCGAAAGAGCAAACTGGCTCTTGGATGCCGATATTGGAATTATCTCGCATCACAAAAGCCTTGAAACCGAGTTTTCCTGGAGAACCCGGGCGATGGATTACCTTTGGGCCGGCCTTCCGATAATAACAACCGAAGGGGACTCCATAGCCGCCCTGGTAGAAAAACATTCCCTGGGCAGAGTTGTCCCCTATCAAAACGCGAAATCTATGGCGGAAGCAATATTGGCCATTCTGGAAAATCCCCGTGATCACGAAAGAATAAAAGAAAACATTCAGAGATTCAGTCCTTCTCTTTATTGGGAAAACATAGTTGTGCCTATCCATAATTTTTGCAAAAAACTAATCCGAAAATGAAACAAGTCAGCATTATAATATTAAACTTCAACGGGCTAGAGCTGCTCAAAAACAATCTTCCGATTCTCGTCAACTGCCTCAAACCAAATATTTCACTTGAAATAATAATTGTGGATAACAACTCATCAGATTCGAGCGTTAAGTTTATCAAAGAGGATTTTCCACAAATAAGAGTTTTAGAGCTTAAAGAAAACCACAGCTTTGGCGAAGCGTTAAACCTTGCCGCCAAAGAAGCAAAAAATGATCTGCTATTGTTCTTAAATAATGACGTGGAAGTATCGGCGGATTTTATTAAGCCATTGATTGAACACTTTAAAGACAATCGGGTGTTTGGCGTAACCCCCAAAGTCCTCCGCCCCACCCAGGGGATGATAAACGAATCGGTAATTACCGGCGCCTTTAAGGGCGGGGTCATCAGCGCCGAATTCTCAATCTCTCAAACCAGAAAAATTCCCGATTATGCCTTTGAAACCTTTTCCGTCTGCGGAGCCGCTATGATGATAGATAAAAAAAAGTTTACGGAAATAGGCGGCTTTGATAAGATGCTGCGCCCATTCTACTATGAGGAAACAGATCTATCCTATCGCGCGCTTAAACACGGCTGGAAGATCTTCTACGAACCGGCCTCTGTTGTTTATCACCAGCACAATCAATCGATCGGCAAATATTTAAAGAAATCGACCGCCTTATGGAGCTACCGAAAAAACCAATATCTGACCGTCTGGAAAAACATAACCGACCCCTGGTTAATGGCAAGACATATTATTGAAATGGTCATCCCTAAACTGCTAACTCCCAACCTCATTGAATGGAAGGCTTTATTTAGCGCACTTATTCAGATTCCGGAGATAATCACCAGAAGAAAAGAACAAAAAAGACATTGTGTTTTATCTGACAAAGAAATATTCCGGCTAGCCTCGGATCAAATTAATAAAATAAGGGGAAGATAAATGAATCTGCAAGATTTTTATGACGGAAAATCCGGCAAATACAAGGTCTGTTTTGATAAATGCAGCGTACTCTCCAAAATGCTAAGTTGGATAGATTCCGGCAAAACCATCCTAGATATTGGATGCGCAGACGGTGCTTTTGGCGCAGAGCTAAAAAAGAAAGGGAATACGGTATATGGGTTTGAAATTTCAAAATCATCCGCGGAAAAAGCTTCTCATATTCTCGATGGCGTGGTCGTAGGAAACATTGAGAAAGATACCCTTCCCTATAAAGAAAAAAACTTTGATATTATTATATGCGCTGATGTATTAGAACACTTATATGATCCAACTTCAATATTGATAAAGCTGAAAAAACATTTAAAAGATGAGGGGAAAATAATAATTTCCATCCCCAACATTGCTCATTCCTCAATAAGACGGGCTCTGTTATTCGGAAGATTTGAATACACTGATATAGGATTACTTGATAATTCGCATATTCGGTTTTTCACACTAAATACGGCCAAAAAAATGATAAAAGAAGCAGGATTTAAAATACAAGATTTTGACGCGACCACTGACTTTAATAAGGCAATAAATTATTATCTAAACGCATTGTTAAAACAACTCCGATGGTCTGTTTTCCCTGGACTCTACGGGTATCAATTTCTCTTCCTGTTAAACAAAAAAACAACCAATGAATCTTGAAAAAATACTCCTCCTCCGCCCCGATATGATCGGGGATTGCGTCCTAATCACCCCCGCTATCACGCTCTTGCGTAAAAAACACCCCAACGCCCGGATTGCGGTTTTGGCAAGCCCGTATACCAGGGAGATCTTCGCGAATAACCCGGATGTTGACGAGATCATAACCGATAAAAAAATACCCGAGAACAAATTTGATATCTCTATCCATTTTTATAACGAGTTCGAATACGCGCTTATGGCAAAAAGGGCAAAAATTCCGGTTCGGATCGGATCCTCCAACAAGCCCCTGATCGGCTGGCTGTACACCAAACGGATCGATCAAAAATGGACCGATCTTACTCTGCATGAAGTTGAGCATAATTTGCTTCTGCTCAAAGCTTTGGATGTCGACATCTCAAACCCGCCGCCGCTTAATATCGGGATTCAAAGGACCAAATCAAAAGATTTTACCGTCGGCATACATTTGGGGACCGGAAAGGGGAATCGTTCCTGGCTGCCGGAAAGGTACGCCGAAGTCGCCGATTATCTGATAAAAAAGCTCCACGCGAAAGTAATTCTGACCGGATCGAAAAAAGAGATCGGGCTGGCAGAACATGTCCCCGGCGAAAATCTGGTCGGAAAAACAACACTTGCCGAACTGATTAAAACTATCGCTACTTATGATATTTACATCGGCGTTGATACCGGACCAATGCATATCGCGGCGGCGTTAAAAGTGCCGACCGTCGCGATCTTTCCGACCAAATTCGTAAAACCGAGCGAATGGGGCCCGTGGCAGACCCAGCATATCGTTGTCCGCAAAAAAATAAACTGCCGCCGCAGCTGCCTTCCCAAAAAGTGCGAACTGGACGACTGCCTTCTGCAAATTAAAGCGCAGGACGTTATCGATGCGGTAGAATTACTGCTCAAAGGAAAAACGCACACAAAAGATGATTGGATAAGGATGAATAAAAATGAATAAAAAATTGTTGTTTTTACTCCTGATCTCCCTTTTCCTCTTCACCTGGCACATCGGCTCAATTCCGATTCTGGACGGCGACACCGCCTTTAGCGCCAAAATCGCCAAAAACATAATCGAAAAAGGGGATTGGATCACCCTCCGTTTTTTAAATCCGATCGATCTCGTCCCCAAGCCGCCGCTCTTCTATTGGATGATGGCGGCGGGAATGAAAATCTTCGGGGTTAACGAGTTCGGCCTAAGCATCTTTCATTCCTTAGTTGGAGTGTTAACCGTCCTTTTAACCTATTTGATAGCAAAAGAGCTTTATGACGAAAAAACCGCCTTCTGGTCGGGACTGATTCTCCTAACTTCCGCCCAGTTTTTTTACGCCGGGCGCTCGCCGCTCCAGGATATGCCGCTCACTTTTTTCATCGCCGCCGCTTTTTACTGCTTCGTCCTTTTTGAAAAGCGGAAAAAATATCTTTTCTTGTATTTGATCCCAGTCTTTACCGCACTGGCACTTCTCACCAAAGGACCGGTCGGTCTGGTCCTGGTCGGCCTGGTCTTGTTTGTTTATACAATCTGGAATAAAAGCATTCTTTCTTACCTTCACCTTTACTTTCCTCACCTATGCCTATGCCTATGCCTATGCCTTGTTCTTATCCTCCCCTGGTTCGTGGCAGAATATAAAATCATCGGCAAACCCTTTGCCGACATCATGATCGGCAGTAACTTCGGCCGCTTCTTCCATCCAACCGACAGTATTGGGAACGATCCGACCATAAACACCGCCAGTCCCCAATACGATTTTTACTCATATTTTCTCCAGTTGTTTATTTTGTTTGTCCCCTGGTCCGGATTCCTATATCCCGCTTTGTTTTCTAGTATAAGAAAGCCGGAGAACCGCTTTATTATAAGCTGGGCCTTGGGAGTACTATTGTTTTTTTCGCTGTCGCTAAATTACAAAATCAGCCGCTATATTTTGCCGGCTTACCCGGCATTGGCAATAATTATTGCTTCATATCTTTGTAATGACAAATTACAAATGACCTGCCTCGCGGCAAGGCGGGCAAATGTCAAATGGGGGAAATGGACCAATGCAATCTTAATCATTCCTCTGTTGTTTCTCGGTACGATTTATATGATTTTAAGCTTTCCTAAACAGCAGGCCGCCTACCAGCCGATTGTTTTGCCTTTCATTATAATTTTTACAATCGGAATGATCGTCTTTTCGGTCTTTCTGTTTAGAAACCAACTTAAGACCGCAATGAAGACAGTCGTTTGCTTCTCTCTCGCCTCTTATATTGTGTTGATCTTCTCTCTTAATCTCTTTTTTAAAGAGGCCAATCCGATCAAGCGTTTTTGTGAAACGATAAACAGGGATAACGACGGGGTAACAGTCCTTTATCAAGCGGAATCGTCTTCCCCTTTTGCCGCTTTTTATTTAAACGACGATTTTGTGCAAACGCGGGACGAAAAAAACATCCAAAATCTGATGAAGATTGTGCCAAAAGTTTACGTCATCAGCGAGAATCCGACTGCTGATAAGATTATCCGGGATTCTAAGGTTGTTGTCAGGAAGTCTAACTTTGTGTTATTCTCTAATCAATGAACCTCTCCGTCATCATGCCGGTTTATAACGAGAAAGCGACCCTCCCTCAAATTATCGCAAGGGTGCTGGCAGTCCCGATAAATAAAGAATTAATAATCGTCGACGATTATTCAACCGACGGGACCCGCGAAGTGCTGAAGAATTACCCAAACATCAAAATTGTTTTACAACCGTTTAATCAGGGAAAGGGAGCCGCTTTGAGGGCGGGATTTAAAGAAGCGAGCGGGGATTATGTTATTATCCAGGACGCCGATTTGGAATATGATCCGCAAGATTATTTGAAACTGATCTCCCCAATAAATGAAGGCAAGGCAAAAGTCGTTTACGGCTCAAGATTCATGGGAAAGCATTCTTTTTCTTCGGTCAGCCACTATTGGGGAAACAAGGCACTAAGTTTGCTGACCACTCTCCTTTACGGCGCGGTTTTGACCGATATGGAAACCTGTTACAAGCTGATTCCCGCGAAGTTTATTAAGAATATTAAACTTAACGCCAACCGTTTTGACTTTGAACCGGAAATCACCGCTAAAATCCTAAAGAACGGCTATAAAATTTTAGAAGTCCCGATCGGCTATAAGGGCAGGGAATTTAATGAGGGTAAAAAGATCAGCTGGAAGGACGGCTTTGCGGCGATTGCCGCCCTAATTAAATATAGATTTTATGACTAACCTCTCCGTCGTTATCGGAACTTTTAACCAAAAGGACTCTCTCAAGCTCGTCCTGGAATCTTTTACCAAACAAACTTATAAGGATTTTGAAATCATTGTTGTCGACAGCTCTTCGACCGATGGCACCGAAGAGATCGTAAGGACAGAACAATGTTCTGTCCCAACGCTCCAATACATCCGGCAGGAAAATAACGGGAAGACCGCCGCGCGGAATCGAGGGATAAAAGAGGCGAAGGGAGAAATTATATTACTGACCGATGCGGATATGATCGCGGATTCTCAACTGGTCGAGGAACACATCAAAGCACACAAGAAATATAACAATGCGTGCTTTGAGGGCACAACTTTTAACTTCCTCAAAAAAGGGAGCGACGCGGTTGAACCCTATATAAAACAAAAGCTACGGGCCGGGCAGAAGTTGAAATGGGCCTATTTTCTATCAGGAAATCTGTCGATCAAAAAAGAAACCCTCATAAAAGCCGGGATGTTTGACGAGGATTTTAAAAGTTACGGATGGGAAGACATTGAACTGGGATACCGTTTACACAAAATGAAAATCCCCCTCTACTATCTTCCCTCCGCCAAGAATTATCATTACCACTTTGTAACCGACAACGATATGGTCAAACGAAAATACAATATGGGAAAATCGGCCGCGATCTTCTATAAAAAGCATCCGAATTTTGAAATAAAAATGTTTCTTGGAATGAATCCACTGGCAATGGGCATCTACCGCTTTTTAAAGAAATACCCTCGATTTTTAAAGCTTTCACAATACCTCCGCGAAGAGTTTGAATACCGAAAAGGGCTTGAAGCCTAGAAATTGGCGCCATAATTGCTGGGAATACCTCCAAAAGGAGGTGATAAAAATGAATAAAGTGATTTTAACCGGCAATCTGGTCGCTGACCCCGAAATCCGCTACACCAAGAAAGACGCCCCGGTAGCCCATTTCCGCCTGGCGGTAAACCGCAGAGTTAAGAAAGGCGAAGAATCCAAAGCCGATTTCTTTAAATGCGTCGCTTTCAGCGGATTGGCCAAAGTTTGCGAAGAATACCTCAAAAAAGGAAGATTAGTCGCGATCGAAGGGAAGCTTCAGATGAACAGTTTTGAAGCCAACGGAAAGAAACAGTCGGTAACCGAAGTCCTGATAGACAATATGCAGATGCTTGATTGGAAAAACCCCAAAAAAGTAGAAGACGTTGTCGAGGTCGGATAAAGCCGCGGGGCTGGGCTAATCATTAGTCCAGCCCCTTTCCTTATGCTATAATTCCTTTATGAAATTCCGGGCCTTGGTTTGTTTGGTTTTCGTTTTCCTCTTGATTGCTCCTGTCTTTGCGGAAGCGCCCAAAGAGATCAAGCTCCCCGAACCGCAGGTAACCGGCAAGATGTCGGTTGAAGAAGCCCTTTCAAAACGGCGCTCCTGCCGCAGTTATTATCCGAACGAACTAAGCCCGGAACAAGTTTCGCAACTCCTCTGGGCCGGACAAGGGATAACCGAAAAGGTCTGGGGCTGGAGGACCGCTCCCTCCGCCGGAGCAATCTACCCGATTACCCTTTTCCTGGTAAATAAGGATGGAGCCTATGAATATTTTCCGCGCTGGAATAAATTGAAATTGGTGGCAAAAGACGACAAGCGCCCCGGCTTGACTCGCTGTTCACTGGGACAATCTTTTATCGGTGAAGCTCCTGTTTCAATCGTCGTCGCCGCCGAATTTGATAAAAACAAAAAAAGCTACGGCGGCGTGCAGGGAACCCGCTATACCCTGCTTGAAGCTGGACACGTGGCGCAAAATATCCATCTGCAGGCAACGGCGCTGGGGCTGGCATCAATTCCGGTCGGTACTTTTTGGGACAGCGTCGCCCAATCGTGCCTTAATCTGCCCAAAAATTTAATTCCGGTCTATATCATCCCGATCGGATATTCCAAAGAATGATCAAAAGAAGAAAAAAAACCGACTTTTTAAGATTTTTGGCGTTGCTTTTTGTTCTCTTCGGCATGGTCCACTTTTATCTCTATTTCTTCACCCCCCGCTTGATCTCCCCTCTCTTTCGTTTTGGAGTCCTTGAGAAAGAATACAATATTCTGATTTTGGGGACCGATTTTAATTTTGATCTTGAATCCCATAGGCGGAGCGCCGGCCGCACCGATTCGATCCTCTTTTTGCATTACAAACCGTGGAGCCAGAAGTTCCATCTGCTTTCAATCCCTCGCGATTCTTACGTGAATATCCCCGGCTACGGGCTACAAAAGATCAATAGCGCCTATGTGCTGGGACAAATTAACCTAATCAAAGAAACGGTTGAAAAATTGCTCTCAAAAAAAATCGACCGCTATGTTATTTTAAACACCGGGCTTTTGGTCAAGACGGTTGACCTGGTCGGCGGGATTAACCTTTATGTTGACCGCGATATGAATTATATCGACAACGCCCAAAAATTGAATATCAACCTTAAACAGGGATACCAGCATTTGAACGGGACGCAGGCGCACCAGTTTATCCGTTTTCGCCACGACGCGATGGGAGACATCACCAGAGTTGAACGCCAACAGGTTTTTTTCAAGGCCCTGCTCGCCAAGCTGGCCAATCCTTTTCAAGTCGTCAAAGCACCGATGATGCTCAAGATTATGCGGGAAAATTTGGAGACCGATCTGTCGCTTAGGGAAACGGTCCTTTTATTAAACTCCGCCCGCATGATGGGGAGAGACGATCTAAAAAGTTTTCTTCTGCCGGGAAATACGATCGATAACGGCCCCGGAAACTGGTTTATCAATCAGCCGGAGATAAATAAATTGATGCTGGAATCGTTCTAAAGATTTCGGTCCCAATCCTTGAAGACCGGTTCATACCCTTTGGCAAAAATTGCCGCTGAAACTTCGGCTACGCTACGATGGTCGGCGACCGAAAATTGTTCCGAGGCCGAATCGGACGAAGAATATCCCCCCGGAGCGGTGCTGGACGCAGCCGACATCTGGGTTATTCCAAGCGGAATAAGATTGTCACGCAATTCCGCCGGTTCACGAGTTGATAAAGTCATGCCGACCGTCGGAAGAAGAATGCGCAGGCGGCAGATCATTTCAACCAAAGCTTTATCCGTTACCGGATTGAGCGGCTCAAACCCGCGCAGGCGGGGAAAAGAGATTGAAATTTGTGATTTCCAGAATTTTTTTTGCAAATATTGGGCGTGCGAAGCTAATGCTTGGAGCTCTTTTTGCCATTCGCCAAGACCGAGCAGAAAACCGATATTGATCCTGTGAAAACCGGCTCTCCCTCCCCGTTCCGGCGTTTCAAACCTGAAATCATAATCGGATTTTGGTCCGAATGGATGGACCTTTTTATAAATTTCGCGGTCGTAAACTTCCTGATAGATTGTTAATCCGTCCACCCCCGCCAAAAACAGCTCCCGATATTCGTCTTCGGACATCGGATAGATCTCAATCGAGATGGAAGAGAACAAGTCCCGTAATTTTACTACCAGCTTTTTTAGGTAGTCCATAGAAATAATGTCTTTTCGTTCTCCGGAGACCAAAAGGATATGTTTGAATCCCATTTTCGAAAGAATTTTTGCCTCTTCAAAGGCCCGGTCAACGGTCAAACTAATCCGCTTGCCGGAAGCTTTGCTGTTAAAACCGCAATAGACGCATTGGTTATTGCATTCGTTGGACAAATATAACGGAGCGTAAAGCAAAATTGTTTTTCCAAAATGTTTTTGGGTTAATTGTTGGGACTTTTGAGCCAGTGCCTCCAGGTTCATCGCAAAAAACCGGTCAGCGGACTGGAGGCGGAGGCGGTATCGGAAGAAATTGCTAAACCCGCCTCAAAACCCTCTCGTCCGGCTTCAACCGCTTTTTTGAAAGCCTGCGCCATTAATTTTGGATTAGGAGCGATCGCAATCGCGGTATTGACCAAAACGGCATCGGCGCCAAGTTCCATTGCAAGTGCGGCGTGAGATGGGGCGCCAAGGCCAGCATCAACAACAACCGGAACTCTGGCTTGTTCTATGATAATTTTGATTGAGTCAATAGTTTTTATCCCTTTGTGCGACCCGATGGGTGAACCAAGCGGCATAACCGTGGCGCAGCCGGCATCCTGTAATTTCAAGGCCAGGACCGGATCGGCATTGATATATGGAAGGACGACAAAGCCCTCTTTGACTAAAATTTCGGCCGCCTTTAAGGTTTCGATCGGATCGGGGAGGAGATAATTTGGATCGGGAGTCACTTCCAGTTTTATCCAGTTACTTAATCCTGATGCTTTCGCCAGGCGGGCGATGCGGACCGCCTCTTCGGCGCTTCTGGCGCCGGAAGTATTGGGAAGAAAAAGATATTTTTTGCGGTCAATCGCTTCGATAAAATTATCTTGCGGGTTATCCATATCGACTCTGCGCAGGGCCACGGTTACAATTTCCGCTCCCGACGCTTCAATTGCTTCAAGCATCGTTTTGGTGTTTGGAAATTTACCGGTCCCCAAAAAAAGGCGGGATTTTATTTCGCGGCCGGAAATTATGAGCGGTGGGGACTGGGAGCACCCCACACTAAAGTGTGGGGAATTGGGGTTTGAAAGCACTTTTTCCGTCATATTTATATTATAACACCAAACTACTAGCCTCTTGCTGAAAAACCTATGTTAGGGGGTGGATAGGTTCTACGGTAAGAAGAAATACCCCACATTTAAATGTGGGGTATTTCCCCCAAGTGTTGGCTATATTAGGTGCAAATCCTTCTTCTGGTTGCTTACATATCGGCTCACGGTAACTAATGCCTCTTCAGGAACTTCCTTAAAGGCATACTTTCTGGCCCAAAGATTATTAATTTTCATTTGTTCCTTTAAAATTGGGAAGGTCTTAAATATTCTTCTCGCCGAAATGCCTTTCAAAAACTTTACGGCTTTGGGTAGTTCATCTCTATTAGTCAATTCTAATAAAAGATGGGCATGATCAGGTAATGTTCCATGCGCTACTAATCGAATGTTTTTATTTTTTGAAATTTCTTCAAAAAAGATGCTAATTTCTTTATCAATCTCGTCTATCAAAATCCGCCTCTTTCTTTTCGTTTGAAACCAAACATGAAAGTATTTCATTTTTCTCGTCTCCTTTTTTTTCCAAAACACCTTAGGGGACTGTCGCATAATGCACCCCGGACTAAAGTCCGGGGAATTTTTGGCGGCTTCCTCCTCGTGAATTCCCCACATTTTAATGTGGGGTTGCCACAAAATATTCATTTCGCGGCAGACACCTTAGCTCAAATACCCCACAATTAATTGTGGGGTATTTGATATCGGTAATTTCTAATATCCTTAGCAATTTTGCCGCCAGAAATATGGGGAACCATAAAAAAATCCCCAGATTTTATTCTGGGGGACATTCCTAGACCGTAAATTCCCCATAATTTATTATGGGGTGAACCTAACTATCTACTAAGCCACTTATCGATCTCTCTCGCCGCCAGCTTGCCGTCCCCCATCGCGGAAATAACGGTAGCCGCTCCGCGGACAATGTCGCCGCCGGCGAAAACACCGGGGATTGACGTCATTTTTGTTTGTTGATCTATAATTACACCGCCCCAATTGTGAATAGTGAGTCGTGAATCGGAAAGAGGAATGAGAGGATTCGGTTTGTTGCCGATCGCCACAACAACCGTATCAACCGGAATGCGGTATTCGGATCCCTGGACAGGAACAGGACGCCGTCTCCCCGATTTATCGGGCTCGCCAAGCTCCATCTTTAGGCACTCCGCCTCTTTTACCCATCCTTTTTCATCGCCAAACAGCTCGGTCGGCGCGGTCAAAAGATGAAATTCGATCTTCTCTTCCTCCGCCCGCTCCAATTCTTCCTTTCTGGCGGGGATCTCCGTTCTGCTTCTACGATAAATTATCTTAACTTCTTCGGCTCCCAACCTTAAAGCGCAGCGAGCCGCGTCCATGGCGACATTCCCGGCCCCAAAAACCGCGACTTTTTTGCCGATCTTAATCGGGGTCATATATTCCGGAAACTTGTAGGCCTTCATCATATTAATACGGGTCAAAAATTCGTTGGCGGAATAAACTCCCAGCAAATTTTCGCCGGGAATTCCCATAAAGTTCGGCAGTCCGGCGCCGGAACCGACAAAGATCGCCTTGTAGCCGTCTTTAAACAATTGTTCAATCGTTATCGTCTTACCGATCAAAACATCGTTTAAGATTTCAACTCCAAGTGATTTGACGTATTCAATTTCGGTACGGACAATTCTCTTGGGCAATCTAAATTCGGGGATCCCGTAGATCAAAACCCCGCCGGAGTCCGACAAAGATTCAAACATGGTGACTTTATATCCCATCAGCGCCAAATCCGCCGCACAGGTGATACCTGCTGGACCGGAGCCAACCACTGCCACTTTTGAATTTTGAACATTAGAATTTTGAATTTGTTTAGGATTTAGAGTTTCGGATTTCGTTTTTTCCGAAGCGAAGCGTTCAAGTGCTCCAATCGCCACCGGTTTCCCCTTAATTCCCAAAATACACTCTTTTTCGCACTGATCTTCCTGCGGACAAACACGGCCGCAAACCGCAGGCAGTGCGTTTTTCTCTTTTATTTTGGCAAGGGCTTCTTCTCTTTTCCCTTCGGCAATCAGTTTTATAAACCCGGGGATATCAATCTCTACCGGACAGCCGGAAACGCATTTCGGTTTTTTGCATTGGATACAGCGTTTGGCCTCGGAAATCGCGGTTTCAAGGTCAAAGGGAAGAGCAACTTCTTCAAAGTCCTTGATGCGTTCGGAAACGGAGCGCTCCGGTATTTTGTGGCGGTCGGTCATATTTGATTAATTATAACATATTATGGATTAACCAAAACAGGAACACTTGTAAAAAGTGTCGGGATTTCAAAGAAAAAATTTTGCCCCAACCTCTTTTTTCCTCCGGCTTCAATTATTTTTTGTACTCCATAGGGATTGCTGGATATCGAAAAAATCCAAGAGTCCGGGTTCTTTTCAATAATCTGACCGGTTAAATCCGCTCCATTGAGTTTTCCCGGAATATTAAAATCCATAAAAATCACCGAAAGATCCGCGGGTCGTACAAGTTGAACCGCCTGTTCAAAGCCCGGTTCCTCTGATGCCGTAAAAACCGGCAAACTACCATCTCTAGGAAGAATCTCTGAAGGTAGTTTTGTTAAAGAATAAAAAACTCCAAGCCCTTCCGGCCTAAAAGTAAACCGAAGTATCTCTATAATCATGTTCAATCTGTCGGGATAGTCGTCAATCACCATCACCCTGGCAATTTCTCTTTCTATATATTGTCCTCCTATCGCCAAAGGGTTGGTTTTTAATAGGCGGCGATAAACAGGAATTGTGGAGAAAGCGTTTGTCATATCTTTTTATCTTAAAGAAATAAAAAAAATTTCACTCAAAAAAAGAATCGGGAGCTCTTTTCTCCTCAAAGTGTCTTTATTCCCTTCAAGAAAAATTAAGCTCCCGAATTCTTATAACGTTATCATCTGGCCGATGCCGATATCGAATCCTTTCGATGACCTGGGGGTTGCAGAATCCCCGGTCCTTAGGATCGAATATCCGATCTGCGCGAAGCTCTTGCTCCCCAGACCGATATCTCCGGCTACGCCAACGTAAACCTGTCCGCCAATGGATCCGGACTTGCTCCCGGAACGGTTAACCAGATAGTTAATACCGCCCTGAAGGTACATCCCCATTGGGAACATGATTACCCCGTCAAGATAAATCGGAATGCCTCTAAAAGCGACATCCTTAGTATCATTGCCGGTGAAGTAACCAAGTCCCAGCTTATAGCCGACCGCTTCCTTCTGCAGTCCTATGATCCCGCCTAATCCCAAAGGATCCGGCAAGAGCAGGTCCGCCCGAAGGCCGACAATCGACTTATCCATCACATAGTTCACTGCCAGGTCGGTGTTTAATCCCCATCCAAACAGCCCGGTTGAAGGGGCCGCTTTCATTGGAGCGGGAGCAACCGCCTGAGGAACCGTCTCCATCGCTTGCAGTCTCACTTTCTGGTCGGCAATCATCTGGTTAAGCTTTAATACTCTGGTATGATCATTTGCTCTGGTCGCAACACCTAGCTTGTTCTCAAGCGTGCTAATGTACGCTCTTACCTGATTAGGGGTCGCGGCATTCCCAACATTAATGATGCAAACCACAAAAGCTACCGCAAACAATAAAACTACTAATTTCTTCATTAAATTTCACCCCCTTGTTTGCCTGGTTGGCTCGGGGTTAGTTTATATAATATACGGGGGATTGTCAAGTAGCCCGGGCACGTTCATTTTCGGTCAGCAGCTTTTTGCGCAAACGAATGTTTTTGGGCGTTATTTCAACCAATTCGTCATCGGAGATAAATTCGATCGCCGATTCAATTGTCAAAACAATCGGCGGGGTCAGCTTGACCGCTTCATCGGCTCCGGCGGAGCGGATATTGGTTTTTTTCTTTTCTTTGCAGGCATTGACCGGCATATCTTTGGCGCGGGAGCATTCGCCCACAATCTGGCCGCAATAAACCGAAACCCCCGGCCCGACAAACAGCCGGCCCCGCTCCTGCAAATTATTTAAGGCATAAGAAGCGGTCTTCCCGTTTTCACAGGAAATTAAAACCCCGTTTTGTCTTTTTGGGATTTCTCCCTTAAACCGTTCGTAGCGGTAAAACCCGTGATTTAAGATTCCCTCCCCTTTCGTATCCATGATGAACTCGGAACGGAAACCGAGCAATCCGCGGGTCGGTATATTATAGGTTAAATTGGTAACTTTGTTTTTTACCTGCATATCCTGCATCTCACCCCTGCGCTTCCCCAGTTTTTCTATAACGACCCCGGCAAACTCTTCGGGAACCGAAATCATTGCCTGTTCGATCGGCTCCATTGTTTCGTTGTTGATCGTCTTATAAATTATCTGCGGCTGGGAGACCTGGATCTCGTATCCCTCTCTCCGCATCTCTTCAAGCAAAATAGAAAGATGCAATTCACCCCGCCCCGAAACCTTATAACCCTCCCCGTTCTCAAACGGTTCCATTTTAAGCCCGACATTGGTCTCCATTTCCCGCGTCAGACGGTCCCTGATATGGCGGGTGGTAACATATTTTCCTTCTTTGCCGGCAAAGGGAGAGTTGTTGACCAAAAATTCCATTGAAAGGGTCGGCTCGTCGATCACCAAAAGCGGCATCGGCTTCGGATTTTCCTTCGAACAAACCGTTTCCCCAATCGTAATCTGCGGGATCCCGGCAACCGAAACAATATCTCCGCACTCCGCCTGTTCGGTCTCAACCTCTTTCAATCCTTCAAAAGTGGAAAGCTTGGTGATTTTGGCCTGTTCGATTGATCCGTCACGCCTGCAAACAACAATTGATTCCCCCTTCTTCAAGGTCCCGGAAAAGACCCGTCCGATCCCGATCCGGCCGACATAGTCGTTGTACGCCAGATTGGCAACCTGCATCTGCAAAGGTTCGTCCCTTTTGTCCGGATAGGGAGGAACATGCTTTATGATCGTCTCAAAAAGAGGAGTAAGATCGGAGCTTTCGTCTTCAAGATTATATTTGGCGATCCCCTGGCGGGAGATGGTGTAAACGATCGGAAAATCAAGCTGGGCGTCGTTCGCCTCCAGTTTTACAAAGAGATCAAAAACCATGTCGACAACTTTATGGGCACGGTGGCCGGTCTTATCGATTTTATTGATTACCACAATCGGCTTGAGCCCCAGCTTGAGCGACTTTGAAAGGACAAACTTGGTCTGCGGCATCGGCCCCTCTTTGGCGTCGACCAAAAGGAGGACCGAATCAACCATTTTCAACACCCGCTCCACTTCGGAGCCGAAGTCGGCGTGGCCGGGGGTATCGACAATGTTTATTTTGCGGTCCTTATAATGTATGGAACAGTTCTTGGAGAAGATGGTAATCCCGCGCTCTTTTTCCAAATCATTGGAATCCATCACCAGATCTTGAAGCTCTTCTCTCTCCCCAAAGGCCCCACCCTGCCGCAAAAGGTAGTCGGTTAAAGTCGTCTTTCCATGGTCAACGTGCGCTATTATAGCGATATTCAGTATTTTGGGCATACTTTAAGTATATCACGACAGGCGTTTAAACTACCACAATTTATCCAGAGTGTATTGATCGGCATTAAAACTGCTCTGCCGGTCAAAAGCGTCGGTCAACCAGCTGAGCGCCTGAACGCTGGTCGTTTGCTTCAAGTCGGGGATAACTCCTTTAATTTCCACTTTTATCGTGTTGGTCAGCAGGTCAAAGCCCAGTGTCTGCAGTGGAAAAAAGATATATAGGGCGGTTTTCAGGTCGTGCTGTTGAATAAATTTTACCCCCATCGTAAAATTGGTTTTGCCGGAAAAATCGATCGTTCCGGAGCCCTTAAGCTCAAGTCCCGGCGCGCTGGCCGCGGCATTCCCAAAAGATATTACCTCGTTTGCGGCTTCAAAATTGCTTTTAACCTCTTTAAATTCCGGCATTTGAAATCCTTTAACCACGCTCTCCAATCCCTGCTGCGCGACCGAAAAAATCGAGGCCTTTTTAAGGTCGGCATCGGCCAATTTAAAAAAACCGCCCCCTTTAACCGTTTTATTCTCTCTCCAATCCCCAACCGCCGCCGCCCGGGCGGTCAACAGCCCTTTTAATCCGGCCAGCCGGGCGTTCACTCCGGCAAATTTTGCCAAATCCACTTCTTCAACTTGCAACTCAATGCCCCAGCGTTTTTCGTCAAGGACCACCGCCCCAGAAAGGGTCCCGCCATAAAGGCTCGTCAACGGAATTCCGGAAGAAAACTCTCCCTCATCTACTTTCATGCCCAGAAGAAAGGAGATCGGCTCCAGCCCCCACAAAGAAAAATCGCCAAATTTTAAGCCGAGCTTCCCATGGAGAGTTTCCGGCCTATCAAGCTCTCCCCGCAAATCCCCCGAAAAGCCGATCCTCCCGGCCGCTTCGAATTCTTTTAACGGAAGCAGGCCCAAATCAATCCGGCCGGAAGCTTTGCCGGTGAAACTCAGCTTTTCTATGTCTTGAATATCGGCGGAGGCATTAAGATAAGAAGCCTCGGTGCTGCAAAGCCAATTCATTTGGGCTGAGTTGTCGGATAAGAATTTCAGATGAAAGTCATTGTCAGAAGCGCCGATTTTACCGGCAAGGTCCAGACGGCGCAACGGCAAAAAGACAACTTGTCCCGAAAGGTCAACTACCCCTCCGGGGCTTATTCCCCGTATTTTTTTTATCTTTGCCCCCTTCTCGGTGATAACCGCTTCCCCTTTTCCTTTTTCCAGCATATTTTTTTCTTCAAGCTGTAAAGCAAGGTTTTCCAGTTTTACCGCGGCATTTACTCCCAGGTGCCGGTCCCTATTGCCGTAAGAGAATTCCGCCTGAGCCTCGACTTGCGCTTTTGTGAGATGCAATGGGGAAATTAATTCGTCAATATAATAATCGCGGTAATCGGCCAGGTTGGCAAGCTTCAACTGCGCTTTGCCCTCAATCTTTCCGCTCTTGGCAGAATAATGGAATTTAAACCGGATCGCGTCCTGCCGCTTGGCATCCGCCCCCGCGGCTTCCACAAAGTAATCTTCCCGATCCGGACTTTTTATCTCTATTTCGACATCCGTAAAATGTTTGGTGAGCCGGTTTCCGGGATTCAATTGATCGTCAAAATTAACCTGACTGCGACTGATGTTAATTTGATCGATATCAAAAAACAGGGGCTGGTCGGTCTTTCCTTTTTTAAAAAGGCCTTTCAGTACCGGCGAATAATTCCAAGCCCCTTTCCTGGAACGGGTTACGACAAGGTCCGCTTCTATTATGTCAATTTGGGGCAAGCGGATCTTGCGGGATAAAAGAGCGAGATAATCAAGGTCGATGTCTATTTCTTTGGCGGTCAAAATGGGGCTAAACTCAACCCCTTCAAGCAGAAAACCTCTGAGCGGCCGGTAGGAGATGGTTCGGATCTTTAGGCTGACCTTATTATCACGGTTAAAGATCGCGATCTTTTTTTGGATTTCGGGGATAACAACCTTGGGAACAAAATAGTAGTTTAAGCCGCACCAAAGCAACGCAACTGCCACCAAGATTATTAATAATGCGACGCAAAGTATAATAAGGGTTTTATTTATTGCGTTTTTCACGTTTCAGCGCGCGTTTTTCTTTGAGCGTCAATTTGGCGACCTTCTTTACGTTCCGGTCGCTCCCCTGTTCTTTGTTAGCCATTGTACCACCTCCCGTTTGATAGTATAAGCGGAGCGAACTTTTTTTGCAACTAGCTTATTGCGGCAAAAGCCGCCGATTCTCCCGCAAGATACCCGGTAGAAAACGCTTCCTGCAGATTATAGCCGCCGGTTAAGCCGGCAAGGTCAAGGATCTCCCCGCAAAAATAGAGCCCTTTCACTAATTTTGACTCCATTGTCCGCGGATTGATCTCTTTAAGTGAGACCCCGCCCCTGGTTATCGTCGCCTCCTCAATCGGCCTTGAGCCGATTATTGCTATTTTAAAAGCGGCCAAGTGTCCGGCAATTGTTTCACGCTCCTGCCGGCTCAGTGTGCCGCATTTTTTGTTTAAGATCGAGGAATGAATTTTCTCAAAGACCAAAGAAAGGGAGGCGGGCAAAATCTTTTTGAAATACTGCGAGACCGTTTTCGATCCGAAAAAGGAAAAATCCTCCGGATGCAAATTTAACGCCAGCTCGACTTTGCTTTTGTTTGAAAGGGCGTCAATAATTTTTCCGCTAAGATTTAAGATGATCGGTCCCGACACCCCAAAGTGGGTGAAGAGGAGATCCCCTTTTTCTTCTTCCTTTTTTTTACCGTCGATGATCACCGAAATAACAATATCTTTAAGGGTTAATCCCTGCAAATCTTTTATAAAGGGACTATTTGATACTAGCGCGCTAAGTCCGGGACTAAGCGGAACGATGGTATGTCCGGCCTGTTTTGCCATTTTATATCCGTCGCCGGTAGAACCGGTAGCGGGATAGGATTTCCCTCCGGTCGCGACAATTATTTTTGCCGCCCCCATATCTTTTATCGATTCGACCGGATTATTATGGAGTATAGTTACTTTGTTTGCTTTGAGATAGGCCCGTAAAACCGCCAGGACCGCTTCTGCCCGGCCGCTCGCGGGTAAAACTCTTCCATCCGGCTCTGTCCGCATTTTTAATCCGCGTGATTCAAAAAAACCTATCAGGTCTTTGTTTGAAAAGACCGTTAAGGCTCTATATAGAAATTTGCCCTCTTTTCCAAAGGCGGCAACCATCTCGTCAATATTCGCATTGTTGGTTATGTTGCAATGCCCTCCTCCGGTTAAGAGTAGTTTACTGCCGAGACGGTAAGTTTTTTCAAGGAGAAGTACTTTTGCCCCGCGTTCCGCCCCCCTCCCTGCCGCCATCATCCCCGCCGGCCCCCCGCCTATGACGATGATATCGAAGCGGTTTTTGGTTTTATGGGTTGGCATGATTAATTAAAGCAATCTTCATTCCAGAGTTATTATTTTATGTTATTATATGCCGGTTAGCAAGGAGGGAATTATTATGAAACTGGATCCGTTAAAGTTCGGGTTATCGGCCGGGATCATTTGGGGAATCGGCGTGTTTATGATGGCGCTAATCGCCAAAGAGACCTCGTACGGCATCGGATTTGTGAGCGCCCTGGGCAAAATTTATATCGGCGAAGGGCCCACTTTCTTGGGAGCAATTTTGGGGATGATTTACGGCTTTTTTGACGCCGGGATCGGTTTCTTCGTTTTCGCCTGGCTTTACAATAAATTGGCCGGAAAATAACCCGGAGTATTTCCCCGTATCATTTGCTGGCTTCCATCATGGCGCTGGTAATATTGTAAACATTCTCGAACGTCTGCGCCGAGTTGTAGGCATGTCCCCATTTTGAGGCGTCAATGGCTTCCGCGCTGGCGATTGCGGCGACAACCGCCGTATCGTTTGCGGCAACTTCTCCGGAATAAAAACCTTTTAATATCGTCAGGACATCTTTTACGTCCTGCAACGAGATTTCCTCCGTGTAAACGTCCGCGCTGGCGTTGAGCATCGCGTTTAACCAGCCAAGCTGCCAGATGTAGCGCTTACCGTACGCCACGGAACTACTGCCGACTTCATATGTCGCGCTAACCTCCAAAAGAGGCAGATCGGAAGAGCTGGTGCCAAAAGCGTCCGTTATGACCTTGCTTGGCGGCCATGTATCTGGATTGGTAAAAGGGTTTTGTCCGCGGTTGTAAAAATAAGACATCACCTGTCCAAAGCAATTAAACGCACCAAGAGTTCCCGGCGCTTCACTTGTTACAACCGATGTTTTAAAGGGATATTGGGTTGATCCGTTCTTTCTGGTATAGGCGACCGCCCATTTTGCCAGGTTAAAATCCGAGTACGGCCTATTGTTGTAAGCGACCCGATTCTTGGAGTACGACTTGGCCTCATAATACCCTTTTTCAACGGACGACCAGACAAAGCCTTTTTCATTTATTTTGTTCAAAGTAGGATAGTTGGTGGGATAGACAAAAGTAGCTCCCCCATCCAAATTATTCAAGAAGGCATAGTATTCTCCCATCCCCTCGGCAACAGTCGAAGGCTTGTCATCTATCTGGTAATAGCCCGATTTTAAAACCTCCGTAATTGGAGCAAATCTTGTTTCCTGGAAAGCGGTCGCCAGCCATTGGTTGACGTTCGCCCCGGTCATGATGTCGTTTGTTTCGGCACTGGTCGCCCCTGCCGCCGTCAGTTCGTTTTCCAAGTCGGTCAATTTCAGAAAAACGCAGTAGCCGATCGCCATTGCCAGTGCCGAGTTTTTTATCCCCTTTGATTCGTCCGAAGAAAGGGCCAGCACCGTTAAGGGGACCAGTTCCACTCCGTCCTGCGAGATCGCGACGCTGATCGGCTTTGTGCTTAAGGTGAAAGTATTGTAACTGGAAAGTACCGGCAGATATTCCTCATTATTGGTGGTGGCAGTTCGGCCGCATCCGCCCACAAAATAGTAGACCAGCAAAAAAACGACCAGAAGCAACAGGACAAGCGCGAATAAGACCGAAAAACTCTTTTTCATTACAACCCTCTTTTTATGCCCGTAGTATATGCTAATTATGTGCTCAAAGCAAGAGATTCATGCGACAGATAAGCCTTGCCCCTTAAAGCATTTTAATATAAAATTAAGCGTTAAAAAAAGGGGGACTCGATGAAAAAATTAGTTGTTATTTGCGTCCTGTTTTGCCTCATCGCTCCGCAAGCCTTCACCTGCACCGATTTTCAGATCAAAGCAAAAGATGACAGCGTTGTCATCGGCCGTTCGATGGAATTTCCGGCCGACCTGAAATCGAACGTGGTCGTCGTCCCGCGCGGGATTCAGAATTCAAAATACGCCTTTATAGCGATTGACGCGCTGGAGATAAAAAACTGCTATGTGGACGGTTTTAATGAAAAAGGGCTCTCCTTTGACGGACTGATGTTTACGGGAGCGGAGTATCAGGCTCCTATTCCCGGAAAGGTTGTATATCTAAACAATCTTACTTCCTGGGTACTCGGCAATTTCGCCACAGTGGATGAAGTAAAAAAAGCTCTGCCGCAGATTACAATTTCTGAATCCCCGATTAAAAAAGTTAAAGACTTAGGAATGCACTTTGCCGTCCATGATGCGCTGGGTAAAAACCTGGTGATCGAATGCATAAACGGGGAAATAAAAGTTTACGACAATCCCATTGGAGTTATGACCAACCGGCCGGAATTCGACTGGCACATCAACAATCTTCGCAATTATATCAATCTTGACTCGCGCGACAAAAAACCAAAGACCATCAACGGCCAAAAGATCGAGCCGACCGGCGTCGGCAGCGGGATGCTGGGCCTTCCCGGTGACTGGACGCCGCCGTCAAGGTTTGTGCGGACCGCTCTTTGTCTAAACGCCGCGCTACAACCGAAAAATTCGGCGGAAGCGGTGAACCTGGCGGAGCACATCTTGAATATAGTTGATATCCCCAAGGGAGTTGTAAAAGAGCCGACCGCATTCCCCTTTGTCGACCTGTACGGGAACGCCCAATGGGTGATAATAAAAGATTTGACCAACAAAGTCTTATATTATAAAACTTATGACAATACCGCCTGGAAAACAATTGATCTGAAAAAATTCAACCTCGATCCCGGAAATCCGATAAAATCAGTATCGATTGGGGAAAAGGACCCGGCCTGTCTTGACATGAGCGGGAAATTAAAATAACTGAGGATTTTAATGCTCCCTGCCTTTGCCGGTCATTGTATTTTCTACACATACAGCGTCTGCGCGGAATAAGCAAACTCTATGCCCCTCTTTTCAAATTCTTCCTTAATCGCGAAATTAATTTCCTATCAAATATCAAAAGCCGTATCCAAAGATTATTCTTCTTTGGGTTGGACTCTTTGCCATAGTGGAAGTCGAAAAAAAGATTAGGAAGCTGTCTTTCAATTCTTGGCCCAAGCAACTGCTACAGGTTTTCATCGAGCCAGTTATAGATCTTTTCGTTGGATATCATGGACGCGCCAAGTTGGCAGTGTTCCTCGGCCCCTTCTTCGCGGGTAAAAAGCAGATATTTTTTAGGGCAGGTCAGCGCGTTGAACAATTTCTTGGATTGTCCGGGCAGGTCCTTATCGTCTTGTGAATCAACAACAAGCATCTTGCATTTTATTTTTGAGGCAATCCCCTTCATCGTGTAGGGTCTTGTGGCTTTGATAAACCCGGACGGTGTCTTTACCCCAAAAACCCACATGCCGTTTCCGATCGCCCAACGCAAGCCAGGATTTTTTTTCATAACCCTATACATTTGGGCGTCTATCTCTTTAACGGCCTTGGGATTGTCCAGTTGTTTCTCAAAACCTGCCGGCTGCCGCTTGACCATGTTCTCATGGAAATCATATATTCCGCCGTTGGCGATACAGACCTTTATCCTGGGTTCAAAAGCCGCCGCCCGCGGCGCAAGATAGCCGCCAAAGCTTATTCCCATCAGCGCGATGCGGTCCGGGTCCGTCTCTTTTTGCGCGACGGCAAAATCTATGACCGGCGTGACAACTTTTTCCCAGTCATGGCGGAAAGGTAGCTTCTGCTCCCGTATCACTTCTCCCTGTCCCGGCCCTTCAAAAACCAGGATATTGTAACCACGCTTTAAAGCGGCAAAGCCCACCTGCGGGACAAGTTCTTCCCCTGTTCCGTCAAAGCCGGTCTGAATGATCAACAAGGGGAGTTTTTTTCCGGTATTGTCCACTGTCCCAAAATATCCCGGCAGAGTCGTTCTTTCATACGGTATCCTTACCGCGCGAATAACGGGTTTTTCAATTTTATCGATGGCCTTCAGGAACATGTCTCGGCTTTTTCTCCAGGCCTTCATGATCCGCGGGTCGGACGGGTCTTTGTGGAGGAAGAATTCCGCCGAACGGTAATAATTTGAAGCGCGCAAATAAGCTTCACTCGCGCTTATTCTGTGTCCTTTGGACGCGAACTCATCGGCTGCGGATTCGGCCTGTTTGGCGGTCCTGGCCCATTCATCGTACCAGCTGTCGTCATCGCCTTCCTTAATACGGTAGCCGGTCTTTAAGCATTCTCCGATGTCGGAGGCGCCACCCGGCGCCGCACCCAATGCCCTCAAAAGCTGGAAAGAATACTGATTATCCTTGAAGATAATGTTCGCGGCAAAAATATCTGGGGCAAAAGCCAAAGATGCGATAAGGACCAAAATAAAACAGGCGGTTCTTTTCATGGTTTTTTTCTGTTTCATTATTTTATTGATGGAATTATAACATATAAGCCGAAAATTATGTTTTCTGCACATACAGCGTCTGCGTGGGATAAGCGAACTCTATGCCCCGCTTTTCAAATTCTTCCTTAACCGCGAAATTAATCTCCTGCCGGACATCCATATATTTGTTGTAATCGGGACTTAAAATAAAATATACGACTTCAAATATAAGGCTAAAATCCCCATAACTAAAGAAATGAGCCCGGTCAAAAGCCGTATCTTTAGTCTCCCTAATAACCTTTTCAATGATCTTTGGGAGCTCCTTCAGCTGGTCAAGGGAAGTCTGATATGTCACGCCCAAACTGAATACGACACGTCTTTTCTCCATGCGCTTATAATTACGAACACGCGAATCCGTAAGATCGGTATTGGAAAAAATCAATTGCTCACCGCCCAAACTGCGCAAACGGGTCGTTTTAATCCCGATATATTCGACCGAACCCATAAAATCACCGATAACTATAAAATCTCCCAACTTAAAGGGCCGGTCAAAAACTATCGAGAAATAGCCGAAGAAATCTTTAAGCAAGGCCTGCGCGGCTATCGCAACGGCGATACCCCCGATACCCAAACCGGCAATCATTGTCGTAACCTTAAAACCGATATTATCCAAAAAAATTATAAGGGCAAGCGACCATATCAAAAATTTCACCACGTTCAACATTCCGTCAAGACTACGCGCCAATGCGGGATCTTCCTGCTTTTTGGTTAAATACATCTTTAAGCTGTAACCCAACAACAAAATAATTATACGTGCCGAAAAAAAAGTAATCACGGCCAATTGCAGAACGTTAATTACGCTATCTAACCCTGCGGGCAATTTTAAAATTTTTGAGGCCAAATAAAAACAGGTAAGGTACAAGACCGGCACGACAATTTTTTCAAGAATTGTTGCCAGCAAATCATCAAGCGTTGTTGCCGTTGTTTCGGAGAATTTCTTAAGGCGCTTGACAAAGAAATAAGCGACAACCTTTACGGTCAATAAACCAAACAGCAGCGCCATTACAAAAACAAGATAATCCAAGACCTGATTGCCAAAGAATACTTGATCTAAAATTTTTGGTTCCATCTTTTAATTTTTCTCCTTTTTATCATTTTATGTTATTCTGTTCCGGCTAGCAAGGAGGGAGTTGTTTTTTTGCCCAATGCGGTTCCCTTTCAAAACAATCCCGAGTATGTGATAATTAATAATCGATGTTAAAAATTGCTACTGAATTTTATGCCGAATCGGCCGTTGAAGCCGTTTCCTTGCTGGAAACCGATTCGGAAAAAGGCTTAACCGCGGAAGAAGTCAAACGGCGGCTGGAAGAATATGGCCGGAACCTGATTACTCCGGCTAAAAATAAGCCGGCCTGGTTAAGATTTATTTCGCAATTTAGCCAGCCTTTGGTCTATATCCTGGTAATAACTTCTCTAATTACTCTTTTTCTAAACGAAAGACTGGAGTCCGCGGTAATCTTTGGAGTGGTTTTAATTAATGCTTTTGTTGGTTATGTACAAGAAGCAAAGGCTCTCCAGGCGCTCGAAGCTTTGGCTAAAAGCCTAAAAATCCAGGTTCAGGTGATTAGAAACGGCCAAAAAAGACGGGTCCCCTCGGAAGAGGTTGTTCCCGGAGATATTGTTTTGGTGGCTTCCGGCGATAAGATCGCCGCCGATATGCGGCTAATTCAAGCGAAAGAACTAAGAGTGAACGAATCGACCTTGACGGGAGAATCCTTGCCGGTGGATAAGAATGTGGCGGTTATGCCGGCGGATACGGGATTGGCGGATCGGACAAATATGCTTTACGCCTCCACGTTAGTGTCCTTTGGTTCCGGTAGAGCGGTGGTGACCGAGACCGGGGATCGTTCCGAGGTGGGGAGGATCGCTCGGCTAGTCTCCTCGGCCAGTGATTTGGATACTCCGCTGACTAAAAAGATTTCTCGCTTTAGCCAGTTACTATTATATGTAATATTTTTCCTTTCTCTTGTGGTTTTTGTGGTAGGAATTTTTCGGGGCAATTCCGCTTTGGATATGTTCATGGCGGCGGTCGCTTTGGCCGTATCGGCGATTCCTGAAGGGATGCCGGCCGCGGTTACAATTACTCTGGCAATCGGGGTCTCCCGCATGGCTAAGCGCAAAGCGATCATCAGAAAACTTCCGGCGGTTGAAACCCTGGGCAGTACCAGTATCATTTGTTCCGATAAGACGGGGACACTGACTGAAAATCAAATGACCGTGCAGACGATTCTTGCCGATGATCGGGAATATCAGGTTCTTGGCAATGGCTACCAACCCGAAGGGGAAATCAGGCTAAAAGAGGAACCGGTCGCCGAGGCGCCTTTCGCGACTCCTTTGTATGAATGTCTTAAGGCCGGCTTGTTATGTAATGATAGCCAGATTGTGAAAAAGTCGTCGCTCTATGAGGCGGAAGGGGATCCAACGGAAGCGGCCTTGCTGGTAGCGGCCGGCAAAATTAAGCCTTTTTCCCAAGAACAGATTTTAGAGCCGCGCCTTGACGCGCTGCCTTTTGAATCGGCCTTCAATTATATGGCCACCTTGCATCAAGGTGCGGAGAATAATATTGTTTATATAAAGGGATCGGTAGAAAAGATTTTATCCTGTTCCGTTAATCAGCTTCAAACAGACGGCAGTGTAAAAGAATTACAGCCGGAGCATATTACCCAACAGGCGGAAGTGATTGCGGCCCGGGGCTTGAGAGTAATTGCTTTTGCTAAAATCAGTACTCATAAAAATAGTTTGGAGCGTGCCGATATTGCCGGAGCTACTTTTTTGGGATTACAGGGAATGATCGATCCCCCCAGAGTCGAAGCGATACGGGCAATTCAAGACTGTTATCGGGCCGGGATTGAGGTGAAGATGATCACAGGAGACCATCTCCTTACCGCCAAAGCGATTGCCAAACAGATGGGTTTTTCCTCCCGGGACAGGGAAGAGATAATGGCCGTATCCGGCAAACAGCTCGCTCAACTCAATGACGGAGAATTTGATAAGGTGGCTAAGGAGGCTGTCGTTTTTGCCCGGGTTACGCCGGAACAAAAACTACGGCTGGTCAAAGCGCTGCAAAAGCAAGGGGCGATTGTGGCCATGACCGGCGATGGAGTAAACGATGCCCCGGCGTTAAAACAGGCCGATATCGGTATTGCTATGGGGTTGGCCGGAACAGAAACCGCCAAAGAAGCGGCGGACATGATTTTGACCGATGACAACTTTGCCTCGATCCACTCTGCGGTCGAAGAAGGCCGTTGTGTCTATGACAACTTAAGAAAATTTATTTTATGGACTATCCCTACCAACCTGGCAGAATCTCTGGCGGTAATTTTTGCCGTTTTTTTAGGCACACTGCTGCCGGTCTTGCCGGTCCAGCTGTTATGGATCAATATGACTACCGCGGTATTTTTGGGAATGATGATCGCCTTTGAGCCCAAAGAAGAGGAGACAATGTCGCGACCGCCACTAGCGCCTAATCTTCCTATCTTAACCGGGGAGATGCTGCTAAGAACCCTATATTTTGGCGGCTTATTGGCGATTGGAATGTACGGCTTATTTTATTACGAATTATCCCAGGGAGCCTCAATTCAAATGGCTCGGACAATTGCCGCCACAACTTTGATTATGGGAGAAACCGCCTATCTGCTTAATTGCCGCTCGTTGTCCAGATCGATGTTTTCTATTGGCCTTTTTACCAACCCTTTTATTTGGGCGGGTATTTCCCTGATGATCGGCTTGCAATTGCTTTTTATTTATCAGCCGGCAATGCAGCTCTTTTTTAACTCCAGTCCTTTGGGAGTTGGCTCCTGGTCAAGGATTATTATTCTTTGCATTGGACTCTTTGCCATAGTGGAAGCAGAAAAAAAGATTAGGAAGCTGTTTCCCTGAATCTTTCAATTCTTGGCCCTTCGGGCTCTTTCGTTTTTTTACCGATCGGCAGAACTCCGGACAAATCCCCAATCACATTCACCAGGTCGGAATCGGATGGAACGATGATCTTGGCATTGCCCTGCAAGGAGACTTCCAATGCCTGAAGCTTCCTCAACAACTGGGCGTTACCGATAAAATATTTTTCGGCCGCTTCATTGACCAGTTTTATGGCTTCGGCCTCTCCCTGCGCCTGCAGGATACGCGCCTGCCTGATCCCTTCCGCCTGTTTGATGCTGGCCCTTTTTTCCCCGTCCGCCACAGTCTCTCTGGCTGTCGCGAAATCAACGGCCGCGATTTTCTCGTTCTCCGCTTTGACGACTTTGTTCATCGTTTCTTGGACATCTTTAGGCGGGTCGATCTCTTTTAGCTCCGTCCTGACGATATCAATTCCCCAGCTGTTTGTTTCTTCCTTAAGCGTTTTATGAAGCTCCGAATTGATCTTGCCTCTTTCGCTGTTCGCGGATTTTAAAGTCAGCGTCCCGATAATGTTTCTCAAGGTCGTTCGCGCGAGATTGACTATCTGGTATTGGTAATCATTGACGTGGTATTGCGAGTTCTTGACGCTGGCCTCATCCGGGTTAACCTTAAAATAGACCTGCGCGTCGACCCGGGCGTTCAAATTGTCGTTGGTAATTATTTCCTGCGGTTCGGCATCGACCATTTGTTCCGTAATGTTTACAAAGATCAGGTTCTCAATAACCGGAAGGATCCAGTTTAACCCCGGGGACGCGAACCGATGATATTTTCCCAGCCTTTCGATCAAGCCCCTCTGTGTCGGCCTGATAACGCGTATTCCCAGCAAACAAACGACAACCCCCGCCAAAACAATATAAGCTATAATTACCATATCATCCATCTCCTTTTTTTGCCGTTAAAAAAATCAATTGCTTCTTGCCCCAAGCACCCTCTACAGGTTTTCATTAAGCCGGTTGTTCTCTTGATGGAATTATAACATATAAGCCCCAAGCCGGACTCGGACCAATTGCTGGCTTTAGGCGGGATCATGCTATAATATTAAAAATGGAGATAATTAACAACCAAATTACCCCGGACAAACTTAAAACCATGGCAAAAAATAGGTTCGGCAACATGGTCAAGGCGGTCGTTGATATTGAAAACAAAACCATGGCGGTTGACGCCGAGTTCCACTCCGACCTTGAAGGATTAATGCTTCAAAATAGTTCTAAAAACGAAAATTTGTGGGGAATAAATATTTATCCCGAACTGGAAGACAGCGATCGGATCGAATTTGATTCGATGATCAACCTGCGTCCGGCGCAGAATAACCGAACCCGCGGAGTTGAGAGCCCGGAAATCCGGGGAAAAATTATTTCCATTGTAAACAAACTGGTTCAAAAATGAGTTTTCAGCATAAAGAAGCCGCCGCCGGCCGCTGGCAAAAGATGCCGCTCTCCGAACAGATGGCAAACATCGGCTCCGAGGTTGAACGGGCGATAAACTGGAAAAATAAAAACAATAAAGAATACAGCCGAACCGCTTTTGAGCGGGCTTTGGAACTTTTGGACTTAACCCTGGCCTGTTACAAAGAATATTCCAAGTTGAAAGAGCTGGCCAGGTTAAGGGAAGTGCTGGCCGATTATTTTGCTTTTGACAACACTTATAACTCTACGGATGAAAGCCTAAAAAAATATTTCCTCGCTTTCAATTACGCCGCCAGGCTGGGGCATTGAGAAAAAAAAGCTCCCCGAGCTGGACTCGAACCAGCAACAACCTGATTAACAGTCAGGTGCTCTACCATTGAGCTATCGGGGAATGCCTCGACGATATATTAATCCTACCAGAGAAAAAAGGGGCAGTCAATTGAACGCCGTGCTATAATTTATCCCGATTATGAATAATTCTATGGTAAATCTTTTTATGCTTGCGTTTGTCCTCTCCAGCCTGTTCGGCACCGGCCTTTCTCTGACTCTTGGTGAAATAATCGCCCCGTTTAAAAAAACCAAACTGGTCTTCCTGGCGCTTTTGGGCAACTTCTTGCTTATCCCGCTTTTGACTTATGCCCTGGCAATCTTTTTTAAGCTGGATGAGAGCTTGTTCAATGGTTTAATGCTCCTGGCATGTTGTGCGGGAGCTCCCTTTTTGCCGGCACTCGCAAATATCGCGGGCGGAAGCATTGCCTTCAGCGTCGGCCTGATGGTCCTGCTGATGCTGACAACTGTTTTTTATGCTCCAATCGTTCTTCCCCTCATAATCCCCAACGTCGCGATCAATCCGTTAAGCATTGCCTCTCCGTTAATTTTTTATATGCTCCTCCCTTTAATCGTCGGATTGATTATTAAAGCGATTAAACCCGATCTGGCCGGTTTGATCCGCCCCTTCGCCAAGAAAATATCTTTGCTCAGCATAATTATTATGGCCGTCCTGTTCCTGTTTGCCGCTACCCCCGTTTTTATCGAAGCGTATGGCACCGGAGTTTACAATGCCATGCTTATTTTTGTTGCCGGATCGCTTCTGATCGGCTATCTTTTTAGCGGACTCAAAACCGCCGACAAATCTGTGATGGCTCTGGGGGCCGGACAGCGCAACATCATGGCCGCACTTCTTATCGCGGTAACCAATTTCTCCGATCATAAAATTCTGGTGGTTATATTAATCGGCAGCTTGGTCGGATTTGTGGTCTTGTTTCCGGCCGCCGCCATATTTAAAAAATTACAACAACATGTTTAATAAATACACGGACGCCGAAGTTTTGATCTCCAATAAGCAACTGGGTAAACCGGCGCTCAATGATCCGGTCATCCTTTCACGTTTATTTAAGCGCGTCACAAATAAAACGCTAAAGAATATCCGCCCGGACAAGCGCCTGGTTATCACCCGGCCTTTCCGTCCCGCATCCGAAACGCACGCCATAAACATCGTCAACCGCATCCTGGCGCTAAATGAAGCCGGAACCAAAGAGCTGCTTAAGCAAACACTCAAAGAGTTTGCCCACCGCCATAAAGATATTCGAACAATCTTGATGAATAATTACCGCAAGATCGAAAGCCACATCAAAGAGCCGGCGGCGTTGTCGGAGGAAAGGAAACTCCTGCTCGGCTCTTGTTTTACGATGGAATATTCGATCGAATCGGCCGCCCTTTTTAATCCTTCAATCGTCATCTATCCCAAGCAGAATAATTTAAAGAAGGGGCAAACGCGCGTTATCCTAAGCTTCCGGGCAACCGGCGAAGGGCATATCTCCTCGATCGTTTTTCGCAGTGCCATAATCGATCGGGACAATTCAATCTTTCTGGAGTCGGTCAGTCCGTTTTTGGGCACCCCCGATATTGTCTTGAATTCGACCTACAATCGGGAACTTTTTAAGGCCAAACTGGAAGAGATGGGACAGTTAAGTGAAGCGGCCATGGCAATTTACCAACACCTGCCGACAAACTTCACGCCGGAAGAAATGAGCGGGGCAATCAACGCCGTCCGCGACAGTAACGCCTTTACCACAGCCGACCTGGACGACACCATTATCCACATCAAGTGGCTGGCGGAATCTAATTATGAGATCTTTTTTCCGCACGGACAGTTGATCTCGGAAAGGGTTGTTTTTCCGATGTCGCAAAACGAGAGCAACGGAGTGGAAGACGCCCGTTTTGTCCGTTTTGTCGATGAGGACGGGAGCGCCACCTACTACGCAACTTACACCGCCTATAACGGCCGGGAAATCCTGCCGCAATTGATCGAAACAAAGGATTTTCACCGTTTTAAGATCTCAACCTTAAACGGACCGATGGCGCGCAATAAAGGAATGGCCCTTTTTCCGCGCAAGATCAACGGGAAGTACGCCATGATCACCCGCAGCGACGGAGAAAACCTTTATTTGAGTTATTCCGACAACATCCATTTCTGGTTTGAAGGAGTAAAAATTGAAGCGCCGGAAAATCCGTGGGAACTGATCCAGATCGGCAATTGCGGCTCTCCGCTTGAAACAAAAAAAGGGTGGATTTTATTGACTCACGGGGTCGGTCCGATGCGCAAATACTGCATCGGAGTTTCACTTTTGGATCTGAAAGACCCGTCAAAAACAATCGGAAGATTGGAAGAACCTTTGCTCGCGCCGCGGGAAGAGGAACGGGAGGGCTATGTCCCCAATGTGGTTTACAGCTGCGGCTCAATAATTTTGAACGGAGAACTAATTGTCCCTTACGCTATTTCCGATTCCGAATCGCATCTGGCAAGCATTCCGGTTGACGAACTGCTTGAGAAACTTTTGAAGAAGAACTAAGCCGCGCCGGCAATCTCATATTCTTCGATCATCGCCAAAAGCGCAGTGAGAAAAGAGACGGTGCTCTCTCCTCCCTGATTTAAGCTGACTCCCTCCGGCATCAAGCCGTCGGCACAGCCCTTGGTCTCGTGATCGTACAAAGACATCCCCATATCGTTATCGCCGAGAAACCAGCCGAACGCCCGCCGCATCTTTTTTAAATATTCTTTTTCTTCGGTAACCCGATAGGCCGACTGATAGGCGAGCACCATCGCCGCCGCGTCAATCGGCTGCTGGTCAAAAGATGCTTTCTCCCCGCCCCTTTTATACCAGCCGCGGGAACCGACGATGGAAAGGCGGCCGTTTTTGGTAATGGCCTTTTCCAAAAACTCCAGCGCCTCTTTTGCAACCTTCAAATATTTTTCGTCGCGGAGAATTGAATAGGCCTGGAACAGAGCCATTGGCATAATGCCGTTATCGTAACAGATGATATCTTCAAACCAGTGCCAATCATCGGCTGAAACTTTGTCGTACAGCTCCAATAAATAATCGGCGCATTCGCGCAGTTTCGCGGTGACGCTTTCGTCTCCCTGATAACAGCGCAGATAAGAGACCAACCCCAGCATGGCCAAAGCTTTTCCGCGCAAATTCAGACCGTGGACGTGAGGCAGGGCCTTTTGAAAACATTCGTAGGCCAAAGAACGATAAGCGTTGCGCGGCGGCCTCCAGATGATATAGCCGAGCGCCCAAAGCGCCCGGCCGCAGGCATCGTCGGAGCCGGCTTCATCCAAAAAGCGGCGCTGGTAATCGATAAAGTTCCGGAAATGCCCGTTGGAATTTTGCATAAAATGGGTAAAGCTGAAATAAGTGGAAACCAGATCCTTGGCATCTTCGTCGCGTAAAATAAAAAATGCCCAGGCGCACAGCATCAGCGCGCGGGAATTGTCGTCCAGGCAATAACCGGTATGCCGGTCGGGGACAATATACTTGGCATGCTGGATCAGTCCGGTATCGTCGGTTAACCGCTTCAGGTGCGATAAATCAAACGACGGTTCCCGCAACAGCAGGGCCGGGTTTTTTAGAGTTAAAGCTCTTTTTGCCGCCGTTGACGCTGTTTGCTTAAATAGTTCCAGATATTTTTCGGAAACTTTTTCCCAGCGCATCTGCCGGCCGAATTTATAGGTTTTATCGCGCAGTGACTTTAGTTTTCTTTTGTCCGACAACAAGTCGCGCAAGGACGAGGCCAAGCCCTCGCTGTCTCCAAAGTTTATCAAGCGCCCCCGCCCCTCGGCCAGGATCTCTTTGGCATACCAGTAAGGAGTGGAGAGGATGGCGTTCCCCGCCCCGATCGCGTAGGAGAGTGTTCCGCTGACAATCTGCGCCTCGTTTAAATATGGGGTGATATAAATATCGGCCGCCATCAGCCAGGCATAGAGCTCTTCCAGGCTGACAAAACGATTGTCAAAGATTACCTGTTCCTGCAATCCTAATTCTTCAACCAAAGCAACCAGCCCGGCCCGGTATTTTTCGCCGTATTCCCTAAGGACATTGGGGTGGGTTTTTCCCAAAACGACATAGATCAATTGAGGAAACTCCCGAACCAGCTCCGGGAGAGCCTTGATGACCGTCTCAATCCCTTTGTTCGGACTGAGCAGTCCAAAGGTCAACAGCGTCTGCTTCCCTTCCACCTGAAAACGTTTTTTATAATGGCCGTTATTAAGCGCGGTAAAATCGGGAGTCCCGTGATAAAGCATCCTGATTTTTTCGGCCGGCACAGCGTAAACCTCTTTTAATAAAGTTACCGCCAGGTTACTCATCACTATAAGACAGCCGGCTCGCTTAGCCATCTCCTGAATAATTTTTTTCTGGTTGGGGGTCGGATTTTTTAGCACCGTGTGCAGAACCACCACCGCCGGCACGCTGAGATTCCCAATCAGGGATAGGATATAAATACCATCCCAGCCCCCGTAGATCCCGTATTCGTGCTGGATACAAACGATGTCGGCATTGCTGGCATTTATAAAATTGGCCGCTTCAAAATAATCTTTCTGTTGCGTTTGCCTTATGGTGAATTCAACCCTGCGCGGATAAGCATAGCCTTTGTCCGTATCGTTTACGGCAAGCGCGAATACAAAGGAGCGGGGCGAAAGCAGCTTGGCGGTCGCTTCGCAAAGATCGGAGGTAAAAGTGGCGATACCGCAAATGCGCGGAGAATAATTCCCGACAAAGGCGACATTGAGCGTCGGCTTTAACATTTAGAAAGCAACTTGCAAACGTGGTTAGAGGACTCCTGTTCTTTATCTTTGTAGGCAGACAGGCGAGCTTTTAATTCTTTGAAATCAACCAGGTGTCCGTCAAATTCCGGTCCGTCAACACAACCGAATTTAGTCTCTCCGCCGACGGTCACGCGGCAGACCCCGCACATCCCGGTCGCGTCAAGCATGATCGGATTTAAACTGACGATGGTTTTTATCTTTGCCGGAGCGGTAACGTGACAGACCGCTTCCATCATCGGGACCGGCCCGACCGCGTAGACCAGATTGATTTCTTTTGAGTGGTCCTCGATCATCTCTTTGAGAATTTCGGTGACAAAACCCTTCTGGCCGCATGATCCGTCATCGGTGCATACTTTCACCTCACTACTTACTCCTCTCAACTTACTCTCCGATAACAATAACTCTTTTGATCTGGCTCCGATGATAGTTGTTACCTGATTTCCGGCTTCTTTATATGCCTTGATCGCCGGATAGATCTCGGCAATTCCGACTCCGCCGCCAACCACCACCACATGCCCCACTTTATTGATATGCGCAGGAGTTCCAAGCGGGCCAAGCAGGTTTTTTATCTCATCTCCGACCTTAAGGCTTCCCAAAAGCTTGGTTGAAGCACCGGCTTCTTGAAATATAATAGTTACTTTTCCTGTATTTGTATCTTTGTCGGCAAGAGTCAGGGGAATCCGCTCCCCCTCTTCATTAATTCGAAGGACTACAAACTGTCCCGGCTTGGCCGATTTGGCGATTAGGGGGGCTTCAACCTCTATTTGAACGATATTTGAAGCAAGACGCTCTTTTGACAAGATTTTAGGCATACTTTATTATAACACAGAGGCCAAAAGCCGTTTGGTATAATCTTGCGCGGGGGAAGAAAAAACCAGTTCGGCCGGACCCGATTCTATAATCCGCCCCTTATACATCACCAATATTCTATTACATAAGTATTTTATTACCGAAAGATCGTGGGCGATAAAAAGATAGGTCAAATTCAGCTTACTTTTCAGGTCTTTCAACAAATTTAGGATCTGGACCTGTGTTTTTAAATCGAGAGCCGAAACGGGCTCATCTAAAATCAGGAATTTCGGCTCTACCGCTAGAGCGCGGGCAATCCCCACCCTCTGCCGCTCCCCGCCCGACAGGGCGTTGGGATAGCGATTGGCATAATCTTTGGGCAGGCCGACTAATTCCAACAGTTCCGCAACTTTGGCGTTGGTTTTGTGTATCTTAATTGGCTCTTCGAGTGCTTCACCGATTTTCATCCTTGGATTCAACGAATTCTGCGGATCTTGGAATACGATTTGGGCGATTTTCGAAATATTGTAGGGATAGGTCAATGACCTGTCCCTACCCAAGAATTGTAAATCGCCCAAATCCGGTTTTAATAATCCCAGCAGAATTCTCGCCAGTGTCGTCTTCCCCGACCCCGATTCCCCCACCAACCCGACCGAATCCCCTTCCTCCACAGAAAAGGAAACATTGTCAACGGCTTTAACTTTGCCAAATGATTTTGAGATATTTTTTACTTCAAGCAGCATTTAGCACCTTCAAGTTATCAACCAACTCTTTTGTATAAGGATGCTTGGGAGAACTAAAAATATCCGCGACAAGAGCTTCTTCAACAATCTCCCCTTTTTGCATAACCAAAACTCTGGAACACATCTTGCGGATAATCCCAAAATTGTGGGTTATAAAAATTACCGAGAAACCAAGTTTCTCTTTGAGTTCGGAAATTAAATCGAGAATTTCTTTCTGGATAGTCGTATCCAATGCGGTAGTCGGCTCATCGGCGATTAAAATCTCGGGATTGCAGGCAAGCGCAATCGCGATCATGACTCTCTGCTTCATCCCGCCCGAAAACTGGTGCGGATAATTATTGATTTTATCTTCGGGATCATGAATATGAACCAGCTTCAAAAGCTCGATCGCACGATCTTTCGCGCGATTGCCGGAGAGGTTTTGGTGCAATCTGACCGTCTCCATTATCTGCTCCCCGATCGTAAAAACCGGATTAAGCGAGGTAAAGGGGTCTTGAAAGATCATCGAAATTTTAGCGCCGCGGTCGGAAGGAAGAAAATCTCTTCCATCCAATAAAACTCTTCCGGAAGCAATTTTTACCAAATCAAGAATGGCCAAAGCTAACGTGGATTTGCCGGAACCCGACTCGCCCAAAATACCGAGAGCTTCTTTGTTTTGCAGTAGAAAAGATACGTTTTTGACCGCCCGGACAGAATCAAAATTTACCGAAAGGTTTTGAACCTCAAGCATCAGCTACATCGCCCGCAGGGCGGCAACCCGCTCTTCTATCGGCGGGTGGGTCGCGAACATGCCCGAAAACCAGCCGCGGGCGGAACCCTTGAACTCTTTCAGCGGATTGATGATATAAAGATGGGCGGTGGCGCGGTTGGCCGCTTCCAGCGGCTCGGTATCGGCGGTCAGTTTTTCAAGCGCCCGGGCCAATCCTTCCGGATATCTGGTCAAAAGCGCCGCCGAAGCGTCGGCTAAAAGTTCCCTTTTGCGTGAGATCGCCAGCTGTATTATTTGCGCGATAAGCGGGGCCAAAATCGCCAAAACAATCGCGACGATAAAAAGGATCATCTCAAGCTGGCCGTTTTTGCTGTCACTGTCACGCTTCCTTCCTCCTCCCCAAAAGCTCCAGCGCAAAAAGAGATCGGATAAAATCAAAACCGTCCCCGCCAAAATTGAAACGATCGTCATCAGGCGGATATCGTAATTTTGAATATGCGAAAGCTCGTGGGCGATTACTCCCTCCAGCTCCGCTTTTTCCAGTTTTTGAAGCAGTCCGGTAGTTATGCAGACCACCCCGTGTTTTGGATCGCGGCCGGTAGCAAAAGCGTTCGGGGCAGTATCGTCAATGATATAAATTTTGGGGAGAGGGATCCCGGCACCGATGCATAAATTTTCAACCAGCCGGTAAAGTTCTTTGTTGCTTTCAAACTTAACCTCACGCGCTCCGGAGATTGCCAGGACCAGCTTGTCGCTGTAATAGTAACTGCCGATACTCATTACAATCGCGATAACGCCGGCAATAAAAAGAGGACCGTAACCCATATCCAATGCCGCACCAATGACATAGCCCAAAATCGCGATGACAACGATAAAGCCGAAGATAAAAACCCAGGTCCTGCGCTTATTGGAAGCGATTTGGTTGTAGATATTCATGCGCCGCTAAAATTGGACTTTTGGAACCTCTTTGTCGGATTCCTGCGCTTCAAACATCTCTTTGGCGCCGAATTTAAACATGCCGGCTATGATATTTGAAGGAAAAACTTGTATCTTAATATTGAAATCGCGGACATTGCCGTTATAAAACCGGCGCGAATAGCTGATCTTGTTTTCGGTATCCGAAAGTTCTCTCTGTAATTCCAAAAAGTTGGTGTTTGCCTTAAGTTCCGGATAGGCTTCGGCTACCGCAAAGAGCGATTTGAGAGTTGAGGAGAGCATATTGTCGGCCGCCGCCTTTTCGCCAACGCTCCCTGCCTGCATGGAAGCGGCTCTGGCCTTGGTCACATTTTCAAAGACACCGCTCTCGTGCTTGGCATAGCCCTTTACCGTATTTATCAAGTTCGGGATCAGGTCAAACCTTCTTTTTAATTGGATATCGATATCCGACCAGGCCTCTTCCACCCGGGTCCTCAAAGTTATCAAGCCGTTATAGATACCGACAATATATAAAACCACCAAAACCGCGATCGCCAAAACAACCCATAAAACAATGCTCATAATAATTCCTCCTTGCCTGCCGGTAGGCAGGCTTTGGGTAGAATTATAGCATAAGTTATGGTATATTGTTGCAAAAGGAGGAAAGAAAAATGGCAATTATTAATGTTGTGGTAGAAGACGGTTGCACCGGCTGCGGGTTATGCGAGCAGATCGCTCCGGAGGTTTTTGAAGTGTCGGACATCGCCAAGGTAAAAGACGGCGTAGTCGTCAGCCAATTCGAAAGTCAAATAAAAGAAGCGGCCGATTCCTGCCCGGTTTCGGTTATTAAGATTTCGTAATTTCCCTTATTCCTTCCCCGACAAAATAGAGCGATAGGACCGTTACAAGGATTAGGATTCCGGGAATAATCGCCATCCACGGGGCATCCATCAAGTAGGCCTGCGAATCCATCAGCATATTCCCCCACGATGCCGTCGGCGGCTGGACCCCCAAGCCCAAAAATGATAACGCCGACTCGGTTAAAATCGCCCCGGCCATCCCCAGCGTCGCCGCGACAATGATCGGGGCCTGAGCATTGGGAAGAATGTGGCGAAAAATGATCCTGAAATCGGAACAGCCGATCGCGCGGGCCGCTTCGACATACTGCCGTTCACGCAAAGTCAAAAATTCCCCGCGGACCAGCCGCGCCACCCCCATCCACGAAGTTAAGCCAATTACAATCATGACGTTATAGATGCTTGGCGTCAGCATAACCTGGATTGTTAAGATTAAAAAGATCGACGGAAAAGCGAGCATTATATCTACAAAGCGCATGATCAATGCGTCAAGCAGTCCTCCGTAATAGCCGGAAAGCGCGCCGAGCAATGTCCCTATTAAAATGGCAATTGTTACCGCGACAATGCCAACGGTTAGGGAAATTCTTGCCCCGTACAGCGTGCGGGAAAAGAGATCACGCCCCAAATCGTCGGTCCCGAACCAATGCTTCAAAGATGGTCCCTGGATTTCTTCCTCTATAATTTCCGACGGATCATACGGCGCAATTATTGGCGCCGCAATTGCCAATATTACAAAAACAAGTAAGACTATCGCCCCAAATTTACTCTTTTGCATATCTGATCCTCGGATCAACAATTGCATATCCAATATCGGCCAATAAATTCCCCAAAATAATCAGAACCGCCGACATGACCACAATTCCCATAATAACCGGATAGTCGCGGGCAAAGATCGCCTGCACCCCCAGCCGCCCCATCCCCGGCCAGGCAAAGATCGTCTCTATTATAAACGCCCCGCCGAAGAGATCGGGTAACGATAATCCTAAAATTGTTACGATTGGGATCAGGGCATTGCGCAGGGCGTGCTTAAAAATTACGACCCGCTCCGGCAAGCCCTTGGCGCGGGCGACTTTTATAAAATCCTGGTTCAAAACTTCGAGCATCGCCGCCCGCTGGTAGCGGGTCAAGCCGGCGAAACTGCCGATCGACATAGTTATGACCGGAAGAATAATATTCCCGGTGGCGGGGAGCCAGTGCAGCTTAACCGAAAAGAGGAGCATCAGCATCAGTCCGAGCCAGAAGCTGGGGATGGCCATTCCGGCAAAGGAGAAGAATGTTACCGCATTATCAAACCGGCTCCCCTTTTTTATGGCGGAGAGGACTCCAAGCGGTATCGCAATCAACAAAGTTAAAACATAAGACAAAACCATCAGCAACAAAGTCATCGGCAGGCGTTCCATTATCTCCGTAATGACCGGCTGGCCGGTCAAGTAACTGACGCCAAAATTAAGCCGCAGGGCATTCCAAAGCCAGCTGAAGTATTGAATATAAATCGGTTGATCTAATCCCCAATTGGCTCGTACTCGAACCAATTCCTGCGGATCGACATTCGGGTTTATAAACAACGCGGTCGGATCGCCAGGGGCCAGATGCATGACGAAGAAAGAAATCAGGGAAACGCCGATTAGAAGAGGGATCAGCTGAAGTAATCTGTTAATAATATAATGGCGCATTAAACCTATTTAACCCAAAGCTGATTCAACCCATAAGATAAATCGTTCGGCATGCAAAACAACTTTTTCGGCTTCGTCTTTCGGAAAACACTTGCCCTCATATTCAATCAGATTTTTCTTTGCGATAAGGCGGCGCAAATGGTTCAGAGCATCCTTCGCTCCTTCCCTGTTTACCAGGGTGGCGGTTAATCCTATTGCGTCATCGTGACTTTTGCTGGTACTTCTTACCCCATGCAAACAGGCCAGAAGCGCGTCGTTGGCGGAAATTCCCGAGTGTACCGCGTCCAAACCGGCCGCATTCCAATTTTCCGCTTCCAGATTATCCTTGGCTGATTTAAAAAAGTCGCGGGCTTTCCTTAAAAAATTGATGGAACTTGATTTTTCTACTTTTGCGGTTTGAAACTTATTGACCATACACCAATTCCATAATAGTTTTGCCGTACAACAGGCGGCCGCTTTCAACAATGTTTCTAAAAAAAGCGTTTTTACTCTTATATCTTTTCTTGATCTCATTCACCGTGAGCGCCAGCGGCGAAATCCCATTCCCAAATTTTTTGGAAATATCAAAATTAAGATTATCAAATATTTTTTCGGCCGCCTCAAGGTCGGCATTTTGAGGAAAAACCACCAGCAAATCCAGGTCGCTGTTTTCTCCTTCCTTTCCCGCCGCAACACTGCCAAAAAGAATAATGGAGATAACGCGAGGAAAAGCGTTTTTAATTTTATCGGAAACCTTTTTCAGGAGTGTTTTTTCAAGTTTAAACAGCGGCAGAAGCGCTTCGGAAACCAGTATGTTTTCCGCGTTGATTCTATAAAGGTTGGATTTGCCGCTTTTGCGCATCAAAACGATTCCGGACTTAAACAGCGCCAGAAGCGACACATGGACTATCCGTTGCGCCAGGCCGGCCGATCGGGCAATCTCTCTGCCGTTTAAATCTTCTCCGCTTTGAGCCAAAACCCTTAAAACCTTGAGCTTTGAACCCTGCCCTATAATACTGTTAAATGTTTGGTGGTAACGCATGGCTATTTTTGTAGCTATATGGCTACTTTTGTAGTTATTATAATCCAAGCTCAGCCTATTTGTCAAGTGCGAAAAACTGAAATTTCCCCCGGTTTTTGACGATAATAATATAGGAGGGAAAAGAGATGCCAATGAACGTCCGTTTTAATTTAAGCCGCGGAAGAAGTTTCCTTTATCCTCTTGAAACTCTTCCGGTCAGGATAGCAACCTATTTAAACAGCGGAATTACAGTTAAAATCGGTTTTAGGCCCGAAGGAATCCTTTTTCACAATTCCGGACAAATAATACCGTCCACGCAAAGATTTAGCAAAAACTTCTTTCAACAAACATCTATTGCGGAAATATCTTTTAGGCCAAACATCAAAGATCCTTTTGATGGCGGAAAAAGGATCGGGCTTTTTTTGAGGACTGGCGACTTAAAACACATAAAACCTTTTTTGGGGGATATTGTGATTTTACCTCCCGCAGAACAAATTTTACATGATGCGAAACCAATCATAAACACTCCCTTTGAATTAGGAACAATCCCGGGAGAGTTTAAGCATTATACCGACTTTAAAATGTTTTGCGCTATCTTGTCCGAACAAACAATTAAAGCCTTGGGCGGAAAAAAAGACAGAACTCCAAGATTGTGTTTTACCGACTTAAACCTAACTCCCGACAAGGTGTGCGATTATTTTTTTTCGGGGAGCCAAAGACATGCCAATGATTCGAGGGGGGATTATGTTTTAGGTTTCGATTTGCCACAAAGAACAAAAAGATTGATGGAGCAACCAAAGCCCGGTTCTCCTGAATATTGGTTAAGAGAAAATATTAAATTTGGAGATAACGCGGAATTACGCTTTGCCGGTTATAATCCCTTTGCTTTAAGTGCCGTGGCTTAAAGAATATAATTTGTCGGCCTTCCTTAAGATTTCTCTTGCGCCCTCAACCTCTTTCCCCCAATGTTTCGGGATCGCCGCTTCCCCATGATAAGCCCCGCTCATGGCTCCAACCATACTGGCAATTGTATCGGTATCTCCTCCGCAAGAAGCCGCTTCAACCAATACATTTTCAAAAGAATCAATAAATCTTAAAAAAAGATAAATACTGCTTCCAACACTTTCAAATACTATGCCGGAAGTTCCAATTTGCGACAAGGCAACAGAAGGAGACAGGTCTTGCGTCAAAAGATCTCCAACCTGGCGCAATTTATTAGCCATTTCTGAGTCGTCCCCAATATACCCAGCAGTTTCCCGCAAAATAATATTTTGTTCAAAGGTTGAATTAATTATTTTTGCGGTTATATAGGCGACACTCAAACTTCCGTTAATGGCCTCCGGTTGTTTGTGGGTTATCATCGCGACAAGCTCGACATTTCTTTTTAGTTGCTCTAGGTTTGCGTAACTAAAAAGAGCGATCGGAGCAATGCGCATAGCCGCCCCGTTTCCGAGAGAATTATTGTCTCCAACCATATTCCAGGGCCTTCTCTTTAAAATTCTGGTCAGTGCCGTTATGGTTGCTTGGCCAAACCCCCGCCCCAGATCCTTATTTTTTTTGAAAGCCCGGCCAAGATTTAAAGCGATATCGGCGGGATCAAGAGATCTTCTTCTAATCAAACTATCAACAGTTGCCTGTGTTAGTATGGTGTCGTCGGTTACTTGCCCCGCTCTTAATTTCCCTTTTGGGTGAGAATAAAAACGATCGATCCTTGCTCCACGGATCATCCCTTCGGCCGGCATACCAAGAGCATCCCCAATGGCAGAACCCAACAAGCATCCGCGAAAACGCTGAATAGGGGTTATATTTCTTATGCTCACAAATATTTATCTTTAGAATATGGCCGAAATTTCACCCTATTTTGCGCGGATATAAACTTTTTCAAGATTAAGGAATAAGCCGGCCGGCCCCGGCTTGGACAATCCCCCCACCCGTTCGGCTACTCCCTCCATCACCTTCGGATACCAGAGGAAAAGATAGGGCTGGTCTTCGGAAATGAGGCGGTTCAAATTGGCATAAATTGTTTTGCGCTCTTTTTTGTCCATCGTCTCCCGTCCTCGATTAAGCAAGCGGTCAACTTCCGGATTATTATAGCCGATAAAATTAAAACCTTTCGGATATTGGGAAGAGTGCCAGATTGAATAGGAATCAGGATCAAGCCCCAATGACCACCCCATCAGAACCGCGTCAAATTTTTTGGGGTCAGAGGGCGCGTTCACAATTTTTAACAGCGCCGACCATTCCATCACCTGAACTTTTACTTTTATCCCGATTTTTTTATACTGCTGTTGGAGGATCACCGCCGCCTTTTCTCGGTCTTTGTTCCCCTGGTTTAACAAAATCGTAAATTCAAGTTTTTTCCCTTTCTTCTCAAGAATCCCGTCTTTCCCCAAATTCCATCCGGACTTATTAAGCATATCGGTTGCTATTGCCGGATTGTAGGGAAACTTTTGAATATCATAATCGGAATAAGCCCAGGAGACCGGGGTGGAAGGAGCATATGCCGCTGAACCATGTCCGCGCAGGACCAGATTGACCAGTTGTTTTTTGTTGGTGGCATAGGCCAGCGCGCGGCGGACATTTTTATCCGCAAAAATCGGGTTTTTCAGGTTAAACCCCAGATAAGTATACAACAGGGCATCGTATTCAAAAACATTTAAGCCCTTCTTCTCTTTCATGCGGGTATAATCTTTGGCCGGGATCCCGGCATTATCAACCTCTCCCGCTTCAAGGGCCACCAACGATGAGTTTTCGTTGGGAATAATTTTAAAAACAATCTCGGCAAGAAGCGGCTTGCCGCCAAAATATTTATCGTTTCGGATCAGCCGGACATAATTTCCGCTCTTCCACTTGGCGAACTTAAACGGTCCGGTCCCGACCGGCTTGCGGTTAAAGGCGGCGGTATTGATATCTTTCCCGTCCAATAAATGCTTCGGTAAAATACCCATTCCTATCCGGGAAAGAAAAGGAGCAAACGGTTTTGGAAGAACCGCCTGTATCGTGTATTTATCCGGGATCCTAAATTTAATTTCTTTGCCATCTATTATATAATCGGAGCGGCGCACAGAATTAATCCTGGGATCCAAGATCGAATCGAAAGTGAATTTTACATCATCTGCCGTAAACTTTTTCCCGTCGTGCCAGAAAACATCGTCCCGCAAATAAAAAGTCCAGGTCTTGCCGTCTTTTGAGACCTTCCATGCTTTGGCCAGATCGGGAATAATTTCTAATTTCTCATTGATCCTGGTTAAGCCATTAAAAATCGGGCCTTCAACTGAACTGGACGAGGAATCGGTGGACAAAATCGGGTTTAGAACTGATATTTCACCGCCAAGAGAGAAAGTTAATTTCCCGTTGGGATCGTAATCGGGGAATGGCAGGGATAAGCAGGGAAGAGAAGGGAAGAGAAGGGAAACCATAAAGAAACAAATTAGGATTTTAAACATTAAAAGAATTCTAACAGGGATGAGGAGGGAATGGAAGGGAAGAGAAGGAATTAGCAAGGATGGAGAGGGAATAGGAGGAAACAGAAAGGAAAAACAGGGAACGAAAAAAGAAGAGAGTCCCTGCCCTCCCTGCTCTTCCCTATTATCCCTGTTTTCCCTGCTACTCCCTATATTCCCTACCCTTCCCTTCTATTCCCTTATTTCCCTGTAACATAACTTACCCATGTCCCACATTCAGCCATCTTATGCAGGGATTGGAGCTGCTTTTTTAATAAAAAAATCGTTTTTCCTGTTAAAGAATCCAGTTCTCTAAATTCATCCTCGGATATTAATCCGTCATCAAAAGAATCTCGAATGTCCCCGCTTAACTCGGATGCTGAATCATGCGATATGCCCAAATAAACCATATATTTTTTTATTGAACTGTTGCCATATCCTTCCTGAATATTTTGTTTAACAGACCTCGCCGCATCCCGCATTTGAGAAACTCTACGCATCTCAATTTTAGAAAATTTCCGGGTAATCTCATATACCAACCTGCGTAATTTGTAGGCATTCTGCCAAACCACTAATCTTTCATACCCTTTTCGATCCTCAAACATTATAATTCCCTGTTTTCCCTGCTGCTCCCTATATTCCCTGCTCTTCCCTTTCACAGATTCGTCAGATCCAGAATTTTTGTTTTTCCATCTCTCTTGTATCCGGTTAAAGTATACACTCCCGTTACGTCGTTAAAATCATAAACGATCTTACCCGCCGCGTCGGAATCGGAATACTCCTTCCCCGTAAAAGGATTCTTGGGAATTGTAACCATATATCCTCCGGGTGAAAGGTAGCTGGTGACCAGCGACGCCACTCCGCAGTTTTTTACAACCGGGAAAGTGTTGTTTTCCATGTTATACCCTTCAATCGCGACTTGCAGAGAGTGCATCACCGCTTTCACCGAGGCCTCTTTTGCCCGGTCCTGCGATCCCAACAGGTGCGGGACCAGAAAATAGGCCAGCAGACCGATTATCGCGATCACAACCAACATTTCTATCAACGTAAAACCCTTCTTGTTCATTTGTCTCACCCCCTTTTTTATTTAATTGATTCCATCATTTGGAAGAGCGGTAAAATCATTGCGAACGCGATCACCCCGACTACCCCGCCGACCACAAGCGTCGACGCCGGTTCAACCAGTGTAACCCATTTCCGCGCCAAATTCTCCGTCTCCTCTTCGTAAAAAAGAGCCGATTGGACCAAAACTTCACAGAGCGATCCGCTCTCCTCCCCCACCCGTATTATCTCAAAAAACTCGGCCGGAAAAAGCGATCGATTATCCAGGCAGTCGGAAAATTTGCTCCCCTGCTCCAAAGAACGGGCGATTGAATTAAGCGCCGCGGAATAAACGGGGCTTCCCAGGTTTTCCGCAACCATCCGCAGGGCGGAGAGGATCGGGACATTGCTTTTGAGCTGATAGCCGAGCCCGCGGCAAAGGCGCGCCAGAATTATATTCCGATAAAAGGGGAACTTTAGTTTGAAGGCTTCACTTTTAAACAGTTTCCAGGCCGTAAGGCCAATTGCAAAAAGAAAAAAAATAGGTAAAAACCACCAGTTTGAAACCTTAAGTAAAAGCCGGGTCAAAAGCGGAAGCTCATAATCAAATTCGGAAAAGATTCCCGCAAAAGTCGGCAGGATAAAGACCAATAAAAATATAATTGAAACCAAACTGACCGAGAGGACGATCGTCGGATACATCAGCGCTTTTTTTATCTTGTCGCGGGATACAATCTCCGCTTCCAGGCGGCGGGCAACCCGGCCCAGGGCGTCTTCCAGATTACCGCTTTGTTCCCCCGCCCCAATCAGCGCCAAATCTTCCGCCGGAAAACCGGCGGCTCGCAGGGAGTCGCTCAAAGTGATCCCATTTTCCAAAGATGCAACAATATCTTTTTTGTTAAGGATTGAAAGAGCCTTTGAAATCGGCAGGCCGGCGGAAAGCAGGCCCAGCAGTTGCTTATAAAAACTTAAAAAGCGTCCGCGCATTTTGCGTCGTCTCCTCCGCGACTTTTTCCATAGAAATCCCTTTGAGCTCCGCGATTTTTTGGGCGATCAGGGGGAGATAAGCCGGTTCATTCCGTTTGCCGCGATGGGGTTCGGGAGCCAGATAGGGACAGTCGGTTTCAAGAAGGAGCATCGAAAGCGGAGTTTTGACAACATTTTCTCTCACGTTAATCGCTTTCTTGAAAGTTACCATCCCGGCAAAAGAGATATAAAAACCGGTCTCTTTGGCAAATTCAATTAATTGTTCGTCCCCCGCGAAACAGTGAAAAACCCCGCGCAGTTTCCCTTTATTTTCTTCTTTCATAATCCTAATCGTATCTTCCTGCGCTTCGCGGGCATGAATGATGATTGGAAGCTCCAATTCTTGGGCAAGAGATAAAAAATTGCGGAAGGCCATTTGCTGGACCTCTTTGGTCTGCGGATTGTAATGGTAGTCAAGACCGGTCTCACCGATTGCGACTACCTCTTTGTTTGAAGCAAGCTCTTTGATCTTTTCCAAAACAAGATTTCCGGCGTCATGGGGGTGGATCCCGACCGCGGCATAAATATAGCCGGGAAATTGTTTGGCCAGTTTTACCGATTGTTCGGAAGATTGCAAATCAAAAGAGGCATTGACGATCTTTTCTATCCCGGCCGCTTGGGCGCGGGCAACAACTTCCGACAAATCCTGATATTCGGGCATCGTCAGATGCGCGTGGGTTTCTATATACATCTATTATCCTTATTTTTCTAAGCGAGGGAATAAGGGATTTCCCTTCTTGACAATAGTCCCAGCAATTTTGCCGCCTGAAATGTTGAGCTGCTCAAGCATCTTGGCCGAGGTCTCCGGCATGAAGGGGGAAATTTGTTCCGCGATGGTTAAAAGGGCCGAAGCGAGGTTGAAAAGGACCTCTTTCAGCCGCTCTTCGTTCTCTTTCGCCAGTTTCCAGGGAGCTTCTTCTTCAATATAGCGGTTGGCGGTGCTGATCAGCTCCCAAATTGCCGTAAGCGCGTCCGAAAACTGCAATTTCGCCATCGCTTCTTCCACCCTTTTGGGAGTTTCTTCATTTAATATTTGAATTGTTGGGGCAGGACAATGTCCTGCCCTTACGGATTTCGGATTTTGGATCTTGGATTCACAGTATTTCTCTATCATATTCAACGTTCTATGCAGCAAATTCCCCAAATCATTCGCCAAATCGGAATTATATCTGGCCTTGAAGGCCTCCATCGAAAAATCGCCGTCGGCACCGAAAGGAACTTCGCGCATCAGAAAATAGCGGACCGCGTCTGTCCCAAATTGATCGGCCAAAGCCAGCGGATCGACAACGTTCCCGACCGACTTCGACATTTTTTTGCCTTCCACCGTCCACCACCCGTGCCCAAAAACGGTTTTGGGGAGCGGAAGATCGGCCGCCATCAGCATGCACGGCCAGGTAACCGCGTGGAAGCGGACAATCTCTTTTCCCATCAAGTGGACATCGGCCGGCCAAAAGCCGTCCGGCGCGGCGGAGACATAGTTTATCAGAGCGTCAAACCAGACATAAACGACATGCTTTGGATCTTCTTTCAGATTGATCCCCCAGGAAAAGGCGGTGCGGGTAACGGAAAGATCGCGCAGTCCCTGTTTTATAAAATTTATGATCTCGTTCCTGCGGGAAACGGGGAGGATAAAATCCGGATTTTCTTCTATGTGCCTTAAAAGCCGGTCCTGGTATTTGGAGAGCTTAAAAAAGTAGGTCTCTTCTTTTAAGGTTTTGGTCTCTTTTCCGCAGACCGGACAGAGCTTCCGTCCCTCCAGGTCTTCCTTAAGAGAACTCTCGGTGACAAAATTTTCGCAGGTTACGCAATAGAGCCCTTCGTACTCCCCCTTGTAAATGTCCCCTTGCGCGATAAGTTTTGAAAAAATATCCCGGACAACTTTTTTGTGGCGCGGCTCGGTTGTGCGGATAAAATCGTCGTTTGAGATGTTCAGTTTTTCCCAGGCGGCCTTGAAGCGCAAAACCAGTTCGTCGACAAATTCCTGCGGTTTCTTATCGCGCGCCAGGGCGGCATCGTATACTTTTTGTCCGTGCTCGTCGGTCCCGGTTAAGAAAAAGACCTCAAAGCCCTGCCGGCGCTTATAGCGCGCCAGGACATCAGCGGCAACGGTGGTGTAGGCGTGGCCGATGTGGGGGATATCGTTGACGTAATAAATCGGGGTAGTGACATAAAATTTCATTTTTTGTGCTTCCTTAGGAAATCCTCCAGTTCGGTCTCGTTGGCAAAGTCGGGAAAATCAACCATTTCCCCCTCTTCCCCTCTTTTCTGTTCCGGAAAAAAGGTATAAAAATCGTCCATGCTGATCCGGCGCTTCTCGGCCTTTCTTTTGGCAAAAAGCTGTTTGAAGAGCCCGGCGCGGTAGTCAAAAGAAAGATATATCTCTTTGTATTTTTCGATTAACCGCTGCAATATTTGATGGGAAGAGCGTTTCTCCATAACCCTTTTAATTGAAAGAAGAAGGTCTTCTCCGATAAAAGGATAAACGATGTAATCGTACGCCCCTTGCTTGATCGCCGAAACGGCGGAAGAAAAATCGTCAAAACCGGTGACAAAAATGACATCGGAAAAAGGATGTTCCTGTTTTATTTTTGTCAAGACGTCAAGCCCCGAAACATCGGGCAATCTGACATCAAGTATGACCAGTTCAAAACTTTGTTCCCGCAGCCGCTCAAAGACCTCTTTGCCGGAAGAGGCGTCTTCCAGTTTATAAGCCGGCGCCAAAATATTTTTCAGCGCGTCGCGGATATCAACCGATCCGACCGCGATTAAGATGCTTGCCCCGTTTATCGGTTCAATCCCGGTCTTAACATCCTTCTCCAATTTCTCCTTCAGTTTTTTGTAGCTGTAATCTTCTTCGGTTAAGACCGGAAAGTGAAAGAGGGTCTTTTCGTCCGCGTTGATGTCGCGCCCCTCCACCTTCCCCTTCATCTGCAGCTCTTGAAAAAGGAGCTGGCGGTGTTCAAAGACCAGCCGTTCGCGCTCCAGCCGGTCGGTCAAGTCGCTCAATTTGCGGTTGTAATCCTTTTTCTCAAGAGCGCGCTTGATGGTGGCAACCAGGTCCCCGGCAAAAAAGGGCTTGGTGATGTAGTCGTAGGCCCCTTCCTGCATGGCGGCGACGGCGGTTTTGACATCGGACAAGGCGGTCAGCATGATGATGTCCGGTTCCAAGTTTATTTCGCGCATTTTGGTTAGGATCTCTATCCCGTTCATGTCGGGAAGCCGGATATCGAGCAAAACGGCGCTCAAGCTGAACTGTTCGCTGTAATAGGTCCGAAGCGCCTTTTCTCCGTTCTCGGCGGTTAGGACCGTAAATTCGTCGGAAAGGAGTTCGGCCAGGTTTTGCCGCATATCGGGCTCGTCTTCAACGACCAACACCAGCGGTTTTTTGTTTTCTTTGAAGGGGGGCATATATATAGATTATAGAGCAATCAAAAAGCGGTAGCAAGGGTCATAGTTTGCTATCCGGGGTGTTTTTCCAACAGTGCTCTCAACCGGCCCAAGAAATCCGCGGTATCCATTATGGTGGTTTTTGCCAGATGGTTGGTGTTTAATCTTTTTGACAATCCGTTATCTTGCGAACTAAACCATGTCCTTAACGCCGCCAATTCGGCAAGGTCGTTACTATTGTCATCTCTAATCCTTTGTTGCAATATTCCCATGTCCCGAACAATTCCTTTAACAAGGGATCCGGTTGAGCCGTTTCCGTCCGATCCCAAGCGCATTGCACTACGCACCGTATCCCATGTAAAATTTTTTCCGAAATTTAAATTGTGCCCGCTCAAATATCTTTGGTGGGCATAAAGCCAATTTTCCTTTTTTTCTTCCCAACCCCTATTGGCCCGAAGAAATGCCTTTTTCTCCCGCATCGGCTTGCCAAGAGAAATACGCTTCATCTCTTCGCCGACGCCGGTACGAATAAATACTTTTACTTTTTTTCTGTGCCTTCCAAAAATTCTCCGCAATCTCCTTAACGTCTTATGGCTGATATGTTCGCCTTGAAAATTTAAGGTTACTCCGCCAATCTCGCCGCGCTCCATTCTTTTTGCCAAGTTCCCGCAATAAGCAGTCAAGTTAATTAAAAAAGCCCTTGGATCTCCCAAATCACTTGTAGAAAAAACTCTTGATACTTCCGGAAGTTCCGTTTTTTTTGCTTCCGGGACATCTTCTTTTTGAGTAACGCTTTGTTTGCTTCCATCATATATCAGCTTCCTCCCGCTCACTTTTTCTCTGGCCTCGTTTCTTTCCGGAATAGGATTGGCGCGCTGGTATATCTTGACCCGATCGTGGAAATCTGGCGGGATCAATTTTAACAAAGCATCGATTGCCGACGGATCTATTGTGGGAGCATTGATATTTAACTCCAAACGGTTAATTGTCCCCCTTTTCAAGGCCTCGCCGTATTTGGCAATTTGAGAAGCCAATTTATAAACCCGATCTTTTTCCTCCCCCAATCGGTTCTTTGGAAAGGTTGCTGGATAGAGTATTTCCAAAAGTCTCCTTTTATCAAAAGAAGAAAGCTTTTCTTTTCTTTTCATTCTATCAATAAACTCCGTTTCTTCTTTTGCTAAAGCAAGTAACCCTTGTTTGTTTTTTCTTTCTATTATAGAAACGAGCTCTGTTTTATTGATATTATCTTTAAAAGCATTTAATTCTTCGATTGTTTGTGCTGTTAGGTTAGGAAAATCTGTTTTTATAGCATTGCACAGGGCAGAAAGAGTGTACCAGCTTTCATCAAATTCCTCCGAAAGCAAATCGGTTGAACCAACCACTTCTCCTCGAATCCAACCGAGGCTCATACGGCTTTTTTCTTCAATTAATGTTTTGCTCCCCGCTCTCCATCCGTCCCCCTGAATTATTTCGGTTTTCCTTTTTGTGTCCCCAGGACGCACTACGATATTGCCCCCTCTTTTAACCTCAACGACCGGAAGGGAAAATTCAATCTCTCCAACCTGTCTGTTGACTTCAGTAATTGGATCTTCCGTCTTGTTCTGCTCGTCTTCAACAACCGCCGCCAAACCGATTGTTTCGTAAATTTCCCCAAAAAATTCTATTTGGGCTTGTCTTTTTGATCCGTTTGTTGCCCTCTGTAATTGCTCCGCCAATCTCCCAATCTCTTCAAAAATTCCGACAACTTCTGCTGACGGAATATGCCCTTGCAACAACGCCGAAGCGGCATATCTCAAACCCTCTGTTTGAGGGCCGGATAAAACAGAAGAAATTTTCGTATTAATCAGGTTTTTTATTTTTTCGACATCCGCAGGCGGAATTCTACCGGCTTCAACCGGAGTTTTTCTCCTTCTAATCGGCGCTTCAGGTGCGGGAGGAGGAAGAACTTCCGCCACAGCCGGCCTCTCCGGAAAAGCCCTGGCAAGAAAATCTTCCGATGATCCCGCCTGCCTCCTCCCTATCTCATAATTTACTACCGAATAATCTGCCGCGGTTTTTATAATATTTTCTGCCGCTACTATTAACGACTCTTCATTCCTTCTTGCCCCGCCCAATTTAGACAATAATTTCCTTAATTTTCTTTTCCCGCCTTTTATGACCAAAAGCATAACAATGGCATCCCTCAATTCTTCTTCTTTCTTTAATGCGTTCCCAAATAAATATTCAGAAATTATTCTGTCAGCTGTTTCTTCCGCTTCAAATCGGTCTTCTTCCTGCGGCAGGATATCCTCCTCTGTAGGCACCTCCTGCAATGGTCCCGTTAAGGGCCCTACGGGGGTCATCGTAACCGGAATCGGTTTAATCGGAAGATCAACAGGAACGGGCTCGCCATTTCTATCAACGATATCGGTCGTTAGCTTTGAAATTCCCCCTGTTACGGATATTTCTGCCGGTTTATAAACCGGTTCCGGAACAACGGCAGAAGTATCTGCTTCGATAACTGCCGGGACAGAAACCGGAACAGAAGCAGGAGCGGGCGCAACCGGAGCAGGCTCAGAAAACGCCTTAAAAACCGGAAGTTGAACTTCAAGGACTGCCATTGATTTGGCAATTAGATTTTTTTTGCTCAAAATTTGGGGCAACTGATCAATTATTGTCCTCTGAATAATTGCCGGAATTTCCTCAATAAAACTATCCGCCGATTGTATCGCATCAATAATTTCGGTAACTTTTTCATGTAAAAGCAAATAATAATACGGAGAAAGGCTTTTGCCAAGATACGCCCGCAGATCCGTAATCACTTCTCTTCGTGATGGTTCCTGGCTTTCCGCAACCGCTATTTGTTCCGCTCCCGATATAAGCGTTTCCAGGGTCAGCTCAACTCCAAAACCGCGATAAAGAACCTTTTTCTGCTCCGGAAGACCATTTGTCGCAAAATCCCTGATAGCCGTCCTTAATTCGTCAAAACTTTCTGCCATCGCGGTATAAGCGCTTATTTTTTCCCGCGGAGTCGCTGTCTCCTCCGGCCTTTCCCTTAATGCCGCGTTAAACTTTTCCACCAATGAAACATACCGTGAACGAAAGGACCGGTCTGTTATATGCCTGGTTAAACAATGCAACGGGGTTCTCTGTTGAGCAATAAAATTAAAATCGTTTTCTGTCGGCGCTCCAATGCCGCTTACGTCAACCCCCATATTTTTTAAAGCCAGAAGAGCGTCCGGATCGCCATTTTGGGCATAATCCATTAATCTTGCCTGGATACGATCCACTCCGCCGGCCGCCCCCTCACCTAAATTCCGGTTAATCGCCGGTAATTTATTTTGATATGCGGCAAAATCCGCCCGTCTTGCAAAAAACTTCCGAATAAAAACGCTCATTCTCCCCCCAACAAAGCGGCCTCAATCTCTCTTCTTTGTCGCAAAATTTCAGGAATTCCGGCCAGAGCGGCGGAAAATCTTTCGTTTTCCATCGCGAAGAACAAATGGATATATCCTTTGTCCAAAAATTGATCGATTGTCTCTTTAAGTTCAGCGATTGTTTGTATGTTTGGAAGGTTAAAGAAGCTGATGTCCCCCTCCGCCGCTTCTCCTTCTGCTAAAACAGAGTTAAGAATCTCGATTTTTTTAACCTGTTCGGCACTTATGCTTCTGCAAGTTAAAGCGCCGTTTTCCCAAACAACAGCCGGCGCCACAGCCGGATGAAAAGCAAGGATTGCCTTGTTAATTTCTTTCTGAATTTTGTCCGTGACTTCTTCCCGCAAACGTCGTCGCGGCCAAGAAATGGAATATTGGGATACCAGGGCCACTTCATTTTCATAGCCGCGCTTCCCGACCATGGATAACAGCCGATGGATAGAACAGTCCAAAAGCGGAGGGAGTTCCGATTTTAAATATTTTTCAATGTCTTCTATGAGCGCCACCCTGACCTCCTCCGATTTTTTGTCTGTTGATAACTCACGCAAGGCATCGAGAACTCCCCGCGTCGTAATTCTTATTCCAAATAATTCCTTTAGAACCTCCTTTCTTGGCGGAGGAGAGTATTGTTTGATCGCGAACAACAGGGTATCTCTCATGCCGTCTGCCGCTATAATCGCTTTATCATAAAGGGGAACCTTTTCTTCTTCTGTTTTGCTTATATCATATGCTTTATGGCAATCATCAACCTCAAGCGTTTGCCCTCTTAAGTGGTCCAGGGTTTCTTGAACGCAAAAATCTTCCGCTACACTAAAAAGATCATCGGTAAACTTATTGAGCCGGTTAAAGTTTTCCGGGGAATGGACAAAAAAGTTCGCGAACCCGCCAATTTGAGAAGCATAACCGCCCCGCGCCAGGCCGGGATGGTTGGCTCTAAATTCTTTCAGCGCCTGAATTCGCCCCTGTGCGGCTGAGATTCTTTGGGGATAGGTTAGTTTAATTGGACTTGCTTGAGTCATTCTCTTCCTCCTTACATATATCGTGCGTTTGTGGAAAAAATTTCACTTATCCGGCAAGTAACCGCGGATTAACCAGTCCGAAAAAAAAGCGGTCTTCCGGGGTGTCCGCCAAAAATTCCCCCTCCTGCCTTTTTCTCAGGTAAAAAAACAGGCTTGTTGAAAATTGGGCCGGATCCTGGACCGGATACGCGGCGCGCCGCGCGTCCGACAAAAAATAATGCCAGATGATCCTTCCCATCGCGTCATGAAACAGAGGAAGCGCGTCATAAATTAATACCGGATCTCCGCTGTTTAAGATCTGTATCCCCCAATAGTCAAGGGAAAGTGCTTTTTTCTCGCCATCAAAATGGATAAAGGGAGACATTGTCTCCCTGTTTTTTTTAAATAATGAAACCACATCATAAACATCCTTATCTTGGTACCCTGTCCGTCTTCTTTGGTTCTTAATAAGCATTTCAATGCCCCTCAACATATGAGCGGGATAAAAACCGAAAAAATCGTCAAAAAATTTCAATTCGGACAAAGTGAAAAGGGCATCAAGGTTTAGATCCAGTTCAATGCCGTATTTTTCTTTTATTTGCTTCCTTTTTTTTCCTATTTCCGTAACCTTCCCGGGGTTTTTCTCTCGATCTTCCCTCATCCGCAGGCGGGCAACTATTTCAAATGTAATTTGATCCGGAATTTTTTTTGTCCGCATATCAGCAACTTTTAACGATGATATCTCCCGCAGCCGCTCCAAAATTATTTCTCTTGCTTCCGCGGAATAAGGGACTATTTCTGTCTTTTGAGAACCATCTTCATAGAAAATTACTCCGCGCTCATTAAAAAACACGTGACAAAACATCGGATCTTCACAAAGCAGCATCTCCGGAACTTTTTCGGCAAGGCCGCACAGGCCGACTATTTCCCTAATGTCCATTTCCCGCCCGTTTATCCCGTAATAAAAAACCTTGTTGTCAAAAAACGGTACAACCTCCCCTCTTTCTTGTGAAAGGCCAAGAAGGCGGTCGAGCCCGATGATCAAGAAGGCTGTTTTTCCGGCTTTGACAAAATTTCTTTGTTTGGTGGTCTGTTGTGCGCACCGTTTCAATAATTGAACTGCCTCCCAGTGGGCGAAGGACAAAACCATCCTATACATTTCCGAATCGGTTGTAACCGCTATGGCCAATTGGCGAAAAAGATCTCCCGACTCTCTTGAAAATCCGCCCCCTTTTTTTAATCCCCAAAAGGTCATCTTCCCCAGCTTATCCGGCACTCCCGCCCACTGATCTAAAATACTAATTAAAGCCAGATTTTCGTAGGGGATAGCTGCGGCTTCGCTAATGGAAGAAAAACCGAGTTTTCTTGCCCCTTCTTCCGCCGATGCCAATTTCAGGATTTCATCCACCAATACCGTTACCGCTCCCCGCAGTTGAGGCAAAACTTCTTCCACAAACCGGTCAAGCAAAGAACTCTGAAGCTGTTCCGCCTGTTCCCGCGCCTGGCCGGCCGGGATCAAAGCGCGGGTTATTTGGGAAAAGGACTCTCTTTCGGAGGAATTAATTAATCGTTCCAGCAAAGCTTGCCTGTTTGATTTTTGTTTCAAGTATTCGCCTTCGACGTTTTTTAGCTCCAAACCAATCGCTCTTATCTTTTCCCCCAGACAAGCACGGGACAAGCCCAATGGGGATTCTTCTTTTAAGATACGGCGGCTTACGCCAATAAAATCTTCAATATAAAAACCCCGCGGGGGGGATCCGATATTTTTTAGTTCCGACTTAAAAACCGACAGCATTATCAAAAGCCCGATCAGCCCCTCTTCTCCCGCCAGCGCGATAAGCCGAGGGGAATAGTTTTCTATTCCACAACAATGGAGCTGATCACCCGTCTCATAAAAATACGTTTCAATTCTATGATTAACCGATAATTCTCTACAAAAAGCGGCTACCGCTATCGTCATGGCGCGGACGGCGATCCGGTTGAAATCGTTTCCCGCCTGGTTAGATCTTGTAATACGGCTAATTCCTATTGATATCTGGCCGACAACTTCGGAAAGGTTTTCGTCCCGTAAAAGGCGCGCGGCAAGGCCGGGACGCGCAAAAAATGCCAGTGAATTTAATGATGTTGCCGTAAGGACCATTTGGGCGTGGGAAGAAACGCTCCCTTTTACCGTTTGCCAATTCCCGGAAACGGGGAAAACTGGCATTATTTATTCCTCATCAAACGACTGTGGATCCGCAAAATCTTCCCATATCTCCCTAAACGAATCTCCCCTAGTACTACGATCAAATAAGCCTCCCCCCGGGGTCCTATGATTAGGAATTTCCTCCGGCGCGGGCAAAAAGTGGCTCGGCAAAATTCCTTTTATGATTTCCATTAGCTGGTTTATTCCAACCACCGGATGCTCAATCCCTTCTTCTATTTTTTCTCTGTGTTCTCCTATAAAAAGAAGCAAATAACGCGCCTTCGCATTATTTTCGGAGGTCTTGAATAACTTGATCAAGACCTCTCTCATTTTCTCTGCCCTAAGCGAGCATAATCTCTGCAACATCAGGATCAATATCTCCTCTATTGCTTCTTCTTTTCTTATTCTATCCTCGTACCGCTCTTCTGCCCGACCTGTGCTTCCAAATCCCCGATTCCGCTCCCGAAGCCATCTTCCTGCCTGTCTCACTCCGGCTCTTTGAGCCGCCAAAAAATCTGAAACATTATTTAGCGCAGTCGCAATTCTTTTAGAATCCGCGTACTCCAGCACTCTGGGCAAAAGGTCCGATGTCCGATTTTCTCCTGCCGATAAAACCGCTTGCAATACGCTTCCGTTTAAAAATGGAGCAACTTTTTCAAGCATTGCTCCTTGTGTTGCAATCGCTCCTAATACTGCCGTCTTTGCTTCCGGTGCTTGAACTCTAGCAACAAGACCGGCGCATTGTTTTGGTTTTAATGTAGAAAAGAACTTTCCCAACAACTCCGGATCTACCAATCCAAGAAGCTTTTCTCTTTTAACTAAAGCTCTTCCTATCGATTCCGGGGAGCTCCCTCCTTCCCCTGCAATTGATCTAAAAACATCTTCCCCTCTTTGCGCGGGAACCGGCAATACTTCCGGCTCCTCCACCCGTTCTGCCTGCAGCTCAACAACTGCGGGCACCGGAACCACAACTTCTTCTATTATAGGCATCTGTGCTTGAAAAAACGCTTTTAAGCCGGCAGAATCCAATTTTTGGTCTAGCGTTTCAACCTGAACGGGAGGGATTTGCCCTTCTAAAGGATTAATTTCCAATAAAGAAACCGAAACTGCCCGCACAAATTGCGCCGACAGCCCGCTCTTGCCAATCTCCGTAACAAGATTACCTAACGCAAGCAACCGCAGATCCTGCTCCCCGATTTTTACCGGAACCTTCAACCTCGAAAATAACGGATTCGATCCTGATCTTACAATGCTTGAACCTGACATAATAAATTTACCTCCTTGATTATGATATATTTATATCGTACCCTTTTCCAAAAAATTTCACTTAAACTGTGTTATAATATCTTTGTGAGGATTCTAGCCCGTCTTATTCTTCTGCTTCTAATCCTTGCTCCACCCGCTCTTGCTATGGGAACTCCGCCTTCAACACAACCGGTTAAACAACTTTATCCGCAAGTGGAATATGCCGGGATGTTCGGCTATGCCGGCTCCGGCGACGGGCAGTTTTATTATCCCAAAGCGGTCGACGTCCCCGCCTTCGGAGATCTAACCACCGACGTCGGCAATGTCTTTGTGGCCGACACCGGCAACAACCGGATACAACGGCTGAATCCGGACGGCTCCCCGGTTTATCAGTTCGGATTCTTCGGGAGCGGAGGAAAAGAATTTAATGCCCCGTCCGGAATCGCGATTGATTTCAATCATTTTATCTTCGTAAGCGACAAAGAGAACCATCGGATCCAGAAATTCGATATTTACGGCAACTTTATCTCCGCCTGGGGAAGCTTCGGCACCGAAAAGGGACAGTTCAGAAGCCCCCGAGGGATCGCCCTCGATTACTGGGGAAATGTCTACGCCGCCGATGTTGAGAACGACCGGATCCAAAAATTCGACCTGAACGGAAATTATATGCAGAGCTTCGGCGCCTTCGGGGTCGGCGGAGGATTTTTCGACAACCCCTCCGATGTGGCGGTCGACCGCGACCGGAATATTTTTATCGCCGACACCAACAACCATCGAATACAAGTAATAGACGAATACGGCCAGCCGCGCCTCTCTTTTGGAGGATTTGGAGGAAAGGCGGGCCAGTTTGATTTTCCCCAAGGGATCGCGATTAACGACGACATCATCTGCGTGGCCGACACGGGCAACAACCGGATCCAGGTCTTCGACAAGCGCGGAAATTTTCTGCTCCTGTTCGGGGAAAAGGGATCAAATCCCGGACAATTTATGGAACCGGTCGGCCTGGCATTCGGCGCCGGAAAAATCCTGTATGTTGTTGATTCAAGGAACCAGCGGATCCAAAAGTTTCAATTAAGGTACTGAAGCACCTCGCTTAAAATAGGCCGTTAACGGCAGAAAAGCTCCAAAAGGAATTGTTATGAGGATACTATTAACTATTTCGGCTCTTCTGGCGGCGCTCGCCGTTTTCGCGGCGGCGGCACCCTTTTACGAGTCGGCCGATTTCAGCATAAACTTCAGCCCCGACTACCCGCTCATAATCGGAAAAGAGACGCAGATTAAAGTCGTAAGCCCAATCACGGCCCGAAGGGTCACCGCGGTCTTTGACAACGAGGATAAGGTCCGGCTTAATTTTGAAAACGGATCCTGGTTGGGAAAATATCTCATCCCTGCCGATTTTGAATCGGGCTGGCACCCCTTGAATATTTATTTTGTCAAAAAGGCGGAGGCGGAACCAAACCTCTTTCAAAAATTTTTCTTCTTTATCCGCCTGCGTAGCCCGGAACCAAAATACAAAGACACTTTGATCAAACGCTCCATGAATATCCGGATCTTTAAGCAGGAAGAGTTAGATGCGAATCCGTTACTCCTCTCTTCTTCTTATCCGAGCAACGAGGCGGAGGTGGTCCTTCACATTGAAAGAGCCACCTTGGAAGGGTATCAGGAGATCGGGGGGGAACCCGAGGGAGCGACGCTGGATGAATTATTGGGAAAGCCGGTCAGCAAAGAGGCTTTTCCGTTGCGAATCAAGGGGAGCCGAATTTTCACCTTCAACCAGAAGACCGTGGAGGGGACAAAAGAATCGTATCTCCCCGGAGCCGGCCGGGAAGAATCGTTGAGGATCAATGTCAGCGGAAAAATGGACGGGACCGAGATCGACGCCAATTTCTTTTCCACCTCCAGCTTGAGCACGACGCAAACTTCAACCCGCGAAGAAAAAGTTTCAATTTTATTGCGGCGCGGGTCGCTTGAAGCGTATATGGGGGACTTTACCGCCGACTTGAACGATACCGAATTTACTCCGCTCACCCAGCTAATCTCCGGAATACGGATACAGGGAGAAAATAAATACGGCGGTTTCAAGGCGATTGTTTCAACTCCAAAAGGGAGCGCCAAAATCACCCGGCTGTACGGAAACGGGACCCAGGGCCCGTACTATCTCACCCCCGCTCCGGTCGAGGTCGACAGCGAACGGGTCTATTTGAACGACCTGCTCCAAAAACGGGGGGATGAATACACGATCGACTACAACGCCGGAACAATCACATTCAGAAAAAAGACCTTGATCTCCACCGACATTATTGAAACCTATTACAACTATCGTGAAACAATCTACCAGCACGGGCTTTATGCTTTCCGCGGCTATGTCAAACCGAGCGACCGCTTGAGGATCGGGGCAAGTTATATTAACGACTCGGACTCGCTCCAAAATGCCCAAAGTATCCAATCACAAACCGGAGCCAACCCAAAAAGCCACCAGGTCTTTGGACTGGATTCAACCGTAAAATTATGGGATACCCTTTCAATCGATTCGGAATTCGCGATCTCGGATAAAAACCATAATCTGCTCGGGGTTGGGACGCGGGAAACAGGGACCGCCGGAAAAATTGCCGGGACCGGATACTGGGGACCTTTTATGCTGAAAGGAAACTACAAAAAAATCAATCCCGGGTTTGTTACCGCCGCGGTCGCCCTTCCCAAAACCAATTTGCTGGATTACGGCGGGACGATCGGTTTTACGCCATTCAATTTCTTCTCCGCCCAGGGAGATTACAATTACAACCGCTATACCGAAGCGGGGATAAATTACGAGATCTCGGGAAAGGCACTGAGAAGCAAATTGTCTCTTTCTCCTTTCCCGCGGCTTGACTACACTTTGTCGGAAGACGAAAACAGCAACGATCCGGTCACCGGTTCCACGATAAGAAGGATAATAAACCGCAACCGCCTGCTGGCGAATTACGACAACATCGGAATCTTCAACTTCTCCGCCAAAGGGGAGAAAGAAAGGCGACTCTATCGTTCCCCCTCGGAAGAGGTGATAACTTATGATACCGCCTCTGCCGGCATCAGCACCAATTCAAATTTAAAGATCTTTTCCGGTTCCGCCAACGCGGAATACAAAAGGACCACCGATACTCTTAACCCGGTTTTTTCGACCAAGACCTATGACTTAAAATTGTCGGCCAGCCCGAGCGAATCGTATCTTCTATCGACCAATGTCCACTATGTGGATGACGGGAAAGACGGAAAAAGCAACGTGACCGATTTAAGTTACAAAATTTATCCGGTGCAAATGCTCGGCTCGGACGGCAATTACAGTATAAGTTCGGTCAAAGAGAGCTTCGGTTCGTCCGAAGCGCGGGTTTCAAAGCAGAGCGGATCGTTTAAATTGGATTTCCGGCCGATCAAGCCCTTGCGCCTGCGTTATTATTTTAAGCCCAATTTTACGCTCTTTGACGCGACCGGAGCAAAGATTTATAATAACGAAAATCAGCAGGCGGAAGCGACCTGGGCGGTTTTAAACGACGCGGTCCTCGGCTATTCCTACAAGACCATTGACAATTTCTCGATAGACAAAAGCAGTTATCCGCTCCTTGACCGCAAAAGCAGCGCGAGCTTCACCACTTCCAATCTTTATACCTTGAAGGCGGCTCCGCTCTCTTTCCTGTCAACCGAGTTCAATGTCGTCTCCGACAATTCAATCGGAGATACTTTGATTTCAACAACCGGAGCAAGCGCGGTTTACCGCCGGGACAACGCCCGGGTGTTGGAATATAACGCCGCCATACGCACCTCTTTGACGCAGGTGATCGCCGTTGACACCAAATATTCGCATAAAACAACTTTGAAAGGAAGCGGCGAATCTTTTTCCGATTCCACTTATACAATCGACCAGACCGGCTCGATCAAGGGGACTTTGAATCCCAATCCGGACTGGAGCTTTTCGGCTAGCGGAGCCGCGACCTTCAGCCAGGATCTGTTAAATAAAACCAAGACCTATATTCTCTCTCCGGGACTCGGATTCATTTACCGCTGGGGGACCGTTTTCAGGATTGACGGCGACTATGTTTATTCGCGCTCCTATTCCGCCCTGCGAAACTCGACCCACAAGTTCTCCCTCAAAGCCAAATATTCCCTTTCGCAGTACGTGAACGTCAGCTTTACCTATGAACACGAAAGAAGCGGAAATCCCTATTACCGCACCACCGACCTGGCCGGGATTGTCGAAATCAACATATGATTATGGGGAGATAAGGCGGAGGCATAGGCGCAGGCAAAGGTAAGGCAGAGGAAAGGGAAAAAAACTTTAATTATTTTAGTGCTTCCAACATCTTTCTGGCGGTAATAATTTTAATATCGTTAATCGCTTCAAATTCGAGAAGGTGCTTATCGCCACTAACTATGAAATCGGCTTGACCTTCAATCGCGCATTCCAGGAATTTATTGTCGGAGGGGTCTTTTTTTATTAGGCTTATCTTTATCTGGGGATCCACTATTATTGCTTTTTCAATTATTTGGCTTCGCAGGTTGGCAATTTCTTCTTCCGGAACTTGCATCCTATTAAGAACTCTTTTTATCTCTTCCATAATTTCTTTAGAAATAATTAGTTGAATCTTCCCTTTTATCCAAAGGTCGAGGATTTCTCCCGGTAAGCCCTGCCATGTGATTCCGGAAACGAAGATATTGGTATCAAGTACTGCCTTAAACACTTATTTTGTTTTTCTGACGGCTTTTATTGCCCTTTCTACTGCCGCCTTGGTGATTTTTTTCTCTTTCGCGATAGCCCTAATATTATCGATTGTTCTTTTTATCGTCTCTTCGGGAGCAGAATAAATTTTCCTTAAAGTTATACCGCCGGGAATACCCAAAACCATAATTTTCCCGCCGCTCAATCCAAATCTTTTAAGATATGAGTCCGGAATTGTTATCCCTTCTTTTTGTTTTTCCTCGATTATTTTTATATCTTCCTTAAATTCCACCATTATAATATCCTCCCGCTTTAATTTATAAGGTACTTTTTTATAGTATCATATTACATCCTTATATCCAACATCCAAAACTGATATAATGCGACCATGCTGGTACTTGGAATTGATCCGGGAATCGCCGCGACCGGTTTTGGATTGGTGGAAGAGGGAAACCGGGAACACGGCCTGCTTGATTACGGCTGTATCGTGACCGACAAGTCGCAAAGCACCGAAGAGCGCCTGCAGGAGCTCTATCACGAGATGGTCCACTTAATCAAAAAATCGGAACCGGATTGTGTTTCAATCGAAAAACTTTTCTTCGCCAAAAATACCCGCACCGCCATGCTGGTCAGCCAGGCGCGCGGGGTGGTCATTTTGGCGGCGGCTGAAGCCGGAATAAAAATCGCGGAATATACGCCGCTTGAAGTAAAGATGTCGCTGACCGGCTACGGTCGCGCGGATAAAAGGCAGATTCAGGAGATGGTCAAAATCCTATTAAGGCTAAAAGAAATCCCCAAGCCGGACGACGCGGCCGACGCTCTGGCGATCGCCATTTGCCATTTGAACTCCTATAAGATAAAATCGTTGGTATGATCTACAGCATCACGGGAAAATTGATTGGAATAGAAAAAGGGGCAGCAATAATTGAAACCGGCGGCGTCGGCTATTTAATAAAAATCCCGACCAATTTGTCCGACCGGCTGCCGTCAATCGGATCGGAATTAAAATTTTATACCCATCACATTGTGCGGGAAGATCTTGAAGCGCTTTACGGATTTTTAAACCGCGAAGAGCGAAGCTTGTTCGGACTTTTGATCACCGTTTCGGGGGTGGGACCGAAAGCGGCTACCGCAATCATGTCAAATTTCGCGCTTGAGATGATTACTTCCGCGATTGTGAAAGGGAACTCCGAAATTCTCGCTTCCGCTCCGGGGGTCGGCAAAAAAACCGCGGAGAAGATCTGCATTGAACTGCGCGAAAAGCTGGCCAAGACCTTGGGAGTCAAGCCATCGGAGATGCAGCAGGCCATCCCGAACGAAAAGGGGATCGTAAACGACGCCGTCGCCGCGCTGATGACGCTCGGTTATTCTCCCAAAGAAGCGCGGGAGGCGATTTTTAATTCTAAAATTGATCTTGAAAAGGCCGGAAGCGTTGAAGAGATTATAAAATCGTCGCTTAGGGCTCTAGTTTAGCCAAAGCCACTTAACTTCCTCAATATTCTGATTAGCTGAAATCTGCCTCGGTTTTTAACGATATATATAGGAGATAGAAAGAGGAAGTCCCTAGAGATACTGAAAACAAAAAAGGAGATGACCTAAAATGAGTTACACCTCTTTGCTAATGCTAAAAAAAAACTAGTCCTTATTTTATGATAACAGTTAGTCCTGAGCAACCTAAACCAATTAGATGGCGTGATGGAAATGCAATTAGTATCCGAGGTTTTAATCTTTCAATCATGGAACCCGATGATCATTGCTTATTATAACAAAAATGTTGAAATCTAATGATCTATTAAACGATATATGGATATATTAAATATTTTTAAAATATTAGGGTTTAACGACCATCCTAGTTTGGGAAGGCGGGGCATAATAGAGCGTCGCCCTTGGTACGAAGTAAGCTGTAATCCCCTGCCGGAGGAAGGGTACCGTGAAGAAGTTGATGTAAATCGTGACGGATTAATTACAAAAGATGAAGCATGGAAATTTTTAATATCAAATAGAAGCCACTATCAGAATGTTCATAGAAGATTAATCCTGCAAACATTAACTAATAATCCCAATCATCCATATGCCAAAATGGCGTTATTAGGCATGCAAGGAGAAAATTCGGATAATTTTATCCTAAATTTCTTTTTAAAAAAAACGATGTCTTCCGCGAATTTATCTGACAATGAAGAAGATGTTTTACGGCTTATTCTTTATAAGTATATCAGTTCAGACTGCCCGCAAAGACTCGGGATATTGTTTAATGTGGCATATCCGTCTGCGAGAGCGATTTTAAGGCTGGCTGTTTTAAAATTAATTGCCTCTTCGAAAGAAACTTTTACGCTCCTAAAGGGGTGGAGCGTCATTGAGGCGTATATTCTGGATTGTATGAAAGACAAGTTGCTAAAGGTCCGTTTGGCGGCTGAAGTACTGGCAACGGATATTGGAATAAATTATTCTGTCCTTCCGGCTGATATGGCAAAACATATTGGCAAATACGGCAACGCGCCCGGGGATACTCCACATGCCAGGGCATCGACCGCAATAGCAATTAAAGAAAGGCTTTTCCTGCCTGATGAAATAAAAAATAAAAGTCCATTTTATGAGCTTGGGTTTTACCCGGGCCTTGTTGAACATTTTAGGAGCCATGAGGTTTTTTGGCTTCTTGCGAAGGAAGCGGCAAAGCTTCCAAGAGTAATAAGGGAGCGAGCAATCAGTTTAATTTATCCCGGCTCCGGATCTCATTTGGCTCCCCTTGATTTATTGCATAATTTAATACGGCAGAAAAAGATAGACAGAGCCGCAATAACATATACCGAAATAAGCGAAGAATCCCTAAAAAATACAAATAGATTGATACAAGGCTTGGCCCAAAAAGGGATCTATTCAGATCTTCGGATAACAACAAAAGAGGAAAGAGATGCTCTTCGCCCAATAACTAAATCAGAAACGGTTTTCTTATTCAATTATCTTGGCAAAAAAATTGAGCTTAGATTTAAGTTAAATATGAGCGGATTTAATTATTATAATAGTGAAGATCTGGAAAGGGCGGATGTCTGGATTGTCCACGATCCAATAGGAGGAGCTCCGGAAGATTCTTTGGCTTTGTTGAGCTTATTTTTTCAGTCTTTATTCCGGCAAAAACAGCGCGGCGCGACACCACTAATTGTCATGGAAAATTTAAATGACGACATTTGGACGTTTTTGGATTTTGTAGACGATGCCATCTTTGTAGGCGATAAAGCTGTGATTCCTTTCCCATACGGGCATCGTGGAGAATTTATCAGTCGGGAATCCGGAATTTCTCGGTATAGGTCGGCGCTTGCCTTTTGGCCGAAACTGGATTTTTGGCGGCAATTTTCTTTGGAAGAAATAGATTTTATCTTTAGATTTTCTCCTATTGATATTGAGTCCGCCTCTATTAATTTTAAGGGAAAAGAAGTTAAGATTAAAGAGCCGGATGTGCCTGAAGATGAAATACCCGAATTTAAAAGGAGGCTTGAGAAATTAGTTTCAATTGCAGGCTCGGTTACGGCAAAACTCCAAAAAAGTCATCCTCATTTATCTGAAATCTTTGATAATAGGGCAAAGGTTATCCGCAAGTATCTTCAAGCCGCAATCGTGCCAAAAGATGATGGATCTGACCTTTGTATTAAGGCTTTGAAAGGGGTTAGGCGGGCAGAAAAGCAAATAAAGAAGAAATAAAAATCCCGACCAATTTGTCCGACCGGCTGCCGTCAATCGGATCGGAATTAAAATTTTATACCCACCACATTGTGCGGGAAGACCTTGGGGGTCAAGCCATCGGAGATGCAGCAGGCCATCCCGAACGAAAAAGGGATCGTAAACGACGCCGTCGCCGCGCTGATGACGCTCGGTTATTCTCCCAAAGAAGCGCGGGAGGCGATTTTTAATTCTAAAATTGATCTTGAAAAGGCCGGAAGCGTTGAAGAGATTATCAAGTCGTCGCTTAGAGCTCTAGTCTAGCCAAAACCCATTGCTCCGCGGCACGCATCAGTTTGCGATACCATTTTATTTCACACCCGATCGGCTTGACCAAAATAGTATAAACCCCGGCGCGGTTGCCTCCCCAGATATCCATAAAAAGCTGGTCGCCGATCGCGGCGATCCGGCGCGGCGGAAGCCCCAAAATCCGAATCGCCCGGTTATAGCCCCCGGAAAGCGGCTTGAAAGCCAAAGTGACGCAGGGAAGATTAAGCTCCCGCGCGAATTTTTCAACCCGCTCCGGGCTAAAATTGTTGGAGAGGATGCAAAGCTTAAAACCCCGGTCCTTAATCCCTTCGATAAAATTATAGATTAAAGGATTCAGCGTGTAATCCCGGCGCGGCAAAAGAGTATCGTCCAGATCTAAAATTATCCCCTCGATCCCTTTTTGTTTAAGGGCGTCAAAGTCGATATTGCGGATTGTGTCGCGGTACTCTTTGGGGCGAAAAATCTCAAGATCAAACATCTACTTTTGGACCATGGTGCCAATCCCATAGTCGGTGAAAATCTCAAGCAAGAGGGCATGCGGGATGCGGCCGTCGATAATATGAACTTTTTCTACTCCCTTGCGAAGAGCGTAAAGAGAACTTTTGATCTTTGGGATCATTCCGCCGGAAATTGAACCTGATTTGATCATCTTTTGCGCTTTGTAAGAATTTACTTCCGAGATAAGCTTTCCATCTTTATCCAAGACCCCTCTCACATCGGTCATCAAAATTAACTTTGAGGCCTTAAGGTAGGCGGCAATCGCCGCGGCCGCCTTGTCGGCATTGATGTTGTAGGTCTTGCCGGATTTGCCAACCCCGATTGAAGTCAAGACCGGAATATAGCCTAGCTTCATCCATTTGGCGAGATAACGATAGCGGATCCCCGCAACTTGTCCGGTAAAACCGAGATCAATTCGGTTTCCTTTTTCGTCTTTTTTGTAATATTTTAACGCCTTGATGATCTTCCCCTTCTTCCCCCAGAACCCCTTCGCACGCCCACCCATTTTTTTTATCATCGAAACAATTTGGGTATTGATTTTTCCGCCCAGAACTTTTTCCACCACTTTAAGCGTGGCGGCATCGGTTACGCGGTAACCACCGATAAATTGGGGCTTGATCCCCTGTTTTTCAAGATATTTATTTATCTCGGGACCGCCCCCGTGGACCAAAATCGGGTTCATCCCGATAAATTTCAGGAGGACCACATCGCGCAGGACCGATTCTTTGAGCACCGGGTCTTTCATCGCCGCCCCGCCGTATTTTATGACAATCGTCTTCCCGTAAAAACGCATAATATACGGGAGCGCCTCCATCACTATCTTCGCTTTTTTGATCCGCTCTTCCATGCCCACTCCTAAGTGTGATACTTCGCGTTGATATTAATATATTCTTCGGTCAAGTCGCAACCCCAGGCTGTCGCGGAATTCTTCCCAACCCCCAAGTCGCAAGTAACAACCGTCTCTTCTTTGCCAAATTTCATCCCGGTTTTGACCTTGTCAACATTCATGCGGGCAGAAGTGGTCCCGATCGCGGCGTAAATCCGCCCCGGGTTGTGGTCGCGCCCATAGACCGCGCATTTCAAAAGATCGGAATTGGCAATCGCCTTGGCCGCCAGGCGGGCCTCTTTTTCCGATGCCGCTCCGGTTACGCGAACCGTCATCAGCTGAGTTGCCCCTTCCCCATCCTTTGCAATCATCTTCGCCAGCTCGACACAAACTTTTTCCAGCGCTTCTTTGAACCCCGCCTTTGCATTTGATAAACCGTTTGCCAGGACAAAGACGCAATCGTTGGTGCTCATGCAGGTATCAACCGAGATCATATTAAAAGATTTATCGGCTGCTTCATCCAAAAGTTTTTGGAGGGTCTTCAAATCAATTGAGGCATCGGTTGCAATAAAAGCGTGCATGGTGGCATGGCGCATTTTAGGGTCGATCATTCCCGATCCCTTGGCGATCCCGGAGATAGTGTAGCCGCCGGTTTTTATCGTTACCTCTTTTGCAACTTTGTCGGTCGTTAAGATGGAAAGGGCGGCGTCATGTCCGCCGTCTTTTGAAATGGCGGCGGCGGTCTTTTTTATCCCCGCCTTTATCTTATCGATCGGCAAATATTTCCCGATAATTCCGGTTGAAGTGACCAGAACGCTTTCTTTTGGAATATTAAGCGCCCGGGCGGTCTCGGAAACCATCGTCCAGGCGTCTTTTATTCCCCGCTTTCCGGTGGCGGCATTGGCGTTCCCGGCATTGGCGACAATGGCTTGGATCTTCCCGTGTTTGATCTGTTTTTCGGAGACGATAATCGGGGCGGCTTTAAATTTGTTGGTTGTAAATACGGCGGCAGCGGCAGCCGGCACCTCCGAATAAATAATTGCCAAATCTTTCTTTCCCGATTTTTTTAATCCGCAGGCCAATCCGGCCGCTTTAAAACCCTTGGGAGAAGTAATCATGGATAGACCGCCAGGCCGGTGAGTCCTTCGGTCTCGTCAAAACCGCAAATCAAGTTCATATTTTGCACCGCCTGCCCGGCCGCCCCTTTGATCAAGTTATCAATCGCGGACATAACAATAACGGATCCGTTTTCTTCGTTGACCGCAACTCCGATGTCGCAATAATTTGAATTGACGACATACTTCGTGCACGGTTCATGTTCAACCACTCTCACAAACGGCTGCCCCTTGTAGAATTCTTTATATTTAGCTGTTAGCTGTTCGCCGTTCGCCGTTCGCCGCAGTTTCGCATAGATAGTTACCAGTATCCCGCGTGTCATCGGCATCAAATGGGGAACAAAAGTAACTTTGGCACTCTGATCTCCTGATATCCTGATCACCTGGTATCCTATCTCTCCCATGTGCCGATGGTTGGTCACCGCGTAAGCCATAATACCGTCATTCCGTTCGCAAAAATGGGTTTTTAAATTGACGCCTCTTCCCGCTCCGGAGACCCCTGATTTCGCGTCAACAAAAATAGCGGAAGAATCGATCAGCCCGTTTTTCACCAGCGGCGCCAAGCCCAAAATTGACGCCGTCGGATAACAGCCGGGGTTCCCGATCAAACGCGCTTTCTTGATCTCATTTTTATAAAGCTCCGGCAAACCGAAAACCGCTTCGTCCAAAACTTTTTTGTCCGAATGTTCGATCCCATACCATTTTTTGAAGACCGCTTCGTCATGGAAACGGTAATCCGCCCCCAGATCAACAACTTTCTTGCCCGCCTTGATTATTTTGGGGACATAATTTATGGCAATGCCATGGGGCAAAGCCAAAAAGACCAGATCGATCTCCGCTAATTTTTTGTCCAGATCGTCAAGGACAAAACAGGGTAAGTCGCAAATCCCGTTTAAATGCGGATAGAGCTCCGAAATTTTCTTCCCCTGATGCGCCGGCTCCGACATCAGCCATTTTACTTCCGCTTTCGAATGCCTAAGCAATATCCCCAAAAGATTGACCCCCGCGTACCCGCCCGCCCCGATGATTCCGATTTTTATCATTTGTAACGCCTCACTTCAAATCTGAATAATTCGACCGGTTCTCGCCCTCCAATTCCCGCTTTTCTTCTGCAAATTTCAATCTGCTCTTCGGGCGTGTTTACTCCTTCCAAATCCGGAAGCAAAAGACCCCTCTTTAACCCTGCTTTAACAATAACACCGTAACGCTTTGCATTCAACTCTTTTTCGGAGCCAACCCTTTCAGGAGCGGACAAGAGATCAACCGAAATCACCAGGCTATCAAGCTCTTCCGGTTGAACCGGAGGGAAACGGGGATCGCGCGTTGCCGCTTCAATCGCGTTTCGAATAATCTCTTCCGCAACATTTGATGTGGTCGGCTGAAAAGTCCCGATGCACCCTCTCAACTCACCCTGTTTTTTGATCGAAACAAAAACGCCGGCCTTATCCTTCATTTCCAAAGTGAGTTCCACCGGCGGCTTGATAAGTTTGCCGTACTTCACGTATTCTTCAATCGTATTTTTGGCCAGTTGAACTAATTGGTGCATTTTTCAAAAGCCGCAACCATATAACCGACCCCAAACGGCCCTTCATAAGACAAAAGTTCCGGTTTTAATTCCGTTTTATCCAGAGCTCCCAACAAGATCGCAATTGACCAGAGCGCGTCCTGTCCCGCCTCATCCGCCAGATCGGCCGGAAAATTTATAATCCCGGCAACATCGTATTTTTTTACAAGTTCAACCAGTTTCGAATCAAATTCTCTTCCTCTCTCTCTGTCCAAATGATGCGACAGATCCGCCGAAGCGATCACTGCAATCTTTTTTCCGGTTTTCTGCGCGGTCGCTTTGATTTTTTTGCCGAATTCAAACAGCTCTTTAAGCGATAAATAACCGATCGCCAACGGCACAATCGGAGTTTTTATTTTTTCCTGCAAAGGATAGTAAAGGGGAACAAGAAATCCGTGGTCGAGCATCGTCTCCGGCGAACGGGAAGCGTATAATCCCCCTTCTTTGACCAGGGCAATCGCGAATTCGGGAAGTCCTTTCGCCTGTAAAGAAAGTTTTGGCGCTCCGAATTGACCGAAGTTCCCCTCAAAAACATGTCCGGTATAGACCGGAACCGTCGCGGGGGAATTTTCGCCGTGGGGACTGACAATTACGATCGCGTCAAGTTTTTTTTCAAGCGCTTTGAGCCGGCGGGCCACTTCTTTCATCGCTTGCTGGGTTTGGGCGGCCTGCTTGATCCTCTCTCCGCCAATCTGAGGGACAATGATCGGGGGGTGGGGAAGAATTGCCCCAAATAAGATATCGTCCATTTCTTTTTATGATATAATAATTTTTTATAAACTGCAATGCTTAAAATAACAATTTCAGGAGTAAGAGGAAGAGTTGACGAAGGGTTGACCCCGGAGACCGTCCTTGATTTTGCCAGGGCCTTTGGGACCTACCTTAAAGGCGGCAAAGTGGTGGTCGGATGCGATACCCGCGCTTCGGGAGAATACCTCAAGGGGATCGTCTTCTCTGGTCTTCTATCTTGTGGTTGTAATGTCATTGATCTGGGAATTGCCACCACCCCGACGGTTGGGATTATGACCAAACATTTGAAGGCCAAGGGGGGAATCGTCATCACCGCCTCCCACAACCCCAATCCGTGGAACGGACTAAAATTTATCTCTTCCGACGGCTTGTTTCTGGTCCCCCTTGAATTTGAAAAGATGGTCAAAATTTATGAGAACAAAAAATTTAGTGAGCGGGACAAGGGGACCGTCGCAAAGTTCAATCACGCCAACCGGATCCATATTGATAAAGTTGCCAAAGCCATCAAACGTCCCCGGCGCCGTTTTACGGTGGTGGTTGACAGCTGTAACGGGGCGGGGAGCGTCATAACCCCCCTCCTGCTGAAAAAACTGGGCTGTAAAGTGATTGCCATAAATACAAACATGAAGCTCCCCTTCCCCCACGGGCCGGAGCCGACCCCGCATAATTTGAAAGAGTTAAGCGCCGCCGTTATAAAAAACAAGGCCGATATCGGTTTCGCGCAGGATCCCGACGCCGACCGCCTTTCAATCGTAACTTCCGGCGGAAGGGCCATCTCGGAAGAGTACACCGTAGCACTCTGCGCCCTCTATGTCAGGCCGAAAAAGATCGTGATCAACCTCTCCACCAGTAGTCTGGTTGACGAGGTTGCGGCCAAAATTAACGCCCGGGTCTTTCGCACCAAAATCGGGGAGATCCATGTCGCCTCCGAAATGAAAAAAATAAAAGCCGAAATCGGAGGGGAAGGGAACGGCGGGGTAATTTATCCGAAAGTTGGAATGAATCGCGACAGCCTGGCTGGGATCGGAATCATCCTGGCTCTGTTATCGGAAAGCGGCAAGAGCATTGACCAAATTGTCGGAGAATTGACCGAATATTTTCTGGCTAAAGACAAATTGGAATGCCAAACCGTGGCCGACGCCGAAAAAATACTGGAAAAAACCAAAGAGATTTTCAGAAACGAAAAAACGGATTCAACCGACGGGATAAAAGTTTATTTAAAAGAGGGCTGGATCCATCTGCGCGCGTCAAACACCGAACCTATTTTGAGAATTTTCTGCGAAGCTAAAAACGAAGCCCAAGCCCAGGAACTGCTCCTAGGCATCAAGTCCAAGCTGCTCTAGCCGCTCGGTAAAAGTTTCTTTGGGAATATCCAAAAACCGGCAGGAGGAAGAAACATTGTCGTTGGCTTGCCGAAGAACCAGTCCAAAAAAAGCTTTTTCAAACTCAATCCTGGCTTGTTCCAGCCTTACTGTTCCACAGCCCAAAAACTCGTTTTTCTTCGCCCGCTTAAACATCTCCGCGGTCAAAGGAAGATCGGACAACCGCAGCGTTCCGCCGCTGCATTTGACAAGTCCGGCGGAAAGGAGCTCCTCAAGTTCGGCAAAGTTACCCGGAAAATCGTAATAGGTCAAAAACTGGACCAGGTCGGTTCCGATCCCGGCCGCGCGCCCTTCAATGCGGGCGGCAACCATTAGAAAAAGATCCTCTTTCCTGAACCGGAGCGCCGGCAGATGCAGGATTTTAAAAGCGGCCAGTTTTTCCTGGGGACTAATTGACTCAAGAATAACCCTAATCTCTTTATCAAACTTTATGTTGTTTTTTCTGGCGCTTAAAAATTGAACCAGGCTCTCCCTAAAGTGCTCCGGGATCGCGTCAAAGCCGCTCAAATAAACCGTTGCCGGAGCAAAGATGTTTTTGAAGGCCGCCCAGAAGCCCGGTTCGTCTTCCTCTTTCTGGAAAGCCGAAAGGTTGATCTCCTTGAATTTTCCTTTTTTGATCGAGTTGCGGTGGATCAGCTCGGCCGCCTCCCTTTTGTTGATCCCAATCTCCCCCGCGATATTAACGTCATCCAGGGATGCGGAAATAGAAAGGAGGTCTTCAAAAAGGGCCCTCCTGATAACGCTCCCCCCCTTAAGCCAGAGAATTGCATCGGAACCGGAAAGCGAGGCGGGGGTCTTTGTCCCCGCCAATGCGGCAGTGACCGCCGCGGAAAGCTTGTTGGGATCAAGCGGCTTCGCCAGAAAAGAGGCCGCCCCCATTTTGGTCGCGGCAACCACCAATGGAATATCGGGAGTCCCCGAAAGCATGATCGCCGGAATCAGGGGGTTTACCATTTTTATTTTACGGTAGATATCAAGGGCGTTTTTTTCTTTGATGTCGCAGTCGATGACAACAAGGTCGGGAGCTTCCTGCGGTATTTTTAAAACAGCCAGCTGTGCCGAAAGGGTTTCAATTTCGTAGCCGTCCAAAATATCATGAATGGACTTCTCTGTCTTGATATTGTCTGTAATTAAAAATATCTTATTCATTTTTCCCCGTTATAAGTTATTGGTTATAATTATAAGCCATTATTGCTGTACCGGCAAATAGATCCGGAAGGTGGTCCCCTCCCCTATTTTGCTTAAGACCTTAATCTCCCCCTGGTGCGCCTCAACCAAACTGTGCACAATAGTCAAGCCGAGCCCGGTCCCACCGTGTTTGGTAGTAAAAAACGGATCAAAAAGATGCGCCAGGTTCTCTTCCGAAATCCCGTGCCCAGTGTCCGAAATTTCAATCACAATCCCCTGGATAAAATTTTCCAACTGCCTGCCGATTTTGGTGGTCAGAGTGAGCGTCCCCCCCTCCGGCATCGCCTGGATGGCGTTTAAGATCAGATTGGTAAAAACCTGGGTAAATTGTTCGGGATCAAGCATTATTTCGGGGAGGCGGGAATAATTTTTTACGATTTTGACCTTGTTCTCCTCGGCCTGTTTTAGATAATCCTTAAGGATTCCTTCCAAATACTCTCCAATGTTCACCTTGGAAAGCTTCATCTCCGTGGTGCGGGCAAAGCGGAGGAGGTTTTCAACTATCCGGTCGATCCGGCCGACTTCGGTCGGAATGATCTCCAGCATTTTCTTCCTGAAGACCGGGTCGTCAAACTTGAGCGGCAAAATCTGCGCCATGATTCGAAGCGATGAAAGCGGATTCTTGATCTCATGCGCCATCCCGGCCGACATGATCCCCAGGGCCTTCAGCTTATCGGCCTGCCGGGCCTTGTTCTCAAGGTCGCGCACCTCGGTCATATCCCTGGCCGAAAGGAGCATCCCGGTCTTGTCGCGCGGGGTCCCCAGCAAAGTGGTGTTGATCAAAAGCGGAACAATCCCCTTCCTGGGATTTAAAATCCCGGCCTCAAAATTGTAGAGACATTTGTCCTTCAACGTGCTGGCAACCGCCCCATAGAGTGGGCTTTTGTCCGAAAAAATATCGGAATATTTTTTCCCTTCCAGTTCTTCGTATTTTTTGCCGATAATCTTTTCCATTGCCGGATTGCAGGTTACAATTTTACCTTCGTAGTCGGTGGTCAAGACGCCGGAGGGGAGAGAATCAAGCACCTCCTGGTTGTAATTTCTCATCTCCATGACTTCCTGATAGAGCCGAACGTTTTCAAGGGAAAGCGCAGTCTGGTTGGCCAGAGTTGAAAAAAGTCTCAGGTCTTCCGCGGAAAAACCCTCGTGGGACGATTTTTCGCCCAACGCGATGATTGCGGCCAAACCGTTTTTGCCGATTACGGGGATCCACAATTTGAATTCAAAGGGATAAATTTCGGACAAGATCCGGGTTAATTCTTCCGCCCCGGCCTTGTTCCCTTCCGCTCCCCGCCGGACCACTTCTTCCTGCAGAGCTTCAATCGCCAAAGGACCGGGACTTGACAGGAAGAAATTGGCCAGGTTGTTGCCGGCCGAAAGCTCGATTTTCTTGTATTTCCCCAATCCCGCCTTGCCGTGCAGGTTCACGGACTCAAAAGAACCGCTTTTGCGGTTAAAGACCAAAAACGAAATCTCCGAAATTTCAACCACATCGATAAAGGTGGAGACGATCAGCTGGGCAACATCTTCAAGTTTGATCCGGGAGAGGATGTCCTGGCTGACATTGCGCAAGGCCCTCTGATAATCCAGCCGTTTTCGAACGAAAATCCGATCGGCCAGGTTCTGCGTAATTTTTAAAAGCGGCTGAAAAATGGCCGCGATCACAAAGACCAGAAAAGCGGTTGCCAAAACCGAGGTGTAGCCGAAAAATCCCTGCAAAAACTGTTCGGAGAGATAAACCCCCAGGACGTACAGGGCAATGATCAAAATCGAAGTGACGGTATAAACAAAACTTTTTTGGATCACAACCTCAATCGCCAGCAGGCGGTGCCTGATGATGGCGTATCCGGTAAAAGCCACCATAATAATTGCCGCGTTGGGCCCCACAAAGGAATATTCCGAAATCCCCATAAACGGAAGGATTAGATTGGTGGCAACCGCAACTATGGCCGTCAAGAAAAAACCCACAAACAAATACTTCAACTGGTCAAGATAAAGGCCGGATAGGGTCCGGTAGCTTTTTAACAGGTTAAAAAATGCCCAGACCAAAAACAGCAGGATATAAAGTACAAACCAAAGATAGGCCATACCGTATCGGCTGACAAATCCGGCCGGGGTTATTATTACTTCGCTTATGACCTGGTTGTTCCAGATTAAAATCGGGAAGATCAGAAGCGGCAAAAAAATCGCGGCTTTTTCGGCCCACAGGACAGCCCTCAATTCTTTCGGAAAAACCCGGCTGAAATAAAGCATCAAGGCGGGGATAAAAGAAGCCCCGGTAAAAGCGGCCTTCCCCCAAAAATCAACCAGCACGGGATCCTTGGAAGTCCAGACAACCGAAACCCCAAAGATCCAAACCGCCATGGCAAAAGCAATGAGGGAAAAAGAAAAGTTGATTCCGTTTTTATATCCCTGTAAAACGGCAAAGATTCCCATAAAAACAAGGGACAAAACAATATAAAAAGTCAGCAGAACGTTGGTGCTCCCTTCCGCCAGGATCAAAAAAGTCCCTATCGCCCCGGAAAGAAAAAACAAAAATACTATCGCCCTCCAAAGGAAGTCTTCCGAATTCAAAAGGCGATGCCTAATCATGGCGTAAGAAACCGAACCTGCCAGGATAAGCGTTGAGGCCGGCCCAAGAGCCGCCCATTCCGCCGTTTTAAAAAACTGCGGCAAAACAATGTTGGCCAACAACATTAAAACGGAGGTGGCTGCCACTCCAAATAAAACATACCAAACCTGAAGCCTTTCTCTTCCCCGGGAACCCAAATATTTTTTTGCCAAAACCAAAAAGCCGATCAAAGCATAAAGCATCACGTACAAGCTGAAAAACGGCATAGCCGGACCATACTCGGGGGGCAGATAAAAAGGAAACCCCGCTTTTTTTTCAATCAATGGGGTAAAAGAGAGAAACAAAAAAAGAAAGGCGGGAGAAAAAATCAGCCAACTAACCGGCTCCGACAGGCCCTTTTTCGCGTCTTCGGTAAAAACCAGTGAAAAACACAAAAAGACCGCCGGAAGCAAAGAGGTGGCGGCGTAGGCGAATCTAACCCAATACAACAAGGTCAATTCGTCCCGCGCGGAAGAAGCCAAAAAAATCACAAGAGATAAAAGAGCCAAAAGTAAAAGCAAAGCGCTAAAAAAAATGTTTTCTTTTTTTTCTTTACCTCTTAAAAAGATAAAAACCGAAAGGCCCGAATTGATCGTGGCAGCCGCCAACAGAACGATTCCCGTAGGGGATAACATAAGCCACATTATAGGTTGATTGAAACGTTCAAGTCAACACCGCCTACAAAGATACTTTCCTCACAACCAAATTTCTCAGGCTGATCCATCTTTTTCCCATTCTATATTTAAGGTCGCGCCAAACGGATCTTCTCAACGCGGCGCCCGAAACATATCCCATTATTATAAAAGCATTCCCCTCTTCCGGATTACCAAGATGTTGCCTGCAAAAAGCATTTACCCTTTCATCACGGTGCCATTGGATCTCTTCCGGAATAAAAGTAAACCCAAAGGTCTCTTTTAACGCTCCGTAGCTGACAAAGGTCCGCTGATCAAAAGTAGTTTCGCCGCTCCATTGTTTTGAAATCGCTTCGGCCGCCTCGGCAAAAAGATGAGCCGGTTCTCCTGTGGGCGTTAACGTGCCTTCTTCCACCATAAAAGGATTTGGCCACACCTCTTCCAACCCCTCAACCAAGGCTCCCAACAGTTTTGGGGTTGCCGTTCTGACAATAATAGGAATTCTGCCGTCGGGAAACTTATGCTTATTCTCCCTCCATGCTTCGGCAATTAATATTTTGTTGATTAAGACCGAAAGGCGCATATTCTGCAGGCGCGGATCAAGAGAAGTTAACCCAAGCGCATAAAAGGGCTTCCCGTTATGATATTCTTCGGTAATCGTGGCAAATCCCAGTTTTTCCCCCGTCTTTTCATCCCTGACGATAATCAGCTTGTCGGCGGAATCAAGGCATTTTTTGGCAAGGTATTCTTCCATTCTCTGCTTATCAAGATTTTCGGGAGATGCGGTAACCACCGGGATCCAGGCCAATTTAAACATTTCCAAAAGGTCCGCAACCACCTGATTTCTTATGTGTCGCAATGCCTTGCCGGGATCCTTTACTATTTCCAGCGCGATTTTGACCTCCCTGTCAAAAGAACTCCTTTTAATCCGCACCGGTCTAACTCCCTCCAAGTATCGCGGCATCTGTACGGAAGGCAAAGAAGAAGCATTAAAAAACAACCGATGAAGACCTAATTCTCTTTTGTGTTTTTCCGCTTTTTCAAGGATGCTTTGTCCTTCCAACCCTTCCGCAATTTTATTTGCCGCCGGCCCAAGGATTTCTCCTTTAAGGGTTTCAATCGCTGTTTTTAAAGATCGCTCATTAAACGGCGGGCGATAACTTAGGGCCGGATAGTTTCTTAACCTTTTGTCAGGCTCCGCCTGCCGTAAAACCCGGTTTGAAACATTGACAATTGCCACGATTTGTCCGTTTGCCCTTATCACCAGTGTGGCAATTTTTCCGGGATTCCCTCTTTCCAAATAAAAAACACGGGAATCATTTTCAACCGCATCGGGACTGACCCAGTTTTCTTGTTTTATTAATGAGCCCGTAATATCCCACACGCAAACATCTTCCCCTTCTTTCGCTCTTTTCAGCACTTCCGCGTACAACCCTTTAGGTTCGGACCAATCCTGTTGATAAGGCGAAAAAGAAGAGTAGCCGCCAACCGTTCTCTGCACCAACCTCATTGTATTTGAGCCGCTGTCGTAAAGATAGATGCTTGACGATTCCCATATGCTCGCCAGCGCGTTTTGCAATGCTTCCACAGACTGTAAAAAATCCGATCCACGAGTTTTTTGCCGTAAAAGATTGCCGGCGTTCCTAATATCCATCTCATCGTCATGCAGTTTAAATTTGGTTCTTTCATAAAATTTTGTTGGAATCTCATCAATATCCATCCTTGTAACCAAAACTCTTATCAAAGACCAAGAATCAAGCTTTTCTGGATTCCGGCTGGCCTCTATTACTCTTCTGCATGCCCCCTTTACTTCTCCCAAAGAAAAAAAGCCCCTTTCCTGATATAAGCGGTGCCGTGACATAGTTTGCAGTTCGGCATAAAGGTTATCGGCCGAGGTTAGAAGGATTGGATCATCGGGAAATCTGCGTCCACCGTAACTGCCGCCGGGACAAGCAACCAACGGGCTTCCCGCCAACATAGCATATGATGGGCGCAATGCATTTCTCTCTCCGGCAAACGCAAATTCCGGAGAAACAAGGGGACTTTGAGCGTGTACTCGTGCTAATCGTGCGAAAACCATCTTTATTTTTCTCCACTATTATTTCATTTGAATTTGCCAAAAATTTCACACTATTTTCGCAAACAGTGTCTTTCAAGGTCTATCAATTCCTGCGGGGTGTTGATCCCTAATGTTTCGCAGTAGTCCGGAGCAAGACAGGCAAAAACCGGTTTTCCTTTTTGCCTCAAAATCCCTATTGTGTCAGTCAAATAATATTCCTTCTGCGCGTTGTCCGCTTTAACTTCTTTGAGGGTGAAAAAAAGGGCCTCGCTGTCAAAACAAAAAGTTCCGGTGTTGATCTCCTTAATCGCCAATTCTTCGGGAGTCGCGTCTTTCTTCTCGACAATCTTTACAATCCTGCCGTCCGAATCCCTCAAGATCCTCCCGTAATTTCCGGCATCCGGCAGTTCGGCGGTCAAGTCGGTGGCGGCGGCATTGTTTTTGATGTGAAAATCAATCAGGTTCCGCAAGGTTTTTGCTTTTAACAGGGGAACATCCCCGGCCAGGACCAAAACCGATCCGGTCGGGTTCTTCTTGAATTCTTCCTCACAGATCATAACCGCGTGACCGGTCCCAAGCTGTTCTTTTTGGTGGACAAAGGTGACCGGCCAATCCTTGAAATAATCTTCGATCACCTCTTTCTGGTGGCCGACTACGACATAGATATTTTTAATTCCGAGTTCTTTGATCGTTTCCAAAACATGCTGCAACAGAGGTTTGCCGGCAAGCTTGTGAAAGCATTTGGGGAGTGGAGAATTCATCCTGACCCCTTTTCCTGCCGCCAGCACTATCGCGGATAAATCACGCATGATTAATTATAACATTTTCTCCCAAGAAACTATCCTGCCCCGCAAAAAACGGTGTTTGATCCAGGCACGGAATTCGTTTTCCGACATGATCAAGGTCCTCATCGACTGCGCGGGAATCCGAAAGATTACTTTATACATACAGATCACCTCCTTTATCTAATGAACGATACTGTGTCGCTTCGGCAATATGTTTGGCCAAAATAATTTCCGATCCGTCAAGATCGGCAATGGTGCGGCTGACTTTGAGCAATCGGTCATAGGCCCGGCCGCTTAGCTTAAGGTGTAATATCGCTTCTTTTAAAATCCCTTCGGCTTCTTTGTCCATTTGGCAGAATTTTTTGGTCTGCGCCGGAAGCATCCGGGCGTTGGAATGAACCCCCGACCCCTTAAACCTTTTTTCTTGGATCGTCCTCGCGGTTTTTATCCTCTCTCTTATGGTTTTTGAGCTTTCTCCCTGCGGCTTGTTAATCAAATCATCTTTTTTGATCCGCGGAACTTCAATGTGCAGATCGATCCGGTCAAGGAGCGGACCGGAAAGTTTTTGCCAATATTTTTGCACCCGGGTCGGAGGGCAAACGCACTGTTTAAGAGGATCGCCAAAGTTTCCACAGGGACACGGGTTCATCGCCGCCACCAGCATAAATTCGGCAGGATATGTCAGGGAGGTGGCGGCGCGGGAAATGGTGACCATCCCGTCTTCCATCGGCTGGCGCAAAACCTCAAGCACTTGCCGGTCAAATTCTGCAAACTCGTCCAAAAATAAAATTCCCAGATGCGCCAGGGATACTTCTCCGGGGCGGGGAATGCGGCCCCCGCCGACAATCCCAATGTCCGAAGTCGTGTGGTGGGGGGAACGAAAAGGACGCGAAGTGACCAAAGCCCCCTTCCCCGCCAAAAGGCCGCTCACCGAATATAATTTGGTAACTTCCAGCGCCTCTTCAAGAGACAACTGCGGTAAGATGGTCGGCAGGCGGCGGGCGAGCATCGTTTTTCCGGACCCGGGAGGTCCGACCAAAAGGATATTATGCGAGCCCGCCGCCGCAATCTCAAGCGCCCGCTTGGCCTGTTCCTGCCCTTTGACGTCGGCAAAATCGATCCCAAATTCCGGTTCTTTGGGAAAAACTTTTTCCAGATCGATCTTATGAGGAGAAATCTCTTTTTCACCGTTTAGATATAAAGCCGCTTCCTTTAAATTATCAACCGCAATAATATCTATTCCGGAAACCAGCGCCGCTTCGTCGGCATTTTCGGAAGGGACCAGAACTTTTTTTATCTTTTTTCCTCTCGATTCCATCACCATCGGCAAAATCCCGGGAACTCTCCTCAATTCGCCGTTTAAAGAAAGCTCCCCCAGGATTATGGTCCCACCGAAACGATCTTCAATCTGTAAAGATGAAGAGAGCATCCCGAGCGCGATCGGCAGATCGTACATCGTCCCCTCTTTGCGGACATCTGCGGGAGCCAGGTTGATCGTAAAATTCCCGGGCGGGTATTCGAAGCCGGAGTTTTTGATGGCAAAGCGGACCCGGTCGCGGCTCTCTTTCACCGCCGCGTCGGGGAGCCCGACGATCGATTGGCCGGGGATCCCTTTGAAAGAATCGACCTCCACTTCAACCAGATAGGCGTCCAATCCGATCACCGCGGCGCTTTGCAATTTAACCAGCATAGCTTTCCTCCTTAGTTGCCATAAAACGCATCTTTGATATGGTCAAAATTCCGCTCCCCGAACCGGTCGTAATAGATTGAAAGGACATCAAAGCGGCAATTGACATCTTTGATATTATTTTTATAAAGATACGTTTTGGCGGCATGGATGATCGACTGGCGTTTGGCTTTGGTAATTGCGCCAAGGGGTGATCCGTAACTACGGAAGGAATAGCTTTTTACTTCTATGAAAACCAGGAACTCTTTGTCGTAGGCGACCAGATCGACTTCCCCCTGTTGCGAATGGTAGTTTTGCTCAAGAATCTTAAATCCCTGCTGTTCCAGATAAATCCGGGCGGTCGCTTCTCCCTGTTTTCCTTTTTGGTAGCTTTCAAGTCCCATATATTACTGTCCCAGCAATTTTGGCGCCAATTTTGCGTCTGAGGGGGAATAGTCTCGAATTTTTATCTCAAATCAACCTCTCGAATCAATGCGAATAGGACAGGTCCCGAATTAAGAACTCAAATGCCCGAATCGATTCTCGAATCCTTTCAATTTTCGAGACTAAATTCGAGGATTCGGGACTTTTATTCGAGACCCTTTCATTCGAATTCATTCGGGATTATTGATTTGTGATAAAATTTGAGTCTCTCTTTTTATCCCTACCAAGTGTATGGTCAGAGTGCTTCGGACTTAATCTTCTATATCAGTTCTTTAACCGGCGCGAAACTTACTCGATGAATCGGGGAAGGCCCATGTTTTTCGAGACATTCAAGATGAAGCTGTGTCCCGTAACCTTTGTGGCGGTCAAACTGGTATTGGGGGAATTTTTTGTGGTAGCGCAGCATCATGCGGTCGCGGGTAACTTTTGCCACCACCGACGCCGCGGCGATTGAATAACACCTTTTGTCTCCGGCAATAATCGCCGTCTGCGGAAAATCAACGTCAATTTTAAATTTGCCGTCAACCAAAAGATAGTCGGGATAGTAGACGAGGTTCAAAACCGCCTGCTTCATCGCCAATAAAGTGGCGCAATGGATATTGATCCGATCAATTACCTTGTGGGAAACAACGCCAATCCCGATCGCCAGCGCTTCTTTGGCTATGATCTTGAAAATTTTTTCTCTCTCGGAGGAAGATAAAAGTTTGGAGTCATCCAACCCCTCCACCCTGCTGGTCAAAATTACCGCGGCGGCAACTAGCGGTCCGGCCAACGGTCCCCTGCCAGCTTCATCCACCCCCGCAACCAGCCGGCAGCCTTTTTTGTAAAGCGCCTGTTCATAGCGGAAAGATGGAGGCGTCATGCTGGAGATTATAACAGATCTAGCGAATAATTCCTACTTCCCAAATCGGCCAGATCTTTAGAAAGGCGGGGCCGTAGATATTCTTGCGCGGGACAAAACCCCAAACGCGCGAATCGGCGGAGCGGGGACGGTTGTCTCCCAGGCAAAGGTACGCTTTGGCGGGGATTTTGACCGGACCAAAATAAGAAAAATCGGAATTCATCGAATGATTTTCGGTCAAGGGAACTCCGTTAATAAAAACGCGGCCGTTTTTTATTTCAAGTTTTTCACCGGGGAGCCCGATCACCCTCTTTATAAAATCTTTCTTTGGTCCCGAACCCGGGTAACGGAAAACAATGACATCAAAACGCTCCGGCTCTTTGAAACGATAAATGAATTTATTTACAATGATGCGGTCCTGGATGTTTAAGGTCGGCTCCATCGAGGCGGAAGGGATCCAAAAGACCTGGACGACCAAGGCGCGAATTATGAGGGCTAAAAGAAGCGCGACAACAATTGTCTCAACCCAATCCCAGAGCCAGCGCTTGAAATTGCTCACTTAGCCTCTTCGATTCTGGTAGCTGCCGATCCGATCCTCTTCCTTAAATAATAAAGCTTGGCACGGCGGACTCTTCCTTTTTTCATGACTTTGACCTGCCCGACTTTGGGAGAATGGAGAGGAAAAGTCCTCTCAACCCCCACCCCTTGCACCAGGCGGCGGACAACAAAGGTGGCGCGGCTCCCTGTCCCACCCTGTCTTTTTATGACGATCCCCTCAAATCCCTGCATCCTCTTTTTGTCCCCTTCGCGGATTTCGGAAAACACCTTGACCGTGTCGCCGACGTTGAATTCCGGGATCTCTTTCTTCATCTCTTTTTGTTCAATCTCTTTAATCGCGTTCTTGTTTAACATTATTATCTCCCTCCAAACAATCTGTCTAAAATTATCGCTGCGGCGGACCGGACCGACAGGTGGTTATATTCTCCCGGCCCGTTCACCGGCTCAAGGATATAATCCGCTTTTTTTATCACTTCGTCGCTTAATCCCCATCCGGTCCCAAAAACAATTAAAAAATCATCGCTTGATTCTTTAATTTTTTTGCGCAGGGTTTGAAACCCCACGCTGTTATCGGTTTTCTTGGCCGAAGTTACAATCACTTTTGCTCCGGGGCATTCGGCCAACACCTGCTCCAAATCTTCTTTTAATTCTATAAGCGCCAGCGCCTCGGCCCTGGTCCAATTGTGGACAAAACTCTCTTCGGATTTCCAGCAATTTATGATCCTGCCGGCAAATTCAAGCTGTGCCTTCGCCGGATTTACAACGTAATATTTGGAAATCCCGTAGGTCAAAGCGGACCTGGCAATATCATGGAGATCCATCCCGGTGATGCTGGTTACAACCGTATCTCCTTTCTTATTATACACCGGATGGTGCAAAAGAGCAATTGAGATCACTCTAAAATCAGCTCCTCAAGAAGCTTTTTGTCTTCTTCTTTCAATCCCGCGGAAGCCAAAAGTTCCGGCCGGTTTAACAGGGTCCTTTTGAGCGCTTCTTTTCTCCGCCAGCGCGCGATTTCGCGATGGTTCCCCGATTTGAGGACCTCCGGGATTTTTATCCCTTCAAATTCTTCCGGGCGGGTGTAAGAGGGATAATCGAGCAGGCCGTTGTAGAAAGAGTCGTTCACAATCGAGTCCGCCTCTTTTACCACTCCGGGAATGAGCCGGCAGACCGCGTCGATCAAGACCAGCGCCGGAAGTTCTCCTCCGGTTAAAACATAATCGCCGATTGAAAGCTCTTCATCAACATATTTATCGACAAACCGCTGGTCTACCCCTTCATAATGCCCGCAGATAATGGTCAAATGTTTTTCTCTCGCCAGTCTTTTCGCGGTCTCCTGATCAATTTTTTTTCCTGAAGGTGTCATCAGAATTACTTGACCCTTGACCCCTGCCTTGCCGGCAGGCAGGCTTGACCCTAAGGCCATAATCAGCGGCTCCGCCTTCATAACCATACCCGATCCTCCGCCAAAGGGAGAATCATCGGCAGTTTTATGTTTATCCAATGTAAAATCGCGGATGTTTACGATATTAATTTCAACCAGTTTTTTTTCTTGCGCTTTTTTTAGCAGGCTGAATTGCAGGGGAGAAACGAACATCTCCGGGAAGAGAGTCAGAAGGTCGATTTTCATTGAAAGGGATTATTCTACGCCGCGAATATCCTGGATAATCCCGTCTTTTACGATTATTTCGGCTCCGCCGACTTTTTTATAAAGGTTGTCGCCGATCGCGACATCAACCGGACCTTCCAGCGGCCCCTGGACAAATTCGGAACCGACGGTTAAATTTTGCGCTTCCTGTATTTTCATCTGGAGGTCGGCCTTGGCCTGTGCCTGGCGCGCCCGTTCGTCTTCTACCTGATTGCGGATAGCGGCCACCTTTTGCATCAGCCCTTTTTGTTTCAAATCTTCCATGTAAGCGCGGCTCTGGGTCTCCATGCGGGCAAGCTGGTCTTCCATATTCTTTACCGCCCGTTCAAGTTCGCGGACCAAATTGTCTTTGAAGGCCTGGGTCACGATCGCCTTCACCATAACCACCCTTTTTAACTCTACGCTTCTTTTTGATCCTTCCGGCTTCACCTGTTTTATCGGCGGCCTTGGATGCTGTTGCGGTTCTGCCATGATTATCTCTCCTCCTTGGTTATAATTTCCAATGAAACCCGTTTCATCTCTTTGGCTCCGGCCGCTTTGGCAATGGTACGCAGGGCATTGACGATGCGCCCTTCTTTGCCGATCACTTTGCCGGCTTCGTCTTCGGCAACGCTGATCCCGATGCTTGTGGAAGATTCTCCGGAAAGTTCTTTTACTTCAACTTCTTCCGGCTTGTCAACGAGGTTTTTTACGATATATTCGATCAGCTCTTTCAATTTAGGCCGCTTCCTTGGCTGCCGGCGCCGCTTCGGCTTTGGGCGCCTCCGCTTTTGGTGCTTCTGTGGCCGGAGCGTCTCCGGATTCTTTTTTCTTTTTCTTTGGAAGGGCGGCGAGGTCGATTGGAGACATGACCCCCGCTTTCCCGAGGAGGATGCGGACCTTTTCGGTCGGCTGTGCTCCTTTTTTTATCCAGGCGGACGCTTTTTCTTTGTCGATTTCAAAGCGGGTTGGTTCTTCAAGCGGATGATATACGCCAAGAATTTCGATAACCTTCCCGCCGAGTTTTTCCCTTTCTTCCTGTATGACTACGCGATACTTGGGCTGGTTCTTGGTCCCGACACGTTGTAATTTGATTTTTGGTGCCACAGTTAGTTTCTCCTTCTTTTACATTATACCATAAATATTGAAAAAGTGCGCCTGACAGGAATTGAACCTGCAACCTTTTGCTCCGGAGGCAAACGCTCTATCCAGTTGAGCTACAGGCGCCAGCGTATCTCTTCGAGCGAATCGCCGCCGAATTTTTGGAGGAAGGCGTCGGTTAAGACAAACGCGGCCATCGCTTCGCCAATCACCGCGGCCGCTTCTACCGCGCAGGTATCGGCACGTTCAATATGAGCGGAAGTCGCTTTTTTACTCTTAAAATCAACCGACTTGAGCGGTTTGACCAGAGTCGCAATCGGCTTCATCGCCGCTTTCAATATAATAGGTTCGCCGTTGGTCATCCCACCTTCAATCCCGCCGGCATTATTGGTTTTGTGGACAAATTTCCCTTTTTCATAAAAAATCTCATCATGGACCTTTGACCCTCGATGCCTTGATGCCTCGAAACCCAATCCCACTTCCACCCCCTTGATTGCCGGGATGCTCATCAGTGCAGAGGCCAAAAGAGCGTTCAAGCGGCGGTCGTAGTGGACGTGGGAACCGAGTCCTGCCGGAACATTCACGATTTTAATTTCAAAGATCCCGCCGACCGAATCAAGGGCCTCTTTGGCCTCGTCGATAACGGCATTAAAACGCGGTTTGTTCTTTTCGCCGCCGATCTCTTCCACTTTTGAAGAGACAATCACCTTAAACTGCGCCAAAAACTTTTTACAAATCGCGCCGATCGCGACCCGCATTGCCGTCTCACGGGCGGAAGAGCGCTCTAAAATATTGCGGATATCTCCTGTATTGTATTTTAAGGCCCCCGCCAAATCCGCGTGTCCGGGACGGAGCTTGGTGACGACTTGATCAAAAAATTCGGTGCTCTTGTTGTTGATCATTAGAGCGATCGGACTGCCGATCGTTTTCCCTTTGCGCAGGCCGGAGAGGATTTCAACCGTATCTTTTTCGATCTTCATCCGCTCCCCTCTTCCATACCCTTCCTGCCTGCGGGCCAGTTCTTTGTTGATGTCGGCTTCGGATAAAGGGAGATTGGAGACCATTCCTTCAAGGATGCCGATCAGGCATTTTCCGTGTGATTCTCCGGCGGTTAAAAAGCGCAACATTATGGGGAAATTATAGCATATGCTGGCATTTTGGGCAAAAATAGGTTCCGCGCTGGCCGAGGGTGATTTTGTCTACGGAGCCTTCGCACTTTTTGCACGGCTTACCCTTGCGCCCATATACATATAGATAGTTCTGGTTCTTCCCCTCCTCCCCGATCGCCCCGACAAAATCGGTGACGGAGGTCCCTTTGTGCATGATCCCTGATTTGAGAGCCTTTTGAATCCCTTGATATAATTTGGAGATTTCAGAATCGGTCAATGATTCGATTCGTCTTTTTGGGTGAATCCCAGCAAGGAACAACGCTTCGGCAGCGTAGATGTTGCCGATTCCGGCTATAAACTTTTGGTCCATCAAAATAATTTTGATGTTACCTTTTCTGCTTTTTATCAACTCTTTGAATTTCTTGAGCGTGAAAGATTTTTCGAGAGGTTCCGGCCCCAATTTTAGCTCCGGATATTTATCATATAACCAAATTTTTCCAAATAATCTGGTGTCCGAAAAATACAGCTTCTTTCTGCCGGAGAGATTGAAGATTATTTTTACATATTTATCGGGCTTCAACAAAACTCTTCCGGCCATCCCCAGATGGACAACCATGTAACGGCCGGATTTTAATTTAAAGAGAAGATATTTTGCCCGTCTTTCTATGTTAAGGATCTTGTCGCCGGAAACCAATTGTTTGAATTTTTCAAAGGAGATCTTTTTAATGTTGCGTGAATCTTTTGATTCGATTGAGAGAATGGTCCGTCCTTTTACGGCGGGTGAAATTTGGCGTTTTACGGTTTCGACTTCCGGAAGTTCAGGCATGATGTCCCACCCCCATTAAAAAACCCCGCGCCCTTTCGGAGAGTTCGTAGCGGTTGACCAACTGCCAAAAAGAACTGCTGTGGTTTGGTTCTATTATATGCGCCAGCTCGTGCACAATCACATAATCCCTGACCCACTCCGGCATCCCGGCCAGACGGTGCGAAATGCGGATTGTCCTTTTTTTGTAGCTGCAGCTGCCGTGGACACTGTTTTGGTTCGTCGAATATTCAATCGATTCTATTTTAAGCTCGCCGCCAAAATATTTCTGGTTTAATTTTTGCGCCACGGCATAAAGATCGGCCGGAGAGGCCAACCCTCTTTTTTGCAAGCGCTTCTCAATTCTCTCTTTCAGCTTCGCGGCAGCTTCAGCAAGCTTTTCCTCCGACATTCCGGCCGGGGCGTTGACTTGTATTATATTGTTTACCAACCTGGCGCTGATTGTCTTTCGGCGGTTTTGACTGCGGATGATTTTTACTTCCATGTCAGCTCAATAGGTCGTCGCCGCAAAGGTACGGGTAACTATGGTTTGGTCGGTGGCTGGAGGGTTAAACAACACCGAAAAAGACTTGGCTTGCCCCGGACTCATCGTGCCAATAGAGGAATATCCTGATCCGGATGGTTGGCCAAGAGCATTTAGACAACTATAGGTAATTATGACTCCTGTTGCTTCTGTTGTCCCATTATTTATTGCTGTTCCCGTTGCGGACGAAAGATTGACTGAATCGGATTGGACTGAAAACCTATCCCCTAAAACAATCCCTCCATTAGCCGCTTCGCCGGTTGCGACAGTTACTTCTTTGGTTGTTGAAAGATATATGTCGGTTCCCGCTGTCCTGACTTCCCAACTGCCGGCCGGAACCCCCGAAATAGTATAATTCCCTCCACTGGAAGTAGCCCAAAAAGTTGGAGTAGAAGTTAAAAAAACCGCTATCCCGGAAATTTTATTTCCGGACGAATTGGTGATTGTCCCAGCGATTGAACCGGTGCTGACCAAGGAAGCGGTCGTTGAACCGGTGATCCCCCCGGAAGCGGCCTGGATAACAATTGTCCCTGTCGTCCCCCCTGCCGTAAACAATCCGTTGGAATCGATTGTGCCAAGCGAACCATTCACACTCCAGGTAAAAGTCGCCGTGATCTGCGTCCCGGCGGAGTCATAGGCCGCGGCAGTAAACTGCTGGGTCTTGTTGATCCCAATTGAAGGAGTGGCAGGAGAAATAACAATAGAAGAGACGGTCGGATCGCCGCCGCAACCGGATAGGAAAATGACAAATGTCAAATGACAAATGACAAATGATCGAAAGAAAAAATGCTTAAGCATTTGAATAGACAATTTTACCAGAAACTATCGTATATGCAACTTGTCCTTTTACTTTGCGGCCGTTAAACGGGGTGTTTTTACTTTTTGACAAAAATTGCGAAGCGTCAACCACAGCTTCGGCCAAAGGATCAATGATCGTAACATCCGCGTCCCACCCCTCTTTGAACGCCCCTTTATGAAGATTGAGAATGCGCGCCGGATTAACGGTCATTTTCGCGAAGGCCTCTTTGCGGGTTAAGATCTTTTTGTCGATCAGTTCGGTGACAACCAGAGAGAGCGCCGTTTCAAACCCGACCAAACCGGTCGCCGCCGCCTGGAATTCGACTTTTTTCTTTTCCAATTTATGCGGCGCGTGGTCGGTGGCGATGACATCAATCGTCCCGTCCGCCAGTCCTCTTAAAATTGCCTTGACATCCCGCTCGGACCTTAGCGGCGGATTGACCTTGGCGTTGGTATCGTATTTTAAGAGCGCCTCTTCGGTTAAAGTAAAATAGTGCGGACAAGTTTCGGCGGTGACTTTAACACCCTTGTCTTTCGCTTTCCTGATCAGGTCAACCGATTTTTCGGTCGAAACATGGGCGATGTGAAGATGCCCCTTGAATTCTTTCGCCAGCATCAAGTCGCGGCTAACCATAATCTCTTCGGCCAAAGCGGGGATCCCCTTTAGTCCGAGGATCGTTGAAAAATATCCTTCGTTCATCTGTCCGCCTTCGGCAAGCGCCGGATCTTCGCAGTGGGAAATTATGACGACCCCGAACTGACGCGCGTATTCGAGGGCATGGCGCATCATCCCCGAATTTGTAACCGGACGGCCGTCGTCGGAAAAGGCCCGCGCCCCCTCCTCGATCATCCGCCCCATCTCCGTAAGCTCTGCTCCAAGCAGCCCTTTGGTTACCGCTCCGATCGGGAAGACATTTATCTTCGCTTCCGCGGCCGCTTTATCTTTGACATATTTAACCATCGCCGGATTGTCAATTGGTGGTTTGGTATTGGCCATGCAGGCAATTGATGTGAAACCGCCGGCCGCGGCGGAGGCGCTTCCCGAAGCGATCGTCTCTTCTTCCGGATCGCCCGGATCGCGCAGGTGGCAGTGCAAGTCAATTAGGCCGGGAACAACCCACATTCCTTTGGCGTTGATGACTTTGACTTTTGAACGGGGACGGAGCGTTGATTTTACCGCGGAGATCTTTTCTCCCTGGATCAAAAGATCGGCGATACCGTCAAAATTATTGGCGGGATCGATGATCCTCCCCTGTTTTATTAAAATATCCATTTTGTCTTGGTAACCTTTTTAACGATCCCTTTTACCCTGGCGGCGACCCCTTCTTCTTTTTTCTTCAAGACAGCCAGCGCCTGCGTCGCCGCTTTCTGTTCCGCCTCTTTTTTGTTCGGGCCGCTCCCCTTCCCCAAAATCCGCCCGCGGATCTTGACCCCGATGTTAAAGGTTTTGTTGTGTCGGGGACCGGTCTCCGATAAAACAATGTAGCGGGGAAGTTCCCATTTTCTCTTCTGGGCAAATTCCTGGAGCGTTGATTTGAAATCGACGATGTAGCCGACCTGGCTCACCGTCTCTATTTCGGAGCTCAAGTGGTGGACCAAAAAATCGCGCGACTTGCCGATCCCCGCATCAAGATACATTGCCCCGATCAACGCCTCAAAGGCATTGGCAATGTTGGATTTCCTTCGCGCCCCTCCCCCCGCCCGTTCATTCTCGCTGATGGAGAGATATTCGCCAAGGTTAATTTTTTCGGCAATTTTGGCAAGCGTGTCGTCGGAGATCACCGCCGCCCGGATTTTGGTTAGGTCCCCTTCGGGGCGGGTGGGGAATTTATTGAAGAGATATTCGGAGATCGCCAGTTTGATCACCGCATCCCCCAAAAATTCGAGCCGTTCGTTGTCGGGAACGTTCGCTTCGTTGGCAAAAGAAGAGTGGGTTAGCGATTGGCTTAAGAGGGTCTTATTAAAAAAAGAAAGGCCTAATTTCTGCTGAAGTTCATCTAGCCGTTTATCACGATCCATTGACATAACATCTTATCACATTTATAATGAAACTTCAAGGGAGTTTAATGAGCAGCGTACCATCATCAATGTCCGATTTTATTTTTAACGCAGAAGACCAGGAGGGCTTTCCTTCGCCCTCCGAAAAAGATAAGCTCAAAAAAGCGATTGAACGGGCCGAGTTTATCATCGGTAAGTTCGGCAACCGCCCGGATATAATTGAAGAAAAATTCCATTTGGCCGATCTGCTGGTCGGCCGCGGCCATCCGGGCGATTATGAAAGAGCCGGAAAGATTTATGATGAGATCTTGAGCATCCGCCCCTACCCCTACCTTAAAGCGCGCTGTTTGATCGGAAAGGCCGAGCTGGCGATCCCTGAAATTAAAAAAGAACAGATCCCAACCGCGATCGACCTGGTCCGGTCGGCATTGGAAATTTTACACAAGCTCCCGAAAGAAGAACAGGCGCTCCCCTCCTTCCCCTTCTTCAGAAATAAGGCGGTGGTGATCGAGGCGGAGCTTTGCGTGACCCGCGACGAAGGGAAAGACCACGATCATGCGCAAAAACTTTACGAAGGGATAATCAAGGACCGCAAATCGCACTGGTATTTTAGGGCGCGCGCGGAGCTGGGGAAAGCGGAGTTGCTCTCTTTTCATTTTCCCAAAAAGACCGGGGAGGGGATCAAGTTGGCGGAGCGGGCCGCCCATCTGATGAAGAACCGCCCCCATGATTATTTTTCGCAGAAGGCATTGATAATAGAAGCCGAATTGAGGATCAACCGCGGCAAGTCCGACGACATCAAAAAGGCACAGAATTCTTTAAATGACCTTTTGAAACGCGGCGAAATTTATCCGGACCTGGCCGCCCGGGCGAAACTGAACCTGGTCCAAATTTCAAAACACCCCAAGGCCCAGAAGCTCTTTGACGAGGTTCAGGAGATGGAGGGGCTTGATCCTTACATCATCAAGAAGAGCAAGCAGATTAGGGAAAGATTCTTTTAAGGTCCCATAAAGGCTAAAATCCCCTGCAATTTTTCAAAGCCCCGACCGATAAATAAACATATGATGTATCGAGTCCCTAATTTAATCTATTCAACAACCGTCGGGGCGCAACAAAATAAAAAAAGCTGGGAACAAATTCTTCCCGGAAATGTTATCGTTGGCGACAGAACTTTTGGAAAATCCTTGCCGGTTGAAAACCGGGATCGGATAGCCGTTTATTGCATGAACGGAGGAAAAACGTTTCTCGGATTTGCCAGCCGCCGTGATTTGCCGGATTGTTCCTGGTTTGCTTCCGACCTATGCGAAAACAGGGTTGCCTATGTAAAAAAAATGTTATCGGATCCCAAATTTCGATTTTCCCAAATCATACGAGAGGTTGAGCTGTGCTGGAAAAAAGTCGATGGACGGGAGAATACAGAATTAATCCGGCAAGAATTGGCGGACGATGCATTATTCTTGAAAGATAGAGCTATTTCAATAACAACTCAAGACGCAAATGATATTGATCCGCTAAAAACAGTCGATTGGTCTTTTTCCGCGGAACACGTGCTTTATTCGGGCATTCCTTTCATCCTGGGAATGATGGCAACCTCCAAAAAAGGAATCATATTCGCGACTTCTTTTGGAGTTAGATTCGAAAGCGATTATGAAATGCTTTACCGGATAGCGCAAAAATACGGTCATACAATTACATTTCAATCCGCCAACGAAAGATGCCTTTATGGCAGCGACTTTTATGATTCCGGGGTCGGCTTTATTGGACAATCTTCAAGGATTTATTATGCTTTGATTGCAGGATATTCTTTTAACGCGTCGTTTGACTGGAAATTGCTTGTTTTCTTGAAGGAATACATGAACAAAGGCGCCATAACCATTGACGCAAGCAGGTTGGGAGACGAATTAAGCACTTCTCCTTATAACATAAAGGAAGCATTGGAACGAATTGACGGTATTTATGCTTTACCTTGTAGATGGCGTTTATCTGATGATTCTCCCTACCTTAATTTAACTCTCTTGCAATAATCAAAAATCAAACCCCGCCGGGATAGCAATGGGAATGTGATATAATAAGTCGGGAGGGAAAAAATGAACTACATATCAACTAAAGAAGCTAAAAATAAATTGCCCTTTTTATTAAAAGAAATCTCTTATTCTCATGAACCGGTAATCATTACCGACAAAAATACCAGCGGGGTTCTTCTTTCGGAAGACGACTGGGAAGCAATCCAGGAAACCCTCTACCTTCTCGCTATTCCCAAGATGCGGGAATCAATAAAAATAGGTCTAAAAACTCCAATCAGCCGCTGTTCCAAAAAAATAAAATGGTAAATTGGGAAATTTTATTTACCAAACAGGCCCAAAAAGACGCAAAGAAATTATCTTCTTCAAATCTTAGGGGAAAAGCGGAAGGTTTGCTTGAAATCCTAAAAAAGAATCCCCTGCAAACGCCACCCCCATTTGAAAAACTGGTTGGAGAATTGGAAGGCGCCTACTCTCGAAGAATTAACATTCAACATCGGCTGGTATATCAGATTTTGGAAAAAGAAAGAATCGTCAAAATTATTCGTATGTGGACTCATTACGAATAACTTTGTGCTAAAATATATTTATGACTAAAACCATTTCAGAAAAAATCTTGTCAAACCACTCCGGTACCGATGCGCATGCCGGAGACATCGTCATTGCCAATCTTGACTACATGATGGGCCAGGACGGGACCTCGGGGGTCGCGATTGATTCATTCAATAAGATGGGGGCCAAAAAAGTTTTTGACTCATCTAAAATATCGATCGTAATCGACCACTCCTCCCCCTCCCCCAACATCGGAGTATCGACAATCCACAAAAAAATACGCGAATTCGCGAAACAGACCGGCGTAAATCTTTACGACATCGGCTGCGGGGTCTGCCACCAGCTTCTCCCCGAACAGGGGCATGTCGTCCCGGGAGATTTGGTGATCGGAGCGGATTCGCACACCTGCACTTACGGCGCGATTAATGTTTTTTCAACCGGGATCGGCTCAACCGACCTGGCAGCGGCGTGGATCTCCGGAAAACTATGGTTCAAAGTCCCGGAAACCTTAAAATTAATTTACACCAACAAACTGCCAAAGGGCGTTTTTTCAAAAGACCTGATCTTATATACGATCGGCAAGCTCGGCGCCGGCGGAGCGACCTATCTGGCATTGGAAATTGAGGGAGAAGTCATCAACGAAATGTCAATTGACGCCAGGATGACGATCTCCAACATGGCGATTGAATGCGGGGCCAAGGCCGGATTGATGCGAGCCGACCAAAAGACCCTTGATTGGGTCGGAAAACACTCCACTCGAAAACCGAACCCGATTGAACCGGATAAAGACGCGGTTTATAAAGACGTGGTTGAATTTGATTTGAAACAGATCGAGCCCCAAGTCGCCAAACCGCACACCGTTGATAACGTTTCTCCGATTTCGGAAGTAGCAGGGACCCCGATCCAAATGGGACTGATCGGCACCTGCACCAACGGGCGGCTGGAAGATTTGCGGGTTGCCGCGCAGATTTTGAAAGGGAAAAAAGTGCACAAGGATTGCCGGCTGATCGTAGCTCCGGCGTCAAAGACCATTTTTCTTGACGCGATTAAAGAAGGAATTATCGAAACCTTTATCGACGCAAATGTCGCGGTGGTAACCCCCGGCTGCGGACCGTGCGTCGGGACCCACAACGGGGTGCCGGCTAACGGAGAAAATGTCATTTCAACCGCCAACAGGAACTTTAAGGGGCGGATGGGCAACCCGGAGGCGTTTATATATCTTGGATCCCCCGCTACCGTCGCCGCGTCGGTTTTAAATGGAAAGATTACCGATCCTAGGAAGTATTTATGAAACTAAAAGGGAAAGCATTAAAATTCGCAAAGCAGAATGACGACATAAATACCGATTATATTATATCGGGCCGCTATAAATTTAAAATCCAAGACCCGGTTGAACTTGCCAAGCATGTCATGGAAGATTTGGAGCCGGATTTTTATAAAAGAGTAAGCAAAGGCGATTTTATTGTTGCCGGAGAGAATTTCGGCTGCGGCTCCAGCCGCGAACAGGCCCCGATGGCGATCAAATATGCCGGAATTTCGGCCGTTCTTGCAAAATCCTTCGCCAGGATATTTTATCGCAATTGTTTTAATCTCGGATTACCCGCGATTGAAGTAAATACCGATCAATTTCAAGATGGGGATGAGATCGAGGTTGATTTGGATAATGGCATCATAAAAAATCTATCTAAAAAGATAGACATAAAGATTCCTGCACTCCCAAAAACCATGCAGACGCTATTGTCGGACGGCGGCTTAGTCGAACACTTCAAAAAACATGGCGGGTTTAAGCTGGACTAAGTTTTCGGCCTTCCTAAATGTTTGACCACTTTCCCTTCTACCATATAGGTTACGTCTTCGGCAATGTTGGTGGCGTGGTCGCTGATCCGCTCAAGATGGCGGGAAACCAAAAGTAACGGGAGGGCTCGGGAGACGGTTTTGGCATCTTTTCCCATTATTTCGGTCAGCTCCAGCTGGACCGCGTCGCGCAGACGGTCAACCTCTTTTTCTTTGTCCCAGACCGATTCCAAAGCGGAAGAATCCCTTTTTACAAAAGCATCAAGAGCCGCAGCCACACCCTCTTCCGCCAATTTTGCCATCTTGGGGATGTCAACCAGCGGTTTCAAGAGCGGTTCCGATGAAAGATCGACGGTTCGTTCGGCAATATCTTCCGCTAGGTCGCCGATTCTCTCCAAGTCGGTTGCGATCCGCATCCCGGTGGTCAAAAAGCGAAGGTCGGAGGCCTCCGGCTGGCGCAGCGCTATCAGCTGGATCGATTTTTCGTCGATCTCCAGCTCCATCTGATCGACATGTTCATCTTCTTCAATCACTGCCTGAGCCAGTTTGGTATCCTGATTCTTGAGCGCCTCGACCGATTTGCGGATCAATCCCTGAACCATAACCCCCATCTTGAGGATCAGGTCCGAAAGCTCGGCCAATTCATGGTCAAAAATTCTTTCTATCATTATTATCCATACCTCCCGGTTATATAATCTTCGGTCCGCCTGTCCCGCGGAGCCGTAAAAATCCGCCCGGTTATATCAAATTCTATCAGCTTCCCCAGCAAAAAGAAACCGGTAAACCCGGAAACCCGCGCCGCCTGCTGCATATTGTGGGTCACAATCAGGATCGAATAATCTTGTTTTAATATCTGCATCAGCTCTTCCACCCTCTGGGTTGAGACCGGATCGAGAGCCGAACAGGGCTCATCCATCAATAAGATGTCGGGCTTCACCGCGATCAGCCGGGCGATGCAGAGGCGCTGCTGTGCTTCAAGCGACAGGGTCAGCGCATTGCGGCTCAATTGGTCTTTCAGTTTGTCCCACAAGAGGACCGCTTCCAAACTCTGCCGGACTATTTCTTCGAGCTCCTTCCCTTTTGCCAGATGATGCACTCTGGGTCCGAAAGCGATATTTTCAAAAACGGAAAGAGGGAACGGATTGGGGCGTTGGAAAACCATCCCGACTTTCTTGCGGAGCTTGACCAGGTCGGTGTTTGGATCAAGGATATTTTCTCCTTCGACAAAAATTTCACCCGTAGTCCTGGTCCCTTCGATCAGATCGTTCATCCGGTTCAAACAGCGCAGAAAGGTCGATTTCCCGCAGCCGGAAGGTCCGATCAAGGCGGTAATCTCGTTCTTTTTCGCTTCCAAATTAACGTCGATTAGCGCCTGGAACTTGCCGTAATAAAAATCTAGCTTGTTTACTTTAACTATCATCCGAATCTCCCCGCAATGTAATCGTCGGTCCTTTTGTCTGAAGGGGAGGTAAACATTTTAGTCGTGTCGCCGATTTCAACCAATTCCCCCATCAAAAAAAATGCGGTCCGGTCTGCGACGCGCGCCGCCTGCTTGGTGTTGTTGGTAACCAAAATCTGCGTGTAATTTTTTTTCAGGTCGCGCATCGCCTCTTCCACCTTGGCGGTTGAGATCGGGTCCAGCCCCGAACAGGGCTCGTCGTAGAGTATTATTTCCGGCTCGTTCGCCAGGGTGCGCGAGATACAAAGCCGCTGCTGCTGCCCGCCGGAAAGGTTGAAAGCGGAAGTGTTAAGCCGGTCTTTCACTTCGTCAAAGAGATAAGAAGCTTTGAGCGACTTCTCGACAATTCCGTCAAGCTTGGATTTGTTCTTTTCGCCGCGGAGGCGGGGGCCGTAGGCGATATTGTCGTAAATTGAGAGAGGAAGCGGGAGCGGCAGGGCAAAAACAATCCCAACCAGTTTGCGCAGCGATAATAAATCGATCTCTTTAAAAATACTCTTGCCGTCAAGCTGGATTTCCCCTTCGGTTTTACAGTTGGATGTAAGTTCGTTCAAGCGGTTGAGCGTCCGCAAAAAGGAGGTCTTGCCGCTGTTGGAAGGCCCGATAATCCCCAGAATTTCTTTCTCTGAAACCTGCAAAGAAAGGTTTTTGATCGCCGTCTGTTCATCGTACCAAATGCTTAGTCCGGCAACCGTTATCTTTACCACGTCTTCCTCCTCCGAAATTTCGCCCTGATATAGGCGGCGGCGATATTCAAAATAAAGACCATCAGCACCAGCACCAGAACGGTGCTGTACTGAGTCCTCAAGCTGACGTTGGGAACCTGCGTGGATAGGACATAGATGTGATAAGGAAGCGCCATCGCCTGGTCAAAGGGCGACTGCGGCAGGCGCGGCAGGTAAAAAGCGGCAACGGTAAAAAGGATCGGGGCGGTCTCCCCTGCCGCGCGGGAAAGCCCTAGTATTGTTCCCGTTAAAATTCCGGGGATCGCATTGGGCAAGACCACCCGGGAAACGGTCTGCCAGCGGGAAGCGCCAAGCGAAAAGCTGACTTCGCGAAAGGCCATCGGAACCGCGGAGAGCGCTTCACGCGTGGCGGTAATTATTACCGGAAGGGTCATGATCGACAGGGTGAGCGACCCGGCCAAAATCGATGCTCCAAAGCCAAAAAAGGTTACAAACAATCCCAGGCCGAACAAGCCGTAGACGATCGACGGGATCCCCGCCAAATTGATGATTGAAATTTCAAAGAGCCGGGTCAGCCAGTTTCTGCCGGCGTATTCGTTTAAATAAATCGCGGCCAAAATCCCGACCGGAATCGAAAAAGCCGCCGTGCCGACCGTTAAGACCAGGGTTCCAACAATCGCCGGAAAAATCCCCCCGGCTCGCATCCCCTCCCTCGGCATCGAAAAGATAAATTCAAAGCTCAACCCGGGGAGCCCGTGCCACAAAACAATAAACAAAATTATTCCGACCGGGGCAATAATGATCAGAGTTGCCAGCCCCAGGATCGCGAACGCCAACTTTTCAATGACTTTGGTATTTTCTCTCATTTTTTACGCCTTTTCATCGCTTTGGAACGGTGCAAAAAGATGTCGGCAAAAATGTTGATGATAAAGCTGATGATAAAAAGGACGATCCCGATCGCGAAGAGGGAATAATAGTGGGAGCTCCCCGAAACCGCCTCCCCCATCTCCGCGGCGACAGTCGCGGTCAAAGTCCTGACCGGTTGTAGCAGCGAGGTCGGCATGATCGCGGCATTGCCGGTGATCATTAGAACCGCCATCGTCTCTCCGACCACCCGCCCGATCCCAAGCATCACCGCCGCTAAAATTCCGGAGGCGGCCGCCGGAATAGTCACCCGATAAATTGCCTGCCAATGAGTGGCGCCAAGCGCCAGCGCTCCTTCTTTATAACTGCGCGGGACCGAAACAATCGCGTCCTCAATGATTGAAACAATCGTCGGCAGAGCCATAAAAGCGAGCATGATGGAGCCGGCCAGCGCGGTTAAGCCGCTTCCCAAATGAAAAATGTTTTTCAAAAGGGGGGCCAGGAAAATTATACCGATAAATCCGAGTACAATACTGGGGATGGCGGCCAAAAGTTCGATCCCCGATTTTAAAAATCCGCGGATAGAATGGGGAGCAACCTCCGAAATATAAATTGCGGCCGCCAGACCGAGCGGGACCGCGATAACAATCGCCCCGAAAGTGACAAAGACCGATCCCATAATAAGGGGGAGGATCCCGAATTGGGGCGGGTCAGAGATCGGATACCAGTTTTGGCCAAAAAGAAAGGCAAAAAAATTGACCTCTCCAAAAAGGGCCAATCCCTCTTTGAGGAGGAAAATAAAGATCAAAACAACAAAGATAATCGAGGCGGCCCCCGAAAGAAAAATGGCCTTCTCGACTATAAATTCGAACAGGTTCTTCATCTTATAGGCACAAAATCCATCTTCAGGACAATCTCCTGTCCTTTTTTGCTCATCGCAAAATCGATAAACGATTTCACTTTTTCGTTCGGCTCATCGTTGGTATAAAAAAGGAGGGAGCGGGAAATCGGATATTGCCCTAAAGTAACCGTCTTTACACTCGGCAAAACACCGTTCACTGCCACCGCTTTTTGCTTATTCGTCAAATATCCAAGCCCAAAATAACCGATCGCCGCCGTGTTCCCGTTAATTTCTTCGACAATCGCCTGGGAAGAGGGCATCATAAGGACACAAGGAGCAAATTCATTCGGCGATTTTTTATCGCCTAACTTTACCACATGTTCAAGAAAGAATACGTGCGTCCCCGAATTCCTCTCGCGCGACAAGACAACAATATCTTCGTTTTTACCGCCGACCTCTTTCCAGTTTTTGATTTTTCCGTTAAAGATGTCCGACAATTGCCTGGTTGAAAGTTTGTTTACCTTGTTGGCCGGGTTAACTACCACCACAATCCCGTCGTTGGCAACGTGGAATTCTTTGGGGTTTATGCCTTTCTTCTTGGCAAGCGCGATTTCTTTCGGCTCAATCTGGCGGGAACACTGGGCAATGTCGGTTGAATTGGATAAAAGCGCGGCGATTCCGGTCCCCGACCCGCCGCCGGTCACCGCTACCGGAACTGCCGGATATTCTTTCATAAATTCTTCCGCCCAGGCCTGGCCCAGATTTACCATGGTGTCGGAACCTTTGATCTGGATCGCCTTGCCCCCGCCGGCACAACCAAAGATAAAAACAGGAAGAGAGAGAACCAAAAAAAGAGAGAAAACTTTCTTTAACATGAACTTCCTCCTATAGCAACCTACTACTGCTGTTGCCTGTTGTTACTATTATGTTAAAGAAATGTTACATGAATATTACAAAAATGTTACAAAGAGGTTACAGAGATTCATTTGTGAATTCAACCGCTTAGTGCGCCTTGATGCTTTACTACTTTTCCTTCTGTCATAAATACCACATCTTCAATTATGTTGGTGGCATGGTCTCCGATCCGCTCAAGGTGGCGCGCCACCAAAAGCAGAGGGAGTGCGCGGGTAACGGTTTTACTGTCTCTCTCCATAATCTCTATTAATTCATCCTGAACCAAATCGCGCAGGCGGTCGATCTCTTTTTCTTTTTTCCAAACCTCTTCCACCCTGCCGGAATCACGATTCACAAAAGAGTCAATCGTTAAAGAGAGCGCGTCTTCCGCCAGTTTTGCCATACGCGGAATATCAATCAACGGCTTTAAGGGCTTTTGGTCCGCCAGCTCGATTGAACGTTCCGCAATATCTTCTGCCAGGTCCCCCACCCGCTCCAGGTCGGTGGCAATGCGCATGGCGGTGGTTATGAAACGCAGATCGGATGCCTTGGGCTGGCGCAAGGCAATCAGGTTAATGCATTTTTCATCCACCTCAAGCTCCAAACGGTCGATTTCGACATCCTGCTTGATTACTTCTTTGGCCAACTCGTTATCGCGGTTTTTAAGCGATTCGACCGATTTGCGGATCAACCCGGAAACCAGGATTCCCATCCTTAAAATGGTATCTTTTAAATCTTTTAATTCTTCGTCAAAAGCGGCATGCTGTTCTACCATATTACCCAAACCTCCCTGTTACGTAATCTTCGGTCCGCTTGTCGGACGGATTAGTAAATATTTTACTGGTTACGTCAAACTCAATCAGTGCTCCCAAAAGAAAAAAGGCCGTATAATCGGCCACCCGCGCCGCCTGCTGCATATTATGGGTTACAATAACAATAGTGTAATCTTCCTTTAATTCATGGATCAGCTCTTCAATCTTTCCGGTTGAGATCGGGTCAAGCGCGGAGCAGGGCTCGTCCAAAAGCAAGATTTTGGGATTGACCGCCAGCGCCCGGGCGATGCAGAGCCGCTGCTGCTGCCCGCCGGACAAGCTGGTCCCCGGCTTGTGCAAAACATCTTTTACTTCGTTCCAGAGAGCCGATTGCTTTAAACTCTTTTCGACTATTTCGTCAAGCTTCTCTTTGCCGATTCTGCCGTAAAGCTTTATCCCGGCGGCGACATTGTCGTAAACGGTCATCGTCGGGAACGGAGTCGCTTTTTGAAAAACCATCCCAACCTCGCGCCGCAAGGTAACCGCGTCAAATTTTTTTTCAAAAATATCGCGGCCGTCCAAAAGGACGCTTCCTTCGGCTCTAGCTCCCTGTACAGTTTCGTGCATCCGATTCAAATTCCGGATAAAAGTCGACTTTCCGCAGCCGCTTGGCCCGATAATCGCCGTAACCTTTTTTTCATAAATATCCATGTTAATATTAAACAGCGCCTGCTTGTCGCAAAACCAGGCGTTTAGGTCCGTCGTTTTTATTTTAATCTTAACTTCATTTGTCATTATGTATAAACCACCCTCTTTGAGAATTTTCTAACCAGCAACGTTATACTCAACACAATAAAAACCAGAGTCAACGATCCGGCCCAGGCCTGGGCGTGCCACTCCGCGAAGGGAGAAATGGCGTAATTGTAAATTGTAACCGTCATCGAAGCCATCGGCTGGTCGACTCTAAGACTCCAATACGGCGTATTAAACGCGGTAAAAATTAACGGCGCGGTCTCTCCCATAATCCTGGCGACCGAGAGCATGACACCGGTAAAAATACCGTTCCAGGCGGTCCGGAAAACAATATGCAGCGTAACTTTCCATTCCGGAATACCCAGCGCCAGCCCCGCCTCATAAAGATTTCTCGGAACCATCTTAACCATCTCTTCGGTGGTGCGGGTAACGGTTGGAATCATAATAATGCCAAGCGCAAAACCGCCGGCAACGGCGGAAAAGTGTTTAAGCGTCGCGACCAAAAGGACATAGGCAAAAATACCGATAACAATCGTCGGGATGGAAGAGAGGACATCGGCGGAATAGCGGATAAAGAAGCCGCGTTTTCCTTTGCCAAACTGGGCCAGCCAGATTCCGCCAAAAATTCCGACCGGCAGGCCGACCAGGCAGGCAATGCCGGATAAAATAAAAGTTCCGACAATCGCGTTCCCCATCCCCCCACCAATATCCCCCACCGGCACCGGCAGTTTGGTAAAAAAATCAAGATTAACCGCGCTGATCCCTTTAATAAAAACATAACCGATTACCGAAAAGAGCGGAACCACCGCGATCAGGGCACAGAGAACCACGGCGGCAAGAAAAAACCGCTCTTTGATTTTTCTTAATTTGGATTGTATTTCAGTGTTGTTTTCCATACCAATAACCTGGCAATCCCGTTAACAATAATTGTCAAAACCAAAAGTATAAGCGCCAGTTCGATCAAGGCGGACAAATTTAAGCTCGAGGTCGCCTCCGCAAATTCGTTAGCGATCACCGAAGCCAAAGTATAAGAAGGTTCAAATAGAGAGGCCGAAATCTCCGGCCGGTTGCCGATCACCATCGTCACCGCCATCGTCTCTCCCAGCGCGCGGCCAAGCCCCAAAATTATCGCGCCGACAATTCCCGAAAGAGCCGGCCCAAAAACCGCCAGCCGGAAAGTCTCCCAGCGGGTGGCTCCCAGCGCCAAAGCCGATTCGCGCAGACTGTTCGGAACCGCCTGAAAAACCTCCCGTGAAATAGCGGTGATCGTCGGCAAAATCATTATCGCCAGAATCACGCCGCCGGTTAAAAGGCAGGAACCATATTTCATCCCCGGAATAACCCTTGTAAGCCACGGCCCCAGAACAAAAATTCCCCATAATCCATAAACGACCGACGGAATCGCCGCTAGAAGTTCTACCATTACAGCAATATACTCTTTAACTTTTGAATGAGAAATTTCCGACAAGTAAATTGCACAACCCATCCCCAAGGGAACAGCAATGGCCAAAGCAATTAACGAAGAGACCAGCGTTCCGTAGATAAAAGGGAGGGCGCTAAATTTATCCGCTAAAGGATCCCAAACATTTCCAAAAATAAAACCGAAACCAAAATGAGAGATAGAAGACCAGGATTGGATAAGAAGGATAAGGATAAGAATGAGAAGCAAGAAAGGGATACTCAATGCAAAGCCGAAAGTTACGGCCTTGAACCAAGCATCCCCTTTTTTCATTTCGATTCTACCCCACATTTAAATGTGGGGTATTCACTCCTATTCACTATATCTTTATCCCATTAACCGCGTTCAAAACCTTACTTCTTACCGAAGAAGGCAGAGGGGCGTAAAGCAGTTCGGAAACGTACTGCTGGCCGTCGGACAGGATCCATTTTAAATAATCAACCAATGCCCTCCCTTTTTCCGCGTCCTTCTGGTTCTTGTGCACCAAAATCCAGGTCATTCCGACAATCGGGTAAGAATCCACTCCGGGAGCATTGTTCAGGTTCAAACGAAAATCTCCGGAAGAAATCATCTTCTTTATTTTAGAAGATGCCATAGCCCCGTCGGCCGCTGCAGAGGTAGAATCAAGCGTCGGAACAATGTATCTTCCGGCCTTGTTTTTTAAGGCGGCAACCGAAAGGTTGTTGGTCATGGCGTAAGAAAGTTCAACATACCCGATCGCTCCGTCGTTAACCTTGATCTGTCCGGCAACTCCGGCATTCCCTTTGCCGCCGACTCCGGCCGGCCAGGAGACCGCCGTTCCAGCTCCAACCTGTGAAGCCCATTTTAAACTAACCTTTGCCAGGTAATCGGTAAAAATTGAAGTTGTACCGGAACCGTCGCTCCGATGAGCCACTAAAATAGCTTTATCTGGAAAATTTTCTCCCGGGTTTAAAGCGGCAACTGCCGGATCGTTCCAGTTCTTTATTTTTCCAAGAAAGATCCCTGCCAATACATCCGAATCTAATTTTAAACCGGAAACCCCTTGAAGGTTATAACTTACCACCACCGCCCCCATGACGGTCGGGATATGCAAAACATCTCCGCCCGCGGCATCAATTTGCGCTTCGGTCAACGGAGCATCGGAGCCGCCAAAATCAACCACTCCGGAGGAAAACTGACGGATCCCGCCGCCGGAACCGATCCCCTGATAATTTACCTGAACTCCTGTCTTATTTGAGTATATGCTGTTCCATTTCACGTAAATCGGGTACGGAAAGGTTGCTCCCGCACCATTTAAAGTCGCCGCAAATGCGGCTCCGGACAACAGCGCCGTTGAAATTAAAACCGCTAAAAATTTTTTTATCATCTTTTTTTCCTCCTTATTATTAATACGCTATCATCGAATGCAGGTAGAAAATGCTGGTTGTAGTCCCCTTGCTGGTGGACGCAGCCGATCCGCCGGTGGCGGTTTGAATATCGGCAGAAAGCTTCACGTCCTTATTGACATCGTAGGTCACCCCGTAAAAAGTCCGGTCAATTTTTTTGGTGGTGCCGGAGGTGTCGGGATTATAGTTGTCTACCCTCAAAAAAGCGTTTACTCCGGCGTAGACCTCGCATTTTCCGCCGACACTAAATCCTGAAATATTCTTACTGCTGGTTTGGCCGCCAAGATATTCAACATAGAGTGTATAGATCGGCGCCTTCCATCCGACCATTCCCCCAAACAGGTTGTTGTCACCTCCCAGGTTGGAACTTGTTATTCCCCTTACATTCCCCCATAATCCGACCTGTAAATTCCCGATTCCTTTGCTTTCAAGGACCGTTGAGTTAAGCCGCAGAGCCGCGTCTTTACTGCTGTTTGTCTCTGCCGCGCCATAACCGGTGCCGTTCATTGCCGTCGCGTGGTATTCGACTTCCGGGAAATTACCGGTGGTAATTTTACCGACCGCCCCCAACCCAAAGTCGGCCGAACTCATGACGCTCTCGTTATCAACCAAACTCTTGGCAATCCAGCGCTGACCCAGCATCTTGTCCGCCCAGTCAATCCAGACGGTATGCTGTAACCCGATTTTCCCGGTCAGTGTTACCGGCATCGCCCCCAGTCCGAGCGGGATGTCGGCATAGGCATATTTTAAATAGTCGAACAGGTTCTTTTTACTGTCGTTGCTTAATCTGGAAACATCAAGCACAACCCTGGCAGAAGCACCACCGCTTAGCTTCTTTTTAAGATCAATGTACGCCCGCTCAACATCAAAATTGTTGGGGGTGGAGGCCGTTCCGTTCGCCAAATATTTCTGCCAGCGGAAAAAGATTACCCCGCTCACTTTCGCGTCCTTGTTGTCTGACGCTACTTTGCCGATCTCCGCTTTCATTTGGGCAAAAGCGGCGTTGACCTCTTCTTTGTAATCGGAAAGTTCGTCCGGAGCACTTACCACCGGAACGCTTTGGACGGCAGCTTTTGGTTTGGCTGCCATCAACATTCCCTGATCTTGATCGCTAACCATATCCAAAGAATTTTCGGCATCCGCCAAAAGCCGGTAAAGCTTATCGGCTTTCGCGCCGTTATTTTTCTTTTCCGCGGCCGCGATCTTTTTCTCCAAGCTGTTGATGTACGCCTTTATCTTACCGGATGAAACCGCCTGGGAGCCGGAAACAAAGAGGCCAAGACACAAAACTGAAACCAAGATTCTTTTCATTTTTTCTCCTCCTTTTTTATCTTTAACTTAACTTTATTATACGGTCGGATTGTTAACCTCTTATGAAACAAATGTTACAAACGGGTAAATTCTTAATACGAGAATTTGGCCTCCGCAAAATCAATCTGCCATAGGTCCTGGGGATCGCCGTTTTCGGTGCGGTCCGCTCGAAAATAAGCCGCTCCAGCACAGACCGAAACATACTTGTTCTTATAGTAGGTCCCTTTAATTTTTACCCTGTGCCCTAAAACTCCGGTTCCGCCGAAATAAAAATCGGAATCGGGAAAAATGTCCGGCACCGCGTCCCTTTGCAGTTTGCGATAGCCGTACTCAAAGTTTAACCGCCTGTCAAACAACTCAAGCTTCGCTCCCAATAAAAAACCGAGCGTATTTTGGGACGAGTTAAATGATTTGATGATTTCTCCGAAGTGGGCGATCCGATGTTTTACCGGCAAACGGAATAAGTCCGCGTACCCTATTTCCCAGTCGGCGGTAAAAGCGTCATAGCCGTATTTATAGCCGTCGTATTTTTCCTGTTTTTCGGTTGTGTTTTCTTTGTATTTGCTCCGGTTTTCAAAGACCGGTCCCCCTTCTATCCCCGAAAAAATAAAAGGACCGGCCCCAACCCTATAATCAAACCCTTCAATTTTACCTTTAAACCCAAGCTGAAATGGAAAAAGCAATGCGGGATTATCCTTTGAGGCCCTCAAAAGCAAAACCGCGGCACTAAAAAAGACGGAAAGATTACCCCCTAAAACAGGATAGTCAATCTTAGCCGACAGACCGTCCCAGGAGAGATCTTTGTCGATTGCCAGGTCGGAAGACAAATATAATGGAAAAGCTATTCTCCCTCCGGAAATCAAAATTTCGGGAATAGGCGTAAATTCCAAATTAGCGCGGTCAAGGCCAAAGCTCTGATCCCCTCCGGCGGTATTGTTGGGAGAGCGGGGGGAATCGCCCGTAATCATCCCCAAATTTATCCTTAAATAATCTTCAATCAGATCCACTCCGATGCCAAAATCAATCTTATATCTGAAACGGTGATACGGATCTTCCTCCGTTTCCCTTTTTTCTCCCTGATAGCGAAGCCGAAAGCTTCCGCCAAGATGGACCCTTCGCGCCAGTTCTCCCCAAAACGACCTGCACTCCCCGCCAATTTTCTCTTCCGCTTTTTTAAGATCGGAATCGTCTTCGGGAACAGAAAGAATTTTGTCGATTATCGTCTGATAGGTCAGTTCTCCTTCGATGCCAAAATCGAGACGAAGCGTCTCCCTGTCTTGGGCTGAAAGTGAAATCAAAAGCCGCCCGATAAATTCACCGATGTTTTCGCCGTTTTTTTGGGCGTTATCCAGTTCTTTTTTTAGTCGACCGGAAAGTTTTTCTTTAACCGAAGGGCCTTCCAATGCTTTTTGGGGATTATTTCTTTTAAACCAAACCGCGTAATTCAAGCGGTCGCAGATCGCCAGAATTCCTTTTATATCGTTTCCGTTAACATAACAGGACATATCCCAACCTCCCTTTTCGCTGGTTCTATGACCTGTCTATAACAATATTATGCTTTAACCGCGTTAATTTTTCGGGAAGAAGATGTTACAAGCCGGTAAAATTATTTAACGGGGCAGGATTATAGTGAAGCTGGATCCTTTTTCAATTTCACTTTTTACTTCAACTCTTCCATGATGGAGCTGGGCAACGTGTTTCACAATCGCGAGGCCAAGCCCGGTCCCTCCCAGGTCTCTGGAGCGGGCCTTGTCTACCCGGTAAAAACGCTCAAAAACGCGGGGGAGATGTTTTTCTTCGATTCCGATACCGTTATCCGTTACCGAAAGGATCGCTTCATTGTTTTCGGCCGCCAGCGTAATTTCAACCTTCCCTCCGGCTAAGGTATATTTGACCGCGTTGTCTAAAAGATTCAAGATTGCCCGATAAAGATGGTCTTCCATCCCGCGGATAACGCAGCTTTCGGGAACGGTCTTTTTGATAAAAATCCTTTTCTTTTGCGCCTTTGGAGAAACGGCCTCGATCGCGTGGCCGATGACCGGGACCAGATCCACTTCGGTAAAAAGTCCGGCCTCCATCTTTGATTCCAACCGCGAAAGTTCGAGGATGTCGTCGATTAAGCCCGAAAGGTTAAGGGCGTTCTTTTCAATCTTGCGCAAGAATTCCAGATTGTGTTCCTTGTCGTCAATCGCGCCGTTCAAAAGGGTTTCGACATAACTGTGGATGGAAGTTAGCGGCGTTTTCAGCTCATGAGAAATGTTGGCGACAAATTCGGAGCGGTACCGCTCCAGTCTTCTAAGTTCGGTAATGTCGTGCAAAACGCAAACGACCCCCGACTGTTCCTCCATCTGGCCGGCACGGGCGATAAAGGTCCCTTCAAAAGGGACAATCGTCTCAAATTCTTTTTCAATCGGATTGGCGGCGGTTTTTGCCTCCAGGACCAGGTCGGCAATTTCATTGTTGCGGATCGCTTCGCGGACGGTCTTCCCCAGAATTTCGGGCTCCGTCACGGAGAACATTTTTTCAATCGCCGGATTGGCCAGGATAATTTTGGAATTTTTGTCGACCGCCAAAACCCCCTCCGCCATCCCCGACAAAACCTTGGATAGGTCAAACATTTTCGATAAACCTGTAGCCGACCCCGCGCAGCGTCTTAATATGTTTTCCGGCTTTGCCCAGCTTCTCGCGCAAGCGGCGGATGTGGACGTCGACTGTGCGGGTTTCAATTGCAACGTCAATTCCCCAGACCGCATCAAGCAGGCGCTCGCGGCCGACAACTTTCCCTTTGTTCGAAGCCAGATAATGCAGGAGCGAAAATTCCTTGGCGGTCAGTTCAACCGGTTTTCCGCCGGCCTTCACTTCGTGATTGTCGCTGTTAATTTCAAGCGTCCCGAATTTAAGGGTTGGAGACATCGGTTCCGACTTGACGCCATATCTTTTTAAGACCGTTTTCACCCGTGCGATCAATTCACGCACGCTAAACGGTTTGGTAATGTAATCGTCGGCGCCAAGTTCCAGTCCGACCACCCGGTCGGCTTCCTGGCTTTTCGCAGTTAAAATGATAACCGGGATATTTTCGGTTTTAGGTTCTTTTTTTGCTCTTCTTAATATCTCCAGGCCGTCGATTCCGGGGAGCATCAGGTCAAGCAGAATGATATCGGGCAGAAGAGAAGCAATAAGCTTTGACCCCTGTAAACCGTCATAGGCCTTTGATACCTCAAACCCCTCTTTTTTTAAATTGTATTCAAGCGCCTGGACAATGTCCTTTTCGTCTTCTATAATTAGTATCTTCATGGCTCTCTCTGAAAATTATACCACAATTATACTCGGACCCACCGCGGTCGGGAAAACGCGATACGCTATCGAATACGCCAAAGAACACGACGGCGAAATCATCTCTGCCGATTCGATGCAGGTCTACCGCGGAATGGATATCGGGACCGCCAAGCCGACACTTGAAGAGCGGCAAGGAATCCCGCATCACTTAATTGATATAAGGAACCCGGATGAAGAATGGACGGTCTCTGACTTCATAGAAGAAGCTCAAAGCGCAAAAATCAAAGTGCAAAATAAAGGTAGAATTCCGATCATCGTCGGCGGGACCGGGTTGTATCTTTGGTCGTTAATTGAGGGGTTCTCGTTTCCGATTGTAAAGGCGGACACTGAAGTCCGTGAAAAATTGGAGAAACTTCCACTTTCCACTCTTAACGAACGCCTTTCGACTGTCGATCCGGAAGCCGCAAAAAAGATCCATCCAAACGACAAGAAACGAATCATTCGGGCGCTGGAGGTTTATGAGTTGACCGGAAAGCCGATTTCAAAATTACAAGGTTCTAGGTTCAAGGTTCTAGGGTCAAGTAAAATTATCGGATTAAACTTGCCTCGGGAGAAGTTGTATGAACGCATCGACGCGCGGGTTGATTCTATGTTTAAGAAAGGACTCGTTGATGAAGTAAAGGAACTCCTGTCAAAAGGATATTCTAACGGCCTAAATTCCATGCAGGCGCTGGGATATAAAGAGGTTATCGATTATCTGGAAAATAAATATTCGTATGATGAGATGGTCGCGCTCCTAAAACAAAAAACCCGCAATTTCGCCCGCCGCCAGATGACCTGGTTCCGCCGTTTTGACAAGGTAGAGTGGATTGCGGTATGATTAAAGCATGAAAGACCTTGGCCCCCGCTATGATTTTCATATGCACACCATCTTCTCCGACGGGAAGCTCTTGCCGGCGGCAATCGTGAGAGAGGCGGAGATCCGCGGAGCAAAGACGATCGCGCTGACCGACCACGTTGACCCATCCAATATAAATATCGCCATCCCGGCGATCATGCAGTTTTTAATCGAGATGAAAGGAAAACTTCCAATCAATGTCCTCTGCGGAGCGGAGGTCAGCTACCTCCTCCCCGAACATATCGCCGAATATTGCAAAAAAGCGCGCGCCCTGGGGGCAAAAATAATCATCGTCCACGGCGAATCGGTCGTTGAAAATGTTTACCCCGGGACCAACCATGCGGCGGTCCAGCTTAAGGGGCTGGTCGACATTCTGGCGCATCCGGGAAAGATTACGGAAGAGGATGTGAAGCTGGCGGCAAAAAATGAGATTTTTCTGGAACTCTCCGCCCGCGCCGGCCATGGAAAAGGGAATGCCCATGTCGCCAAACTGGCAAAAAAATATGGGGCAAAAATGCTCTTAAATACCGACGCGCACACCGAAAACGATCTGGTCACCCAGGAAGAGGCCTTTAAGATCGCCCTGGCGGCAGGATTGTCCGAAAAAGACGCCCTCACGGTAATATCCGAAAACCCGCTGGAACTGCTTAAGAGAATCTGATGTCGATCGCCCGCGCGTGGGCGTCCAAACCCTCAATTTCAGCCAGAGTAACCGCCGAATCGCGGTCGGTGCGCAGGGCCTCTTTTGAATAGCCGGTAACACTCTGGTGCTTTAAAAAATCATAAACGGTAAGGAGCGAAGAAAAGCGCGAAGTCCCGGCGGTCGGCAGGGTGTGGTTGGGTCCGGCCAGATAGTCGCCGATCGCGACCGGCGAATAGGGTCCGATAAAGACCGCTCCGGCATTCCGGACCGTATCCAAAATCAACTGCGGATCGGAGACAATTATTTCAAGATGCTCCGGAGCTATCCGGTTCGCCAGTACGGCGGCGATCTCCAAAGATTCAACGCAAAAAATTCTACCGTTCTCCTTAAAAGACGCTTCGATAATTTTTTTTCGTTCAAACTCTTTAACCAGCTCTGTTGCGGCCGCGTCTATTTCGGAGGCCAGCTTTTCGGAGGTAGTTATAACAATCGCCGAAGCGTCGGAATCATGTTCGGCCTGGGCGATCAGGTCAATCGCGACATAGCGGGCGTTGGCCGATTCGTCGGCGACAATTAAAACATCGGAGGGTCCCGCCAGAGAATCGATTCCCACCACCCCATACAAAAGTTTTTTTGCCAGCATAACATAGATATTTCCCGGCCCGACAATTTTGTCCACTGCCGGAATAATTTCAGTACCAAAAGCCATCGCCGCAATTGCCTGCGCCCCTCCCGCCCTGTAAATATCGGTTATTCCCAATTCCGAAGCGGCAACCAGAATCGACGAAGCAATCGGGGGAGGAGAACATAAAATTATCTGCGGAACTCCGGCAATCTGCGCCGGAATAACATTCATCAAAACAGAACTGGGATAGGAGGCTTTTCCTCCGGGAACATAAACCCCCACCCTCCCCAAAGCCAAACTGCGCAGGGTCAAAAGTTTGTCGTTGGTCTGTATTTTTACCGGAGAAATCTTTTGCCGTTCGTGATAGGCGCCGATGTTGCGGATGGCATCTTTTAAGGCTTCAAGATAGGCCGAATTAACTTTACCGTAGGCCTCTTTGATCTCCTGTTCGCTTACTTTGATCTCGTCGGCTTCCAGAGAAACTTTGTCGAATTTTTTGGTGTATTCGATCAGCGCGCGGTCTTTTTTGTCGCGGACATTCCTGATGATCTCCCTCACCGCTTTTTCCTGCGGCAAATCAAGCTGTATCCCCGATTTTTCTTTCAGCAATTTTATTTCGGCTTCTATCTTATCTTTTTTAATTATCTTTAGCATGCTAGAACTTTGACCCCTTTTTGATTATACTATGGTCCCCTATGATCGCGCCATCCAAATTCACAAAATCCTCAATGATGCAGTTCGCTCCGATTAGGCAATCCTCCAAATTAACCTGTTCGCCGATAATCGTATTGCGCCAGATGACCGTCCCTTCGATGCGGCTCTCCGCTCCGATCCGTACCTTGTCCCCCAAAACCGTTTCGTCGTGCAAAACCACTTTTTTCTCAAGCACTACCGAATCACCCAAAAGAACCGGACCCTCCAGGCGGGCCGAAGGATCGATTAGGCAGCCGCTTCCGATCCAGTTTTGTCCCTCTTTTTTACCGTGCATCATCACTTTGACCCTTTCTCTTAAAATATCTTTGTGCACCAGAGCGTATTTTTCGGGATTCCCGATATCAATCCAATAGGCATCCGAAGTATAGGCGTAAAAAGGGACCCGATTCTTGATCAGGTCGGGGAAGAGCTGGCGTTCAAAAGAATAATTCTGCCCTTTCGGAACTTTAGATAAAAGCTCCGGCTCCAAAACATAAATCCCGGCATTGATCGTGTTTATCCCGCCTTTCTGGAAGGCCGGTTTTTCCAGAAACTCCTTTATTCTCCCTTCCTGGTCGGTGATCACCAGTCCGAATAAGCTGGGATCGGGGACCCGGGTCAAGGTCAGGGTCGCTTTCGCCCGTTTTTTCTTGTGGAATTCGATCAGCTCGGTCAAATCGACATCCGACAGGGTGTCGCCGTTAAAAATCAAGAGCGGCTCTTTGTCAAAAAATTCTTCCGCGTTCTTAACCGCCCCGCAGGTGCCGAGCGGTTTTTCTTCGATTGAAAAATGGAGATTGATTCCCAGCTCATGCTCCTGGGATAGGATCATTTTAATTGAAGCGGGAAGATAGTGCAGGTTTAAGATAATATCCCGGATCCCGTGCTTGACCAAAAGATTGATCTGGTGGATAACCAAAGGGATATTTACCACCGGGACGATCGGTTTGGGAACGTTGTAGGTCAAAGGGCGAAGCCGGGTCCCGAACCCTCCGGCAATGATGACCGCTTTCATTTTAACGCCTCCTTGAGTTTCTCGATCACATAAACTTCCCGTGGATCAACTTTTTTGGCCAAAGCCAGATGATAGGTCACAAGATCGCCAAAATAAACCAGAGAGAGCATCCGACAGAGGCGCCCCTCCCCTTCCGATCTTATTTCGGCCGACTCTTTTATGCTTTTGCCGATCAGCTCCTTGGTAATTTTAATCCTTTTTTTGATCCGTTCATGATCCTCCTCGTCTTTTAAGATCAATAAAAATAAGGAGGCGGCGCTCTCCAAACGCGCGAGGTTGACAATCTCGTTGTGGTCAAGTTCCGGAAAAACACACAAATGAGCGGTTGCTTTGCTGTTCTCGTTAAACTGGCATTTTAGACGATAACCGCACGCTTCGGTGGTTCCGACTGACGAAAAAATTATCGGAATTTTTCCGATCAGTTTTTTGGCCAGCCTCTTGGCTTTGGTATCATAGATCTTTTTTCTCGCCGAAAGAAATTTAGACGCTTCAAGGATCGCGCGGTCCTGTAAAGGAAGAACCTCGGCCTTCTCAAGAACTTTCAGGAGTGAAATCAACAGATAAGGAAGAGCCGAACGGGGAGCCAAGCCCGCAGGGACCACAACCGTCGGGATTTGTTCCTTTAGTGCGCGCCGGTGTATTTCTCCTCCGGAGGTAATAATGGCAATATTAATCCCTTTTTCCAGGGCCGACTTAAAAACAGAAAGGGCCTCTTCGGTATTCCCCGAGTAACTTACACAAATTAAAAGGTCCTCTTTTTTTATGGAAGAGGGAAGAAGATAATCCCTCACCACCGTTATCGGTATTGCGATCTTGTCTCGTAAATAATTTTTGACCAGATCGCCGCCGATCGCGGAGCCCCCCAGCCCTGAAATATAAATCGCGGAGGGCTTCTTGATTTTTGGAAGCTCTTTTGAAAAGGCCAACGCCGCTTTCAACATCAGCGGAAAGTCGGAAACTTGTTTAAAAAAACTATCTCCCATTTAGCATCCCCTTCACCAGCGCCAGCGCTTTATCAAGCTGGTGGTCGTTATCTTTCTCCTGATTGATAAAGATCGCCTCGGCCTCTTCGGTCGATATTTTAACCTCTACCTCCGGGCTGATCCCGTGTTTTGAAATATCTTCACCGTTTGGGGTCAGATATTTCGCGATCGTCAAAAGCAAGGCCGAATTGTCTTCCAGCTTCCTAACCGACTGTACCGAGGCCTTGCCGAACGACCGCTCCCCCACCAAGGTCGCGATATTGTTGTCGCGGAGCGCCCCCGCTAAAATCTCCGAAGCCGAAGCGGAGGCCTCATTGATCAAAAGGACCATCGGACCGGCCCAAAGGATCTGTCCGGTTGAATATTTTACTTCACGCATCCCTTCCCGGTCAACCGTCTGCACGATCGCTCCGGAGGGGATAAACATCGAGCCGATCTCAATCGCGTTATCCAGCAGTCCGCCGCCGTTCCCCCGCACGTCAAGGATCAATCCTTTGGCCCCGTTATACCTGATCTCGTTAAGCGCCTTTTTCATCTCTTCCGCGGCGGAACGGTTTTCAAAAGTATTTAGTTTTATGTAGCCGATCTCCGGCGCGATGATTTTGGAGCTGACCGCTTTGATCGCGATCTTGTCGCGCTTAATCGCGATATCTTTCTCTTTATTCTTCCCGCGGACAATCGTTAAAGTAACTTTTGACCCTCTCCTCCCGCGGATATGCGAAACCGCTTCGTCAAGCGCCATGTCTTTGGTCGATTTGCCGTCGATCTTTATTATTTTATCTTTGCTTTTTAATCCGGCCGAATATCCCGGAGTTCCTTCAATTGGAGAGATGACCGTCAATTGTTTGTCGCGCATCCCGATATAAATTCCGATGCCGCTATATTCGCCGCTTAGGCGGATCGCCATCTCCTTGTAGGCCTTCGGTTCCATAAAGCGGGTGTAGGGGTCGTCCAGTGAATCAAGCATCCCGCGGATCGACCCATAGACCAGTTTGGTATCGTCCAATTTCTTGACCACATAATGATTTTTTACCAGCGACAGGGTCTCAAGGAAAACATCAAGCTTCCTCTCCAGCGCTTCTTCCGCGGAACCGCGTCCGTAAATAAATCCGACCCCAAAGAACATGAAAACAACCATCGCAACCATTATTTTCTTTTTCATTTTTTTCCCTTCCTTGCCTTACGGCAGATAATTCATCGGGTTTTTCGGTTTCCCGTTTTCCCGGACTTCAAAATGCAAATGCGGACCGGTGGAATAACCGGTACTGCCGACCAACCCGATCACCTGCCCCTTCGCGACGCTTGTCCCCTCCTGGGCGTAAATGCGCGACATATGGCCGTAGACCGTCTGGATGTTTTTTCCGTGGTTTATGACGACCGCTTTGCCGTAGCCGTCCCACCACTTTGACAAGATGACCTCTCCGCCGTCGGCCGCCTTGATCGGGGTACCGCTTGGAGCGGCAATGTCCAAGCCGGTATGCATGTTCCGGCCGCCCCATAAAGGATGGCGGCGGTAACCAAAGCGGGAAGTAATCCTCCCCCTAAGCGGCCAATCGATACTACCGGTCCCGCCGACGATAACCTTCTTCCCCTGCTTAGCCAATTTCTGCTGGATGATCTGGGTCAATTCTTCGGAGCTCTTCTCCAGCATGGCGATCCTTTTCTCATAATCTTCCCGCCGCTCCTTGAGAGATACCAGGACCTCCTGCTCTTTTTTCTGCTGTTCGGTTATCTCCTGTTTCTTTTCCGCGATCGTCTGCGCCAAATCCTTTATTTCCGAGGTAACTACCTGCAGAGTTTCTTTTTTCTTGGTGGTCTCGCGGTGTTTCCGGTTGATTACGTCGATTAAGTCGACATCGGACTCAACCAGTTTAGAGAAAAAATAGCTCCGGTTGATGAAGTCGGACATGTTGCGGGAGCTGAAGAGAAGGTCAAGGTAATTGACCGAGCTGTTTTTGAAAATTTCGCGGACCCGGCGGCGCAGTTTGGCCTCTTTCTGCTGCAGCAAAACCGCCGCTTCGTTGATCTCCACCCGAAGTTTGGTAATTTGGACTTCGTTCACCGTAATTTTGCGGTTAGCGTTGTTCAGTTTCTGTTTGGCCTGCTTCAGATTGGTCTTGATCTGGAAAAGCTGAAAAAGGCTCTGCTGTTCCTGTTTTTTGGTCTCAATCAGCTTACTCTTTTTCTCTTGCAGTTCCTGTTCGATTTTTTGGAGTTTAAGCTGTTCCGGCAAAACTTCCTTCGCTTCTTTTTGCGCGAGCGCGGGAGGAGATAATAAGAGTAAAAGAATTAGGGGATAAAGAAACATTATCTGGCGATTTTACCATATTTTTGAGAGGGCTTCAAATCACTCTTCTTCTCTTGCTCGGAGCAGCGACGCGGCAACCCGCCCGCGCAGAGCGTTGATATTGCCAATTTTGCAAATCATGATAAAATTACCTAATGTTTCTCTTGGAATTATTAAAAGGCCTCCCAAAATGGCTGATTATTCTGATTACGTCAGCCACACCGGTAATTGAAGTCCGCGGCGCGGTTCCGCTTGGAATCGCGGTATTGAAAATGCCTGCCGTTGAAGTGGTAATCTTAAGCGTAATCGGAAGCTTAATCCCGGTCTTCCCAATTTTGTGGGCTTTAAATACCCTGATCGAACATTTTAGAAAGGTAAGTATGCTTGACCGCTTTATCGGCTGGCTCTTTGAGCGGACAAAAAGAAAAAGCAAAATAATTGACGACTTGAAATTGGTCGGACTAACCTTATTTATCGGCATCCCCTTCCCCGGGACCGGGGTCTGGACCGGCTGTGTCGCTGCCTATCTTCTTGGACTAAAACCTGTTCCGACTTTTATCGCGGCCTTGATCGGAACCATTATTGCCTCGCTTCTGATGACCGCGGCGAGCCTTGGCATAATACATCTTTTCTAAGACCAATTCTAATTCGTGTGAAATTTTTTTCAAGAAGTGCGGATATATATTCAATGAGAATTTATGGCGCGGAAAAAAGACCGGCGGCACTAAAAAAAAACCTTGCCGGAATTATTGACTGATCTTACTATCTCCGGAAACCGGGGGGCCTTGATCGGGATAAGGGTTGATGTAGCGGCGATACAAACTGCCGTTGCAAGGCATAATATAATAGCCGTAGTTATTGGCTCCGATTTGCGTTCGGGTCCGCTTAATCTGCGGTTGGCAAACCCGGCATGCATTACCGAAACCTTTTCCAAAAACTCAATTGCCGGGACGCTCTATCTTTTTGGGGAAGATGCGAAAAAAATTGTCCCCCGCGCGACAACCTTTCTGTTTAACCCGGGAAACTTTCAAAAAGCCCTGCGGCTAAGGGGAGAAAACCATTCGGATTATAAGGAAGAGATTGAAACATTAATAGAAACCGCCGCAAAGGAAGATCGCCATGACGACGCGGTTGAGGCGCTTGAGTTCTTTATCACACAATTCCCGGAAGAAACTTATTATTCGCCGCGTTTAGTAAAATTGCTGGCGGAGGCCTGGGCAATTGAACCGGCGAGAGAAGCCCTTAAAAAAGTCCCTGCCGGAACTCCGGGACTTAAAAGCTTAAAACAATTAATAAACAAGGAAGAAAGAGCGAAGCAAACAGATATAAGGAACCGATGGCAACAAGCACAAGAAGGAAACTTTTTGCCCCTGCAAGCGATCGGATATCTTGATCCGTTCTTGGCCGCCCGGATCCAATGTCCGGCATCCGATATGGACCTGGTCACGATTTGCCGGCTTACAAAAGAAGAAAAATATAGCGCCTTTCATCTTATGGCCCTAGGAAAACTATACGAAAGGGTTTGGGAGCGCAAAATTGCCGATCGCAGAGTTGTTGGTTTTTTAGAGGAAGTCGCTTTAAATGATGAATACATAATGGTATGGGATGAAAAAAAGAAAGCGGAAGCACTGAAAAGAACCCTCAAAAACCAAGAACTCCTATTGAGGTTTTATGACCACAATTTTCAGGGACATCTAAATTTGGGAATCGGTTTAGCCGTTCGCAGGGATTTTTATCGCGCCGAAAAAGAGTTCGAACTGGCCCTCGAAGCTTTTCCGGGAAATGCCGAAGTGCTGGGTAATTTGTCCCTTTGCCGTGGAAGGATGGGATATGCACCGCTGGAACAGGCCAGAAAAACAAGAAAAAAGCCCGAACAAACAGATTTAATTAAAGAAGCGCAAGATTGTTTTGAAAGGTCTTTGCATTATAATCCCAACAACATAGAAACCTTGGGCTGGTACCTGGTTGCCGATACGCTTACCGGAAATTATTATTCAATGGAAGCGCACAGCAGAGCCTTAATTGAAATAATCGGAGACGGCAGGCTTGCAAATGACCCCAGTTTTAAAAAGGTAGATCCTTCTCGGCTTAAAATAACGGCATTATTCCATCTTGGACAGGCGTTGCTGGGAAGATTCGCGGCCGAGGGCAATCCCGATCTGCTTGAAGAAGCGGACAACACGCTAACCCCTCTTGCGACACAAGAACTCCAGGTTGCCAAGACAATTCTTGCGTTTGTAAAGATTGTGAAAGGGGAAAAAGGAACAATAACAAAAGAATTATTAGACAAAGCTCCCCCTTCTATTCGGGAAATGCTAAGCAGATATCTTTAAATTGTTTTATTGCCGCTACTTTGCTAAAATTGTCTAATGAAAAAGAATCTCTCCATCCTCGGTTCCACCGGCTCGATTGGGAAACAAACTTTAGAGATTGCCGCCGCCTATCCGAGCAGTTTTAATGTCGTGGCAATTGCCGCGAAAGACGAAGTTGATTTGATTGTCGAACAAATTAAGAAATTCAATCCGTTGTTGGTCTCGGTTGAAAATGAAAAAGTAAAGGCCAAAGTAGAAGAAAAGCTGGCGGGACACAAAGTTGAGCTCGTCTTTGGCGAAGAAGGATTGAAAAAAGCGGCAACGCTCCCGCAGGCGCAAACGGTCGTTGTCGCTATCCCCGGAACAATAAGCCTCATTCCCGCCATGGAAGCGATTGCCGCGAAAAAAGATATCGCTTTGGCCAGCAAAGAGGTTTTGGTAACTGCGGGGGGGGAATTCATGGAAGAGGCCGGGAAAAATAAAGTAAAAATCTTCCCGATCGATTCGGAACATTCGGCCATCGCCCAATGTCTGGCCGGAGAAGACCACAAAAAAATTAAAAAAATAATTTTGACCGCTTCGGGAGGACCGTTTTTAAAAACTCCAATTGAAAAACTGGCCAAGATGACCGCCAAAGAGGCGCTGGCGCATCCCACCTGGAACATGGGTCCGAAAATTACGATCGATTCGGCAACCTTGATGAATAAGGGGCTTGAAGTGATCGAGGCGCATTATCTTTTTGATCTGGATTATTCCAAAATCGACGTTATTGTCCATCCGCAGAGCATTATCCACTCGATGGTGGAATTTGTTGACGGCTCAATCAAGGCACAATTGGGCGCTCCCGATATGCGGGTCCCGATCCAATACGCCCTGTTCGGGATGGGGCGCCTGCCCAACATGTGGAAGAAGCTTGATTTTACCAAACTGGCCGCTTTGACTTTTGAAAAACCGGACAAAGAAAAGTTCTCCTGCCTCGATCTGGCCTATCAGGCCGGCCGGACCGGAGGAACGATGCCGGCGGTCATGAACGCCGCCAACGACGAAGCGGTCAACCAATTTTTAAGAGGAAAAATCGGCTATCTTGATATCGCGATCCTGGTTAGGGAAGCGATGGCTTCAAACTCTCTGCTGTGTCCCAAAAGCTGAATAGGCAACCGCGCCTAATCCCGCGATCATTAGCAGCCCTTTGATGATCCCGCCAAGAACAGGAATCATGGCAACAATGCAGATTAAGACAAACCCGAGCATAACCTCAATCAGCATCGATTTATTTCTCATGCGCAGCGCGATCAGGCATTTCTTGCCCACCAATTGCGCCGCCGCGACATAGGCCAAAATAAAGGCGGCGACCACCACCAATCCCAAAACCGGGATCAGCGGGATACCAATTATCGTCAATAGGAACAGGACCAGCACAAAAGGAATCAGCGCCACCGCCAAAAGGCCGATTAAAAAGCTGGCCAGCGGCTTTTTCTCCATCGTATAGGAAGAGAGCCCCACTTGTTTGGTAAAGAGGGAAGCGACAATTATTGCAAGGACAAAGAAAGCCAGGATAGAAGTTTCTTTCCAGAGGATCATTGCCGTCTTGGCCTGATCAACGGATTGAATTTGTTCATCGCCGAATTCAATCGGAGGAACCGCATATATTACTATGTCTTTTTGAACCGTGGCTCCCGGGTTTTTATCAACCTGCCCCCCGATTGAAATCGCGTTCCCCTGCACCAGCGCCCCGTTTTTTAAAATGACGTCGTCGCCAACAGAAACCACATCCTGCCGGACCACGCCCAGCACCGTGACCGAGCCGCCGATCGCCACCGCGCGGTCAACGATCGTCCCGCGGGGAATTAAAACATCCCCGCCGATTTTAACGAGATTTTTGGAGGTGGAAGCATGGACGGCAAGAGGTAAAAACAAGACCAGCGCCAAAGCAAGAATCAAGGTTCTTTTTAACATAGTAGTCCTCCTTTAAAGGAATTTTGGAAAATTATACCTCGCGGAAAAACTTATGTCAACTTCTTCTTGGCCAATTTTATCAGCTGTACGATATCTCGCCGGCTCCCGCAAATATAAGAACAACAGCCGCACTCGATGCAGTTTAGGGCTCCCAGCTCTTTGCACTTTTTCCAGTCGCCGCGTTCGGCATAGTCGGCCAAAAAATTCGGGTTAAGATTCATCGGGCAAACTTGCGAGCATTTGCCGCAGCGGATGCAAACCTCCGGGACCATTTCCGCAATCTCTTCTTTGGTAAAAACGATAATCCCCGAGGTCCCCTTCTGCACCGGAACATCAAGAGAGGGGACGGCGATTCCCATCATCGGTCCGCCGCAGACCACCTTTGCCAATTCCCCGTCCACCCCGCCGCATTGTTCAATTATTTCCTTATAAAGGGTACCGATCCGAACTTTTAGGTTGGACGGTTTTCTTAAATGTTTTCCGGAGACCGTAACCACTCTCTCAATCAAAGGAAACCCGGTCTTTAGTGTTTTCGCGATTTGGGCGCAGGTCGCAACATTAAAGGCCGCCACTCCCACATCCGCCGGTAAGCCCCCCATCGGAACCTCACGATTCAAGATCGTTTTTATGATCTGTTTTTCTCCCCCCTGCGGATACTTGGTGTGTAATTTGACAATTTCAACGCGGTTTAGTTTTTTTGCGAGATAATCAATAGCGATCGGCTTGTTGTCTTCTACTCCGACATAAACTTTGGTAACCGCCAAGACCTTTTTTATGACGTCGATCCCGTAGGCGATATTGAAAACATCTTCCAGCATCAGGCGATAGTCGGCATTAAGATAGGGTTCGCATTCGGCGGCATTAATTATAATAGAATCTATTTTCTTTCCGGGGGGAGGAGAAAGCTTGACATAAGTCGGGAACGCCGCCCCTCCCATTCCCACAATCCCCGCTTCGCGAACCGCTTTTATAATCTCATCCGCACTGATTTTTTCTAAGACCGGATAGGGTTTGATCGAATCAAAAACATCCTGCTTGCCGTCGCTGTCAATTATGACCGAATCTGTTTTTTGGCCGGAAAAGACCAAATGTTTTTCAACCGCTTTGACCGTTCCCGAAATGCTGGAATGGACCGGCGCGGAAATAAATTTGTCGGAATCGCCGATCTTCTGCCCGACTTTGACCAAATCCCCCTTTTGGACCAGCGGGCGGCAGGGAGCGCCGACATGCTGGGAGAGCGGAATAACAACCTGCTTGGGAAGATTGGTCTCTTCAATCGGCTGGTTGATAGCTAAATCTTTTTCCCCGCGCGGATGAACTCCGCCTTTAAAAGTTTTTTGAAGCATTATTTGCAATTATAACATACCGGCTAACGCGGAAACAAAATTCTTATTTCTTCAACATCCCTTAAGAATGTATTCGCCTCGGGAGGCAGATCCGCCAGGGGGTTCATCGCGAAGATCGGCATCGGACGCCAATGGCCGTTGATCTTTACGTCCACCAAAAAACGGCCCAAGAATTTTTTCTTCCATTCCGGATCAAAGATATCCTCTTCCGAATAATTCGGCCTAAGGTAGGAATTAAAAAGCGGAGCCACCCCTTCAAGCGACCGGCTGGAAAGAGAAAGCGGCCCAACAATCATCCACTGGCTGGCGGTTTGGCTTGATTTCATCTCGGGGCTCTCGGAATGGGTGGAAGGGATAATCTGGAATCCGCCGACTTTGCCGGAGACCGAGGTTGAAATATCAATCACCCCCGGATGGTTGGCGCGGATCCTTCCGGCATTCAAAAACCGGCTCCCGCTGAAACGGCCGACCCCGATTACTCTCCGGCGCACGGAAGCGACCGTCTCTTCTCTCCCGTCTTTATAAAGCAGCCGGACCCTCCCCCCGACCCTGTTTTCAAAAATGAGCGCTTCGGGATAATCGAGCGGACGGGAAACAAAAATCGAAAAGACATCTCCGATCGCGGGATTGTATCCCGGCTTCATTGTCATTGAATTGACCAGAACCCTGCTCCCTACCGTCGGTGAAAACGAGCCGCCGAAGATCGAATGATTGGACTCTATGTCGGTATAAAGGGAGGTCCTGGAATTAAAATAAGAACGGTATCTCTTTTGTTGTTTTTGGAATTCAAAGGGCAAAATCGAAAAGATCGTCTTGGGAGAAGCGGTCTTGATGTGGATCGCGTTCACTGCCGCCGCCGCCACCTCCCCCGTTGAAATCCATTGGCTGGCGGTATACCCTTTGGTGTTGACCGATGTTACAGGCGATAAAACCTTTCCTTGCGGAATCCATTTTTTACCGACATCCCGGCTGACTGCGATCTGTCCCCCTTCTTTGTTTTCAATCCGGATCACGTAGTCGTCGATAAACTTATCGGATGCGTAAGATATGGAAAAAAACAAACAAAGGAAGGCGAGGATATATATCCTCGCCTTCCTCATCATTTGCACAACCATTCTACAAGAGTTCGGACAGGAGTCCCGGTAGCGCCGTTGTTTTTGAACGCGGTTCCGGCAATATCAATATGCGCCCAGGGTGTGTCTCCCACCGCCTCCCGGATGAAAATCCCGCCGGTTGAGGGAGAAGCGCCTCTTCCATCCGTGCAGTTTTTCATGTCGGCGATATTGGACTTTAAGTATTCTTTATATTCGTCAAAAAGCGGCAGCTCCCACATTTTTTCGCCGGTTTTTTTGGAGGCCTCAATAATCTCGGAAGAGAGTTTTCCCATGACTCCGGAAGCGGCATCCCCCAGCGCCACTACGCAGCCGCCGGTTAGTGTGGCAACATCGACAATCTTTTGTGCACCAAGCTCACGGACATAGCCGACGGCATCAATCAGAAGCATCCGCCCTTCGGCATCGGTTGAAATAATCTCAATTGTTTTTCCGGAATACGAGGCAACCACATCCCCAGGCCGGGACGCTTTGCCGTCCGGCATATTTTCGCAGATAGGAATAACCGCGATGATGTTTTTCTTTAGTTTTAACTCCGCCGCCGCGCGCATAGTTTCAATTACCACCGCCGCCCCCGCCATATCGGTCTTCATCTCCCACATCTTTTTCTCCGGCTTAAGCGATATTCCTCCGGAATCGAAGGTAACCCCCTTCCCTACCAATCCCATTGTCTCCGCCTTTCCTCCGTGAAGGTATTTTAGAACAACCACCCTCCCGGGCTCATCGCTCCCCTCGGCGACCGAAAGCATCGCACCGAACCCGAGTTTTTTGGGATCCGTTATCTGGCAGGAGATGCCATGCGCCTTTGCCATCTTTTGCGCGTAATGGGCCAAAACAATAGGTGTCATCTTGTTGGCCGGGGTGTTTACCAGGTCGCGGGCGTTGTTCTGCGCGCGGGCGACAATTTCGCCGACACGGATTTCTTCTTTAATTTTTGAAAATCGGTTGGGATCGCGGGTTAGGACAATAAATTCGGAAACGGCGAAATTTTTATCCTCTTTTTTATACCCCTTAAACTTATAGTTCCCAAGGACTGCCCCTTCCACCACCGCCTGCGCGAAATCGTCCGAAAGTGCGGAAGCAATCGTCGCCGCTTTAAGTTTTTTCCCTTCTTTTACGGCGGCGGCCGCGGCGGTCCTGGCCGCGGAGCTGTCGAATTTTTTCTCTTCGCCCAGACCGACCAGCGCCACTCTTTTGGCATGGAGACGATTGCAAGTGTTGAAGGTTAAAACTTCACCCAGCGTCCCTTCAATCTCTTTATGCTTTAAAGCGGTTGAAATTTCCCCTTTAAGGATCGGATCAAGGGCGATTGCCGGACCGAAAAGCTCTTTTTTATCTTTAAAAACACCAACCAATAAAAGATCACAGCTTGTTTTTGTAACATTCCCGACTTTTGCCTCGATTTTCATTTTGTGTCCTCCTAAGCTTTAAAAAATATCGGTATCTCGCGGTTGGCCGATTCGATTGAATCCGACCCGTGGACCAAATTTTTCATCGTTCCCATCGGCGAAAAAATATTCTCTTCTTTTAAATCTCCGCGTATGGTTCCATCCTCCGCCTGACGCGGATCGGTCGCTCCCATCAGTTTGCGCAAATCTAAAACGGCATTGTTTTTTTCTAATATTGAAACAACCACCGGTCCGGAGGCAATAAATTGGATTAGCCCGTCGTAAAACGGCTTGCCCCGGTGGATGCTGTAAAGATCTTTGGCCGATTCGGGAAGCATTTCAATCTGCGCCTCTTCCACAACCGTAAAACCGGCGCTTCTTACCCTTTTAAAAATTTCTCGGCGCAGCCCGCGTTCTACCGCGTCAGGCTTGAGCATGAAGAAGGTTCGCTCTGGCATGTTTAACTGCTTCTTTTATCCTTTCGGGAGAGGTCCCCCCGATGACCGTCTTGGCATTGACGCTCGCTTCGCAGGATAATATCCTCTGCACGTCGTAGCCGAATTTGTCGGAAAATTTCTTCAGTTCGGTTAATGAAATATATTCCAGCTCCATGTTGGAATCCTCGCAGTAAGCAACGATTTTACCGATAATATGATGCGCGTCGCGGAAGGGGATCCCTTTGTTCACCAGATAATAGACCAGGTCGGTAGCGGTTAAAAAACCTTTTTTAATCGCCTTCTCCATCACCGCTTTATTCACCTTGATCTCCCGCATCATTTCGATATAGACCGACAGGCAGGCGGAGACGGTATCAAGCGCGTCGAAAATCGCTTCTTTGTCTTCCTGCATATCGCGGTTGTAGGCCAAGGGCTGGGCCTTCAAGAGAGTCAGCAGGCTCATCAGCTCCCCATAAACCCGGCCGGTCTTCCCGCGGGTCAGCTCCGCCACATCGGGGTTCTTTTTCTGCGGCATGAGAGATGAGCCGGTGCAAAAATCGTCCGAGATTTCGATAAAATCAAATTCAAAAGAAGAAAAAATGACCAATTCTTCGGAAAGGCGCGAAAGATGCATCATCAAAACCGACGCGGCATAGGCGGAATCAAGGACAAAGTCCCGGTCGGAGACGGCATCGATGCTGTTTTGGCAAATTTTTGAAAAGCCGAGCTCCTTCGCCAGAAATTTCCGGTCGATCGGGAAGAAGGTCCCCGCCAGCGCCCCGGAACCGAGCGGGAGCGAATCGGCATTTTGGTGCGCGCGGGTAAAACGTCCCTTGTCGCGCTCCAGCATTTCGTAGTAGGCCATCAGGTAATGGGCGAATGAGACCGGCTGGGCTCTCTGCAAGTGCGTGTAGCCGGGCATGATCTGGTTGATATTGGCCTCCGCCAAATCTATTATGACCGACTGCAAATTGGTGATCAAAGAAATTATTTCAATCGCTCTCCATTTGAGGTACATCCTCAAATCGGTGGCAACCTGGTCGTTTCTGGAGCGTCCGGTGTGGAGTTTTTTGCCGGTGTCGCCGATTTTTGAAATGAGGATTGTTTCGATGTTCATGTGGACGTCTTCGTATTCTTTTTTGAATGTTATTTTTTTAGAATCAATTCCCTTGAGAATCTCTTCCAACCCTTTGATTGTTTTCTTGCACTCGGCGGGAGAAAGTATTTTTGCTTTTAATAAAGCGCGGGCATAGGCCATGCTCTGGACGATGTCTTCTTTATATAAGCGCTTGTCAACGTCAATTGAAGCGGTAAACTCTTCAACCGACTTCGCGGTCGCTTTGGCAAACCTTCCCGACCATGGTTTTGCGGCCATTATTTCCCTCCCCTATTTTTTGCATTAACTTTTATCGGCAACCCGAACAAGTTGATGAATCCCTCGGCGTCTTTTTGGTTGTAGACCGATTCCCTTTCAAAGGTCGCCAGGTTGTAATCAAAGAGCGAATATTTGGACTGGCGGCCGACCACCGTACAATTCCCTTTGTAAAGTTTGAGGCGGACCGTCCCGCTGACATATTTTTGGGTCGAATCGATGAAAGCATCGAGCGCCTCTTTGAGCGGCGTAAACCACTGGCCGTAATAAACCAGTTCGGCGTAACGTTTCGCGACCAATTCTTTGTAATGCGCCGTATCGCGGTCTAAAGTAATTGATTCCAACGCTTGATGCGCTTTATATAAAATCGTCCCGCCCGGAGTTTCATACACTCCGCGCGATTTCATGCCGACCAGACGATTTTCGACAATATCGGCCCGGCCGATCCCGTGCCTTCCTCCGGCTTTGTTGAGATATTGGATTAATTCAACCGGTTTCATCGACTTTCCACTTACAACTCTCGGCTCTCCCTTTTCAAATCCGATCTCTATGTATTCCGGCTTGTTCGGGGCTTTTTCCGGCGAGCTTGTCAAAAGGAACATCTCCTCTTTCGGTTCAAACCACGGATCTTCCAAAATTCCCCCTTCATAACTGATATGCCACAGGTTGCGGTCGGAAGAGTACGGTTTTTTCTTTGAGACCGGAATCGGAATGTTGTTCTTTTTTGCGTAAACGATCTCTTCTTCGCGCCCTTTTAACTCCCACTCTCTCCAAGGAGCAATAATTTTCAGGTTTGGAGCCAAAGCTTTAAAAGTTAGTTCAAAGCGGACCTGGTCGTTCCCCTTTCCAGTCGCTCCATGGGCAACCGCGTCAGCCTTTTCTTTTTTTGCAATTTCTATCTGGCGCTTGGCGATCAGAGGGCGGGCAACCGAGGTTCCCAGAAGATAATCTCCTTCGTAAACCGCCCCCGATTTGAGCATCGGGAACAAAAAGTCCTTGGCAAATTCTTCTTTTAAATCTTCGATGTATATCTTTGATGCGCCGGTCTTGAGCGCTTTTTCTTTTAAGCCGTCAAGTTCTTCTTCCTGCCCGACGTCGGCGGCGTAGCAAACGACCTCGCAATCGTAATTGTCTTTGAGCCATTTGATCATGATCGATGTATCGAGCCCGCCCGAATACGCCAGAACTACTTTCATTTGTTCCCTCCAAGTAATAAGCAAAGTATCGCCTTTTGGACATGCAAACGATTTTCCGCCTGATCAAACACTACGGAATTCTTGGAATCAATAACCTCATCGGTAACTTCTTCTCCCCTATGGGCGGGAAGGCAGTGCATAAAGATATAATCCGGTTTCGCGAGTTTAACCAATTCCGCGTTAATTTGAAAACCTTTGAACTTCGCATTTTTACTTTTGCGCTGTTGTTCCTGTCCCATTGAAGTCCAGACGTCGGTGTAGATGACGTCGGCATCTTTGGCGGCAATCACCGGATCGTTTACGACGGTAATTTGTCCCTCTTTGTCCATAAATTCCGCCGCCGGTTCATATCCTTTTGGTGTCGCGATAAAAAGGTTCAAGCCGGTTTTGGCGCAAGCCAGCATCAGCGAATGGCAGACATTGTTTCCGTCACCGATATACGCTACTTTCATTCCCTGCCCTTCCTTGCTTTTCCCTGCCCTTCCCTGCCATTCCCTAATAGTAAACACGTCAGCCAACGCCTGGCAGGGATGTTCTAAGTCCGAGAGCCCGTTTATGACCGGGACCGAAGAAGCATGGGCAAGACGGACAACTTTGTCGTGCTCGAATGTGCGGAGCATGATCCCGCTGACATAGCGGGAGAGCGTTTTACCGACATCTTCGATCGCTTCGCGTTTTGAAATCTCGGCGGAAAGGGAGACGGCGTGGCCGCCCAATTGGAACATGCCGACTTCAAAAGAGACGCGGGTGCGGTTGGACGGTTTTTCAAAGATTAAGGCCAGGCTTTTTCCCTTGAGGCGCTCGCTATTTAACGGCTCCGCTTTTATTTTGGCGGTTAAATCAAGAATATCAGAAACTTCTTGCCTTGAAAGGTCGTGGATTGAAACGAGATCTTTCATTGGGATATTATAACATATCTCTCCAAAAAACCCACTTGCCGACAATAACTCTTTATGGTAGAGTTTTACCATATATATGGTAATTTATGATGATTTCATTTAAATCAAAAATAACGGCAAAAATACTGGAATACTACTTTCTCAATCCGGACACGGAGCGTTACGCTAACGAATTGGCCAAGGCGCTTGAATTGGACCCCAAAAATCTTCATCGCAAATTGGAAGAGCTGGAAAAAGAAGGCCTTTTTAAAAGTGAGTTCAGGGGAAAAGAACGCTATTTCTCGCTAAACAAAAAGTTTGCCCTTCTGGATCATTACAAACAAATATTTCTAAAAACTTTCGGGCTGGAACACAAGCTAAAACAAATCACCAAAGAGGTCGCGGGTATTAAAGAGGCCTATATTTTTGGTTCTTACGCGAGAGAAAAAATGGATTCTTCAAGCGACATAGACCTCTTAATTATCGGCAGCCATTCAATTCTTGAACTCCAAAAAAGGATCAATAAATTGCAAAAAGAAACCGGCCGGGAATTTAATATAATAAATTTGAGCGAAGCTGAATTTAAAGAAAGAAAGAAAAACGATCAATTAATTAAGAATATTTTTAAAGCGGGGCCAATTAAACTGCTATGACCAACAATGTTGGCCTTTATGCTGGTGGCGTATCGGTAAGCAAAAAAGAAAACGAAGAATACCTTAGGTTGGCAAAATCAGCTCTCGGACGCGTTTTATAATTCGGTTCAGCAGCTGGATCATTAAATCTTATACGGCAAAACCAGACATTCGATTTGTTTGTTTAACGCCTCAAATTCAGGGTCCCGATGAACCAAAACGGCATTCAACTGCTGCGCGGTAGCGGCAATCCACGCGTCCGCCAATGAAACCTGGTGGTTTGCCTTTAATTCGGCCGCGGCAAACCTTAATTCTTCATTGCTTTCAACAACTTCAATCGGCAGCATGGTCAATTTAAGATAATCCGCCCGCGCCTGCTCCTCCCCCATCCTCATCAGCACAATATATAAATATTCCATGTAACTCATAAAAGAAGCGTAAATCTTATTCTGTCCCTCCAAAATTTTTTCAACTTTTTCCGCTCCGGGAGCGTTATCTTTTAGGCAAAAGATCGCGGAAGTATCCAAAACATAGGGCTTCTTATTTGCCATTGTCTCTTTCTCTCTCTTTTTTCCTCTCCTCCAAAAGAGTTTTCAAAAAGTCCACGGAACTGCCCCGAAAAGATTTTATTGGAGATTTGGGAACCGGAAAAATAGTTATAAAGTTCCCCAAGTCCAGCCAGGCGATCTTCTGTCCCGCCTTAATCCCGTATTTTCTGCAAATTTCCGCCGGAACCGCCGTCTGCCAGCGCTTAGAAACGGTCGTTTCTGTTTCCATAAGAACACCTCCCAAGCCATCTTACAAGTATTTATTGTTTTTGTCAAGTATTGGATTAAGCTTGACTTGTAATCAACCCCGCCCTCTCCACCACCCCTTCAAATTCTATTCTAAAATCCGGCGAGACCATGAAGTGCAAAGTAGTAAATTCGGTCTTGGAAGGGTTGGGGGTGCGTAGAGAGAGCATCCCCTCAAAGGCCTCAAAAAAAGGAGCATAAAGGTGGACATCGACTGTCGGGACTTTGATGAAATAATCGAGTGTGTTCATAACTTGGTGATATAAAAAATAACCAGCGCCGGCATCTCTTGTTGAAGCAGGAGATTGGCCTCTTTAAGCTTATTCGCGCCGATAAGCCCGGTAATCGACTTATTATTATATTTTGTAAAATTAGCCTCCCCTTTCGGAGAAAAAAGACCGAGGAGCAAATCCTTGGAACTTTTGGCCTTGTAGCCCATCAGAAAAAGATCAAACTGCTCTTTCGCCAAGGTCTCTTCCCACGTCCTCCCTTTGGCATAATCAACTATTTTTATTTTGACCTTCACGCCGGCTTTTGCCAGCTTATGATCTATATCTTTCGCGATCTCTTTGGTCTTTACCCCGTCGGTGTGGAGAAGGGTGACCGTGCGCGGAAAGCGAATCGCCGAAGCGTCAAAATCCTGGAGAGAAAAAGGATCGCAGGCCCCAACATTTCCGGGAGGGATGATGCTAGGGGCTTCTTTGGTCAATGCCTGCGCGATTTTTAGGCGGATCTCCTGATTGCGGCAAGCGGATTTCTTTGTGTTAAATCCGAGGAACCAGATCCCGTCATATTCTTCCGCTAAGACCGGTGAGAAAAAAAGAAGCAGGAGCAGAAGACTAGTGAAAAAACGCATCTCTGCCCTGCGCGTCGTAGGCAACAATGACGGGGAATTTGTAAAGTTTAAGTTCCAAGACCGCTTCTGGACCCAGGTCTTCGTAGGCGATCTTTTTCGCTTCGGAAACATGGCGGGACAAGAGGGCGGCCACGCCGCCGGTAGCGACAAAATAAATCGCTTTGTATTTTTTATGCAGTTTTTTGACCTCTTCCGAACGGGGTCCTTTGCCGATCGTCGCCCTGACCCCCAGCTTAAACATCATCGGCATATAAGAATCCATGCGGGAGGAGGTGGTCGGACCGATCGCCCCGATCAAGCGCCCGGAATGGCGGGAGGGAGTCGGACCGGCATAAAAAATCACTCTGCCGGACGGATCAAAGGGCGGTTTTTTCTTTTTTTTCAAGATATTGGCAACCCGTTGGTGCGCGGCATCGCGGGCGGTTAAGACCTTGCCGCTTAGGGCAACCCGATCGCCCGCTTTAAGTTTTTTTATGTCTTCATCTTTCAGCGGCAGTTCTATTTCATAATATTTCGACATCTTATATTGTAACCTCCCGATAACGGTGGCTGTGGCATTCCAGGTTTACCGCGACCGGAAGCGACGCGATGTGGCAGGGAAAAGTTTCGATCAAAACCGCCAGCGCCGTAATATCCCCTCCCAGTCCCATTGCGCCGATGCCGAGCCGATTAACCTTTTTTAAGATTTCATCTTCCATCTTGGCAATTCCGGTGTCCGGATTCGGCCGGTTAAGCGGGCGGGTCAAAGCTTTTTTAGCCAGAAAGGTGGAATAATCAAAGGTTCCCCCCATCCCCACTCCTATAATAATCGGCGGACAAGCCAGCGGAGCTTTTTCTTTTATCCCTTCGACAATGTAGGCAACGATCTCGTCTCGCGAGGCGGTCGGCAAAAACATTTTTTGAAAACCGCAGTTTTCCGCCCCGCCCCCTTTCGGCAGGATCCCTATTTTGATCTTGTCGCCGGGAACAAAATCGATATGCAGGATTGCCGGAGTGTTGTCCCTGGTGTTTTTTCTCAAAATCGGGTTGTCGACGATCGACTTGCGAAAGTCCTTGTATCCGGCCCGCACCCCGTCGTTCACCGCTTCGCGGAGATTCCCCTTGATGTGGACTTCTTCTCCGATCTCTATAAAAACAATCAGAAATCCGGTGTCCTGGCAAAGAGGGACATGGTCGTCGGCGGCAACTTTGGCGTTGCGGATAATTTCATCGAGGACCAGCTTGGCGGCCGGCTTCTTTTCGACGGAATGAGCGTGTTTGAGGATTGCCAGCATATCGAGACTCAAGTTCTGGTTCGCTTCAATGCAGAGTTTCTTTATCGCGCCGGTAATAGTTGAAGCCGCTAATTTACGCATCTTTGAGTATTATAGCATACTTGTGCTATAATAAGATTATTATGGGTGAAGAAAAAGAAGAAAAGTTTGAAGGGACAACTTTGGGAGCGGATGCCGGACGGACGATCGATTCCGATGTCGATGCCTTAATCCAGGGAGCGCTTAAGGAACTCGATACCCACAAAAAAGATAAACCGGCCGAAAAGGCCCTCTCCGCCACTCATCTTTCTCCTCCCTCTCATTCTGCACCTCCTCCTTCTTCTTCCTCCCCTGCTGCCTCTCCTCCCTCCTCACCTAAGCCTATGCCTGCGCCTACGCCTTCCCCCATCTCCCCCGATGACGCGGCTTATTCCAAGAACGCCCCAAAAGATATCCAGGTTGGCGATATCGTGGAGGGAGTTGTTTTAAAAGTGGACCTGACCGGAGCGCTGGTTGACATAAAATCAAAATCTGACGCCCTTTTGAGAAAGGACGATTTTAGCGGAACAATAAAAGTTGGAGACAAGATCAAGGTGATGGTTGAGCGGCTGGAGAGCAAAGAGGGCTATGTCGTGGTCTCGCAAAACCGTGCCGAAGAACACCTGAAATGGGACCACGCTTTCGAGGCCTACCGTCGCAGAAGCGTACTTGAAGCGGTCGTCAAAAGCGCGGTCAAAGGGGGCCTTCTTATTGACTGCAAAGGGATCCGCGGCTTTATTCCCGCCTCACAGGTAGACAAAGCGCCGGAAACGCCGCTTGAAGAATTTGTCGGCAAGACCATCATGGTAAAAATTATCCAGGTTGATCCGCGGCAGGGAAAAATCGTAATGTCCCACCGCCAGGCGGCCGGGGAAAAAGAGAAGATCGACACGCAGAAAATTTTTGAAGAGCTTGAGATCGGCCAGGTTAAAAAAGGCCGCGTCTCAAGTATCAAAAGCTTTGGCGCTTTTGTGAATATCGGCGGGGTTGAGGGGCTCCTCCATCTCTCCGAACTCTCCTGGAAAAGAGTAAAGCACCCTTCCGAAGTCCTCAAAGTCGGCGATGAGATCGAGGTTTTGATCTTGGGCGTCGACCGCAAAAACCGCAAGGTCTCTTTGGGCTACAAAGAATTACAAGACGACCCGTGGGAAAAGGCGGCCCAAACCTACAAGCCCGGACAGATTGTGAAAGTGAAGATTCTCCGCTTTGTAAAGTTCGGAACTTTTGTGGAACTGCCGGGGAACCTGGAAGGGCTGGTCCACATCTCCGAAATTTCTCAAAATAAATTTGAGAATATCGAAGAGGTTATAAAGATCGGCGACACGGTTGACGCGAAAATCCTGCGGGTTATTCCCGAAGAGCAAAAAATCGGTCTCTCCATAAAGCAGGTCGGGATAGACCGGGAAAAAGCGGCCGTAAACAAAGAGATGGAAGGCCTCCCCTCGGAAAACAAAATCACCATCGGTGACATGATGGCCGAAAAAGAGAGAGAAAAAGCGGAAGAAGATGAAGGCGATACTGGAGAATAAAAGCCGCCTCTGCGTCGGGCTTGACCCGGAGAATGTCCCCTCTGTTTTTGAATTCAACCAAAAGATCATAGACCAAACCCATGACCTGGTCTGCGCCTATAAGCCGAACCTTGCTTTTTATAAAACGCCCGACCTTCTCCGCACGATCGAATATATCCATCAAAAGACCGAGGTGCCGGTAATTCTTGACGCGAAATACGGGGACATCGGAAACACCGCCAAACAATACGCCAAAATTGCTTTTGAATTTTTTAAGGCCGACGCGGTGACAATAAATCCGTATATGGGTTTTGATACGGTCAAACCGTTTATCGATTATAAAGACAAGATGGTTTTTATCCTCTGCCTGACTTCGAATCCGAGCTCCGCCAATTTTGAAAACGAGGTATTCTTAAAGATCGCCAAAAAGGCGGTCGAATGGAACGTTAATAATAATATCGGGATCGTGGTCGGAGCGACCAAACCGGAACAGTTGAAAGAGATCGAAAAAATCACCGGAGACCTGCCGATTTTAATTCCCGGAATCGGGGCACAGGGCGGGGAAATTCCACCCATGAAGAAAAATTATATCATCAATGTCGCCAGGGCGATAATTTATGCCGAGAACCCGCGCCAGGCGGCGATTGACTATTCCTCCAAAATCTCCTGACGCACCTTCTGCATCAGCCGCATAAAAAATCTCAGATTATGAATCGTCAAAAGCTGCATGGCAGCGATTTCGCGCGCGCCGAAGATGTGGCGGATATACGCTTTTGAATGGTTTCGGCAAGTGTAGCAATCGCACTCCGGATCGATCGGAGTAAAATCCTTTTCGAAGCGGGCCGCCCGGATGCTCTGTTTCCCTTCGTAGGTTAAGTACGATCCATGGCGCGCCAGGCGGGTCGGGATCACGCAGTCAAAAGTATCCATCCCGTATTTGACCGCCCCCAGGATATCAGAGGCGTAGCCGACCCCCAACAGATGTTTCGGGGTATTTTCCGGAAGAATCCCTGAAATCGATTCCAGCATCGCGAACATCTTCTCTTGCGGCTCCCCCACCGATAATCCCCCTATTCCGTACCCCGGGAATCCGATTTCAGCAATCTCTTCTGCCGATCTTTTTCTTAGGTCGGGGAAAGTGCCTCCTTGGACTATTCCAAACAATCTGGAATTTGGGTGTTGGGTATGGATGCCGGTATGGAGGTTAGAAATATGGAATTTAGAAGTTTGTGCCCAAAGCGTGGTTCTGCGAACCGCTTCCTCGGCTTCTTTGTGGGTACAGGGAAAACCGACGCATTCATCCAAAGGCATCATGATGTCGGAGCCAAAATTGTTCTGGATTTCGAGGACCTTGGCGGGGGTAAAAAAGTGCCTGGTCCCGTCAATGTGTGATTTGAATTCGACTCCCTCCTCCGTCACCTTTCTAAACTCGGATAAGCTGTAGACCTGAAAGCCCCCCGAATCGGTCAAAATCGGCCTCTCCCAGGCTATGAATTTGTGAAGTCCCCCCGCTTCCCTGATCACCCGATCCCCTGGTCTCAAATATAGATGATAAGTATTGCATAACGTGATCTGGGCGCCTAATTCTTTCAAGTCCTTAAACAGGAGCGCCTTGATCGCCCCCTGGGTAGCGATCGGCAAAAAAGCCGGAGTATCAACCTCCCCGTGCTCGGTTATGATCTTCCCTACTCTGGCTTTTGACCTTTTGCTCTTCTTTACTATTGTAAACCGCATAATCCATTTTAGCATGCAAGTCTGGCGCCTCCAAATACGATAGTACCTATGTCAGGCCCATGAGGCCGAGACAAAGAGGTGTTAAATACCCGATGAAAAGTCTGAAGCTTACAACCTTAATGGTTACCATCCTGGCCCTGCTGGCCACCCTATCCTACGCGGAAAAAACGACCGTTGACCTATCTATTGCCGGCTTAAGCGCCCGAACAATCGCCATGGGACGCGCCTACGTCGGAGTAGCGGATGGAGCCGATGCCCTTTTCACCAACCCGGCCGGTATCGCTACCGCGAAATCATGGGGTATCACCAGCATGCAGACCAAGCTCTTGGACCGCGTTGACTATAAGATGTTAGGCGGTATTTATTCCCTTCAGACCGGCGTAATCGGAGTCGGCTACATTGGGGCCGTCACCCCGGCCGGATTCTTGACCACCGACAAAGCCAGTTTGACCGGCGCTACCCCCATATCATATGGAAGTAATATGCTGGTTCTATCATATGGAAAAGAGGCCTATAAAAATACCTATATCGGCGCCAGTTTGAAAGCACTTAGCAATAATTTTGAAGGGGTGGACGGAAGCGGCAGCGGTTTTGATCTTGACCTTGGAATCCTGGCCCGCCCGAACGACCAGGTCAAAGTCGGCGCAGTGATCCAGAACATTCTTCCCGGAGATATGGGTGGAAGCGTAACGTGGAAGACCAACACCAAAGACACGATTCCCGCCTATTTGAAGGTGGGGGGCAGCTACCTTTTGAATCCGAATATATTAATCGCGGCCGATCTGGATATCCCGGCCTCCTGCAGCGCTCCTCTGGCCCTGCACAGCGGCGTTGAATGGAAGCCGCTCCCGATGCTGGCCTTGAGAGGCGGTTTGGACCAGAGTTCGACCGGTAAAAACGAGACGGTAACCGATTTCGCGATCGGGGTCGGCTTGAATGTCGCCGGTTTCTCCTTTGATTATGCCTATAAAAATAACAGCCTGGTTGAAAACAACAATGCCCATTATATTTCGGTCGCTTTTTCACCCGATAATATTGTGAAGAAAGCCCCGCCTCTGGTAGAACAGCAGGCGAAGAAAGCCAATCCGAATGAACCGGCCTTTGCCTCCGAGAAAGAACGCAACGAATATCTCTACCTGGTTGCCACCGGCAAGACCAAGGCGCCGGTTCCGGCGGTTGTGGTTACGCAGGCGAAGGTGTTGGGGAAATAGGGAAAATGGCCCGTAAAGGCCCGTAAGGGCTACAAAGGCGAGAAGGGCTTAGGGTGATTTCCTCTCGATACTTTTAATTCTAATGCGTTAATCAGCCGATTCTGCAAAAACATTGTTTGTATGCTTATTCTGTCAAAAGTCAAATAAAGGTTTTCGGAAATAAAATTCTTACGAAAAATTCTTCTGATCCAGTCCTGTAATTCGGCCAGGGATCTTTTGCTGTATTTTAAAAATTTTATATACTCCTTGATCGATCCGCTATAGTATCCTTCAATAAAATTAGCAGTGCAAGAACTTGAAGCCCGCTCAATTTGATCACGAAGCTGAAAACAATTGTAGGGAATATGCTTTAAAATTTCTTTTTGTATCATCTCCTCCATTTTATCCAGATTTTTCCAAACGATCATTTTCCTGTGTCCGTATTCGCTTGTGTTTTCCATTTTACTTCCTCCCTCTTTTTTTCCTTTCTTGCCCTTATTGCCTTTACGGGCCCTTACGGGCCTTTTCTTCTCTCTTTTTCCCAGCAATTTTGCCGCCAATTTTGCGTTTTATGTCCGGCTTCCATTATCTTATCTCCAGCTTCCATACCGGCATCCACTCCCTTATCCCTACTTCCCTCCCTCGCAAGTTCCCCTTTGTTTCTTATGAAGAATAGGTTACAATAATGCCCACAGACCCCCTCTTGAAAAAAGGGGGTCGAAGGGGGAAGAATCATGAAATTATTCAAAGCTTCTATTTTTGTCATTTTTTGTTTACTATTACTGTCTTCATTAGCTTATTCGGCTGACACTAACTATCCGAATATTAACTATTTTAAGGTGGGAGGGAGCACTTCAGAAACCGGGTATATTAATAAGGATTCTTTACAAAACAACCTTATAAGTTTAGAGGTTTCGGACGGAGAAGCTGGCGATATTGGACTTTATCAAATTGGGATCAATCTTTACAAAATCAACAAGAATGATTTAGGAAAATATTATCAATTATGGTGGCCATCGCTTTCTACTTGGATTTATTTTCCATCAAATGCGTCCACAACTCCCGTGAACGATTCACAAGGATATGCTCTTCTTAATGGCCTGTTATGGATTAATACAACCTCCTACAAGTTCTTTTCCGTTATAAAAAACTCCCAGGATGCTTATTCTAAATATCTTCTTGTTGAAGGGAGTTATTCTTCAAAAGAAAGTGATTTGGGAAAATTGGGAGAAAATGAAGTTTTTTACTTGCGATTATCTGTAAAAGATCTGGCTACTTTAGTAACTGAATCGTCCCTATTTTCAAGGACCACCGACTTCACATCCCCCACCACCACCATTTCCCCCCCCTCCACTAACCAAAATTCGACTACTTGGAACTATTATGTTAACAGCTCAAATTTAACCGGCGGATTTACCGGAGAAGCAAAGGACACCCTCTCCGGAATTGATAATGTTTCCGTGGAGGTTTATGCGGGTAGCTCTCCAAATTTTTGGAGTTGGAACGGAACCGCGTGGGTGTTTTCCGGTAGCTCAATCCTTAGAATTCCGGCAACTTATAATTCTACGGCCGGAACATGGGCTTATAACACCAATATGTCAACTTTGATTGCCGGACTGAAGGATGGGGATCATTATGCTGTAAGGATTCTTGCAAAAGATAAGGCAGGAAATCAAAACTTGGCTAATGCCACTTTTATCTACGACAACACTGCTCCAACTAACCCGACAAAAATTGAAACTTTTAACAGCAGCTGGTTCACTACAAAATTGGTTGGAGTTCCGGATCCCAATCAAATCACCAATTTATCCTGGACAAAAGAGGCCTTTGTTCCATTTTTTTATTTCCAAGAAGGATCTGATGCCGCCTCGGAAATCAAATCTTATGATTTTGAACTGGCAAAGTATAAAGATCCGATTGCATTTTTATTTAAATTCCCTAAAAATTATGTTATAAAGAAAACTATTCCCTACAAAACCTCAGACACAGCATCTCCTAAAGTCTTTAATTATTACTCATCATCTGCTAATCATTTTAATGCCCCGGTTTACGAAGTACTTACAAAAGAGGCCTTGCCGGATGGACTTTATGAAGCACGGGTAAAGGCTTCGGACGAAGCAGGCAATGTTGCAACAAACGAAGTAAGCTTTTATTTTGGCATTGACAGCAAAGCCCCAACCGCGGCAACCGAGCTTGCGGTCGCTCCGGATACCTACATAGCCTATAAATGGAAGCCGGGATCGGACGAAGTCTCCGGAATGGGTAATCCGACTATATATATTAAAGGGCCAAATGAAACATCCTTCTCGCTCTTAGACGGAAAATCATCTATCGACCTTAAGACCGAAATTAAAACTGACTCGTCCGGAAAAAATTATTATGTATCGTCAACCAAGTTAAAGCCGGGAAATTACTCTTTTTATATCATAACAAGAGATGTGGCAGGAAACACAAACCAATCGCTCACAAAACCATTTGAGGTCAAGCTTGATGCGCCGACACTGATTTCTCCGGCAGACAAGTACAGCACAAACAGTCTTCCCTCTTTTTCGGCAAAAACAGTATCTTTGTCATCCGAATCACCCAATTTTGTAAAAAACTACGCATTGTATATTTATGAACATTCTGAAAATGCCGACAAAGTCAACAACTATACACAAGAATATTTAACAGAAACCCAAGCAATCCTTACCCCAAAAACAGTTCTGTCTGCCAGCACAACTCAATCAGAAGTTTCCTGGAACATTAACGGAAGCTTTGATGCAAAGACCTACAGCTGGAGAATCGATGTCTATGACAATTTTGGCAACATAAAATCATCGGAAATAAGGAGATTTACCCTAACCCAGCCGGTATATCCCAAAATCACCCTCGCTTCCCCTGCCGACAAGGCCGTAACGAACGAAAGTTCAGCAACTTTTTCTTGGGGAACCTCAACCAGCTTTACAAGCTATGACCTTTACTTAAATGGAACCAAGTATACAACCACGGCCGGAACCTATCCTTTTAAAAACCTATCGGATGGGATTTACAAATGGTATGTGCAATCAACCGCTAATATAGGGTTGTTTTCACAAACGGTAACCTCTCAAACCTGGGAAATCACGGTTGATACCAAAGAGCCTACTATTTCTCTCTCCTCACCGGCGGAAGGGGTAAAATTCGATAACGGTTCAGCCCCTTTTGCCTGGATCGGTTCTTATAAGTTTACCAATTATGATATATATATTGATGGGAAAAAAGTGGCCGGAACAGATAAATTAACTTATTCATCTTCTCTGGGAGAGGGAAGCCATTCTTGGTATGTTTCTTCATCCTATAAAGGAACGGAAATAAAATCAAAAACACAAAACTTTTACATTAATTCTATCGGGCCCACCATCTCCGCCAAAATAGGAAATAACACTCTAGCCAATGATGCCATCATCTCCCCCACCGACACTTTAACCGTTGACCTCTCCGACGACAACGGGGTTTCACCCGAAACTATCGCCATTGCGATTGACGGAACCAACATCACCGGCGCGCAAATATCGGCCAAAGATACCGCCAATAAGGCCGTCGCGGCATCTTTAAAAATGTCCTTGAAAGAAGGAACCCACACCGTCAAAATTACCGCCAAAGACGCGCTGGGAAAAGAAAACAGCATTTCTTATTCGGGAATCAAAACCTACTCCGGAAAAGCGAGAGTCCTTGCCAAACCGATGAACTATCCGAACCCCTTCAAACCGTCATCGGGCTCACCGACCACCATCAATTATTCTCTCTCCGACAACGCGGATATAAAAATCATGATCTTTGATCTCGCCGGCAGAATGGTCTGGCAGAACAGCTACCCGTCCGGTTCAACCGGCGGTAAGGTTGGAGAAAACGAAGTAACCTGGGACGGCAAATCCTCCGCCGGGCAGATCCAGGGTAACGGGGCGTATCTTTATACTATCATCTCCGAAGGGAAGCTCCTTGAGCGGGGCGAAATGGCTATTAACGAATAAACATCGCATCGCCGAAGGAAAAAAAGCGGTAGTGCTTTAATATCGCCTCGCGGTAGGCGTCGAGGATAAATTCCCGCCCCGCAAAAGCGCTAACCATCATCAACAAAGTCGTCCTCGGAAAATGAAAATTGGTGATCATGGCATCAATGACTTTGAATTTGTATCCAGGTTTGATGAATAAATTTGTCTTCCCCTCTCTTGAAAAGAGAGGGGTTAGGGGTGAGTTCGATTCTAATGCCCTCACCGTCGTTGTTCCAACGGCAATGACCCTCCTGGCCTTTTTAATCGCTTCCCTTGTCTCCTCCGGCACCTCGAAGGATTCGGAGTGCATCTTGTGCTCTTCAATGTTCTCGGCATAGACCGGCCGAAAAGTATCCAATCCGGTATGGAGCGTTACATAGGCGATTTTGATCCCCTTCTTTTTTATTTTTGAAAGCAGCTTTTTTGTGAAGTGCAACCCGGCCGTCGGCGCAGCCGAAGCTCCCAATTTATCGGCATAGACGGTTTGATATCGTTTGGATAATTTGGATTTAGAATTTTGAGCTTGTTTAGAGTTTAGAGTTTCGGATTTAATGTAAGGAGGCAACGGTATCTTCCCGTTTCTCTTCATAAACTTTTCAAGATTCCCCTTAAATTCAATAATCTGTTCTCCCGATCCGGTCTTCTCCAAAACCGTTCCGATCAATTCCCCTTTTCCAAAAATAATCCGGGATCCAACTTTTAATCTTTTTCCCGGCTTCACCAGGCATTTTTGAATGCGGCCCGTACGGACAGGACAATGTCCTGTCCCTAGCAATAAAACATGAATCTTCGCCGTCCCCCCTTCTTTGATCCCCTCAATCTGCGCCGGGAGAACTTTTGTATCATTCAAAACCAAAAGATCCCCTTTGTGAAGATAATCAATAATATCGGGAAACTTTTTATGTTCGATTGTCTTTTGTCCGGCATCCAAAACCATAAGCTTACTTCCATCCCTCTTCGATGCGGGCGTTTGGGCAATCAAATCTTGTGGAAGCTCATAATCAAAATCGGAGGTTCTCATTTATTTTCCGTTCTCTCAAATTTTTATCGCGAATCGTCGGTCCCGAATGAATTCTAATCCTCCAGCTCGAATGGGAAGTCCCGAATACTCAAATACATTTCTCAAATCTTTCCTCCCCACCGGGGAGGGGCAATTCGAGAACAAATTCGGGGATTTGAGATCATTTGGGATATTAATTCGTGATAAAAATTCGGGACTTCTTTTTTTATTATCATCTTCATCTGCGGAAGAAGACATTTAAAAGCAGGGTCAAAAGCAAGCTGACCAGCAACATGGTGGTAATCGGGATATAAATCGTAAAATTACTACGGCGGATCAAAAGGTCTCCGGGGAGCCGCCCCAGCCAGCTGACTTTCCCCGCCAAAAGAAACAACCCGCCAAGCAGGACAACTATTATTCCAATATAAATTAAAAGCTTGCCAAGTCCTTCGAATGCCATATTTTAATTATACTATACTTAAAGATATCTTTGCATCAAGGTAAGATCAAATTCTTCCATAATAGACCAAAGTTTTGGCCGCCTGAGAAAATATTCCTTGTTGTCAGAATAAAAAGCGGCAAGGGTGTTGGCAAAAATCTCGCCGTCCCCAAGCATTTCATACTCTTCGTCCGTCAAAATCTTTTTGCCCTCACGCTCGTCCCATTCCCTATAAGTTTTCCCCTTCTCATGTTTATCAAGGGTTGCGGCATATTCTTTTCTGGCAAGTTCGCCAATTTGCCTCTTTGCATCATTTTGAAGTATTTCCTGCGGATGCCCCGCTTCGTGCGCCATAATGCCGACAATCATTCCGGTCGCGCGATCAAGTACCTGCGTTCCCATCGCCACCTCCCTGCGGCGATGGCTGAAATGGGCAATTCCCCTTAATTCCTCCCTTGAGCGGATTACCAGTTCATCAGACCGGCGGAGCATCTCTTCCCTGTAATAAGATGGAAGAGAATAAAACGACAATAAATTTTTTCTCAGTAATTCAATTTCTTCTCTTTTTGTTTTGCCCTGTTTCCGATCGGCGCTAAAACGGACCGAATACCCCGGCTGAAATTCTATGGGCCGGGAGAAATCTAATTTAATAAGAGCATCAACCAAAAAAACAGCTCTTAACCTTTCAATATTTGTTCTTTCTCTAAAAAGCCGGATCCCCAGCGCCCTGTCAAAAAGATCGTTGATGTCCTCGGTAATTTCTATTTTTCTTATCGTGTTGTGGAGTTTTTTTGATAACCTTATGCCTTTGGTTCTTGTTCTAAACAATCCCGCCAACAAGCTTCGGCGAAGCCAAGATATCGCAAGCAAGCGCTCTTTCGGATCCGCAATCGCATTCGCGATGCGAAGTTCTTTTTCAACCATTCTGCCCCAACGCCCATATTTCCCGGCAAAAGAAACATCGTTCGGCTGCACTTTTTCCTCTGCCTTTGGTTTAACTGAAGGAAAATAATATGGTTTAAGTTTTTTTATGGTCAGCGTTCCGTTTTCAACCAAAGCGGTAAAAACTTGTTTGTATTGCGCTTCTCCCTCCCCCGATCTTAAAATAAGATGCTCAATACAGTCTCCACTTTTACTGGACGGAAAAATACTATAGTGTCCATCCCTCATCCCGACAAAATAATAATACTTCTGTCCAATCTTAAACATTTTTTCTTCTGCCTCATCAACACTTATACTACACGGCTTACCATGCACAACCTCTATCACGATCGAAAGAACCTCAATTTCCCCTTTTTTCCCCAAAACAAAAGAAAAAGCTCCAAGTGAAACATCTTCATCCTGGATAAGTATTTTTCTCGCAACCTGTTCACTCCCGAAACCGCCCAAATCTTCTTCCTCATATAAAAAAGCGACAAATTCTCCTCCCCCGGTCTTAGTAAAAACATATTTATGGTGAAGTGCATTAAATTCAAAACGGAAACCGTTTAAAGAATTAAGCCTCACAACGCTAGGAGCGCCAGGGACAGGAGCCCTGCGGGAAGCGGCCGGACGGATACGCGCTTGATCGGAAAACATTCTTCGAAACACTCCAAATACGCCCACCAAGATCCTCCTTAGGGGATTCGCCCTATGTATATATATCGTGAATTTTGGATGAAAATTTCAATAAATTCGTGTACTATTAAGTCATGTTATCCATCATAGCCCCCGCATTAAACGAAGGAAAAAACCTGCCGGAGCTGGCAGAGAGGATATTCAATTCGGTCCCAAAAGATTCCGAATTGATTATAGTCGATGACAATTCACAAGATAACACGGCTGAAACCGCCAAAAAGCTCTCCCAAAAATTCAATCTAACACTCCTCTCCCGCCCCAAGCGGCTGGGACTTTCTTCCGCCGTAATCGATGGGTTTAAACTCGCCAAAGGAAATATTTTGGCGGTGATCGACGCCGATCTCCAGCATCCGCCGGAAGCTTTGTCCGGAATGCTGGCAAGGATTGAGACCAATTGCGCCGATTTTGTCGTCGGCAGCCGCCTGGTTGCCGGCGGAGGATCAAAAGATTGGCCCTGGTACCGAAAAATCATCTCTCTTGTCGCGCGTATTCCGGCGATGCCTTTAACCAAAGTTATGGATTTGACCTCCGGTTTTTTTATGTTAAAAAAAGAGGTGATAGAAGGGGTTGCTTTGAACCCGATCGGCTTCAAGATCTGCCTTGAGATCCTCTGCCGGGGAAAATACCGGAGGGTAGAAGAATACCCGATTATCTTTGGGGAGAGGCGGCAGGGAAAAAGTAAACTCGGCTCAAAACAAACATTTGAATATCTGGTGCAATTAATGGGACTCTACCTCAAAAAAAAGGCATAGGCACAGGCATAGGCATAGGAAGGGAAAGGATAGGAAAGAAAAAAAGGAAAGGAAAAATATTATATTTATTTTCCTTTCCTTCGCCTTACCTGCGCCTACGCCTATGCCTCCGCCTTAATTCCCCCTAGTCTTTATTGTAATACTTGGTGAAATCTTCCGGCTTGAGGTTGCTGACGAATTCCTTGAACTTGCGGGCCTCTTCCGCGTCGCGGTCGGCATTGACCAGCTTGGCCTGCAGCATCACGTTTTCGGAGACAAAAATCGGCGTCTCGCCCCGCATCGCTAGAGCAATCGCGTCCGACGGCCGCGCGTCGATTGAAATTTTTTTCTCCCCCCGCATCAGTTCGATCACCGAAAAAAAGGTCCCGTTCTGAATTTCACTGATAACAACGCGATTGATCGTGCAGCCGGATTTTTCAATAACATCTTTGAGCAGGTCGTGGGTCATCGGCCGGGGGGGCTTTATTCCTTGCAAAACCAGAGCGATTGAGGCGGCCTCAAAAATGCCGATCCAGATCGGCAGAAAATTCATCTCTTCGGGATCTCGTAAAAGGATCATCGGGGAGAGGTTCCGGGGGTCAAAACCGAGTCCGCCCACGGACATCTGGATCATTGCGAAATAAACTCCACCAGTTTTTTGAACGCGGCATTGTCAAAAATTGCCAGGTCCGAAAGCATCTTGCGGTTTATCAAAACATTTTTCTTTTTTAACGCGTTAATAAATTTGCTGTAGGACAAGCCCAGCTCTTTTACCGCAATCCCGACTCGGGTGACCCAAAGCCGCCGCATATCCCGCTTGCGCAGGCGGCGGTCGCGGGTGGCGTGCTTCATCGCGTGGGTAACGGCCTCTTTGGAGACGCGGTAAAGCTTTTTCAGCGATCCGCGGAAACCCTTGGCCCGGTCAAAAACCTTTTTGTGGCGGCGGTGCCCCATCTTGCCGCGTTTTACTCTAACCATATGGAAGCATCTCCTTTACTCTGCGAATATCGGTCGGGTGAACCAACAGGCCTCTTTTGTACTGCCGTTTCTTTTTCCGGCCCTTCCATTCCAAAAGATGCCGTGAATTGCTGTGCCGGGCGATGATCTTTCCGGAACCGGTTATCTTGAAACGTTTGGCCGCCGCTTTTCTCGTTTTTATTTTAGGCATGTTTTTTAGGCGATAAAATTATCACCATACTCCTTCCTTCCATCATCGGATTTTTCTCCGGGGTCCCCAGATCCACCACCGCGTCCAGCAGCTTCTGCAAGACCGCCCTCCCGATCTCTTTATGGGTCACTTCCCGCCCCCTGAAATAGACCGCCACTTTCACCTTGTTCCCTTTTTCAAGGAACTCGCGGGCCTGGCGGATCCGGACATTCAGGTCGTGATCCCCGATCTTAAAAGAGAGTTTAACCTCTTTTAAGACCCCCGCTTTTTGCGCTTTGCGGACCTCTTTTTCGTGCTTGGTGTCTTCGTATTTCAGTTTGCCAAAATCAATGATCCTGGCCACCGGCGGTTTGGCATTTGGAACAATCAAGACCAGGTCTTTCCCCAGCTCTTGCGCCTGTCTTAGCGCGTCGATGGTTTTCAGAACTCCCAGCTGTCCTCCGTCCGGACCGATTACCCGCACCTCTGGAACTCTGATCCTGTCATTTACATAATAAAACTTGGCGATATGCTTCTCCTACTCTCCAATTATACCATCTCTTCGCGCAAAATGGAAACAAATTCGGTAAGGTCCTTCTCTTTGAGGTCCCCCTTGCTTCTTGAACGGACCGAAACCTTGTTGGCCTTTTCCTCGTTGTCGCCGACAATCAGCATGTAAGGAATTTTTTGCATTTGCGCGTCCCTTATCTTTGACCCGATCTTTTCGGTGCCGGTATCAATCTCAACCCTGAAGTTTTGCGCTTCGAGTTCTTCTTTTATTTTTTGGGCGTAATTGATATGGCGGTCGGCGATCGGAAGCAGGGCAACCTGGACCGGAGCGAGCCAGAGAGGAAAAGCCCCGCCGTAGTTTTCGATCAGGGCCCCGATGAAACGCTCCATCGATCCCAAAACTACCCGGTGGATCATCACCGGCCGTTTTTTCTCCCCTTTTGAATCGATATAGTTCAAGTCGAATTTTTCGGGAAGATTAAAATCAACCTGGATCGTCGGCCCCTGCCAGGGGCGCCCCAGCGCGTCTTTCATCTTGATATCAATTTTTGGTCCATAGAAAACCCCGGCCCCTTCGTCAATCTTATACTCCTGCCCCCTGGCCTTTAACGCCCGAATAAGGGCCTCGGTGGCATGCTTCCAGTTCTCTTCGCTTCCGGCATATTTTTCCGGCCGGGTGGAGAGATCGACTTCATATTTGAAGCCGAAAGTATCAAGCATCAGAAAAGCGAAATCGATCACTTTGGAAATTTCATTCTGCAACTGCTCTTCGGTGCAAAAGATATGCGCGTCGTCCTGGGTAAAGCCGCGGACCCGCAGCAGGCCGTGCAAGACCCCGGAGCGTTCGTAGCGGTAGACCGTCCCCAACTCAAAAAAGCGGATCGGCAGTTCGCGGTAGCTTCTCAATTTGCTCTTGTAGATTAAAATATGCCCGGGACAGTTCATCGGTTTCAAAACATACTGCTGTTTTTCAATCTCCAGAAAATACATATTCTCTTTGTAGTAGCTGGTGTGTCCGGAGGTGTTCCATAAATTTACTTTCGCGATATGCGGCGTGATGACAAACTGGTAGCCGCGCTTCTTGTGCTCTTTACGCAGAAAATCCTCAATGGTAAGCCGCAGCTGCGCTCCTTTGGGATGGTAGTAAACCAGCCCCGGCCCCGCCTCATCGTGATAAATCCTGAAAAGATCGAGCTCGGGTCCCAGTTTGCGGTGATCCCTTTTGATCGCCTCTTCCAGGCGGGTGACATGATCTTTTAATTCGGTTTCCGAAAGGAAAGCGGTCCCGTAGATCCGCTGGAGCATCGGGTTCGTTTCAATCCCCTTCCAGTAGGCCCCGGCGACGGTTAGGAGCTTGAAGGCCTTGACCTCTCCGGTCGATTTGATATGCGGTCCGCGGCAGAGGTCGGTAAAACTGCCGGTTTTATAGAAAGTTACTGTTTGGTCCGGTATATCTTTGAGCAGTTCGAGTTTGTATTTTTCTTTTTTTAATAATTTTTCGGCTTCGGCTTTTTTTACTTCAACCCGTTCGAACGGAAGATTTTTTTTGATGATCTCCCTCATCTTCTCTTCGATTTTTGGAAGATCTTCGGCGGAAAGTGTCACGTTGGGAATATCGAAATCATAGTAAAAGCCGTCCTCGATTGCGGGACCGATCCCAAGCTCGGCTTGAGGGTATAATTCTTTTACCGCCGCCGCCAGGATGTGCGAGGCGGAATGTCGTAAGGTCGAAAGGTCCATTAAATGGAGAAGCGGAGGCCCGCCCTTGCCCCTATCCCTGAAAGATTGTAACTGCCGACCCCATAGTCAATGTTCATCCCATCATATCCGCCCTGGATAAAAAATTTAGAGAGGGGCATGAAGTTCTGTTCGTAGCCGACCGAAAGATTATAGGTAAGTGAACCGGCAGTAACTGTCGCCCCCTGGATGCTGGAGAAAAGATAGCCGATCCCGGCATCTACATAAACAGGAAGACCGGGAAGACCAAATTTGGCGTTAATCGTTGTCGGAATAAGGGCATTGCTGGTCCCGGCAACCGGCACCCAGGTAGCCACCAAACGGGTATCGAGCAGTGGAATCGTTGGAATTCCCAGTTCAAACCCATAACCAAAACTGGAATTCCCATTGTAACTATAATACGCTCCTGAAACACCCATAGAAAGCAAGGCCTGGGAAGAAGAAGCCATAACCAAAAGCAGGCAAAAAAGCACCAATAATTTTTTCATGTTATATTCCCTCCTAATGCTTAATCCTATCAGAAAACCTTGATAAAAACAAGAAGAAATGCTATAATTTGTGAAGCAAATGCCGAAACACAAACGGGGACTGCTGATTGTCTTATCGGGACCGTCCGGGGTGGGAAAGTCCACCATTGTGAAGCGGCTGCGCAAGATTAATCCGCGGCTGAAGATGTCGGTCTCCTGCACCACCCGGCCGCCGCGGCTGGGGGAGGCGAATAAGCGGGATTATTTTTTTATCTCGAAAGAAGCGTTTACCGAAAAAGTAAAAAACGGCGAGTTCCTGGAGTGGGCGGAAGTGCATGGACGCTATTATGGCACGCCGCGCGAATTTATAGAAGAGAACTTAAAAAAGAACAATGTGGTCCTTTTGGAAGTTGATGTCCAGGGGGCGGGGACGATCAAAGATTGGCTCTACAAAGCGCGTTTGAGAAAATCGGCGGTCTTTGTTTTTATCATCCCTCCGTCGGTTGATATGCTCGCCTTCCGGTTAAAGAGAAGGAAGACCGAAAGCTCCGAGCTTTTGAACTATAGGTTGCGGGCCGCCATAGCCGAATTACAGGTTATGGAAAAATACGATTATATTGTGGTAAACGACCAGGTCGAACACGCGGCCCGAAAGATCCAGGCGATAATTAATGTCGAAAAAGAGAGGGTGTTATTAAATTGAGAGAAAGTGTAGACGGCTTATTGGGAAAAGCAAAGAACAAGTTCCTGCTCGTAAATGCGGTGTCGGAGAGGGCCAAGCAGATCACGGCCGGCTCGCTTCCGTACATCAATGATTTTGACCCGTCGAACCCGATTGTAACCGCCATCCGCGAAATTTGGGCGAACAAGATCAACATCAAGCTTGAAAGCGCTCCAAAGAAGCAGAAGCCCGAAGAACTGCTTCTAAAAGAAGAACCGCAGGAAGAGCCGAAGAAGAGGGCCAACGCGCTTGACCGTTTGGCCAAACACAGCAAGGGCAAGTCCAAAAAGAATGCTGACCGGTAAAACCGTAATTGTCGGTATTTCCGGCGGCATCGCGGCCTACAAGACCTGTGAAATTGTCCGCGGGCTGAAAAAAGAAGGGGCAGAAGTTTTTTGCGTGATGACCGTGTCCGCGCAAAAGTTTGTCTCTCCCCTGACTTTTAGGACCCTAAGCGGCAATCCGGTCATAACCGACCTTTTTGACGAAGACTTAAACAACACCCCCGTCCCCCATATCGCTTTGAGAGAAAAAGCCGATCTGGTTCTGGTTGCCCCCGCCACCGCCAATATCATCGGAAAGACCGCCAACGGCCTGGCGGATGACGCGCTGTCGACCCTCCTTCTTTCTGTCAAATGCCCGGTGATCTTCGCTCCGGCAATGAACCCGGTCATGTGGGAAAATAAAGTTGTCCGGCAAAACTCCAAAAAAATCCAAAAGCTCGGCATTAAGCTGATCGGCCCCGTTTACGGCGAAGTCGCCTGCGGAGAAGAGGGAACCGGAAGGATGGCCGAAGTTTCTTCCGTTATCGACGCCGTCTTCGATTTGTTGAACCACAAGAATGATTTGTCCGGACTTAAAATCCTGATTACCGCCGGCGCCACCCGCGAGGCGATCGATCCGATCCGCTTTATCAGCAACCGCTCTTCCGGCAAAATGGGTTTTGCCCTGGCACATGCCGCCAAAAGAAGGGGAGCGGAGGTTACTCTGATCTCCGGACCAACCTATTTGAACCCGCCGGCAAACGTAAATTTGATTGAAGTAACTTCGGCGGAAGAGATGCATAAAGCGGTACAAGCCGCCGCTCAAAAACAGGATGTAATCATCATGACCGCGGCGGTAGCGGACTACCGCCCCAATTTTACTTTTATGCAAAAGCTCCAGAAGCGGGCCGACACCATGAGCCTGGAACTGACCAGAACCGTTGATATTTTGGAGGAGCTGGGCAAGAGCAAGAACGGCTCGTTTTTGGTCGGCTTTGCCGCAGAGTCAAACAATTTGATTGAGAACGCCCGCGAAAAGATGAAGAAGAAAAATCTTGATCTGATCGTGGCCAACAATGTGGAAGCGTTTGAAGAGGATTGCTCCGAAGTTTTTATTCTGGACAAAGCGGGAGAAGTCGAACAACTGCCGCTTCAGGAAAAAATCTCAACCGCCAATTCAATTCTGGATCGGATCGTTACCCGCGTCTCACCATCGCGAAAAGATCGGGCATAGGGGACGAGGTATTTAAAACCTTCTGGTTTTTCTCCATGGTTTTTTTCTTGCATTCCGAGCAGAAGACCGAACCGATTGAAACCGGGGCACCGCAGTCGCAGTAGACGGTACGTTTCTTGGTCTTTGGCATCCCCAATCACCTCTTTTTCACTTATAATTATACCACTTTTTCGCTTAAAATGCTATACTTTGAAGATGGCGCGCAAAGCACAGGTTGTCCGAAAAACAAAAGAGACCCAAATTACGATCGGCTTAAATCTCGACGGTTCGGGCAAGGGCGTCATTGCAACCCCCCTCCCCTTTTTCAACCACATGCTGGAACTCTTTGCCAAACACGGCATCTTTGATTTGAAAATCGAAGCGAAGGGGGATATTGAAATCGACCCGCACCATTTAATCGAGGACACCGGGCTGGCGCTGGGGGAAGCGTTCAACAAGGCCCTTGGAAAAAAACTGAAAATCGAACGCTACGGCCACGCGGTTTTACCGATGGATGAATCCCTGGCCGAAGTTAAGGCGGCGATTGATATCTCCGGCCGACCGCATTTTACTTTTAAGGCAAAGTTCCCGCGCGAACTGCTTTATGTCGATCTTCCGGGCGGCAAAAAAATAAAATATTATTTTGACGCCGAAATGCTCAAGGAATTTTTCGAATCGTTTGTTTACAAGGCCGGAATTTCCCTGCACATTGAGCTGGTGAGAGGAAAAAATACCCATCATAAGATCGAAGCGATCTTTAAGGCCTTCGGGGTGGCGCTCTCGCGCGCGTGCGCGATCAACAAACGAAAAAAGGGAATTCCTTCAACCAAAGGGCTTCTCTAAATAACATACGGCGTAATCAAAAACACAATCTCCGTCTTCTCTTTCTGTTTCACGCGGTTGGTAAAAAGCAAGCCGGCAAAAGGGATGTGTCCCAAAATCGGTATTTTAACGACATTGTCGCGCTCGATCTCCGACATTAAGCCGCCGATGACAATTGTCTCGCCGTCTTTTACCCTTAAGGTGGCCGAAGCGTTGCGGGTTGAGATCACCGGGAAATCCCCAGCGGGGGTCGTCCTCCACTCCGAAATCGCCGAGACCTCCGGTTGAATATTGGCGGTAATATCCCCTTCTTCTCCAAGATGCGGGGTAACCTTGAGCCGAATCCCCGCGTCGATGTAGCTTATGCTCCACTGGGTGGTGGTGCTGGAGCTTGAAACCGGGACCGCATAAGGGACCCGGTCGCCGATGTTGATCTGCGCCTCTTGATTGTCCAAAGTGGCGATCCTCGGATTGGCAATGATATCCGCCTTGCCGTTTGACAAAAGGGCCTGCAGAGTTGACGGTATATCGGAGGCGAGAGAAATTTTTTTCGTATCTTTTGGCGTTATAAAGTTAAAGGTCCCCGCCGGATTCCCATGCAGCCACCCCAGCCGCAACGCATCGCTCTTAGCAACCTCGATAATTTTACTCTCGATTAATATCCGCGGAACCGGCACATCGAGCGAATCGAGCAGCTCCTCCGCCCCTTGTATCTCCTTCCCTTTTCCTTTAAGAATAATGCTCCGAGCCCTCTCTCCCGATGAAACCTTTATCTGCGGCATGACTTTGGACAGGATTTCGGCCGCCTTTTGGCTTGAAAGATAATCAAGCTCAACCGCCGAAACCCGGTCAATCCCCTCCGGAGCGGCAGAGACAAAAACGATCCCCTCCCCAATGCTGTAATCGATTCCGCTTATATCAAGGACATATCTTAATGCCTCCTCCGCTTCAACCTCCGTCAAATGCAACGTTGCCTTTTTGGAAAGGAGCGCCGCCTGGTCACCGCTGATAATAAGATTGAGCTTTTCTCTTTTGGCCAGGGAGGAAATCACATCAATCACCGCGGCATCCTGAAAATCGAGCTTGGGAATGATTTCGGAAGCAAAGACCGCAGAGGGAAGAATCGACAAAAGAAAAACCGAAACTATTTTTTTAAACACAAAACAACCTCCTTCTCCTTGATTTGGGAAACAATGTAACCGTTGACCTCTTCTTTTTCGGCCACCGACTGCCCTTTCCCGTTTATTTCGACACAAGCAATCGGGGAAGCGCCGGCCAAAAGACCGGTCAATCTGATATAGCCGTCTTTTATCGGAACCGGCTCAGCTCCGAGAGTCAGCCCGATAATTTTGGCCCGGTTCGCTCCCCCATAGGTAAACACTGCCTCGCTCGTCGTTGCTGTTTCTTCCTGTTGTTGTGGATTGATGATTTCCGGTTGTTTTTGAGGGGAAGAGCAGGAAGACAAAAAAAGCGACAACACCATGATTATCCAAAAAAGATTTCTCATTTCTCTTCCTCTCTATCCGCCAAAAAACCGATGCGTCTTTTCGGCCTCGAAGGCGGCGCCATAAGCTGACGAATGGCATCGAAGACACCTTTAGTTTCTATCTCGTTCTTTTCGACTCTTCTTTCCAGTTCCGCCAGCTTATGCGCCAAATCTTTATGGGTCGCTATTATTTCTCGGAGTTTCACAAACGACCGCATGATAGCTATATTTACCTGAACTGCCCTTTCACTATTAAGGACAGAAGATAACATGGCTACCCCTTGCTCCGTAAAAACGGTAACTTTTTTGGAAAACTTTAATGTAGCGGATTGTCTCCTTGAAAAGGAAGTCACAAATTGTGACATCCTCAAAATTTCCTGTCTTGTCAAGGAAAACATAAAGTCTTCCGGAAATCTATCCCTTTTTCTTTTCACTGCTTGGTTTAAAACTTTTGTTTGTGTCCCATAAAGCTCTGCCAAATCGCGATCCAGCATCACTTTTTGGCCTCTGATCAAGAAGATCTTCTTTTCGATGATTTGAGCAGGAATCAAATTGGCTTTGTCCATAACAAACAGGTACCCAGCAATTTTGCCGCCAATTTTGCGTCTGAGGGGGAAGAGTCTCGAATTTTTATCTCAAATCAACCTCTCGAATCAATGCGAACAGGGCAGGTCCCGAATTAAGAACTCGAATGCTCGAATCGACTCTCGAACCCTTTCAAGATTCGAGATTAAATTCGAGGATTCGGGACTTTTATTTGAGACCCTTTCATTCGAATTTATTCGGGATTATTGATTAGAGAGCTTATGACCAGCGGGGCTTAAAGAACTCGACAATCGGGGTCGTATAGTAGGCCAGCAGGAATAAAAAGATGAGCATAAAGGCCACGATCACATACAAGGCCGGCGGGGCTTTTTTGGTGAAAAAATAGACCGCCGCCGCGATGAGACCGGTGCCCCCCATTGTTATAACGAGCGGTAAAAATCCGATTCCCATCTTGGCGTATTCTTTTAAAAGCGAAGCGTTGGTTAAAGGGACAATCAAAAGCAGGAGCAAAAGGGAAATAAAAACCAAAACTATAAAAGAATTGTCGATCTTCTTTTTTGAGGCGAAAAGGGATCCGATAGTTAAGGCGAGAAAAGGATAAAGGGACATGATGTAACCGGGAAGCTTGGTGTTGGCGGCCGAAAAGAAACAAAAAGAAAGAATCAACCATAAAAGAACAAAGAAATTTTCTTTTTCCTTCCGTTCTTTCCACAAATTGTACATCCCCTCAAATATAAAAGCGGTCCATGGGAGCAGGCCGAGCAAAATAACCGGAATATAATAATAGAATGGACCGGTGTGCGTTTCAACCACTCCGGTAAAACGGTTGATCATATAGTAGCCGACTACCCGCTCGTAAAAAATCTGCCCGTGGAGCAAATATTCGGCCAGATACCAGGAGCCGCCGATAACGGCCGAAAGGATTAGCCCCAAAATAGGATGACATTCGCCGCAAACGCGGGGAAGCTCTTTTGAAACAAATAAAAAGATCGTAAGGACCAATAATGGCAGAAGGATCCCGATCGGCCCTTTCATCAGCACCGCCAGCCCCATAAAAAGATAAAAAAGCCAGTAGAAACCGGGCTTCTTCTCCTTGTAGGCCTTAAAGAAAAATAAAACCGCCAGAAGCATCAGCGCAACAAGAGGAACGTCAAAGATCGCGACTCTCGATTGAAGTATATATTGAAGAGAGGTCGCCAAAACCAGCCCGGAATAAAAACCGGCCCGCTCGGAAAAGAGCAGTTTTCCCAAATAATAGACGGTTACCACCCCAATTACCCCGAAAATCGCGCACCAGAGGCGGGCGATGAAATTTGAAAAGCCAAAGATCGCCCCGGTTGCCGCGGTGAGCCACATAAAGAGCGGAGGATGGATAAACCAGGGCTGTCCGTGAAAATGGAGAGTGAGCCAATCGCCGGTTTGGATTATTTCTTTTGCCAGCTGGGTGTAAATGACTTCGTCGGTCTCCCAAAGTGAAAAGGTCCCCAGGCCAAAAGTGAAAAGAAAAATCGAAATAAAAATTAAAATTATCAAGTTCTTCATAATGCAAAAAGTATACCACAGCATTTTTGTTAGTGCTATAATCATCAATATGAAAAAAAAGCTGTTGATCGTTCTGGCCTCTTTTATCCTCTTTGCCGCGACTGTCGCCTTTGCTCTCCCGATGCTGATCCCAACCAAAGCGGTCAAGGATTTTGCCGCGCGGCAGATCGGCTCCGCCCTTAACCGTACCGTCTCGATTGAAGGGGTCTCGATCAATCTTTTTGAGGGAATCCGGCTCAAAGGGATTTATATCGGCAACCGGAAAGGCTTTTCAAACAAACCTTTCATTGCGGCAAAGTCGCTCAATTTGCGGTATTCTTTCTGGCCGCTCTTCGTCAGAAAAGTGGTCATCTATGAAATAACGCTCAATACTCCGACGATTCTAATAGAAAAGAATGCCAAGGGAGAGATGAATCTGGAGGGGATAGGACATCAGGAGATCAGTAAATCAGTGGGCAGGAAATCAGAAAAACAGGATATCAGAAAAACAGAGAAACAAAAAACAAGTCCCGTCGATCTTTTTGTCAACAATATAAACATTAAGAACGGACAGTTTTTGTACCATGATTATTTAACCGGCATCTCGGGCGTAAAAAACTTAAATGTCAAAGTCTCCGGAGTCGGACTCTCCCTTATCAAACCGATAGAAATAAAGGCCTCCGCCAGCGCGGTTTATCTTAAAGAGACCATTCCCCTCTCCCTTTCGGCCAAAGTGGAAATCGATCCATCCTTTAGCAAATTTAAAATCTCCCCTTTCTCCATGCAAATTGCCGGCGAAAGCTTCTCCTGCCCGATTGAATATAAGAGCGACAAAAAGAAACAGGAAGTTTCTTTTGCCCTTTCCTCCCAAAACCTGTCGATTGATACCCTTCTGGGAATTTTCGCGGCGCAAAGTGTAACCCCATCCGCCAAGCCGAAGCCGGGAGCGCTGACCCAAAGCATCAAAAACAGCGCAAAGGGGATTCCCGACAATTTAAGCGTCAAGGGAAGCTTTGACCTGTCAAACGCGGTCTTCCAAAAGTTGAAGCTTAGCCGCTTCAATGCCATTCTTTCGCTCTCCGGAAAAAAAGTTTTCTTAAAGCTCAAAGAGGTGTCCGGCTACAACGGAACTCTCTCCGGCAGCGGACAGATCAACCTTGCCGCACTCACCTATTCGGTCAAACCGCTCGTCTTGAAAAATTTTGAGGCCGGAACTTTTCTTGACGACCTGATCGATTCGTTTGCTCCCGCCCTTTTGAACCTCAAAGGAAAAACGGAAGGATCGCTTGATGTTTCTCTTTCTCTAACCGGCTCCGGAGTTGAGATGCCGGAAGCGTTTAACAAGGCCAAGATTGACGGAGTAGTCGTTTTGACGAACGGAAGATTAAAGAAGATCAAAACACTGGAAGAGATCGGAAACCGCTTCGGCCTCTCGATGCTTAAAAACGACATTCTGGTTAAGGGGTTGCGGCTGGAAGCGGGATTGCTTAATAAGGTCTTGAACGTAAAAAAACTGGAATTAAGGGACACCGATCTGGAAGTTGTTTTTTGGGGAGGACTGGACTTTAACAATATGAAATACAAGGAAGGGAACCGGCTCACTTTGAAATTGAGCCCCGCCGCCACGGCCGGCTTGCCTCCGGAATTTGCCATATTAAAAGACGAACGCGGGTACACCGCCGCCGATTTTGAATTGCAGGGCTCCCTTTACGCTCCGATCCCGGCCCCCCGCCTCGATAAGCCGATCGAAAAAGCGATCGGGAACCTCAAAATAAAAATTGAGGCCCAAAAAATTGAGCTGGAAGAGAGCGTCAAAAAACAGGCGGAAGAAAAGCTCAAAAAGATCCTGAAATTCTGATATGAAAAAACTGCTTTTTATTTTCTTGTTTTTATGTCTTGTTGCCGCCGCTTTTTCCGCCGGTAAAAATTTTGACCCTTACGATTTCCAAATCAAAAACCTCTACGAAAAACCGCGGGGCGATTCCAAGGTGGTTTTTCAGATCCCGATTGACGTCCGTTTTCTTGATATGAGCGAAGACGCCAACTGGTACAAAACCAAAATCATTTTTTCGGTCGGGCCGGTTAAGTTCCAATATATCGGCTGGGCCTATATCCCGGTTGGAAATTTGTTGAGGGAACAGGCGGCCGCGGCCGCTAGCGCCGAAGCGCAGTCGTCGGAATAAATTCTTTCCACTCTCCGGAAGCGAGGTTTAAAAGCTTAACTTCTCCGATTCTTACCCTTTTTAAGTTGATAACTTCGTTGTCAACCGCCTCCAGCATCCTTCTGATCTGACGGTTCATCCCTTCGTGGATAGTGATTAAAATTCTGCGCGGGGAAAGGGTTTTTATTTTCGCCGGCGAAGTTTTTTTACCCAATATCACAACTCCTCTCCTCAATCTCTCAATTTCCGCCAAAGATAACGGCCGAGCAATATCGACAAGATACTCTTTCTCATGCTCATAGCGGGGGTGCATCATTTGATTGGCGTATTCTCCGTCGTTGGTTAGGATCAGCAGTCCCGAACTGTCTTTGTCCAACCGCCCCACCGGAAAGATCCTTTCTTTTGTTTTCACCAGATCAAAAATTGTTTTGTTTTTTTTGGCCGCCGTAGTTTCATATCCTTTGGGCTTGTTAAGCATGATGTAAACTTTTTTTTCCGAAAGCTTAATTGCCTTTCCCAAAACCCAAACCTTGTCCTTTTCAGGATCAATCTTTGTCCCCAATTCCCTTATCGTTCTACCGTTAACCTCAACCTTGCTGTTAACGATTAATTCCTCGGCACGGCGGCGGGAAGCGATTCCGCAGTCGGCAATGTATTTCTGCAGACGGATCATAAGTAGCCTTCAACCAAAATATCCGCCCCGATCTTTTGAAACGACCAGTGCTTGATCGGAAGGGCGTTTCTCATTTTTTTTATCCCGTCCCCCTCAACCGGAGTGATCGCCTTCTCTCCGCCGGCAATTTTTGGGGCGATAAAAAAAATAACTTTGTCGACAATTTTTTCTTCTATCGCCGAAGCGTTCAGCTTCCCTCCCCCCTCAAGTAAAATCGATGTGATTTTTGCCTTTCCCAGCTTCTTCATCAGTTTTTTGAGGCCCCCTTTCGCCGGAGAACAAACCAGCGCCTTTTCCGGCTCAAAAGAGAGGATTTTACTTTTGGGAGAAAGTTCATGTTTTGGATCGACGACTATTTTCAGCGGGTTTCTGCCCCTAACGTGGCGAACAGTCAAAGCCGGGTCATCTTTTTTGACCGTTCCGATTCCAACCATCACCGCGTCGTTTTCCACCCTCAAACGATGGGCATATTTTTGCGCCTCTTTTCCGCTGACCCAAAAACTGTCTCCGGTCCCGGTCGCGATTTTACCGTCAAGCGTCATGGCGGTTTTTAATGTGACAAAAGGAATCCCTGTCGTAATATATTTTACGAACACTTCGTTTAATTTCCGCGCTTCGTCCCCAAGCAGTCCGACTTCAACTTTAATCCCGGCCTTTTTTAATTCCCCAATCCCCCGCCCCGACACCTTCGGGTTGGGATCAACCATGGCAATAACCACTTTTTTTATCCCCGCATTGATGATCGCTTCGGAGCAGGGAGGATTATTTTTCGTTTCAAAAAAACAGCACGGTTCTAAGTTAACATAGAGAGTTGCCCCTTTGGCTTTTCCCCCCGCTTTTTCAATCGCCCAGGCCTCGGCATGGGGAGTTTTTGGTTCGCTATGGTAGCCCTCGCTTATGATTTTTCCGTTTTTTACGATTACCGCCCCGACCATCGGATCGGGAGAAGTTTTTCCTTTTTGGGAAGCGGCAAGCGTCAGCGCGCGCCGCATAAAGTCATTCGATTTCACTGTCAAAGGCCTCTTCGGTCGTTTCAACTTGGGGCAGGCGTTCGCCTAAAGTAAGAAAAACGGTCCGTCCCGCTTTTACGATGCGCCCTCCCTCCGGACGCTGGTTGGTAATGACCTCGGTCGCCCCGGCCTGAGATTCTATCTGAAGATTAAGGTCCATGGTGGAAATAATCTCTTCGGCTTCCGCCAGGCTTTTCCCCGTCAGATTGGGAACCATAATTTCCGGGAGGGGATTAAAGTAAATCGAAACAAAGTAGCTTAAAAGCACCGGGGAAACGATCAGGATCAGGATTAAGGCCGTCAGCCGTCCGGCGGAGCGCACCTGCATCCTGTAAATCAACGCCGCGATCACAATCGAAACCAGCGCGACAAAAACAAAATAATATCCCAGCCAGCTTGTCATTTTTTTGTTAAAACCTCATGGTTGAAAAGAGGGCATAAGCAATCCCCGCAATTATCGCGAGTAAAACCACAAATAAAAGCTGGAAACTGCGGCTTCGCTCCGCCTTCACCACTTTCATCTGGGCGACCTCCGGCTGTTCCTCATCCTCAAGTTCGATGCGGGGAACTTCAAACCGGCTCTTCTTTTCCGCCACCAGCTTTTTTTTGAGCGCCTCGTCAATCTCGTCCAAAGAATTGAAACGCAGGAGCGGATCTTCTTCCAGCACTTTGTATAAGATATCGTTGATATACTTGGGAACCTCCTTGATCACCTTAAAACGGCGCGCCGTTTGACGGTACGGCTCTCCCGAAAGCATTTCGTAAAAAACCGCCCCCAGCATAAAAAGATCGGACCTGAAATCGGCCGCCATGCCCAGCGCCTCTTCCGGAGAAAGATAAGGTTGTCCCGACAAGACATCCTGTGCTTTTTGCGGGAGAGAATCTTTAATCTCCCCCTGTATGACAAAGTCGGTGACCTTGACCTGCCCTTTTTGGTTTATAAAAATATTGGCCGGTTTGAGCCCGGCGTGAATGATCCCGCGGCGAGCCGCCTCCGTTAGCGCCGCGATCACGCTTGATATGAGAGAGACGGAATAAGAAACATCAAGCCGTCCTTTCAAGGCGAGCAGTTCTTTTAAGTTTTGTCCCGCCACGTATTCGCGGACATAATAAAACCCCTGCCAGCCGTAATCGCCGTCATAGAGGCGGGCGATGTTGGGATGCGTAATTGACGCGAATTCGCGGACCTTCTCTTTCATGCTCTGGATAAGGGTGGAATTCAAAGCCGCCCGTTTGTAAATTTTTATGATCAGTGGAGTATCGTTTGCGAGAAAGGTCCCCTTGTAAGTTAAGCTATAGGGACTCTCCCCGATTTGTTTGCCGATCCGGTAACGGCTTTTTAAGAAGCGTTCCATGTAGTGAAAATTATAGCACGGTTCAGAATATCGGAGAATCAGATTATCGGAACCCGGTTTGCCCGCCTGCGGCAGGCGGCAAAATTGCTGGGGATAGCAATAACAGGAGGGGAAAAGCATGAGTAATCAAAAAATCAATGTAAAAGGAACCGAAATAGCTATTTTTAATCGGAAGGAGGAAGACTATATATCTCTTACAGATATTGCGAGATACAAAGATTCGGAAAGAAGTGATTATGTCCTTCAAAACTGGATAAGAAACCGTAGTACCATTGAGTTTTTGGGGTTGTGGGAGAAAATTAATAACCCAAACTTTAAACCCATCGAATTCGATGGGTTTAAAAACGAATCTGGAACCAACAGTTTCTCTCTTACTCCCAAAAAATGGATTGCGGCAACAAGCGCCATTGGATTAATTTCCAAACCGGGTCGCTTTGGCGGTGGCACTTATGCCCATAAAGATATCGCTTTTGAGTTCGCTTCCTGGATCTCGGCGGAGTTTAAGCTCTATCTCATCAAGGAATTCCAGCGGCTTAAAGAAGAAGAAAATAAGCGGCTTGCCGTCGGTTGGGATACCAGGCGAATGCTGACAAAAATAAATTATCGCATCCACACGGATGCCGTCAAAGAACATCTTGTCCCAAAAGAAATCTCAAAACCATTATCAAACATCATCTTTGCAAATGAAGCCGATCTGCTCAACAAAGCATTATTTGGAGTAACCGCCAAGGAATGGCAGGAGAAAAACCCGGGCCTTGAAGGAAATATTCGTGACTATGCCGATGTAACTCAGTTAGTTTGTCTGGCTAATTTAGAGGTTTTGAATGCCGAGTTTATTCGTCAAGGCCTGCTACAGATGGAAAGATTGGTAAGACTCAATCAAATTGCCATTATTCAAATGAAATCATTAACCGCTAATAATTCTATCAGAAAGTTGGGTTAAGGGTCTTAGTTTTCCACTATACACTTGGTAGGGCACTTTTGAATGGCGGCAGAACAGTCAACGCCGGTTTTGGAATAATCAATCGCGGCCAGATTGTCGCTGACCGCAAAAACCTCGGGAACCGCTTTGGCGCAAATTCCGCAGGCAATACAGCCGACCGGACAATTCTTGCGGGTTTGCGCTCCGGTGTCGCGGGAAGAACAGGCAATTACAACTTTGAAATCGTGCGGGCGCAGTGAAATAATCCCGCGCGGACAGGCGGTCACGCACTTGCCGCAGGCGGTGCATTTTTTAAGATCAATAACCGGCAGACCGTTTTCCATCTTAATGGCGTCAAACGGACAGACACACAAACAATCGCCGTAACCTAGGCACCCGTATAAACAGGCCAAGCCGCCACCGCTTATTAAATTTGCCGCGGCGCAGGTCTTGACCCCGTCATATTTCGCTTTTTTAATTCTACGATTTTCATTCGCGCCACAGCGAACTGCCGCGATTTTTTTTATGACCGTTTGATTGGCCTGCCCCATCAGGACCGATAATTTGCAGGCTACGTCCTGCCCGCCAACAGTACAGCCAGTACTCTCCTTTTCACCCGCAATTAGTTTGGAGGCAAAATCGTGGCAACCGGCCGCCCCGCAGGCACCGCAATTGGCGCCGGGGAGGATCTTCATTATCTCCGCGATCCGCGGATCTTCTTCCACCCTAAAATAATCGGACGCCAGGGCCAAAAGTGCGGCAAAAACAAAGCCCATCAACCCTAAAACTATTACAGCGGTTAAAAGTGTTTCCATAATTTATAATCCAAACATTCCAGTAAACCCCAAAAAAGCGAGCGACATCAGCGCCGCGGTGACAAAGGCAATCGGATAGCCCTGAAACCATTTTGGGATCGGGGCCAGCGCCATCCGCTCGCGGATATAGGCAAAAAGAATGATCGCCAGCGAATAGCCGGCTGAAACACCGACCGAATAGGCCATCGAGGCGATAAAACTATAGCGATAATCAATCGCCAGGAAGGCAACCGCCAAAATCGCGCAGTTGGTGGTGATCAGCGGGAGATAAATTCCCATGGAGCGGTAGAGATTGGGGATCATCTTCTTTAAATAAATCTCTTCAAGCTGAACCAGCGCCGCGATTACCAAAATAAAAGAGGCAGTCCGTAAAAACTCCAATTGAAAAGGGACCAAAACAAAATTATAAAGCCCCCAAGAAATTGCCGAGGAGATAGTCATGACAAAGATCACCGCCGAGCTCATCCCAATCGAATTTTCTATGCCGGTTGAAACCCCAAAAAAAGAGCAAAGAGCCAAAAAACGAATCAAGAGAATATTGTTGATCAACAAAGCGGAAAAGAAAATACCGAAAAGTTCGAGTCCGCTCATAAAACTTTATTCTCCATTTTATTTAAAGCCGCCATCAAAATACCGATGGTAATAAAGGCGCCGGGAGGAAGGATCATGATCGTCGCGGCATAGGCCTGGCTAAAAAGCTGAAAGCCAAAAACCGAGCCGGCACCCAAAAGTTCCCGAATCACTCCGATCGAAACCAAGGCCAGGGCAAAGCCGAGACTCATCCCGATCCCATCCATCACCGAACTTAAGACCGGGTTTTTATAGGCAAACGCCTCCGCTCTTCCCAAAATGATGCAGTTTACAACTATCAGCGGAACAAAGACCCCCAGCGAAGCGGAGAGCGCAGGGAAATAGGCTTTCATAATATAATCGCTGATTGTGACAAAAGTTGAAATGATTATGATAAAAATCGGGATGCGAATTTCATCCGGAATAACTTTGCGCAAAAGTGAAACAACCAAGTTTGATAAGATCAAAACAAAAGCTACCGCAAAGCTCATCCCCAGCGCGTTTACCGCGTTGTTGGAGACCGCCAGGACCGGACACAAGCCGATCATCAATCTTAAAACCGGGTTTTCCGCGATGATTCCCCTGTTAAGTTCTTTAAGCAGGCTCATGGTTTTATTTTCTCCAAGGCCTCTTTCACTCCGCGGCAGACCGCGCGGGAAGAGATCGTCGCTCCGGTGATCGCTTGAATGTCTTTTTTCGGTTCGATCGGGTCGGAGATTTTTTTCTCTACAAATTGCCTCAAAAATTCCGGTTTGATAACATTGGCTCCCAAACCGGCGGTCTCGGTCTGCTCCAAAATTTTAATTTTGATTATTTTTCCTTCAACGGAGACTCCCGCCAATATCGCGATTTTCCCGGAATAGCCGCGAGGGGCGACCGAAACGGCATAACCGGCCAAGCGCTCGCCATCCATTCCTCGATAAATTGACTCGGCCTCCATTGTAAAGGCAGACGCTTGGGGAAGAACTTCTTTTAAAGAGGTTTCAAACTTTATTCTGGCTTGTTCGGCAATGATCCCTTTCGTAAAAACATAGACCCAGGCCAGCAACCCGGCCGAAACCAAACAGAATAAAGCTAAAACCAGCCCCATTACAATTATTTTTTTTGCCACAATTTTTTCTCCCCAAAAAAGCGCGGACGCGCGTAACGGTCAATAATTGGAACCAGCATGTTCATGATTAAAATCGAATAGTTGACCCCCTCCGGAAAACCGCCAAAGAAACGGATTAGTACCGTCAATATTCCGCAGCCAACCCCGAAAATAAACCGCCCTTTTTCCGAAATCGGAGTCGTCACATAATCGGTTGCCATGAAAAAGGCACCGAAGAGAAGCCCTCCCGCCAGGATTTGGAAGAGCGGATCCTTTCCAAGTAAAAAGGAGAATAAAGCGACCGTTCCGATATAAGCGGTCGGCGCCGGCCAGCTGATTACTTTTTTCCAGAATAAAATCCCCGCTCCGATCAAGATCATCAGAGCCGAAGTTTCCCCGAGCGAACCGCCGCGGGCACCGATAAACATTTCCCAATAGCCGGGGACCGCTTCCCCGATTTTGGCAAGATAAAGCGGCGTCGGAGTGGTGATGGCATCGAAGGGCTTAACCCAGGCGGTCATTGCCACCGGCCAGGAGGCAAGGAGCATCGCGCGGGCGGCCAAGGCCGGATTAAAAATGTTGAAACCGAGTCCGCCAAAGAATCCTTTTACTATAATAACCGCGAAGACCGCTCCAATCGCTCCCATCCATAGAGGAAAATGCGGGGGGATGACCAGGGCCAGGAGCATTCCGGTAATTACCGCCGAGCCGTCGGAGACGGTGACCGGTTGTTTGCCGAGGCGCTGAAAAACGGCCTCTGCGGCGACTGAAACCAGGGACAAAAAGACCACCATGACCAGAGCGTGGATCCCAAAAAAATAAACCGAAGCGGCGGTTGGAAAAAGGAGCGCCACAACCACCCACCACATTAAATCTTTTGATGATCCGGGTTCCCTTACGTGAGGGCCGGAAGATACGGTCAGTAAATTTTCCATGTTGGCAACTTTACTATTCTAGCATATTGGCGGGAGAAGAAAATCAGATTATCCGTGAATCAGGGCGAGAGAATCAGAATATTAGAGCATCAGATTATCTGGTTTTCCGATGTTCTGGTATTCTAGCTCTGATAAACTGATTTTCTGGTATTCCTCAAAATATGTACGCCCACGTAATATTATCCGCCGCGAAATTTTTCCAAAACTTTTCCTAAAAACTTTTACGTATAGCTGAAATTTTTAAGAAAAATCGACGATATACATATATGACACCGCCAAATCCGATAGATCAACAGCTTATGCCTGCCCGCCAATTCGTAAGAATGCAGGAAAGAACATCAAAAAAAGGGAGGCCAAACTGTAAATGCAAGAAAAATAACAACTTTATCCTTGAGCCAAAATGCTCTTTCCCAAAAACAGAAAGCCGGCACAGAGACAAGGAGACCAGGGCATATCTTGCAGAAAGAAATTCTATCCCCTACGGGATAAAAACCAATAGCCCCTTTTACCGCTTCTCTTTTTGCCCAAATCTAATAAATATGTTCAGAAGCCATGAAACTTTCTGGGAAATGGCAGCTCAAGCCTCTGACTTGCCGCGAGTAAAAGAGACCAGAAAAATAAGGCTGCTCTACCCTGGCGCAGGCTCCCACCTGGCCCCCTTGGATCTCTTTCACAGCCTTATACAACAAGACAAAATCGATTACGCCAAGGCAATCTATACGGATATAGATCCGCACCAATTAGACACAATCAGGGATGCCCTTGCCAAGCTTGTAAGGGCAAAAATATACACCGATTTAAAGATCACCCCAAAAAATTATCCGCAGGGAGGGTTCGAAACAACCTTTTCTTTTTACTATCAGGGAAAAAGGATCGAACTGGTGTACGCCCTAAAAATGAGCGGGGAAGACTATTATAAAGAAGAATACCTGGCGGGCGCGGATGTATTGACAATCCACGATCCCTTCAACAAATCAAAGGAGCCTTCTTATTCTTTGCTGAAAACTTATTTAAAGTCTCTGGCAAAATCGACAGCAGAAAACAGTCCGCTAATTATCATGGAAAACCTGAATGACGGCGGATGTTTTGGTGACTCGAAATATTTTGATCCGACCGTCCTGCCGGGAACCTGGACCAAAAACCCACATCCTTACGGCCACCGGGAAGAGATCATGTTTGAAGCGGATTATTCACTGTTTACTTTTGGGGAAACCGGGAGGCACTGTTTTAATTCTTCCCTGACCTATCGGCCGGACTTGTCATTATGGAAAAACTTCTCTCCGGCCGAAATGCATGTCCTTACTTCTTTTCTGGCCAAGGAAGAAATAGATTTCTTCGTTGAGGTTGACGGAAAAGATGTCAATCTCCGCGACAATAAATCCGCAAAAGAAGCCGCTAAATTCGAAAAAACTTTTCGGTCTTTCTTTTTTGTGCTCCATAGGGCGACAAGAAGATTAGAAAAAATTAATCCCGCTTTTGCAGGGAACCTTGCCCTGCGCACAATCCATTTTTATAAAAAAATGCAAACTCTTTATCCAGAGCTAATGGGAAGGACAAAAAACTATTTTGACGACAGAATAACTTTTACCAGAACCAGCAACAAGGATCTCCCTTTGCCTCCGCAAGTCAAAGAACTTACTGTCGGCAGATGGAGCAAGCTTATATATCCCTATCCATTGCCCGAAAAAGGAAATCCAAAACTGCTGGAATCCCCAATGATATTTCCCAATAAGCAGATCGGTTATACCTATTATAATTTGCCATTGTTTGAGGGCCTCTTTGACAGCAAAAACAACTTGGTCGGACTGGCAAGGATACCGGAAAGGCCAAACACAGAGAAATCTCCGGAATACCTAAGGCTGGTTAACGGGAGATTTGTTGAAGCCCAAAGCATAGATTTTATTGCGGATTTTGATATTGTAAAAAGCGGAGTCTTTACAATTGTCCTGGATGATCCTCAAGGCAAAAACATTAAAGGCCTGATAAGAAGATAACTGTTATTACAGTCTTACACGCCCCTTATTTGCCCATGAAGCAAGATTTTGGGCTACCCTGGGAAGTTCATCAACAATCGTTCTTAGTTCTCTTGTACGGTCCGATCCAATAAACCTGGACGCTTCAGATGGGAAATAGGTAAAAAACCTTAATGTCTTTATTGTTTCACTGCAAAGGCCCTCCCTTACCATGGCAAGAAAGTCTCTTCTAGAAGAACAAGCATCATTTAGCCTTCTATTTAATTCAATAAATTCTCTCAAAAAAGAATTCACGAATTCTTTTTGCAGACGTCGATCATCAGACAATCTGTAAATTAATGATAAAGGACCAAGGTCGATATCTTCATTTTCAAGCATGGTACGCACCTCCCTTTCAAGGGTTAAAGGAAAAAATCGAGCCAGAAGTAAAAACCTCTCTAGTTTTTTTGGATATGGCTCCTCGCATTTGGTAAAAAGCAGTTCCGGCCCCACAACCAGAGGGCGCTGAAATTCTTGTCTATTAAAAATGAAATCAGGATTGCATAGCATTGATCTGTCCGCCTCCCTATAAGAATCCAACAGGGGCAACAGATATCCTGTTTTACCACAAGCCATAACAGCAAAATCATCCGTCAACAAACCTACTGTGAGCTGTCCCGTTTTTTCTGCTCTCGTAGCCGTAACAACCGAAACATTATTTCCAATGCCTTTTAACCATTGCCCGGAGTGACAAGAAGAGACATGCAACAAACAGGGAAATTCCTCCGCTCCTCGACTTTTTTGAAACAATTGGGTATCCATAATCTCCCTCTGACCAAGCACCTGCGTTTTTCCTGCCCGAATAAAATGTCTTCCTCCTTGATCGATATTCCCGTGTCCGATCAAAAAAATCATGGTTAATGCTTTATCAGGAACAGAAGACAGTGCATGCAAAAAACCCGCGGTATTCCCTTTGTAAATTTCAAATTCAAAGTTCGGAAAAAGACTCCCCATTACTCTCGCACTCTTTGCCATATCGCCAGCCATTTTATTTTTTAGTGCTTTCCCTTCTCTGTCCCCTCCCAAAAAACCTATTAAACGGACAGGAACAGACTCCGTACGAATTTGCCAACCCATCTCTGTCCTTACAACCGATTGAATTGCCATAAAATGTCTCCTTGCTTTTTGGCGCAAAAATGCGCAATTTTATAATAATTGATCCTTATAGTATATATATCTTTACATCTTTCAAAAAATTTCAGTTATAATCACAATATGTACGCCCATGTGATTTTATCTGCTGCATCAGCCCAAATCGACAAGATCTTTCACTACGGAATCCCCGAAAACATAAAAGACCAGGTCAAAATCGGATCCCAAGTCTCAATCCCTTTTGGCAAAGGGGAGCGAATCGGCTATGTGGTCGGCTTTTCCGAAAAACCGGAAGGCGGTTTTCAGATAAAAGACATCATCGCGGTTATTTCACCGCGGCCGCTCTTCAACGAAAAACAACTCGCGCTGGCCAAATGGATCGCCGATTATTACAAGTCGTTCCAAATCACCGCCCTGCGGCTGATCATGCCCCCTTCTACTAAACAGAAAGAAGTTAGAAGTTCGGTTAGGGTAACGAAGCCGGTATCGAGACCGGAAGTTCGAAGTTCGGCCGAACAACGAACATCGAATATCGATACGGGCATCGTAACCGACAAACGATTAACAGATGAACAAAATGAGGCACTAAAAAAAATCACCGCCACAACAAACGGAATCGTCTTATTGTATGGAATCACCGGCTCGGGGAAGACCGAAGTGTATCTACAATCAATCGCCGAATGCGTCAAAAACGGAAGGCAAGCGATTGTCCTCGTCCCCGAAATAGCGCTGACGCCGCAGATCGTGCAAAGGTTCAAAGAAAGATTCGGCGATCAACTGGCAATCCTCCACAGCGACAAGACCATGAAACAGCGCGATAACGAATGGTGGCGCGTATATAATAAGGAAGCTCCAGTCGTTTTAGGGACCCGCTCCGCCCTCTTTGCCCCGCTCGATAATATCGGGCTGATAATAATGGACGAAGAATATGAATACAGCTACAAACAGGACAAAAGCCCCCGCTACCACACCCGCACCGCCGCCAAAAAACTGGCCGAACTGCACAACGCGGTTTTAGTCCTCGGCTCGGCGACCCCGTCGATTGAAACATTTTACAAGGCACAAACAAAAGAATACACCCTTGCGAAACTATCCAAAAGAATCGACAATCGACCTCTGCCGCCGGTTGAAATTGTCGATTTGAGGGAAGAAAAAGGGCTCTTGAGCAAAAAACTGAAAGAAGAGATCGAAAAGACCCTTGATAGAAACGAAAAGATTATTTTGTTTTTAAACCGCCGCGGTTTTTTCCGCGTCTCGTTCTGCGAAAAATGCGGAGAGAGCATCAAATGCCCCAATTGTTCGGTCCCGTTAATACTGCACGAAGAAAATTTTACTCTCGAATGCAGTTATTGCGAACATTCTATTTCTGCCAACATCCCCTGCCCCAACTGTCAAAATATAAACCTCTCCCGTTACGGATTGGGGACGCAGAGGATCGAAGCGGATATAACCAAACTTTTCAAAAAAGCGAAAGTTTTGCGGGTTGATAAAGACGCGGTTAAAAAGCGCGGTTCGCATGACGATATCTTTGAAAAATTCTCAAGCGGAGAGGCAAATATTTTAATCGGGACACAGATGGTCGTTAAGGGGCTGGATCTGGCGGAAGTTACTTTGGTCGGCGTGATCAATGCCGATGTCTCTTTGAATATTCCCGACTTCCGCGCAGCGGAACATACTTTTCAGCATTTGACCCAGGTGGCGGGCAGAGCCGGGCGGCATCATCTGCCGGGGAAAGTTATTATTCAGACTTTTAATCCGGAGCATTACGCGATTAAGTTCGCCAAAGAGCATGATTATGACGGTTTTTACGAGCATGAAATAAAATTCCGAGAGGAATTATTCTATCCCCCTTTTTCGGAATTGATAAATATCGAAATCAACGGGGAAGACGAAAAGAGTGTTGATGAAACGGTAAGGATGGCGAAGAAACTGCTTGAAAAATATGAGGGCAAGGGAAAGACACAAGTTCTTGGCCCGGCCAAAGCTCCTCTTGAAAAACTGCGCGGCAATTACCGGCGGCAGATATTATTGAAGGGGGAAAAGATCTCCAATCTGCTCCCCGTTATTGATGAGCTTGGGCAAAAGGTCATTCTGCTAAAAAACAGCCGGATGATTGTCGATGTGGAGCCGGTAAGTTTCTTATAAGACTTGACAAATCATAACTAATCATGATAATATACCGTGTATATCATCAACTATGTTTAATAGAACATTAGAAGGGCATTTGCCCGATGAAAGCTTCTTTCTTTTTGGTCCCCGCCAGGTAGGAAAAAGCACTCTCCTGGGAAAAACCCAAACGGTTTTTGCAATTGACCTTTTGGATCCGGCAATCCAACAATCATATTCCAAGGATCCAGATCTATTGGCCCGGCAGCTTTTGGCCCAAAAGAAGACCGGGATGGTCCTGATTGACGAAATCCAGCGCGTCCCAAAACTGCTTGACGTAATCCACGGCCTAATGGAAAAAAATCCCGGTTTTAAGTTTGCCATGTCCGGTTCAAGCGCCAGGAAACTGCGGCACGGCGCCGCCAATCTACTTGGAGGCAGGGCTCTTTACCGCACACTCTACCCACTTACCCTTCAAGAGATGGAAAAACATTTTAGCCTGGAAAAAGTTCTCCATTTTGGTTCGCTCCCCAAGATTTATACTAATCTTATTGAAGGAAAACTGGAGCTCGCTCAAGACCTCCTTCGTTCTTATGTTATTACCTACATCAAGGAAGAAATTAAGGCCGAGGCGCTGGTAAGGAATCTTCAGGGTTTCCAGAATTTTTTGGACATCGCCGCGGCACAGTTTGCCGAACAGGTTAATTTTTCCGATCTGGGACGGCAATGCGCGGTCGCTTACGCTACGGTGCGCGAATATTATTCTATCCTGGAAGACACCCTCATTGGTTTTTTGCTTTATCCGTATTTAAAGAGCGAACGCAAACGGATGAGCCACGCCCCCAAATTTTATTTTTTTGACAACGGCGTTTTGCGCGCCATTTCAGGGACGCTTAAAGATCCGGCCAACCCGATTGAAAAAGGCCGGCTTTTTGAGCAGTGGGTGGTGCAGGAGGTCTCCCGTCTTAACGCCTATTACCAGAAGGACTGGAAGCTTTCGTTCTGGAGAACGAGCCATGGGGCGGAGGTTGATCTTCTGTTGGAACATGGGGGAAAAATTGTTTGCGCCATCGAATGTAAGTTTAAAAAATCCCTCTCGCGCGGCGACCTGTCTGGGGTCTTTGCTTTTCAAGAAGAGCATCCGGATGTTCCGGTCTATGTTGCCGCGCCGATTGAGGTCGCCGAAAAAATCGGAGATGCGCTGATTCTTCCGCCAAAACAGCTTTTTGATAAATTATTAACAATAGGCCGGTGAGTTTTTTTTATGATATTAAACATCCTAAAGTATCCCGATCCCCTGCTGAAAAAGAAGAGCAAGGGGGTAAAAAGTATCGACGATAAGATTAAGAAACTTATCAAGGATATGATCGAAACAATGCTGGTTGCTCCCGGGGTCGGTTTAGCCGCCCCTCAAGTCGCGCAACTTGTTCGAGTAATCACCGTTGATGTCTCCCTGGCAAAACTTCCGCCTGAAGAGAAGAATTCTCCCTGGACCGATAAGCCCTTTGGCCTGGTTAATCCGAAGATAAAAAAGAGGTCGGGATCCCAAACCTTTGAAGAAGGGTGCCTGTGCCTCCCCGGCATCGTCGGTCCTGTTCAGAGATATTCGGATATAATAGTTGAAGCGCTTGATAAAAACGGGAAGAATGTGACAATTCACGCGAAGGGCTTTCTGGCCACCGTTTTACAGCATGAAATCGATCATCTGGAAGGAACGGTCTTTATCGACCGAATCAAAGACAAAACCCTGATCCGCAGTATTAATCCGAAAGATGAACCATCGGAGGATAAGCTCTAGCCTAAAAATTGTCCCCTTGACACTCATTTTTACGGCGTGGTATTATACCTCGAGGTATAACACCAAAGCATCGGGGGAGTAAAAAATGAACAATCCTTTTGTTTACGGGGAAGCGGTTTCCGGCCATTACTTTACGGGTCGGGAAAAAGAATGCCGGGAATTAAGAGCGGAGCTTAAAAACGGCCAAAATATCATCATTTTTTCTCCGCGCCGTTACGGAAAAACCTCTTTAATAAAAAAAGTTCTGGAGGGGCTCTCAAAAGAAGGGGTTTTGACTTTTTACATCGACCTGTTTTTCGTAAACTCCAAGCAAAAATTTATTGAAACCTACGCGGAAGCGGTTGCCCAGGAATTAAAGGGGCCTTTCGCCAAAATAAGCCAAACACTTAAAGAGCTTATCCCGAAAATAATCCCTAAAATTGTCATCAAAACCGGCGGAGGAACCAGCTTTGAGTTTGATTTTGACCGCACCAGAAAAATTTCCCCCATATTGGAAGATCTTTATGAAAGCGTCCATAAGCTGATTAAACACCAAAAAAAGAAGGCTGTGGTGGTGTTTGACGAGTTCCAGGAGCTACTCTCTTTTGACGATGGAGAAATAGAGGCCGGGATGCGCTCAAAATTTCAGTTCCATCGCAATGTGTCCTATGTTTTTTTGGGAAGCAAAAGGAATTTGATGCAAAAATTATTTGACGACAAAAGCCGCCCTTTTTACAATAGCGGCAGAAAATATCCGTTAAAAAAAATTGAGGCGGAAGAATTCGCTAAATTCATAAAACTGCGCTTTGGGCAAACAAGAATAAAGATCAGCGATGAACAGGTGATTAGTCTTCTTGAGCTCACCGGACGCCATCCCTACTACACCCAGGAACTCTGTCATTTTGTTTGGGAAAATGCCAGAGAAGACAAAAAGGTAACCGCCGCCACGATCAATAAATCAATCCGCGAGATCCTTTCTTCCGAATCAACCAACTACAATAATATTTGGGACGGGATTACCGCCAAACAAAAGGGGTTTTTAATCGCCCTGGCAAAAAATCCGGAAGCCAATGTTTATTCTCAGGAATTTATTCTGGGCAATCAGCTGGGAACCCCTTCCACCATCCAGCGGCTGGTAAAACTTCTTTACGATAAACAAATTATAGAAAAAGAGAACGGCAAGGTCTTTTTTGAAGATATTTTCTTTGAAAAATGGATCATAAGTAAGGCAACATAAATTATGCGCATTTTATTTATGGGAACTCCCGCCCCGGCGGCAAAATGCCTGCAGGCGCTCCTTGATGCTGGAGAACAAATCGTCGCGGTGGTAACACAACCGGACCAAAAAGCCGGACGGGGCCTAAAAATAACCGAACCCCCGGTAAAACAATTGGCAAAACAATATCACATCCCGATTGAACAGCCGGAAAAACTGAAAGAGATCGACAAGCTCCGGGCTTACGATCCGGAATTGATTGTGATTGTGGCTTACGGAAAAATCCTGCCGAAAGAATTGCTTGAAATCCCAAAATACGGGGCAATCAATGTCCACGCTTCTCTTCTCCCCAAGTATCGCGGGGCCGGCCCGATCCAGTGGGCGATCTTAAACGGGGAAAAAGAGACTGGGATCACCATCATGCAGGTTGTTCAAGAGCTGGATGCCGGAGATATTTTACTGCAGAAAAAAATCCCGATCGCTCCGGATGATACATCCGAAACTTTGAGCGAAAAACTTTTTGCCCTTGGAACGGAGCTATTAATTGATGCCGTTGGAAAGATTAAAAGGGGGACCATCACCGGGACGAAGCAAAAAGACCATGAGGCGACTATGGCGCCGCAATTAATGAAAGAAGCCGGAGAGATTGATTTTAGAAAAACAGCAGAGGAAGTTCACAATCAAATTAGGGCATTAATCCCCTGGCCGACCGCGCACACTTTTTATCACGGAAAAATACTCAAGCTCTTAAAATCTGAAATTGTTGCAAATAAAAAAGGGCTCCCCGGAGAAATTCTTGAGACCGATAAGGGCTTTACTGTTTCCTGCCGGGACGCGGCATTAAAAATCACGGAAGTTCAAATGGAAGGGAAGAGAAAAATGGCCGCCTCCGATTTTATATCGGGGCATAAGCTGAAAGAAATGGATATTTTACCGTCATAATGAACCTCTACCCATTTCTTTTAATAACCTTCTTGTTCCGTCAGCTATGTCTTTAGCTCTTCTGGTGCTTCCTTCCATAATCTCCGGAAGATCAGGCGCAGATGCGTTCCAGTTTGTCGTGCTATGAGGAGCATTTTGTGTTCCGGGGACGTTTATCCTCGTTGCTCTTGCAACTTCGGGATCACGATAGGCGGTATGCAATCCCCACAGGTCCATCAAGGCTACGCTGACCAAGAGAGAATTCCCCGCCAGTATTGGCATAAGGGTGGCAGCATATAAAGGAGTGTTCATTTCATTGGGACTTGGCATCCTGGGCCATCCCATATGTTCGACGTATGCCGTTGCTTCCGCTTCTAATTCTGCTCTTGCCTGTGCGTTTGGGGCGTATCTGGCCGGTTCCATTAATTCATGAAGATGGAATGGGTGGTTGGTTGAATCGTGCACAGATGAACAGCCAAAAGAGAGCAACGGCCAGCTAGATGGAGGAATAAACGGCTGGCCATTTTCTGCATTTGGCCAGTCACGTTCCCACCTCTCAACCGGCATGCGGGCAATTCCCAATTCTCCCATTAATCTTCTGATTCCGGGAACTTCCACCCCAAGGTCCTCTCCCCAGATAACCATGCCGCTTGATTGCAGTGCTCCCAACATAAATCTTGCGCTTGGCATATATTTTTCCGGATCTAAACCATAATACCGAATGCAATTATAAATTTCTCTTCCAGTTTTAGTATCTGTTTTCCACATTAGATCAGAATCTAGCGGGATTCTGACAGGATCAGCCAGGCCCCAGGTGTGATCTGCCCGACCGGCCCAGACCCCCCTTTGTGCCATTAGAATTGCGGGCAGGGCAAAAGGGGTTGGGTCTTCCGTTACTTTAATTAAATTTCTTGGGTGGTTCCCCCAATACTGGCCTTCCAGTGCATATTGGTCCGGCTCTGCCCCGGCAGCAAAATCAAGATGATAGTATTCTTGGTTTGCCCAGACGTCCGATGCTCCCATTCCGGGGAGGTAGGGGATATCCTCTATTATCCGAACCCCATGTTTTTCTTCGCATTCTCTTATTACTTCTTCCCATTGTGTGTGTGTTACCCATTGTTCAAAACGATAAAAAGTAGCCTCTTTTTGGTGTCTTCCCATAAATGCCTGAACTGTACGAGGATCATAGTCCCTAAGTCCGGCCGGCCACTCCTTCCAGTATTTGCTATCCTGATGGTCCCTTATTACCATGAAAGGGACATATTCATCCTTCAACCACTTCACATGTCTTTGACAGAAATCCCTGAAGGCCTTGGTCTCTTGTGTGTCCGTTCCTTTTGAATAAACCGAGTAGAATTCTTCAAATGCCAACCTTAAAACCTTATATTTGAAGGCCATTGCCCCTTCATAATCAACTCTTGCAGTGCTATTTAATTTTGAGATTATATTTTTGTTCTCGCGTATATAAGTGAGAACTCTCTCAGCATTAAAGAAAGGATTATTCTTTTCGACTAACCTTAAGATCGAAACATAGGCCGGCTCCAGTGCTTTTAAGCTGACTGCGGAATAAGGGCAGATATCTCCGATACCAAGCCTAAAAGGAGGCAAAACCTGATGGAAGCCTATTCCGATCGATCGTAAATATCCGGCAAACTTAAAAACATCGGAGAAATCTCCTGTTGAGATGCTCGATTGGGTATGGAGAGAAAAAATAGGCGCCTGCACTGCTACCCCGTAATCAACTGTCCCCTCCCGCAGGACCATTTTCCAGGCGGGGGCCGAAGGGCTGCTTAATAATGTTTTTACAATATTTTGCGGAACAGACCTGACTTGCATGCATTTTTATCGCAGGCATTTTTTAAAAATTTCAGGTTATTTTAAGCTGCCTGTTATAATGCTATAATTCTTCAAACAATGAATCTCTCCCCGTTTTTAATTTCATTTTTAATGATCTCAACGGCAGAGCTGGGTGACAAGACCCAGCTTTTGACTTTGGGCTTCGCGACCAAATTTCCGGCCTGGGAAGTAATTGCCGCGGTCGGCTGCGCTTCCGCCTTGCTGATGGCGGGGGCGGTCCTTTTTGGCGGAATTATAAATTGCTTTGTCCCGCAAATTTATTTGCAGGCCTTGGCCGGAATCCTTTTTATCTCCTTCGGGCTCTGGACCCTTTTTGGGACCGAAAAAGAAGAAAAAATCGAAGAAGGAAAAAGCAAGTCCCCGTTTTGGATCGTCTTCTCCGGATTTCTTTTGGCGGAATTGGGAGACAAAACCCAGCTGGCAACTTTTGCCCTTTCGGCCGAACACGGGGCGCCGCTTCAAATCTGGCTGGGGGCAACACTGGGCATGCTGCTTATAAATTCGATCGCCGCACTAAGCGGCGGCTGGATAAAAAAGATGATCCCCGAAAAAATAATTAAAGTTATCGGCGCCGCGATTTTTATTGTTTTTGGGATCATTGGTTTGGCCGGGATTTAACAACAAATTAAGCATTTCTTTGCCAAAAAATAACGGCTTGACAGACCCTATCTATAGGATATATTATGACATCCCCACTAGATATAGCGGGTCTTATGAAATGTCCGGTATGCCAAAAAGATGACGATAAGGTACTTGAATCGCGCTCGATTGACGAGGGCGAGCAGGTCCGCAGGAGGCGCGAATGCAACGCCTGCGGCAACCGTTTTACCTCTTACGAAAGCGTTGAAAAACGGCCGCTGATGGTGATCAAAAAAGACGAGCGGCGCGAAGAGTTTTCCCGCCAAAAAGTTTTGACAGGGATTTTGAAGGCCTGCGAAAAAAGGCCGGTCTCAATGCAGGCGATCGAAGAGCTGGTGGATAAAGTGGAAAAAGAAGCGCACCGGCTGGGGAAAGAAATTTCTTCAAAGCAGGTCGGGAATGTAATAATGGAAGAACTGCAATTAATCGACGAAGTCGCGTATATCCGTTTCGCTTCGGTCTATAAACAATTTAAAGACGCCAATGAATTTGTAAAAGTAGTAAAGGAGGTATCGTTATGAATCCAGTAGCCGTTCTTCCCGAAAAAGCCCCGGTTGAAGCGAGAGAGGACGATTCAACCGACTTGTCCCTTTTTGTCCGTACGTCTTCCGAGAATATTGTCGGCTGGGACAGGGAGAAGATCGTCTCCGCCCTGGTGCGCGAGACCAGCTTGACCCGCGACATCGCCGAAATTATCGGACATGAAGTGGAACGCCAGATCCAGGCCATGAGGATCAAAGGGATCACCTCCCCCTTGATCCGCGAACTGGTCGACGTAAAACTTTTGGAATACGGGCTTGAAGAAGCGCGGCGCCGCCACACCCGCTTGGGAACGCCGCTTTATGACGTGAAAGAAATTATTTTAAACCAGAACAAGGAGAACGCCAATGTCCCGCACGGGCCGGAAGCGACCAATTTGACCCTGGCCGAAAATATTAAAAAAGAATTCGCGCTCCTGCATGTCTTCACCCCCGATATCGCCGACGCGCATATGAGAGGAGATCTCCACCTGCACGATTTGGGCTTTATCGACCGCCCCTACTGCTCCGGACAATCGGTTGAGTACGTAAAAAAATTCGGACTGGATTTGCCAAACGCGCTCTCAATCGCCAAGCCGGCCAAGCACGCCGACGTTCTTCTGGCGCAGATGGTAAAATTCTCGGCCGCCCTGCAGGGAGTTTTTGCCGGCGCGATCGGCTGGGACGCGGTCAACGTTTTCTTTGCCCCGTTTTTGGTCGGCATGTCGGACAAAGATGTGAAACAAGTGGCGCAGATGATGATCTACGAATATTCACAGCAAGCGGTGGCGCGCGGCGGACAGGCGATCTTTTCCGACATCAACCTTTATTGGGAGATGCCGAAACACTTTGCGTCGGTTCCCGCGATCGGACCGGGAGGACAGTATACCGGAAAAGTTTATTCCGACTACATCAAAGAATCGCAGAAATTTGTCTGGGCGCTATTTGATGTATATCGGGACGGCGATGGCTCCGGACGCCCCTTCTTCTTCCCCAAACCGCTGGTGCATATGACCGAAAGATTCTTCCAAGCCGAGGGGCACGAAAAATTTCTCCGCCACATCTCCGAAGTCGCTTCGGTGATGGGTAACACCTATTTTGTCTTCGACCGCGGAGACACCGCCAAAATTTCCGAATGCTGCCGGTTATCGTTTAAACTGGAACAGTCGGATCTGGACGACGCGCGCGAGCCGTGGAGGATGAGATATTCCGCCCTGCAAAATGTCACCGTCAATCTCCCCCGGCTGGCCTTCCGCGCGGCGGGAGACGACCAGAAGTTTTTTACGCTCCTAAGCGGAGCGCTGGAAATGGTAGCCAAGGCGCATATTCAAAAGAAAAAATTTATCGAAGAGATTTTGGCGCAGGGAGCAAACGGACCGCTCTCCATGCTGGCGATGAAACGCGACGGCCAGCCGTATTTGAGGATGTGGAGGGTTAGTTATTTGGTCGGGATCCTGGGACTTAACGAAGTGGTCCAGTTCCATCTTGGAAAAGAACTTCATGAGAGCCGCGAGGCTTTGAAGTTCGGCCTGAAGGTGATCTCCATGATGAAAATAAAATGCGAAGAGCTGACCAAAAAGCACGGGATGCACTTTGTGCTGGAGCAGACCCCGGCCGAATCGACCGCCTACCGCTTTGCCAAACTCGACCTGCAGAATTTCAAAAAAGAGGCCCAAGCGGTGGTCAAGGGAAATCTTTCCAGCAACGAAATTTACTACACCAATTCGACTTATTTTAATGTTTCCAACCGGATGAATCCGGTCGACCGGGTAAAACAGGAAGGGCTCTTCCACCCGCTTATCGACGCGGGAGCCCTAACCCATGTCTGGATGGGGGAATCGCGGCCGGACCCGGAATCGATCGCCAATTTTGTGATCAAGACGATGCGCCAGACTGACAACGCCCAGGTCGCTTTTTCGCCCGAGTTCACCTCCTGCAACGACTGTTCAAAAATTGTCCGCGGACTGCGAAGCACCTGCCCCTCCTGTTCTTCCGAAAATATTGAAGGGATCACCAGGATCACCGGTTATTTTTCAAAGATCAACGGCTGGAACAAAGGGAAGAGCGGAGAACTCAAAGACCGCTTCCGAACCGGAGGGCTGTTAAGTGCCAACTGAACTGCTGGAGAGAACAGTTTCGGCGGAAGAGACGACCGATCTTTCGGTTTTTGTCCGCACTTCAACCGACAATATTGTCGGCTGGGACAAAAGCAAGATTGTCGACGCTTTAACCAAAGAGACCGGGATAAAACCCGAGATCGCCAACATCATCGCGGTTGAAGTTGAAAAGCAGATCCAGGCGCTGGATATTAAAAATATCACTGCCCCCTTGATCCGCGAACTGGTGGATGTCAAACTTTTGGAATACGGGCTGGAAGACGCCAGAAGAAAGCACACCCGGCTGGGAACACCGGTTTACGACGTGAAGAGGATGATGCACCGCAAAAATAAGGAGAACGCCAACACTCCGCATACCCCCGAAGCGACCAACCTGACCCTGGCCGAAAACATTAAAAAAGAATTCGCCCTGCTCAACGTTTTTTCTCCCGAGGTCTCCGACGCGCATATGCAGGGATTGATCCATATCCACGATCTCGGTTTTGTCGACCGCCCCTACTGCTCCGGCCAGTCGGTTGAATATATTAAAAAGTTCGGCCTGGATCTCCCCGATGCCCCCTTTTCCGCCAAGCCGGCCGCCGACGCGGACGAGCTGGTCGACCACCTGGTAAAATTTTCTCTGGCGCTCCACGGACACTTTGCCGGCGCGATCGGCTGGGACGCGGTCAACATGTTTATCGCTCCTTATATTGAGGGGCTGGGGAAAGGGCATATCAAAAAACTGGCCCGAAAGCTGGTGACCGAATTCGCCTTCATCGCAGTCTCCCGCGGCGGGCAGGGACTCTTCTCCGATTTGAATATTTATTATGAAATTCCGAAACATTTTGAAAACACCCCGGCAATCGGCCGCGGAGGGGAATTGACCGGAAAAAATTATTCCGAATACAAGCGGGAGGCACAGGATTTTGCCTCCGCCATGTTTGAAGTTTTCCTTGAGGGAGACGCAGCGGGACGCCCCTTCTTTTTTCCCAAACCGCTGGTTCACATGACCGAAAAGTTTTTTAAAGAAGAAGGTCACGAGGCTTTTCTTTCCTTGATTTCCGAAGTCGCCTCGACTATGGGGAACACTTATTTTGTCTTTGACCGCGGCGATACCGCCAAAATTTCCGAATGCTGCCGGCTCTCCTTTAAACTGGAACAGTCGGATTTGGACGACGCCAGGGAACCGTGGAAGATGAGGTATTCGGCGATCCAGAATGTCACCATCAACCTTCCCCGGGTCGCCTATCTGGCAAATAAGGACGAAGCCTCCCTGTTTGAAGTCCTGCATCAGGCGATGGAGGTGGCGGCCAAAAGCCACCTGCAAAAAAGGGCTTTTATCTCCGACTTGCTCAAAGAAGGGAAAGAAGGTCCGCTGGCGCTTTTGGCTAACAACCGCGACGGCGAGACCTATCTGCGAATGCGGCGTTCAACCCACCTGATTGGGATTTTAGGGCTGAACGAATTGGCACAATACCACACCAATTCCGAATTGCACGAAGGGAACGCGGCCCTCAAGCTGGGCTTGAAGGTGGTCTCTTTTATGAAATTAAACTGCGAAGAACTTTCCAAAAAATACAAGATAAATTTTGTCCTGGAGCAGACCCCGGCCGAATCGACCGCCTACCGCTTTGCCAAACTCGACCAGGAACATTATCCCAATGAATCAAAAAATGTGCTTAAGGGAAACCCGGAAAACAAAGAAATTTATTACACCAATTCCACTTATTTTAATGTCCGCCATCAAATGAACCCGATTGAACGGGTGAAACAGGAAGGGCTTTTTCATCCGCTAATTGACGCGGGGGCTTTGACCCACATTTGGCTTGGAGAATCGCGACCAAATCCGCAATCGATCGCCAATTTTGTGATCAAAACTTTCCGCGAGACGCAGAACAGCCAGATCGCCTTTTCTCCGGAGTTCACCTCTTGCGGCGACTGCGGAAAAACTTCCCGCGGGTTGAAGGAGAAATGCTCTTTCTGCGATTCTTTGGAAGTTGAAGGGATCACCAGGATTACCGGCTATTTTTCGAGGATTCCGGGATGGAACAAAGGAAAAATCGGCGAATTAAAGGATCGGGTCAGACAGGAGGTATAAAAAATGGAACCACAAGTAAAGGTATTCGGAAAACCGGGCTGCGAATTTTGCAAGACGACCGTTAAAAAGTTTGAAACTTTTTTTGGACAATGGAAAAAAGAAAACCCGTTGGCATTTTTTGACATGGAGACCGCGGATGGGCTGGCCGAAGGGGCTTTTTATTCGGTCACCAAGATTCCTTCGACCGTGATCGAAAAGGACGGGGAAATTCTCGCGCGCTGGGACGGGAAGGTTCCTCTCTCTTCGGAATTCAAAAACTTCTTCAACTAATCCAGGTCGCGGACCAGAAGCGCGTTGCTGACCGGCCTTGAGCCATTGTTTTCAACGGGGCGGTTGATCACCCGATTATTAACCGTCATCGTGGTTGAGCCGCCGCCATCCAGGTTCAGCGCCTCATAAGCCCCGATTGAAAGCAGGATCCCGGCCAGCTCTTCAAGGGTCGCCCCGATGCTGTAGCTTTCCCCCTGCCGAACGATCCTGCGCGGCTTACCGTCCACCGCCACCATCAAAATTTGACCGTCTTTGGTTATACCCACTGCAGTCCGCGCCGCCCGTCCCTCCCCGACATCGGACCTGAAACGTTCGTAGTGTTTTGAAACGTACAGCCGCCCATCCTTCAAAAGCCGCGGCCCACCCCCCATTACATGGAGAAGATTATTTTTTATCTCCGACGAAAAAGGCATAATGTTAATGGATATTTTTGCGAAGTCCCCCGCTTTCACACTGCCAAAAACATTCTCGACAAACATCGGTGAAAAATAGACGACATAGCCGTTGTCCGGAATGCGGGAGTTGCCGATATGCCGGCGCGCGACTTTACCGTTCTCAATTGTAAGTTCGTAGCCCTGCCCTCCGGTTCCGGTCAGCTCCCCGTAATGCTTGGTAAAAATTATCACGTCGTTGTTCTCGGGGGGTTGGTTAACCCCGGTGATCGGATAGCGGCGGTTGTTGATCTCCACGTACCCGTCAAGAAAGACCCGGTCGATCGAAGCGTTGTTTTTTGAATCGATGATAACCGAGGTGCGGTTGTGGATCGGGTAAGAGATCAATTCTCCGTTGATCAGCAAAACTCCCAGGGGACGGCCGGTATAGTCAAAAAAGGTCCCGTTGATACCTGCAAGAGCATTGTGTTTGTCTTCAATTGAAGAAACTTTTTCTTTGTAAAAATGGATCCGGCTTATCTTTTGCCAGGGGGTAAAAATATTTGCCAGCGACTGGAAAAAGGTGGGGGAGCGCATCGCCAGTGCGGGAAAAATCTCGGCCTTTTTGGGATCAACCCGCAAAACGTGGATTCCCTGGTAGCCGCCGGGGCCCCCTTTGGTCACAAAAGAATATTCAACCCCTTCCGCGATCCGGCTCCTGGTTTCCACTTTGGAAAATTCACGGCCAAAATCGATCACGATGCGGTTGGGGGAGCCAAGCGGATAGATTTTATGTTCAACCGGGTATTCTAGCGGGAAATAAACGACCGTGTCGTTCCCTTCTTTACGAACCTTTAGCTCCTTAACCACCCAATCGTTGATCGCATAATCTCGGGACTCGTTATTTTCGGTTTTGCAGTTCAAAAGTTGGACCGCAAAGCCCTTGTCTTGCGGTTTAATCCGATAGTAGGCCTCTCCTTCCATCTCAAAGACCACTCGGATCTTGTCGTCGTAAGGCTTGTAGCGGATCTTTGTCAGCGTCGCCGCCGAACAAATGTCAAATGACAAATGACAAATGACAAATAAAACCAAAATTATAACTCTTATCGTGCGCATGGCAAAATTATAGCACGATATGATAAGATTGGGATTATGATCCTTGATGAAATAATCAAAAACAAACGGGAAGAAATCAAAAACCTTAAAATCCCTGCTTGCCCCGAGCGAAGTCGAGGGGCTATTCCCTTTAAATCTGCCTTGCAGCGCTCCGACAAAATCAAATTGATCGCCGAAGTCAAAAAACAATCCCCCTCTGCGGGGGTAATCTGCCCGAATTTTGATCCGGTTAAAATTGCAAAGATTTATGAAAAGGCAGGGGCCTCTGCGATCTCTGTTTTGACTGACCAAAAATTTTTCGGCGGTTCAATTGAAGACCTGAAAAAGGTCAAAGCGGCGGTAAAAATCCCGGTCCTGCGCAAAGATTTTATTATCGATGAAAAACAAATATACGAATCCATGGCGGCCGGGGCGGACGCGATTTTGTTGATCGTGAAAGTTTTGGGGCTGCAACAATTGAAAGAGTTCCTCAAGATAACCGAAAAGCTAAAGATGGACGCGCTGGTTGAAATCCACAATTCGGACGAGGCGGAGATGGCCCTTGAAGCCGGGGCTGAAATTATTGGGATTAACAATCGTGATCTGCAGACCTTCCGGGTTGATTTCAAGAACACTTTAGGCCTGATCAAAAAGTATCCGGAATTGAAAAACAGAATCCTCGTCTCCGAAAGCGGGATAAAAAATTCAAAGCAGGTCTCCGAGCTTCATGCCGCCGGCGTCTCGGCGATTTTGGTTGGGGAGAGCCTGCTTAAAGCAAAAGATATCTCTGCTAAAATTGCGGAATTAATCGGCTTATCATAAAAGGCCCTCCGCGCAGAAATTACTCCCAAGATGAGTCAAAAATAAAATTGCCGCCCAAAGATTCAAGATTACTTAAAGTAACTCCGCACAAATCATCGTGCTCGGATTTTAATCTCTTAATCAGCCATTCCAATATCACAACTTTTTTGGCTGTTCTATCCAACACAAGATTATATCTTTTTATTGCTTCAAAAGCGGCACGCAATTTTTCTCTATAATACATATTATTGCAAGAAAGCGCATAAGCCGCAATAATATCGGCAATCTGCTCAATTTTTTCTTCAGAAAGAAGCTCCTTTCTTTGAAGTCTATTTTCAAGAGCCAGGACAAAAACCAAATAACCTGCAAACCCATTCTGAAAATCATGCCCTTTGGCTCTTTGCGCGGTCAAATCAAGATTATCCCTTGTCATTCTTCTTGATAATTCCCGGAAAAAAACCAACAATAAGACATCATCATTAATCACTTCTAAATTTATCCTTAAAAGATCATAAAAACCGGCTTTGCCAAGCCCTTTATTTGGCGAATCGGCAACAGCACATTCCACATATTTGAGCGCTCCCTCAAGATCCTTTTCTCTCAATAACCTACTAACTTCATGAAAATGATTTTGTAATCTTTCGAACTTTCCTTCTGTCTCTTTGTTTTGATCATAGTGATAATAATTACGCAAAAGCTCATCCACTTTTCTTGCTTGTGATCCCTTTTCGATTATCCATAAAGGGGTATGAATAAGCTTTTCTTCCCCTTTAATAATTAGTAATTCTCCTGTTTCTCTTGCTCTTTCTAATTCTGCCAATTTAATCCAAAAAAAATTTCGGCCAAATCTACCAATAAAACGATCTCTTAACTCTGTAGGAAGATCATTTTGATCAGAAAAAATTGAAAGAAAGGGATTGGCAAATGTATATGGAAAAACCAAAATCCCATCATCAAAGGGGGTTCCTTGCGATATTAAGGCTGTAACATCTCTTTCACTAATAGGAATGCGGCGCCATTTTGGAAAGATTGCAACAACCGTTTCAGGAATTGGCGATAAATATTTTCCGTAACAATCGACACTACCTGAATAAACCCTATGAAGAGACAAATCATCATCAAACACCGTATTCCCATGCAAAATAAACGACCCCACCCTTTCACACCTATAAGCTTCAGCGAAGCCCATCTGCCGGCCATAGGCTGGAAAAACGGTAATTCTTCTCTTAAGTTCGGGAGATAAACCCCTAAAAGGTTCGGCGGACAACAGTTTTGCTGGAGAAGTATGGTTAATGACAACATATTTTCCGGTCCTCTCCAACTGCTCAAAATTAACATTTGAAAAGGGAGGGCCCTTAACTGCAACAACAGCACTGCGGGCAATGCTATAAACTCTTGCCGGTATGCTTCTATAAGCCGCTCCGAAATCAATTGATCTCATATTCAACTATCATTTTTTAATTTTGGCTCATTTTTTTATGGATAAGGTCGAACTTTATACCACGTACTTATAGGAGGGATCTCTATACCCTTTATTGCATCTTCCAGTTTACTTGTTGCCCGCCTATATTCCTTTAAAGCTAAAATCCCCTTATCCAAATCAGTTGCTATTTCAAAAGAATTCCTCGCCGTGGAAAGTTCTCTTTCCATTAATTGTGCCAACCCCAAATTAAACCATAAAACAGGAAGCTCATTGGGGAACTCGAGAGTGGCGTTATACAATATATTTTTGGCTTCTGTATAATTACCCGACATTAAGTATGCCAGCCCCAAATTATTTAATCTTGCTGCCGCAGGATAATTGCCCTTAAACAAAAAACGTAATCCTCTCTCTCCAAAGAACATAGAGTCAGGGAATTTCCTGGCTAATTTGCCCGAACATCTCGCTGGAATAAATCTGGACACTTTTAACATTTTTCAACCCTCCCAATTATTATCTTTGCGTTTTTCCAAAAATTTCAATGTTTTTTATACTGCCGCTCGGAGTAATAATTTTCATGTTATAATATAAAAATGTACAGACCGCAAATCAAGGTTCTCGATTGCACCATCCGCGACGGCGGGCTTATCAATAACCACCAGTTTGAGGATAATTTCGTCCGCGCGGTTTATAAGGCATTATCCGAAGCCGGAGTCGATTATATCGAACTCGGCTACCAGGCCTCGACCAAATTCTTCTCTCCCGACAAGTTCGGCAAATGGAAATTCTGTGACGAAGCCCACTTGAGAAAAATAACCGAAGGGATCGAATCCAAAAGCAAGCTCTCTACCATGGTTGATATTGGCAGGGTCATTTTGGATGAGGTGAAGCCGAAAAAAGAGAGCGTAGTTGATATGATCCGGGTCGCCTGTTATGTCAAAGATATCGACAAGGCAATCGCGCACCTTAATGTATATAACGATAAAGGCTATGAAACCACCGTCAATATCATGGCTATTTCAACCGCCCTGGCGCCGGACTTGGAAGAAGGGTTGGCAGAGCTCGCCTTGTCCCCGGTCAAAGCGGTTTATATTGTGGACAGCTACGGGGCCCTCTTTTCGGAGCAGGTCCATTTTCTGGTTGAGCTGGCAAAGAAGCATTTGAATCCGAAAGGAATTGAGGTCGGCTTTCACGCCCACAACAACCAGCAGCTCGGTTTTGCCAACACAATTGAAGCGATTCGAAAAGGCGCTAATTATATGGACGCGACAATCTACGGAATCGGCCGCGCTGCCGGGAACTGCCCGCTGGAACTTCTGCTGGCTTTCCTCAAGAATCCAAAATTTAAACTTGATCCGATCCTAAAAATAATCGGGGAAGAGTTTCTTCCTTTGAGAGAAAAAATCGAATGGGGCTACATGATCCCCGACATGGTTACCGGAATCTTAAACCAGCACCCCAGAGCCGCTATCGCCTACCGTGGAAATAAAGAAAAAGTCGGCTTTGACGAATTTTACCGCTCGTTGTTGAATGACAGCGAATTGAGCTAGGCGATCATCGGCGGCACCATCCTCTTGACAATTATTATTTGCCATGTTAACCTATTTATACTTGGTTAACATAAGTTAATCAATCAGCTCTTAGTTAACATCAAAAAAGGCGGTTTTTATGGTAAAAAAAGAATATGCCTCAATCCCTGAACTGGCAAAAATACTTGGGATCAGCCGGATTGCCGTGTATAAAAAGGTAAAAAATGGCCAAATAAAAGCGGAAAAAATTGGCAGGAACTATGCCATTCCCCAAAAATATATCGCTGCCCTTATTGGAAAAGAGCTAGATGAAGAAGACAAAAAGAATATTGACCAAGCAATCAAAAAAACCATTAAAGACTTTGGAGAAACGCTAAAACTATTAGGAAAGGAATAATGAAGCAATTAACCGTTAAAGAGGTAGAATACCTGGCATACAGACTGGCAAAAGAACTGCTTTCTTATAATGAACCTATCCCCGATTTTGGAACCCGTTTCCCAAACATCCTGGAAAGCTGCCTGGCAACTCCGTTTCAAAGCTTTGGCGGAAAATCCCTCTACCCATCTCTACTGGCAAAGGCCAGTATCCTGCTTTACTTGATGATAAAGAACCATCCTTTTCAAAATGAAAACAAACGGATCGCAATAACAACCCTTTTGATTTTTTTGTTCAAAAACAATAAATGGCTGGAAGTCGAAACAAAAAAACTCTATGATTTTACCATGCATATTACAACCAGCCTTCCGGAAATAAAAGATGAAACACTGCTGGCAATTGAAAAATTCCTGCAAATTCATTTGGTGGAGAAAAAATAAATGATCATCGGCATAATCCGCGGCGCAAACACCGATAACATTGAGAAAATAGTCGAAGCCGGTTTTGGCGGCGGACTAGACAAGATCGAAATTGCCTTAAATTCTACCGATGCGCTTGAGCAAATTGAATTAGTTTCTAAAAAACACAAAATCGGAGCTGGAACTGTTCTTAATTTAGAAGACTGTAAAAAAGCACTCAAGGCCGGGGCTAAGTTTATCGTCTCCCCCATTGCCGACCCTGAAACAATAAAATATTGCGTGAAAAATAAGATTGAAGTCTACCCCTGCGGAGTAACCCCAAACGAAGTCTATACTGCCTGGAAGCTCGGGGCTACTATGGTAAAAATATTTCCGGTAAAAAATTTCGGCGGGCCGTCATATATCAAAGAATTAAAAGGGCCCTTTAACGATGTTAAGCTTCTCGCCTGCGGAGGGGTGCGGCCGGACAATATTAAGGAATATTTTGAGGCCGGCGCAGATGCGGTTGCGGTTGGGGGAACAATTTTTTCTTCGATGGATCCGGAGAAAATTAAAAAAGAGGCAAAAGAGTTTAGTTCATCGACATAGAAAGAGAACATCCCGCTGGGACAATCCTCTCAACTCCCCTTTTGGCGTATATAAAACCAAATCCCGGTTTCTTGTCTTCTTTAATCCAAACTGTAAATCCCGCACGGCGAAGTCTCTTTGCAATTTCTACATGAGAAAGACAGGATAAATGGTTATGAAACTCGATTACTATTTTGTCTATTCTGCTCAACGTCTCTTCATCCAAATTACCAAATATTAATCCCTCCGCCCCTTCGCAATCCATTTTTAGAAAATTAATTCTCTCTATATTGTTTCCCCTTAAGATATCTTTTAGCGTAGTTGTTTCTACCTCTACGCTCCCTCTCCCCTCCGCAATCCGATCAGAAACAGAATGACCAAGACAGGTAGAACTAATATGAATTCTCTGTAAACCCCTTTCCCCCGTGACCGCTAAAGGAAAGAGATTCGTCGGTTGACGACCGTTTACGTTTTTTCTTAACATTGCAAAATTATCTTTAATTGGTTCAAAGGCAATGATTTTACCTTTTGTTTTCATGGCAGCATACAATGTAAATATTCCTACGTTTGCCCCAATATCAACAACAACATCATTTGGTCCGATTTCAAAACCAGGAGGACAGTAAACCTGATCAACAAAAATTTCTCTGACTTCTCCCAAAAAAGCCGGATCCGGGACAGAATAAATCCTATTCCCCCCTAAGCGTGGGACTGCCGTAGTAGGAGTATCCCTCAATAATTTGGCTGCCAGAATACCATCCCAATTTTTAAATGATCTAACTAATCTTACTGCGCTTATACCTTTTCCAATAATAGCCGCTAGCATAATTATTTATCCCAATAAATGGATAGAAATTTCATTCAATCTTCCGCATAATACCCGCACCCCGGCAGAAAGACCGGCTTTTTAAAGTAATCCAACAGCGGATAATTGCGGCAAATAGAGGGACGCCAGAAATAATTTTTGCATTTCCCGTCTTCCCCGCGATGATAACAGGAAAACACCAAATCTTGATGTTCAAAATCGATCTCAATCAGATAAAAATCAAAAAGCCATGAAATCCAGCGGATAACAAGTTCGGTAAAAAATTTTGAGGACAAAAAAGCCGGCGCGATTTTCATCCGGATCTCCCGACAGCAGTTTCCGCACATTTTGCATCGGCCGGTAATTTTGTGGCGGGTCGGAAAAAGGGACTTGAGCCCCATCGTCACAAAATTGTCCAAAAGGACCAAAAGCATTATGCCTCTTTTCAACATCTTCTTTTTATTCTATATCATTTAGTGTGAAATTTCCCTGAATAATGTAAGATATATAGGTGGGAAGGGAATCAGGATATCAGAACATCGGAATATCAGAGAAGCGAGGCAGGGGAGGTACAATATGCAAAACCTGTATTACCTAGACCATATAAAGATCGTAAAAAAAGAAGACGGCTCTCCTCTTTTAAGAGGGGCCTTTCACCTGTTTGACCATCACGATGAAATTAAGCGGTTTCTGCTCCTAAAGCGGCTCGTCCCTTCGATCTCCCATACCGACTTCAAAGAGATCGATTTTCTGCGCCCGGTGATTTATATAGACCATCCCGCCGAATCCTTCACGGAGGCGGAAATTGAAAAGATCAAGCTGGAGCTGTGGCAAAGCTTCGGTCGTTTTTTTCGGGAGAAGCTGTCGGCTGTAAGTAAAGTGTGAGTGTGAGTTTGAGTTCTTAGTCTTGAGCTCAATCCGATTGTCCTCGTTCTTGTCCTTGTCCTAATTTTCGAACAAGAAGAACGAGAACAAGGACGAGGCAAAATTTTCTCACTCTGTTCGAAAATTTTGGGGGACAGGGACTTGAACCCCGATTCTCGCCTCCAAAGGGCGGTGTCCTACCATTAGACGATCCCCCACCTCGTCCCGCTATCGCGGGACTCGGAATGACAAATTTCAAATGACAAATGTCAAATTAATTATATCAGAATTTCAGGAATTTGACGTCGTTATAGCCGCGGGGCTTGGGTTGTTGCCGCGGAGGCGCCGGCGGCGGCTGAGGAATAATATGCGGAGGGACCATCCGATGCTCCGGTTCTTTTCTTGTCTCAATCCGTTGCGGTAAAATCGGCTTATATTCGACTTTAGGAATCGGCATGATCGGCAGCTGTTCCGGCTGCGGTTGCTCCGCTTTAAAAACCAAATCTCCCTCTTTCGCCTTTTTCGAAATCTTGAGCCCGATCTCGGAACCCTTGCGGGCTCCCAAAATGGTCTTGTGGTTGACCTGCATCGAATCTACTTTCTGCGTGAATTCCCCCTCTCCGGTGCGGATCAAAATGTGGTCGCCGGCCTTGAGCGGGGCGGAAAGTTTGACTACCGCGACATTAATTTTTCCAAAGTAGTGCGTGATTTTACCAATCGGCTTTGGTCCGCTAGCTTTTTTCTTTTTCGCCGGAGGTTTCTTCATAAATTTTCTCCATCAGTTTAGCATAATCCGCCGAAAAAGGAACTCCGCGGCGGGCCATCATCGCTTTGGCGGTCTCTTTCGCCTTTTGAAGATCAACTCTCCCCCCCTTGCCCCCCCACGAAAAAGAAGGGACAAACTTGGTGACCGGAAGGGCTCCAAAAATATTCGCGAAAACGCCAACCACCGCTCCGGTATAAATCAGCGTCCCGATCGCCGTCTTGGCGTGATCACCGATAAAACAACCGACAAAGGTTTCCCCTGTATCAATCCCCTCTCCGTTGATTACAACTTTAACCGAACTATAATTGTTTTTTAAATTTGAATTAGTGGTTCCGGCCCCCAAATTGACCCACTCCCCGATGTACGAGTGCCCGATAAAACCGTAATGTCCCTTGTTGGTGTAATCGAGAATGACCGAATGGACCAGCTCCCCCGCGATGCGGCAATGTTTTCCGACATAAAGCGGCCCGCGGAGAAACGACTGCGGATGGACAATTGTCCCTTCTCCGATAAAGATCGGACCAAACGTCGCGTCAAGAACCGCACAGGCGCCGATTTGAGCCCCTTTGGCAATATGGATCTTTTTCGGCTTGATCAGTACCGCCGATTTGTGGATTGTCCCGTTTTTTTTCGGCTTGATGATCTTAAAATCCGCTTCCAGCTCCTCTTTTAATGAGGAGACAAGATCCCACGGATATTTGATCTCTTTGATTAATCTCTTTTTTTCTTTGATCGGCCGCGCTCCGCAAATCAAATCGCCAAAAGACCGCATGTATGTTAGGGGAAGCAGGTTCTTTCTTTTTTCTTCGCTCATTTTGTCCTCTGGTAGTCCGGCCGCTCGAATGAGTAGGTAAATTTGGTGTGAACATCGTAGCGGTTTTCCAAAATCGCGACGACATCCTCGATAAAGACCCGCTCCTCGTCGGTTGGGATGACCAAAATTTTACTCTGTGAACCTGGAAACGAGATATCGGCTTCGACCTCATGGCTCTTCGCGACCCGATTTTTCTCCCTGTCCAGAACCAAACCCAACCCCTCACACCCCTCCAGCACCCTCTCCCGCAGTTTCCAGTTTTTCTCCCCCGCCCCGGCGGTAAAGACCAGTGCGTCAAGTTTTCCCAAAACCGCTAGATACGCCCCCAGATATTTTTTGAGGCGGTAAACTTCAATATCGATCGCCAACTGCGCCCTCTGATCCCCCGCTTCGGCCGACTTATAAATGTCACGGCGGTCCATATATTTTCCGGTGATCCCAAAGAGTCCGCTTTTTTTATTTAAAATATTGTCGAGCTGGTCGGCATAAAAACCCTCTTTCTCAATCATAAAAAGGAGAATACCCGGATCAATATCTCCGCTTCTGGTCCCCATCACCGCCCCTTCCAACGGCGTGAGCCCCATGCTAGTATCAACCGATATTCCGTTTTTGATCGCCGCGATGCTGACCCCATTGCCGATGTGCATAGTGATGACGTTGGTTTCGGCCACCGGCTTTTTGAGCATGACCGCCGCTCTCCTTGAAACATAAAGATGCGAAGTGCCGTGGAAGCCGTAGCGGCGCACCCCGTACATCTTGTACCATTCGTAGGGGACCGCGTAGGTGTAGGCAATCTCCGGCATCGTCTGGTGAAAGGCGGTGTCAAAGACCGCGATGTGCGGGATCTTCGGCCAAACTTTTTGCGCCGATTCGATCCCTTCGATATTGGGCGGATTGTGCAAGGGGGCAAGATCTTTGACTTTTTTTATCTCTTCCAAAACCTCGGGAGTTATCAGCATGGAGCTCTTAAACTTTTCTCCCCCGTGGACTACCCGATGTCCCACCGCCGCGATTTCGGGGAGCTCTTTTAAAATCTGCTTGAGGGCAACTTCGTGGCTAACACATCCGTCGGCAATCCCGATCCTCTCAACCTGCCCTTCAACCAAAACCTCCTGCTTCCCCCAGGCGAAGACCTTATATTTTATGGAAGAACTGCCGCAGTTTAACGCTAAAATTTTCATTGCCAGGATTTTAAAACCTTTCCGTTTGAATCGACAACTATCGCCTTGACCCCTTCAAGTGTTTTTACCAATTCAATCCCCCTGGCCGGCCCCATAACAAAAATCGCGGTAGAAAGGGCATCGGCAAAGCCGGCATCTTTGGCGATGACCGTCACCGACCGGCAGGTTGCTGACATTTTTCCTGTTTTCGCATTAACGATATGTTCTCCCTGTTCGGAATTGCCGGAGGTGGAAAGCGCCTCTCCGTTGTTTAAAAGGATGGTTTCTTTTGTGTCGGCCAGTCCGATCTTCCACGGACCGCCGATCGCCGCCATACTGCTTCTCATATCTATCAGCGCCGATTTAACCCCGCGCTTTATAAGCGCCTGCCGCGCTTTTTCAACCGCGAAACCTTTCCCCATCCCCCCCAAATCAATCTGCAGTTTCGGGTCTTTTATAAAAACATTTTTGTGGAACGGTTCAAGTGCAACCTTGCTGTAATCTTTGAGGGTCACGTCAAACGCTCCGCGCGTAAGGTTTGAAACAAAAAGCGCCTGTTCGATCGCGGCAAAAGTCTCTTTCGCCACCGCCACTTTTTCCACTCCCGCCGCCCGGTTGATCTTGCTCAACTCGCTCTTTTCGTCGTACTTGTCCAGAAGCCCGGCAATGCGTTTAATTGTATCAACCGCCTCTTTCACATGTTCGGGAGAGCCGGGATGGTTGACCACAACCCGCAGTTCTGTCCCCATCACTCTCATGCGGATGACCGAATTGTTGCGAATATTCCTTGAATAAGTTACCGCCGCCGCCACCAGCAAAACAATAACCAGGGTGAAAATAACTAGCCGTTGCATAGGTACTTATGATATAATAATTACGGTGCAAATTCAATCCGGAAAAGATCTTCTCGGTCTCCGCGAGCTTCCCGAAGCGGACATTGAATCAATTCTCAAAACCGCCGCTTCGATGAAAGAAATTTTTACCCGCCCGGTCCGCCGCGTCCCACCGCTCATCGCAAAAAATATCGTTACCCTTTTTTATGAGCCGAGTACCCGCACCGCCGCCTCGTTCCATCTGGCGGCCAGGATGCTCTCCGCCAGCGTAAACAACATCCAGGTCACCTCCTCTTCCGTAAAGAAAGGGGAGACCTTGATTGATACGGTCAAAAACCTGGAAGCGATGGGAATGGACGCGGTCATCATCCGCCACTCGATGGCGGGAGCGCCGCATTTGGTGGCGCAAAACATCAAGGGCTCGGTAATCAACGCCGGGGACGGCTTCAACGAACATCCGACCCAGGGACTGCTCGATATCTTCACCATGCGGGAGAAGAAGGGGAAATTAAAAGATAAAAAGGTGTTGATTGTCGGTGATATTCTCCACTCCCGGGTCGCGCGCTCAAATATCTGGGGACTAAAAACACTGGGAGCAAAAGTAACGGTAGTCGGCCCGCCAACGCTCATTCCAAAAGATATCGAAAAGACCGGAGTGACGGTTTCTTATAATCTTGATAAAGAAATAAAAGACGCGGACTTTGTCAATGTTTTAAGAATCCAGCTGGAACGGCAGGAGGCGGGGCTTTTTCCTTCGCTTGAAGAATACCACAAGCTCTACGGGATCAACGCCGAGCGGCTGAAGAAAGCAAAGAACGATGTGGTGGTCATGCATCCCGGACCGATCAACCGCGGAGTGGAAATCTCCTCCGACGTCGCCGACGGACCGTATAATGTTATTCTCGACCAGGTTACCAACGGTGTAGCAGTTCGAATGGCGGTTTTGTTCCTCTTGTTGGGCGGCAAAAGGGCTAAAAGATAAATTAATCGCTTATTAGGAAGGGCGGGGAACGAATTTATACTTATTTGCCAGAATAAAACGCTGGACTTCCTCCAAACCCCTTTCCTCTCCTCCGATCAGGCCTTTGACCATTTTTGGAAGATTTCTCTTTCCACTCCTAAGGTATTCGCCGTCTAATTCTGGATTTTCTTTTATCTCAACCAGAAGGCGCAAAGAAAACGAATCTCCTTTGTACGCTTTTTCGAGAAGGAATAACAGGAACGCATCCCTGGTCCCGTAAATCTCCGAGGGACAGCTTAAATGATAAGATAATTTCGAAAAGTTTTCTGCCAGTACCCGCAATCCTTCTTCTGAAAGACAGCCCACCATTTTCATAAAAATTTTACATTGATTAAAATGGTCCAAATATGAATTTTTTATCCACCTTTCGATTATTTTTTCTTCTATATATTTTATTGCCTTGACATTACCCTTTCCCGCTAAATGTAAAATTCTTAAAGGAAACACATCCCCTACCCCGTCAAGATCTTCAGAATTGTATAAGAGCATGGCCCTGGTATTGTCATTAAATTTTATAAGATCCTCTATCGAAAGAAGATTGACCGCCCGCCTGAAAATCGCAATATCCTGCAAAAAGAGATGGCCATACCCTTCCCACGCTTTTATCCAGCCGGTTACGGTTTGGATGGCCTTTCTGCCCCCTTCTTCGGCCAAACGGACTGTCTCTTTTAACACTTCAAAAGAGACGCCTTCGGAAGGAAGGGAGGGACCGGCTCTTCCTGGCTCTTCCGGCAAAACTTCCAACAGCCCCTCATAAAGCCCTACTCTGACTAAATGTTCAATGTATTCAACGGAACAGTCGTTTCTTTTATTTTGAAGATATTTAACGGCTGCGGCATTCCCTTTTTGGGCCAGTTCGATCATCTTTGCAAGTTGCAGGTCTTCTACCCCGTCGGCATTGCCCGGATTATAATTGAAATCATCCCGATTGACTAAAGCCGCCAGAGCATCAAAAGATAAGCAATCCAAAATCCGCTTAAAAAGCCCGGATTGGCTTAAAACCCTTGTCCGATAAAGGGGCATGCCCGTCATGTCGCGCTCCAGACGGCCGACCGCTTCAATGTCTCCTTTTTCGGCAGATTCAACCAGGTACAAATAAAGCGGCACAATTAAATCCTTCTCTTCTTGCTCGTCCATACCTTCAAACTCCGGAGAATCAAGCGCATCAGAAATCGCTTTTGGCCCTAAAATGTTTAGGGCCTTGATTAAAACAATCTTCTGTCGGGATAAGGACCGAAAAAGAGAGAAGGTCGTTTCCCCTCCGGCGGAAAGTATCCTTGAAAAGACCGGGCGGGCGATCGGCAGTCCGCAGGCCAGCAAAGTGTCGATTAGAGCTTCCATCTTCTCCCCGCCCTCTGCTATCCGGCTTTCAAAAAATCTTTTCGCGTCAAAATCAACCGCGCAGCTGACATCCATCGCGATCATCTTCGGTAAAACATTTCTCATTATTTCGTTGTCTCCTTTTTTCCCATCAAATGTATATCGTCCATGGTTTGTAAAAATTTCACTTGCGCAGAAAATTTTTTTGGCAGGAAAACTAGAAAGTAATCCCAATATCCCTAACTATTATCTCCCCGCAAACTTTTGGTCCGTCATTTTTATAAAACCCGTTTTTCGGAGCGACAAATGTAACGGTTTTTGTTGCCTTAATAGCACAACCTAAAATTTTCCCGGTAGTCGCATCTAATCCGGACGGCACATCAATCGCCAAAACCGGCTTCCCCAAAGAATTAATTTTTTCGATGATACCTTTGTACGGTTCTTTTACTTCTGAAGAAAGGCCGATTCCAAAAATCGCATCAATAACAACCTCTGCCCCGGAAACTTTTTTAACAAAGCGGGCCTTCATCTTTTTTAAAATCTCGTAATTGGTCTTCGCGTCTCCATGCGGCTCACCAAGCAACAGGATTTTTACTTTGCGGCCATGATTGATAAGGTGCCGCGCCGCCACCAGCCCATCCCCGCCATTGTTCCCCTTTCCGCAGACAACCAGAAAAGAAGCTCCCATAGTCATAGCGATTTCGGCAACCGAGCGGCCGGCGTTTTCCATGAGGATTAAAGAAGGGACGCGGAATTTTTCCTGCACCAGAAGATCAAACTCTTTGGCTTTACTCTTCGATAAGAATCGCATCTACCGGGCACATATCTTCGATCTCTTCGAGGTTTCCCGCATTGCCCGATTCGCAATGCTGGGATTTAACGATGGCTTTTCCGTCTGAGCTCATCCCGAAAACTTCTCCGCAGGCATCAATGCAGAGCCCGCAGCCGATGCAGAGGGACTCGTCAACTCTAATTGTCATTTGTTTAACTCCTTTAACAGTTCGTCCAGGGCAAGCCCGTGCACTTCGCAGGCCTGGGAAAGAGTTTCCCCGGAAGCGATTGAACAGCCGAGGCAGTGCATCCCTTTTCCCATCAGTATCGGAGCCGCTTGTGGGTTGATCTTCAAAATCTCCGCTATGATCGTATCTCCGGTTATTTGTTTTTTCTCTTCCATGCTTCTATTATACTAAATGCCAAACTAAAACTCAACCTGCACCATTGCCAGCAAACTCTTGCTGAAGTCGGAAGCGGTCTCAACTTTTTGCAGGCGGGCGTTGGCGACAAACTTGATCTCCTTGGTCTTATAATAATTCATGCCGAAAGTGTAAGCTAAAATGCTGTCTCCCTCCTGATCGAGGTTCGGATCCCAGCTTTCATAAACCAAAATATTTTCAATTTGCGGAGAGAGGTTCTGGACAATGATGTTATAAAAATCGAGGGTGCGGTTGGTCCCGGTCTTGTCGGTCCCGTTGGCGTATTCGAAGATGCCGGTAAACATCCCCTGGGTCGACTTGAAATACGCTCCAAAGTTGCCTCGATTCTTCCCGTTGTAGGTCCCGAGATATTCCGAGATCCCCAATTCGGCGGCATCCTTTATTTTCATAATATATCTGCCGACAAAATCTTTCGATTTTGAAGCGCCGACAACCGATCCCTGCCCGTTTACGATCGCCAGGTCATAAGAACCTCCCGCGTCGCGAGAGTAGTTTTGGATCCCGTAATCTTCCCGGTCCCAAAAACAGGTATTATAGAAAGCACGGGTCATATCGTATTTTTTGGAAGAGCTCAACCACAGATCATAGCCAAACGGCAGAGGGAAGCGGCCAAAACGAAAGATGTTTCCCTGCCCAATCAGGTTTGGGACATCGATATAGACATCCCCCAAGGCAACCGCGCCGGAGGTGGGAACACTTTGCAAATCGATTTCGGTCCGGTAGGTAACTCCGCCGCTTAGTTCTCCGGTCGCCCGAACGATAGTAGGCCCCAAATAAAACGATTCGGAGGTATTTCCTCCCCCCATCCCAAAACGGACCTGGGTGTAGCCGCTCAATACGGCAATATTACTCGCCGCGGACTTCGCTTCTTTCGGCTTGAGGTCGATCTTGACCGGCTGGTTGCTCTTTGGCTGCGTAACGGAAGTGTAAGGAGCCGGATAGGTTACGGCATAAGATAAGGAAGAAAAAAGAAATAAAGATAAAAAGAGGCCAAGCGTTTTGCGTAACATGTATGGAAGCATTATAACATGCCGGACGGCTTATAAACTGCAAGGCGGAGGCATAGGCACAGGCATAGGTAAGGAGAAGGAAAGGAAAATAAAAATTATAATATTTAATTTTTCCCGCTTTCCTTTTTTTCTTTCCTCTCCTTTACCTTCCTATTCCTATGCCTGCGCCTACGCCTTTGTATTACCCTCTTTATGCATGCTATAATTAAAATAATGAAAGAGGAACTCAAAAAACTGCTCAAAGCTACCGGCGCCGTAAAGTTCGGAGAGTTCACTCTGTCATCGGGCAAAAAATCGGACTTTTACGTCGACTGCCGCAAAGTTACGCTTCATCCTCAAGGTGCAAAACTGATCGGAAAAATCATCCTTGAAAAAATCAAGGGGTTAAAGATCGACGCGGTTGGAGGAATGACGATGGGAGCCGACCCGATCATCGGCGCGGTGATAACCTTGTCCGACCTCCCCGGCTTCATCGTCCGCAAAAAAGCGAAAGAACACGGGACCAAACAGAAAATTGAAGGGATTATTGAAAAGGGTTTTAATGTATTAATAGTGGAAGACGTCGCGACGACCGGGGCATCCGCACTTGAGGCCATCACCGCTGCGGAAGAAGCCGGAGCGAAAGTTGTCAAAGTTATTTCTGTCGTCGACCGCGAAGAAGGGGCCTCCGAGGCGCTCAAAAATTATTCTTTCGATCCGATTTTCAAAAAGTCTGATCTTGCCTGATAAACTGATTTCCTGATATACTGATTTTCTGATCTGCCCGTGTAGCTCAGTTGGTAGAGCATTTCCATGGTAAGGAAAAGGTCGTCGGTTCGATTCCGACCGCGGGCTGTTGACTTTTTTGAGCATTGCTGTGTATAATTATAATGTTGGGAAGGTTGGGGTAGAACATTGTTCTACCCGTACACTGAGAAAAAAATCTAAGGGAGGAAACAAAAAATGGCAAGAGAAAAGTTTGAGAGAAAAAAGCCCCACTTGAACGTAGGAACAATCGGACACGTCGATCACGGGAAGACCACACTGACTTCGGCTATGACCAGCTGTCTGGCCGCGGCAGGATTGGCGAAGGCGAAAAAATTTGACGAAATCGATTCCGCTCCGGAAGAAAAGGCGCGCGGTATTACCATCGCCATCGCCCACGTTGAATACGAATCCGACAAAAGGCACTATGCCCACATAGACTGCCCGGGACACGCCGACTATGTTAAGAACATGATCATCGGAGCCGCCCAAATGGACGGCGCCATCCTGGTTGTTTCCGCGGCCGACGGACCGATGCCGCAAACCCGCGAACACATCCTCTTGGCTCGCCAGGTTAATGTCCCCTATATCGTTGTTTTCTTAAATAAAGTGGATATGGTTGACGACAAAGAACTGATCGAACTGGTTGAAGTTGAAACCAGGGAACTTTTACAAAAAAATGAATTCCCGGGAGACAAAACTCCGATCATCAAAGGTTCCGCTCTCCAAGCGATGGAATGCGCTTGTGGCAAGAGAGAATGCGCCAAGTGCGGACCGATCTTCCAACTGGTTGATGCCCTTGACTCCTACATCCCTGATCCGCAAAGACCGATTGACAAGCCTTTTCTAATGCCGATCGAAGACGTTTTCACCATCACCGGACGCGGCACCGTCGGAACCGGAAGAATTGAAAGAGGAAAGATCAAGGTCAACGAAGAAGTTGAGATTGTCGGACTGGGCTCCCATACCAAATCGGTCGTTACCGGAGTGGAAATGTTCAGAAAAACCCTTGATGAAGGATTGGCCGGAGACAATGTCGGCCTGCTCCTTCGTGGAACAACCAAAGAAGAGCTGACCCGCGGAATGGTCTTGGCCAAACCCGGAAGCATCAAGCCGCACAAAAAGTTTGAAGCGCAGATTTACGTACTTAAAAAAGAAGAAGGCGGCCGCCATACCCCGTTCTTACCGGGCTATAAACCGCAGTTCTTTATCCGCACCACCGACGTTACCGGAGAGATCAAACTTCCGGATAAGGTTGAGATGGTCATGCCCGGAGACAACATCGTTATCACGGTTGAACTGATTACCGATGTTGCCATCGAAGAGGGTATGCGCTTCGCTATCCGCGAAGGGGGCCACACCGTCGGCGCCGGCGCGATTGCCAAAATTATCGAGTAATTGAACAACAAATTTAACTTAACGGTTAAAGTTCTCTCTGTTGTCGCCGTAATCTCGTTATGCTTTGCCCTTTTCTTCCTTGCCGTCGACTTTTTTGGCAGCCGGGGCCGTTTCCCCGCCAATTCTTTTATCGGTAAAGTCGATGTTTCGGGGCTCGATAAAGCCGAAGCCGTTCAAAGAATAAAAACTACCCCTGTTCCCGCCGCTTTTGAACCGATGGTTTATTTCAACGCTTCCGGCGAGACCTTTGCCTATTCGACGCAGGAGCTTGGCATTTATATCAAAGCGGAAGAATCGGTTAACAACGCCCTATCCCAAGCCAACCGCGGCAACTATGTTGAGGGGCTGCAAAAAAGGATATATAAAGAAGTCGAAAGCTTCCCTTTAATTCTGGATGCCGAACCGGCGGTTTTGCAAACTCTTTTGGAAGATCTCGCTACCAAAGTTGAGTCGGTGGCGCAAAACGCTTCGATTTCACTGGACGAAAAAACCTTGGCCTATAACATCGTCGAGGATTTTCCGGGACGCAAACTGGACATTAAAAAAAGCATCGACGAATGCCGCTCCCGCCTGAACGAATCTAAAAACACTTTTTCCCTCTCCCTCGATTATTATGAGCTGCCGCGCGTAACCGAATACGCGTTAAGGTCGGCGCCTCCGGTCCACAAACTGGCCTCCTTTACCACTTATTATGGAACCCACGATTCTCCCAACCGGATCCACAACATAAAACTGATCGCCTCCTGGCTGGATAATACTCTTTTATTGTCCGATGAAAGTTTTTCGCTGGTAAAAGCGATCGGCAATTTTTCTCCGGAGCGAGGATTTAAACAGGCCTATGTCATCTCCGGGGGGGTCCTGGTCCCGGAATACGGCGGGGGGACCTGCCAGATCGGAACCACTTTATATAACGCGGTCGCGCTGGCGGATTTAAACGTTATTTCGAGAAGGAACCATTCTTTCTATTTCAGCATTTACCCGTTTGGAAGAGACGCGACCGTTTATCCGGGCTCCTCTGATTTCAGGTTTCAAAATAATACCGGAGCGCCGATCCTGTTAAAGGCGGAGGCGACCGGACGGCTCTTGCGTTTCGCGGTTTACGGAACCCCGACCGGAAAAAAGGTGGAATTCTCGGAACCGGCAGTTTACTCTTTAACCTCAAGGGGCTTTGTCCCTTCCAACCGCTGGGCGGTTTTACGTAGTAATTCACCGTTTAGGACGATCGTCATCCGTAAAGTTTATGATAAAACCGGGAAACTGCTAAAAGAAGAAACGATCACCAGCTTCTACAAGCTTTATGGGGACGGAACCAATGTCCCAATCAAACGAAGAGAAGGGCTATGATCACCCTTTCGGGCGTCGGCATCCATTCGGGAAAAAAATCGACCGTAAAAATCTTGCCCCAACCGGCCGGCTTCGGCATCAAGTTTTCTCTTGGGGATGAAATTTTTCCAGTCGATATTACTCTCGTAACCGGTTCCGCGCTGGCAACCACCCTGGGGAAAATTACCCAGGTTGAGCATCTTTTGGCGGCGGCAAGAGGGATGCGGGTAACGGATATTTTGGTTAAATGCGAATCAAACGAAATCCCGATTTTGGACGGCAGCTCCCTCCCGTATGTTTTGGCTTTTGAGAAAGCGGGGCTGGCGGGAAAAGACAAATCTTCTCCCCTGATTTTGAAAGAAACCGTCAGGATTGAAGAAGGGGGAAAACTAATCGTCGCGGAGCCGGCCGAAAACTTCTCGATTGAATTTTCGGTTGATTACCCGGTCATCGGCAAACAATCTTTTTATTATGACGGGAGCGTTGAATCCTTTAAGAAAGAGATCGCTCCGGCCAGGACTTTTGGATATGAAAAAGACCTTGAATCTCTCCATCAAAACGGACTGGCGCTCGGCGCCTCGCTCGACAACGCGCTGGGGATTGATGAAAAGGGATACATGAACCCGCCGCGCTTTGAAAATGAACCGGTCCGCCACAAAATTCTTGATTTAATCGGCGATCTGGCTTTGCTGGGAAGGCCGATAAATGCTAAAATTAAAGCATATAAATCGAGCCATCGGTTGAATCAATTATTAGTCAGGAGGATTATTAATGCTTAACATCCAGGATATCATGAAGGCCATCCCCCACCGCTACCCCTTCCTTTTGATCGACCGGATCATTGAATTGGAGGACGGGAAAAGGGCGGTCGGGTTAAAAAACGTGACGATCAACGAACATTTTTTCCAGGGACACTTCCCGGGACAACCGGTCATGCCCGGAGTTTTGATCGTTGAAGCGCTGGCGCAAGTCGGCGCGGTGCTGGCGCTAAGAAACCCCTCGGCAGAAGGCAAGATCATTTATTTTGGCGGAATTGACAATGTCCGCTTCAGAAGGCCGGTGGAGCCGGGCGACCAGCTGACCTTAATCGCCGAAGTCCTCTGGTCCCGCCGCGGAATTGGAAAAATGAAGGCAACCGCCAAAGTCGGGGATGAACTGGCGGTTGAAGGGGAATTTACTTTCTCTCTGGCAGACCAGGGTTTTGGCGGAGCGCAGATCCATCCGACCGCGACAATTCATCCGACCGCGCAGATTGAAAAAGGGGCAAAGATCGGACCGTACGTCGTGATCGGTCCTGAAGTTATAATTGGCGAAGGGACAAAAATCGATTCCCATTCGGTTGTCGCCCGCTGGACCAAGATCGGAAAAAACAACCATATCTATCACGGCGTTTCGATCGGAACCCCTCCGCAAGACATCCACTACAAAGGGGAGAAAAACGAGATTGTGATTGGAGACAAAAACACGATCCGTGAATTTGCCACGATCCACCTGCCGACCGGGGAAGGGAAAAAGACGGTGATCGGCTCCGAAAATTACGTCATGGTCCACGCCCATATCCCCCACAACTGCACGATCGGGAACCAAACTGTGATCGGCGGCTACGTTGGGCTGGCGGGACACACGGTCGTAGAAGACATGGCGATTATCGGCGGCTTGACCGGAGTCCACCAGTTTGTCCGGATCGGAAAAATGGCGATGATCGGCGGAACTTCCAAAGTGGTACAGGATATTCCTCCCTTCATGCTGGCGGACGGCAACCCGGCGCAAATCCACAACGTAAACGTGGTCGGTCTGCAGAGAAGGGGTGTTTCCCAGGAAGCGATCGCGGAGGTCAAGAAGGCCTTTAAGATAATATATGAGACCAAACAGAATACCGCGGCGATTGTGTCGGAACTCAAAAAACGCCTGCGGCCGCTGGAAGAAATTAGCACCCTTATAAAATTCCTCGAGACCGAAAGCCGTAGGGGGATCAACAAAAAGACCCCAATTGAGGATTTTGAAGGGGACCTGATTTTTCCGGAGATACCCGAACTCGGGATATGAAAATCCTAGTCTCCGCCGGGGAAGTTTCGAGCGATCTTTACGGTTCGTTTCTAGTCAAAGAGATTGTAAGGACAAGTCGCGACTTGTCCTTACAAATCCTCGGCATGGGAGGAGAAAAACTCGCCGCCGCCGGGATGGATGTCCGCTGCGATATTATTGAAAGAAGCTCTGTCGGATTGGTTGAAACCCTTCCCAATATCCCCGCAATTTATTTGGTCCTGCGCAAAATGATCTCTCTCTTGGACAAAGAAAAACCGGACCTGGTCCTGGCGATCGATTCGCAGGGATTTAATCTCCCCCTGTTGCGGGAGGCAAAAAAGCGGGGGATCAAAACCGCTTATTTTATTCCTCCCCAGGAATGGCTGTGGGGGACCGAAGAGAATTTAAAAAAAGTCGTCGCCGTCTGCGACCTAATAATTGAAATATTTGAAGACGGTTATAAGGCTTACAAAGAAAACGGCGGGAATGTAAAATATTTCGGCCATCCGATTTTAGATATCGCCAAATCCACCCTTCCTAAAGAAACCTTCCTAAAGAAACACGGATTAAAAAACGCCTTCCCGATAATCTCGCTGGGGCTTGGCAGCAGAAAACAGGAGCTGAAAAAGCTTCTGCCCAAAATTTTGAAGACAGCCGAACTTGTTGCAAAAGAATTTAGGGGAGCGCAATTTCTAATTCCTCTCTCGAACACGAAATTCAGAAAAACCATCGAAAGGCACCTGAAAAAATACAAAATAAACGCGAAAACAATCGAGGATTCCAGTTATAACATTTTAAATGCTTCCGATCTTCTGATAACAAAATCCGGGACAATCAATGTGGAAGCATGCGTATTAAATATTCCAAATATCATGATGTATGAGGTCCACCCGTTTACGTATTGGATCGCCGAAAAAGTTTTAAAAATAAAAGTTCCTCCTTATTTCAGCCTGCCAAATTTGATAGCTAAAGAAAAGATCATCCCCGAGTTTGTGCAAAAAGAGGCCGACCCCAAAAAGATTGCCGCAGAAGCGGTAAAAATCCTAAAAAATCCTCAAGAGATAAAAATCCGCATGCAAAAAGTCACCGCCGCGCTGGGCTCTCCCGGGGCTATAAAAAAGATTTCAGCTGAAATTTCCTCCTTAATTTGACGATAACAATATAGAAACAGACCGGGACATTCCCGAGAGGAGAACGTAAATAATGCTAAGAGGCAGTACTCCACCAACAGGAACTCCAGGATTAGTAAGAAGATTTACAATGGGAGTTAGCAACACTATTGCAGAAATGCTCCCAGCATCTACACGCGCCAGCCAGCTTGAGGCAAGAATATTAAATGGAAATATCCCTCCTATAAGAATTGTTGAATCCGCAAGAAGCTTAGCAGCACTTAATCAAGCTGAGGCATCGCAAGGTGTTCAACAAGCTTCATCCCTGAGGGCCGCAATAGCTTCGGGTTACGCAAGACTATATGAAACATTAACCGTTCAGGGTGAACGAATAGCCCTCTTACAGGAAATAGCCACTCTGGAGAAAATACAGAGAAATGGCGCAAATTATTACCCAAAACCAATTGAAGTGACTGGATTACTAACCCGTGGGGCACCAATTTCGCAAGATATCATGGCGGTATTTACTGCTGGACAAGGAGATGCTACGGGAAGAAGCATGGCAATGTTTGAAGGAATGGTCCGGGCGCTTCCAGCAAATGGGATTGTCGACTTATTGTTTAGAAAAAAATGGTCTCTTAGTGCAAATATTATCGCCGCATTACCCTTGGAAACGCTTCTTCAAGTCTCCCAGCTTATGAATGAAGGCCAGAGACAAAATTTATTGAGTTCACAGGTCACGCCGATTGCGGCAAAATTAGCGCCTACCAATCCAGTATTTGTAGCAGGAAATGAAATATGCCGCTGTCGGCCTTTTGGAGAAATGCTTTCATTTTGTGCGAAACAAAGCCCTTCAGATGGAATAATAGCAATGAGAACTATAGCTTCTCAAAACCATGATCGAATTTTAGATATTTTCCCAAATTTATTGCCCCAAGCGATCGGTCAATTTATGCAGGATCCCACAATTCGAACAATTGTAGCCGCATTTGGAGAAAACTCAATATGCAGTCTAATAAATGGTATGGATCGAGAACAAGTTAATGCGTTTATGCAAAATTTGGATATTGATACTTTTAATTCGATCTTTAGTAAGCGCAAACCTACAGAAAGATTAGTTGAAATAGCGACTTCCCCCAGAAAAACTTCTCCTGTTATTATTTCAGCCGCCCTTGTTGCTGCGCAAAACTTTGCCCCTTGGTTATCTACGCGGATTGGTCATTTTATTATTAGCCAAACCGATGAAAATTTATTAATTATTATTTCAGGCCTTTCTGTCAATTGGGGGGCATACATATTGAGGATAATTGCACGAAACAATATTAAACGAGCAACCCAATTAATACTGAGTAATGTACAGGCCGAAAATCTACCGAATTGGGGAAGCGTATATTTAAGTGCGCTGCGGCAGTACCAGGAAAACGAATTGGCGGACATTATTCAAAGACAAATAGACAGGATGCTTACCGCAAAAAGAGAAGCCGAAAAGCCCTCAATCGTAAAACAATATGATGCTGTTCTTTCAATGGGAAAATATGGTTTTACACCCTTAATGTCGGCCGAACAAGCTGATGCCCAGTATAAATTATTCTTGACTGTTCATCCGGATCGAACAGGGGGAGCAATTGATCTTGCCGCGCTTCGATCTATGGGGATTGATCCGGGAACGATTGGACCTCTTTGGACTCAAGCAAAAGCATATTTTAGGGCTAAGGGGGCCTATTCTGCTCTTTGTAGCTTAAAATTGGGATTTGAGAGAGCTACATCATTAGAAGCAGCTGATTTATTATATGCTAAACTGAATACCGATTTAACCCAACAAGAAACCAAACAAACTTTAGCGCGCATTTGGACAGATGCTAGAAGATTTATTGAACTTTATAAGCATTATCAATGGGAATTAATTCCGATTCAATAAATATATGACGCCTATAATTTAACTAAAAATCAAATCCAATCTTAATTTTCCCACCCAGCTTATTTGCAATCTTCTTGATCGTTTCCAATGAGAGGTTCTCCATCCCTATTTCAACTCTGGACAACATCTGCTGAGTAATCCCGATCCGTTTTGCCAATTGCTGCTGGGTAACTTTCTTTTTAAGCCTTGCCTCTTTAATTTTCTGCCCAATTTCCGCGCTTATTTTATCTCTAGGTTTTTTGGGCGTCCGGATTTTAATCCCCCGCTCTTTATATTTTTCCGCCAGTTTTTCATAAATCGCCTGCCAATATTTTATTCGTGGATTATTCCATTGGTCTTTGCGCATAATGTTTTTGAGGCGCGTCCAGTTCCTAAAAAATACCAGCGGCTTAATGTATTCCAAAAACACTTCTTGGGCAGAATTTTTACGAGCGAGTAAAAGCGCCGCAGTTTCCAAAAATCTGGGATGTTTTTCATCCGCAAAAATCTCTTCGATGTTCAGATCTCTATCCCACAACCAATCTCTTTTCATCTTGAGACAATTCTTACACCTTATAAGTTGTATTGTCAAGTATTCATACAACTTATAGTGTGTAAAGATTTTGTCTCTTTCTTCTCCCATGCTATAATATGAATAATGAGCGTCCCATTCTTCGACATAAAAAGGCAGATTGCGACGATCCGGCCGGAAATTGACGCGGCGGTAAAAGAGACGATTGATAGCGGCGTCTTTATCCTCGGGCCGCAAGTAGATGTCCTGGAAACCGAGATCGCGTCATACTGCGGGACCAAATACGCCGTCGCGGTCGCGTCAGGGACAGACGCCCTTGAACTCGCTTTAGTCGCCTGCGGGATCAAATCCGGGGACGAGGTTATCACCTCCCCTTTCACCTTTATCGCCACCGCCGAAGCGATCGACTATGTCGGCGCCAAGCCGGTCTTTGTCGATATTGACGAAAAAAGCTTTAATATCGATCCGGCCAAAATAGAAGAAAAAATTACACCAAAAACCAAGGCAATTCTTCCGGTCCATCTCTACGGCCAGTGCGCCGAGATGGATAAAATAATGGCAATCGCGAAAAAACATAAGTTGAAAGTTATCGAGGATTGCTGTCAGGCGATCGGAGCTGAATTTGGCGAAAAAAAATCGGGATCCTTTGGCGATGCCGGGGCCTTTTCTTTTTTTCCGACCAAAAACCTCGGTTGTTTCGGCGACGGCGGGATAATTACGACCAATGACGAAAAAATTGCCAAAGAAATCAAGGTTTTGCGCAACCACGGGAGCCGTCAGGCCTATCATCACAACGTGATCGGCTACAACAGCCGCCTTGACGCTCTGCAGGCCGCAATTTTGAGAGTAAGATTGAAGCATTTAGACAAATGGTCCGAAGGGAGAAATAAAAACGCGGCGCTTTACCGCAAACTTCTTACAAAAACCTCTCTGCCGTACGAAAACAAAAACGGGAAACACGTTTACAATCAATTTACCGTTAAAACCGCGTACCGCAACAACCTGCAGGCAAAACTAAAGGCCGAAAATATCGGTTCGATGGTCTACTATCCGATTTCGCTCCATCTGCAGGAGGCCTTTGCCGGACTGGGATATAAAAAAGGCGACCTCCCGGTGTCGGAAAAAATCCAGGAGCAGGTTTTATCCCTGCCGATCTTCCCCGAATTGACCAATGAAGAGATAGAAAGGGTTTGCGAAGCAATCAACAAGCATGGCGAAAGTTAAAGTCGGCGTGATCGGCTGCGGCAAGATGGGCTCTTTCCACTCTAAAATCCTGAAAGAGTTGGCCGAAGCGAAATTAGTCGGGGTATTCGATGAGGACAAGGACAAGAACAAGGAAGTAGCGGAACGGTTCGGAGTTCGGCCCTATTCTTCTTATGAGTTGCTCTTAAAGGATGTTGATGCTGTTATAATCGCCACTCCCACCCCAACCCATTTTGAAATCGCCAAAGATGCCATCCTCTGCCACAAGCATGTTTTGATCGAGAAGCCGCTGGCCGATTCGACCGCGCTGGCGGAAGAGCTGGTTTCTCTCTCAAAAAATAAAAACCTGAAATGCTCTGTCGGGATGATTGAACGCTTCAATCCGGCCTTCCAAAAATTGCTGAAGATGATCAAGGGGCAAAAAATTATCGGGGTTGACATCAAGCGCTTGAGTCCCTACCCGGAGAGAATCAAAGAGAGCGTTATTTTTGACATGATGATCCACGATATCGATCTGGCTTTGACCCTCAACCGAACCAAGGTTGAAGACCTGCGCGCCTACGGAAAGAAAAAAAGATCGGAGACGATCGACGAATCCTATGTCACCCTTTATTTTAAGGACGGGATGATTGCTAAGCTCGATGCCAGCCGGCTGAAAGAACAGAAAGAAAGAAAAGTAACGGTTACAACCGAAAAGGGAATTTATGAGGCCGATTTGTTAAATAAAAAATTATCGGTTCGCAGTTTTGACAACCTGATTGAAAAGTCGGCGGAAGAAGTCAAGAACGAAGACCAGCTTTCTCTTGAACTGAGGAGCTTTCTTCTCTCTATCCAAAAGGACCGCTCTCCTGAAGTTTCTCTTGAAGACGGACTAAATTCCCTAAAGATCGCCGAGGAGGTGGAAAAAACCGCATGCTCATAACAATTTTGTCTTTTGTTTTTGTCTTTACGATTTTGGCGCTGGCGCACGAGTTGGGACATTTTTATTTTGCCCGCAGAGCCGGGATCCGCGTGCACGAATTCGGTTTCGGTTTTGGTCCCCGCCTCTTTGCGGTTAAACGGGGCGATACGGTTTTCTCTCTCAATCTTGTCCCTATCCTGGCGTTTGTCCGTATTGCCGGAGCGGATACGGAAGGATCAACCGATGAAGACGACCGCAACACTCCCGAAAACGAAAAGTTTTACGGCAAGTCGATCAAGGACCGTTTTCTTTCGATGGTGGCGGGACCGGTCGCGAATCTGTTGGTCGCCTTTATTGTCCTCACTCTGGTTTTTGCCTTTGTCGGGGTTCCCAAAAATATTACCAACGAGATCGGGGCGATCACTAAAAAATCGGCGGCGGAGGCGGCCGGGCTCAAAATCGGCGACAAAGTGATCTCGATTGACGGAAAAAAATACGCGAGCATGGACAAGATTATCGAAAAAATCCACAAAAGTTCGGGAAAAGAATTAACTCTGGGGATTGAACGGGACGGAAAAGAAATTTTCATCAAAGCCGCGCCGCAATACAATAAGAGATTAAAAGTCGGTCTGATCGGATTTGCTCCCAAGCCCAGCTACGAGAGGGTTAATCCTCTGATGGCGATTTATTACGGCGGGCATCAGGTTGTGATGATGTCGGTTATGACCGTTTCGGTTCTTTTGATGCTTTTTACCGGCAAAGTTTCGCTGGCAGATTTGGCCGGACCGGTCGGGATCGCGCAGATCACCGGACAGTACGCGCAGTCGGGGATGCTCTCTCTTCTCCATTTTCTGGCGTTATTAAATGTTAACATCGGAATTCTAAATTTGCTCCCTCTCCCTGCCCTTGACGGAGGAAGGATCGTTTTCCTGGCGATTGAGGCGGTCCGCAAGAAGGCGATCGATCCGGCGCTGGAAAACAAAATTCACCAATGGGGGCTGATCCTCCTCCTCGGCCTGATGGCGGTTGTTACACTAAATGATTTGGTGAGGATTTTTAGGTCTTGACAAAATAAAATAGTGTAAACTATACTGTAATCAATTTAGGTTAATTGATAAATGTAGGGTAGGAATTATATCCCCGTATTTTTGTGTTGCCAACTCAAAATTACGCCTATTTATTGAGTTGTCAAGCGCATTTTACGGCCTCGGCCTTATTCCCACCACGCCAACCCCCAATCAAAATCATCGTCGCAGGCAGAAAGGATAGTTACGCGGCTATATCAGAAGCTCGATAGTGCCCTATTTTTTCATTTGCGACTCGTTCGATCTCACCATGCTCTACCGACATATTCATAGGAAAAAAAACCGATTCATAAAAACCACCGGTCACGGGATTAACCCCTACCTTGATAACTGCCCCCATCCTTGCCGCCAAAGCGGCAGAACCCCACAGGCCCATTCCAGAAGTCAAGCCTCCCCCGCCGGTCGAAACGCCAAGATGATAGGCAGACTCAAGGAAAAATCCATACGGCAGCTCATTAAAAGCAAAAGGATTTCTCTTGGTTGGGTTTGGATGACTGAATTGCCGGATTGCTATTAATAGTTCCGGATGGATTTGTTCTGGATGTGTTTCTGCAACCTTTACCAAAGAACCAAAAAGTTTTTCTACAATGATACCATGGCCATTGTCTGATGTTCGCAGTTCCCAAACCTGGTCAGTATGCTTGATTGCTTCAATTTTAACTGCAACCGGTTTTTTGTTTTCTTGTCCTCGCAAATGCCTAGCCAAAGACAAATCTTGAAATCTAACGTCCTCATAAGGAGGAAACGCATTCGCCTCATTTAACCAAGTAGTTCGCACCGCGTTCTTGATATTGCAAACAGGTTTAACCCCAAATAAAACTCTTGGTAAATCCAACACATCAAGACCTTCTCCGACAGACCACAAAATCGTGTTCCGATCGGCAGGGACTTGCTCTTTCTCGGAAACCACCGCGAAATTGGCGCCAATAAATCTCAAGGCCATAGCATGGCAATGCATGGCCAGGAATTCCGGAAGATCAAGCCCCATAAGACGCGGGAATTCGGCCAGCTCTTGGTCGGTAGAAAAAAAGGCCTGCCCCAAACTAATAATATCATCAAAATAGCTTGTATAAGCATCTAGCAAACGAACAAACTCTGAAAACGACCCCCAACTGGTTTTGGGAAAATATTCCTCAGTTAAATTTGGAGCAGAAAGCTCCGTATATATGTTGCTCAGTCCTATTTTAGATTCTTCAATAATAGCCTTTGGGGAAACATGGTTAACTTCATGTGTAAGATAAGCGTGAAGATTTTGAACAACTTCCCTCTCATGGGGAGATTGTTGGCTAAGCGTATCTATCTCTTTCCAGGGCCCTCTTGTCCAAAACATAAAATCGGTCGGTATGTTTTTCCAAGCCAATCGACCGCGGTCCTGAGAGTCGAGAATTCTTCGTAACGCACACCCATATTTTTCTTTCCCGGTTAAGTAATCCTCATATTTTTTGGGCATTAAACTTTGGCAATATCCTGTCTTGGTTTGTTCCGCCACTTCCCCATATAAACGAGCATATTGCCCCCGCCGCGGAGAATGCAATACGCGCAAAAATCCTTCTTTTATAAAACCCAATGGGGTTACTCTATGCATGCTCACATCATTATCCTTGCCATATATTTCATAAATTTATCGTGAGGAAATCTAAAAAATTGCAGACGATTTTAGGAAACCGCTCGCTTCGCCGCTAAAACGGTATTCTTCATTAGCATCGCGATCGTCATCGGTCCCACCCCGCCCGGCACCGGAGTTATAAAAGAGGCCCTTTCTTTGGCAGATTCAAAATCAACGTCCCCCACCAGCTTGCCATCAATACGATTGACCCCCACATCTATGACCACCGCCCCCTCTTTGACCCAATCCCCCTTGATTAAGCAGGGCTTACCGACCGCCGCAACTAGAACATCGGCCCGGCGGCAGACCGAGGCCAAATCAGCCGTCCTGGAATGACAAAGGGTAACGGTCATATGATGTTCTAATAGCATAAGAGCCAACGGCTTCCCGACAATGTTGCTCCGCCCGACCACCACCGCCTCTTTCCCCAGGAGTTTTACCCCTGTGGATAATAAAAGATGGATAACTCCGGAGGGAGTACAGGGCAAAAAGAGCGCCCCTTCCCCCCTTAAGAGTTTTCCCATGTTTACAACATGCAAACCGTCTACATCCTTCTCTGGAGAAATTGCCTCAAGTATCTTCTTCGGATCAATCTCTTTTGGAAGCGGAAGCTGAACCAAAATACCATAAACATCCTTTTGACGATTGAGCGACTCAACCAGCGTCAACACCTCTTTTTCTTCAATATTACTTGAAAATTTATGGGTGTCGGTAAGGATTCCTACCTCGGCACAGGCCTTTTCCTTGTTGCGGACATAGACCGCCGAAGCCGGATCGTCTCCAACCAATATAACCGAAAGCTTCGGAACAATATTATGTTTCTCTTTTAGCTCCGCAACCCTCTCAGCCAACTCGGCCCGAATCTCTCCCGCTATCTTTTTGCCGTCAATGATCTTTGCCATTTTATACTCCTTTTATTATCCACAAGTTGTCCACAGGCTACTTACCCACACAAAATTCCCCAAACACCTTGTCAAGCACCTGTTCCGTAACCGCTTTGCCGGTCACCTCGCCGAGCGCGGCCGCCGCGTCCCGTAAATCAATTGTAAGCAAATCGACCGGCTGTTTTATTTTAATAGATTGCAAGCCCCTTGACAAGGACTCTTTTGCGCGCAACAAACACTCCTTGTGCCGTGCAGTCAAAAGAATCACGTCGGCATCATTGGCAATCCCCTTTCCTAACACCACCTTCAAAATAACCCTCTTCAACCCCCCCACCCCTTTTCCATTTATCAAAGAGACCTTAACGACCCGACCAATCTCTTTCCCCGCCAAGCCCCTTACCCCCAAGTCAATTTTATTGGCAACAATTATTACCGCCCTCCCCTTTAGCTTCCCCAAAAGCACCTTCTCCTGCCGACTAATTTTCGAGGAAGCGTCAAGAACAAAAAGAATCAAGTCGGCCCGATCAATCTCTGATTTTGCCCTTTCTATTCCCGCTTTTTCAATCTCGCAAACCGCCTCTCTTATCCCCGCCGTATCGGTAATTTTTAGCACAACATCACCAATACTTAACTGCTCTTCCAGAGTGTCCCTGGTCGTCCCCGGATGCTTCGTTACGATCGCCCGTTCTTCCCCGAGCAGGACATTTAATAAAGTAGATTTGCCGACATTGGGGGCTCCGATAATCGCAGTGCGAACCCCCTCCCGCAAAATTTTTCCCGCCTCCGCCGTTGCCAAATAAGAATCAATAATTTTTAAAATGCCAAGAATCTCTTTCTCCAAACGCCGCGGAGAAACCGAACCGATCTCGTCCGAAAAATCGATCGACGCCTCGATCGCGGCAATAAGCGCAATCGCCCGATCATACAAGGCATTAATCTTTTCGGACAAATGCCCCTTGAGCTGTCGGGTTGACTGCTCAACAAATATCCCGCTCTTCCCTTTTATTAAACCAAGGACCGCCTCGGCCTGTGCCAGATCGATCTTTCCGTTTAAAAAGGCCCTTTTAGTAAACTCGCCCCGCTCGGCCAGCCGCGCCCCCAAACCGACAATTTGGCTCAAAATCGCCCGAAGAACCCCCACCCCGCCATGACAATGAACTTCCGCCACATCTTCTCCGGTATAGCTTCGTGGTGCTTTATCCCAAAAATGTTTCACGTGAAACATTTTTGAATAATAAACCCGATGAGAAGTGGGTCTTTTGGTGATTTTGAGCAGTTTTTGAAGGATTTTTAAAGAATCCGGGCCGCTGATGCGAATTATTCCGATTCCACCCTCGCCTATTGGCGTCGCTATGGCTGCGATGGTATCTTGGGGATATGGCTTCATATTAAATTTTAATATACCCATCAAACGTAGAGAACAAAAATTTTTGTTCTCTACGTTTGACATCGCTATCTGGGACTAATTACCAATCTCCGATCCCTCCCCATCCCCTCACTATGCGTGGTTATCTTCGGATCATCTTTTAGTGCCATATGGACGATCCGGCGTTCTCCGGCCGACATGGGAGGCAAAACCTTCTCCTGTCCGCTTGCGGCAACGTCCTTGGCCGCGCTCAACGCCAACCGCTCAATCGCCTGTTTTTGTTTTTCCCTATACCCTCCGGCATCAACATAGGTCCTTATTCTTCCACCATAAGCGCGGCTTAGGGCCGCCGAAATTAAGACCTGTAAGGCATCAATAGTTGCTCCGTCCTTCCCGATGATCTGGCCAAGGTCCTCCCCTTTTATATCGACTATAACCTCCCTATCTTCTCCTGTTTTTGCCTCCGCAACAGCCAAAAGTCCCATATAATTTAAAATTTCCTGCATTATCTCCTGGCCCCTTGCTTCGGGAGAGATCTTCTTCCATGCTTCTATTTCAATGTCCTTTCCTCCAATAATCCCCAGCACTCCGGCCTTCCCTTCGGATACCACCTTATGTTCAATCTCGTCTTTTGAAACCCCCAATATCTGTGCCGCCCCCTCAATTGCTTCTTCTAAATTACCTGCCTTGAAAGTTACTTTGTCCATTTAATCAAGTCCTCCTTTTTGCCAAAATGTTTCACGTGAAACATTTTTAGGCCGTTCCGAACCTGCGAATAAATTCGCGGTTCCGGCTCGGATCCCGCGAAAATGAATTTTCGCACCCAATCTTGGGATTAAGAGGGTGCGAGATTTTGATCTCGCGGGAACCCCCTGGGAACCGAGACTTCAGTCTCAGGTTCCCGATTAGGCCCGTTTGGGCATTACCTTATGAACAATCCACAGTTGCTGAACTACCGCCATTAAATTTGAAACCAGCCAATAAATCTGAACCCCGGTCGGAAAACTTAAACAAATAAAAGTTAAAAAGATCGGCATGAAGTAGGTCATCATCTGCATCTGGCTATTTGCAACATTGCTGGTCGGCATCGTCTTTTGCATCCAATAGGTAGATAGCCCTATTAAAATGGGAAAAATAAAGAGGTGGTCCGGCTTTGCCAGATTGGCAATCCACAAAAAAGAGGCATTAACCTTGGGATCGGCAATAATGGCAACAAATTCTTTCCCTTGTAAAACCATAAATAGTCCGATAAAAAATGGCAGTTTAAGCAGGGTAGGGAGACAGCCGCCAAAGGGATTGACCTTTTCCTTCTTATAAAGCTCCATCATCTCTTTTTGGAGCTTCTGCGGTTCGTCCTTAAACTTTTTCTGGATCTCCTGCATCAACGGCTGTATTCTTTGGAAGGCAGCCATTTGGACGGTTGACTGCAGGGTGAGGGGGTAGAGGACCACGTTCACCGCGATGGTAAAAAGCATGATCGCCAAGCCATAGTTCCCCGAGATCGAATAAAAAAACTGGAGCCCTTGCAGCATCAAATTCGTTATGATTTCCATTTAAACTCCTTTTTGAGGAACCGGATCGTATCCCCCCTTTGAAAACGGATTACATCGTAAAATTCGCCATGCTATCTTAAAAAACGCACCTATACCATAAACATCAACCGCCTCAATGGCGTATTGGGAACAACTGGGATAAAAACGGCACGAACAAGGTAGGATAGGGGATATCATTTTTTGGTAAGATAACAATAAAAATTTAATTGCTTGCTTCAAACTAAATTCGCTCCAAGGCGGCTGCCACAAAAGAACCAATATCCTTAAAATTTGCTGTCATAACGGACAAATTTGGATAAAATAGTGTTTGATACTTGGCTTCTCTTCCTAACACTATCTTTTTATAGGCCTCTCTGATCCGCCTTCTAATTCTATTTCTGGTTACCGCCGGTCCAACCTTTTTAGAAACTGCGACTGCCAATCCGTTCTTTTCGCCGCCTTGAACATACGCGTTAAATAACCGGCAAAAAAACTTTCTTCCTCTTCTTCTTATATGCTGAATTTCTTTGTCGGTCAGGGAGAACTTCAAACGGCCAGTCTCCTGCGTCCTTTTTTTCTGCGGGAAGCGAGGACCTTTTTATTTCTTCTCAGGTATCCGTGCTTTCTTTTCCTGCGTCGCCGATGCGGTTGGTATTCTCTCTTCATATCTATTCATTCTACCAGAAAAAAAAACATTTTGTCAACTTGCTTTTATCTCGTAAGTATGATTAAATAAATAACGCTCTGATTCTCTGATAATCTGATTCTCTGATGTTCTGCCCTGTGGATAAAGTTGTTGATAAGTTGTTGATAATTGTGGACAAGTAATGACAGAAGCACTAAATATTGAAGAAATTTGGAATTTACTCATTCCGGAAGTAGAAAAAAGCTTAACTAAGCCGATTTACGAAACCCTCTTAACTTCAGCGCGACCGACCACTTTTAAGGACGGAACGCTTGAAATTGCCGTACCGCAAGATGTCATCAAACAATGGCTCTCCAGCCATTGTTTGACTATTCTGGAAGAAGAGGCGAAGGCGCTTAATAGTAACATTAAAAAACTTATTTTTGTCGTCGGGCCGCGTGAACTTTTTACGACCCCCGAGCTGGAAGAGGGCTATTCCGACAACTTCCAGGAAACCGTTTCCCGGGAAGTACAAAAAACCTATCTTAATCATCGCTACACTTTTGATACTTTTGTGATCGGAGCGGGGAACCGCTTTGCCCATGCCGCGGCGAAAGCTGTGGCCGAATCTCCGGCCACCGCCTATAATCCTTTATTTCTCTACGGCGGGGTGGGGCTTGGAAAAACTCATCTTATGCAGGCGGTCGGCCACGAAGTCTTGAAAAAATTAAAAAACAAAAAGGTCCTCTATATCACCTGTGAAATGTTTACCAACGAGCTGATCAACGCCATCCGCAACGACAGCACCGCGCGGTTTCGTGACAAATACCGAAATATTGATATTCTGATGGTCGACGATATCCAGTTCCTGGCAAAAAAAGAGGCGACGCAGGAAGAATTTTTCCACACCTTTAACGCCTTGCACTCTTCCAATAAACAAATTATCGTAAGTTCAGACCGCCCCCCAAAAGAAATACCGACGCTTGAGGATCGCCTGCGTTCACGCTTTGAGTGGGGCTTAACCGCCGATCTCCAGCCTCCCGATTTTGAAACCCGCATCGCCATCCTGCGAAAAAAAGCGGAGTTTATTGAATTGGTTATCCCAAACGATATCCTAACCTACATCGCTTCAAGGGTTGAATCCAACATCCGGGAGCTTGAAGGAGCACTGATAAAAGTAGTCGCCTTCGCTTCCTTGTCCAGCTCCGAAATTTCTTTTGAACTGGTCGAAAAAGTTTTGAAAGATATTTCTACTTCCTCTAAAGGTAAAAATTCTTTTTCAATCGACCTGATCAAAAAAGCTACCGCGGATTATTATTCGGTAAAAATTGACGAGATGTCGGCAAAGATCCGGACAAAAAATATCGCGCTGGCGCGGCAGGTGGCCATGTATCTGGTTCGTGAAATGACCAATTCTTCTCTGCCTAAAATAGGGGAGGAATTTGGCGGAAGGGATCATACCACGGTAATGCATGCTTGTGAAAAAATCACCAAGGCGCGCAAAACCGATGAAGACGTGCGTGACGCGCTCAAGGAAATCGAATTAATTTTAAAGAAGAAGTAGGGGATAACCGGTGGAAAACCTTGTGGACGAAGGGTGGATAAACCGGTGGACAACAAAAACTTATCCACTATCCACAATTTTGGGGGTATAATAGTAGTGGAGAAATTGCTGCTTGGTAAGTAAATACTTTAATTATCCACTTATCAACAGCTTCTACTACTACTATTTTATTTAATAATAAAGAGGGAGGAAGGTATGGAATTTATATGTTTAAGGGAAGATTTGCAAAAAGGGGTGCAAATTGTTGAACGGATCGTTTCGGTTCGCACTACTTTACCGATTGTTGGGAATATACTTTTCGAAACGACCAAAAACGGCTTAAAACTTTCGGCAAATAATCTTGAAGTCGGCGTTGAAATTATGATCCCCGCAAAAATAATAAAAGACGGAGCGGTTTTAGTCCCGGCAAAAACTTTGGCCGGGATTGTCGCCAAACTTCCGCCGGAAGAGATCCTTTTTAAATTAAAAGACCGCGGGATCATAAATTTAAGTTATAAGAAATCCACTTTTAATTTACACGGTCTGCCGGCCGATGAGTTTCCCAGTATTCCCAAAGTAAAAGAGGATAAAAGCTTTAAGATTGAAGCAGGAACTTTATCGGAAATGGTTGCCTGGACCGTTTTCGCGGCTTCAACTTCCGAAGACAAACTTATTTTAAACGGGGTTTTGTTTGATGTCGGCAAAAAAATCTTGCGTATGGTGGCTACCGACGGTTTTCGCCTTTCCTGCAAGGCGGAAAAAATTAGCGATGTTACCGGTGAAACTTCATTAATTATTCCAACCCGTGCCCTAAACGAATTGAACCGCATCCTGCAATTGGTTGAAGCGGGGGAAATAAAAGTAGTGGCCGGGCACGACCAGATTTCGTTCCGCTCAAAAGATTTTTATCTGGTTTCAAAGATCATCCAGGGGAAATTTCCGGATTATAATCAGGTCATACCCAAGAAGTCCGATACCAAAGTGAAGATGGACAGTAAAGCCCTTTTGGCTTCGGCGGAACGGGTGCAGGTGATTGCCGCCTCATCGGCGAATATCGCCCGGTTTGAGGTGAAGGGATCGGAACTGCACATGCTCGCTTCCGCTCCGGATGTCGGAAATATTGAAGAAATTTTGGAAGTTGAAGTGAAAGGACCGGAGAAAAAAGCGATCGCTTTTAATATTAGATTAATAATTGACGCCTTGAAGGTGATCGGGGAGAGGGAGATAACTTTTGAAGTCAGTTCTCCCTTAAGTCCCGGGGTGCTTCGTCCGGCGGATGGGGCGGACTATATATATATTGTAATGCCGATCAGGACACAGGAAACGGTAACCGCGTGAAGAGACTTGCCGAGGTTTTTGGTTCGGAATCTTTTACCAACCTCAGGAACCTGATTGACGGGGCTAATCTGGTCTTGCAGTGGGAGAAGGCGGTTGACAAGACGATCTCTTCTCAAACCGAAGCGTTGAAATTTGAAAAAGGGACGATTTTTATTAAAGTTAAGAGTTCGGCCTGGGCCAATGAGCTTAAATTCTTAAAAGAAAAAATGATTGCGCGGCTGAATAAATATGTCGGAAAAAATATTGTTAGCGACATTAGATTTTTGGTGAAAGGAGTTAACCATGGTTAAAGATAAAAATGCCGCCAACCAGTATGACGCGTCGCAAATAAAAATTTTGGGAGGGATCGAGGCGGTCCGCAAGCGGCCGGCGATGTATATCGGTTCCACCGGCCGCGACGGTCTGCACCACTTAATTTATGAGGTTGTTGATAACTCTGTGGATGAAGCGCTGGCCGGACACTGCGACACGGTTGAAGTGATAATCCATAAGGATAATTCGGTAAGCGTTGTTGACAACGGACGCGGGATTCCGTTTGATATCCATAAAGAAACAAAACGCCCCGCGGCGGAAGTAGTTTTAACAACTCTGCATGCCGGAGGAAAGTTTAGCGATTCGGCCTACAAGGTTTCCGGCGGTTTGCACGGGGTCGGCGTTTCATGCGTTAATGCCTTGTCCGAATGGATGGAGGCGGAGATCGTGAGGGATGGGGAACTTTACAAACAGCATTTTGACCGCGGGGAGCCGGCCAAAGAAAAGATCGTAAAAACCAAAGAAAAAAACAACGGGACCACTATCATCTTTAAGCCCGATCCCCAAATTTTTACCGAACTGGTCTTTGACGCGCCGACCGTAAAACACCGCCTGCAGGAGCTGGCTTTTTTAAACAAGGGGCTAAAAATTATTTTTTCCGACGAGCGCGACGGCGCCAAAGAAGAATATAAATACGAAGGCGGCGTTATTGCCTATGTCGAACATTTGAACGCCAAGAAAGAATCGCTTTACAAGCCGCCGGTCTATGTGCAGGGTGAAAAAGAAAATGTTTTTGTCGAGGTTTCTCTCCAGCACGTCAAAGATTATTACGACGAAAATATTTTTTCTTTTGTCAATTGCATCAAGACCAAAGAGGGGGGAACGCATTTGGCAGGGTTCCGCACCGCTATCACCCGGGCGGTCAACAATTATGCCAAGAAAAATAAATTAATAAAAGAGAACGAAACCCTGCAGGGGGACGATGTCCGCGAAGGGATTGTTGCCGTCATAAACACCCGGGTTCCTTCTCCGCAATTTGAAGGGCAGACCAAGACCAAGCTGGGGAACGGGGAGGTTAAGGGGATCGTCGATTCGGTGGTGATGGAGGGGATGGGGATTTATCTCGACAAGAATCCGGCGGCGGCCCGCGCGATGGTGGACAAGGCCAACCTGGCCTACCGGGTCAGGATGGCGGCGCGCAAGGCGCAGGAGCTGGAGCGAAAAAAATCGGCGCTTGATACCGCACTGCTTCCCGGAAAGCTGGCCGACTGTTCCGAAACCAACGCTGCGAAATGCGAACTGTTCCTGGTGGAAGGCGATTCGGCCGGCGGTTCGGCGAAACAAGGACGCGACCGGAAATTCCAGGCGATCCTTCCTCTGCGCGGAAAAATTTTAAACGTCGAGAAAGCGCGCCTCGATAAAATTTTGGCGAACAACGAGATCCGCACCATGATCACCGCGATCGGCGCCGGAGTCATAACCGGACTTAGGGGCGACGGGGAAAAGGGGGAAGGAGAAAAGGCGGAGGAGGGGGTTGAAGAATTTCTAAAGAAGCTGAACTACCACAAAGTAATTCTCATGACCGATGCCGACGTCGACGGAGCGCATATCCGCACCCTGCTTTTGACTTTCTTTTACCGCTACGCGCGGCTTTTGATCGAGAACGGAAATATTTATATCGCCCAGCCGCCGCTTTATCTGGTTAAAAAAGGCAAGTCCGAACAATATGCCTATTCCGAAGACGAACTGGAAAAAGTTTTGAAAAAGATCGGCCGGGACGGGGTGCATATCCAGCGCTACAAAGGTTTGGGAGAGATGAATCCCGAACAACTCTGGGACACCACCATGAACCCGGTTACGCGGACCCTTTTACAGGTACATTTGGAAGACGCGGAGGCGGCGGACGACATCTTTAATGTTCTGATGGGGTCGGAAGTGGAGCCGCGCCGCGACTTTATCGAAAAAAATGCCAAGCTGGTCAAACGGCTGGATGTGTAGGAGAAGAAAATGACACCGAAAAAAGAAAAAGAAGAAAAAGAAATAAACCTCTTTTCAAAAGTTGTTCCGGCTTCGATCGAACAGGAGATGAAATCTTCCTATATCGACTACGCCATGTCGGTCATTGTCGGACGCGCCCTTCCGGATGTGCGCGACGGGCTGAAGCCGGTCCACCGCCGTATTCTCTATGCCATGGACGAGCTGGGACTGCAGCCGGGAAAGCCGTATAAAAAATCGGCCCGCGTCGTCGGTGAAGTTTTGGGTAAATACCATCCGCACGGCGACATCGCGGTCTACGATTCTTTGGTCCGCATGGCGCAGGAATTTTCGCTCCGCTACATGCTGGTGGACGGCCAGGGAAACTTCGGTTCGGTCGACGGCGACTCCGCCGCGGCAATGCGTTATACCGAAACCCGGCTGGGGAAAATTTCAACCGAGATGCTGGCCGACATCGAAAAAGAGACGGTTAACTTCGGCCCCAACTTTGACGAATCGTTGCAGGAGCCGCTGGTCCTGCCGTCGCGGGTCCCCAATCTTTTAATCAACGGATCTTCCGGCATCGCGGTCGGTATGGCGACCAATATCCCGCCGCACAATTTGGGAGAAGCGGTCGATGCCGCGGTCGCTTTGATCGACGATCCCAAACTGGAAATCTCAGATCTGATGAAAATTATCAAGGGGCCCGATTTTCCGACCGGGGCGATCATCTGCGGAAGGGCGGGGATCAAAGACGCCTATCTGACCGGCCGCGGACTGCTCAAAGTCCGGGCCCGGGTTGAATTTGAGGAGCATCGCGGAAAAGAAGTCATCATCGTCACCGAAATTCCCTATCTCTCCAACAAGGCGGAACTGGTTACCGAAATCGCGGAGCTGGTAAAAGATAAGAAAATTGTCGGGATCTCCGACCTGCGCGACGAATCGGACCGCAAAGGGATGAGGGTCTACATTGAAATTAAAAAAGATGTCAGCAAGGACGTGGTCTTAAACCAGCTTTACAAGCGGACCCGGATGGAAGCGACTTACGGTGTCAACCTGGTCGCGCTGGTAAACAACGAACCGAAACTTTTGAATCTCAAAGACATGCTGGCGGAATATCTGAAACACCGAGAAGAAGTGGTAATCCGCCGCACCAAATTTGAATTAAAGAAGGCGGAAGAACAGGCCCATATTCTGGAAGGATTGCTGATCGCGGTTTCCAATATCGATAAAGTCGTGAAATTGATCCGCGAATCGAAGAATCCGGACGAAGCCCGCGAAGGGTTGATGCAAAAATTCAAACTCTCCAAGATACAGGCCCAGGCGATCCTCGATTTGCGGCTGCAAAGATTGACCCAGCTTGAACGGCACAAGATCGACGAAGAATACAAGGGGCTGCTGGAGAGAATAAAAGAGCTCAAAAAGATCCTGGCCGATCGCAAAGAGGTCTTGAGGATAATAAAGAGAGAGCTTCTTGAAGTAAAAGATAAATACGGCGACAAGCGCCGGACCACTATTTCCGGAGAGATCGAAGATGTCGAGCTGGAAGAGTTGATCCCGGAAGAAGAGGTGGCGGTCTTAATCACCCGCGACGGCTATGTAAAAAGGATGCCGGTCTCAACTTTCCGCGCCCAGCTTAGGGGTGGGAGGGGGGTTGCGGGAATGGCGACGGCGGAAGAAGACCAAATCGACAGTTTGTGTGTCGCCTCTACCCACGACTTTGTTCTTTTCTTCACCAACAAGGGGAGAGTTTACAAACTTAAAGTTTATGATCTCCCGCAGTCGTCCCGTGCCGCCAAGGGGCAGTCGATTGCCAATGTTTTGCAGGTGACCGAAGGGGAAGTGGTCACCGCCAATGTTTTGGTGAAATCTTTTGACGCCAAGAACTTCCTGATGATGGCGACGCAAAACGGGTTGATTAAAAAAGTTACACTTGAAGACTTTGCCAATATCCGCAGGAGCGGCATTATTGCCATCAAATTAAAGGACAAGGACGAATTGGGCTGGGTAAAAGAGACCCAGGGGAAAGACGAGCTGATCCTTGGTGCGCAAAGCGGATTGATGATCCGCTTCAAAGAAGGGAACGTCCGCCCGATGGGGCGTGCCGCCTCAGGCGTCCGCGGGATTCGCCTCGCCAAGGGCGACCAGGTGGTCTCTATGGACATTGTGACGCCGAAAGGGGATCTTTTGGTCATCTCCGAATCGGGTTTTGGAAAAAGGATGAAAATCGGAGAATTTGGGGTCCAGAACCGGGGAGGGAAGGGGCACATCGCGATAAAACTGCGCGACAAAGACAAAGTTGCCGGGATGAAGATAATCAACCCGGACGACGAGTTGCTTTTTGTGACAAAAAATGGAACAATGAGCAGGCAAACGGCGGCCGGGATTTCAACCCAGGGGCGCTACGCCAAAGGGGTCCGGATCCAGCGCCTTGATCCGGGGGATGAAGTTGCCGATGTCGCCAGGGTGGTTACCAAGGAACAGGAAGAAGCGGTAATCGCCGAAGGAGCAAAAAAAGATGAAAAATAATCTTGGTTCGGCGGATCGGATTGTTCGGGTTTTGCTCGGCTTAACTTTTGTTTATGTTGCCCTTTACGCTCCGGTAAGCGTGGCAATGATGTGGACCCTGACGATGGCGGCGATTATTTTAATCGCCACCGGAATTGCCAGCTTTTGTCCGCTCTACGCGGCGATAAGATTTAAGAGCTGCTGCTAATAAAACATTTACAGGCGAGGCCGTAGGGAACGAAAATTTTCGTTCCCTACGGCCTTTTTTTGAGCGGGCGGAAAAATTGCTAGTATCATTATTATGAACAAGCACACCCGGCAGATTTTTCTGTTTTTTGCCTTATTTATGCTTTATTCCGCCGGTTCTTTCGCGGAAGAAAATGCGGAAGGGAAAAAGATCGATTTCTCTATAAATCTCTTTGTCATGAATGCCCCAAACACCGCGTCTTTTTCTTATATTAGCGAGTCGGACAACCTCTCTCCTTCCGGTGTAGAAATTAAAATGTCGGTCTCCTTAGAAAACCACCTAAAATACTCGTTGGGGATCGCTTCCGCCAGCCAAAATTATGGCGCGCATAAATCGGGCTTTTTGTGGGTAACTGCCTGGGATGAGTTTTCATCCGTTAAAGTTTCTACCGCTTTTATTGAATTGCTATATTCATTTGAGCTGGTGGTGGAGGCGGAACAAAATATCGGCATACGGATTAGTTATGTTGATATGACAAGGACGGCAGGGATAACGCATGACGACCCTTACATAGCGGACCATTTCCAAAGTCTTAGCGGCCAGGGATATGAGATCTCTTTTCCAATCGAGATAAAGAGGCGCTGGAACGATCTGACCTTTAACTTTTCGTACATTCCCGGAATATGGAATGTTCCTCTGGCGGGAACGGAAGACAATCTCCCCGTTTCACACTCATTTACGGGCGGCACTTCTACTCTGATGTTTGGGATTACTTTATAAAGAGAAGGGGGGGGGGCAAACATGAAAAACCCGGTGTTGGTGGAAAAAATCGAAAACAGGATTTATTTGATTCGGGGACAGAAAGTGATGCTGGATTTTCATTTGGCAGAGCTATACGCGGCCAAAACAAAAGCACTGAAACAAGCAGTTAGAAGGAATATTGACAGATTTCCCGAAGATTTTATGTTCCAATTGAATTGGGAAGAGGTGGATTCTCTAAGGTCACAATTTGTGACCTTAGAAACAAAGGTTGAGGGGAAAGGAAAACATTTAAAGTATCTTCCTTATGCTTTTACCGAACAGGGAGTTGCGATGCTTTCAAGCGTTTTAAAAAGTAAACAAGCAGTTCAAGTGAATATTGCCATCATGAGAGCATTTGTAAAACTTAGACAGATTCTGGCGACACATAAGGATATTGCCTACAAGCTAACGGAGTTAGAAAAAAGAGTTGAAAAAAATGAAGTCGAAACCAGGGAAGTCTTTGATGCCATCCGACAACTTATGTTGCCACCAGAAAAACCGAAGAGAAGGATTGGTTTTTTGGTTGATAGGGAATAAATCACATGCTACCAATCTGCTTAATCACTTCATCTGCGGCCGAAGCGACCGCCTGTGAGAGGGTTTCACTTTCCGCCGGCGGGATTTTTTGCAGAACATAGTCGGCGGTGTCAATTATTTCGTCTTTGCCGATACCAATCCTAATCCTTGTAAACTCCGAACCTTTGGCGTGGGCAAGAATTGATTCGACTCCGCGATGGCCGCCGGAGCTCCCTTTGTCGCGGATCCTGATTTCCCCAATCGGCAAATCGACGTCGTCATAAATTAAAATTAAATTTTTCGGCGGGAACTTGTACCAGGCCAACAGTTCTGCCAGTGCTTCTCCGGAGTTGTTCATAAAGGTCTGCGGTTCCGCCAGAATAATTTTCCTCTGCTTGAAGGTTGTTTCTGCGACATAGGACTTGAATTTGTGTTTGAAATCGGAGACATTAAGCCGCGCTGCCAGCTCGTCCACAACTTTGAAGCCGAGGTTGTGGCGGGTCTCTTCGTATTCTTTCCCAGGGTTGCCTAATCCGATTATAAGGTACATAGTAAAACAATGTGAAATTTACCGGAAAAGATCACGATACATTTATAACAGGACCGGGGGCATTTTACAAGGGGCAATCATGATCCAACTCAAACTAATAGCATTTAACTTAGATAAAGCGGTTGAGGCGGGCGGGGTAATTTCTCTCAAGGATGCGGAAGCGCGGCCGGAGGAATTGCAGCGAATGGGTTTGCCGATGGCGCTGCCGATAATCAGGAGATTTATCAAACAAGGGAAACTCTCACAGTTGGTAGAATATCTGGAAGAGATAAAGGCAGGAGAGGGCTCCATCCCCAAAATAGAACTGGTAACAATAAGGGAAGGATTGAAGATGGGGAAGATTATGTTTACCAATGGACTTTATGAATTGATGATGAAGGCCGATCCGTCTTTACCAAAACCGGCATTTTGGGATGATGCTGAAATTGGAATTGCCGCAGGGAGAGACCTTCCTGTTGTTGGTATACGAGCAGGTTGGGTTGATCAGATTTTGGGGTCATATAATCGGTTAACCGGTTCAAACCTGGTCGTTCCTACGATAGACGAACTAAAAGAAGCGGCGCATAAAGTTGAAATCGGAAGGAATAAATACAAGGAAGTTGGGCAATGGACAAGTAATATGCAGGGAGATTGGAGATGTTTTTATTTCCTGCGGTCCGGTCGCAGCGACGACGACCATCCAGACTGCTACTACTCCTTCCTAGGCCTCCGTGTCGCCGAGAGGACTTAATTTTATTACACTTTGTTCTTTTACCCTTTTGGGTTTTTTGAGGTGGGGGGAGAAAAATTTTTTAAAAGATTCGAAAGCCAGAGCCGGGGATCGCCAGCGGCGTGTTCGCGGTTGCGGGAGATGGGCATCATTTATTTTTGGTAGAGACGGTATTCAACTCCGAAGCGAATATCCGACTTCGGTCTTGAAGAGTCAGGTTCTTTATACCAGATAATGCTTAGCATTTCAAGATAGAAACTAAGTTTTTGGTCGGCGATCGGCTCAACCTGGATCCCCGGGCCGACTAAAATATTGTTCAGCCACGGTTCCGGTTTTCCGGCGATATTAAAATCGGTCCTCAGATAGGGCTTAATCGTTTTGTTCGGCAGGTAAAAACCGGTCCTTTGTTCATAGGAGACCCGGTAGGTCTTAAACCCGTCCGGATACTGGTAAAAATCGGTGGTGCGGTAGGAGAGATTGGTCCAGACCGTTACCCAGGGATAAGCGGGATCGGGTGTTTGCTGGTTCCATTCGTGGTAAAGATCAAGTCCGAATCTTTTGTCGGTGGTCGGGACCTTATTGGTCTTGGCGGTACTCTCGTCTTTTAAAAAACTCAACTCCAGCACTTCTCCAAAAAGCTTGACATCCTTTATCCACTCGTCGGCCCAGCCGCGGGGCTGGTAGGCGACAAAGGGCATCACGCGAAGCCCGTAGCCGGTGGCGACATTGTTGGTCCAATAATTCGAATCCTGGCTGGCGACAATTATCGCGGCCGCGTAAGGGCCGATAAAGAAAACTTCTTGTGAACCCTGGCCGACCAAATTAATCCCAACCCTCGTTTCACTGCGGCCGAGCAGTTGGTTAAATCCGATCTTTTCTCCGTTGGTTGCGTAATAGCCTCCCTTGTTCCAGGTATCAACCCAGACCCCGGCGGCAAAAGAAGACGCGGTAAAGGCAATCAGCATCAAGCAAGCTATAAGTGTTATCCGCATATTTGGCTCCTTCCTGTATATATATCGTGAGAAAGGGGTCGGAAATTTCACTATATTTTGCTATCGCGAGGAGAAGCGGAGGTTGTCCAAAATGAAGTGGACCGATCCGTTGCGGCTGGCGGCCAGGACGTAGAGCTGCATTTGTATCAGTCCTCCCGACTTGCCGAGTTTTTGCGGATTCCAAACGTTATCGCCCGCGCGGGGGTTGGTGTCGGTAAAATCGGAGAGAGGGATTCTAACTTCTTTCCACCCCTTCCAGTTGATTTTCAGCTCATAAGAGAAGCGGTCGTCAAAGACCGGCGAGTAGTTTTTTTTCGGGTCCTGTTCGATCTGCCAGTTGCCGTTGTCATCCTCGTAAAGTTCAATTTTCAATGTGCCGCTTTTGGGACCGAAGCCAAAAACGGAAAGTTCAAGCGAATTGAAGGAAGAAAAATCGTATTCGTCTTTGGCGAGATAGGCCCCCATTCCGCCGACGTACCAGTCGGAGGCCCGGCCGGAACAATCAAGCGCCAGGGCATCTTTGGCCGGAGAACCGGAAGATTTCAGTTTCAAATTATCAAAGACCCACCACTCCGGATCGCGGCCGGGATTCCCGTCCTCAAAGTTGTCGATCATGATACCGACGGAACCGGCGCCAAAAACCAGACTCGCGAACAAAACCGGGAGGCATAATGACAACAACCAGCTTCGCATAATTCTATTATACACCCGAATTATGCTATAATGTTGGCTAATAACTCACCCCCTGGCCCCCTCTCTATTCTAGAGAGGGGGAAAAGAGTCGGAAAAGGAAAGTCCCTCTCTTGGAAAGAGAGGGATTTAGGGTGAGTATAAACATAGGAGGGAAAAATGCACAAGAAATTATTTGCTTCCATGATCCTGTTTATGTTCTTCGCTTCAATGGCTCTGGCACAGGGTTCGACGATCGGATATATCGAGGTCCAGAAAATATTTAAAGAATACAAGGAAACCGTCAAAGCGCAGGGGGAACTCGACAAGAAACAAAAAGAGTTCCAGGACGAATTTGAAAAGAGCCAAAAGCAATTGGCCGACGCCCAAAAGGCGGGGAAGAGCGACAAAGAGCTCGATAAAATGAAAACCGATCTCGAAAAAAAACTGGAGCCGAAAAGGGCCGAACTGCTTCAGCTCAACCAGCAGCTTGCCACCAAATTGCAGAGTAAAATTGTCGACGCCTCACAAAAAGTCGCGAAAAAACTGGGACTTGAAATTGTGGTCGACAAACAGGTGATCATCGTTGGCGGAATGGACGTAACCGACATGGTCCTCCAGGAGCTGAACAGATAATCCGGTGAAGCTTTCCGAGCTTGCCAAGCTGGTTAAAGGCGAAATCAGCGGAGATACTACTCTTTCGATTGGGGGAATTTCCGAACCTTTAACTGCCAAAGCCGGCGACCTGGTCTTTGTCCTCGATAAAAAAGTTTTAGAAACAGCGGAACAATCTTCCGCCTCTGCCCTTATCGTTTCAAAAGGGACAAAAGCTTCCAAGCCCTCAATCGCGGTTGAAAATCCCCGTGCCGCCCTGGCGATCCTCCTCTCCCAATTTTCCCAAAGGGCCTGCCCCAAGCCGGGGATACATAAAAGTGCGGTGGTGGAAGCGAGTGCGAAGATCGGAAAAAATGTTTCGATCGGAGCCTTTACTTATGTGGGGGAGGGGAGCGAGATCGGCGACGACTCGATTATCTATTCCAACGTTTCTATTTATGACCAGGTAAAGATCGGGAAAAAAGTTATCATCCATTCCGGTTCGGTGATCGGCCTGGACGGCTTCGGCTTTATTGAGACCAAAGAATGTCCGGTAAAAATACCGCAAATCGGGACGGTCGTTATTGAGGACGAAGTGGAAATTTACAGCGGTTCAAGCGTTGCCCGCGCGACGATGGGAGAGACCCGGATTGGGAGAGGAACCAAAATTGACTGCCATTGCCACGTTGCCCACAACTGTAAAATCGGCCCAAACTGTCTTCTTGCCGGGGATGTCTCTTTATCCGGCTCGGTTACCCTTGGTAAAAATGTGATTGCCGCCGGCGGGGCGGGATTCCGCGACCATGTTACAATTGGAGATAATTCCGTGGTCCTGGCGCGGGCCGGGGTCTCCAAAGATTTTCCTCCCGGTTCCGTCATCTCCGGCCATCCGGCCTGGGAGCATAAAAAAGAACTGCGGCTCCAGGCCAAACTGCGCCGCCTTTTAGAAGAAAAGTGAAGATCGCGTTTTTTGCCGATTCTTATAAGCCCTATCTTTCGGGAGTTACCAACTCAATCGAAAACCTGGCGCTTGAACTGCGCAAGCTTGGACACCGCGTCTATATTTTTGCCCCGCATTATCCAAACCATCTCGATACCGACCCCGACATTATTCGTTTTCCGTCTGTCGCGACGACTTATCCGAAATTCAGGTTGGCGATCCCGTATATAGGGCGCATACCCGAAGTTGATATTGTCCATTCCCACACCCCGTTCCAGGTCGGACAGCTGGCGCGCTATCTGGCGCGCAAGAAAAAAATCCCGCTGGCCTATTCTTTTCACACCCTGTTTACAAAATATGTCCACTACGCCCGCTTTATTCCCGAGCCCCTTTCAAAAATGGGGATGGTCTCCTATCTCCGTTCGTTTTGCGAATCGACCGGCCTGATAATTACCCCTTCCGAATTTTCAAGGCGCGTTTTGCGCTCCTGGAAAATTAAACAGCCGATTGAAGTGGTCCCTTCCGGAGTGCGGATGGACCTTTTGGCGAATGACCGGGAAACCAGAGATAAAATCAGGGAGAGTTACGGAATCGGCAGCGAAGAAAAGGTCCTGCTTTATGTCGGAAGGATCTCCGAAGAAAAAAACCTTGATTTTCTTATCAAGGCCTTTAAAAAGATTAAGCAAAACGGAAAAGAGGCGCGTTTGGTGCTGGTTGGAGGAGGCCCCCTGGTCAAAAAGTTTTCGGAAGAGGGGGCCATTTTGACCGGAGAGGTCCCGTATCCGGAAGTTTTGGCCCATTATTCGATCGGGGATATTTTTGTTTTTTCTTCGCTCACCGAAACGCAGGGGTTGGTGATCGCCGAAGCGAAAGCGGCGCGGCTTCCGGTCGTCGCTCTTTTTTCCGGGGCGCTGGTGGGGACGATCTGTTCGGGCTACGACGGTTACTTGGTGAACCGCGATCAAAAATCATTTGTTGAGCATGTTTCGCGTCTGCTGGAAGACGAGAAATTGAGGAAAGAGGTTGGAGCGGCGGCGCACGAGGACGCGGTCGACCGGTTTGCTTCCGATAAAGTTGCAAAAAAGATGGAGGGAGTTTATAATAAGCTGTTAACAGGGAGGGAACAAGAATGAAAAAATTAATTTTGTCGCTGGCCTTGTCGATTGTTTTGGCGGGTTCGGTTTTTGCGGCGTTTCCGATGCCGTCGGTTAATGGTCCAACCGGCCTGGTTAGAATTCCCGACGCCCAGGTTATTCCCTACAAAAATTGGAACATCGGCATTGATTACGGGGCGGCTTATCCTGCCGGAAGCGCGAATACCGTTCCGGCCCTGCTCTACAAAGCGAACATGGGATCTTTTAACGGCTTTGAACTTGGCTTGGTTGGAGGATATGACGCTGTTGGAACCGCGCTTCGTGAAGGGGTCTTTATCAACTTGAAATATGCCCCGTCGATCGGCGACGGCTCCGACCCGCTCCTTTTGGCGATGGGGGTTGAAAACCTTGCTTCTTTTACCCAGACGGCAATTTATATGGTGGCGACCAAGCCGTTTAAGCAGGGACCGTCGCTCTCCTTCGGTTTCATGGGAGATTTTCCCGGCAACAACCGCTTCCGTCCCTTGGGAATGGCGGGACTGGATGTCCCGATGGGGGCCGGACTGCATATTTTGGGAGATCTTTTTGCCGGAGAGACCGTTTTTCAGGTCAATGCCGGAATACGCTATTTTCTTTTACCGACCTTCGCGATCGACGGCAGGGCGATCAATATTGCCGGCCCGAGCAACACGCAGGTGTCAAAGGATTCAAAACAATATCTGGTCGGCATCTCCTGGGCCAACCCGTTTTAAGAATGGCCAAGCCGCGGAATGCAGTTAGCAACCTAAAAGAATATATCCCGGGGAAAAACCCGGAGAAGGCCAAAGTTATCAAGCTGGCTTCAAACGAGAATCCTCTTGGCCCGTCCCCCAAAGCGCTTTTGGCGATTAAAAAAGAATTAAAAAAGATCAGCGTTTACCCCGACCAGAATTCGTTGTTGCTGTCGCGGCAGCTCTCTAAAAAATTTAATGTTTCGGAGAAAAACCTGGTCATCGGCAACGGCTCCGACGAAGTGCTGCAGTTGATTGCCGCCGCCTATTTGTCCTCCGGCGACGAGGTTTTAATTTCAAGGAACACTTTTTCAACCTATGAATTTGTAACCAGATTATTTGACGGGAACCCGGTCTTTGTCGATTTAAAAAACAATACTTACGATCTTCCCGGCTTCGCCTCCAAAAGCACCGATAAAACCAAAATTATTTTTCTCTGCAATCCGAACAGCCCGACCGGGACGAGCTTTACCGCCGCGGAGCTGGATTCCTTCATGGCTAACATCCCCGACAATTATATTGTTGTGATCGACGAGGCCTATGCCGAATATGTCGAGTCGGAAGACTATCCGGATTCCTTAAAGTATGTCAGGCAGGGGAAAAATGTTATCGTACTTCGGACTTTTTCGAAGCTCTACGGCCTGGCCGGCTTGCGCTGCGGCTACGGGATCGCCAAAGAGGAGATAATTAAATATCTAAAGATGGTAAAACTTCCGTTTGGAGTGAATCGCCTGGCCGTCGCGGCGGCTTCCGCCGCGTTGGATGATAAGGCGTTTGTCAAAAAGAGCTTAAAGACCAACAAAGACGGAAAAAAGTATCTCTATTCCCAATTATCCCCAATTAAAACGGAAGCCAATTTCATCTGTCTAGATATCAAAAAGAGCGCGGATGAAGTTTTCTTGCGGCTGATGGCCGAAGGGGTAATCATCCGCCCTTTGACTTCATTCGGGATACCAAATGCCATCCGGGTTACGATCGGGACAATGGAACAGAACAAAAAGTTTGTGGCGGCATTGAAGAAAGTTTTGTAAATGTTAAAAAGAACACCGTTATATGATAAACACCTTACCCTAAAGGCCAAAATGGTCCCTTTTGCCGGATGGGAAATGCCGATCTATTATCCCCAAGGGATTATTGCCGAACATAAGGCGGTCCGTTCCTCCTGCGGGGTGTTTGATATAGGACACATGGGGATAATCAAGCTCAAAGGTCAAAGTGCAAAGCTCAAAAGTGCGGAGCTATTTTTAAATAAAATTGGAACGAATGATGTCGCGAAATTAAGCGATTATTCCTGCCAGTATTCGGTGATTTGCAACGAAGAGGGCGGGGTAGTCGATGATATCTTGATCTATAAATTCCCCGATCATTATATTGTCGTTGCCAATGCTTCAAATACCGATAAGGTACTCGCCTGGTTCTCCTCACATGCGGAGGGAGTTGAAATCAAACTATTAGACGACACTTCGATGCTTGCGATTCAGGGTCAGCAGGCAGAGAGTGTTGTCGTTGAACTTTTTGGAGACGAAGAGATCGCGAAACTTAAACGCAATCATTGCCTGGTTTTGGGAGATATAACCGTTTCCCGCACCGGCTATACCGGAGAAGACGGCTTTGAGCTTTTTGTCCCAAATAAAAAAATGGCGGAGCTGTGGGATAGCATTATCGGGATGAAAGTCCAGCCGTGCGGCTTGGGGGCTCGTGATACTTTAAGACTGGAAGCGGGCCTTCCATTATACGGGCATGAATATAACGACAAGACGACTCCCCTTGAAGCCGGTTATTCCTGGGCGGTTAAGTTAGGCAAAGAATTTATCGGGCGGGGAGCGCTCTTAAAGGAGCGAAAAAGAAAACTGGTTGGGATTGTGCTGGAAGAAAAAAACATCCCTCGAGAGGGTTTCAAGGTTTATAATGGCGGAACCGATCCGATCGGGGAAGTTACCTCCGGAACCTTTTCTCCCTCTCTTGAAAAACCGATCGCTTTGGCGTATATTTATAACAGAGAGACGGGAGACAAGGTGAGCCTGGAAATCAGAGGGAAAAGAATTGAAGGAAAAATTGTTTCCCTTCCATTTATAAAAAGATAGGAGCATAAAATGTATCCGGAAAATTTGAAGTATTCAACCGAGCACGAATGGGCCAAAGTAGACGGGGTGATGGCAACCATCGGGATTTCACATTATGCCCAGGATTCGCTGGGGGATGTGGTTTATGTAGAACTGCCGGCGGAGGGTAAAACCGTCGGCGCCATGGACAATATCGGAGTGGTCGAATCGGTGAAAACCGTTTCAACGCTTTATTCTCCGGTCGCGGGAGAAGTGGTTGAGGTCAACAAGGAATTGCAGGAGAAGCCGGCCTTGGTCAACGAAGATCCGTACGGCAAAGGGTGGATGCTGAAAATAAAAATGTCCAATCCGGCAGACCTTGATAAATTGCTTTCCGCTTCCGACTATCAGGCGCAACTGCACTAATGGGCGGATATATTTCCAATACCGAAGCCGACCGCAGGGAAATGCTCGATTTTTTGGGAATCGCTTCCGTCGGCGAACTTTTCAAGGGAATTCCCGAATCGGTTCGCCTAAAAAAAGAGTTGGATCTTCCTGCCGCACTTTCAGAGATGGAGGTGATGGATGAACTTTCTAATCTCGCTTCCAAAAACCTAACCCAATATCCGTCTTTCCTCGGAGCCGGAAGCTACAGCCATTTTATCCCCTCGGTCGTAAAACATATCTGTTCCCGTTCCGAATTCTATACCGCATATACCCCCTATCAGGCCGAGGCCTCGCAGGGGACATTGCAATCAATTTTCGAATACCAATCAATGATTTGCAGTTTAACCGGAATGGATGTCGCCAATGCTTCGATGTACGACGGCGCGACTGCGATGGCAGAAGCGGCTCTTTTGGCCTGTTCGGTTACAAAAAGAGATGAAATTGTCGTTTCAAAAACGGTCCACCCCGCTTATCGGGAAGTTTTAAAAACCTATGCGACCGGAGCGGACAAAAAAGTTATAGAGATTGCTTTTGGGGAATCAACTATTTCTCCCAATGCGGCTTGTGTCATAGTCCAGCAGCCCGACTTTTTTGGGTGCATAGTTAATCTGGACGGGATTGCGGGAAAGCTTCGCCAAAACGGGACGCTTTTTATTGTCGGTGTAAATCCAATTTCTCTTGGAATTTTAAAACCACCAGAGGCGGACATTATAGTTGGAGAAGGGCAGCCGCTTGGCAATCCGCAGAACTTTGGCGGGCCGGGGCTGGGGATTTTTGCCGTCAAAGAAAAATATCTGCGCAACATTCCGGGCCGTCTGGTTGGAAAGACCGTTGATAAAGACGGAAAAGAGGCCTATTGTTTGACTTTGCAGACCAGAGAGCAGCATATCCGCAGAGAGAAGGCCGGATCAAATATTTGTTCTAATGAAGCGCTTTGCGCCTTGGCCGCGGCAGTGTATTTGTCGTCTCTTGGCGCCAAAGGATTAAAGAAGGTTGCCGAAAGCTGTTATGAGAAAGCACATTATTTGGCAGATAAATTAAAAGATAGAGTTCTTTTTAAGAAAGCACTCTTCTTTAACGAATTTGCAATTAAGGTTGATCGGCCGGTTTCGGAGGTTAACCAAAAGCTGTTAGAAAACGGCATCATCGGCGGGCTCGATCTTGGCAAATTCTATTCCACACTTAAGAATCATATGCTGGTCGCAGTTACCGAGACGACCAAAAAAGAAGATATGGACAAGTTTGTGGAGATAGTTTCCGCGTGAAATTTTACCTTGTCGCTAAATTCCTAGCGAGATTACTCCAAAAGACCAAGTAAAAACCGGGCTGCGTTTTCCGCTTCTTCAAAAAAATTGATTGGTATCGTCCCTAATGCTTCACTTCTCAAAGGATGGTTGAAAGGAGGGATATTATGCCGGCGACCATGCAACCTATTATGGGCGTCCATTAGATCTCGGGAATCCTCGGTCATTCCTCCCGGTCCAAACTGCAGTGGCAGACGAGGCAAGGACAGTAGCTTTGCATCCGCAGAGAATGCTTCTGCTTCTAATGCCTGCCACCTTCTCCATTCTTGGGATTCTTTAGTTTTTCCCAATCTTTCAGTCAAAGCCGCTCCGACCTCTGGATCAAGGCGGCTGATGTTGGGGAAGCAAAAATTATTGATATAGGTCATCATGCAGGCGATGGCGAGAGAAAGATCGTCCGCGGAAATCACCTTTCCCAATAGATCCACCGCGTCATCAAATGATATTTCCGGAATTGAAACTGGTGAGGCAGCCAGGCGATCTATCTGTAAGAAGGGGGTGATTGTTGCGGCGTCAACGGGTCCATGTGTAATCCTTTGCCGAAGGCGGTCTTCATTTTCAAGGGCATTGGACAACAATTGCAGGCAGATATGGGGCTGACTGTTCAATTCCGTTACCGCCGCAAGGGCAAGCGGAGAAATTGCTTGCCAAAAAGGAAGTTCCACCGTATGTATTGGATGTCCGGTATTTAATCGTGCGATCCTAGTATCAAGCGCTCCCTGCAGTCTTGGACTGAAACCGAAGATTGTGTTTACGTTTGCCATAAAAAGCCCTCCTTGTTTTACCCGCTTATTCTTCGTGCGCATTTTTGAGAAATTTCAGGGGATTTTGCGAATTACGTTATAAATTCTAAATAGCTATCTTTGGTTATTACTTGGTACTTGGCATTTTTATATGTTTTTGTCCATTCCAGAGGCTTTTTTTGCCGGTTTTTGCCCCATTTTATCTCATAGCCGTAAAGGGCTCCTCTCCGCTCTTCCACAAGATCAATTTCTTTTTGATCATAGGTCCGCCAGAAATAGTTATTAGACGATATTTGGTTGTATTCTTGCTTTTTTATCCTTTCGGAGACAATGTAATTTTCCCAAAGCATCCCAACATCATCCCTTGAAGTTATGGTGTTAAAATTATTAATTAACGCATTTCTTATCCCAATATCATAAAAATAATAGCGTGAGTTTTTAGTTATTTCTTTGCGCAAGTTTCTGCTGAAGCCTCCGATGCGATAAACCACAAAAGCTTTTTCCAGGAGATCTAAATATCTTTCGGCGGTGTTTTTGCTGATCAATAGCTGGGTCCCGAGTTCGGAAAACGACACTTCTTTTCCTATTTGAAAAGCGATAAGCTGAAGAAGACGGACGAGCTTGTCCGAATGTTTTAACCCGTCCAGTTCTAAGATGTCTTTATATAAATAAGAACTTACGACTTCTTTCAAGTACCGCTTTCTCTCTTTGTTGTCTTTTGTAATTACGATTTCAGGATATGATCCGTAAATAAGGCGTGATTCCAGGTTCGCGCTGGTTTCATGCGGCTGTTCAAGCTCCATTATTTCCATTTGCGACAGGGGATACATTTTAAGGGTGATTTTTCGACCGGTTAAAGGCTCTCCAATATTTTTTGCCAGATCAAAAGCGGAAGATCCGGTGGCAATTATCTCAATCCCTTTAATATGATCAATGATCAACTTGAGGTTTATCCCGATGTTCTTGATCTTTTGGGCCTCGTCAATAACCAGGAGCCGGTTTCCGCCAACAAAGCTTATTAGCTTTTCAATTGATTGAGAGGAAAGCTGTTCCTGGACAAAAATATCCTCCCCGCTCACGAGCAGATGCTTTTTTTTGTTTTCTTTTAAGAAGTGGTTGAGAAGGGTGGTTTTGCCGCAACGGCGCGGACCGTAAATAACCACCGCCCGATTCGCTCGCAAGGCCTTTTTCAGGTTTTTTAATTGCCGTTGGGGGATGTACATTAAGCGCCTCCAAAAATACAGTCAACCAACTGACCAAATTATACTAAATTGGGTCAGTTGTTGTCAAGGGGCGATATCGGCTCTCGATAGCGGCTTGTCGATCACGTACCCCTCTCCGCCTAAAATGACTTCATCCTTCCCGTTGACTGTGATCTTTACCTCGTTGATGCCGGGGAGTCCGGTGAAAGAATAGACAATCTGCCCGATCATCCCTTCAACGCGGGTTGCCCCGCCGCCGTAGGACTCAAGCGCTAAATTAAAATCGACGGTTGCCAACTTCCCTTGCCGGTCAACTTTATTGATATGCGCTCCTTTGGGGATTTCGGTATAGTAGCCCAGCTTCCGCTCTTCGGCGGTCGGCCCTTTTCCCAAACTCTGCGCGACGATTATCAGGGGGCTGACATTTTTGAGCGGCGGCCTCTCCACTGCCGCCAGTTTTTCGTCTTTCAAAAAATAAACCTTAATCTTTTCGGATGAAGAGAGATTCAAGCGGGGCAAGAAATAAATTACGGCGGCAATAATCGCCAGAAGAATCAGGGCCAATAAGAGAAACCTTCTCTTTTGCGCCTTTTTCATGCATTTATTATAACATTATTCTCACTAATTTATTTAATCGCAAATTATGCGAATTTCCTATTCACGAATTACTCGAATTTACGCCAATTAACTCGAATGAGCAAGCTTCTTTATTCGTGTTTTTTTATTCGCATAAATTAGAGTGGATTCGCGGAATTAGAGATGGGAAATTAGTGTTTGTTCGAGATTAATGAATTCGTGAAAATTAGAGTATAATTAAATCATGCTGGAAGAAATAAAAGAAAAGATCAACACAAGCCAACAGCCCTTCTTAATTATTACCGGCTCAACCAAAGAAGCGGAGATAGTCGCCGCGTCAATTGGGGGGATGGTCTTTCCCTCCCCCCAGGAAGACAACAAAGAAATTACCGCACAGCGCATCCGCGTACTAAACGAAATGCCGAGAATTGTTGTCGCGCCGGCAAAGGCAATCGCTGCGAAAACGCTTTCCCACTTACAAATTAGTACTTACAACTTACAACTTTCCCTAAATAAAGAATATCAAATTGAAAAACTAACAGATAAGCTGATTGAACTGGGATACAAGCGGCAGGAAATTGTCGGAGAGCGGGGCGAATTTGCGGTGAGGGGCGGGATTGTCGACATCTTTCATTATGAACCGGTCCGGATCGAATTCTTCGGAGATAAAATAGAATCGATCCGCGTTTTTGACGCGCAGACCCAGCGCTCCGTCCGCAAACTGGAAAAATTTACGATCCTTCCGATTATTGAGAAAGGGGAGACCTCGTTTCTTGAACATCTGGCAAAAGATACGGTCATCCTTAAAGTCGAGATTAAAGAAACGGAAGAGGGAATCCCTCCGATCAAGAAAAAAACGGTTAAAGAGGGGATCAACCGCGAGCTTTTGCTCGAATTGAAAGACGGCGACCTTGTCGTCCACGAAAATTACGGGATCGGCATCTACCGCGGACTGCAAAAGATGGAAATGGACGGCGCGGAGCAGGAATATCTTTTGCTCGAATACGCCCGCAACGACCGTTTGTACGTTCCGCTCCAGCAGATGGGGCTGATTGAAAAATATTCCGGAGACCCGAACCCGAAAATCTACCGCCTGCACGGGAAAGAGTGGAAAAAGACCAAATCAAAAGTAGAAAAAAGCCTGCAGGACTTAACGGACGACCTGCTCCATCTTTACGCGGTCCGTAGCCGGACCTTTGGCTACGCTTTTCCAAAAGACGAGCAGACCCAAAACGAGCTGGCCGCCACCTTCCCTTACGAAGAGACCCCCGATCAGCAAAAGGCGATCAGGGATGTGATGGCCGACATGGAATCGGACCATCCGATGGACCGTCTGATTTGCGGGGATGTCGGCTACGGCAAGACCGAAGTGGCGATCCGGGCGGCATTTAAGGCGGCCGTCTCCGGCAAACAGGCGGCGGTTCTGGCTCCCACCACCATTTTAGCCCAACAGCACTTTGTAACTTTTTCCGAACGGCTGAAAAATTATCCGGTAAAGATAGAAGTCGTTTCGCGCTTCAAGAGCAGGGAGGAGCAGAAAGAAATTTTGGCGAAAACGGCGCGGCATGAGGTTGATATTTTGATCGGAACGCACCGGCTTTTGCAAAAGGATGTCGCTTTTGCCGACCTGGGACTTTTGATCGTCGACGAAGAACAGCGTTTTGGGGTCGGCCATAAAGAGAAACTAAAAAAACTGCGCGCCAATGTTGATGTGATAACTTTAACCGCGACGCCGATCCCGCGCACCCTCTATTTTTCACTCTCCGGAGCCAGGGATATGAGCTTGATCAACACCGCGCCGGTCGACCGCCTGCCGATCAAGACGCGGGTTTTGGCATGGGACGAGGAGTTGATCAAAGAAGCAATTTTGCGGGAGTTAGATCGGGGAGGCCAGGTTTATTTTGTCCATAATCGAGTGCAGACGATCAACTCTGTCGCGGCGAAAATAAAAAAACTGGTTCCCGAAGCGAAGATAGCGGTCGGCCACGGGCAGATGAGGGAAAACGAGCTGGCAAAGATTATGGCGGGATTCCAGGAGAAAAAATTCGACCTTCTGCTCTGCACGACAATTATCGAATCGGGGCTTGATATTCCCAACGTCAACACTTTGATCGTCGACCATGCCGAGCGCTTTGGCCTGGCTGAATTGTATCAGCTTCGGGGAAGGGTGGGGCGCTCTTCTTCCCGCGCTTACGCCTATCTTTTTTATCACAAAGAAAAGGTCCTGACGCAAGACGCGCTTGAGCGGCTCTCGGCGATCCAGGAATTTACTGAACTCGGCTCCGGCTATCGGCTGGCTTTACGCGATTTGGAAATAAGAGGATCGGGAACCTTATTGGGTGCCCGCCAGCACGGGCATATCGTTTCGGTCGGTTTTGACATGTATTGCGACCTGTTGGAAGAGGCGGTCAAGAAGGCAAAGGGGATAGAAGAGCCGCTGCCGCGGCAGGTTATCGTTGATCTAAAAATCTCGGCCTACATCCCGCCCTCTTATATTTCGGACGAACGCCAGCGCGTCGCGACCTATCGCCGCTTAACCCTCTTATCGGACAAAAAACAACTTGATGAAATGAAGACAGAGCTTTCCGACCGTTATGGAGCGATTCCTAATCCGTTGAACTCGCTATTGGAAATTGTCGATCTAAGAATCAACGCCCAAAAGGCGGGGGTTAAGCTGATCAAAGAAGAAAAAGAGAGAATTTTAGTGGAGTGGTTGGACGGGAGGCATAAGTATTTGACTATGAAAGATATTCGCTTATTATTTTAGGAGAAACGGTTTCGGCGATTAAGTTATTATTTCCGTCCAAGATTCTTAAGAGGCCGTCTTTCACTTCAACCTTCCCGTCTTTAATTATGTTCGCTTTCACATTGTGCAGATAAAGACCGACTAAGAAGTCGGCAACCTGGGGGTTTAGGATCCCGCGGACAAAGGGCTGCGGCTCGACGATCACTTCGGTGTGCATCGCTTTCACTACCGGCACCCGATTGTGCTTGCGCCAGAGCTGCTTGAGCGACTCTTCCAAAAGATCAAGATAAGTTCTTTTTTGTTTAAGCATAGCGTTTCCCCAGGATCGTTAATTCCTTTATTGCTCCGGAAGTTATCTTTGGATCGATTCCCGCCCCTTGCAATAACTTGCCAAGGCTGGCGACCCTGGTTTCAGAAGATGGAGCTTCGTCCCTTTTTGCTCCTGCCGTTTTTTTTGTTTGCGCCAGCTGCCGCAGCGGATCGGAATAAGCGGGATGCCTTACCGTGTTCGGATGAACTCCCGGCGTACTTGGTTTGTTTTCAAGAAGAGCGGTCGGATTTTTTTTATCGGCAGCCCTCTTTAATCCGAGAACAAACTTCGCGTTGGCGGTAGAATTCGCGGCCAGTTGTTTGGCCGACTCTTTTACAACTACCGGGGCTCCATGGTTTGTTGGAAGAGGAAGGAGTCCGCTGTCAATGGAAGAATAAAGATGCAGAGCGATTGCTCCTTGTTGTTGGGGGGAAAGCCCTTTGCTTCTTAGAAAATCGGGGAGCAGTTCGGCGGGGACCAGTTTTCCTTCAAGAGAAAAAACGACGCCTTGTTTCTTTAAGGCCGCGCAGATAAAATTCGCGGCATCCGGAACTAATTTGGCAAGCTCGGGAGACAATTCAACGCCCCGCACTTCCTGCCGCCTTTCTATTACAGACCGCGGGAGCGGTTGCGGAGCAAAGTAATCAGGCCTAGATTGTTGTATTTGATTTCCCATACTATCTCTCCCGCTTGTATATCGTAATAGGATAGGCATTTCTTGCATGGTATAATAGACATATATATGAAGGAATTCGACCGTCTGGTTGAGGTAGTCAACCGCCTGCGGAAGGAGTGCCCCTGGGACCGCGAACAGACCCACGAGAGCCTAAAGCCCTACATGCGGGAAGAGCTCAACGAGGCGCTGGAGGCGATCGACAGCAAGGACCCGGAAAAGATGAAAGACGAGCTGGGGGATCAGCTCCTGCATATCATCATGCACGCGGCGATCAGCAATGATTTTACGATCGAAGATATCATTAAAAACATCACCGACAAAATGGTCCGCCGCCATCCGCACGTCTTCGCGGACGGAACGGCAAAGACCAAAGAAGAAGTGCTGAAAAAATGGAAAGAAATTAAAAGGAGTGAAAAAGGTGAAAAATAAAAAGACCGATTGGCGGGCCGTGATCCTCTACTTACTGGGCGGGTTTTTGATCCTCTCCTTGTTCCTGCCGGTCAAAACCGGCAATCAGCCGAAAGATACCGCTTTTTCCGACTTTCTGAATCGATTGGACAAAGGGGAAGTTACCGAAGTTGTGATCAAGGGAGAAATTATCGAAGGGAAATTTAAGGACGGCGGTCTGTTTAAGACCCAGGCGCTCAATTATCCGAATTTAGTACAGGATTTAAGGACCAAGGGGGTGGCGATCAAAGTCGAAAACCCGGCTGAATCTCTCTGGTTTTGGAACCTGGCTTCTCAGCTGATCTTTCCGATCCTCTTTTTCGGTTTTCTCTGGTGGATGCTTTTGAGGCAGGCGGGGAATGCCAACAACCAGGCGATGGCCTTTGGAAAATCGACCGCCAAGCCGCTGGTCGGCAAGATGAATGTTACCTTTGCCGACGTGGCGGGAGTGGATGAGGCAAAAGAAGAGTTGAAAGAGATCGTTGACTTCTTAAAGTTCCCTCAAAAATATCACGCGCTCGGAGCAAAGATTCCCAAGGGACTGCTCTTGATGGGGGCGCCGGGAACGGGTAAAACCCTTTTGGCCCGCGCGATTGCCGGAGAGGCGGGAGTTCCTTTCTTCTCCATCTCCGGCTCGGATTTTGTGGAGATGTTTGTCGGGGTGGGGGCGGCCAGAGTCCGGGGTGTTTTCCGCGAAGCTAAAAAACAGACCCCCGCGATTATTTTTATGGACGAAATTGATGCGGTCGGCAGGCACCGGGGGGCGGGATTAGGAGGAGGACACGATGAAAGGGAGCAGACCCTAAACCAGCTTTTGGTGGAGATGGACGGCTTTGATCCCAAGACCAATATTATTGTTGTCGCGGCGACCAACCGGCCGGACATTTTGGACCCGGCGCTCCTTCGTCCGGGACGCTTTGACCGGCAGATCGTACTCGATAAACCGGACCAAAAAGGGAGACGCCAAATCCTGGATATCCACGCTAAAGGAAAACCGTTTGCGCCGGATGTTGACCTTGATGTAGTTTCACGAAGGACCCCCGGCTATACCGGAGCGGACCTTGAAAGCGTTTTGAACGAAGCGGCAATTTTGACCGGCCGCTTTAACAAAAAAATAATCACTATGGCCGAAGTCGAAGAAGCAATCGACCGGGTGATGGCCGGTCCGCAGAGGAAGAGCCGGGTCGTCTCCGAAAAAGAAAAAAACATTATAGCGTATCACGAAGTCGGCCACGCGATCTTGTCAAAACTCCTGCCGGATGCCGACCCGGTCCACAAGATTTCGGTCCTTCCCCGCGGAATGGCGCTCGGATACACTTTGCAGCTGCCGATCGAGGATAAGCATTTGATCTCTGAAAAGCAGATCACGGCGGACATCATTGTCCTGCAGGGGGGGAGAGTGGCGGAAGAAATTTTCTTCAATGAGATTACTTCGGGGGCGCAGAATGATCTGGAACGGGCCACCTCTCTTGCCAAAAAGATGGTCTGCGAATTCGGGATGTCGGAGCTGGGACCGCGCACTTTTGGGAAAAAAGAACATCAGATATTTTTAGGGCGCGACATCGCGGAGATGAAAGATTTTTCCGACCAGACCGCTGACGCGATCGATACCCAGATCAATAAAATTGTCGCGGCCTGCCACGAAAAAGCCAAAAACCTGATCAATGCCAACAAGGGGAAATTTGAGGAGATCGCCAAAGTTTTGAAAGAAAAAGAAGTTTTGGAAGGGGAAGATTTAAAGAAGGCCCTCAAGGGGCTGTGAATGCTTGAATGTGTCCCGAATTTTTCCGAAGCCCGCGATTTTGACGCGGTAGAAGAGATTCTTGGCGCAATCAAATCCGCCGAGATTTTGAATGTCCACACCGATATTGATCACAACCGCACCGTCGCAACCTTTACAGGAAGCGTCGAGCAGGCCGTTGCCGCCGCATTTGAACTTTCACGCTCCGCGGTTGAGCTGCTTGATATCAGGGAACACATCGGAGTACATCCGTTTATCGGGGTGGTTGATGTTATCCCTTTTATTCCGCTTGAGGGTTCCACCATGGACGACGCGGTCTCTGCCGCGCATATTTTGGGCGAGAAACTATGGAAAGAACTGAAGCTCCCGGTTTATTTTTACGGCCACGCCGGCTTAGTCGACCTTCCTTTTGTGCGCAAAAACAGAGGGAAGTTTGATATTGGAGATAAGCTTAATCCGCATGCCGGAGCGGTCGCAATCGGCGCGCGCGATTTTTTGATCGCTTTTAATATCAATCTGAACACACCCGATTTTTCAATCGCGCAATCAATCGCCAAAAATATCCGCGAAAAGCGGAGCGGTATGAAGGGGGTCAGGGCGCTGGGGCTTTATCTTGAAAGCAGGAATGTCTCCCAGGTTTCGATCAACATCACCGATTGCCGGGCGACAACGCTGAAAATGGTTTTTGATGCCGTCTCAAAATGGGCGAGAGAATACAAGGTTGAAATCATTGAGTCCGAACTGGTGGGGATGCTCCCCCGCTTCGCCGTTTTTCCCGAGATGGCCCGTTATCTTCACATGGGCGGATTTTCGGAGAAGAAGATTCTGTGTTAAAATAAGGAATGGCAGAAGAATTTTCCAAGGTCTACAATCCCGCCGAAACCGAACAAAAATGGTATAAATTTTGGGAAGAAAACGGATTGTTTTCGCCCAAAGGGGACGGTGAACCGTTTACAATCGTAATCCCGCCTCCCAACGTCACCGGCTCGCTCCACATGGGACACGCTCTCGATAATTCACTTCAAGATGTTTTGATCCGCTATAAAAGGATGCAGGGCTTCAAAACCCTCTGGGTTCCGGGGACCGACCATGCCGGGATCGCCACTCAAAATGTGGTTGAAAGGGCGTTGAAGAAAGAGGGGAAGAGAAAAGACGATCTGGGGCGCGAAAAGTTTGTTGAAAAAATATGGGAGTGGAAAAAAGAATACGGCGGCAAGATTACGCAACAATTAAGAAGATTGGGCGCTTCCTGCGACTGGAGCCGTGAACGTTTTACGATGGACGAAGGGCTCTCAAAAGCGGTCCGCCGCGAATTCGTCCAGCTTTACAAAGAAGGATTAATTTACAGGGGAAAAAGGATCATCAACTGGTGCCCGCGCTGTAAGACCGCCCTTTCCGATATTGAAGTTGAATACGTGCCGCGAAAAGGGAAGCTTTGGCACATAAAATACGGTGAAGTTGTGGTTGCCACCACCCGCCCGGAGACGATGCTCGGCGATACCGCGGTGGCGGTTAACCCGACAGACGAAAGATATAAGCATTTGCATGGCAAGAGCGTTGTTCTTCCGATTGTCGGCAGGACGATCCCGATTATTACCGACAATTTTGTCGACAAAGAATTTGGGACCGGAGCGGTCAAAGTTACTCCCGCGCATGACCCAAACGATTATGAGATGGGGGAGCGGCACAATCTGCCGAAGATTAACATATTGACTCCCGATGCACGGATTGTTGAGGGATATGAGGGATTAACGGGGAAGAGCAGGGAGGATGCGCGGAAGATAATTGTTCAAATGCTGGAAGAACAGGGATTGATTGTGAAGATCGAGGATTACGAAAACTCGGTCGGCACCTGCTATCGCTGTAAAGAAATTGTCGAACCGTATCTCTCCGACCAATGGTTTGTGAAGATAAAACCGCTGGCCGAAGTGGCGATCAAGGCGGTTGAAGACGGAAAAATCAAATTTGTCCCCGAGCGCTGGACCAAAGTTTATTTGCAATGGATGACCAACCTGCGCGATTGGTGCATCTCACGCCAATTGTGGTGGGGGCACCAAATTCCCGTCTGGTACCGCGGAGAAGAGATATATGTGGGAGAAGAAGCTCCAACGGGAGAAGGGTGGACACAGGATCCCGATGTCTTTGATACCTGGTTTTCGTCGGCGCTGTGGCCGTTTTCGACCTTGGGCTGGCCGGAGCAGACCGACGATTTGAAAACATATTATCCTACTTCGGTTCTAGTTACAGGCTACGACATCATCACTTTCTGGGTTTCGCGGATGATCATGACCGGGATGCACTTTATGAAAAAAGAACCTTTTGCAACCGTCTTTATCCACGGACTGGTCCGCGATATCACCGGCAAAAAGATGAGCAAGTCGCTTGGCAACGTGATTGATCCGATCGACATCATTGACCACGCCGGGGCGGACGCCCTTCGTTTCGCGCTTATTTCGCTGGTGGTGGGGCAGGGGCAGGATATTAAGTTGTCGGAAGATAAGATTCAGGAAGCGAGGGGTTTTGTTACTAAGATATGGAATGTTACCCGCTTCGCTCAAATAACCAATAACCAAGATACAATAACCAAACAAAATTCAAATTCAAAGCATGATAAATGGATATTATCCCGCTATAACAAAACAATCAAAGAAACAACGGGGTTGTTGGATAATTTTGAGATGGGGGCGGCGGCGCAGAAGCTCTATCATTTTGTCTGGCACGATTTTTGCGACTGGTATATCGAGTTCTCCAAACACGAGTCTAATCCGCCAGTGTTGTTTGAAGTGCTTGGCGGCATATTGAGGCTTTTGCATCCCTTTATGCCGTTTGTGACGGAGGAGTTGTATCAACGGATCTCGTCAACGGATAAACGGATGGAATCCATAATGGTACAAAAATGGCCGCAAGCGGAGGGGAATTTCATTGATGACAAAATAGAACAGGAGATTGATCGGTTGAGAGAAGCGATCACCGCGGTTAGAAAAATAAGATCAAAGCTTGGGCTCCCTTACAGCAAGCCGATTAAAGTTGTGATTGTTTCTAAAGAAAAATTTGATACCGATACGATTAAGAAGTTCGTAAAGGCGGAAGAGGTTGAGGTGACGGCAGAAGATAAAATTTCCCCAACTCCGCTAGCCACGGCTGAAATCGCCGGAGCGACGATTAAGGTTCAATAACCCGATAAATCCTCTCAATCTTCTCTGTCTTCCCGCTCTTGTTGTCAATTGTCAGCACCACCGCATTGAAGAGGGCGGGACCCTTTTCTTCCGGGTCGTATTGGGTGGGGAGCTGGGTCAAATAGCGCTCCAGGATCGGGTCTTTTTGTACTCCAATAATCGAATCATAAGCGCCGACCATCCCGACATCGGTTAAATAAGCGGTTCCTCCGGGATAAATCCTCTCATCCGCGGTCTGGACATGGGTGTGGGTTCCTAAAACCGCCGAGACCTTCCCGCCCAGGAATACTGCCATGGCCATTTTTTCCGAACTGGCCTCGGCGTGGATATCAACTAAAATAAGATTGGTCTCTTTGCGCATTTTGGCCACCATCAACTCTGCGGTCTTAAAGGGGCAGTCGAGCGCTTTCATAAAGACCCGCCCGACCAGGCAGAAGAAGCCGATCTTCACTCCCCCTTTTTCAATGATTACATGGTCTTTCCCCGGAACCCCGGCCGGATAATTGGCCGGCCGTACCAGATAGGGGCAGCAGCGGTCGATCTCTTTTAAAAATTCACGCTTTTCCCAGATATGATTGCCGGAGGTCAAGACCTCAATTCCGGCCATGGTCGCCTCATCATAAGTTTTCAAGGTTATCCCGGAGCCGTGCGCCAGGTTTTCACCGTTGGCGACAGTTAGGTCGATTGCAAATTCTTTTTTTAAGCCGGGGAGGATCTGCCGGATCGTCTTTCTCCCCAGCTTGCCGATGATGTCGCCGATAAAAAGTAATTTCATTATTTTGCTACGCCATGGGACCGGGTTTCACGGATCACCGTAACTTTTACCTCTCCCGGATATTCCAGCTCCGACTCGATCTTTTTGGCGATATCGTGCGCCAGCTTGGCGGCGGCATCGTCATTGATCTTGTCCGGCTGGACCACCACTCTCACTTCTCTTCCGGCCTGAATGGCAAAACATCTTTCAACCCCGTCAAAGGTTTTTACGACATTTTCGAGATTTTGCAGACGCTTAACATAGGCCTCAAGAGTGTCGCGGCGCGCGCCGGGGCGTGAAGCGGAAATCGCGTCCGAAACTTCAACCAAAATCGCTTCAATCGTTGACGGCTCAATGTCGTGATGGTGGGACTCAATGCAGTGGACCACCTCCGGAGATTCTCCCGCCTTTTGGGCGAAGAGCGCTCCGAGCTTGGTGTGGGTCCCTTCGGCTTCCTGGTCAATCGCTTTTCCGATATCATGCAGCAGTCCGCCGCGTTTGGCCAGCTTTACATTCACTCCCAGTTCCGCCGCCAGCATGCCGGCGAGATAAGAAACTTCTTTGGAATGCTGAAGGACATTTTGTCCGTAGCTGGTCCTGAAATGAAGGCGTCCCAAGAGCTGAATCAAGACCGCGGGGAGCCCTTGCACATCGGCGTCAAAAGCCGCTTGTTCACCGTGTTCCCACATTGCCGCCTTGGCCTCTTCTTTGGCTTTGTTGTACATCTCTTCAACCCGGGCAGGATGGATCCTGCCGTCGACGATCAATTTATTCAAGGTCCTCTTCGCGATCTCCCTGCGCAGCGGATCAAAGCTGGAGAGGATAACCGCTTCGGGGGTGTCATCCACCACCAGGTCAACTCCGGTTAGGGTTTCAAAGGCGCGGATATTGCGCCCCTCTTTTCCGATGATCCTTCCCTTCATATCGTCTGATGGAAGTTCAACCAACGAAGTGGTTGTTTCAACCACGTGGTCAACCGCGCAGCGCTGGATCGCGGTCGCCAAAATTTCGCGGCTCTTTTTTTCCGCCTCTTTCTTGGTCTCTTCTTCCACCTTTCTCAAAATCGCTCCGGCCTCCTGCCGGGAGCTCTTTTCAACATTGTCCAGCAAAAGTTTTTTGGCCTCTTCGCGGGAGAGCTGCGCCACTTTTTCCAACTTTTCCGTTTCCTGCGTCCGGAGCTTTTCCAGCTCCGCCTTCATCAAATCGAGAGAATCGGATTTTTCCTTTAGCTTGTTCTCCTGTGCTTCAATTTTTTTCTCCCGTTCGGTAACGGCGGAATCTTTCTTTTCAATATTCTCTTCCTTTTGTTCCAGTCGTCGCTCGGTGCGGCGGGCCTCCGTTTCGGCATCCTTCAACATTTTTACCTTTTCTTCTTTCGCCTCAATTATCAATTCTTTTCGCTTGGTCTCGGCCTCCCTTTTGGCGTCGTCTAAAATCCGCTTGGCCGATTCTTCGGCAATCTTTAAATTCTTTCCGGCCAGCTGTTTGCGGACGATAAGATAAACAACCGCCAGGCCGAAAACGACCGAGCTTAAAATTATGACCGACAGAAAAATCTCAATACTCATGTTACGCTCCTTTTGAGGGCCGATTAATAATCGGCCCCTACAGATTTATTTTTTCCCTTTTTTTTCCGTACGGGCAGAACCTTGTTCTGCCCTTTCTTCTTTCCCGATTCCCATTGCTTTTCTAATCTGGGTTTCCAGTTTGGCGGCGGAGGCGGGATGCTCTTTAAAATAAGTCAGAGTGGCCGCGTAGCCCTGGCCAAGTTTTTCTCCCCCCATCGTGAACCACGATCCCGATTTTTCAACCGCTTGGAATTGCAGACCTAAATCAACCAATTCCGCTTCTTTCGAAATCCCTTCCCCGTGGATCAGGACAAAACTGGCCTGTTTGAAAGGGGGGGCGACCTTGTTTTTTACAACCTTTACCATCACCCTGGTCCCGATGATGTTTTCTCCCTCTTTGATCTTTTCTTTTGCGCGAACGTCAAGCCGCACCGAAGAATAAAACTTCAGCGCCCGTCCTCCCGGCGTGGTCTCCGGGTTGCCGAAGAAGACCCCGATCTTTTCTCTCAACTGGTTGATGAAGATGATGACCGTTTTTGATTTTGAGGCGATCGCGGTCAGCTTTCTTAGCGCCTGCGACATCAGCCGCGCCTGTAATCCCATCTGCGCGTCTCCCATATCTCCTTCAATTTCCGCTTTTGGGACCAGCGCCGCGACGGAGTCGATCACAATTATGTCCACCGCTCCGGAACGGACCAGGGTTTCGCAGATTTCCAGTGCCTGTTCGCCGTAGTCCGGCTGTGAAACCAAAAGATTATTGATGTCCACTCCCAACTTTTTGGCGTAAACCGGGTCCATCGAATGTTCGGCGTCAATAAAAGCGGCGGTCCCGCCGGCCTTTTGCGTCTCCGCCACCGCCTGCAGCGAAACAGTTGTCTTTCCTCCCGACTCGGGCCCGAAAATTTCAATTATTCTTCCCCTCGGCAATCCCCCGACCCCCAGCGCCGCGTCCAAACCGATCGATCCGGTCGGCACCGCTTCTATATTCAGCCTCGAATTCTCACCCATTTTTATGATGGATCCTTTTCCAAAGTTTTTTTCAATCGTCGATATGGCCAAATCCAGGGCCTTGCTTTTTCCCTCGTTCATACGTTTCCTCCTTTGTTGGGACAGGACAATGTCCTGTCCTTACGATTCCTCTCCACCCAGATGTTCCCATAAAAGTCCTATGGCAGCCTGGGCGGCCTTTTCCCGAATCTCTTTCCTGGTCCCCTGCAAATGCAGCTCTCTCGCCTCGGTCCCCTTGCTCGACGAAACCGCGACATAGGCCAGCCCCACCGGGGCGGGGGGCTGCGGATCGGGACCGGCGCAACCGGTTGACGAGATCCCGATCTCGGTCTTAAATCTTCCCCTGATCCCTTCCGCCATCGCGCGGGCAACTTCTTCCGAAACTACCCCATGCTTAGCAATTAAGCCGCCAGGGACCTTTAATTCCGCAACCTTTATGCGGGGATGGTAGGTTATCAGTCCTCCCATAAAGTAGGCGGAGCTTCCGGCGATATTGGTCAGCCGCTCCGAAATCAAACCTCCGGTCAGCGATTCCGCTACCGAGACGGTCAGTTTTTTTTCTCTCAAGATGTCGGCAATCTGGTCGTCGGTTATCTCGCCTAATGCCGACAGCATTTTGGAAGAAAAACTTTCCAAATTAAACTCTTGCATATTCTATTCCCGAAACAATACCGGCAAAAACCGCCAGCCAGAGCATTTCGGTCCCGTAAGGAATGCCGGCGATCAGCATTCCCGCCGCCGCAATCTGCAAAACCGTTTTTATTTTTGCCGACCGGCTCGCCGGCAGGCTCTCTTTTCTCGCGATCCGGATTCCTGAAATCCAAAATTCCCTGGCGATTATTATCAAAACAGGAATTGAGGAAACCTTTCCCAATTCTATCAGAACCACCAAAATGGATATCACCAGCAATTTGTCCGCCAGCGGATCCAAAAATTTTCCAACTTCACTGGTTTGCTTTAACCTCCGCGCCAGGTAACCGTCTATCGCGTCGGTTGCCGCCGATAACAAAAACAAAACCAGTGCCCATAAGGGTTTTCCACAGAGAAGAAGGGCAACGATGGGGGGAATGAGTAAAATTCTTAAGAGAGTGATTGCATTCGGGATCAAGTAATTACATTGGCAGTCAGGTCATAGGCACCGGCGGAAACCACCCTGGCATGTACGAATCTGCCGTAGCGGATATCCCCCGAACACTTCAAAACGACCTGGCCGTCAATTTCCGGGGCGGATGAATAAGCGCGTCCTACCAGGTAGGATCCCCGCTTCCCTTCGCAAAGGACCTCAAAATCCTTTCCAATCAGTCCTTTATTTTTCGCCCTTGATATTTTCTTTTGCAATGCCATAATCTTTTCAAACCTTATCTCTTTAATTTTCTCGGAAACCTGCCCCCTCATTCTTGATGCAGGTGTCCCATCTTCTCTGCTGTACCTAAAAACTCCCAACCGTTCAAATTTCATTCTTCCGACAAAATCAAGAAGAGCCTTGAAATTTGAAGCTGTTTCCCCCGGGAATCCGACGATCAAGCTCGTCCGGATTGCAATTTCCGGTATCGCCTCCCTAATCTTTAATATTAAGCTTTCAAGATTACTTCCGCGCCTAAAAGGGCGGTTCATTCCTTCTAATATATTATCACAACTGTGCTGTAATGGCAAGTCGAGGTACTTGCACACTTTTTTGGTCGCGGCCATTACTTTAAGTAGCTTATCGGTGATATGGTTGGGGTGAGCGTACATGACTCTGATCCATTTTACCCCTCGTATTTTTGCTGTCTTTTCAAGTAATTCCGGAAGGTTGGGGTGGGCAGTCGTATCCTGGGCGATGAAAATTATCTCTTTTACTCCCCTTTTAGCCAATCCGGCTGCTTCTTTTAAAATATCGGCAACCTTTCTTATCCTTAATCTTCCTCTTATCTTTGGGATCAGGCAGTAGGAGCAGCGATTATTGCACCCTTCGGCGATTTTGACATAAGCGGTCCATGGCGGGGTCGCTTTGATCCGCGGCGTGTTGCAATCGTAGAGCTTGATCGAGTCGATCGTTCCGGCGGTGCCGGGAATTTTTTCTTTTAGTTTTGGCAAACAACCGGCAAGATAGATCGGCTTTTTATATTTTTGAAGTTCTTTAACGGTCTGCTTGGCCTCATCCCGTGCCGATTTTAAAAAGGCGCAGGTGTTGACGATAAAAAAGTCGGCTTCTTTTTCTTTAAGCGTTATGGTATGTCCAGAGGCAACCAGCCGGCCCATTATGACCTCCGTGTCGGTCAAATTTTTCGGACAGCCGAGCGAGACGATGAAGGCTTTCATTTTTTCCCCTTCACCAACAGCTCTTTTGAGAGCAGTCCAATAAATCTCAAGCCGGAGAGGTCGAAGAGGAATTCGCGGACCTGTGCTTTCTGCACATTTTTTACCTCATGGGTAAAATAGCGGATTAAAACCGCGCTCACCAAACGGACGACCGAAGAAATTAAAAACAGCGTCAAAAAGCGCGATCCCAAAAGCGGGGGGAGGATCCCATAAATTGTCCCGCCGATCAAAGAGCCGATCGCCAGGCCGGCGCCGGATAAGAAGTTAAAATAAGCGATACAGCGTTCCCGCTTGGTTGAAGTCGCCACATCATAAATAAAATTGGAAGAAGAGATGGTGAATCCGGCCCAAACAAACCCGGCCAGCAGTTGGAGTAGAAACAGGTAGTAGAGATTGGAGGAGACCAGCCAGCCCAGAGGGATCAGGGTAATTAAAAAAGCGCTCAGCTTTAAGATCTTTATGTTGCCGTATTTGTCGGCAAAAATCCCCCAGTAGCGCTGGGTGATAAGCGAAGTTACGACCGCGGCTGTGATAATAATAGTAAAGGCGGAATAACTTATTTTTAACTCCCGCAGAAGGTAAACAGAGAAGAACGGGGAAGCCATCGCTACTCCCAGCGTTAAAAGAGACGAAAAGATCGCGAAGCGGGCAAAATTGCTCCGGCGCCATTTGCCGATGAAATCCCAAAAAGTAAAATAATCGGTCTCTTTGACCTTCCAGCGCGGCTCGTACATTTTTGTCAAGAAAAACCAGGACATAAACCGGGTGATCGACGCGGTCAGCATTAGAATTGCGAAGCCCCAAAATAAATTTATCCGATTAAAATAATTCAGCGCCAAGCCGGCCAGAAAAACGCTGATAGAATAGATAATCCCCAGAACCGTCCCCCTCCACCCAAAATACGCGCCCCGCTTTGCGGCGGGAATATATTGGGACATTAGCGATCCCCAGGCCGGTCCGGCAAAGAGATTTAGGGAGGATGTGACGCTAAAAAGGGCGATAAAAATCCAAATCCGCAAGCCTTCTTCAAAAACAAAAGGGAGAAAAAAAGTCGGCAGCCATAACGCCGCGGTAAGAAAGACACAGGCAGTCAAAAGCTTTTTGCGCGACTTTAGCCTTAAAGTCACATCTGCCGATTTGACTTGGACGATTGAGACCAAAGAGTTGCGGACAAAGTTTAAGATCCCGATCGCGAAAGTATTCGCGCCAAAAAAGAGAGCCAGGGGAGTCGAAAATTGGTCGATGATCCCAAACTGGATCGAGGCGAAGAAACCGTCCCAAAACGAAGCCGCCAAACTCTTTTTTATTTTTTTCGGCTTATCCATGGCGGCCTAGCGGTAGTTGGCAAACTGCAGTTCAATCGGAAAGTTTTTGGACCTTAGTAAAGTAATAACTTCTTGCAGAAAATCTATTTTCGCGGAAGAGACACGGATCTGGTCTCCTTGGATCTGGGTTTGCACTTTTATTTTTGATTCCTTGATAATTTTGTTGATCTCTTTGGCCTGTTCCTGCGTGATGCCGTTTTTAATTTTTATATCCTGCTTCTTTAGCCCGCCCAAAGAATCCTCAACTTTCTGCGGATCGAGGAATTTTAACGAAATCCCGCGCTTGACCAGTTTTCCTTTCAAAACATCGATAACCTGTCCCAGCTTGTAATCGTCGTCGGAGACGATTTTTAGGGTCTCCGCTTCGCGGGTGATATCGCTTTTGCTCCCCTTGAAATCAAAACGGTTGACGATCTCTTTCATCGCCATGCTGACGGCGTTGTCGATTTCCGAAAGGTTCGCTTTTGACGTTATGTCAAATGAATGGTCGAGTGCCATGACTATAGTATAGCATCATTTGCGCTTGACCGAAAAGCCGTAGAAGCCCAAGCACTTCCCGAGCTGGTAGTATTTTCCGTGGGAGTAGGCGACCGGTTGCGCGGCGGCGAGGTTGAAGTTGCCGCGGGGATCAATATATTTTTTGTCCCCATGTATGCATAATACTTTCGCGATGAACATATCGTGCGAGCCGAGTTTTTTTATTTCGGTAACGGCGCACTCGATATTGACCGGACTCTCTTTTATCAGCGGACATTTGACTTGTTTCGCTTTTTCGGGAGTTAGCTTCATCGCTTCAAATTTGTTAATAGCCCGTCCGGATTTTACTCCGCAAAAGTCGGTGGCAAAGACCAGTTTTTTGGTCGTTAGATTGATAACGAACTCTTTGGTTTTTGAAATAATTTCATGCGAATAGCGCGACGGGCGGATTGAGACATAGGTCATCGCCGGCTCCGAGCAGATTGTCCCGGTCCAGGCGATCGTTATAATATTATGATCCCCGCACGAAACCATCACCGCGGGGACCGGATATACCATCGTGCCGGGCTTCCAGAGCTCTTTGGTCACGAGTTAAAACAACCCCATTTGCGCTTTCGACGGCCTTCCAATTCCCAAATGCTCATAGGCCTTTAAGGTTGCCGAGCGGCCGCGCGGGGTCCTCTCAATAAAACCCAATTGCAAGAGATACGGTTCATAAACATCCTCGATTGTTTCGGTCTCTTCGGAGATAGAGGCGGCGATGGTTGAAAGTCCCACCGGACCGCCGGCAAATTTTTTTATAATAGTATTTAAAAGCCTTCGGTCAATCTCATCGAGCCCCAGCCGGTCGATCCCTAATTTATTAAGCGCTTCGTTGGTGACCGCCAGGTCAATTTTACCCTGTGATTTGATCTGTGCAAGATCGCGCACTCTCCGCAACATTCGATTTGCGATGCGGGGGGTTCCGCGCGCCCTGCGCGCGATCTCTTCCGCCCCGTTCGGATCGATTTTAATTTCCAAAACCTCCGCTGCCTGCGTGATGATTTGTTTCAATTCCGGCGGAGTATAAAATTCAAGCCGGGAGATCATCCCGAAACGGTCGCGCAGGGGAGAGGTCAAAAGCCCGGCACGGGTAGTGGCGCCGATTAAAGTAAATTTGGGGAGATCGATCCTGATCGATCGGGCGGAGGGGCCCTTGCCGATGATAATATCCAACCCAAAATCTTCCATCGCCGGATAAAGGATCTCTTCCACCACATGGTTTAGGCGGTGGATCTCATCGATGAAGAGGAGATCGAATTCTTTGAGGTTGGTTAAGATCGCCGCCAGATCTCCCGGCCGCTCGATTGCCGGGCCGGAAGTTATTTTAATGCTGACTCCCATCTCGTTGGCGATGATATTCGCAAGGGTGGTTTTTCCGAGTCCGGGCGGACCGTAAAAAAGAAGATGTTCAACCGGCTCCTTCCTTTTGGCGGCGGCGCCGAGGGCGATCTTTAGGTTGTCTTTAATTTTTTCCTGTCCGATGAACGAATTGATCTTTTTGGGACGGAGACCGGAGAACTCTTCATCCCGCTTTTCAAGGTCAAGGATCGTTTCTTCAGTCATAAATCCTCTTGTACTGGTAGTAGCTTCCCATTACTTTTTCAACGTAATCGCGCGTCTCGCGGATCGGGATATTAATCACAAAATCATCAATGTCTATTCCCGCCATTTGGCCATTATACCACTCGCCGACCCACTTTTTAACTCTGGAGGGACCGCCGTTGTAGCCGGCCAGCGCCAGAGAAGGATTCCCTTCGAAACGGCTCATAAGAGAAGCAAAATAATAGGTTCCCATTTTTATGTTTGTCGGCGGATTATAGAGGGCGCTTTGCCGGTAGGAGAGGTCGAGCTGTTCGCAGATCTTGCGGGCGGTTGGCGCGATAATCTGCATCAGGCCGCGCGCTCTTGAACTTGAAACTGCCTTTGGATTAAAGCGGCTCTCTTCACGGATCAGCGCCAGAACCAGATAGGGATCAACCCCGAATGCGGACGCCTCTTTTTTTACGCTTGGCCAGAAGCCTTTCGGATAAGCCAGTTCCCAGACATTTTTGGGGAGCCCGGTCGCTTCGCCTTTTAAGATTGCCCCTTTAACTTTTTTTTCGGTAAACGAGATCGGGAGATAGTATTCTCCCCGGCGGTTTAAAAGCATTCCCAGTCTGATCTGGTAGCCATTCTCGTTTTTTTCACCCATCTCATAGCGGGCATAATCATTTAACCCCGCTTCGATCAGCAGGTTTATTCTTGGAGGAAGGTTCTCTCCGGCAACAAGCGAGTTTTTTCGCAAGGCGCTGTGGTTGAGCGGCGACCGGTAGCCAAGTGCCTTTAGGCGGTCATCTCCACGATAAGAATAGTAGGTGTAGTCAAGGTTGTTGATAATGTAGGCGTAGATTGAAGCCGCTTCGTCGCGGCTTTTTTCTTCCGTCAGCTTTCCCCACCAGTAAAAACATTTGGCACTGTCGTAGCCGAGCGGATAATTGAAGGCTTGTGCAAAGGCGCGCCGGGCAAATTCTTTGTTCCCCTGCCGGTAATAGATCCTTCCGATTTGATAGGCCGTGGAATCGGCGATGGCGCTTTTGGGATGGTTTTTTAACAAGTTCTGGTAAGCATTGATGGCGAGGACAAAATCTTCTTCTATTTCATAATAATACCCGGTGTAATAGTAGGCATTGTCGGCCAGAGGGCTTTTCGGATAGAGCGAAAGGAAATATTGCAGAGCATTGATCGCCTTATCATATTTCCCCCGTCTCCCGTACGACCTCCCCAGGTAATAGTAGCTGTTCTGCCAGCCGGGACCTTTCTCGCGGATGTTTTTTTCAAGTGTGTTGATCGCTGCCTCAAAATCGGCGGTCTCAAATTCGGCCAGGCCGGTCATATAGAGCGCCGATTTAACCTGTTTGGCGTGCGGATATTCTTTTGCCAGGCGGTTAAACCAGGCGGCCGCGGCTTTATAATCACCGGCGTCCCAAAAAGCTTTCCCTTTTTCGTAAAGCTTTTTCGCGGAGAGTTTGGCCGGCTTCAATTTATATTTTTTTCCGATTTCTTTGGCCTTTTGTTTTGCTTTGGCGGAATAAGGGGAGAGAGGATAATAATTGTCGACATAAGAATAAAGGTTGTAGGCCTCTTTATTTTTTCCCTGCCTAAGGTTCGCTTCCGCCAAAAGATAGTAGGCCAGCGAGATCAGGCGATTGTCCGGATGTTTTTTAATTAGATAACCGAAAGCGTCGGCCGCTTCTTTGTTCCGGTTGGTATCAAGCCGGCATTTTCCGATCAGGATATAGGCGTCGGGGACCAATATCTCATTTTTGCTTTGGATCACCAGATTGGACATTGCTTCGGCAGAGGAGAAAGCGAACGACTGGTAATAGCTTTTTGCCAGAAAAAATTCGGCGTACTCGGGGAGAAGGAAATCCGGGGCGGAAAGAGCCTTTGAAAAAGAGACAATCGCAAGCGGATATTTTTCTTCCGTAAAAGAGGCAACCCCGGCGGCAAAATTATTGTTGGCCCGGGCCGCGGCGCCGAGCAGAAAAAGGGTACAGAAAAGGAGAAAGAGTTTTTTCATCTGAAAAACCATTCTACCACAGCGGAAGGGAGTTGTGCTACAATTGCCCGGTGTCCGCCGAAAAACTGCTCAAGGAAAAAAACTTCAAGGTTCTAAAAAAAGGATTGCAGGCCCCTTTTTCTCTGCTGATCGACGGCAAAAAACACCTGGTGATTTCCCATTTTGATTTTTTGGTTGAAAAAGAGGGGAAGAAGTTTATCGTTTATGTGCACGAGGGGACCCTTTCCGCCGATCCGACCGATCCTCTGCTCCGCCGAAAACTTCTCGAAATAAAAAATACTTTCAAGGACGAGGGTCTTCTTTTGCTTGACCGATCGGACGATTCTATTCAGGAGATCAATTTTGATTTTTCGCCCCCGCTTTGGGGCGGCGCCGACCGCTTCTTTCACACAATTGTCATCCTGTTTATAATCGGCGTGATTCTTGGTATAATTTGGCTGATGATTTACCTGAAACTATTCTAAAAAGGCCCTTAAAGGCCCGTAAGGGCGATAAAGGCGGGAAAAATGAAAAAGATCGGCATAATATATAAGAGAGAAGACGAGATAATCGCGAACACGGCGAAAAAGCTGGCCTCCGAGTTTGCCCCGGATTTTAAGGTGATCCTCGAAGAAAAAAAGATTGCTGACGTTGAATTTATAATCACGCTGGGCGGAGACGGCACGATCCTGCGCGCTTCCAAATTCGGATTCCCGCTTCTGTCGGTACACCTGGGCGGGCTGGGGATTATGTCGGAGATCAATCTTGATGCCATAACCGAAGCGGTCTCAAAAATAAAGGCCAAAAAATTTATTGTTGACGAGCGGATGATGCTGGAAGTTGGAATTGCAGGAAAAAAGAGCAAGACGATAAAAAAAGAACTGGCGCTGAATGATGTTGTGATCGGAAAAAATGAGATCGCGCGGACAATTAAGCTTGATGCTTTTTTAGGCGATCGGCTGATGGCCAATTATGTGGGGGACGGCCTGATTATTTCAACCCCCAGCGGTTCCACCGCCTACAACTTTGCGGTGATGGGTCCGATCCTTCCTCCCAATTCCAAATCATTTGTAATTTCTCCGATCTGTCCCCACCGCGCCGCCAACCGGTCGGTCGTTTTAACTGACCCGGTATTAGTCAAGCTGGTTAAAGGGGACGAAATTTTATTGACTATTGACGGGCAGACCAAAATTTCCCTGCATCCGGGCGATTTTGTTTCGGTTAAGCCGTCGAAGCTGACCACCAAATTTATCCGCTTTCAGGAATATGACCTTTGGAATTTACTGCGTGTCAAGATGGGGTGGGGTTAGTTTAAGGCCGACTCCAAAAGTTTGGCTAATGGAGCCGGGTTGACCATAACAAACTCGATTTTATTCGACCAGTTTGGTGCGGCGGTGATGGGAAAAACCGGATAAAGAGCGATCTTTTTTAGTTGCGTGTTAACTAGGCACTCAAGATAGTTGAGCATCCCGGTCTTGCTGATGACTTCGATTGCTTTGGTGTTATTCATTGTTCTCGCCTTCCTATATGATTATCGTCAGATTCGCGGGAAAATTTCACCCGTTTTTGGTATACTATAAATATATGCCAACCATTGTCCACAAATACGGTGGGACCTCGGTCGGGACGCCGGAAAAAATAAAAAATGTCGCCGCGAAGGTAAAAGCGGTCAGGGATAAAGGGAACAATGTTGTTGTGATCGTCTCCGCGATGGGGCACACCACGGATGAGTTGATCGATCTGATGCACAAAATTACCACCGACCCCGATCCGCGCGAATACGACATGCTCGTTTCAACCGGCGAACAGGTTTCTGCCGCTCTTTTGGCGATGGCGCTCCAAAGCATCAATTGCCCGGCGGTCTCTCTAACCGGAGGCCAAGCCGGAGTCGAGACCGAAGATATCTACCGCAAAGCCAGAATTAAAAACATAAAGCTCGACCGCGTCAAAAAAGAATTGAAGGCCGGCAAAGTGGTTGTGATCACCGGCTTTCAGGGAATAGATTCAAAAGGGGATATTATTACGATTGGCAGAGGAGGGTCTGACACTTCCGCCGTTGCGATCGCTGCGGCGCTTAAGGCCGACGTCTGCGATATTTACACCGATGTTGACGGGGTCTATACGACCGATCCGAGAATTGTCCCGGAAGCAAAAAAAATAAAATCAATTTCTTACGAAGAGATGCTGGAGCTGGCCAGCTTGGGGGCGCAGGTTCTGCATCCCAGATCGGTGGAATGCGCGATGGTGTATGGGATCAAGATTCATCTTCGCTCAAGTACCAAAGATATTGAAGGAACATATATTGAGGAGGGAAAAAAGATGGAACTAAAAAAAGCGGTGAGGGGGGTGGCGTTGGATTTAGAGGTTGCCAAAGTCGGAATTTTGCAGGTGCCCGACCATCCCGGAACGGCGGCCAAACTTTTCAAGGCGCTTGCCGATGCCAAGATCAATGTTGACATGATTATTCAAAGCGTCCATTCTGTCAGCGCCGCAGCCGACATGGCCTTTACGGTCAACAAGACCGACGCGAAGAAGGCGCTGGAAATTACTCAAGAAATTGCAAAAGAGCTGAAAGCCGAAGGGGCGGTCAGCGATACCAACGTTGCCAAGATTTCAATTGTCGGAACAGGGATGATCTCACAACCCGGGGTTGCCGCGCGGATGTTCTCTTCTCTTTCTGCCGCCGGTATAAACATAGAGATGATCAGCACCTCGGAAATAAAAATTTCCTGCGTGGTCAAAGCGGCTGAAGGAAAAAAAGCGGTCGCGGTCCTGCACAAAGAATTCGAGCTCGATAAATGAAGCTTTTTCTCCTGGTTGTTTTTTCCTACTTTTTGGGAGCGATCCCGTTCAGCTATTTAATTGCCAGAGCAAAAGGGGTGGCCCTTCATCAATCCGGCACAAAAAATATCGGCGCTTCAAATGTGATCTTAACCACCGGAGCAAAAGAGGGAGCTTTTGCGATGTTTCTTGACGGGCTCAAGGGATTGGTTCCGGTAATTTTGGGACGGTACTTTTTGGTTGGGGAGTGGGGGATTGTTCTACTGGTCTTGGCGGCGGTGATCGGACATGATTTTTCGGTTTATTTAAAGTTTAAAGGGGGGAAGGGGTTGGCCACCAGCGGCGGAGCGTTCTTGGCGATTGACCCGTATCTTACCCTTTTTTGTTTTTTCTTTTATTGGGCGGTTTATCTTTTTATAAAACAATTTATTTTAACCACTCTGATCCTTTTGACCCTCCTTCCTTTTTTCGTTTTTGTTTTTGGCCTTCATTCTTCATATGTCTTTCTGGCGGCGGGACTTGCCCTGTTATCTTACTGGACGCATCGGAAAGATATTCGTAGTATAATTAAGATATAAATCGGGGCGTAGCTTAGCTTGGTAGAGCGCACGGTTCGGGACCGTGAGGTCGGAGGTTCAAATCCTCTCGCCCCGATTTTTTTACCAAAAAGAAGAATCGGGGTGTGGCCCAGCTTGGTCTAAGGCGCTACCTTGGGGTGGTAGAGATCGTGGGTTCGAATCCCGCCACCCCGATTCTTCTTTTTTAAGGTATAATTATAGTATGAGAATACTTCTGATCGGGCTTCTTTTGGTCTTTTTGTCCGGCATCGGCCACGCGGTTGATTTGCGGGCGGTCAAGCTTCTAAAATATCTGGAACGCTATCCCGGAACCCCGCTGGCAAGCCACGTTCACGAAATTTTAAGCTGTGCCGATAAATTCAAGGTGGATTACCGCCTCTATGTCGCGATCTCCGGGGCAGAATCCGGGTTTGGCAGAAAGGTTTCCCTTGACCGGAAAAACTTTACCGGCTATTTGAACGGAAGAGTCGGATTTATTTCTATTTACGACAACATCTACAAGACCCACGAATTGATCGGAACCGGGAAATGGTATAAAAAATACCGCGCAACCAAAAACATCAAGGATTTTGTCTATACCTACAAAGGGGTCCCCCCCTATGCCCACTACCTCCGCAACATCCGTGCGGTGATGGTCGGAATCGCCAATATGCCGGTCGACAGGGAGAAGACCGAACTGGAAGCGGCGGCAAATTGGGTCGCGACCCGCTACGATAAATACTAATGAAAATTACAATTCTTGGAACCGCCCAATCCGGCCAGCAGCAGCTCTTTAGCGTCCTAACCGGTCTCCCGCTTGACGGCATCCAGCAAAAAGCGATGGAGGTTCAGTTAGGAATCTGCCCGGTGAAAGATCCGAGAGTTGATCGCTTGGTTGAACTTTATAAACCGAAGAAAATTTCTTACGCCAGGATCGAATACGCTTTGCTCCCCGATTTTAACCTCCAAACCGGACCGTCAAAAGAGAAGATGATGACCGAGCTCAAAAACGCCGACGAGTTTTGCTGGGTCGCAAGAATTGAAAATGCCGAGAGCGACATCCGCTCTTTTTTGTCGGAACTGATCATTGCGGATATGATGCTGCTTGAAAAACGGCTGGAGACGATCGAAAAGAGCCAGAAGAAGAAATATTCCGAACAGATCGAAAAAGAAAAAACGCTTTTGCTCACCTGTAAAAAACAGATTGAAGAAGAAAAACTTTTGCAGAAGCTTCCGTTTTCCGAAGAAGAACAGAAAGCGCTCCGCACCTACCAGTTTTTGACCCTCAAGCCGATCATTCTGGTCATTAATTTGCCGGAAGATAAGATCAATACGGACATCGGCCGCTTTGAAAAAGAATTTAGGCTCCCTGTGATTGGACTAAGTGCCGAGCTGGAAGCGGAGATTAGCCGTTTAAAACCCGAGGAACAGGAAGATTTTATGAAAGAGATGGGGATTGCCGAATCGGCGCTTCACAAGATGACGTTAAAGGCCTACGAGGGGCTGGGGCTGATCTCCTTTTTTACGGTTGGGGAAGACGAGGTCAAGGCCTGGACCGTTCGCCGCGGCTCTTCCGCCCCGCAGGCCGGTTCCGTGATCCATTCTGACATCGAACGCGGCTTTGTCCGTGCGGAGATGTTTAAATACGAAGAGCTCCTTGCCGCCGGATCGGAGGCCAAGCTGAAAGAGACCGGGAAGTTTCACCTAAAGGGCCGCGACTATATTGTAGAAGACGGCGACATTCTAAGCTTCCGCTTCAACGTTTAGTGGTATAATTATCTTAATATGGCCCATTATACATTTGTAATGATCCCGCACGATCCAAAGCGCAAGACCTTTTCCCTTAAATTACCCTCGAAACTGGTCCACAGCCTCCTTTTGATCGTCGTTTTTGCCGCCGGGCTTTTGGTCGGGACGATCGGCTACAATATTCTTTTGACCAACCAGGCGCGCAACTACCAGTTTGCCCTTTCACTCACTTCAAACAAGGCGCAGAAGATCGACTATTTTGAAAAGGAGACCGGAAACCTCAAAGCTGCCGTTTTAGACCTCCACCTGCGCAACAACCAACTGCGGGAGCTTTTGGGATTAAAGCTTGAAAAACCGAGTGCAAACGTTAAAAAGGTAGTCGATCAAAAACTTTTGAACAAAGTTGAGAATAAAGAAAAAAGCGTCTCCGAAATGTTGGAAGAGACCAAAAAAATTACCAAAAAAGACACCGAGGAATTAGTGAAGATAAAGGCACATGTCACCGATGTCTTTAAGAAAACAGCGGCGATCCCTTCCAAGTGGCCGATTTACGGGAAGATCGTTTCCAAATTTGGATACCGGGTCTTTCCCTGGCCGGGAATGCACACCGGAACCGATATCCAGGCAAAATTTGGAGATATTTTTCGTGCCACCGCGCCGGGAGTAGTGACCTATACCGGCTGGAGATCTGGTTACGGGCTGACGATCGAACTCAAACACCAATACGGTTATTCAACCCTTTTTGCCCACTGTTCCCAGGTTCTTGTTTCACAGGGAGAAAAGATCAAATCGGGACAGGTGCTGGGGCGGGTGGGCATGACCGGCTATTCGACCGGGCCGCATCTGCACTATGAAATAAAAAAAGACGGGGTGGCGATCAACCCGTCGGTTTTTTTGGGGCTAAATCCTCTTGCCGCTGCCCGAATTTTAAAATAATGCTTTATATCGTTGCCACCCCGATCGGGAACCTGGAAGACCTGACTTTCCGCGCGAAAAGAATCTTATCCGAAGTCGATTTAATCGCGGCGGAGGATACCCGCGTTACCGGCATTTTACTCAAACACTACGATATCAAAACGCCGATGACCAGCTATCACAAATTCAACATCAGGGCCAAGACCGATTATCTGATCGGACTTTTGAAAGAAGGGAAAAAAATCGCGTTGGTCTCCGATGCGGGGACTCCGGGAATTTCCGATCCCGGGGAAGAGATTGTCAGAGAAGCGGTACATCAGAATATCAGAGTGATACCCATCCCCGGAGCTTCGGCTCCGATTGCCGCCCTTTCCGCTTCTGGTCTGCCGACCAAAAATTTTTCTTTTTACGGTTTTGTTCCCAAGAAGCCGGGAGAGCGCCGGAGACTTTTAGAATCCCTGATAAAAAAAGACGAGACCAGCATTGTTTATGAGTCGCCGTATCGGCTTATAAAATGCCTGGAAGATATTTTGCAAGTGCTGGGGGAGAGGGATTTGGTGGTGGGGCGGGAGCTGACCAAAAAGTTCGAAGAATTTGTGAGAGGAAAAACTTCGGAAGTTTTGAAACACTTTACGCTGAAAAAACCGAAGGGCGAAGTAGTGGTGTTGATTGACAATAAAATTCCGGAATGATAAGATAGTTTTGTAAATCCTAAAGGATTGGGAAATGATGGTGTAATTCCATCGCGGTACCGCCACTGTAAAAGCCAGAAAACCAATCGTTAGGAAATTCCCGTAAGAAAGCCTCGGATCTGGGCTTGGGAAGAGTTAAACCCAGAGCACGCGGCTTTGGGTTTTTTGTTTTTAAAGGAGGCAAAGAAATGAAAAAGATTCTTGGGTTGTTAGTGTTTCTTTTGGTTATCGGTTCGATGGCGATGGCGGAGCTTCCGATGTTTTACGGGGAGGAGATTGTGGTGACGGCGACCAGGCTGCCGCGGCGAATTTTTGACCAGCCGTGGAGCAGCCGCGTTTTTACGAATAAGGAGATCCGGGATTCCGGGAAGCTGAATGTTACCGAACTGCTCCAGCATACTTGCGGAGTGGAGATGACGACGCAGGGATTTTTCGGGAGCGTCGGCTCTGCCCATTTGCGCGGCGGTACCGCCCAGCAAACATTGATACTGCTTGACGGAAGAAGGATTAATTCCCCGACGCTTGGATCCTGCGATTTGTCGACGATCCCTCTTGATAACGTTGAAAGAGTAGAAGTTGTCAAAACGCCGCTTTCGGCGATTTACGGATCCGACGCGGTGGGGGGGGTCATCAACATCATTTCAAAAAAGAAAGACGAAAAAAGAAAAACGACCTTCTCTCTTGAGCAGGGCTCTTATTCTTTAGGTAACTACACTTTGCAAACCTCCGGGCCCAATTATAATGTTTCACTAAACAGCATCTATTCCGCCGGCTACCGCGCCAACGGAGATTATAAGGGAGAAAATTATTCCGCCAGCGTTTCATCGGGAGATTTTTCCTTAAATCTTTTAAGAAATCAAAACCAAAGCGGGTCTCCCTACTATATTACCTATCCCTCTTTAACCTCAAGAAACGGAAACGAAAATAGTTATATTGATCTTTTATATTCCGGGAGCGCGGATGGGATAAGGGCCCGCCCGTACCTGAATATTTTGGAGAGCCTTTATCAGGACCCGTCTTTTTTTACCAACGACCGCCATTTGACCCGAACCTATGGGTTTGAGTTGAGCAAAAATATAAATGGAGCCAGCTTTGGCCTCGATTTAAGCCGCGATGTTTCGGAGAGCACCAAGAGCGAGAAGCACAATATCAATCGCGGGGCCGCTTATGTCGAATTCAACCAGGGGTCGGTTTATGTTGGAGCAAGACAAGACCTCTCTTCAAATTTTGCTTCACAGTTCAGTCCCCGGGTCGGCGCGGTTTTTCATCCGCGCGAAGATTTGGCGCTTAAGGCGTCGCTGGCGGGAGCGTACCGCACTCCAACCATTAATGACCTGTATTGGAAACAGGAGACCTTTACCTATGTATATCCAGATCTTTCCACATATACTTATACCACGATCGGAAACCCGAATTTAAAACCGGAGCTTGGCCGCAGTCTCGATTTGAGCGTCGAGAAAAAGATGGCCGGCGCGGAGCTCAAGGCAAGTTATTATCTTAATGAAATAGAAAATATGATTCGCTGGGATAACGTTTTTGGGGCTACCAGCTCTACCTATACCCCGCAGAACGTGGCGAATGCCAGAATAAACGGCTTGGAACTTGAAGCGGTCGGCAACATTAACGAATACTGCCGGCTCTTTGCGAATTACAACTGGCAGGATTCCCAAAACGTCACTTCGGGAAAAGTTATGGATTACAGCCCCAAAAATAAGTATAATTTGGGAGTGGCTTTTGATAATCGGGCCATGCTTCTTTCGGCGTTGCAAAGGTTTGTCGGAGAGCGTTATGCCGACTTGGCGAATACTCAAAAGCTGGACGGGTACTCTGTTACCGATTTATTGGCGATCCGCCGTTTGAATAATTTTAATTTAAAATTCAAGCTGGACAATCTGTTCGATCTGGTCTATTACGAACAGTTTGGCTATCCTTCCGCCGGGCGGACCTTTTCGGTGGGGGTTGAATTTAACGGATAAGTGATATAATAAGTAAGGCAGAACAATGTTCTGCCCGTACCAAGGAAGGTCAAAGGAGGAATCTAATGCAAAAGACCAATGTTTTTTTTCGGATCGATGTCGCTTTGTTTATGGTTGTGATCCTTTCCCTTTTCGCGTGGCAGGTAAAAATGGCCCCGGTTAAGAGCGCTTCCAATGTTTATATCGGCGAGAGTGTTTTGGTCACCCCGCAAGTTAAAACGATGGTCCCTGCCGCTCCGGTTGCGATGACGCCGGTTTTGCCGATTATGCCCCCCAAGGTTTTATCGGCGGTCTATCCCGATTATCCGTCAAACACTGAGGCCGGAAACTTGATTCTTCAGGCCCTGGTCAATGCCAGCGGCGCGGTTGAGCAGGTAAAAATCAAAACCGGTTCGGGAGTTGAGACCCTCGACCAATCGGCAATTACAGCTCTTTACAAATGGAAATTTTCTCCCGCCATGCAGGGATCGGCCTCTTTGGCTTCGTGGTATGAAGTGCCGGTTAAGTTCGCGTTAAAGTAGTTTTTTTTAAAGCACCCAAAGTAAACGTCAGGGAGCAAGGGGTTCCGCCCCTAGCTGGTTAAGTATAAGCACTTAGATCTTTTTTCCCCTTCTACCCCGGTTCATTTTCTTTTTGGTTGCGCGCAAAAAGAAAATGAACCAAAAGAAAAACGCGCTATTTCGCAAACAAACACCACCACCCAGCCCCTTCTCCTCCGCCTCCTCCCCTGCTTCGGCTGCGCCTCATCAATGCCCCTTCCCCTCCCTCGGTGTTTGCGGAGCTGCTTTTTTTGAGTGAAATTTTTGCAGTAGAGTGCAGATATTAGTTAGGAGCGATTAAAACAAATGACAATACGAACAACCATAAGACAATCCACTTGGATATATAATTCTCCAGGATCTTTAACAAACTACAACAAAAAAATGCCAATAAGACGAGCTGTTGCCGGAGTGTTGAAAATAGCCGACTATTGTTTGACTGCTTTCCCTTGTATCGCTAATGGGAGGATTCTGCTGGACTTGAGAATTGGAATGGTTGGACACGAACAAATTTTTAATAGTAAAGGAGAAACTTTTGAAAAAGTTTGGGAAAGAAGAAAACGGGCATATCCTTTAGGAAAAACCAGTGATCCACGATTTTGGCCGGTTGATCTGGAAGAGATTGATTTTGTAAAAGCATTCCATAGAATGGGGACTCAAGAATTAGAATTGGTATTAAGAGATTTAATCAGAGGGAAAAATGCTGTTATAGAGTCATCCGAGCATTTTTTAAAAGAAAAAAATGCGCTTGTGGCCTTTCTTGATAATTTAAGCAGTTCAAATTCGGAGCTTGATCACCACTTTCGTTCGCCGTTGGGAAGAGTTGTTCAGGTTCTTTCGTTAGTAAACTTAGAAAAACAAGATGGAGGATTATCTGAGGATGTATCAGAAAAATATGCCGATTTGCTTGAAAGAGCTTACAAATATAAGGCTTTCATGAGAGAACTTGTGAAAAGATGGAGTGAGACAAAATAATTCTGCGACCAGGGCACCCAATAAAGAAGCTTCCTCTGGCTCTCCGCCTACGGCGGAGGACAAAAAGATTTAGTCTAATTTACCCCCAAAAGATAATCAGATAGTAAATCTTTTTGTGTCCCGACGTAAAGTCGGGACGCCAGAGGAGTTTTTCTGTTTGGTGCGGATCAATTAACATTCATAGCAGCTCCGCAAGCACTAAGGGAGGGGCAGGGGCATAGCGAAGGCGCACACCGCCTAGCCGAGCTAGTCGAGGCTGGCCGCCTGAGCTGGTTGATGTCGAGCCGCTACAATAGTTTCCACAATGTCTGCTTAAACGGCACCGGCTCAAACTCGATCTTTATGATCCGGACCGCCTTTTTTGAGACGCCAACCGCGTAGGCGCGGTTCTTGTTGTACTCCCTGACGATCGTTTTTCCTTTGAGCCAATTAATATCATCGGGGGGTGAATGGGGAAGGTCGGTGTACCAGTTCGGATTTTTAGACAACTCGGTTTTGATTTTCTCAATCCCGTCTTCCGCCAGATAAAAAGCGGCAAGCGTTGCCTGCTTATTTTCCGCCAAATGCCGGCTTCCGACCGCGAGGCGGGTTAGGGCGGAGCCCAATACCAGTAAAACGGTTATCAGAAAGATAACCAAAATCAGACTTATCCCGCCTCTGGCGGGACTTATTCCGCTAGTTGCGGCAAAACGCTTTGGTTTCATAATCATCAATCTTTATTCCGACCAGTTTCCCTTTATAAGTAAAACTTAAACCGGCAACGTCCTCGCTGTCGGTCAAATAAGCATTATTCCTTTTGACCTTCCCGTTTTTATATTCGTAGACAACGGTTTCTTTTGGAAATACCAGGGTTAGAACAGAAGCGTTTCCGGAAACGCTCTGCGCGTTCCAGATATCCTCGGTTATCCGGTCCAAGACCCGTGAGCAAATTTTCCCATGTTCCGTCTGGCGGCTGACCTTTGCGAACAGCCGGGTGTGGCTTGAGAGCAAATAGCCAACCGAAAGAGAAAGAAGCGCCGCGATGGCGATTGAGATCAAAAGTTCAATTAAGGTAAATCCCTTTTTCATTTGCTTTTTGCCTCTTCCATCTTTGCCTGATAGGCGTAAGCGGCTTTGAGCTTTGCTTTCGCTTCCTTTTCAAGCCGTGCCCCGATTTTAGAGAGATAAAAAAACGACACCGCGACGGTTAAAAGCAGGGATAGCGAGATCAAGGTTTCAATTAGGGTAAATCCTTTCCTATTCAACCCGGATCCTCCCTTCGGAAGAAACAATAATCTTTCGGCTGTGCTTTTTGCCCGATAAGACCAGGGTTCCGGAACCGCCGGGGGGAGGGGCGCCGGAGGGAGAAAAAATAAAAGTATATGGAGCGGCCGTAATCCCCTGCGGAAGCTTGACGGTCTTTTGTGAATTGATGGTATAAGATCCGCCGTCAAAGGCGACGACATAGCTTTGGCGTTCGCTTGAGGCGTTGTTTTGCGCCAGGCGCAGGTCCGCGACGATCAGTTTTGACGCGGCGTTTAAGCGCGCCGAATCGGTGTAGCCGGAAAAGGAGAGATAGGAGAAGCCAAAAAGAGCGGCAATCAGTGAGAGTACAATCAGGATTTCAAGGAGAGTGAAGCCGCGACTTCTATTTCGCATTCACGATGAGATTGTCGATTAGGCGGGTTTGGCCTATGTTTGCTGCGATCGCGATAAGAATTTTTCCTTTTATCTCTTTCGTTTCCTCAAGCGTTTCGGGGTCGACAACCCCGACATATTCGATCTTCACCAGCGGTTCGCGTCCCAGCAATTGGGCAATGATCAAATTGATCCGGCGGGCGTCTTTTTCTCCTTTTTCAATAATATCTTTGGCGTGGTTAAGTGCCTTATAAAGAATTGGCGCGGCGCTTCGCTCCCTTTCATTCAAATAGATATTGCGGGAACTCATCGCCAGGCCGTCATATTCACGGACCGTTGGCAGAGAAAAAACCTCAATGTTATAGCTTAGGTCCTTTGTCATTTTTTTGATGATCAACTGCTGCTGGTAATCCTTTTCACCAAAAAAGGCATAGTTCGGTTGTGTTATGTTAAAGAGCTTGGCGACAATGGTTGCCACCCCGCGGAAATGTCCGGGGCGCGCTTTGCCGCAGAGCGGTTTTGAAAGGATTTCAACTTCAATCCCCGCGGCAAGAGCAGCCGGAGTAAAATCTTTTTCGCCGGGGGTGAAGATTGTGATCGGATCAAAGGGCTTTAATTTATTTTGGTCATCCTTTAAGCGCCGGGGATATTTTTTTAAGTCCTCGTTCTGGCCAAACTGGAGCGGATTGACAAAGATGGAGACGATCACAATGTCCGCTTTTTTCTTGGCGGCGGTAATCAGCGAAAGATGCCCTTCGTGCAGGGCCCCCATGGTTGGGACAAGGGCAATGGTTTGCCCGCGGTCTTTGACCTTGCGCGAAAACTCAAACATTTCCTTTAGTGAGCTTACGGTCTTCATTATTTTATAAACCAGCCCCTTGCCAGAACCCAAAGCATAATGGCCAGCAGAACAGATAAGATTTTTAAAACCAGATTATTCGTCATTCTTTTTTCTCGTGGTTGGTTGGGCAATCCTTATTGCCGCAGAAAGTAACTTCTCCGCTCTTTAAGGTTTTTACCAACAGCATATTACCACAAGTCGGGCAGGTCTTTCCAGTCGGCTTATACCAGTAGGCCTCGGTACATTTTGGATAGTTGCCGCAGCCGTAGAAAACCTTTCCTCTCCGGCTGCGCCTGACCACGATCTCCCCTCCGCATTTTGGGCATTTAATTCCGATTGATTTTAAAAGCGCTTTGGTGAAACGGCATTCCGGAAAACCGGAACAGGCGTAAAACTCGCCGAAGCGTCCCGATCTTATCACTAAATTTTTACCGCAAGTCGGACAAATCTCGTCGGTCATGACCTCTTTTTTGACCTTTTCCATGTTTTTGTAGGCCAAATCAAGATCTTCGGCAAAAGGATCGTAGAATTCTTTTAAGACGTCCGGATATTTCATCTTTCCGGCGACAATCTCGTCCAGCTCGTCTTCCATATGGGCGGTGAATTGAATATCCATGATCCTTGGAAAATGCTTGACCAGAAGTCCGTTGGTTACAATCCCAAGTTCGGTCGGGAAAAAGACCCGTCCTTCGCGGCGGACATAGCCGCGGTCTTCGATTGTATGCATGATCGGGGCGTAGGTGGAGGGGCGGCCGATCCCTTTTGCCTCCAACTCTTTGATCAGGCTGGCTTCGTTGTAGCGCGGCAAAGGTTCGGTAAAATGTTGTTTCGGCAGAAGCTCTTTTAATCCGACTTCTTCGCCCTCAACCAGGACCGGGAGGGTCTCTTCCTTGTCCCCTGCCTCGCCGGCAGGCGGGTCCGCTTCGCTGTAGAGTTCCATAAAGCCGTTAAATTTTACGACCGATCCGTTGGCTTTGAAAAGATGATGCGCGGAGTCGATATCAACTGCGGTCTTGTCGAGGACGGCGTGCGCCATCTGCGAAGCGACAAAGCGTTTCCAGATTAATGTATAAAGTTTCAGCTGTTCGGCATCGAGCGAATCGGCGACCGCCTCCGGATTTTTTGCGACATAAGTGGGACGGATCGCTTCATGCGCGTCCTGTGCCGATTTTTTGGTCTTGAAAGTCCGCGCTTTTTCGGGGAGAAAATCGGCCCCAAAAGTTTTTGAGATATAGCCCCGAACCTCTTCCAGGGCCGAAGCGGCGATCCTGACCGAATCGGTACGCATATAGGTTATCAAACCGACCGACCCCTCTCCTTTTATCTCAATTCCTTCGTACAATTGTTGTGCGAGCGTCATCGTCTTCCTCGCGGAGAAGCCGAGCTTGCGCGAGGCATCTTGCTGAAGGGTGGAAGTTATAAACGGAGGCGATGGATTCCTCTTCTGTTCCTTTTGTACGATTTTTTTGACGATGAATTTAGCATCTTTACAATCATTGAAAGCTTTATCCACCAGCCCTTTCGGCGGGAGATCTTCTTTGGTAACCAGCCGGGCGGAGAAAGGATGTCCTTGTTTGTTAAGCAGGGCGGTAAGCGACCAGTATTCTTGCGCTTTGAAATCCTGAATTTCTTTTTCCCGTTCGCAGATGATCCGAACCGCGATCGACTGCACCCTTCCGGCGGACAATCCTTTGCGGACCTTTTGCCAGAGGAGCGGTGAAAGTTTATAGCCGACCAGCCGGTCCAAAATCCTTCGTCCCTGTTGCGCGTCGACGCGGGGCTGGTCGATCTTGCGCGGATGCGCCACCGCGTACTGGACCGCCTCTTTGGTTATTTCGTGGAATTCGATCCGTTTGATCTTTGCTTCATTCTCCAGAAGATATTTCAGGTGCCAGGCGATCGCTTCCCCTTCGCGGTCGGGATCGGGAGCGAGGAAGATTGTGGTCGCTTTGTCGGCCTGTTCCTTCAGACCCTTGATTATTTTGGTCTTACCTTTGATGGTGATATAGGTCGGCTGAAAGTTTTTTTCGACATCAACCCCGAGGCGGGAGGCGGGGAGGTCTCTGACGTGTCCTCCGCAGGCCAGTACTTTGTAGCCCTCTCCCAAAAACTTTTCCAGAGTCTTCGCTTTTGCCGGCGACTCAACGATTACCAGGTTTTTTTTGCTTTTTGCCATTTTACCTCCACAATTAAGACAGGGTATCAGAAGCTACCATTATATGTCAAATCCCTCGACAAGCTCGGGATTATATATTATCCGCACTTTAGTTGAAAAATTTCAGTATAAAGAGTATTATTTTAGATATGCGGCTAGCCGACAAAATCAGTTCCTGGATCAAAGACCAAACCGAAAAGGCGGGATGTAGGGGGTGCGTCATCGGATTGTCGGGGGGGATCGATTCGGCGGTGGTGGCGGTCTTATGCAAAACGGCTTTCCCAAAAAGTACCCTTGGACTATTGATGCCCTGCCACTCCCACAAAGACGACCTGAAACATGCGATGGATTTGGCAACCGCTTTCAATGTAGAGACCCAGTTTGTCGACCTTTCACTCCTCTTTGAATCGGCCTATGTCACTTTTGAGGGGCGGACCTTTGAAGAAAAAAACAAAAACCTGGCGACCGCCAACCTCAAGCCGCGTTTACGGATGCTCACATTATATTATTTTGCCAATAAAATGAATTATCTGGTGGTGGGGACCGGTAACAGGTCCGAACTGATGATGGGTTATTTTACAAAGTACGGGGATGGGGGAGTGGACCTTTTACCGATTGCCGATTTGTTAAAAACCGAAGTGCGTGCTTTGGCCAAAGAGCTAAAAATCCCCGAAGCAATTATCAAACGCGCTCCTTCTGCCGGGTTGTGGGAAGGTCAAACCGACGAAGAGGAGATGGGGATCACCTATGACGAGCTGGACAATATACTTTTGGGAAAAACTGCCGGGATCGCTCCGCAAAAAGTGGTCATGGTCCAAGATAGAATGAAGGCATCCGAACACAAACGCAATTTGGCGGGGATTTTTAAAAAATGAGCGATTGTTCCGGTTGCAAAGGATGCGGTAAACCGCTAAGAGGGGAATTTCCAAAAGGTGAGGTTAAACCTCAAGCGGTTCTCTTTGCCAACTTCCTGGTTTTTATCCTGCCGATCATCGGATTATTCTGCGGATATTTTATCTTCGGCATTCCCGGCGCGGCGTTAGGAGTCATCCTGGCTTTGGCGATCGTGAAGATTTATGATATGAACAAGGGGCGGCGTTGAGTTTCTTGGCGGTCTTTTTTGCCGGCATCGCGGCCTCTCTTTCCCCCTGTGTCCTAACAACTTATCCTCTTATCATAAGCTATGTCGGCGGCTATTCGGAGGGAGATTCAAAGCGCGCTTTCTCAATGTCGCTCTTTTTTGTGATCGGCCTTTCGATCACTTATTCAATCCTTGGGACGGTCGCGGCCCTTTCGGGAAAATTGATCGGAGACATTGGGCCGTTCTGGAAATATTTTCTCTCCGCGATTCTGATTGTGATGGGATTGGATCTGCTTCAGATAATCCATCTGAAGCTTCCCGGATTTAGAGGATTGCCGATCAAACAAAAAGGGATTCCCGGAGCCCTTTTTCTGGGGATGATCTTTGGTTTGACCGCTTCCGCCTGTTCCACCCCGATTCTGGGTGTGGTTTTGACCTACGTCGCCTCGCGGCAGAATGTTGCTTACGGCAGTCTGCTTTTGTTTGTTTACGCGCTCGGTTCCAGTTTGATTGTGCTTGCGGTCGGCGCGTCGACCGGGTTCGCGCAGGCGAATCTAAAGATCAAGCGCTTCGAAAAAATCTCCGTGCTCCTCCCAAAAATCGCGGGAATCGCTTTTATTCTTCTTGGCATCTGGTATGCGGTGGTATAGGGATAGTCCCGAATTTTTATCACAAATCAACCTCTCAAATAAATACGAATAGGGCAGGACCCGAATTTTGAGGCCCTCTCATTCGAATTTATTCGGGATTATTGATTCGAGATAAAAATTCGAGTCTTCTCTTTCCATGTGTTATAATATAACCGCCATGTTACAAGAATTCCGCTGCCGCTGCTGTAACCGGATGCTGGCCAAGATCGAAGAGTGCCGCATCATCGAGATCAAATGCCCCAAATGCAAAACGATCAACCTCTACCGCGACAATGAGATCGTCTTAGTTCAGGTCGGAGAGAGTTATAAGCCAATTGAAACAACAACACATACCGGTCCTATCCAATAAGGTCGTCGAATTCTTAAATCCGCAGACGGGAAAGACCTATCTTGATTGCACTTATGGATTTGGCGGGCATGCGACAAAGCTCAAAGTGCAAAGTGCAAAGTGCAAAGTTATTGGGATTGATAGGGATCGGGATATCGGAACATCGGAAGATCAGATTATCAGAGGGAATTTTGGGGATCTGAAAGATTTAGTGAAAGAGAAGGTGGACGGAATACTTTTTGACCTGGGGGTCTCGTCCTATCAGATCGACGAGCCGTCGCGGGGGTTTTCGATCCGCTTTGATGCTCCTCTTGATATGAGAATGGATAAGTCCCAAAAGTTAACCGCTTATGATTTGATTGTAAAATCGGACGAAGAGGAGCTGGGCAGAATATTTAAGGAGTATGGAGAAGAACGGTTTTCAAAAAGAATCGCCAGAAAAGTAAAAGAGAAATTGCCCAAGACTACCTTCGAACTCAAAGAAATTGTCGAAAAAGCAATCCCCGGCTGGAAAAAGAGGGAATCGGTCGCCCGCATCTTCCAGGCTCTGCGCATCGCGGTAAATGACGAACTGGAAAACCTAAAAAAAGGATTGGCGGCCGCGGTTCCTCTCCTAAATCCGGGCGGGCGGATTGTCGTCATCTCCTACCATTCGCTTGAAGACCGGATCGTAAAGTGGTTTTTTAAGGAACAGGAGAAAGATGGTATACTTAAGATATTGACCAAGAAACCGGTCCGGGCGGAAGAAGAAGAACAAAAGGAAAACCCGCGCAGCCGTCCCGCCAAGCTGCGGGCGGCGGAAAAGCTATGAAAAAATACCGAAAAGTTGTTTGGTGCGGCGCGGCTATCGTCATTCTGGCGATCGCGCACTTATATTTGCAGAATAAGGGGATCACCCTAAAATACGAATACGCCAAATTGAAAGTCGAGTTCCAAAAGCTTTATGACCAGAACCGGTATTATATTTCACAGGTTTCCAAAAAGATGGCGCTTGACCGGATAGAAAAGGAAGCAAAAAACATGGAGATGGAGTTTCCGAAAGAAGTGGTTTATGTCCGTTAAAGTTCGCTTTGCCCCGTCCCCTACCGGCGCGCTGCATCTGGGCGGAGCGCGCACCGCTCTTTTTAACTGGCTTTACGCGCGCGGACAGAACGGGCTTTTTATCTTGAGGATTGAGGATACGGACAAAGAACGCTCCACCAAAGAGGCAGTTAACGCGATCTATGACGGGATGAGATGGCTGGGGCTTGATTGGGATGAAGAGCCGTACCATCAGACCGACCGGCTTGAAATTTATCGGAAATACGCGGATGAACTGTTGGCTGCGGGGAAAGCGTTTCGGGACGAAGGGGCGATCCGCTTCAAACTGCCGCAAGGGGTGCAGGCGGTTGTTTTTGATCTTTTGCGGGACAAAGTCGAGTTTGAATCGGATGTCCTGGATAATTTTGTCATTTTAAAATCGGACGGATTTCCAACCTATAATTTTGCCTGCGTTATCGACGACCATTTGATGGAAATTACCCATGTCATCCGCGGGGACGACCATCTTTCAAATACTCCCCGCCAGCTTTTGGTTTACGAGGCCTTGGGTTTTAAGCCCCCCAAGTTCGCGCACATTCCGATGATCTTGGGGGCGGACGGGACGCGCCTCTCCAAACGCCACGGGGCGACTTCCGTCATCGAATATGAAAAGCTCGGCTATCTTCCCGACGCGATGTTCAATTACCTGGCGCGGCTGGGGTGGGGATACAAGGACCAGGAGATTTTTTCGCGCGACGAGCTTGTGAAAAAATTCACAATCAAGGCGATCTCAAAAAATCCGGCCAAGTTTGATTTTGACAAACTGAAATGGCTAAACGGGCAGTATATCCGCAAGGCGCTGCCGGAGCGGATTATTGACCTTTGTCTTCCCTATCTTACGGAGGCCTACGGGACGCACGATTTTGAGTATGTTTCAAAGGTGGTCCGGCTCTTTTTGGACCGGCTGGTCTTAACCGCGGAAATTGTTCCGCTCGCAAAATATTTTTTCACCGACGATTATGAAGTTGATCCCGCCGCGGTTGAAAAGTATTCTGCCCCAAAAGTTTTGGCCGAGCTGAAAGCGCGGCTTGAAAAGGTTGATCCGTTTACAAAAGAGAATATCGAGCCGGTTTTCAAATCTTTAGCAACGGACTTGGGCTTAAAGCTTGGCGACATAATTCACCCCTGCCGAGTTGCTTTGACCGGAACCGCATCCTCCCCGCCGATGTATGATGTTATCGAAGTGTTAGGGAAAGAAAGGGTTTTAAATAGGTTAGGGGCAGGTTTCAAACCTGCCCGTACTTAGATATCCCATCAGCTTATAGATCAGTTTTGCAATCATAAAATCCGGCGCGTGCAGTCCTTTGATCGGAGCCAGTTCGACGAAATCGGCGCCGACGACAGCTTTGGTTTTGCAGACTTTTTTGAATATATTTAATACTTGTTGCCAACTCAATCCCCCCGGCTCCGGCGTTCCGGTTGATGGCATGATTCCCGGATCAAAGACATCAACATCAAAGCTGATGTAAACGTGTTTTGACAATCGCTTCGGAAGGCGGGAGTAGATGGGATATTCTTCCTTTGACATACTCCGTACACCAAGGGAGACCACCGGACAAATTTCGAGCATCCTTCGCGCGGCGCAGGCGTGGGAATCTTTTCTCCCTTGGTAACTGTCACGCAGGTCGGCATGGGCATCCAGGTGCAAGACCGACAGATCGGGATAGATTTCTTTGACAGCTCTCACCGCTTCGGGAGAGATCGAATGTTCGCCGCCGAGAATTATAGGAATACTGTTGTTTTTTAATGCCTTCAGGCAGGCGGAATACAATTTGGTTTTTGTGACCGGTTTCGCGGCGGTCCGCAAAACTTCCTCATCAAAATTCTCAACGTATTTTAACGCTTCAAGGATTGCTTTCGGCCCGTTTTTGGTCCCCTTACCCCAGCTGACAGTCTCTTCGTGGGGGCAGGGGATGAGGGTAAATTTAACAGACATGTTATAATTATAACATGTACAAAGACCTTCCCGATTCAAGCGGCCATTTTGGCAAGTTTGGGGGGCGGTTTGTCCCGGAGACCCTCGTCCCCGCTCTGGAAGAATTGGCCTCCGCCTATGAAAAGGCAAAGAATGATCCCGAATTTAAACGACAGGTCGAATATTATTTCGATACATATGTTGGAAGACCGACACCCCTTTATTTTGCCGAAAGATTGACAGAACATTACAAAGGAGCCAAGATTTATCTAAAGAGAGAAGACCTGGCTCACACCGGCGCCCACAAAATCAATAACACAATTGGCCAGTGCCTGCTTGCCCAAAGGATGGGGAAGAAAAGGATCATTGCCGAGACCGGAGCGGGACAGCATGGAGTGGCAACCGCTACAGCTTGCGCCCTTTTAGGACTGGATTGCGTCGTTTATATGGGAGAAGAAGATACCCATCGCCAGGCGTTGAATGTCTATCGGATGAAATTAATGGGAGCAAAGGTTGTTCCCGTTAATTCCGGAACAAAAACATTAAAAGACGCGACTAACGAAGCGCTCCGCGACTGGATGGCTTCGTCCCAACACACTTTTTATTGTCTTGGATCCTGCGTCGGGCCGCACCCGTATCCGACGATGGTTCGTGATTTTCAGTCCGTTATCGGGAGAGAAGTCAGAGGCCAGATGGAAAAACTTCCCGACTATCTGGTGGCCTGTGTCGGCGGGGGATCGAATTCAATCGGCTTGTTTTTTGAGTTTTTAGACGACCCGGAAGTTAAAATGGTGGGAGTTGAAGCCGGCGGAGCGGCGAGCCTGCTCAAAGGGGATCCCGGAGTTTTGCACGGAGCTTTTTCGTATCTTCTGCAGTCAAAGTTCGGCCAGATTTTACCGACCCATTCGATTTCGGCCGGACTCGATTATCCGGGGGTGGGACCGGAACATAGTAATTTGAAAGAGGCGGGGAGAGTCGAATATGTGAATGTTTCCGATAAAGAGGCAATTGCCGCTTTTAAGCAATTATCGGAACTGGAAGGGATTATTCCCGCGTTGGAATCCGCCCATGCCATGGCTCATCTAAAAAAATTGGCGCCAAAACTTGATTCGTCGCAAACGATTGTGGTCTGTTTGTCGGGAAGAGGAGACAAGGATGTCGAGGGAATAAAAGGCTTATAAGGGAAGCAACCCCGCACAAGTATAGGTTGGAAGATCCTCTATTTCTTCTCCGAAAAATTCCAGTATTTTTTCTGCAGAGGGGGGGCTGCTCTCTCCCCAATACGCTGGCCTGCCCCGGCCGTATTTAAAATCTCCAAAATCTAAGGAATGTGTTTCTAAGCTGCCGTGTACTTTCATGGAGTGTACTCCCTGAACTCTCCAGAAAACCATGCTGTCGGAAGTGTTTTCTTTTCTTTCAAATGTCCACACTTCTTCCGCTTCTCTCTCGCTGGTAAAATAACTGCATTTTTGGCAGCCATAGCCAATAACTGAAAATCGAGGGTTCTGATATGCTCTGTAAAAACTCACCAAAGGGTTTTCTCCTTGAGTTGTGATAATTATACTTGACCAGACGTGCCGCCATATGACAGATAATTCTTCAACCCAAGCATCTGCTTTTAAATCGACCCGGCATCTTCCCAGATAATCTGCTTCAGGAGGGGCTTGATCGGCAGTATCCGGCTCTTTTGCGAGTTCTTTTTTTCTGAATGAATAAGCACCATTTATGATTTGGGTTATTCTGGTCGCTATGATACAGGCTTCTTTGTTTTCAATATATAAGTCAGGGTGATAAAATCCAATTAATTCCTTATATTGCTTTAATAAGCTCTTTAACCGGACTGCCAGAGAGCCCCTGGTGGGGAGAAATATTTCTCGGGGAGCCATTTTGGAGAACAAGGTAAGCTTGTTTTCCAAAAAATCTATTTGTTCTCTGCTGGGCAGTTTTGCTCCGCTCCCAAAACCTCGCCCTGTAAATATTGTCATAACCAGCATATTATTTACCTCAACACGAATTATTTAGAAAGCCTGTTACATGTTTATCTTTAATTTTTAGGGAAAATTTCACTTAATTTTGGTATACTTGGCATTATGTCTAAATTATCCGAAGCTTTTAAAAACAAAAAAGCCTTAATTACCTATATCACCGCCGGGGATCCGAATTTGGGGACGACCGAGAAATTGGTCTATGCCCTCGAAAAAGCCGGAGCGGACATTGTCGAATTAGGGATCCCTTTTTCCGATTCGCTGGCCGACGGGCCGGTGATCCAGGCCTCTCATCTTCGGGCGTTAAAGACCTCGTTGAATGATGTTTTCAAACTGGTCAAAAAGCTTCGCAAAAGAACCCGGATTCCGATTGTCCTGATGCTGGCGGATAACCTCGTAGTTAAATACGGATCAGAAAAATTTTATCTCGATGCGGAAAAGGTTGGCGTTGATGGGGTGATTATTCCGGACCTGCCACCGGACCAAGGCGTAGGCGCAGGCATAGGCGTAGATAAAATCCTATTGATTGCTCCAACGACTACCGAGGAACGGATCAAAATGATTGCCGAGCAATCGAGCGGATTTATTTATCTGGTTTCTTTGGCCGGGATAACGGGGAAACGCAAAAATTTGTCGGCCGGGCTTCCGGAGCTGGTCCAAAAAATAAGAAAATATACGGACAAGCCGATCGCGATCGGGTTTGGGATCTCGAATCCGAAACAGGCAGCGGCCGCGGCAAAGATTGCCGACGGCGTGATCGTCGGCTCCGCGATAGTTGGACAACCCTTACCTAAAGTTGAAAAGTTCGTCAAATCACTCCGTCATGCAATTGATAGATAGATTTTTTTATCGCTTCCGGCAATTTCTCTTCGCGATGTCGGCAACAATGAACGAGACCGACTGGCATTTTGTTAAACGCTATCTGAATATCGAAGAGCTGGCCCTTTTTCAAAAGCTCCCCGATTTTGAGCAGAAACATTCGGTAACGGTCGCCCATAAAATCGAAGAACTGATCCACGGGCGGCACGATGTCGACGAGCGGAAGGCAATTAAACTCGGCCTGCTCCACGATATCGGAAAAATTGACGGGCACCTTTTGCTTTTCCAGAAAAGCTTTTTGACGATTATCCGTTTTTTTCTTCATCCTCTCTATGATCTTCTGGCTTATCTGGGGGAGGATAAAAAAGCGCGCCGGATTTTCCGCAAATTTTATATCCACAAGCACCATGGGGCGATTGGGGCGGAACTGTTGGAAAAACTAGGGGAAGACAGAGAGATCGTAATTTGCACCCGGCTCCACGATTTTCCCGAAAAATGTGATAATATATATATGGAGCTTTTAGGAAAGGCGGACTCAACCTACTGATGAAAGAATACACCGATCAACACGCGAAAGCGGGACTTAAGGAAAAACTTCCGGAAATTGACGTTTTTGAAAACAGTTTTAAGGATTACGAGATAACAATTGTCTTCCCGGAATTCACCTCGATCTGCCCCCGGACCGGGCTCCCCGATTTTGCCAAAATTACCATAAAATATGTTCCCCAAAAATACTGCTTAGAATTAAAATCGCTAAAAATGTACTTTCTTGCCTACCGCAACCTCGGGATTTTCAACGAAAACGTCGTCAACCGCATCTTGAAAGATATTGTCGCCGCCTGCAAGCCCAAGCGAGCGGAGGTTCTCGGCGAGTTTACCTCCCGCGGCGGGCTTTCTACTGAAATTTCCTCCCGATTCTAACGATATATATATAGAAAGGGACATTCCCCAAGAGGAGGATTTTATCTGTGTCAGCAATAGTTCAAAAACTAGGAGCGCGTCTGGCCGTTCCGGCTACCCGGACATTGGGTCGTGCCGCCAGGGCTATAACTACGATTAGGGGCTCTTATCCCGGGATAACCGGCCAGTTTTTAAGGCTGGCCGTTGGCAACACGGTTCTTCCTCATCCGGATTCTATTGCCAAAAGTGGAGCTATTTTATTTTCCGAATTGACCAGGGATATTACCGGGGCGGCCAACCAAACCGCCTGGTATATGGATACCAGGGCAAAACTCGAAAGAAAAGAAACCATTACAAGGGTAATTGTTAACTTTCCCCTGTGTGCAACAAATTCAAAATACGGCCATCCAGGAGGAGATGCTTTTCTTGCCGCTTTGTTTTCCGCGGTCGCTTCTTTTTTATCGTCCGAATATCCCGGACAACAAATAGGCGTTTACCGCCGGGGACCGAATTTTGAGATCGATATCCCTTCTTTTGTTGATGTGCGATCTTTTATGGCAAGACTCTACAAAAACCTTGACGGGCGCAGGATTGGTTTTGAATTCTCGAAAAAAGAAAACACCCCAAAAAAGAAAGGGTCGTCGGTTGTTTTTCCGAATATAGGGGCATGGCATTACGATCCAAAAGAACATTCCGGCCCCGCTTCGGTGGGAGAGCTTCGGACCGCCAGCGCGATTTGTTCCAGCCGCTTAAATCGACAGCCGGCAGAGCAAAGAGGTTCTTTTTCAGTTGATGCCTATAATGAAGTCCTGGTCAAGAATTATTCCGCGGAATCGAGGGCTCCCGCCGAAAAGAAGGTCCGTTCACGCAGAATTATTGATACTCCGGAATGGAAGCCGTACCTGGATATTTTAAGAAAAAAGATAAGGGAGGCGCTTAGCTGGGCGGGGGTTAAAGGGGTATCTCAAGAATTGGTCAATGAGATTATCAGGTTAAAATATGTCGAACCGGACTCGGGTCTTCCAAATATCAACGCTTTTGATTTGATTGGTCCAGCGCTGGGAACAAGTTCCATCGGCTTTTTTGACGGGAACAAGATCGGGGCGTTTGTCCGGTCTTTCGGCTTTTTGGGAGATTCGATGGTGGATATTATAATTTCACGAAGGATCTCTTCCGCGGCCGCCACCGTTTTGGCAAAAAGAGGGATTATTTTATTTCGGACCGGTCCGGGATCGGAAGAGTTTTGGGTGCTTGGAAAGGTGAAAAAAGAAGAGATGCTTGACGCGCTCGAAGAATTTACGGAGCAGGTTAACCGGCCCCTGCGTTTTAATATAAAGGTTTCCGAATTGAAGGCGGCCAAAGAGGGACAGGATTATCTTCGAAATAATTTTCCGGCCGACCTTACCGACGAAGATGAGGTAATAATCGACCTTTGCAAGATCAAAAGGCAGGAACGGTTTTCACAAATAACTTTCACGGGAGCGGCGCGTGAGATGAATCCGCTTGCCGCGGAAGATGCCCGGCGCCATTTTTATTTTCACAAAAAGAGGGTAGAAGAGGCGGGGGAAAGAGCCAAAGAGGTCAATTTTGATAGAGTGGGATTTATTATGACGGTTGATCCGTACGGAGGATATAATTATCCTGGACACGAGGACTCTTTTTTGGTAAAAGCGGCCGAGGCACTCTCTTTTCTTTATACCTTTATTCCTCTTTCGGATATTTTGGGGCCGTTGTATCTTTGGTCCCTGAAACAGGCATCGCTAAAATAACCTGAAATTTTATTATTGCTTTACCGAAATAAACTCATGACAAAGATATGGACTAATCACAGGGGAAAACCTGTGGATTTGGCGGCGGTCTTTTCCAGCTTTTCGGGGTTTTCTCCCGGGAAAAAGGTCTTATCTGTTCCTTCAAGCGAACGGTTTTTCACTTTATTTAGAACTGGCGGAGAGGCGGGTTTTTTTGCCGGCGCGGCAAGAGAAGCGGCTTCCTGTTTTAGCGATGCCGCGGGGGTCTTTGTTTATGCCGCAAAGGAAGGATATTACCGGCTTGAGGCAAATTTCGGGAGCTTGCTCCCGGCGCGAATTAGCGCGGCTATGCTGCAGTCACCCGACAGTATCCTTTATGCCGCAGCGGAAATAGACGAAAGGAAAGCGCAGTATCCCATTTTTTTAGGAACGATTTATATTCCCAACATAAGTACGGAGAAGATTTTTTTGGTTTTCGACAGAAATCGAACAAGTTTTCCTCCCGGGCTTTTAAGTTCCGATAACGATGTTTTAATAAAAAAATTTAATAATGCCAGGGAGTTTTCCGTGGTTGCTACGTTAGATTGTGGAAAAATGCGGCAAGCCCGGTTTATCCCTTCAATTGTTGTTGCTCCTCTTTTGGATGGAGAGAGGAGAAAGGGAATTGGTTCAATTGTGATGGTCGGGAAAAGGGCCGGTTTTTTGGGAAGACATTCCGAAGAGGGACTCCATCTTAAAAGAGGGGTTGATTTTGCGCAAAATCTGTCCGAGGCATACCAAAGAATATTAAGGCAAAGCAGGTATTAATCCCTTCCCGCCCTTGCGATCCAAACCGATAAGACCGCGATATCCGCAGGAGAAACCCCCGCGATCCTTCCCGCCTGACCAATCGTTAACGGCCGATGATAATCCAATTTATGTAGCGCTTCATTTGAAAGTTTTCCCCTAAGCTTTTTATAATCAAGCTTTGCCGGGATTTTTTTGTGTTCCATTCCGCGGAAGCGCTCAACCTGCTCCAATTGCCGGATAATATATCCGGCATATTTTTTTTGTACCTCAAGCTGTTCTTTGACCTCCGGAGAAATCGCTTTTTTTGCTTCAATCGCCGCCCGTTTTTTCTTGAACGCCCGGTATCTTTCCTTTGAAACCAGGCCGATCTGGTAGCCCTTTTCGGTCAATCTTAAGTCCGCATTGTCCTGGCGCAGGATCAGGCGGTATTCCGAGCGCGAAGTGAGCATCCGGTACGGTTCGTTAATTTCTTTGGTAATCAAATCGTCAATTAATGTTCCTATGTACGATTCGTCCCTTCCCAAAATTAGCGGTTCTTTCTTTTTAACTTTCAGTGCGGCGTTTATCCCCGCGATAATTCCCTGCGCCGCCGCCTCTTCATATCCGGAAGTTCCATTAATCTGTCCGGCGCAGAAGAGTCCTTCAATCTTTTTAGTTTCAAGCGAATATTTTAGCTGCGAAGAGGGGACATAATCATATTCAACCGCGTAACCGGGGCGTAGGATCTCCACTTTTTCCAGCCCCGCCATGGTGCGCAAAAATTTTAATTGGACGTCTTCCGGAAGCGAAGTATTCAATCCCTGTGCGTAAATTTCTTCGGTCTCCCGTCCGCACGGCTCGATAAAACATTGGTGGCTATCTTTATCGGGAAAGCGGACGACCTTGTCTTCAATCGACGGACAGTATCTTGGCCCGATCCCTTTTATTTTTCCGGCATATAATGGGGAGCGGTCCAGGTTGGCCTTGATGATGCGATGGGTTTTTTTGTTGGTCCTGGTGAGATAGCAGGGAACTTGGGGGGAAGTATTAAGGATTAAGTGGTAAGTATTAAGTAGAGAATTATACTGCTTATATTCCCAAAGGAACGAGAAAAGCTTCGCGGGTTCGTCGCCCGGTTGAATCGTCATCTTTGAAAAATCGATTGAGCGGCGGTTTAGGCGTGGCGGTGTTCCGGTTTTCAGACGCCCAAGTTTCAAGCCGATTTTTTTCAAACTTTTCGAAAGCCCTTTTGACGGCGGCTCGCCCGCCCGTCCCGCTTCCTGGTGTTTCATTCCGGTGTGGATCACGCCGTTTAGGAATGTACCGGCGGTAATTACGATCGTTTTGGCTAAATAAGCCGTGTCAAGTATGGTCCTTACTCCTTTTACCTTACCTGCGCCTATGCCTGTGCCTACGCCTTTCTCCACGAGAATTTCTTCAACGATGTCTTGCTTTAGATCTAAATTTTCCTGCTGTTCCAAGATTTGCTTCATCCTAATATGATATTGATCTCGGTCGGATTGGGCGCGGAGAGCGTGGACGGCGGGGCCTTTGGTCGTATTCAACGTTTTCATCTGGAGATAAGTGAGATCGGTTGTTATTCCCATCTGTCCGCCGAGGGCATCGACTTCGCGGACTAATTGACTTTTTGCCGGACCGCCGACAGAAGGGTTGCACGACATTATACCAATCGTATCCAAGTTAATTGTTAGCAGTAAAGTTTTACATCCCAGCCGGGCGGAAGCAAGCGCCGCCTCAATTCCGGCATGCCCCGCGCCGATGACGATTACGTCGTATTTTTTCATACTATATTTTAGCATTATTTGCTATAATATAATAAGCATGCCCAAGGCAAAATATAAACGCATCCTCTTGAAGCTCTCCGGTGAAATCTTTGGCGGTAAACATAAATTCGGCATTGATCCGGAAATCATGAATTTGATCGCCGACGAAATTAAAAAAGTCCGCCGCCACAATACACAAATGGCAATCGTCATCGGTGGAGGGAATATCTTCCGCGGATTGAAAGGTTCGGAAAAAGGGATGGACCGCGCCACCGGCGATTATATGGGAATGCTTGCCACCGTCATCAACGCTCTTGCCCTGCAGGACGCGCTGGAACGCGAAGGGATACATTCCCGCGTCCAGACCGCCATCAACATGCAGTCGATTGCCGAACCGTTTATCCGGAGAAGGGCGCTCCGCCATATGGAAAAGGGGAGGGTCGTCATTTTGGCCGCCGGGACCGGCAACCCTTATTTTTCAACCGATACCACCGCCGCGCTTCGCGCCGCGGAGCTTGACGCCGAGATCCTGATCAAAGCGACTAAAGTCGACGGGGTTTACGACAAAGATCCGGAACTGCACAAAGACGCCCGCAAATTCAAACGGCTTGGCTACATGCGGATTTTGAGGGGCTTGAAAGTTATGGATTCCACCGCCGCGTCGCTCTGCCGCGACAACAACATTCCGATCATTGTCCTCAATCTTTTGAAACCGGGAAACGTCGAAAAGGCGGTGCTCGGTAAAAATGTCGGGACGCTGGTTACCGACGGAGGGAGGAAATAAAATGGACGAATTCCAAAAGTCGGTTGAAGAGAGGATGCAAAAAGCGGTGGAGGCCTTAAAAAAGAAATTTTCCGGCATCCGCACCGGACGCGCTTCTCCCGCTCTTGTCGAACACTTGCAGGTGGAATATTACGGAACGGTCTGTCCTTTGCAACAGCTGGCCGGCATCTCCATTCCCGAAGCAAGAACGATTGCCATTCAGCCGTACGACAAATCGGCGATAAAAGATATCGAAAAAGCGCTGCAGGCCTCAAATCTCGGGGTTACCCCCAAGAGTGAAGGGGGGAGGATTATTTTGAACCTCCCGTCTTTGACCGAAGAGCGAAGAAAAGAGCTGACCAAGGTCATCAAATCGGCCGCGGAAGAAGACCGCGTCTCGCTCCGCAATATCCGCCGCGACGCGATGGATGAGCTGAAGGCAAAAAAGCTTCCGGAAGACGCTCAAAAGCTTCAGGAGGAAGAGATCCAAAAGCTGGTCGGAAAATACACAGCGCTAATTGACGCGGCGGCGGCGGCCAAGGAAAAAGAGATACTAGAAGTCTAAATGCCAAAACAAATCCCTGCGCATATCGCGGTCATCATGGACGGCAACGGCCGTTGGGCGAAAAAAAGGGGACTCCCTCCGATTGCCGGCCACAAAAAAGGGGCCGACGCGCTCAAAGAAACGGTTAAGGCCTGCGCCGAAATCGGCGTTAAACACCTGACCGTCTACGCTTTTTCAACCGAAAACTGGGGAAGGCCCAAAGAAGAAGTCGGTTTTTTGATGGACCTTTTTATGCAGACGATGGAAAAAGAAGTCGAAGAGTTGAACCGCAACAATGTCCGCCTCCGCTTTTTGGGACGGCTTGGGCAATTTTCAGAAAAACTCCAGGCAAAAATGAAAGAGAGCATGGAAAAACTTCAAAATAACACCGGATTGAATTTAAATGTGATGGTGAATTACGGGGGGAGAGCCGAGATTGTGGACGCCTTACAGGAGTTACTGAATTCCCCACATTTAAATGTGGGGAATATATCCGAATCCGATATTTCAAATCATTTGTACACGGCGGGGATTCCCGATCCGGACTTGTTGATTAGAACCGCGAATGAAATGAGGATTTCCAACTTTCTCCTCTGGCAGCTGGCTTACGCCGAGATTTATGTGACGCCGGTTTTTTGGCCCGACTTTGGCAAGCCCCAGCTTTTGGAGGCAATTACCGATTTTAACAAAAGGGAAAGAAGGTTTGGGTTAAGAAAATGAAAAACAGGGTACTAACCGCTTTGATCGGGGTTCCGGTTGTCTGGGCCTGCACCTATTACGGCGGGTTGCCGTTTTTGTTTCTGGTGTTGGGAATGGCACTTACCTCCATCAACGAGTTTTATTCCTTGATGATGAAAAAAAATTATTTTCCGGCTTTTTGGGTCGGCAACGTCATTACCGTCTTTTTTATTATTTTCGCCTATTACGCCCTCAAACAAAACTGGGAGCCTGCGCACTCCGCCATTTTTACCATCGCGGCGATCATCGCCCTGGTTTCGGGAATTTTTCTGAAGCGCGAAAAAGACACTATTGTCGATGTTTCGGTAACTTTGCTTGGCATGATTTATATCGGCTGGTTTTTTTCCTACTTCCTTTTTATCCGCAACATGACCGAACATGGCGGCTATCTTTTCTTTTTGATGCTTACCATTTGGGCCAATGACGTGGTGGCTTATTTTATCGGGACAAAATTCGGGAGAACCAAGCTGGCTCCCTCAATCTCTCCCCGCAAGACGGTTGAAGGGGCGGTAGCCGGTTTTATTGTTTGTCTGGTTGCTTCAGCGTTATTCAGCTGGATCGCGGAGCTCAATTTGACCCACGCGCTTATTCTGGGAGGTTTGATCGGAGTGGTGGCGGTCTTTTCCGACCTGGTTGAATCGCTGATCAAACGCGACGCGGGAGTTAAAGATTCTTCCAATCTGGTCCCGGGGCATGGCGGGGTTTTGGATCGTATGGATTCTTTTATCCTGGCCGCGCCGGTGATGTACTATTACTTGGTCTGGGTGGTATTGAGATAAAATGACCAATGACAAATGTCAAATGACAAATAAATCGTTAAATCATTTAATAAAAAAAGCATTGGAAGAGGATGTTGGCAGTGGGGATATAACAACCAATGCGATTGTCCCGGAGAATAAAATTGCAAAAGCAAAAATAATTGCCAAAGAAGAGGGGATAATAGCCGGGCTTCCTTTGGCCAAATTGACTTATGAGGTCCTGGACAAAAAAGTTAGGTTTATTTCCAAGGTAAAAGACGGGTGCAGGGTGAAATCCGGCACAGTGATCGCGGAAATATCCGGTCCGGCGCGGGCGATTTTAACCGGAGAACGATTAGCCTTGAATTTTTTGCAGCATTTGTCCGGAATTGCGACGCTAACCAATAAGTTCAAAGCGCAAAGCTCAAAGTGCAAAAATAAGGTAGAAATATTAGACACCAGAAAGACGATGCCGTTGTGGAGAGGGGCGGAAAAGTACGCGGTGGCGTGCGGGGGAGGGACCAATCATCGGATGGGGTTGTATGATGCGATTTTAATTAAAGATAATCATATTGCGATCGCCGGCGGCATCGAAAAGGCAATATGCAAGGCGCAGGCACAGGCGCAGGCGAAGGTAAGGATAGAGGTTGAGGCAAAGAGAATCTCAGAAGTCAAAGAAGCAATTAAAATTGGGGTGGATCGGATTCTTTTGGACAATATGAATATTAAAACATTGAAGCAGGCGGTTGCCCTCTGCAAGAAGTCCAAGATTAAAACCGAAGCCTCGGGCGGGGTAAACTTAAAAAATGTCGCCGCGATCGCAAAGACCGGCGTCGATTATATTTCAATCGGGGCCCTGACCCATTCCGCGAAAGCGCTGGATATTAGTTTGATTATGTTATAATACAGAAAACGTCAACAGCTAACGATACGTCCTATCGTAAACGAAAACGAGGATAAACAAATGCCCCAAGTATATAAAATAGAGCCCTCTTTTTCCCGTGAAGCGAAAAATTTCGCGATTGATTACGAAACGGAGCTAAATTCCGAACAGCTTCCGATCGTAAAAGCGGGGAAGGGGCCGATTTTAATTATTGCCGGAGCCGGTTCCGGCAAAACCCGCACCGCCACCTATCGCGTTGCTCATCTGGTTGAATCGGGGATCCCGTTGCAGAATATTCTGCTGGTCACCTTTACCAACAAAGCCAGCCGGGAGATGATTTATCGGGTGGAGGGACTGCTTAAACGTTCGCTTAACGGCCTTTGGGCCGGAACCTTCCACCATATCGGCAATTTGATCTTGAGAAAACATGCCGACAAGCTTGGTTACTCAAAGAATTTTACGATCATGGACCGTGCCGATGCATCCGACCTGATCAGCCGCGCAATCAAAGAGGCCGGAATTAATCTTAAGGAGAAAAAATTTCCCAAAGCGGACGTGGTCCAGGATGTTTTTAGCTACATGGTCAACTCCCAGAAAGAACTGCACAAGGTGATAGAAGAAAAACATCCGCATCTTTTTGAAATGCAGGGGGAGATCAAGCGTGTCATCGATCTTTATGAGGAAACAAAGAAACAGCAAAGTTTAATGGACTTTGACGACCTCCTTTCAAAATGGCTGCAGCTTCTAACCGAACATCCGGAAGTGTTGGAAGAGTACTCCTCCCGCTTCCACTATATTTTAGTCGACGAATATCAAGACACCAATCTGGTCCAGGCGCAAGTTATCGATCTTTTGGCATCGAAGCATAGAAATCTGATGGTGGTCGGAGATGACTCACAGAGCATCTATTCCTTCCGCGCCGCCGAATTCAAAAACATCATCGATTTTCCCAAAAAGTATACCGACTGCCGGATTTTTAAGATAGAGACCAATCATCGATCGACCCCGGAAATTCTGGCGTTAGCCAATGACAGCATCCAAAACGCGGAGGAAAAATTTGACAAGACGCTCCGCCCGGTCAGAAATAAAGGGGTCAGTCCGGTCGTCGTCTCTTTCCGCGATGTCCACCAGCAGGCCGCCTTTGTCGCCCAGCGGATTTTAGAGCAATATAATGAAGGGGCGAAGTTAAACGAAATCGCGATCATCTACCGTTCGCACTACCACTGTTTGGAATTGCAGATGGAATTAACCCGCCGCGGGGTTCCCTACGAGGTCCGCTCCGGCCTGCGCCTCTTTGAAGAAGCGCATATCAAAGATGTGATGAGTTATCTGAAAGTTTTCCATAATCCTTTTGACGGCCTCTCCTGGTTCAGGATTTTGAAACTTTTGCAGAACGTGGGGCAGAAGACCGCCGAAAAGATTTGGCACAAAATCCAAAAGACTAAAGAGCCGGTTGCCGAAATTATCAAACCGGAGATGGCCAACGAGGTCCCCAAATCGGGACAGGAAGGGTTTAAACAGCTTCAGCTCCTCTTAAAAGTTTTGGAGCGACAGCAAAGTTCTCCCTCCTCCATGATGGAGACAATTTTGGAGCACGGCTATCAAGAATATCTGCGGATGACCTATGCCAACCACTCCATGCGCCTGGAAGAACTGCAGGAGCTGGGAAATTATGCTTCGGAATACGAATCGCTCGAAAAATTTTTATCGGCGATGGCCTTGGTCGGCGGGACCAAGGCGGAAGAAATTTCAGCCGGCGGCTCATCCGAAAAGGAGGCGGTCGTTTTAACAACAGTCCATCAGGCGAAAGGGCTGGAGTGGAAGATTGTCTTTATTATCTGGCTGGCGGAGGGGCGTTTTCCGTCTTATCTTTCGTTCAACAACAAAAAGGATATTGAAGAAGAGCGCCGCCTCTTTTACGTCGCGGTGACCCGCTCAAAAGACCAGCTTTACCTGGCCTATCCGATCACTTACCAATCCCGTGAGGGGAATATTGTAATGAAGGCCTCGCGTTTTATCAAAGAAGTTTCGGAACACCGCTACCAAAAGTGGCTGATAGAAGACGAGCTGGGGCTGAATGAGGATGATGTGGAGGTTTGGGATTGAAAACAGATCACGTCTTTGCTGTTCCGCAACTACTGACCAAGTTCATATCCCGTTCTTATCATACTTTCCAAAAAGGTTGTTGCATCTTCTTCGGGCAATTTAAACATTACTCCGCTTAAGCGGTCGTGGAGCATTAATTGCCTAATATTTGAACAATTTATTTGCATTGCCCTATTATTGCGGACCATGTCCGGAGCATCATAATAAACAAACGGAGTATCAGGATGATCTTCTTGATTTAATGGGTTAATCCAATCTAACCTGCTTCCCTGATCACACACTAAAATCACTTGCCTATGCCAATCTCTTGGCAAATCTCGATTCTGATTACCACGAAATAAATTGCTCCACATATATATCACAGAGAGTCCCGCCGAAATTATTCTTTCTGTCGCATTCAATACACTACGACTATCGGCTTTTTCAAGCGCACAATCACCAACGAGAAAATATCTGCAGCCGGATGAAATGACCGTGTCAAGGGGGTCCATTTGGCCAAACAGTGTGTTGGTTGGGAGAATGTTATAAGTTCCAATAGAGACAAAATCGCTCCCTTCCGCCATTCTTGCCATCCTATCAGCTAACACAGGGGGAGAAAAAATCACAAGGTGAGCGTTCTCTCTTTTTATTTTTTTTATATTTTTTTCGTCTAAAGCGAGAGACGAGGCCGATCGAACAATCGATTCGGCCGCAGGTTTCCCGATATTCCCGGGCATAACCGCGACCATTAACTTTATTCGTCCAATGTTTCCCACGGCTGACATAATTTGCGAACCTCCTTTTATGCTCGGTCTAACGTACTCGTGCTTTCCCAGCCTAACCTATGCCCTCCCGATAAGTTATCTTCATTGTTTTTGGGAAATTTCAGGTTGTTTTGGGTTATAATAAATCATGAGCTTCTCATTCGGTATAATCGGCCTTCCCAATGTAGGCAAGTCGACTTTATTTAATGCTTTGTCTTCTGCCCATGCAGAAGCCTCCAATTATCCTTTTTGCACAATTGATCCAAATGTCGGAGTTGTCGAAGTCCCGGATGAACGTTTAGAAAAAATCCAAAAAGAGGCCGGTTCTGCAAAAGCGGTCCCTACTATTATAGAATTCCACGATATTGCCGGGCTGGTCAAGGGAGCGAGCAAGGGGGAGGGGTTGGGCAACCAGTTTTTGGGGCATATTAGGAATGTTGACGCCATAATCCATGTTGTCCGCTGTTTCCCCGATCCAAATGTCATTCATGTTTCCGGCAAAGTTGATCCAAAAGCAGATATTGAAATAATTCAGGCCGAATTGGCATTGGCAGACCTTGCTACGGTTGAAAAACAGCTGGAAAGAGCCAAAACCGCCGCCAAGGGTGGAGATAAGAAGATTTTAAGAGAAGTCGAGGAGTTGGAAAAACTAAAAGATGGGTTGGAAAAGGGTATAGGGTATGGGGGTTGGGGGTTAGATTTATTAACGAGTAAGCCGGTTTTATATTTAGCCAATGTTGACGAATCGGGAAACAAGGATCAAGTTGCAATAATCGAAGAGATTGCCAAAAAAGAAAACACCAAGGTTGTTGCCGTTTGTGCAAAGCTGGAGGCGGAAGTTAAGGAGCTTTCTTCCGATGAAGCGAAAGAATTCCTAAAGGAAATAGGGAGTGCGGAATCCGGAGTGCGTAAGTTTATTAAAGCAAGTTATAAATTATTGGATTTAATCACATTCTTTACCGCGAATAAGAAAGAATGCCGCGCCTGGACGCTCAAAAGAGGATTGACCGCCTACGATGCCGCCGGCAAAGTGCACACCGACATGCAAAGGGGCTTCATTTCTGCCGAAGTAGCCGGAAACCCGAAAACGGTCGGCCGGGACTATATTGTTCAGGATGGCGATTTACTTCTATTCAGATTTAATGTATAATTAAGGATAAGAATAGGAGGAAATTGCATTGAAAGATTATGAAGCGCTCTGTATTTTGAACCCGACCCTGTCCGAAGAAAAAATTGACACTATCATCTCCCGCCTGGAGAAGCGGATCACCGACCACCAGGGAGAGATCGTAAAAGTTACCAAGCAAGGGGTAAAAAAACTTGCTTTCACTTTTTCCAGGTACAAAAAATTAAAAGACGGCTTTTTCCTGTTGGTTGAATTTAAAGGCATCGGTACGACTCCTGAGGCGTTGATTTCCCTTTTGAGGATCCAGGAAGAAGTTTTGCGCCATATTGTGGTCGCGAAAGAAGCGGGAACGGAGCTTGAGGCCCAGATCGTTCCCGAGGAACCTGCCGGTGGCCAGCTTTAACCGTATTATATTGATAGGAGAGCTGGTCGGCAACCCCGAATCGCGTTCTTCAATGGAAGGTTCGGCTTTAACCAAATTTAAACTCTCGGTCACGCGGCCGGGAGGGGTCGGGAACGACTTGATCGACGTAGTAGCCTGGCGAGACCAGGCCGAAGCGGCCAGTCAGAACTTTAAGCAGGGGGACCTGGTCCTGGTTGAGGGAAAAATCCAGGTCCGCAGTTTTCAAAATCAGGCGGGGGAGAGGAACTGGGCGACCGAAGTGGTGGCCAATAAGGTCCAGTTGTTTGGAGGGAAAAAGGTTTCCGCTCCGGCCGCGGTAAGTTCCGGAACCGAAGTGGAAGAGCTCCCGGAGGACGACCTTCCGTTTTAATTTTATGTACAACAAAGTCTTTTTAATCGGCAATTTGGTTCGTGATCCCGAACTGCGTTACACCCCTTCGGGACTGCCGGTCTGCAAATTTGTTCTCGCGGTCAACCGCCAGAAGAAAAAAGACGGAGGGGAACAGGAGTGCGACTTTATCAATGTCGTTACCTGGAGGCGTTTGGCGGAGATCTGCGGAGAATATCTGAAGAAGGGGCGTCCGGCGGCGATTGAAGGATATTTACAAATAAGGCCGTATAAAGACAAGGCCGGCAAAGAGCGCACTTTTACCGAAGTGGTTGCCGACAACATGCAAATGCTCGGAACCAGGCCAAAAGAAGGGACCGCTTCTTCCGGGACAGAAAAGAAGGCGGAAGAAGAGACCCCGTTTTAACAAGGAGGAAACTAAGGGATGGAGAGAAGAAAAAGAGACCGGGACAATAAACGGGACAATAAACGGGACAACAATCGGGAGAAAAAGCCGTTTGCCAAAAAGAGGAGAAAGAAACCTTGCTTGCTTTGCGAAGGGAAGACGGTTGAATACCGCGATCTTCCGGTGGTCCGGCGCTTTATTTCCGACCGCGGAAAGATTTTGCCCCCCCGCAACACCGGCTGCTGCGCCAAGCACCAGCGGACAGTGACCAAAGTGATCAAAATGGCGCGCCAGGCGGGCTTGATCCCCTATACTGTCGACTAGAGAGGAGAATTTTGATGAAAGTTATAATGTTTGAAGACGATACGGTAAAAGAAGTTAAAGACGGCTACGCCAGGAATTATTTACTGCCGCAGAAGCTGGCGGTTTTGGCAACGGAGCAGGCGATCAAGCGGATGGAAAAAAAGAAGATCGAAAAGGCGTCCCAAATAGCCGAAAACGAAGCCAAAGCGAAAGAACAGGCCGCGGTAATTTCGGCCTTGACCGTGACGCTCAAAGCCGATGCCGGTGAAAAAGACAAGCTCTTTGGCGCGATCGGGAGCAAGGAAATTGCCGAGGCGCTTAAAGGCCAGCACGGGATTGAAGTGGACAAGAGGAAAATCGTTCTAACTCAGCCGATAAAACTGTTGGGCGAATCCAAAGTTCAAATCAAGCTTTTTCCCAAAGTTTCCGCGCAACTCACGGTTGTGGTAAACCGCAAATAGCCCTTAGCATGCGCTTTCCGGACGCCCCCGGAGTTTACCTTTTCAAAGACAAAGCCGGAACGGTTATCTATGTCGGCAAGGCCAAATCGCTAAAGAAAAGGGTTGCTTCTTATTTTTCTAAACCGGCAATTGATCCCAAAGTCGCCCGCCTTTTGGAACAATATAAAACTATCGAATATCGGACGGCAAAAAACGAACTGGCCGCTTTTCTCTTGGAACGAGAATTGATCAAAAAACACGCTCCCCGCTTCAACATTCAATATTCCGACGACAAGCAGTATCCCTACATCAAACTGACAATCAATGAAGAATGGCCGCGGCTTACGGTGGTCAGGAAAAAAGAGGACGACGGGGCGGAATATTTTGGGCCGTTTGAAGCACGGGCGGTTAAAGAGACCCTGCGGCAGGTAAAAAGGATCTTCCCGATCCGCTGGTGCAAAAAATTCAGGAAGAGGAAGCAGCCGTGTTTGTATTATCATCTGAAACAATGCCTCTCTCCGTGCACCGGAAAAATTAATCGCAGGGCCTATTTAAATTTATGCAAAGCGGTCTCCTCCTATCTGGGCGGAGACATCAATCGAACAATCTTGCGGCTTGAAGCGGAAATGCGGCGCGCCTCCGCCGAAAAAAACTTTGAATATGCGGCCAAAATCAGGGACCGGATCAAAAACTTGAACCGTTTTATGCAGGGAGTAAAAAGGAACGAACTTACCGATCCGTATTTGGCGGTGACGGCACTTCAAGAAGCTTTATCACTTGCTGTTCCTCCCGATCGGATTGAGGCCTTTGACATCTCAAATATCATGGGGGAAGCAATCGTCGCTTCGATGGTGGCTTTTGAACGCGGGATGCCCAAAAAATCGGACTATCGGCGCTTTAAAATACGAAGATTAAAGGGAAAGGCCAATGATGTTTTAGCCATTAACGAGGTCGTTTCACGCCGCTACACCGGAACACTAAAAGATAAGCTACCTAAACCGAATTTGGTTTTGATTGATGGCGGGATCGCGCAGGTCAACTCTGCCAAGTCGGCCTTGAATGCCGCCGGGCTTTCCGGCCTCCCCGTCATCGGGCTGGCAAAGAGGGAAGAAGAGCTCTTTTGGCCCGGTAAAAATGTCCCGTTGAAACTGAGAAAAGACTCTTCCGCGCTTCAGCTGCTCCAGCGCCTCCGCGACGAGGCGCACCGCTTCGCGGTGGGGTATCATCGAATTGTCAGAGGGAAAAAAGAAATTATTTTTTAAGCCAATGCATCATTCCGCGAAGTTCCGCTCCAACTGTTTCAATCGCATGATTCTTGTCTTTTTCGCGCAGGGCGTTAAAATTGGCACAGCCGTTTTTATTCTCTTTCAGCCATTCCCTGGCAAAAGCGCCGGACTGGATTCTCTTTAACGCTTTTTGCATGCTCTTTTTAACTTTCACGTCGATAATTTTTGGTCCAACCGTCAAATCGCCGTATTCCGCGGTGTTGCTGATCGCTTTTCTCATCCCCTGCAGGCCGTGTTTGTACATTAGATCGACAATCAGCTTTAATTCATGCATGCATTCAAAATAGGCCATCTCCGGCTGGTAGCCCGCTTCAACCAAAGTTTCAAAGCCGGCTTTGACCAAGGAGGTACAACCGCCGCAAAGGACCGTTTGCTCTCCAAAAAGGTCGGTCTCTACTTCTTCTTTGAAAGTGGTTTCAAAAACTCCGGCGCGTGTTCCGCCGATCCCTTTGGCGTAGGCCAAAGCGATCTCTTTGGCGTTTCCGGTCGCATCCTGGTAAACGGCGATCAGGGAGGGGACGCCGGCTCCTTCCGTATAGGTCTGCCTGACCATATGTCCCGGACCTTTTGGAGCGACCATGATGACATTGACATCTTTGGCCGGTTTGATCGCCTTGAAGTGGATGTTAAACCCGTGGGAGAACATTAAGGTCTTCCCTTTTTTGGCGTATTTCTTAATTGACTCCTTGTAAACTTTCCCCTGCAGTTCATCCGGGATCAGGATTTGGATAATGTCTCCTTTTTTGGCCGCATCGGCGGCGGACATAACTTCAAATCCGGCCTCTTGGGCGTTTTTCCAATTGGGGGTTCCTTCGACTTCGGCAATGATTACGTTTAAACCGCTGTCTTTTAAATTTTGTCCCTGCGCCGCCCCCTGGTTCCCAAATCCGATAATCGCGATCGTCTTATCCTTCAACAAATTGATATCCGCGTCTCCGTCGTAGTATACTTTTGCCATTATTTTGTTCCCCCTTTTTGTAATGCGATTTTTCCTGTTCTAACCAGCTCCATTATACCAAATTTCTGGAGCATCTTTTCGAGGTTATTGACCTTCTCTTCCTCATCCGAGATCTCAATCACCATGCTCTTTTCGGAGAGGTCGGCGATTTTGGCCTTGAAGAGTTCGGCAATTTCAGTGATCTCTTTCCTGGTCTGATCGGTCATGCTTACTTTTATTAAAACCAGTTCTCTCTGGATCTCCCGGTCTTTTGGAATATCAAAGACCCGCAGGGTATCGATTAGCTTGTAAAGCTGTTTGATGATCTGTTCCAGGTCCTGCTCGTCCCCGTTGGCGACGATCGTCATGCGCGAAATATTCGGATCTTCGGTGGTGCCGACCGCCAAAGACTCGATATTAAACCCGCGGCGGGAGAAGAGCCCGGCGACTCGGGCTAAAACCCCCGGCTTATTTTCGACGATAACAGAAATGGTATGACGCATTTAATAAAATCTCCTGAAATTTCTTTAATTTCTTCCAGATACTATTATAGCTTAAATTAACAGGGCCCGTAAAGGCCCGTAATGGGGCAATTATGAAAAAAGCAGAAGGATTATATAGGCCGGTGAAGCCCAAATTATATGGCTTTCCGGCAGTTGCTCCGATCAGATTGGGGATGCACTGTCGCGGACAGCACGACTTTAATTTTATCCGTGCGTCAAGAGCGCCGCTCTCTCTTGTGGAAATAAAGCCGGAAAAATTCCAGGGAAAACAAAAACTATTTTTCTTTCAAAATGGAGAATTTCGGCCGCATGTAGAAAACTTGGGGACATTAGTCGCACAGACAAGAGAGATGGCATTGGATGTGCAGTTTCATTTTCCGATTCAAGAGTTGGAAGGAATAGGGTTGAACCCGGGATTACGGGACGATCATTTGGCGATTGTATCCTTGTTTTTGGCGATCGCGGAAGCGAACGAACAATTTAACTTTCTTCCCAACGTAACAATCCATCCGCCGACGCTGATGTGGAGAGACAAACGGTTTATTCATCCCCTGGATGCCGGCCGCGCGCTGGAAAACAATAGGCGGCTCCTGGAAAAATTGGGGAATACAGCCGGTGGAAGAAAAAAATGGCCAATTAGAATAGGGATTGAAAACCAGGCCGACCCTACAATTGATTCCCATGGACTGGGCTATTTGCCGTTGCATATCAGGGGCTTACTTGTGGGAACCCCAAATTGGGTCCAGGCGACAGTTGATTCCGGGCACCGGAATTTATCCGGCCGGTTATCGGTGACGCAAATCGTAGAAATGCTGGCGGATATGGGCAAATGGATAATAAATTTTCATTTTCATGAAAATGAAGGGCAGGTAACCCATACCGCCGATGACGATCTTCACAGGTTGCCATTGGGAGAACACATCCACGGATATTTAAACTACTTAAACCGGGCAGTACAGGAGGGGATCCCGATTATTCTGGAGGTTAACACCAGAGATTATAATCCGGTTCAATTCATGGTTGTTTCGTGCGGGATCCGCTATCTGATGGAGAAGATCAAGGAAGAGAATCTTGCGGCAATAAAAGCAGGAAAAAGTTATACCTAATCCACCAACATTTCGTTTAGCGGCTTCCCTGCCAGCACAAACGGAAAAACGTTCTCTTCTTTTTCAACGACAAAATCGACCAGGACCGGCCGGTCTTTTACCTTAAGCGCGTCTTTAATCGCCCGGTCAACCTCGGTTGGTTTTGTAACCCTAAAGGCCTCTGCCCCAAAAGCTTTGGCAATCTTTACCAGATCGGGATTGGCGCAAAGGTTGGTCGAAGAATATCTCCGATCATAAATGATCTCCTGCCACTGCCGGACCATCCCCAAAAATGAATTGTTCAGCACAAAGATCTTGACCGGCAGTCGGTTGCAGACCGCAGTGGTCAATTCCTGGATGTTCATCTGGATTGAGCCGTCGCCGGCGATATCAATTACAATCGCGTCCGGACAGCCGACCTGCGCTCCGATCGCGGCCGGAAAGCCGTAGCCCATCGTCCCCAGCCCGCCGGAGGTGACCAGCGTCCGCGGTTTTTTGAAAGTAAAAAACTGCGCCGTCCACATCTGGTGCTGGCCGACTTCGGTCGCGATAATCACTTTTTTATCTTTGGTCAGCTCATAGGTCCTCTCAATAACATATTGCGGCTTGATCTTTTTCCCTTCTTTGTAAGAGAGTGGATACTTCTTTTTCCACTCCGCGATCTGGGCCAGCCAGGCCTCGTGCCGGTCTTTGCAGGAGACTTTGGCAAGAAACTCTTTTAGAATATTTTTGGCGTCGCCGACGATCGGGACATCGATCCGGATATTTTTTCCGATCTCGGCCGGGTCGACATCGATATGGATATGTTTGGCGTTTGGCGCGAAGCTGGGAAGATGGCCGGTGACCCGGTCGTCAAAGCGGGCGCCGACGGCGATTAAAAGATCGGCATCCTGCACCGCGTAATTGGCGTAGGCGGTCCCGTGCATCCCGAGCATTCCAAGATATAATTTTGAATCCCCCGGGAAGGCCCCTTTTCCCATCAGGGTAACGGTAACCGGAATATTATTCTTCTCCGCAAATTCTTTTAATTCTTTATATGCCGAAGCGGCAATTACCCCGCCGCCGACGTAGAGGAGCGGTTTTTGTGCCGCTTCGATCAGCTTTACCGCGGCGTTAATCTGTTTCGGGTGTCCGACCAGGGTCGGTTTATAACTCGGGATGTCAACCGTCTCCGGATATTTAAAATTCTTAAGCGTTTTCATCTGCGCGTCTTTGGCGATGTCGACAACGACCGGTCCGGGGCGTCCGGTCCGGGCGATGTGGAACGCTTCTTTGATGACCCTGGGGATCTCTTCCGGATCTTTTATCAAATAATTATGTTTGGTGATCGGCATGGTGATCCCGGTGATATCCGCTTCCTGAAAAGAATCTTTTCCCAGAAGCGGGGTGCCGACCTGTCCGGTGATCGCGACCATCGGGATTGAATCCATGTTGGCGTTGGCGATTCCGGTGATCAAATTGGTCGCTCCGGGACCCGAAGTTGCCAGGCAGACCCCGACTTTGCCGGTTGCGCGGGCATAGCCGTCGGCGGCGTGTGCTGCCCCTTGTTCATGGCGGGTTAAGATATGCCGCAGTTTCTTTTCATTATATAAAACATCGTAAATCGGCAAAACCGTTCCGCCCGGGTAGCCAAAAACTACATCTACCCCTTCTTTTTTTAGGCATTCGATTAACGCCTGCGCGCCGGTGAGTTCCATAATAAGAATTATAACAAATTTTAGGAAGTTAGGACAGCTCCGAGATCCTATCCAACTTCATATCGGACAAATCAATTGTTACATAAGTAAATTCGTCAAGCTGGCCGGGCTGAACGCAGATCGTCTCCCCAAGTTTTACCTGCCACTGTCCGGAAACTTTTGGGGACTCGTGGATATGGCCGTGGAGAGAGAGCTTCGGCTGATTTTTTAGCAAAAAGTTATAAATCGCCTTTGAGCCTACTTCCGCGCCGTGGCCGCATTTGTCCAGGCCGATCCCATAGGGTGGCATATGGATTACATACACGCTTTTTTCCATATCCCTGGGACGGACCAATCGATTCAGTTCGTCCTCTATTGTAGGAAGTGTCCTGGCGTAGGCGGGCCAGTCGGAGATCTCTTTGAAGCCGTTTGGCGTAGATAATAATCCGGTCCCAAATTGCGCCTGGAAGACATAATTCTTGGTATCCATCCTGCACCGGTCCTTGAGACGAAAAGGATAATCAACTACCCAATTCATGCCGATAAATTCGAAGCCGCCAATTTCAACTTTTCGTTGGGCAAGGGGGATAATGAAGGGGTACTTTTTACAAACTTCAAGAAACAATTCATCAAAAGTCATAAGATCGTCGTTTCCCGGAGAGCAGAGATAATAAATGCCGGCGGAATTGAACCGCGCGAAATATTTGTCCAGGTAGTTTTTGATGAATTTTTCTTGCGCAAAGAGGTCTTCGCTCTTTGGGAACAGATCGCCGCCGTTGATGACAATTTCCGCTCCCAATTCTTTTGCCGCTTCAAATAACCGCTCGTATTTCCACTCGCAACCGTGCAGATCGGTGACGAATAACGCTTTCATATTATGTATTATACGATGGAAGAGTGCGTTCTGTCGTCCCGCTATTTGCAGAAGCGGCCAATTTGGCATTAATAATAACCATATTTACGATTAAAATGGTGGTATGATTTACAAGAGAAGATTGGCAATATCCACGTCGTTCCCGCGCCGCAGTTTACTAAACTATTAGCTCAGGGCGAAATAATTTATTAATTAAGCCCCGTTCCTGTATTCGCAGAGGTGACAAATCTAGCATAATATACTATTACCTCCCACATTAAACTACCCTGCAAAACCGTCATTTGTCCCAAAATAAAATACCCAAAGAAACGATAAGAAGCATGGGGTTCCGCCCCTAGCTGGTTAAGCGACAGGAACTGGAAGCATTGGTTCTCTTTACCCCGGTCCATTTTCTTTTTGTTTGCGTGCAAAAAGAAAATGGACGAAAAGAAAAACACGCTTTTTCGCAAGCAAACACCACAACCCTTCCCCTTCTCCACCACAACCCCTGCCAGCTCCGGCGGCCAGCCTCGACTAGCTCGGCTAGGCGGTGTGCGCCGTCGCTATGCCCCTTCCCCTCCCTTGGTGCTTGCGGAGTTACCAGAAAAAAACTCCTCTGGCCCCGATTTTATCGGGATAAAAAGATTTGGTTTAATTGTTCTTCATAAGAAATCCGGCACTAAATCTTTTTATGTTCCGACATAAAGTCGGAACGCCAGAGGAGCTTTTTTGATCTCTTCCCTTTCTTGACTACACCTTCCAAAAAATTGTTTTTTCTTGTTTTGCGGGGCAGGTTAATTTAGGAAATTTAGGGTAAAATAATGTGGGAGGCGACAATATACTTATTAAAGAACTCAGTCAAAGTGGCGAAGAGTTCTACTTTTGTACGGCATAGAAAAAACCAATTGTCTGCCACAAGTTTTAATCAAAATATTACGATAATATATATGAAAACAAGATCAGGAGGATAAAACAATTAATAAAATAAGAAACGGACTCTTTATCTTTTTAATTTTTCTTCTAATGCTATTATCATTTGGCTGTGGAAAAACACAAAATATAGAAAATGCCACAGACGACAATGAAGAAACAAAAAGCGTATCAATCTCTCCAGAGATAATAATTCCAACTGCGGAATACATCAAAGCAAAACTCACAAACACGGTTTCCCGTGACGCAAGAGTAGAACTGGAGGTTTATACAACAGCCTTTAATGCTGTTAGTCCGGAAACCTTTGCAGCAGACCTTATCACTAAGTATGGAGAAACCAAAGCATTTTTACTGGTATCCTATATTGACAAGACTATAACCGACCTAAAAGACATAGAAAACAAACTAAAGAACACCTATGGTGTAAATATTTTCTTTCCAAAAGTAGTCTTTATGGTCGATAAAACCTTTAATGGGATTGCAACTTATGACCGTCTAAAAATCATACTATCTGCTCCGTCGGCAGAAGAAGAAAATGAACTACTAAAACCGATCCTGGCACATGAATACGGACATTTTCTGTCCTTCCATAATCCGGATGGAACGGTAGCAATTACCAGTGCACAAAACGCTTTTAATATTGATATGAACGAAATGTCAACAAAAGGAGTTGTAGACAGATATCACCTTAAAAATATCTATTTTAAGCCATATTTATCTAAACCGTTGACAGAACTAGAATATTGGGGAATGGTAGAAATAATGGCTCAAAAAGTTATGGCGGAGCTTTCCGATTATAAAGATGAGAGAGCCCTATTGAAGTGGATTGTAAATAGTTACAGCATTAAAAGCAAGAACCTTCCTCCCGGATCCCCACCAATAGAATCAGCATATCTATACGCCTTGTTTTTTTCAGAAAAATACAATTTACCTAAATATCAAACAATATTTAATAATAGACTACTGAACAGTAAAACTATCAGTGGGCAGGCGCAGATAGACGCAAGCATAAAAAAACTAAAATATTTCTATAATAATATAACCATTAGCTCAACCCCATAAACTTAAGACGTATTCAAATGCAATGTATGCGTCGGGATAGGCAAACTTGATTAGGCATTAAGCACCGCTCCCGTGTTTGCCGAGGTGACCAACTTAGCATAACGCGCCAGCCAGCCGTGGCTGATCTTTGGTTTAGGGGCGCGCCAGCCGCGCAGCCGCTTTTTTATTTCATTCTTGGATACTTTTAAATCAATGGTTCGGTTCGGAATGTCAATCGCGATCTCGTCCCCCTCTTTTACCGCCGCGATCGATCCCCCCTCCGCCGCTTCGGGAGAGATGTGGCCGATGCATGGTCCTTTGGTCCCGCCGGAAAATCTTCCGTCGGTAATTAAGGCGACCGATTCGGACAAACCCATCCCCGCGATCGCCGCGGTGGGGGAGAGCATCTCTCTCATTCCCGGGCCGCCCTTCGGTCCTTCGTAGCGGATAACGACCACGTCACCCGATTTTATCTTTTTATCCATGATTGCTTTCATCGCCGCTTCTTCGGAGTCAAAAACCCTGGCGCGGCCGGTAAACTTCATCATGTTTTTTGATACCGCCGCCTGTTTGACGACCGATCCGTTGGGAGCGAGCGATCCCTTCAACACGGCAATGCCCCCTTCTTGACTGAAGGGATTGTCAAGCGGACGAATAATGTTGGAATTTGATACTTTTCCATTTTCCGCCAGTTTTTTAATATCAATTCCGGCGACCGTCTCCGAACTTTCGATTTTGCTTCTTATAACATTTAACGCGGCCATCACGCCTCCCGCGGCGTCAAAATCTTCCATAAAATCTTCCCCGCCGGGGAGAAGATTGGTGATGCGCGGGATCTCGCGGCTGATCTTGTCAAAAAGTTCGAGCGGAATTTCAATCCCGACCTCGTGCGCGATCGCCGGGATATGCAAAGCGGTGTTGGTCGATCCGCCCAGAGCCATATCCAATCGGATAGCATTTCTAAAGGCCGCTTTGGTCATGATTTTTCGCGGCGTTATGTTCTCTTTGATCAAAGTCAAAATGGTTTTTCCGCTCCGGTAGGCGATCTCTTTGGTCTCCTCGGACAGTGCCAGAGTCGAGGCGCAGCCGGGAAGCGACATCCCCAGGGTTTCGGTTATGCAGTTCATCGTATTGGCGGTATAAAGCCCCTGGCATGATCCCGCTCCGGGGCAGGCCAGGCACTCGAGCGAATCCAATTCCGCCCTTGTTATTTTTCCGGCGCGGTGGGAGGCCAGCGCTTCAAAAGTGTCTTTTACCAGCGAAAGCCGCCGCCCTTTGTGTTCTCCCGATTTCATCGGACCGACCGTTACAACTATGCACGGGATATTTAATCTTCCCGCCGCCATCAGCATGCCGGGGGTGATTTTGTCGCAGGCGGTCAAAAGGACCAATCCGTCCAGAGCGTGCGCTTCGGCGATCGATTCAATCTCATCGGCGATCAATTCGCGGGAGGGGAGGGAGTAGTGCATGCCGATGTGTCCCATGGCGATCCCGTCGCAGATGGCGGGGACGCCAAAGATAAAAGGATAGCCGCCGGCTTCGGTAATCCCTTTTGAAATTAACGGTTCAAGATCGCGCATGGAGATATGGCCGGGGACTAAATTGGTGAAAGAAGATGCGATGCCGATAAACGGCTTTTCAAAATCTCCCTTTTTTAATCCGGTGGCATAGAGCAGTGCTCTTGCTCCGACTCTCTCCAATCCTTTTTTAATTCGATCAGACCGCATGGACACATTATAACACAATTTGCAAAGCCCGATCCCCAAAAAAAACCGGTGAAATTTTATCCAAAAGCGAACGATAAACAGATAAGGAATAAGGAGAAATTAAAATGGCATGGTATCACGTGTCCTGGAATCCGTTCAGACCCATAATCGGCTATCGATGCAGGGCGGCTTCTTTGGCGGGATCCTTGGGAAGCAAGCTTAGGGCGGTCCCCAAAAAGGGTTTTGACCAAAAACAGCCGGACTCACTGGCCTTTCTGCGAGTGGGAGACACCAGTTTTTTTCTTAATGAAAACGCTTGCGCGTTTATCGGGAACAAGAGCGGCTGCGCGTTGAGGATTTTTGACGAGAGCATTGCCGGGGAGCATGCTTTGGTTGAGCACGAAGCGGGGGAGGTTGCCACGGAAACAGCCGGCCTGGAGGAAAAGGCGATTAGTTTTACAATTCAAGCCCGGTCTTTTGGCCGGCGCGTTATTATTAAATCTTTATCCGAAAAAAAACCGATAGTTTTAGATACCGAAACGGAGCCTTACGGGTTAAGGAATGGAGACCGTATTTTTCTGGAAACGACAAAACACGATCCGCGAACGGGAGAGATAGAGTTGGTTGAACTGGAATATATAACGATTCAAAGGAGAATTAACGGGGATCAGCCGCAAGCTTTATCGCCATTGCGGTCATTGGAAACAAGTAAATTGGTCGAATTATCCAAAAGATCTTTTCCCGAGCCGTGTGATAATGAAGCCGTGGTCAGAGAGCTTGTTTTTCGCGCCCAAAAAGGAGACAAAACTGCTCTTGATTGCTTATCTAAAAAATGGAAAATAGGACGGGATTATCCTTGCAATGAGATTAATCGTTTATATGCTTTTAATCTTTTGCCGGATTTGCTTACAGTCGTGCCTTTGGACAATCCGTGCTGGAAACGTTTCGCGGCTTGGGGAACCCCGGAGATTAAGCAATGGATCACCCGGAATTGTACGCTTAGGTTAAAAGAAATAATTGAAAGCGCTTTCGGCGGCGAGTTGCGAGATCAAACCTGGTTGCGGCAGCATTTTTTGTCCCAGAATATCAGGGACCTCGATAAAGAGACGATGAAAAAAATGGCTTCATTTTTTAGCGCTTATAATTTAGTGCGTCTGGAGAAGGACTTTCCCAAGTTTCTTGATGTTGCGCGAGAAAGGTTGTTGTCGCTGGCCGTGGAAGGAGATATTGAGGCGGAAAAAGCGATCGCGAAACGGCTTGCGGCTTGGGAGGCCGGAGAGGTGCTGGCTTTGTTTGAAAGAGGCATTTTGGAAAAAATCCTTGATCGAGCGGAGCTTCATGTTTGTATTAAGTGCAAGACAAAGCTTTTTAACGCCCGACAACTTGACGAGAACGCGCGGCTAGACGGTCCATTGGATGTGATTGTTGAAGAAATAGCTAAAAAAACGGAGTGAAGGGATTGGGACCCATTGTGGGATTGAAAACCCCACAAATTTTGCTATAATCATTGATAGGTAAGGAACGAAACTTTTCGTTCCTTACCTATACCAATGAAAAATATTAATCAATTGCGGCTTTTGCTTTTTATCGCGATTATTGCCGTTTCAATTTTTGTTCTGATACAGTTTCCTCTCACCCTCGGGTTGGACCTGCAGGGCGGGGCGCGGCTGGTTTTTCAGGGGAAAGAGACCGGGAAAATTAAAATTTCAGACGACGCGATGGCCGGTGTTGTCGCCGTTATCCGCAACCGGATCGACCAGCTGGGAGTGACCGAACCGAACATCCAGCGCAAAGGGCGCAACCAGGTGATTGTGGAACTGCCGGGAGAAAAAGATCCCAACCGCGCCATTAAACTTATCGGCGATACCGCCCAGCTCGAATTTATCGAAGCGGAGTGGGCGCCGGTCGGAGCGGAAAACCTAACTTCCGCCAAAGTGGAAGAATTCTACGGCAAGGGATCCCGCCTGATAACTTTTTCAACCGAACGGGGAGAGGCCAAATCGAGCCAGTCCATTATATTGAAAGGGTCGGGGCTGACCGGAGCGGACCTTAAAGCGGTTTATCCGCAGATCGACGAATACGGCAACCCGTGCATCGGCTTTGAGCTTTCGCCGCAAGGCTCCAAGGTTTTTGCGGAGATGACTTCCCGCCATATCGAAAAACCGATCGCGATTATTCTGGACGGAAAGGTCCTTTCCGCCCCCAATGTCAAGACCCCGATTACCGAAGGGAAAGGGGTTATCACCGGCAATTTTTCGGCGGAAGAGGTTCGGGACATGGTCATAAAATTGAAGGCGGGAGCGCTGCCGATTCCGGTGGAGCTGATTGAGACCCGCATTGTCGGCCCGACTTTAGGAAAAGACTCGGTTGACCGGAGCCTGGTTGCGGGAATGATCGGCTTTTTCATTATTATAGCGTTTATGATTTTCTATTATCGCCTCCCCGGCTTTATGGCCGACATCGCGCTTACAATCTATGTATTGATGACCTTGGCCTGCCTGGCGCTTCTCCATGCGACGCTCACGCTTCCCGGCATTGCCGGATTTCTTCTTTCAATCGGAATGGCGGTTGACGCCAACATTATTATATTCGAGCGGCTGAAAGAAGAATTGAGGGCGGGGAAAGCCATCCGCGCGGCGGTGACGGCCGCTTTTGAGCGGGCCTTAACTTCAATTTTGGATTCGAATGTCACCACGATCATCGCGGCGGCGACGATCTTTTTTGTCGGGACCGGGACGATCAAAGGATTCGCGATAACTTTGACGGTTGGTATTTTGGTGTCGATGTTTACGGCGATAATCTTGACCCGGATGCTGATCGATATGCTTTTGGACGGGAAGGTTTTAACTTCCGCGGACTCGAAAATGGTGTATAAATGAAAATAATTGAAAAGACCAAATTATGGTTTTTAATCTCCCTGATTATGATCGCGGTTTCAATCTTTACTTTGGCCTCAAACGGCTTTACCCGCGGATCGGTCTTAAATTTCGGGATCGATTTTACCGGCGGGACGCTGATCAACCTCCGTTTCCCGGAGCCGGTCTCAACTTCGCAGGTCAGGGATATTTTGGGTAAATTTAAGCTTGAGAAAAGCATCATCCAAAATTCGGCGGAGAACAAAAACGATATTTTTATCCGTACCAGTCCGGTTGATACCGAAACCAGGGTAAAGTTGGTTGACGCCTTTTCCGAAAAATACGGCAATGTGGAGCTTTTGGAAGTTGATACGGTTGGTCCCGTGATTGGGAACGAACTTAGGTGGCAGGCTCTTTGGGCCCTGCTTTTGGCATCGGCGGGGATTATAATTTATGTTAGCTTCCGTTTTGAATTTGTCTACGCGATGGCGGCTCTTTTTGCTTTGTTTCATGACGTGATTATCGCTACCGGCGTCATGGCCTTGTTGTGGAGAGATATTGAGCTCCCCTTTGTCGCAGCGATTTTAACAATTATGGGCTATTCGATCAACGATACGATCATCATCTTTGACCGGATCAGGGAGAATTTGCACAAGCCGGGAAAGCATAATTTTACGGAATTGGTCAACCGCAGTATCGCGGAGACCTTTCCCCGTTCGATCAATACGGTCTTAACCGTTATTACCGTAGTTCTTTGCCTGCTTTTCTTCGGCGGCAAGACGCTTAAGGATTTCAGTTTGGTTCTTTTGGTCGGTTTCTCGATCGGGATGTACTCTTCAATCTACATCGCGAGCCCGCTGGTTGTAATGTGGAAGAAGAATAAGAAATGAAACATCTGATACTTGGAATAATACAAGGCCTAACCGAGTTTTTACCGGTTTCTTCGTCGGGACATCTGGTAATATTTACAAAACTATTTGGTTTGGAGACCGACCTCTTTTTTGACGCGCTGGTTCACGTCGCGACGCTTTTGGCGGTCGTCATCTATTTTTGGAAAGATATTTTCGCCATGGCAGCCGGTTTCATCTCCGGTTCCTGGCAGGTTTTAATAACGCGCAATTTCAGGAAGGTTTACAACGAATCGATCCAATTCAAGCTGGCCTGTCTGATTATGGTTGCCACTTTCGCGACCGGAGTGATCGGTGTTTCTTTTCAGGATTATTTTGAAGGGTGGTTTGATTCAATTTCGGCGGTCGGCTGGTTTTTGCTTCTAACCGGAGCGCTGTTGTTTTTGGCCGACCGGTTTGGGCAGGGGAATAGAAAAGAAAATGATTTTACCCGGATGGATGCTTTGGTGATCGGAGCGGCGCAGGGGGCGGCGATCGCGCCCGGCTTTTCCCGTTCCGGCGCGACGATTTCGATGGCGCTGTTGCGGGACTTGGACAAGAATCTGGCGGCCCGTTTCTCCTTTATCCTTTCGATCCCCGCTATTTTAGGGGCGGTGATTTTGCAGGGAAAAGATTTGGCGGGAGGGACGGCTTTTTCCTTTTCCTACCTGCTCGGCTTTATCGCCGCTTTTATAACCGGCTACCTGGCAATTAAAATTTTTATCGACCTTCTCCAAAAGGCGAAACTTCGCTATTTTGCCTACTATTGTTTTGTAGTGGGTTTGCTGGTTTTGGGCTGGGCGTTTTTTGCTGTTGGGTAGTCTCAAATTTTTATCACGAATCAACAGTCTCAAATGCAAACCGAATAAACGGGTCTCGAAACTACTTCTCATATCCTCGAATTTACTCTCGAATTTATAAATCGCCTGCAATTTTCTTCCGATTTTAACGATAAATATATAGAAGACGTAAGTTTGGTCGAGATTGGTGCGATTATTCCCATATAGGAGGGAGAATGACGGCTTATTTAGGAAGAATCTATCGTTTACCTGCCAGGATATTGAGTCGAGTGGTTATGTCTGCTGCAAATATTGCCCTATTATCACCACCGATCATCCATCATCAACCGCCGGCCACCCAGGTTGGCGCGAAGGGATGGAATCCGGCTAAAGAGGATTACTTGGTTTTAGGATCGGCAAAGATAATGGCAAGAGTTGATCGAGCCGGAAGTCTTTCTCTTGAAATCGCCGAGAGCATTGTGAGAGCAAATAGACAAAAGTCTGAGCCGGTTTTGTATACAGGAGCAGGCACCTATGAGAGCAAAGATTTTTTGGCGACAGGAGCAAAGAGGGCTGTTTTTGTTGATAAGGGTGATTACATACCAGAAATCAGAGAACGAATAGTTAGAGGTCTTTGGGAAAGCCTACAGGAATTTGGGGCCGCAGATTTTACTCTGGTTCATAACGGCAAAGAAAGGTTTGTCTTTCGGTTTAAATTCTACGGAGAAGAAAAAGAAATAGCTTGTTATTCGGGAGATCTTGATAGCTTATTTTACTCTTTTTCCCCGATAGAACTTGAAGGTGGAATTTCTCATTTAATCTCATTACATCGTCCTTGTAATCCATCTCATATTTCTCCAAACTTGCTTGCCAAAGTAGTGATTGGCGGTCATGTTGAAGGGATGTTGGGATTAGATTCTCATCTTTTGGAAAACCTGCTTGGGCTCCAGTTACTACATGGCAAACCGAGCACCGCAGGGTATAACAAGTATAGAAAGTTAAAACATGTAGATTTTACTCGTGGGGCAGTCCCTTGTTTTGTCGATAATGCAAGTGAAATTGTTATAAGAATAGATTGTTTGCTAGAAAGAAAACCCTATAAAGTGGAGGATCCTAATTATTCTTTGGACAAGTTGGAAAGAAAGGGCTTTAAGGTTTTGCCGGGACAGGATCCAATAGAAGTTGAACTTGAATATGACCTTTTTAGATTGGTTAAAGGTTTTAATGGTCTTAGGAAAAATTTTGATGAGATGAATGAAGGGGAGAGGAGTATTGCACTTTCATATTTTAAAACAAGGCTTTTTAGTGCCGGGGTGTATCGGGAGAGGATAGACAGGGGATTGCTGCTTTATTTCCCTGAACTTTTTGAAGAAGAAGAGGCCAACACCCTTGCCGATGCTTACAAGGAAGCTTGTGTCTTGAGGAAAACAAGAGACCGTCTCGCAGGCGGCCAGAATGATTTTGATGGGGTTACATTGGGGGAAGCGGAGAGGTATTTTTTTAGAATCGCTTCTCTTGTTGACAACCCAAGATTATCAGAAGATGGCCAGGGTAGAGTTCGTGCGCTGTTGTGGGCAACAATTAAAGACAGGCCAAGATTTAAGAGTAGGCTTTTTGATTTATTTATCGAAAATGAAAAGTACGAAGAATTAGGGCTATTGATTAAATTATCATTTGAAGAAGAGCCTAATAATCCCCAAAACCGTTATATTCTTGCCGCTTGCCTTTTCAATCTGGGAAGATTTCAAGAAGCTTTAGATCAAATAAACAGGGCGCTTGAAATCGAACCGGATAATCCAACTTTTAAAGAAACAAGAGCCGAAATTTTACAAAGCATTCTTGCTTAACATATCCCCCCAATCCCTCTTTTATGCTAAAATGTAACCTTGTTTAGGCAGAATACTCCCGGCATTCCCGGTGTCTTGACATTCTACCGGGATTCCCGGTATAATATTAGAATAACATGAAGGTACATATACCAAATAGCGCCTTTTTGGGGAATATTGACCCGTTTTTGAGGGGAATTGACCCAAATGATCCGGAACGCCTCATTATTACAGCCAATAAAAAATGGATATCCATCCATCCGATGGCCCTGTCAATGATCGCGTCGATGGGGCTTACAATTGACGCTTCAAAAATTGAGTGTGAAAAACTTGAAGCCAGATCCAAGCATTATTTAGAAAGGATGGGACTGTTTAAATTTTTAGGAGTAGATTCCGGCATAAAAATAACCGAGCATGAGCCGGCCGGAAGATTTGTTCCCCTAACCCAGATTAAGGATTCGGATGCTTTGACAAAGTTTATTACGGAAGTGACTCCCCTGCTGCATTTGGAACCCAAGCATGCCGAACCGATCCGCTACATAATGAGCGAATTAATCAGGAATGTGCTTGAGCATTCTTTATCCGTCCATGGCGCGATTGTTTCCGCGCAGTATCATCCCAAAAGCAATACCATAAGAATCGGAATCGCGGATACCGGGGTTGGCATCTGGAAGACCATAAATCAATCTTATAATCCTAAAGACGACCTTGAGGCTATACAATTGTCTTTGATGCCCGGGGTTACCGGCACCACCAGGAAAGAGGGGGGGACGGAATTTAACGCGGGGGCGGGGTTGTTTTTTATTAAATCGATCGCCACGGTGAACAGCGATTTTTTTGTCCTTTATTCCGGCCGAGGGATGTATAAACTTTTAAAAAGAAAAAGCGAAAGGATAAAATTACACGCGGATCCGTTTATGGACCGGCATTCCAAGAAAAACGATCTTCCTTCCTGGCAGGGGACCGTTGTCGGGATCGACTTTTCCCTAAACGCGACGAAAGAATTTTCTTCGCTTTTGGACATGATCAGAAAGACCTACACGGAGGCGGTAAAAGAAAGGAAACAGGCGCGATACAGGAGGCCGAAATTCATATGACGACGATTAAACTGTTTCCCCTGGTTGGGGCGTTTGCCGAAAACAAGGATCTGGCAAGAGAGATCAGGTTAAACAACCTTGTTCCCGCGCTGGAAAAGGGGGAGGAAGTGACTTTGGATTTTGAGGGGGTTGACTCCGCAACCCAGTCGTTTATCCACGCGCTTATAAGCGACCTGATAAGAAAGTACGGAGATGAGGCAATAGATAAAATCAGCTTTAAATCATGCAGTGAGACCGTGCAAAAAATTATAACGATTGTCATAGACTATATGCAGGAGAGCAGGTAACCGGGACGCAGTTTTTATGCTAAAATACCTATAACATGGCTCGCAAAAGAAGTGTTGTTCAAGAGAGAATCCCCTCCCCGCACCGGCAGGATATTGCCGGGATACTTTTAATCGCGGTCGCGATCTTTGTTCTGGTCTCCAACCTCACTTCCGCCACCGGAGCGGTCGGACTTTACGTCGTAAAAATAGCGCTTCGCTCGATCCTCGGAGTCGGGGTATACCTTTTGCCTTTTTTTATCGCCGCTTACGGAATTATCCTTTTGCTCCGCCACGAAGTGAAAGAGCTGGCGGTCCGTCTCTCCGGACTTTCACTTCTCTTTATAACCTTTATTGTTTTTTCCCAGTTCCGCGCGCCGGCTTATTTTGCCGCCCACACCAAGCAGGTGGTGGTCCAGGGGGCGGGGGGCTTTATCGGCTATGTTTTTAATATCGCCTTAACCCGCACGATCGGGTTGGTCGGTTCCTATATTCTTTTGACCGCCTTTGCTTTTATTTCGCTCTTGATGATCGGCAATATCACAGTGGTCGGACTTTTGGCTCTTTTAAGAAGATATTTTGTTCCGGTCCCGATTGAACCGGAAAAGAAAACCCGTAAGCAGGTGCTTGCGACCGAAGAGAACAGCAAAACAGTTTCGGAACTTAGGGCAATGCAGTCCCAGCTTCCGTTGAACAAGAAGCCGGAGTCCGAACCGGAGTCGGAACCGGAGCCGGAAAGGAAGGTCATAAGTATTCCTATTCCCCAACATCTCGATTTTGATTCGGACGGAGAAAAGAATTCTCCGTTGCCGGTCTCTTTGAAAGAAGACCTTGACGATACCGATTCAAAGCGGCAAATTTTTGATACCAGTAAACTTTACAAGGATTATAAACTCCCTCCCATAACCCTTTTGGACGATGCCGGCAAAAAAGAAAAAGACCGCGAGAAGCGGTTGATGGAGACGACCGAACTGCGGAAAAAATTATTGGAAGAGACCCTTGCGAGCTTTGGCGTCGGCGCGACGGTTGTTTCCGTCAACCAGGGGCCGGCGGTAACCAGATATGAATTACAGCCCCATCCGGGAGTTAAAGTTTCAAGGATAGCCAACCTGGCCGACGATATCGCGCTTAACCTGGCTTCCGGCGGAGTGAGGATTGAAGCGCCGGTCCCGGGGAAATCGGTCGTTGGAATTGAAGTCCCCAACACCGCCATCACTCCGGTCCGCCTGAAAGCGATCGTCGAAACCGACGAATTCGAGCGCCATCCTTCAAAATTATTTGTGGCGTTGGGGAAAGATTTGTCCGGAGCCCCGATTTACGGAGATCTGGCGAAAATGCCGCACCTTCTGATTGCCGGAACCACCGGTTCCGGAAAAAGTGTCTGCATCAACAGCTTGATTGTCAGTATTTTATTGCGGGCGCGGCCGGATGAAGTTAAATTCATTATGATCGATCCGAAGATGGTCGAGCTTTCAACCTACGATGGGATCCCGCACCTTTTGGCTCCGGTTGTAACCGATGCCAAAAAGGCGGCGGTCACTTTGAAAGAGTGGGTGATGCGCGAGATGGAACGGCGCTACAAATTATTTTTTGAAGAAGGGGCGCGTAACCTGGTTGCCTTTAACCGCAAAGTTGACGAGGGGAGAAAGCTCCCCGAAATTGTCGTGATCGTCGATGAGCTGGCCGATATGATGATGATCGCGGCGGCGGAAGTGGAAACGACGATCTGCCGTTTGGCGCAGATGTCGCGCGCCACCGGCATACATCTGGTCATTGCCACCCAGCGCCCGTCGGTTGATGTTATTACAGGGCTTATCAAAGCCAATATCCCGTCCCGTATTGCTTTTGCGGTGGCGACACAAATCGATTCCCGCGTCATTCTCGACTCTTCCGGAGCGGAGAAACTGCTTGGCAGAGGCGATATGCTTTATAACCCGATCGGGGCGATGAAACCGACCCGCCTGCAGGGTTCTTTTGTGACCGACAAAGAGACCGAGAAGATTGTCAAATATGTCAAAGACCAGGCCGACGCGAATTACCTGGAAGAGATCGTGAATCTGGAAGTGAAACTGGAGACCAAGGGAGCGGAGGGAGGAGAGGGGATGGGAGGGAGCGGCAGGGATGCTTTATTTGAGCAGGCGGTCAGGTTGATCCTTGAAACCGGGACCCCTTCCACCTCATATCTTCAGAGAAAAATGCGGATCGGCTACAACCGCGCCGCGAGATTGATGGATGAAGTCGAAGCTGCCGGCATTGTCTCCGCGCCGGAAGGGGAACAGAAGACCAGAAGAATTTTGGCTACCCCGGAAATATTGGCAAACCTTAACCAGAAATGAAAGCCTTCCTCGAGTGTGTCCCGTGCATATTAAACCAAGTTATTAAGATTCTGCAGAAGAAGGTTAAGAACCAAAAGAAACGGGATAAAATTATGCAGGCTGTGCTTGCGCGTTTGAGCAAAGTTTCCCCATCTTCCATGACCCCTCCCGATTTAACGTATGTTGCCCACCAGGCCCTAAAAGAAGTTTTGGGAGATATCGATTATTACAAAGAAGAAAAAAAAGAATCGAACCGGGAAGCGTTAAAGCTCCTGCCGAAATTGCCGGACTCTCTCCATGACGCGCTCCTTTTGGCGATTGCCGGTAACATTATTGATTATGGTCCGGAGCATGAATTTGACATCAAACAAACATTAAAGGATATTTTACACAAGAAGTTATCCAAAAAACACATTACGGCATTGCAAGAGAAGTTAAAACAGGCCAAAAATTTATTATATATTTGCGACAACGCGGGAGAGATTGTTTTTGATCGCCTCCTGATCGAATATTTGAAAAAAAATTACAATTTAAATATAACCGTTGCGGTAAAAAGCCGGCCGGTCTTAAACGACGCGTTGTTAAGCGACGCAAAAATTGCCGGGATGGATAAGGTTGCAGCGGTTATCGAAAGCGGATCGGTTACCGCCGGGACCAATCTTGAATCGACCGACAAAAATTTCAGGAAAATTTACGACCGGGCCGATATTATTATCGCCAAAGGGCAGGGGAACTTCGAGACCCTGCCGCACAATCAAAAAACGTTCTTTCTTTTGATGATAAAATGCCGGCATCTGGCGCTGGCGACCGGACTCAAATATGGGGAAGTGGTGTTATGGAAAAAAAGTTAAACGGGAGATACCCCATATTTAAATATGGGGTATTGGCAATACTGTCTTTTGTGCTTTTTTCAATGGTTTGCTTCGCCAACCTCGAAACAACTCTTGAAACCCCCAAGCGCTATATCTCCTGCATGCCCTCAATCACCGAAATTCTTTACGGACTGGGGCTGGAAGAACAAATAGTTGGTGTTACCACTGCCTGCAATTTTCCTCCCGAAGCGGCCAAAAAAGAAAAAGTCGGCGGAGTCACCATGAATCTTGAGAGGATCATCGCTTTGAAGCCGGACCTGGTTTTTTTACTCGAAGACGCCCAGAAGCGGGACATCGAAAAGATGAAAAAATTCAAATTGCCTCTCTTTGTGATCAATCCGCATTCGGTTGATGACGTGAAGCAGTCGGTTTTGGATTTGGGGAAAGTTACCGGGCAGGAAAAGGTCGCGGAGTATATGGTCAAAACGATGAATGACCGGATCGCGAAAGTTGAACGGAAAATTAGAGGAAAAGAAAAGAAGAAAGTTTTTTTAATTGTCGGGCACCGGCCGCTTACAACGGTCGGGCGGAACAATTTTATCAACGATATAATTGATCTGGCCGGCGGGATAAATTTGGGGGGAACCTCCCGGAGCCCTTATCCGCAGTTCAGCTTTGAACAGCTGGTCAAATACGATCCCGAAGCGCTGATAATTTTGGAGGGAGTGATTTCGAAAAGGGAACTGGAAAACGATTCCCGCTTCAAATCCCTTAGTGCCATGCGTAATAATATGGTATTATTTATCAATCCGGACCTGCTCTGCCGGCCGACCCCTCGGCTGGTGGGGGCGATCGAAGAGATCGCGTTATTTTTACACAATGAAAAATAAGAAGAAAACACTAATATATCTGATCGGCATCCTGGCCTTGGTCAGCTTAATCTCACTTTTTGTCGGTTCCGTCTGGGTTGCCCCGACCGAGTTGAGCGGCAACACGATCATCTGGCAGATTCGTTTACCAAGAGTTGTTTTATCCGCTCTCTGCGGAGTGCTGCTGGCGACTTCCGGCGTGATTTTACAGGGGATCCTGCGCAACCCGCTGGCCGATCCTTACATCCTGGGCGTTTCATCCGGCGCCGGGATCGGAGCGGCGATTGCCCTTTCGCTCCCTTTCAGCATGGTCATTTTAGGCATCTCTTCCATTCCGCTTTTTGCTTTTGTCTTTGCCCTGGCTTCTGTTTTTGTCGTCTACCGCCTTTCATATGTAAAAGGACGTTCGGCTCCGGAAACCCTGATTCTGGCCGGGGTGGCGGTCGCTTCCTTTGCCTCCGCGATTTTATCGCTGATAATTATTGTTTCGGGAAGATTGCAGGCGATCTATTTTTGGCTTTTGGGTTCTTTTTCTCTTTCTTCCTGGGGCGATGTTTGGAACCTGCTGCCGTACGGGCTGGTGGGGATTGTGATCTCTTATTTTTATTCCAAAGAATTGAACGCCCTCCTTTTGGGAGAAGAAATTGCTTTGACGCTTGGGGTTGAAGTTGAAAAGATCAGGGTTCGGCTGATTCTGGTCGCGTCGCTCATGACGGCGGCGGCGGTTTCGGTCTCCGGACTGATCGGTTTTGTCGGCCTGATCATCCCGCACTTTGTCCGGCTGTTGATCGGTCCCAATCATCGGATGCTGATCCCTTATTCCGCTTTAGGCGGCGCGATTCTTTTGGTCGCGGCGGATACTTTGGCAAGAACCCTTTTCTCTCCGATGGAAGTCCCGATCGGAGTGATCATGTCATTGGTCGGCGCCCCGTTTTTCCTCTACATCCTGCGCACGAGGGCCGGCAAATGAGCGGAGAAGAAGCTTTAGTCGTCAAAGACCTCTGCTGCGGCTATGACGGGACGATTGTTATCCGCGGAATTTCTTTTCAGGTGGAGCGGGGTGAATTTGTCGGGATTGTCGGCCCCAACGGCTGCGGTAAAACCACTCTTTTGAAGGCGTTGATCGGCCTGATTGTTCCGACCCACGGGTCAATCGATGTTTACGGAAAAAAATTAAAAGAGCTACCGCGCAAAGATATTTCCCGGATGATCGCGCTGGTCCCGCAGATGATGGAGCCGGTCAAAGGGTTCACCGTTTCGGAGATGATCCTTTTGGGCCGCACCCCTTATTTTGAAAGATTTTCTTTTGAGACCGAAGACGACCACGCCGTCAAGCGCTGGGTGATCGCCGAATTAAAGATGGAAGAGATGGCGGATACTCCGGTTTCAAATTTATCCGGCGGAGAATTCCAAAGGGTCGCGATCGCGCGGGCGCTCGCGCAGGAGCCGCGGCTGATGCTGCTGGATGAACCGATCTCGCATCTTGATATCCGCTATCAGGTTAAAATTTTAAAACTTTTGAGAAAGATCCGGCAGAGCCGGACGGTGATCGCCACTTTCCACGACCTGAACATGGCGTCGCGCTTTTGCCAGCGGTTGATCTTGATGAAGAACGGAGAGGTTATCGCTTCCGGGCGGCCGGACGAGGTCTTATCCCGTGAAAATATCTGGAAGGCCTATCGGATCAAGGCCGAAGTCAAGACCAATCCCAAGACGAAACATGCCCGGCTGGTGCTGCTGCCGTAGGCTGGAATATATATTCCAGCCTTCATACGAGTTTATAAACTTCATACGCTACTTCTTCGTAAGGATGCGCTTTTTTCATAGCGGCAAGAACTTTCTTGAGGTCTTTTTTCAGGACAATTGTTTCGAGGCGCGCTTCGCCGACCCGCTCCAATCTTCCAACTTTTCCGATCCTTGGCTTTGCCCCTTTCAGCGGCCGAAAGGTTCCAACCCCCGGAGACATAAAGGTGCAGTTGTCGTAATTCCCCAGTTTTCCCGCCCCGGCGTTGCAAATCGCGATACGTACTTTCTCCAGATCGGTTTGCGGAACAAAAACGACTAACTTATACTTTTGCATCGTATAACCCCCTGCCCGGACGAAGTGATGAAGCAGGAATCGGCCTCCAAAAGTTCTTTCAATTTAAAGAGCCGCTCCTCAACTTTTTTTCCGTCCGCTTTTGCCTGTCTGATGACATAATCCCTGGTCACTCCGGCTAAGATAGGCGCGCTGACCGGCGCGGTAATCAAAGTGTCGTTTTTAACGATAAAAATATTGGAAGTGGTCCCTTCCAGAATATTTCCTTTTTCATCGGTAAAGATCGCTTCGTCGGCCCCTTTCTCTTCGGCATACATCCTGGCAAAAATATGCTCCAGGTAATTTAAACTCTTGATCCTGGTCCCGATCCAGTTTGACCGGGGGAGAGGGTAGATTGTAATTTTACAGGCTTTGGCCTGTTTATTTAATTTTTCGGTGGTAACAATCAAAAGCGGGTTCCCTTTTGTTTTTTTAATGCTTAAGCCGTGTCCCTTCGCCTCCCCGCGGGTGACAAAGATCTTTATATACGCTTCTTTTAACTTATTGCGCCGCATTAGCTTTTGGATTATTCTTTGAATCCCGGATTCAGACAAAGAGATTTTTATTCTCAACAATTTGCAGGCATTTAATAAGCGCGCAAGGTGTTCCGACAACAAAAAGGGCTTGCCGCCATAGGTGCGCAACGACTCAAAGACCCCGTCGCCGTACATGAAGCCGCGGTCAAAAATCGAGACTTTCGGTTCTTTTATATATTTGCCGTTGATGAAGCTGTACATGAATTAATCCTTAATGCTTCGAACATCGCTTGTGCTTTGTGCAAAGTTTCCTCGTATTCTCGTTCGGGAATCGAATCCGCGACGATCCCCGCTCCGGTCTGGATGTAGGCGGTCCCGTTTTTGACCACGATTGTCCGGATCGCGATATTAAAATCCATCCGTTCCGGCATGATATAGCCGATTGAGCCGGTATAAACGCCTCTTTGGACCGGTTCCAGTTCCTCGATTATTTCCATTGATCGTATCTTTGGACAACCGGTGATCGTCCCCCCCGGGAACATCGCTTTTATCAGATCAAATTTGTCTTTATCTTCCCGCAGGCGGCCGCAGACGTTGGAAACAATGTGGATTACGTGCGAATACTTTTCGATCTTCATCATTTCGTTTACCACAACCGATCCGTATTTGCAGGCCCGTCCCAGGTCGTTCCTTTCAAGGTCAATTAACATCAGATGTTCGGCCCGCTCTTTGGCATCGAGTAAAAGTTCTTTGGGAGAAGCGGTTACCGGTTTGGTTCCGGCAATCGGGCGGGTTTGGGCAAGGTCCCCTTCCAGTTTTATCAGTCTTTCCGGGGAGGAGCTGACCAGATGGAAGTCCCCGAAATCAAAATAGGAGGCAAAAGGGGAGGGGTTGATTGCGCGCAATTTTTGATAGATCCCGAAAGGGTGCTCGGCGATCGGGGTTGAAAAGCGCTGGGAGAGATTAACCTGGTAAATATCGCCGGCGGCGATATATTCTTTGGCTTTGGCGACCATTTTTAAGAAATCGTCCCGATGGAGATAGGGGGCCATTTTCCCATGCGGCCTAAATTCCGGCCGCCACTTTGCAAAAAGCGGGTTTTCTCCGCCTCTTTCAAGCCGCGCCCGAATCTCTGCCGTGTTTTCGGCTTTTATGCGGATTGATTTTTTTTCGTGGTCAAAAACAATCAATGTTTCAGGGACCACAAAGAAAACCCTTGGGGTTTTGAGGTCGTCCTCCGCCAGGCCGGGGATGTTTTCGATTTCTCTTGCGAAATCGTATGAAAGAAACCCGAAAGCGCCGTGGTTGAGGTTAGCTTTTTGCAGTTCCGAAAAGGAATGGATGATCTTTTTTGGTCCGCTGCCGATAAAAGAAAAACGCCCCAGCCCGGGCGGGCTTTCCAGAAGAAATGACCCGTAACCGGAGTAGAGTTTCTCGAATATTTCAACCGGAGTCAGGCGGTTGGCAGGGAGTGTGAGCATGGTTATATTATAGCAGGGAAGAGGGGGACAGTGTGAGTTCCAGTGTGAGTAATGAGTCTTGAGTATCCACCTTAATGCCACCAATGCTCAATGCTCAAGACTCAAACTATTGCTCAAGACGCTAATATCATCGCAGTGAACTTATCAATCCAAACAACATCTTTGAAATCTCTTCTAAATTATTGTAAATAATCTTGTGTTCTTCTGCGCTTATGACCTTATCCTCAAAAAGAAGATCTGCGATTGCCGCGGTTTCGTATGTGGAGCCTCTTGCGATTGTAAAAAAGTTCCTTTTGTCGGCATTGGATGATTTGCCGGTTCCCTCCGCAATATTGAGTATTATACCCAAGAGCGATCGTCTTATTTGGTCTGCGATACTTCTGTCCACATTTTTCTTGTTAAATAAAGCACGGTTGATAATGGTTCGAATTGCTTTGCTTTTTTGGTAAACGGTCAATTTTTCAAAGTCGAACATAATGATGTTTACCAGCAATTTTGCCGCCAGAATTTAAAAGAGGAAGAAACAGTGTGAGTTCCAGTGTGAGTAGTGGGTCTTGAGTATTCACCTTAATGCCACCAATGCTCAATACTCAAGACTCACATGGGCGCGAGAGGACTCGAACCTCTGACCTCCTCGGTGTAAACGAGGCATTCTAACCAGCTGAACTACGCGCCCGTGTCAAAAAAAGATGGGCCCACTAGGATTCGAACCTAGAACCTGTCGATTATGAGTCGATTGCTCCACCATTGAGCTATGGGCCCCCCCTTACGATTATATTATAGGGAATGACAAATGACAAATTACAAATATCAAAAAATGTTATAATTATATTATGAAAAATGATATTGGTCTTTATAAGTTCAAATTAAAAGGAAAAAAGGAACTCGCTGAAAAGAAACGGTTTTTGTCCGATCCGGTCAACCAAATCGACCTTGAGAAAGAGAAATCGATCGTAGATTTGGTTGACGCTTTCAAAGGGGCCTCGATCCAGGCCAGAAATATCGGCGCGGCGGCGGAAGTGTTTGAAAATATGTTAACCGACAAGGCGCGCCCCACCATTTTTCTCGGTTTGGCCGGTCCTTTGATCGCCGCCGGACTGCGCAAAGTCATCCGTGATATGATCGAATATAATCTGGTTGACGTAATCGTCTCAACCGGCGCGATTTTATATCAGGATTATTACCAGGCGCTCGGGAATAATCATTATAAAGGCGATCCGGACCAGGATGACGCCAAACTGCGCGATTTATATATCGACCGCATTTACGACACTTATGTCGACGAAGAAAAATTCGCCGAAACCGATTCCAGGATCGGAAAATTTGCCGGAACGCTTAAGCCGGGCAATTATTCCAGCCGGGAATTTATCTCTCTTCTGTCGGAAACCATCAAAGATAAAAATTCCATTCTGGTTACCGCCAAAAAACATGGGATTCCCGTCTTTTGTCCGGCCTTAAACGACAGCTCAATCGGGATTGGCTTAACCGAGCATTATTATTGGAAGATGAAGAACAAGAAACCGGGGGTGGTGATCGATTCCATTAAAGACAATTATGAAATCACCCAGCTTATCATAAAATCAAAACAAACCGCCGCTTTTTACGTTGCCGGCGGGGTGCCGAAAAACTATATCAATGACGCGGTGGTAATGGGCTACATTTTTGGCCACGATACCGGAGGGCATAAGTACGCCCTGCAATTGACGACCGATGTTCCGCATTGGGGCGGGTTGTCGGGTTCTACCTTAAAAGAAGCGACTTCATGGGGAAAGATTAACCGGAAGGCCAGCCGGGCAATGGCCTTTGTCGAACCTTCCGTTTCTCTTCCTTTGATAGTTGGCTACGCCTTGCAAAAGGGATTGGGAAAAAAGCGTCCTCGTTTGGCCTTGGGCAGTTAGTTCAGTGGTAGAATGCCTGCTTCACACGCAGGAGGTCGCTGGTTCGATCCCAGCACTGCCCATGTGAGTCTTGAGCAATAGTTTGAGTCTTGAGTATTGAGCTAGGCAGCCATTAAGGAAAAGACTCAAGACTCACTACTCACACTGGAACTCACACTTGTATTGTTTATTCTTCACCTTGTTCCTATCCCTTCCCCCTCCTCCACATAAAAATTGCGAGCGCCGAATATTATAGTTTATTTATGGATAGCTCGAGTAAAAAACTGGTTAAGAGTATTCTTTCTAGAAGAAGAAACCCCACCACTTGCGGTGGGGAGTTAGGTCTTTGGGTGTTGCAAAGCGGAAGCCAGGAGAGTGTTTTGTAGATGCTATCTAGTTACTTCAATTCTATTCGCAACGTCGGGATTTGAGGAATAGGCCATATATAAAACTAATCCAAACTCAACACAAACTTGTTTTGTAAACGCCATAAGTTCGACAAGAGAACGTCTGCCAAAGAGATATTCCCGTTCTAACTTATCTATCGTTCTTTCCATTGCTTCCTGATTTAATCTTGGAGTAGCTGTTGTTTTTAAAACAAGCATTGTCGTTTGCTGCCACGCCACCATCATAAATACTTGTTCTTCATCACCGATAAATGTTTTGAAGTCACGCCCACTAAAATGTAAACCCGCAGTTTCTGACCCAGGATGGGTATGAACAAAACCACTCCTTTTGTAAGCATTTAGAAACGTACTGGGGAAACTCCATGAAAGTTTGACTGAAGTTTCTGTTCCTCTAGTGATCTCATTTGAAGCAATTAGCTTGCTCTCCAATGTGCTTACAAGAAACGTCCTGGCATGCTCTAAACCACTCCCCCTGGTAAGATCACTTAGTCTTCTTGTGATTTGACTAAGAAATCCAATCTTAATAGTATCGGGCCTCGTTCTTGCTTCTAAGTAGCTGCCATAAGTAGACATAGAGATAACTCTTTCTCTAAAAGCTGCAAAGTCCCATTTTGGAATAAAATGGTTTCTGTCAGAAGCCCGTGCCGTTCCACCAATAGGAGATTGCCTCGGAGTAGTATAAGCATATGGAATTCCAGCGCCTCTGTTTGAAGGGGCAGTATGTGGGGAACTAGTCGCCGGTACTCCAAAAACCGAATAAAGACTACCGTATGGACCGCTTTTCATTTTTTACCTCTCAGTTTATTATATTGATCTATATATATATCGTCAAATTTCAATGGAAATTTCATTTTAAAACCGCCGCTCTTCGCGGGCTTGCACCGAGCGTAGTCGAGGTGGTGTGGTTAAGCGGATATCCGCAAATAGTGCTTGCTTGCCGATAGGCGGATTAGGTATAATTAACCCGGAGGCGATAAAAATGACCGACCAAAGACCGACCGCGAGCGAACTTTTGAACCAGGTGGCCGAATTTGAAAATACTCTTTCAACCCTCCAGAAAAATGTCAGCGAGCTGAAGAACCGCCTGATGCGCAACCGCGATCAGCATGGCGACGACGTCTCTCAGTGGCCGAACTTATAATACCAATACTTCTTTTTCTGTTTTCACGGCGCCGGTATTACCCGCGAGTGTCCTTCTTTTTGCCATCTCATCCTCGACAATCTCAAGCCTTTGCCCAAGGTCGTTATAAATTAGAAGCGTTCTTTTTGTATGTTGAGCCGACGGCAAGTCATACTTGACAGCAAAATCGAAAGAGTCCTGAGTTCGCCGGAAGGTTTTTTCCATAATTTTCCCCCAAAAACGGACCACGCATTTTTCTCCGGGCAATCCCCACAAAGAAAATCTGGCTAGCCCCAAAATTGCGCCGATTGCCGAAGAAAAACTGGAATCAAAAAGTTCCAGTTCAAGCTTGTGTAGGAGCATTGCGGCCGGATCAATATCGTCAAACCTATACAAGGTTTGTTCCAGGATGTTTTCCGGTGCAACGGCAAAAACCCTGGTATAATTAAGAATTATTTCTTTTGGTGTCCCTCTGGTTAAAGTTGCCGCTCCGCCAAAGGTTTCCGGAAGATGTTTTGAGGCCGGAATTATTACCAACGGGTCCAGTCCTTGTGCCTTCTGGCGGCCTATCATTGCAAGCATCGGATCCCAGGACGGCGAATGCGGATAACACGGAAAAGTCGGGGTAACGTGTACAAATCTCATTTGTTTTATTTCATCCCGTTTTTTAAAAAATTTCAGGTTATTTTGCGCGATGCCCGATGGATGAAATTTGCCGCTTCTTCGACACAGCCGAGGCAGGGAAGCTGTCTTTTTGCCCGGATCTCTTTGCAGGACAAAGACGAAGCTTTTTCTTTGAAGTATTTTTCAAATTCTTCCGACTTTTCCGGACAGCAATATTTTTCAATAATCGCTTTCCCCGACCAATAGGCCCCGCAAACCCCCTCCGGAGCGCCCCCTCCGCCGTAGCCCTGTGCCAGAGAGATCAGATTCTCATCAATTCTCATCTCATTTTTAAAAGCGGAGAGGACTGCCTGTGCGCAGTTTTGTCTCTTTTCTCCGTCTTTCCCCAGGAAGATGTTTTTGGCCTTTTCTTTTGTCATCCTAAACTCCTTCCTCCATTAAAATTCCCAGCTTTTTATAGATTGTTTTTATTTCCACGGCCAGTTTTGGCAACGATAAAAAAAAGACTGCGCTTCCGACCAGACAGATTAGGCCGCTGGCGAAAAAAGTGACCGGAACCCCAAAGCGCCCGGCGATCAAACCGGCCAAAAGGCTCCCCAGCGGTGCCGTTCCCATAAAAGCGGTGATAAATAAACTCATGATCCTTCCCCGTTTGTCTTCGTCAACGATCATCTGTAAAATAGTGTTTCCCGATGACATTAGCACCATCATCGCAAACCCGATTAAGACAATTAAAACGGAAGATAAGAGCAGGGTCTTTGCGAATGCGAGAAAAAATAACCCGATCCCCATACCAACAGCGGCCAAACCGATGATCCTATCAAGCCCGACCGCCGATTTTCGGGAGGCCAGATAGATCGATCCAATTACGGCTCCCAATCCGGTTATTCCCATCAAAAAACCGAGCAGCTGCGGACCGCCGCGCAAAACCTCTTTGGCAAAAACCGGCATAATAATGGTGTAAGACATGCCGATGGTGCTCATTAGAGCCATAAACAACAGAAGAGACCGGATCGGATGCGATCGGGCGGCATAAGCGAGTCCTTCTTTTAATTCCAGAAGGAGATTGGCGGAAGGTTTTTTCTTTTTTGGAATAATTCGCATCATCAAAAGAGAAAAGAGGACCGCCAGGTAGCTTACGGCATTTATTAAAAAGCAAAAACCCTCTCCCCAGGCGGCGATAATGATCCCGGCAAGCGACGGCCCAATCAGGCGGGCCACATGCACCAGGGAAGAATTAAGCGCGATGGCGTTACCAAGATCGTGTTTGTTTTCGACGATCTCGCTGACAAAGGCTTGCCGCGCGGTCATATCAAAGGCGTTTATTAATCCCAAAAAAGCGCTTAGGAAAATTATCAGTTGGATTGATAGTGTCCCGGAAAAAAAGAGCAAAGCCAGAAGTATAGCCTGCAGCATGGAGAGAACTTGGGTGAGCAGGATAATTTTATGTTTATTGGAGCGGTCAATAACCACTCCGGCAAAAGGGGAGATAATTGAAAGGGGAATTTGTCCGGCAAAGCCGACGATTCCCAAAAGGAGCGCGGAGCCGGTCAGCCGGTAGACCAGCCAGGAAAGGGCGATGTTCTGCATCCAGGTACCGGTTATCGAAAGGGTCTGTCCAAAAAATAGCAGGCGGAAATTCTTGTTCGCCAGGCTTCTCACAATTTTTCGCATGGGGTGATTTTATTATATAACAATTCGGAACTATAAAGAACTTACGATTCTTTGTATAAGATGTCGGGTCTCTTGTTGCTGATTTGGGACCAAAAAGTAACTTGGGCTGGTGGCGATTGTTATAAAGTCCGCCTGCCTGGCTATCTCGATTATTCTTTCAATATCTGCTTCCTTGTTATACTTTGGATCTTCAGGATGATTATAATGGGGACAAAAGAAATCAAGATCAAGATCCAAAACGACCGGCTTTCCTTCCCTTCTGCTTTTATCAATTGCTTCCCGGTATTTTTCCAGTGAAAGTTCGGTCAGGTCAAGGCAGCTTGAAGTATAGTTGTTGTCCGAATCGGAATAAAATTTTTTAGTTTCAATTCCCCGGCCGTTAAAAAAAGGATGGATAAAATAAAATAGTGCATGAGGGTCAATCGCCCCAATTCTTTGGCCAAAATCGATAAAATTGCAAATTTCTACCTCTTCCCAAGTTATACTTGCTATTTCTTTCAGAGATAAAGGGAATCCTTTTAAGCCACGACTTGATGCTCGGCAGGGATCATGATCGGGATGAGAATCGATATGGATTAAAACGGCGTTTTCTCCAATTATCCCTGTTTCCTTGGCCAAAGCCCAGGCAAAGGCCGCATGGGTATGGTCGTCACTGACAAAAACCAGTTTTCCTGTTTTTGTTGGAATTAGCAGGTATTCTTTCAGGTAAGGCATTGATATTTCGGAATCGGCATTTTCCGGTTTGCCTCTTACTTGATAAAAACTTAAATCTTGATGGTGGCCGATAACGATCGGGCTTACTCTTTGTTCCGGAAATACGTGTTTTCTTCCAAAACCAACCGCTCTTATATTGTTATAATATGTGCAGGATATTCCAGAACAGCTGGGAGAAAAATGCCGAAGCAGTTTGTCGGCGTAAAAACCGGAGTACAGCTTTCCCAAAATTGCTGTTCCAATTACACCTCGATATCGTGCGGCTACGGCTCTGGCGGCCTCTATTCTGCTCATGTCTATTTATCATTCAAAAATGGCGGAAATTTCAACTTATCTTGAAAAAATACCTCAATTCTGATATTCTGGTATTTGGATGTTCTGATAATCTGATACGGCCCCATCGTCTAGGGGTTAGGACACCAGCTTTTCAAGCTGAGAACCGGGGTTCGATTCCCCGTGGGGCTACTCAAAAGGAATAATATGCCAATCGGTATTATCGGCGGTTCGGGACTTGATGATCCGCAATTGCTAAAAGAGGTAAAAGATAAAGAGATCGAGACCCCGTACGGCGAACCCTCTTCCAAACTGACTTTTGGAAAGTTCGAAGGGAAAGAGGTCGTAATTCTGGCCCGCCACTCCAAAGACCACTCCATCTACCCGACCGGAGTGAATTTCCGCGCCAACATCTGGGCGCTCAAAGAGGCCGGCTGTAAAATAATTTTAGCCACCACCGCGGTTGGATCGCTTAAAGAAGAGATCAAACCGGGAGACCTGGTCTTCCCCGACCAGTTTATCGACTTTACCAAACTGCGCCATCTCACTTTTTTCCACGATAAAGTCATCCATACCGCCATGGCCGATCCCTTCGATAAAGATTTACGTGAACTGTTGATCGGTTGTGCCAAGAAACTCGGGTTCTCTTTTCATTCAAAAGGGACGGTTGTCACAATCGAAGGCCCGCGCTTCTCTACCCGGGCCGAATCGCACATGTTCCGCCAGTGGGGAGCGGACATCATCAATATGTCTTCTGTTCCCGAAGTTGTTTTGGCCAATGAACTGGGGATGAAATACCAGGCGATCGCCATGTCGACCGATTACGACTGCTGGAGAGTGGGGGAGGAGCCGGTGACCTTTGAAATGGTCATGAAGGTAATGAAGGAAAACGCCGAAAAGGTCAAAAAATTATTATTGGAGGCGATTGTACATCTATGAAATTAGAAAAACATATAAGAACCGTCCCGCATTTTCCCAAAGAGGGGATCATGTTCAAGGATATTACGACCTTATTAAAACATAAAGACGCTTTCCGATTCGCGATCAAGGAATTTACAGAGAGATATAGGGATTCCGGCATCACCAAAGTAGTCGGAGCCGAATCGCGCGGGTTTATCTTCGGCGCGGTCTTGGCGCACGAGCTCAATTGCGGCTTTGTCCCCGCCCGCAAAAAAGGGAAACTCCCCGCCAAATCGATTTCGGAAGAATACGAACTGGAGTACGGAACCGATTCTTTGCATATGCATGAAGACGCGATTGAAAAAGGGGACAAGGTTTTGGTGGTGGATGATTTAATCGCCACTGGCGGTACAGTTAAAGCGGTTTGCGATATGGTCAAAAAACTCGGCGGCACCGTTGTCGAATGCTCCTTCTTAATCGAGCTGACCTTCCTAAAAGGAAGGGAGAAGCTCGGTAATATCCCGGCCTTCTCCCTTATAACCTACGATTCGGAGGAGTGACTTCCTACTGCAAATATTCCCTTAACTTTCTCGCTCGCGTAGGGTGCTTTAACTTCCGCAAAGCTTTCGCTTCAATTTGACGAATGCGTTCGCGGGTGACGCGGAATTCGCGTCCAACCTCTTCCAAAGTTCGCGGGTGCCCGTCATCCAATCCAAAGCGCATCTTAAGGACCATCTTTTCCCGTTCGGTTAATGCCTTCATCACTTCTTCCAGATCGTCGCGCAAAAGCCCCTGGGTCACAATCTCTTCCGGTGCCTGCAGTCCGGCATCTTCCACAAAATCTCCCAGCCTTGATGAATCTTCGTCTCCGACCGGCATCTCAAGAGAGAGTGGAACCTGCGAAACTTTGATGATTTCGCGAACTTTGTCGATTGAGACGCGCGCCCGCTTGGCGATCTCGCGTTCGGTCGGTTTGCGTCCGAGCTTTTGCAAAAGCTGGCGTGAAATTTTCCTCATCCGGTTGATCGTCTCAACCATGTGCACCGGAATGCGGATGGTGCGTGCCTGGTCGGCAATCGCGCGGGTGATCGCCTGCCTGATCCACCAGGTGGCGTAAGTAGAAAATTTGTAGCCCTTGCGGTGATCGAATTTTTCAACCGCGCGGATCAAGCCGAGGTTCCCTTCCTGGACCAAATCCAAAAAGAGCATCCCGCGGCCGGTATATTTTTTGGCGATCGAGACCACCAGGCGCAAATTGGAATTAACCAGCTTGTGTTTGGCGCGTTCTTCGTTCCGCTTGACCCTTTTGGCAAGGGAAACTTCTTCCTCTCCGGTTAGAAGCGGATAGCGGCCGATCTCCCGAAGGTACATCCTGACGGTATCGTCGATCCCGAAACCTTTGACCGATTCGATGTCCGCTTTGTTTTTCGGGACAAAGAAATTGGCATCGGCCGGTTTCTTTCCCTTTGATTCCGAGATCTCAACCCCGGTATCAAGCAGGGCCTCGATCTCGTCAAGGTTTTTTTCCGGTTCGGGATACATCTTCAGGATTTCATCCGGAGTGATGTAGCTTTTTCCGCCGACTCTTGGACTCTCAATCATTTTCATCTGTCCCTCCTATATTTATATCGTCTATAGGGATCTGGAAATTTCACTCAATTTTGAGAAGCGTTCCTGAAGTCCTTTTAGCCTTTCCGGATCGTTTTCGGCTTCTTTTTTTGACAGTTCAATCCTAAGTTCCGCCAGGTCGGCCTTGATTTTCTCTTTCTTCAAAGTATTGATACAGTCAAAAATCATCTGCGGACGGTTTTCGGTGTCGTCCGGCTTTAAGAGAATTTGCCTCACCGCGCTTTTTTCCTCGTCCGCGGCCAGATCGTCGATCCCTGAAAAATTGGCGGAAAGGGTGGTCGCGATTATTCTCCGGTACAACGGATTAAAAAACAGTTCCGAATCGACCTGTTCCTTCATCTTTTCCCTCAAGTCGGCGTTTTCGAAAGCCAGGCGGACCAGGCACTTCTCCGCCTCTTCCGTTTTTGAGTTCGGTTTTTGAACCCCCCCTTTAGCCCCCCCTTTTCGGGATTGATAAAAACTTTTCTTGCGCGTCTCGGCCAGCAAAGTGTCAAAATCAATCCCCAAGGTCTTGGCGGTCGATTTTAAATATTCCTTCCGTACAATCTCATTTTTTTCAACCGCCAAAATTGCCGCTGCCGCCTCCGCCGCTTTAGCTCTTCCTTCAATCTGGGAGAGATTGAATTTTTTAAACGTCCGGTCGATCCGGTAGGCTAGGGCGGAGCGCGAATTTTTCAGCAATTCAAAAAATTTTTCCGATCCGTTCTCTTTCAAAAAATCGGCCGGGTCTTTGGACTTTTCCATTGTCGCGATTTTAACTTCCACCTCCGCCTCTTTTAGGATCGCTTCGGCCTTTTCGGCGGCCAGCTCTCCCGCCGTGTCGGAATCAAAGGCGATCACCACCTGGTCGGTCAATCTTTTCAAGAGCTTTGCCTGAAAATGGGTGAAAGCGGTGCCGAGCGGAGCCACCGTATTTAAAAACCCGTGCCGGTGGCACATCATTAAATCGACATTTCCTTCAACCAGGATCGCGTATTTTTTCTTTTTTATCTCGTCGCGCGCGAAATTAAGCCCGAACAAATTTTCTCCCTTCTGAAAAATCGGAGAATCGGGAGAATTGAGATACTTCGGCTCAAATTCTCCAAAGGCCCTCCCCGAAAAGCCGACCGTGCGCCCCCGCTGGTCAAAGATCGGAAAGATAATCCGGTTCCTGAAACGGTCAAAATATTCTCTCCGTCCCTCTTTCGGTATGATCAGTCCGGCGGTTTCAAGATCTTTCGGATCAAAACCTTTTTTAATAAAGAAATTTAAAAGATTGTCCCAGCCATCAAGGGCAAAACCGATTCTAAAAGAAGAAACGGTTTTCTTTTCAAGTCCTCTCTTTTCAAAATAGCCGACGATCTTGTTATCGAGATTACCTTCAAAAAACTTGCAGGCCGCTTCCATCAGATCAAACAACCTTTGCTTTTTGTCTTTGGCGGCCGGGTCCAATCCGGACAAGTTTACTTCGATTCCCAGCTTCTCCCCGAGGATTTTTAGCGCCTCGACAAAATCGACTTTCTCAATCTTCATCACAAAATCGATGACTCTGCCTCCCTCTCCGCAGCCGAAGCAGTGGAACAATCCTTTCTCTTCCGAGACGGTGAAAGAAGCGGTCTTTTCGGAGTGGAAAGGGCAGAGGCCGAGATAATTTTTTCCGCGTTTTTTGAGCTGGACGTAGCCGGACACCACCTCCAGTATATTGGCGCGGTTTTTAATCTCTTCGGTAATTTCTTTTAAATTTATTTGTGCCATTCTTTTGGGACAAACAGTTCTTCAAACTTTTCCGACGCGTAGCGGTCGCTCATGCCGCTGATAAAATCGGTGGTGAGCCGCAGAATTTCTTTCTGTTCCATCTTTCTTTTGTAGCCCGGGAGCTCTTTTGGATGATAGAGATAGTGCCTGAAGAGGAGGCGGAGCAGGGCGGGGAGCTTGGTCTCTTCCGCTTTGGCGGTGGCGTTGGTATAGACCCGTTTGTAGAGAAAGTTGTACATGTTTTGCACCGCGGCACCGACTTTTTTTCCCATTTTGACATACGGTTTTCCGCGGCTGGTTTTTATAATATCAAAAAGGATCGTATCAAGCATGTGGACCTTCAAGACATCCATCGCTTTTCTTGGGAGGGATCCCTTCTTGAGTATCCCCGCGTTGATGGCGTCTTCCGTATCGTGGCGGATGTAGGCGATCCGGTCGGCTAGGCGGACCGCGGTCGCTTCCAGGGTCTTTGGCCACTCGGCGGTGTGGGTGTGGAGAGCAATCCCTTCAATCACCTCTTTGCAAAGATTCAATTTGTCGAGCACCGTGACTACCCGTACACTCTGTTCGCTGTGGTGGAAATGTCCGCCGAATTCTTTTAAAATCTGGTTGAGCACCGCTTCTCCGGCGTGTCCGAACGGGGTGTGTCCCAAGTCGTGTCCCAGCGCGATCGCTTCGGTCAAATCCTCGTTTAACCGCAAGGCGCGGGCGATCGTCCGCGCGATCTGCGCCACCTCCAGCGTATGAGTCAGGCGTGTCCGATAGTGGTCCCCAATGGGTGAGATAAAAACCTGGGTCTTGTGTTTTAATCTCCTGAAGCTTTTTGAATGAATGATCTTGTCGCGGTCGCGCTGGAAGGCGGTTCGCAAATTACATTCTTTCTCCGGCTTTGCGCGTCCGGCAGTTTTTGAGGCGAAACACGCGTAGGGAGACAGAAGTTTTTTTTCTCTCTCTTCTATCTCCCTGCGTATTATCATCCTATTATTTTAGCTCCGCTTGCGCCGCCGCCAGTCTGGCGATCGGAACGCGGTAGGGTGAACAGCTGACATAGTTCATCCCGGCCTTCACGCAGAATTCAACCGAGCTCGCTTCTCCGCCGTGTTCGCCGCAGATTCCGACTTTGAGCTTTTTGTTGGTTCCCCGCCCGAGCTTGATTCCCATCTGTACCAGTTTGCCAACCCCCTGTTGGTCCAAGACCTGGAACGGATCATCCGGCAAAATCCCCTTCTCGACATACATCGGAAGAAAGGTTCCGGCATCGTCCCTGGAATAACCGAAGGTCATTTGGGTCAAGTCGTTGGTACCGAAAGAGAAGAACTCCGCCTCTTTCGCGATTTCATCCGCCAAAAGGGCCGCGCGCGGGATCTCGATCATTGTCCCGATCATGTACTGCACCTTTGCTCCGCTTTTTTTGATGATCTCGTCGGCGACTCTTTTTATGATATCGCGCTGGTTCTTGAATTCGTTTAACGAGCCGATCAAGGGGATCATTATTTCCGGTTTTACCTTGATCCCTTTCTTGCTCAATTCACAGGCGGCCTGGATAATCGCGGTCGCCTGCATCTCGGTAATTTCCGGATACGAAATTCCCAAACGGCAGCCGCGGTGTCCGAGCATCGGGTTGAATTCGTGGAGAGAAGCGACCTTCGCCTTTATTTTTTCAAGAGAAGTTCCCAGGTCATTTGCCAGCGCTTGCTGCGCCTCTTCCTCGTGCGGGACAAATTCATGCAAAGGAGGATCAAGCAGGCGGATTGTTACCGGTAAGCCGTCCATCGCTTCGAAAATTCCGACAAAGTCCCCCTTTTGCATCGGCAAAAGTTTGGCCAGCGCTTTCTTGCGCCCTTCCAGATCGTCGGCCAGGATCATTTCTCGGACCGCTTTGATCCGGTCCCCTTCAAAGAACATATGTTCGGTGCGGCAGAGTCCGATCCCTTCGGCGCCAAATTCCCGGGCGACCTTCGCGTCGTTGGGAGTGTCGCCGTTGGTGCGGACATTGATCTTGCGGAAAGTATCGGCCCAGCCCATCAAGGTTCCGAAATCCCCGGTCAGCTTCGGCTGCATCGTTTGGACCTGTCCTTCCATCACTTCTCCGCTTGATCCGTCGAGTGAGATCCAGTCACCCGCTTTGACAACCTTTCCTCTGACCGCCATCTGCTGTTTCTCGTAATCGATTTCCAGATCCCCGCAGCCGGCAACGCAGCATTTCCCCATTCCTCTTGCCACCACCGCGGCATGGGAGGTCATTCCCCCTTTTGCGGTTAAAATTCCCTGTGCCACGTTCATCCCGCCGATATCTTCGGGAGAGGTTTCGATCCTGACCAAAATAACTTTCTTCCCGTCTTTGGCCTGTTCTTCCGCGTCGTCGGCGTGGAAGACGACCTGTCCGGAGGCGGCGCCGGGCGAGGCCGGCAATCCTTTGGCCAAAACGACTTTTTTTGCTTTCGGATCAAAGGTGGGGTGGAGGAGCTGGTCGAGTTGCGAAGGGGAAATTCTCATGACCGCCTCTTTTTTGGTGATCATCTTCTCTTTTACCATGTCGACCGCGATTTTAAAGGCGGCGGCGGCGGTCCTTTTCCCGTTTCTGGTCTGCAGCATCCACAGTTTCCCTTTTTGGATGGTAAATTCGATATCCTGCATGTCGCGGTAGTGTTTTTCCAGCTTTTTGTAAATTCCTTCCAGTGTCTTATACGCTTTGGGCATAACTTCTTCAAGAGTTTTTTGGCTCGCTTCGGTCTTGGTTTTGTGGTTGACCGGTTCCGGAGTTCTGGTTCCGGCAACGACATCTTCTCCCTGCGCGTTGATCAAATATTCCCCGTAAAAAATTCTCTCTCCGGTAGCCGGATTGCGGGTGAAGGCGACTCCGGTCGCCGAATCGTCTCCCATATTTCCGTAAACCATCGCCTGGACGTTGACGGCGGTCCCCCAATCTCCGGGGATGTTATTAATCTTTCTGTATTTAATCGCTCTCTCTCCCATCCATGATCCGAAGACCGCGTTGACGGCGCCCCACATCTGTTCTTTCGGATCTTCGGGGAAATTCTTCCCTGTCCGCTCTTTGATCTTCGCTTTGAATTTCAGGACCAGCTCTTTCAAATCCGCGACGGTTAGGTCGGTGTCGACTTTGATCCCGCGTTCTTGCTTCTTCGCTTTAATAATTACTTCAAACGGGTCTTCTTCGGTCTTGGTCTGCGGCTTCATGCCAAGCACCACATCTCCGTACATCTGCACGAAGCGGCGGTAAGAGTCCCAGGCAAACCGTTCGTTTTTCGACTGCTTGATCAAGCCCTGCACGGTTACATCGTTTAATCCAAGATTCAAAACCGTATCCATCATTCCGGGCATCGAGACCCTTGCTCCGGAGCGGACCGAGACCAATAGGGGGTTTTCGCTGTCGCCAAAGACCGCTCCCATTACCTTTTCGACTTTTTTCATCGCCAGGTCAATTTGCGCACCCAATTCTTTCGGGTATTTGCGATCCATTTTATAATAGATCGTGCACATTTCGGTTGTTATGGTAAAGCCTGCCGGGACCGGAATCCCCAAGTTTGCCATCTCCGCCAAATTTGCACCCTTCCCCCCCAACAAATTCTTCATCCCCGCCTTGCCGTCTGCCTTTCCTCCGCCAAACGAATAAACCAACTTTTTCCCTTTTGCCATTTTTACCTTCCTCCTTCTTATCCTTCATTCTTCTTCTTAAATTTTGCGTACAGCAAAATTTACTGGAGCCGAGGGGGATCGAACCCCTGACCTCTTGACTGCCAGTCAAGCGCTCTCCCAGCTGAGCTACGGCCCCGTGTCAATAAGTTATTATAACAAGATTTGAAGCTTCATTGTCGAAAATATTTGCTAACCGCTTCTTGCACTTCGGAGTCGACCGGCTGGAGGTAGAAAACCCCGTCCATCGATATCGGGTTGCCCCGCAGAGAATCCATGTCAATTTGTCCCAGCTCGTAGATTTTCTTCATCGACAGGACAAAGCCGAGGACCTCTTTGGTGTTCAGGTTGGTCTGCAGATAGGATAAGAACTTCAGCATCAGCTTGGGATAGGAAAAGAAGGTTCCTCCCTGCATCATTTTCTTGGTCAGCGCCCCGACAAATTTTTGCTGGCGGGTTATTCTGCCGAAATCCCCTTCGCGGTCGTGCCGGTATCTTAAATAGGATAGAGAATCGCGGCCGTTTAAGGTCTGCATCCCGGGTTTTAAATCGACATAAAGGTTCTGCGCGTAGTCGACATAAAACATCCTTTTTTCAACGTCGATCCGCACTCCGCCAATTTCATCGATCATCTTTTCGAGCCCGGAGATGTCGATGGTCACATAATATGGGATCTTAATTTTTAGGAAATTTTCGACGGTTTGCCGAGTCAACTCCGCGCCGCCGTAGGCAAAAGAGTGGTTGATCTTGTCGAGCCCCCGCCCGGGGACGGCAACCAGGGTGTCGCGCGGAACAGATAAAATGTTGGCCTTGTTCCCCTGCGGATCCAGATGGACAACCAGGATGCTGTCGGAGCGGTGAATCTCAACCCCTTTATCCAGTCCGAGGATCAAGATGTTGGTTTTTGGAATCAGCTTCTCTCCCGGCAAAAGGGCCAGGACCGTTTCAAAGAGCATAAAGCGGCTTAGGATGGCGATCGCGAAGCCAAAGAAGACCGCCAGAATGATCGCGAAGGCAACCAAAATAATTTTTCCCCACGGTTTTTTGGGAGAAGAAGAATTTGGGGGGGGTGTTTTTGGCGATGGATTTCCCTTTCCAACCGATTCGTAAATATTTTTTATAAAATCGTAGTTAATGTCGCCCATTTTTTTGTTTCAACAGGGAATCCCTTGTTTTGATTGTCTGCCGATAGATCGGCAGTCCTTCCGCCCTTATAAATTCTATCATGGAATTTAAAGATTCAATAACCGCCAGGTCCAAATTTTTAAAAGCCAGCTTCCTGATCTTTGCGACTCCCCGAAAATCCCTTTTCGGTTCGATATGGTCGGCCAGGTAAACGATCTTGTCAAGCTTTGACATCCGGCCGCTTCCAACCGTGTGCGACCTGATCGCGGACAAAATTTCAGGGTCGGTTATGCCAAACAGTTCTTTTGCGAAATGCGCGCTCAAATCGGCATGGAGAAGTTTCGGGTTTTTTCTCTGGACTTTGTCAATTTTCCATTCCAGCTCTTTTGCCTTTTTCAGCATCTCGTCGGGAGTGAGGAACCGGGAACAATCGTGCAAAAGGGCGGCAATTTCGGCCTTTTTAGCGTCCGCACGGTAATGTTTGGCCAAAGCCCGGGCGACTTTGGCCACCCTCAACGAATGCCTATATCGCGTTTCGCGGGCGTGATTCATTGACCTCCTGCCTTGGCGATAGTATAGCAAGAAAAAAAAGTGGTTGCAAATGGTTTTGGAATTTGGTATAAATAACGCACGCGTACCTATAAATAAATAAAATGAAAAAGCTATTCGTAATAGCGGCAGTTTTTTTGCTGTTGAGCGGCGTGTTGTTGGCGGCAACCAAGATCGCGGACGATCCGGTCCGGCTTGGGGTCGGCGCCCGTCCGCTCGGTTTGGGTAAGGCATATATCGGCTTGGCGGACGATGTCAACGCGATCTTTATGAACCCGGCGGGATTGGCACAGCTCAAACAATGGCAGATCACCTCTCTTCAAGGAAAATTTGTCAACGAAGTTAATTATCTGACGGTCGGCTTGGCTGTTCCGGTTCAACAAGGTGTTTTTGGTATCGGCTACTTGGGGAGCAATCTTGGATACACCACTTCTTCCACTTCAATAGAAGGGGGAAGAGTGGTTTCCGACGGCAGTACGGTCAGCTATGCCGACTACGACCATGTCATGCTTTTTTCATATGCGTTTCCGTTAAACCCGATGTTGTCGGGAGGCGCAACCCTCAAGATGTTTTCGAAGAATTTGAGCGGGACGAGCCAGGGGGGAGCGAGCGCGTCCGGGTATGATGTTGATTTGGGCTTGATGTTTAAACCGAGCAAGCCGTTGAATCTGGGTTTGGCGCTGACAAATATTTTACCGGCCAGTTTTGGAGGGCGAATCGTTTGGAACACGGGAGTGATAGAAACCTTCCCGGCGACATTGAAGGGAGGTCTTTCTTTAAAAGTGTGGGGGAAAGAGGGGTTGAGGAAGATGGGGAACCAGAAGCTGACCTTTAATCTTGACGGCGAATATTATCCGACGCAGACTTATTTACCGTCGCTCTTTCATGTGGGTGTGGAGTGGCAGCCGATTAAATTTCTAGCGATTAGGGGTGGTATCGATCAGGAGTGGATCGGGACGGGGAACAGCGGTCTGGGAGTGAGTAACAATTTGACCGGCGGTATCGGATTATTTTATCGTGAATTCAGGTTTGATTACGCGTATCATCAATTCAACGCGACGCCGGGAGTCGACAATCATTTCTTTGCCCTGTCCTATGGGATACCATTGGACAAAGACGATGACGAACCATCCATTATAATGCCTGTCGGCAAGGCGCAGGCAAAGGCGCAGGCGCAGGTAAGGACAGAGGCAAAGGTAAAAAAGACAGAAATAAAACCGGTCAAGAAACCAATCAAGAAACCGGTGGTTATTAAAAAGAAACCAATTGTCAAGAAACCGATTGCAATCAAGAAGAAACCAATTATCAAGAAACCGGTAAAGACAATTGTCCTTGCGCAAACCTTAACCCCGGAAGCGAAGCAAAAGATCGCGGTGAAACAGGTTGAGAACGAATTGATCTGGCTGCTTGTCAAGGCGGGCTTGTTCACCGCCGCGGCGGTGGTTGGGATCGGATCACTCTTGAGGTTTATCAGGAGAAAATGAAAAAACTTCTTTTTATTCTGTTGCTGATTGCCGGAAGCTGGTTGTCGATAGCCGGTCAATCAGGAGCGGCTACCTACACCGTAACCAACTGCGCCGATACCACCGATCCCGGAACATTGAGGACGGCGATAACGGATGCTGTGGCAAATCCGGGTGGAGACGAAATTGCGTTTAATATTCCCCGAACGGATGCCAATTATGTAACGGTTGAAGGGGTAAGTTATTGGATAATAAAAGTCGCTTCGGCGCTCCCTGTTTTTGAGGCTCCTTTCGGCGGCGAGACGGTTATTGACGGCAATACACAGACGGACAATGTCGGAGACGACAATCCCCTGGGGCCTGAAATTATGATCAGCGCGGAAGCGGGATCCAGTTTTGACGGATTTGATTTTCCAACATCCAACACGATAAAAAGCCTGATAATTAACGGTTTTTCGGGTGGGGGAAGGTACGCGATTAATATTTCCAGCAACGCGAATACGATTTGGGGCTGTTATATCGGTACTACCGCGACCGCCTCTTCGGCGGCAGCCAATCCGAACGATGGCGGAATTTATATAAATAATGGACCTAATAATTATATTGGAAGCATCGAAGCGGGCAATCGGAATATTATTTCCGGCAACGGCGCGAACGGGGTTGATATCAATGGAGGAGTTTCCACCGGCAATTATATTTTGGGCAACTATATCGGAACAGATAGATTGGGGGAAGCTTCTGTTCCCAACACCGGGGCAGGAATTCAAATAATGAATAGCGCCGATAGTAATTATGTCGGCAATGGATCGGCCGCTGGCAGGAATATAATATCCGGGAACGGCGGAGTCGGAGTCAATGTTTTTAGCGCCACCAACAATATTATTGTAGGGAATTATGTCGGCCTTAACGCGGCCGGGGATGCCGCGGTTGGGAACAATGACGTTGGAGTACAATTTGACAACAGTTCAAGCGGCAACTATGCCGGAGACGGAACCGCCGGCGGAAGAAATATTATTTCCGGAAACAGCGGAGGGGGATCTGATGGGGTTAGAATAAGAGGGGGATCAAGCGGAAATTATGTTTTAGGGAATTATATCGGGACAAATCCTTCCGGCGATACTGCTATCGCGAATAACCGGCACGGGATAAGGATAAACGACAATTCTTCAAACAATTTCATAGGGGACGGTACTTCCGGGGGTAGGAATATTATATCGGGGAATACACAGCACGGGATTGATATTATTGACAGCGGTTCTTCAAGCAATACGATTAAAGGGAATTATATCGGGACGGACGTAAACGGGACGGCGGACTTGGGGAACGGGCAGCGGGGGATAAACATGGAAGGCGAGGCGAATTCGAATACGATTGGGGGAGTCAATGCCGGAGACAGAAATATAATTTCCGGCAATGTATGGCAGGGGATTTATACCAACACAAACAGCAATACGATATTGAATAATTATATAGGGGTGAACGCGAGCGGGACCGGGGTGGTGGCGAACGATTCACATGGGATAATGATAGACACGGGAGCGACCGGGAATAATGTTGGGAACGGCGCGGCCACGGGAAGGAATGTGGTCTCTTCAAACGGAGGGAGCGGGATATTTCTTTCGGGAAGCACGCTTAACACAATTGACGATAATTATATCGGGATAGGGTCCGATGGGACGACCAAGAACAAGAATAGCGAGTGGGGAATTAGTTTTCTGTCGGGAGCGGACAGCAATACGGTTGAATCCTGCGTAATTGTCTGGAACAATTCCGGGGGAATTGCGCTTGAAGATGCGGATCAGAACAAGATCCTTGCCAATTATATTGGGATAGGAGGGGACGGTACGACCGCGATGGGGCATAACGGACCGGGTATTTTAATGTTTGGAGGGGCAAATAACAATCAGGTAGGGAACGGAGCGGCGAGCGGTAGGAATATTATTTCAAACAATACAACCAACGGTATCAGTATAGATGATGCCGGGTCGGATTCGAATATTATAAACAATAACTACATTGGAACCGAAGCGGATGGGACCACCATGGCAAGCAATACGGATAACGCGGTTAACGTTAACGGGAGCAGCGGGACAGAGGTAAAAAATTCGCGCATTTATGCGGACGGGGTAAGGGGTATAAATTTGGCGGGTGGAGCCGGGACCTATGAAATATCAAGTAACGTTGTGGTTGGGACAAACGCGCAAAACGGGTTGCAGGTTGGAGATGACGGAGACGCCGTTAACGGTGGGACCATATCGAGCAACGAGGTCAGGGCCTTTGAAAGAGGAGCTTCGGTGTATTTGGCGGTTGGCGAAACCTTGACCTTTAATCATAATACTTTGGCAAAAAACGACAACAATGTTGATTTGGCTACCGGAATTATTGTTAATTCGGGTACCGTTGACATCGAAAATTGTATAATTACAACCGCTCCTACCAACACCTCTGTTCCGGATTACAGCTTTGGCGTTTTAGTTGACGGGACAGGAGGAGATCCTTCAATTGCGAACGTCAGTTATTCGGACGCTTACGGTAATAATGAAAACTGGTTTAATAATAGCGGGACGTTGAATCTACAGACGGGGACAATCTCTGCGACCGCGAAATTTACGGATGCGGATGGCGATGATTTTACTTTGGCATTAAATTCGCCTTGTATCCACACGGCGACTCCCGCTACCTCTGATATGGGGGCGTACCAGTACGATATGTCGGCCGGAGGGGTCCCTGCGGTGAGAGTGATTTCTCCAAACGGCAGCGAGAGCTGGGAGGCAAATTCGGCACAAACAATAACCTGGCAGGCTTCGCAGGACGCTGACGGCATTAATGCGGTCAATCTTTCTTATTCGACTAATAGCGGCACAAGCTACACTTTGATTGAGGCAGGATTAAGCAACACCGGCAGTTATTCTTGGACAGTTCCGATCCTTGCGGCTACCAGCGCTACCTGCAGGATCAGTGTTGAGGCAATAAGCGGGGCAACTGTGCATGGGACCGACGAATCGGATGCCGATTTTACGATCTATCGCACCGATACAACTGGTCCGGTGATAACGATTGAATCTCCCGCGACAGGAAATACCTGGCAGGGAGCAAGCACGCATAATATTACTTTTCAGGCGACTGATTCTAAAGGGATAAAAGCTGATTCAATGAATTTATATTATTCAACCGATGAGGGAACCAGCTATCCTTTTACAATCGAAACCGGTGTTGCAACGACCTCTCCTTACAGCTGGATATTGCCCACAGGGCTTAGTACTACCGAAGTAAAAGTTAAGATAGAGATGCAGGATGATTACAATGCCTATGGGACGGGGGAGTCGGGGACCTTTATTATCGATTCGACCGCGCCGACCGCGCCGGCACTGCTGACCCCGACCAATAATTCGAATACCAATGATGCGACGCCGCTTTTTACCTGGAGCGCGGCGACAGATCCTATCTCCGGTATTGCAAGCTATGAGGTTCGGTTGTCTGGAACAATAGTGGCAACGACAGCGGCATTAACATATACTTCCACAACTTTGACCGATGCCAGCTACACTTGGGATGTCCGTGCAAAAGATAATGCGGGTAATTACGGGGCTTATAGCACTGCCTGGACCTTCGTTTTGGATACCTCGCAAATAGATCCGTCACAGATTAGTCTTAATATCCCGACAACCGATGTTCCGGTTGATTCGGATATTGAAATAACCTTTCCGGTTACAATGGATACGGAGAGCGTTGAAAATGCTTTTGGCCTGGATGACGGAGCCGGAAGCAGTTCAATCCGAGCAAAAGCGGCAGTAACGGGAACCTTCAGCTGGAACAGTGCGAATACGACGATGACCTTTACACCGACGAACCAGTTAAGCGGCGGGACCAGCTATACTTTGTCAATCAGCACTGCGGCCAAGGATCAGTACGGGAATCCGTTGAGTTCGGCCTATAGCCAGAGCTTTACGACCAAGGGTGGAGATGCCAACCCGCCGACAATCACGATGAAGATAAAAGACACCGCGATCCGCAGTGATGATTATATTTCTGCGCGGCCGACCTTCAGTATAACGGCGATAGACGATGTGGCAATT
>MEUE01000002.1 GCA_001771585.1 candidate division WOR-1 bacterium RIFOXYB2_FULL_46_45
GTATACCACATCTACCGAAAAGGAGGGAAAACAAAAAGGTGGGGGAATGCAGCATAAGGAGAAGAATGAGGGAGGAAACCCCACCCCCACCATTTCTGCGCTATTTTAGGAACGTTTTGGGATAAAGACGGCCTGGGTTAAGAGCTCCAAAAGGAGCACTGTTTTACACCTGCCTGCCGGCAGGCAGGTCTTAGTGGCACTATTTTACACCAGGGCGTGGTATAATATTACATGTTCACCGGGGTTGAATATCTAACCCAAGACGAGGTTAGCGCCTTAATCGCTACCCTAAAAAGCTCCCGCGATCTCGCCATTGTCCGGCTTCTGCTCGGTACCGGGGTATATCGAAACGAAATCCACGATCTGAATATTGAGTCAATCGACTGGGAAACCAAGACGCTGCGGTTTAATGGTTCCCGCCCAAGAAAAATCCCCCTAAACGACGAAACATATAACGCCCTGTCGAGCTGGTCGCAGGAAAGAATCGACAACGCGTCAAACGCCCTGTTCACAACTTCAAGGGGCAAGCCGGTCCGTTTGTCGGCCCGCGCCATCGACCGCCTCATAAAAAAATACGGGGAAGAGGCTGGCATCAAGAAAAGCATCTCGGCTCAGACCCTGCGCAACACCTTCGCGGTCCGCCTTTTTTCCATGGAACCGTCGCTTGATAACGCGGCATATATTTTGGGAATCACCGCTCCCAAAGCGCTCCGCCGCTACCTCAAAGCCGCGCAGATGGAAAAAGCGGGTGGGGTACCCAGGGAGGAACTTTTAAAACTGGATCGGCGGCCGAAGATCGTCAAACAAATCACCAATCTAATCCAACGCAAACCCAAAGAAGCCAGGATCATAGAGCCGGTCCCGATCAACAAAGAGGACTCAACCATCGGCCGCGACGCTCTCCTCGCGGATATCCGCCAAAACCTGGACAAAGGGCTTTCGACTCTTTTGACCGGCGAAATCGGCATGGGAAAGACCCATCTTTTGAAGCTCATCGCCAAAGAAAAGGGTTGTTTGTATCTGGATTCTCCAACCCCAATCCGGCAGTTTCTCCAAAAGATTTGCGAGAAGTATTGCCCGGACTGGAACAAGCGCCTGCCGCAGAAAAACCGTTCCGGCGTAAAAGAGATAACCGAGCTGCTTACCGGCGTTTTCGCGGGATGCGCGCGAAAAGAGACGCTGATCATCGACAACCTCGACAAACTGCGGCTTTCGGATGTTGGTCCGATTTTGTCGCTTGCCGATTACTTCGTTATCCTAGCCGCCGCGGACGAGACCAAAGAGCGTTTGAAGCAGGTCTGGTGGAAGTTCAAGAAAATCGAACTGCCGCCGCTTGATTCCGAATCCGAGAAGGCCCTGATCAAGCAGCTGACTGCCGGAATGGTGATCGAGGATTATAATTTGCTGGAGACCCACATCATCTCCCTGGCCGGCGGCGTGCCGCTGGCGATTGTGGAGATGGCCAATCAATTGAGCGGCCATCCAAAGATTAAAGATACCGACGTGCGCGAACTTTACCACGAGTCGGGGGTCCGCTACCGGGACTGGTCGTCGCTCCTTTTTGTCGTCTGGGGCGCGGCGATGGTTTTCCGGTTCCTTGCTCTGGGGGTGCACAGTTTTGAGAACTATATTTTGGCCGGTTTCAGCATGGCGGTTATCGCAACCGCCACCAGGATTTTGAGAAGTTTTGGGAGGAGATAAGAATGCTCGCGCCGACGCATAGCGTGTTCGGAGTCTTTTTAACGCTCATCATACTTGCCCTGTTTGGGGTAAAGTTGAGCCTGCATTGGACGATCATGCTTTTCGCGATACTCGGGGCGCTCCTGCCGGACGCCGACCACCCGGCTTCGATCATCGGCCGGTTCCTTTATCCGATTTCATCGAGAATAGAAAGAAGATTCGGTCACCGCACCGTCACCCACTCTTTGATCGGCTGGATGAGCGCCACCATCAGCGCAAGTGTCCTAATCGCTTTTGTAAGTTTGATCCCGCTGATTTCAAGATGGGGCTGGTCGGATCTGCCGGTTCGCTGGGCGGCGGCTTTTTCAATCGGCTACTTTTCCCACATTGTACTTGATATGTTCAACAAGCGCGGCTCACAGCTCTTCTGGCCGCAGGAGGTGAGGGATGTTATTCCGCTTAACCACCGCTACCGGATCAATTCCGGCTCCCGTCCCGAAATTGTCGTTTTCATAATCATCGTGTTGATGCTGGCTTTGACCCTGCCGATTTCAAAATACGGGATCGGAAGTTCTCTCCACTGGCTTTTGGCGACCTCCGGCTCCGCGATTGAAGAATTCAAATCGTCAAACCTGGTTTCATATCTGGAATTCAAAGGATATTTCAAAGATACCAAGCAGCCAATCTCCGCCACGGCCGAAATTCTGGATGTGGTTAACGAAAGGATCGTTATCCTTTTGGACGGCAAAATTTACACCATCAGCGATGAGCTGGCTTCCGATATTATCGCCGAGAAAATGAGAGTCAAGCAGGGGAAGCGGCCGGTCCAAGTTGAGAGAAAAGAGTTTAAGGACAAAAGCCGTGAATATCTTGAGTCGCAGATACCGGACAAGGCTCTTGTTTCCGGTACGATCCATCTGCCGGAAGGGATGAAAGTTACTCTCCCCGCCGGCGCCGGCTCGTTTAATATTTTCGAGCAAAAGGGCGGCGATTTATATTTGCGCTTCGCCGGCAAAAAGCAAATTCGGGAACTGGCGCTGACGGAGCAGTTTGATCTGCAGAGGAAGCGTGATCTGGTCGATCTCTCCGGCTTTCACGCGCGGGCGAGAAAGATCAGAAGCCAGATTACGGAAGCGGGCGAAGAGTACGAGGGCTTGACGGAACTGGGCAAGCAGGCGCTGTTGGGGAAAGAGGGGATCGAAAAACAGAATGCCCGTATCGCCGAATTGCAAAGCCAGCTGGCCGAAGTCAATCTGAATATTGAGGAAGTGCAGTTGCGGATAAAATCTAGGAAGTTTGTCTATTCGGGAGAGGTTTATATTCGATTGTAGGAGCAGATCAATGATCTGCCCAATTGTCCGATTTGGTTTGATATAATAAGCGTATAGGGAAAAGTCAAAATGAGAAAACACAGCATTTTTATAAGCGCAAACCAGAAAGAGCTAAAAGACGAAAGATTGGCTGTCAGGGATGTAATCCAAAACAACGCGGCTCTTAGGAATTTTTTTGATGTCTTTCTTTTTGAGGATTTGCCGGCCAAAGGGAAACACCCCGTTTCAACATATCTTAAACAGGTTGAGAAAAGCGATATTTACCTGGGAATAATCGGGGATGAATACGGGGCCAAAGGAAAAGACGGGTATTCCCCAACGGAGAAAGAATTTAGCCGCTTTCTCAAAGCTAATCCCAAGGGCGAGATCATAATTTTTATCAAGGGAAAAGATGATTCCAAAAGAGACAAAGACACGCGGAAATTCGTAAAAACCGTCAGGGATTCTTTTATCTACAAAAGATTCTTTGGCATAGACGGATTAAAAACCCAAACATTAAACAGCTTGATTACTTATCTTGACGAAAATGGCGTTCTGGCCAAAAAACCTTTTGACCAATTGGCCCGCAAAGATGTTCCCTACGGAGCGATAGACGAAAAACAAGCACAAGATTTTCTGGAAAATAGGGCGGTCAAGCTTAATGTTGCTGTTCCCAAAATTTCCATAAGGGACTTTTTGGTTAAAACCTTGAAAGTGGTGCAAAAAGAAAACGGCGAGCTACGTCCCACTAATGCCGGACTGCTCTTTTTCGGAAAAGATCCTTCCGCCTATATTCCCCAGAGTGAAATAAGGATAGCGCGGTTTAAGGGCGTAGACCGCACTGAATTTATGGATTCAAAGGAAATAACGGGTCCTATTTACAAAATGCTGGATGAGGTTGAATTGTTTTTTAAAAGAAATACCCGCTTAGCCGGAAAGATTGTCGAGTTTAAGCGCGTCGATATCCCCGAATATCCTTTTGAAGCGATAAGGGAAGCGGTCATTAACGCTGTCGCCCACAGGGACTATGCCTACCACGGAGCGCCGATCATGTTTTCAATATTTGATGACCGGATAGAAATAAGCAATCCCGGCGGCTTATTGCCCGGCTTAAACATAAAGAGGCTGGAAGGGCATCATTCCACCAGGAATAAAAAGATCTGCGATATTTTCCATGAGACAAAGGATATGGAAAAATTCGGCACCGGCATCGGAAAAATGAAAAGGATTATGAATGAACACGGGTTGGCCAAGCCGGTATTTTGGGAAGAAGGGGATTTCTTTGTGGCAAAGTTTTACGGCCCCGGAGAAAAGATTTTAGATCTGGTTCCAAATATACCAGCGGAGAGACAGACAGATTTGCGGGAATTAGGGTTAAATGACAGGCAGATTGAAGCCTTGCGGCTAATGATGAATGAAGGCGAAAAAATAACAATCAAAAAATATGTCAGATTATCTGGAAACATCAGTGGCAAAACAGCCCAAAGAGACATAAAAAGACTAGTTGAAATTGGATTTGTTAAAAAAACAGGATATAAAAAGGGGGCATATTTTGAGGCGGCATAGTATGTCTCTAAAAACTCAAAAATGTCCCTAAAAATGTCCCTAAAAACAAAGGCAAAAAATATCATGAAAAAATTCATCTGTCTTTTGTTGATAACCTGTTTCCTGATCCCTGTTTTTCAGATCCCAATTTTCGCAGCAGAATATGTCCTTGCGCCGGGTGATACATTGGAAGTTAAAATCCTCGGCAAAAAAGATCTCGACACCAAACAAACCATCGCTCCCGACGGAACCATCTCTCTGCCTTTTTTGGGCAGAGTGGAAGCACAAGGGCAAACGCTGAAAGAATTCAACAACAACCTAAAATCTGCTTTTTCGAGATACATAGCAAATGCTCAAGTAGTCGTCTTTCTAACTCCCCGGCCGATTTATGTAATTCAGCATGATATCAAAAAGAACGTTTGGGATGTGAAGAAAGCCGAATCGGTTGATGAAGCGCGCGCGTATCTGGGTCCCCCTGATAAGGGGGACTACAGGGGGTTAAAGCATGGTGATATTGTAGCCGTCTCCGTCAGCCAAAAGCCCGATTGGTGGGAGGATAATTGGTATAAGGTACTCACAGGGGTGGCGGTTGCGGTGGGAGTTTATGCTACTTTACACAAATGAATATCACTGACTACCATGCGAAATATTTTGCTTATGAACTGACTAAACGATGTGCTTCGGATAGCTTAGAGAAACTGTCTTCAACTCTCTCTAACGCGCAAGTTGACCTTAATCCTCATCAGATTGAAGCAGCACTTTTTGCCTTTAGATCTCCGCTTTCAAAGGGTGCGATTTTGGCCGATGAAGTTGGATTGGGAAAGACAATTGAAGCGGGGCTAGTCCTTTCCCAAAAATGGGCGGAAAGAAAAAGAAAAATTCTGCTGATTGTCCCTTCCAGTTTACGTAAACAATGGAACGCGGAGCTTCAAGAAAAGTTTTTTTTGCCGTCGATTATTTTGGAGACAAAATCATTTAACCAATACGTAAAAGACGGGAATCTTAATCCCTTTGACCAAGAGGGGGTTATCGTTATTAGTTCGTACCATTTTGTTAGGGCAAAAGCGTCTTATGTTAAACAAACAAAATGGGATATTGCCGTTATTGATGAAGCCCACCATCTTCGCAATGTGTATAAATCAAGCAATAAAATAGCCAAGGAGATAAAAAACGCCTTGAGCGAGGTGCCGAAGATATTGCTGACCGCGACTCCCTTGCAAAATTCATTGCTTGAATTATACGGACTGGTTAGCGTGATTGATGATCATCTGTTCGGCGACCTGAAAAGTTTTAAGGCGAAATATGCCCGCGTCTCACGCGAGCAGGATATTTTTGAGAGTGAGCTTGGATTGGTGGAGCCAAAACAGGAGATGTTTACCGATCTTCGTAATCGTTTAAAACCGGTATGCACGCGTACCCTGCGCCGGCAGGTTCTGGAATATATCAAATACACCAAGCGCATCCCTTTAACCCAGGATTATGTGCCAACCGAACAGGAAACAGAGCTTTACAACGGCATGTCCGAGTATCTCCAGCGGCCGAAGTTGTTCGCTCTTCCTTCAAGCCAGCGCCAGTTAATTACTCTTATCCTGCGCAAGCTTCTTGCCTCTTCATCCTTCGCGATTGCCAGTACCCTCGATAGTTTGGTTTATAAGCTGCAAAAACTTATTGAAGAAGCCGAGAACCGGCAGTTTATCGAAGATACCGGCATTGCGGGACTCGACCAGAACTTTGAAAATTACGATGAGCTTTATGATGAATGGAATGACAACGAGGAAGATGAGGAAGAAGAAGAGGACAAAAAAGTTATTTATACCAAAGAAGATATTGAATTAATGAAAACAGAACGGAATGATCTTGAAAAATACCGCGATTTAGCCAAGGAAATATGGAAAAACTCAAAAGGGGAGGCCTTGCTTACCGCTCTCAAAAAGGGCTTTGAAATGGCGACGGAATTAGGGGGCAGAAAAAAAGCGATTATTTTTACCGAATCGAGGATTACCCAAGATTATCTTTTGGAATTGCTTTCAAAAGACGGCTACGCCGGAAAAATAGTTCTTTTTAACGGAACAAATAGTGACCAAAGGTCAAAAGAGATATATCGGGACTGGTTAGCGAAATATAAAGATTCGGACAAAGTTACCGGTTCCAAAACAGCCGATTCACGAGCCGCCATTGTGGAACATTTTAGGGATGAGGCGGAAATCATGATCGCGACCGAAGCCGGCGCGGAAGGGGTCAATCTCCAATTTTGTTCGCTCCTGATTAATTACGATCTCCCCTGGAACCCCCAGCGGATTGAACAGCGGATTGGGCGCTGCCACCGCTATGGGCAGAAGCATGATGTGGTGGTAATCAACTTTGTAAACCGCAAAAACGCTGCCGACCAGCGTGTTTATGAACTGTTGGACCAGAAGTTCAGTTTATTTAAGGGTGTGTTTGGAGCGAGCGATGAAGTGCTGGGAAGCATTGAGTCGGGAGTTGATTTTGAAAAACGCATCGCCGCAATTTACCAGTCTTGCCGTTCGGAGGACGCGATCAATTCCGCTTTTGATGCCCTCCAGGAAGAAATGGAAGACAGCATTCAGCATAATTTGAGCGATACGCGCCAGAAATTGCTGGAAAATTTTGACTCCGAAGTGCATGAGCGGTTAAAAGTAAACATTCGCGAAAGCAGGGAATATCTTGGTGTTTATGAAAAGTGGTTATGGGATATTACGCGATATTATTTGGGTGATAATGCCGACTTTATTGAAAAGGATTATTCTTTTACGCTTAAAAACAATCCTTTTCCGGAAGAAAAGATCGATTCCGGCCCTTACAAGATCGGTAAAAATGTGGAAGACGCGCATATTTACCGGCCGGGGCACATATTGGCGCAGAAAATTTTAAGCGAACTGAAAAAGAAATCTTCTCAAGAAGCCGAAGTATTATTTGATTATTCAAAAAATCCGACGATCATTTCGGTCCTAAAGCCGCTGGTAGGTAAAAGCGGCATTATGAAGGTTAGCAATTATACGGTAGAGGCGTTTGAGGCGGAAGATCATGTGATTGTTTCCGCGATAGACGAGAAAAGCGAACCGATCGCGCAGGATATTGCCAAGAAACTCTTTTATCTTTCGGCGGAAGTGAGGCCAGCGGCCGCGAACCTTTCCGAAGACGAGAAAAAAAGGGCAAATGAGTTGGAAGAGCGGGAGATTGGGCTTATTTCATCAAAGAGCGCCGAACGCAACAGTGAATTTTTTGACAATGAAGTCGATAAGCTTGATAAATGGGCGGATGACATGAAGACGGCGCTCGAGCTTGATTTAAAGAGGCTGGATATTGAGATTAAAACCGCCAAGACGCAGGCCAAGAAGATCCTTAATTTGGAGGAAAAAGTCAAAGTCCAACGCGGGATAAAGGATCAAGAAAAAAAGCGCAATGAGATGAGGAAAAAATTATATGAGGCGCAGGATGAGGTTGATACCAGAAAAGAGCAGCTTATTGAGCGGGTGGAAGCGCGGCTTAAACAGAGGATCAAGCTGGAAACGCTGTTTTGTTTGAGGTGGAAGGTAGTATAATGGATGTTAAAGACAAAAAGCTAAGGATTTATCGGAAGGACTAAGGGGGACAAAAAGGAATATGGGAAAATCGTTTCACGGGAATGTTGTTTTGAATTTTAGAAAAGATTCACTGTCTGAATTTGGTGCATATGCTGAAGCATATCATGAAGCAGGAAAATTATTGGTTTGCCGATTAGATGAGAGCGAGGGGTATAGTGATATTCAAGCTTGCCCAATAGTTTTTTTGTATCGACACGCACTGGAGTTGTATATCAAAGGGATAATTATTGACGGAAATAATATTTTATCGTTATTGGGGAAGACTCCTGTTGTTGATACCAACGATCTTGGAAAACACGATTTGTTGCCATTGATTCCTGCAATCAAGCAAGTATTTACTGCTATTGGCTGGCTTACAGAAAATAAGGGAACGAAGGAAGTGGAGGAAGTCGTTGAAATCATTAAGTGTTTTAATGGGCTTGATTCAAATTCTTTTTCCTTTAGATATCCGGTAAATAAAAAAGGATTGTCAATTCTTTCCGAAAATTTTATTTTAAATGTTGTTGAATTCGCTAAAAAAGCGGATCCCGTTTTTGATTTACTTGATGGCGCAATAGTTGGGTTATCTGAAGAATGGCAAACGAGAGCGGACAATGCTTACGAAAACAATTAAATATTATCTAAAAAATCCCAAACCAATTGGCTTGGCAAAGATGGAGAATAAAATATGGATGAGCAAACTTGTCAATGAATCGGAAAAGTAATAGCCATGAAAAAACTTGATGAAAGCACGCTCGAATCAATTGCAGAAATAATATGTGGTTCTGATGGTGGAGCCGGTGAAGGATATTTATCTCCCGCGCCGTATCGAACAGGATCGCAAATTCGCGAATTTTTAAGAAGAGCTGGTGTTGATCCTCAAGGGGTATCCTCAACTCGAAAATGGTTTGTCCTTGAGTCATTACAAGCGATTAACGGAATGAGCTCATTGGAAAGTATTTTGCTTCGGCTTGTTTCACCAAAGGAATACCGTGGCAATTCAGATATGACTCAACAAATGATTGATCATCTGAACCAGGTATTGCAGATTGAAGGGTTAGAAATTGTCTTATCTGGTATAAATCCTCAAATGAAGGAGCGAATGGCTACGGCTAGTTTGCCAGAGCCAAAAGATAAACCATTCGAGGTTTCTCCAAACTTTAGAATGGGTGTATCTGATGACGGATTGGCGGCTATTTTGGCATTTCGCTGGGAAGAAGCTCAAAAATGCGTAAAGGCTGAGGCGCATCTATCCGCAGTGATTATGATGGGAAGTATTTTGGAGGGTACATTGCTTTATAAAGTTGAACAAAATACAACGATGGCGTGTCGTGCAACTTCTTCGCCAAAAGATCGTGCGGCAAAAACCAAGCCGATTCACGAATGGAGCCTCTCTTCTTTAATTGATGTTGCCCATGAAGTCGGTTGGCTTCAAGGAGATGTTAAACGGTTTAGTCATGCACTTAGAGAATCACGCAATCTTATTCATCCTTATCAGCAACGACTTAACAAAGAAAAACCAGACAAAGACACCTGTGACATTTGTTGGCAGGTTGTTAGAGCTGCTGTTTCTGATCTTCTAGGGGAGGATTAGTACGATATGAACAAGCCCAAACTTGAACTAACCTGGATCGGTAAAAACAATCCTGAGTACGATATTGCAAATATTGAGCCCCGAATTTTAGAAGAAAATCCGAAGCTTTCCAATTGCGCCAACGACCCGAATACCGAGAATATGATAATTCATGGTGACAATCTGCTCGCGCTAAAGGCGCTCTTGCCTGAATACGAAGGCAGGGTAAAGTGCATCTACATTGACCCCCCTTACAATACTGGTAATGCTTTTGAGCACTACGACGATAGCGTGGAACACAGCACTTGGCTGTCCCTTATGAGGCCAAGACTAGAATTATTGAAGATGCTCTTGAGGGATGACGGGGTAATTTTTGCGCAGATAGATGACAATGAGATGGCGTATCTAACAATCATTATGGATGATATCTTTGGTCGAGAAAATCGTATCAATATTATTTGCGTTAAAATGTCCGAAGCGACCGGGGTAAAGATGTCTCACGCCGATAAACGATTTCCCAAGTTAAAAGAATTTATTTTATTTTATAAAAAAGATGTTTCTCCGGAAATTAAACCCGTTAAAATACGGTCGGGAAAATGGAATAACGAATATAAGGAAATATTATGCGGTATAGATAAGAATACATTAAATGAAATCAAACTATTGATGGATGAAAACAAATCAAACGCAATAAATTTATCAAAAGTAAATAGCTTTTTAAAAGACACAAAGATAAAAACATTAGCAAAATATTTTAAGGAAGAGAATGTTGCAGAATCGGAACAAGACAGCTTTAAGTGGAACAATTCGTGGAGGATAATCCAAGCCGTCGGAGCAGGCAGCATTAAAGAGCGAGCTAAACAGGCGGTTATTGAAGGGCAAGATATTTCAGTCGTTCTTTCCGCAAGAAATAAGCTTTACCTTTTTAAGTCCGAATTTGACAATTATTCCAAGGATCCTCGAATAAGAATAATTTTTGCGGATAAATATTTAGAATATAACCCGGGAGATTTTTGGACCGACATTAAAACGAGTGGGGGAATTGGCCAAGAAGGCGGTGTTTTTTTCCCTCAAGGAAAAAAACCAGAAGCATTAATTTATAGAATTCTAAATTCTACAACAAGACAGAATGACTTGGTTCTTGATTCTTTTCTCGGTTCTGGCACAACTGCCGCAGTAGCCCATAAAATGGGGCGAAAATATATTGGCCTTGAAATGGGTGAGCATGCTTATACGCATTGCAAGGTGCGATTGGATAAGGTGATTGACGGCACGGATCAGGGTGGTATCAGCAAAACAGTTGAGTGGAAAGGCGGCGGAGCGTATAAGTTTTATGAACTGGCACCAAGTTTTATTGTAAAAGACGAGTTTGGTAATCCAGTGATTGATGGTTTTTATAACGATACCAAGCTTATCAAAGCGATGTGTAAGCTGATGAATTTTACTTACAAGCCAAGTCAAACCGAATATTGGAAGCATGGCGTTGGGCAAGGCAAAAATTATCTCTATGTGACAACCCAGCTTCTTACAAGTGCAATGATTCAGCAGATTGCTGGGCATCTTGCCGAAGGTGAGTCGCTGATTATTTCTCCTAAAAAATATGAGCCGGGTGCGGATAAAATTGACAGCCGTATTACGATTAAGAAAATTCCGCAGTCAGTTTTAAAAGCTTGCCATTTTGGTAAAAAAGAATATTTATTACCGATTAAAGAATCCGCCCTGGAAGAAATTGAGATTGAAGAGGATAACGACTAAATACTATGAAACCAGAAGAAGCGCTTAAATATCTAAGTGGAGCGATGAGCTTGCGTGCTCCACAAGCAAAAAGCTTAGAACTCTTTGCTGGTTATTTGCAATCGCCAGCAGGGCAAAAATTGCTGGCGCGCATGAACAGGGAAATCAAGAGGGATACGGCTGATATCCTTTTAGAAAGTAAAAAATATTTTAGTGCTATTCCTGAAGCACGAGAGTTTGAGGAATATGAAAGAGCCTTTCCGGCTTACACTTTTGCCTTGGCTACCGGAGTAGGCAAGACCAGGTTGATGGGTGCTTTTGTAGCTTATTTATACTTGGTTTATAATATTCAGCATTTTTTGATTGTTGCGCCCAATTTGACCATCTATCGCAAGCTTTATGATGATTTTAGTAAGGCCAATAATCCTAAGTATGTATTTAAGGGTCTTCAGGAAGTAAATACAAGTACTGTAAAAGTTATTACCACCGACAATTACACTGATTATAGACAACAATCACTTTATAAGAATCAAATTGAAATAAACATATTTAATGTTCAGCAATTTGCGCAAAAAGACATGGCTGCTGGTCGAGGCATAGTTAAAGGCTCGGAAATATATGGGCAAAAGGATGACGGAACCCTTGCTTCATATTTTGATTATCTTAAGGAATTGGATGATTTAGTAGTAATGCTTGATGAGGCTCATCATTATCATGCCGATGCTGCGCTTGGTGCCTTAGATATTCTTGATCCAATTTTTGGTCTGGAAATGACAGCTACGCCGTATCTTGGGACGCAAGGATCAGGAAGAAACGCGCGCCAAATAAGGATGAAAAATGTTCTGTATTCCTACAACCTCGGTGATGCAATAAGGGGAAAGCTGGTTAAAGATCCGTGGGTAGGCACAGAAGCCGATGTGGATTTTAGCCAGTTTGATCCTGATTCGATAGAGACAGATGCGCGCAAATTGCAACTTGCGGCCTTTTTTCACGAACGCGCTAAAAACGCGCTTAAAGAATATGCGCTGGAAAATAATAAGCCGATCGTAAAACCGGTTTTGTTGGTGGTTGCTAAAGATACAAAACACGCAGGAGCGTTGCGCGCCTTAATTAATAGTGATGATTTTCGTGGCGGAGAATTCAAAGGCAAGGTTATTGAGATACATACTAAACTTCGTGGGGATGAGGCTGATGAAAATATTGAAAAACTGATATTGCTGGAACACCCTGATAATCCTGTAGAGATTGTTATCCACGTTAACATGCTCAAAGAGGGGTGGGATGTGACCAATGTTTATACCATCGCACCGTTGCGTGAGGCAGCCGCGGCAATTTTAACCGAGCAAACAATTGGCCGCGGTTTGCGCTTGCCTTATGGGGAAAGAACTGGAGTCCCTTTGGTGGATCGATTAGTGCTTGTCGCACACGAACAATTTGCTAGAGTCGTGGCGCTTGCTAAGGATTCACCGCTTATTCAAGGACAAGTAGAGCAAATTTCTGAGCGGGAAGTCAAAGAAATAAAGGTGCTGACCGAAGTCCAACCAGTTATTCTTGATATGGTAGAAAAGGAAATAACGCAAAATAAAGTGATAATGCAGGAGGTACAGAAGAATGCGGAAGAATTGGTTTTAAAGCAGCCACAATCAGAGACTATGGAAACTGGTGTGCGAGAACAATTTGTTGAGGCTAAAAAAGCAGAAATAATTAGTGGCCTAACTAAAGAAACAATCAAAAATATCCAGTTTTCTAAGTATCACGGTCAACAGCCGAGTACTACGACTGAATTGTCCTTTGGCCCCGATACCTTGTTTGGGGCCTTCAGCATTGAAGCAAAAGACGAGCTTTCCAATATTGCTAAAAAATCCGAAGAGACCATGGAAAAAAGGAACATACCAATTCCCCGATTAATGCTTACTCCTAGTTTTGGCGAGCTTATTCTTGAACAGTTTGACCTAGACACAAGCATTGATAAATTGCGCTCATATACCAATGAGCGGGCTATCCTTGAAGAGCAATTGCAAAATGACCGTGAGAAAAATCTATTTGGCGAAGAAGTCCCAGGACGCAAAATGTCGCAACTGACTAGGGTGACCAGTTTTGGTGGGCACACTAGGCAAACTCCACAAAGTACAATTATTGCCGCACTTTTAGATTTTCCTTTAGTTGATTATGATGATCCTGCGCAAAAACCGTTGCTTTTGAAATTAGCCGAGCAAGCTGTGGCGCATTATAGTAAAAAAGCGATTGATGATGACAATTTAGCGTTGATTATTGAGAGCAACGCTCGATCTATAGCCGAAGATATTTATAAACAGATATTGAATCATAAGGAATTACGATCCGAAGGGTATCTTGAGTCCAATATTCGGGAGCCCAAGCCATATTTGGAAAATTATAATATTTCTTTGTCGTTTGGAGAAAAGCCTTTTTCGCTAGAGTCGCAGATAGACACGTTTAATGCAAAGATAGTTTTTGGCTACTTTAAAAAGGCCTGCCATTTTATGTATCGATTTGATTCATCTGACGAGGCAAGACTGGCTTATTTGTTGGATAGGGATGAGGCGGTTGAGGATTGGTTGCGTCCAGCGCCGAATCAGTTTGAAGGGCTGTACTGGCGAGATGCGGAAGGTGAATCTCACCATAGATATGAACCGGATTTTGTTGTGGAATTAAAAGATAGGATTGTTTTGGTCGAAGTTAAGCCGGAGAGTGAGATTGACACCTCAAGCGTCCAAGCGAAAAAGACAACTGCAGAGAAGTATTGTGAAGTAGTTAATAAAAATATCGGTAAATATGGCATTGTTAAGCCATGGAAGTATGTGATAGTACCAACGGAGAGGATAACGATTCAGTCGACGGTTATAGGTTTGTTACTTTAGCTCTCCTTATATGAAAAATATTCGATAAAAAAAATCCCTTCCAAGCATCTCCACTCCCAGCTTTTTAATTATAGCATTTTTCGGAGCTAGTGCTGTCAATCTCGCAAACGGCCTAATCGAGCGGCTGGCTTCGTGTATGCTCCGTCCTCATTCTTCGTCCTCCGCACAGGGTATTGCGAGATCTCGCTCGGCAAAAAAATTTTGTAGGGAATAAACGCATTATATCAGGCAATATTTTTTTGCCTCGCTCGCCCTCCGCTCTGGTTCGACTCGGCGACATGAGATCAAATCAATGAACGTCGCCTCGCTCACCATTCGCTACGGGTGACAGCGCTCCGAAAAATGCTTTTAATAATTCAGCTGGGATTTGTGCCCGGCTCATTTTTTTTATTAGGAGGTGGTTTTCATGTCAGTTGTTCAGCATCCGTGCAGGGTTTGTCCCCAGGATCAGTTCTGTTCGGTTGGGCGGCGGGCGCACTGCGGGCGGTTTGTCCGCTACACGCAGGTTTTGCTTCGCTTGCGCCAGCATCAGCGGTTGGTGCGGGATCTCGCCCGGCTGGTTGTTTTCAGGCAGGGGTAGCTCCCTGCCTGGTTTCTTTTTGGCTTGCCCTCCGTAGCCCGGAGGGCGTAGGAGGGAGGTGCTTTTATGAAGAATTGTTGTGTCTGCGGTTCGTTTGTGGTTCCGGTCAACAACGGCGTTGATCACATCGCGTTTCGGTTGGCCGGTTCCAATCGAGAGAAATTGGTTTGCCGGTCCTGCTTGAACGCGATTCTCGATCAGATCGAATACGGCTATTCGGTCCAGTACGATTACGCCGATTGCTAAAGAGAGGCCTGCGTATCACTCTGGTACGCGGGCTTCTTTTTTGGTCGTTTTCTCCCTCGGATGGTGTTTTTTGAGAACCCTTTTCAAATCGGAGATCGCGACTCTGGTATAAATTTGCGTCGAACTCAAAGAAGCGTGCCCCAAAAGCGCTTGAACATGGCGGATGTTCATTCCGTTGTTTACCAGATGAGTCGCGCAAGTATGCCGAAAGGTGTGGGGGCTAACTTTTTTCGTAAGCTTCGCCATCCTGGCATATTTTTTTATAGTCGCGTCAAGGCAGGAGTGTCCGATTCGAGTGCCCCGATTTGACAAAAAAAGCGCGTCGGTCGGTTTAAAGTCGCGCAGAAATACCGGCCGGATATGACAAAGGTATCCTTCCAGGCATTGGCAGGCGGTCTTTCCGATCGGGACATAACGATCTTTGTTCCCTTTTCCATGGCGAACCATCAGCGTCGCGTTGGGGCAGTCGAGATCGGACAAATCCAAGTTTCGCAGCTCCTCGTTCCTGATCGCGGAAGAATAGAACAGTTCCAGAATCGCCCGATCGCGGTAGCCGGTGGGAGTCTGATGATCCGGCTGTTCAAGTATCTTTTTCGCTTCCGCGGGAGAGAGGATATCTCTGGGGAGGCACTTGGGTTCTCTCGCGTACCTGATCCCCCTGGTCGGGTCTTTTAAGATAAAATCGTTGTCTGCCATGAAACGACAAAAGTAGATCGCGATTTTAAGGGTGTTGTTTTGTGATTTTACGGCGTTATTCCGGCCAAATTTGTTTTTCTCGCCGGCGATAAAGGCCTGATAATCTTGTAAAAGTTCCTTTGTGATCTGATCGGGAGAATCAACTTGGTAACTTTTCAAATAGCCCATAAACTTGCCCAAAGTCCCGCGGTAGTTTCCAATGGTCCGGCGGGAGAAGTTGGCGATTAAGAGCGACTCAATATATTTCGCCGCCAGATGTTCAATGCTTAATCCCATTTAAATTCCCCCTTTCCCTCGGATGATATTTTTGGTGAAAATCTTTAAGTGTAGAGATATTAACCTGGGTATAAATTTGGGTAGACTCGATGCTTGAATGCCCCAACATGGCTGAGATCGCGTGCAGCGGTGCCCCTTCTTCTAAAAGATGAGTCGCGAAACAATGCCTGAAGGTGTGGGGATGGAGCGCCTTGGTGATTCCGGCCTTCTTTTTGATCCTGACAATAATGCTCCACAGTCCTTCTTTGGACAAGTGTGATCTTTCTCCCTCCGCCAGGAAGAGATAGGGGAGATGAGGGGCGAGATTAGTCCTTATTTTCAAATAGCGCTCCAGCCAGCCGGCGGCGCTTTTCCCAAGCGGCAGCTGGCGGTCTTTTTTTCCTTTCCCTTCATGCACAAAAAGGGTGCCGCCCTTTGGGTCAACATCAGTCATCTTTAAATTCAAAAGCTCGCCGCTGCGCAGGCCGCAGCCGTAAAACAATTCCAGTATCGCGCGCAGTTTTATTCCGCGAAAAGAATTCACATCCGGAACATCCATGACGCGGACCATCTCTTCTTTGCTCAAAAGGCTTTTCGGTAATGTCGCTTCAGTTTTTGGCGCCCGCAATCTGCTGGCCGGATTGTGGCCGATCATCTCCTTATCTTCCAGGAGATTATAGAAGCGTTTTAGGGCGAGGATATAATAGTAAAGAAATTTGGGGCCGCTCTTTTGGCCGTAATGGTTAACCTCGTTGAAGACGGAAGTTAAAAAAGTATTGAGTATGTCGGGGGTGGTGTTTTGGAGATCGATATTGATTTTTTCCAGGAACCCCAAAAAGCGCCTGATTTTAAACCAGAGTATCTTGATACTTGCCGGCGCCAGCTGGTTTGCTTTAAGGTAATCGGAGAATTCATCAAGAAGCTTTTGGTTATCCATATCTCTTCCCCCGCCCAGCGCCCAGAGACACTTTTTTGCTTTTCCCGCTTCCAAAATCTGGGCTACGCCCAGATTTACCCAGATTTCCAGCTTGCCCCGAGCGAAGTCGAGGGGGTGATAAATTAATTTTGAGGCGGTCGTTGCCGTCAATTCCGCTGTTTAGCTGGTAGTAATATTTCTTGCGTGGTCCGCCCGAGATCGGGATCAGATATTCAAGGTCGCGCAGCTCTTTGATGTGGGTCTTAATCTGATAGTGTCCCCATAGGGTAAAATCGCGCACTTCTTTCCTGGTGAATTTGGTTTCATTACTATCGGTTGATTTCCCGACCATCTCTTTGATGGCATTCAAGAGCGTCCGGCTCGACGGCGACAGTTCTTCCAGAGTATGCGCGAAAATTTGTTGGGCTAAGTCGTTGGCTCTTTTGATGTCGTCGGGAATTACTTCAATATATGGAACTTCTTTCCCTTGGAGATTGACGCTTTTCTGTTTCCTCTGATGTTGATTAAGAAAAGCGATGGTCTTGATCAAGTTCAGGTATTTTCGATGGTCCCTTCGGGTGCGCAGGGTTTCGTCGTTAAAGGTTAAACTTTCAGCGTAGGGATTTATAACTTTAACCGGATAGAGGAGCCGCTGGGCGTTCTGATGTTTTTTGATTATTTTTTCCGTCTGCTCTCTTATCAGCAAGCCCTTCAAGGTCTCAAGCTCCCGCTGTCTTTGCAAAATCTGCCTGGTCTGCTCCTGCGATTCATCGATGGTCAACCGCAAAAAGCGGTTCGCGGTCTCATAATCCATCTGGACATTCGAGGTTGTAAAGAAGATGCTGACCGGCCCTTTTACCCGATAGACCTCGGTCTTAAGTTTGCCGGTAGAAGAGTCCCGTCCGGTCGTCGCGATCGACAGATGTTTTGAAGATTGGATCGCGCGCAGGGAATAGTTTGCCTCTTTCGAGCCGGCCTCTTCTTCAATCGCCAGGACCTTGTTTTGCAGAGCGAATTCGTCCTGATAGAAGAGTGCTTTGCCGGTCAAGGCGGTGTACTTGACAAAGTCCTCCGGAGGGAGGAGGGAGAGGATCGCGTCTTGAAGTGATGATTTTCCGGCGGCGCTCCTTGAAGTTATCATAATTGAGAGTGGATCATCCAGTTTTCGGGAAGTGATCGCCAGATACGCCGTCAGTTTATTCATCTCTTCGCCGATGTAGCCAAGGGACGACAGGTCTTTGGTTATTTCCTCAAACAGGGTGGGGGACTTCAGGAATTCAAGGGCTTCGGTCCTCTCTTTCGCGCCCATGATTTCCAGCTTGCCGCCCGATGCCGGACTCCCCTTTTTCAGTTCTTCTTTTTTCTCTTCCAGGAGAGTGATGATTTTATTCAAGTCGCTTTCGACGGTTTTGAATTCTTCTTCAAGCAGGACGGAACAGTTTTTTGCAAACGCCCTCCGGGCGGCGCTTGAATAGAGGTTTACGATGTCGATGTGATAACGGTCTTTCGCGTCGTCATTTTTGAAGACCTTGGCGTTTACTTTTAACTGATAGGCCGCGAACTGGATATTTTTAAAAACATAACAACGGTCTTTAATCGTGATATATATCCCATCTTCGACCAATTGTGTCTTGATCATTTAATGACTCCTTTAAAAGCTAGATAATGGAATTAAAAATAGAGCAGAAATGGTGGGGGTGGGGTTTCCTCCCTCATTCTTCTCCTTATGCTGCATTCCCCCACCTTTTTGTTTTCCCTCCTTTTCGGTAGATGTGGTA
>MEUE01000003.1 GCA_001771585.1 candidate division WOR-1 bacterium RIFOXYB2_FULL_46_45
CGCCGGAGAAGCGATCGCGTGCTCAATCCGCCATTTCTTGGCCCACAAATAAGCAACGGCAAAGATAAAATAAGTTTGGATCGCCAACGGAATAGCGATTAAAAAGATGTGCAAAGGATTTTCGATAATAATATTTCCCTGAAACGCGAAAAGCAGGATCAGGGTAGAAAGAAGACCGATGATCGCAACCGGTTTTAACATCCGCAAAAAAACATTTTCAAACCAAGGCATCCCCTTATATTTTATCAGCAGCTGTCTCGATATATATCCTCCGGTTAAGGGGACAACCACAAAAAGGATCGTCGAATAGATCAAAGTGTCATAAGGGACAATTATCTGATTTACCCCCAGCAGGAATTTTACGATCGGGACAAAAGCAATCAGGATAATCAGGTCATTGACCGCGACCTGGACTAAGGTATGGGCCGGATTTCCTTTGGTCAAATAGCTCCAGACAAAGACCATAGCCGTGCAAGGCGCAGCGCCCAATAGAATCGCTCCGGCGATATATTCGGTAGCCAGGGTGGGATTTATAAAAGCGGAAAACAAATATTTCAAAAAGATAACGGCAAAGATCGCCATGGTAAACGGTTTTATGAGCCAATTAACTACCAGTGTTACGATCAATCCCTTTGGTTTTTTTCCGACCCTAACAATGCTTGAAAAATCGATCTGCACCATCATCGGGTAAATCATCAGCCAAATAAGAACCGCGACAGGGATATTCACGCCCGACACTTCCATCGCGCTTAAAAATGAAACTCCTGCCGGGAACGCCCTCCCCACGATCACTCCAACGACAATGCAAAATAGGACCCAAAAAGTCAGATACCTTTCAAATAGCCCAAGCTTATTTTCTTCACAAACTATTTTACTATCCACAACAATTCCCTCCTTCAGCATGACAATCACAAGTCGGTTCGGTCCCACGGATCATCCCGCTGATGATCCCTGAGGCACAACCAACGCCGGCTTTAACCGTGATCGCCCCTTCCGGACAATTCAAAGCACAGGCCCCACACTCCATACACGCATCACGATCAACAATTTGAGCTTTGCGCCCCTCGAGTTTAAAAACAGCATGAGGACAGACGATCTGGCACATCCCGCAGCCGTTGCATTTGGCCCGATCCAGTTTTAAGGTTACAACATTCGGTAAATATTTTAATTTGCTCATCAGAAAAACCTCACCACCAGCCAAAGCAATGCTCCGACTATAGCGGCGACTATCTGCAACGGCATGGCGAGCTTCATCTCTTTTAGCACACCGGAAGGAGAAGTATAGGTCGAGGCTCCGGTAAAGTTCATGGTTAGGAATGAGGAGAGAGAAGTTATCAATAGGCCCCAAGCCAGGAGTTCAACCAGGCTTGCTTCAACTGTTCCAGCGGCAACAACAACCGCCAGCATGATCAAACCGGCAAAAAAACCTTTGATCGAAAAGGCCCGCCCTGGCAGCCAGGGCAAGAGAACAGGACCCAAAACCGCTCCGGCAAAATAAGCGGCCAACAGGTTAACTACCGGATTGATCCCGCCGAGCAAAAAGAGGAAGATCGAGGCGAAGGCAAAGTAACGAAAACCTTGCACCACCTCTACCGGCACCAAAACCAGTCGATCCGGCAAGGAAAAAGTCACCTCTCTCATCTTCGGAGTCGCCTTCAGACCGGCGCTCAAAAAAGTTATCAGGTCTTCGGCCCTGACCGGACCATAGACAACATTAAAACCGGACTCCGCCCTGACTTCATGGGCAGAAATCCCGGTCGCCCCGAGTTGAGGGACGATTAGTCGCCGGTGGCTGACGAACTCCGACAATTTAGTCAGCTTGACCCGATTGACCAATTCTTTGGTCCCAAAGGTCCCTTTCCCCGCCGCGCACCAGACATTGACCCCATTGGTATCAAGAACCAATATCCAGGCGGATAGCCCAACTAGCGCCTGCCGCAAGAGATCAAAGGTCAATTTGTAATTTGCGGAAACCATCACCGGAGAATCGGCTGTCGGCTCGCCCAAAGCATATAGGCCCGGATCAACAGCGTAATCGTGGCGATTGAAGGATGCCCTGACAAGGAAATTATTAAATCTATCTGAAAGCGATAATTTACAAGGTACTTTTGGGATCGAAGGAGAACATAAGCTCCCTTTGACCGCCTTCTTAAACTCCCGATTTCTTGTTTTCATTTTATTAGACATCCTTTCCGACACTTATTTGCGCCGGTCTGTTTTTTGATCCCCAGCGTCTTATTGAGTTTGAGCTCCGAAAAGACCGCCAGGTTTAATGAATAATACTGCCAGAGCCCGACTTTTTTATTTTTTACCAGCCCGGTTTCGCGCAAATAGGCCAGATGGCGGGAAACTTTGGGCTGGGAAAGTTTGAGCGCCGAGTAAATCTCGCAAACGCAGCGCTCCCCTCTTGCCAGCAGTTGAATTATCAAAAGCCGGGTCTCGTCGCTTAAAGCGCGGAAGATCTTGATTGTTTTTTTCTTGTTCATATATGCCTATGCATATATAATACGCTTCACCAAAATAATTGTCAAGCGGTTAAAGGCACCGCTTGGTTTGACGCGCAATGGCTTGTTCGCATATAATTGGAAAGCCATGGAAACAATTTATATCGCTTTACTCACGCTTATCGCGAGTACAATTGGAACCATAACCGGTTTCGGCACTTCCACCACTATGATTCCGGTGTTGGTTATTTTTTTCCCACCGGTTGAAGCTATTTTTTTAGTGGCAATAATTCACTGGTTTGGCGACATCTGGAAAGTTTCGCTTTTCCGCAAAGGATTTGACTTAAAGCTGATCGCGCTTTTTGGGATAGTCGGCCTTCTGACAAGTTATCTGGGGGCTTCCTTTTCAACCAATCTGGACAAAGAATTACTATTGCGTTTACTCGGCGGCTTTTTGGCCGGATACTCATTATTTTTGATTTTCAAATCACGCTTCAAAATCAAAGCCACAAACACTATGGCCTTAACGGGAGGCGCCTTGTCCGGCTTTTTCGCGGGAATATTCGGCATCGGCGGAGCCGTAAGAGGCATGTTTTTATCGGCTTTTGATTTACCAAAGGCAGTATATATTGCCACCGCCGGAGCAATCGGGCTGGCGGTAGACGCGACCCGTATTATCACCTACTTTGCGAGTGGAACAACCTTACCAAAAGAACTTTGGTGGAGTCTGCTTATTTTTGTTCCTGTTTCATTCATCGGCGCGCAAATTGCCAAAAAAATTGTAGATAAGATTCCGCAGGAGAAATTCAGAATAGTAATTGCCGTCTTTCTGTTGCTAATAGGCATTAAATTATTACTATTCCCTTTTTAATCTTTCCCGCCCGGGGCGATACCGCAAAAACATGTTTGGCGTGTGGCGGTTTAACTGTTCGGAAATTCCGAACAGTTCAAAAAGAGGGCGACAGAGAGGTTTCTCGGGATTGCGACTTCGTGAATATATCGTCAATTAAGAAATATGCCAAATAAGAACAAACCCTCCTTCTTCGGCGACCCCCCCCTACCTCCCCTCCCTCACCCTAAAATCTTCCCCGACAAATCTCTCCATGATAAAACCGATCGAAACAAAGACCAGCAGGGAAAAGATAAGGCGCAGGAACCAGAACTTGACCCCAAGGAAGCCAATCTCAAAGGCATACATGGGGATCGCCATGCAGCTGAACGCCCCCAGGTAAATAAAGATATTGCGTACGCTCGCCCCTTTCGTGTAAAGGATATAAGCCACCGGAAAAGCCCCATACAGAGGGCCGGGCTGGGCCACGGCCAGCAGGATTACCCAAAACATGCCGGCCAGCCCCGAACCGTACCCGATATGCCTTTCGATCTTTTCCCTGGGCACCCAGACGTCGAACAGGCCGATCAACAAAAACATCAGGGGCAAAAAAAATATCGTCTCCCTAAGTAACAAAAAGAAGTTATCCAATATTTTCCACATTAAAAAAACACTCCCATTAACAGGCCGATGATTATCGCGCCGAAAAAGCTCAAGACATTCCTCATGATCGCCGCTTTTCTGCCGAAATATTTTATCTCCAGAGGGAGAGTTAAAGTGCCGACCATCATCAAAGAGGTGATAAAAACCGCCACAACCGTGTAGGAAACACCCTTTGAGATCAATATCCCGGCCAGGGGAAAAGCGACAAATCCCGGGATCAGAGAGACCGACCCGATCAGCGCGGCAGCGACGATCCCCATAGCGCCGCTATTGGATCCCAGATATCCTGTGATCACTTTTTCCGGCACCAGGTAAATGAATATGCTGACCAGGAACACGACAAGCAATAACGCCGGCAGAATGCGCAGGAGCATCACCCCCCCGCGCTTTATTCCCGCGATCGTTTTTCCCCTGTCAGCAAAAAATGAAAGCGCCAGGCAGATAATGGCGGCAATGATCAATATTTGCATTTATCTCCACAACTTTTTTCAATCTCGCACGAGGCGCGGACGCGAAAAGCCCCTAAAAAATAATCAGGTTAAACAAATATCCTACCAGCATTATCCCTATCGCAACGATTGTGAAAAAGATCACAAGCAATCTGGTCTTCATGACGCTCTTTAGGATAATCGCCTCGGGAAAAGAAAGCCCCGCAACCGCCATCATAAAGGCCATGGCGGTGCCGATAGCAATCCCTTTTTGAGTAAAGGCAAATATAATCGGAACAAGAGTGGAACATCCGGCATATAACGGAACACCTATTATAACTGCGATCGGTACCGAAAAAATCGAGTCGGAATTTATATGAGCCCTAATCCATTCCGTCGGCACATAACCGTGGATATACGCCCCAATCGCAACCCCGATAACGATAAATGGAAATACTTTTTTAAAAATCCAGGCGGTCTCTTCATAAGTATATTTAAGCTTGTCCTTCATCCCTTTCGGCATTTCCTGCACACAGCCTTTTTTATCTTCTTTTATCAGATCACCTTCAAAATTAAACCTCTGCAAAACCATCCCGCCAAGAACGCCAAGCATAATCCCAAATCCGGCATACAAAAGCGCGATCTTTAATCCAAAAGTCCCGGCCATTAGAACAAAAAGTATCTCATTAACCAAAGGCGAAGTTATCAGGAATGCAAAGGCTACCCCCAAAGGGATCCCGGCTTCTATAAATCCTATAAATAACGGGACCGAGGAACAGGAACAAAAAGGGGAAATCGCCCCGAAAAACGCGGCAATAAAATAGCCGAGGCCGAAACGCTGCCTAGAAAGCATCTGTTTAATCTTTTGTGGAGAAACATAGGTGCGCAGAAAGCTGATCAAAGTTATTATAACCAAAATAGAAAAGGCTATTTTTAAGACGTCATAAATAAAAAAATTAATACTTTGAGCAAGCTTTGCGGCAGGATCAAGACGCAATAGGCCGAAAGTAAACCAGTCCGACATTAAATTAAACATTATTTACCTCCTCAATAATCCGGTTATTTCGGCATAACCCTTTTTCAGCCGCCCTCAAAAATGTTATAATAAAATCATGAGTTCTTCAAGCAAGTATTTTATAGGCATCGACCTGGGCGGCACCAAGATCGCCGCCGGGCTGGCAAACGAGAAAGGGAAGATCATAAAAGAAATTGTTGTCCCAACCGAAGCGCAAAAAGGGCACAAGGAGGTCCTGGAAAAGATTAAAGAAGCGATCCGCGGGATCGGCAACAAAAAACTAAAACAGGTAAAAGCGATCGGCATCGGCTCTCCCGGAACGGTTGACTACGAAAACGGAATCGTCATGCATCCTCCCAACCTCCCCGGCTGGAAAGAGGTCAACCTAAAAAAAATAATCGGCGACGAATTTAAAATTACAACTTATGTCGACAACGACGCCAATTGCGCCGCACTGGCCGAGGCGAAATACGGCGCCGGGATCGGGATAAAAAACTTTGTCTATGTGACCCTTTCAACCGGAATCGGCGGCGGGATCGTCATTAACGGAAAGCTCTACCGCGGAGCGATCGGAGCGGCCGGCGAAGTCGGCCATATCTCTATCATGAAAGACGGGAAGAAATGTTCCTGCGGCAAATACGGACACCTGGAGGGGCTGGCCGCGGGAGGGGCGATCCACCGGCACTACGGCGTAACCGCAATTGAGGTGGCCGAAGGGGCAAAAGAACATAAAAGCTGGGCCTTTAAAATAATCAACGAAGTAGCGGATATCATAGGAATGGGTTTTGCTAATATAATCAATATCTTGAATCCCGAATTAATCATTGTCGGCGGCGGCTTGTCGAATATGGGAGAAACACTCCTCCAGCCGATCCGCTTCGCGCTCAAAAAATACGCTCTCCCCCTCCCCTTTGAATCGGTTAAGGTCGTCAAAGCCAAACTCGGCACCCAAGCCGGCCTACAGGGCGCGGTATCGCTCTGCCTGAAATGATTGCGATCATAGATTACGGCGCGGGGAACCTCAAATCGGTTGAAAAAGCCCTAAACGAACTCGGCATCAAAGCTTTTGTTACCAGTGACAAAGAAGAAATAAAATCGGCCAACGGAGTTATTCTTCCCGGCGTCGGCTCCTTCGATTCCGCGATCAATGAACTGCGGCAAAAGGGGCTGGAGGGAGTTATTATCGAAGCAATCGGGCTTAAAAAACCGTTCCTCGGAATCTGCCTCGGCTACCAGCTTCTTTTTGAATCGTCCGAAGAGGGAAAAGAAAAGGGTTTGGGAATATTAAAAGGAAACGTTAAAAAAATCAAAGAAGGGATTGTTCCCCACATGGGATGGAACCGGCTGATCATAAAAAAGAAAACTCCCCTTTTAAACGGCATCTCTTCGGGCGCGATGGTCTATTTCGCGCATTCCTACTTTCCATCTCCTTCCGATAGTGCTATCATTATGACGGAGACCGATTACGGCATCTCTTTCGCTTCTTCGATTGTGAAAGACAATTTATACGGGATCCAATTCCACCCCGAAAAAAGCGGTGAGATCGGATTAGAGATGTTAAAAAACTTTGGAGGACTCATAAAACATGTTTGAAATAATTCCGGCAATCGATATCCTGGACGGCAAATGCGTCCGGCTTGAACAGGGCAAATTTGAAGCCAAGACCGTTTACTTCAAAGACCCGGTTGAAGCGGCGCTAAAATGGGAAAAAGAAGGGGCCAAGCGACTGCATGTGGTTGATTTGGACGGCGCCCGGACCGGGATCTCCAAAAATTTTCCGATCATTGAAAAAATCGCCGCGGCAGTCAAAATCCCGATCCAGCTTGGAGGCGGAGTGCGCCGGATGGACCAGATCGAAAAAGCGATCGGCAAAGGGATTGACCGGGTAATTTTGGGTACTTCGGCAATTTATAACCCCAACCTGCTTGAAAATGTCTGCAAAAAATTCGGTAGCCGCATCATCGTCGCGATCGACGCCAAAGAAAACAAGGTCGCCGCGCGCGGCTGGAGAAAGGTCTCAAGCAAAGATGTGATCGCTTTTGCCAAAGAGGCGGTTGATTTCGGAGTTAAACGGTTTGTTTATACCGATATCGCGAAAGACGGGATGCTCTTGGGACCAAACATCGAGGGGATTAAGAACTTCGCTTCACAGGTCAAAGCGGCGGTAATCGCGTCGGGCGGCATTTCTTCCGCGGAAGATATTGAAAAACTCAAGACCTTGAAAGTTGAGGGCTGTATCGTCGGTAAGGCGATTTATTCCGGAAAAATCAAGCTGGCTGAAATCCTCTAAAGCTACTTCAACCTGCCCTTTAAAGCGTGGTATTCCTGCCAGATCTCTTTCGGCAGTTTCTCTCCGAACAGTTCGAAGAATTTTTTCTGATCGGCCAAATCTTCCATCCATTCCGACGGCCTGACCGCAAAAAGTTCCTTCAAGTCTTTCTTCTTAAGATTTAACCCGGTCAAATCCAAGCCGTCCAGCTTGGGGACATAACCGATCGGCGTGCGATGAGCGTCCGCCTTGTTCCGGCAGCGTTCAATTATCCATTCCAAAACCCGTAAATTCTCCCCGAAACCGGGCCAGAGGAACCGCCCCTTTTCGTCAAGGCGGAACCAGTTCACATGGAAAATTTTCGGCGTCCGCGCCATTTTCTTTCCCATCTTAAGCCAGTGTTTAAAATAATCGGCCATGTTGTAACCGCAAAAAGGGAGCATCGCCATCGGGTCGCGGCGGACTTCGCCCAGTTTACCAAACTGCGCCGCGGTCCGCTCGGAAGCCATGGTCGCCCCGACATAGACCCCGTGCTGCCAGTTGAATGATTCGTATACCAGCGGAGCAAGAGAGCTCCTTTTTCCGCCGAAAATAATCGCCGAAATCGGGACCCCGTGATGGTGCTCCAGCCGATTTGAAATAGAAGGGCATTGCGTGATCGGAGCGGTGAAACGGGCGTTCGGATGGGCTCCCTTTTCTCCTCCCGGCTTCCACGGCCGCCCCATCCAATCGAGCCCCTCTTTTGGAACCGGAGGATCGCCCCCCTCCCACCAAACCGTCCCGTCTTTTTTCAACAGGACATTGGTAAAGATGGTGTTGCTTTTGATCGTCGCCATCGCGTTCGGATTGGTCTTTGAATTGGTCCCCGGAGCGACGCCAAAAAAACCGTACTCCGGATTGACCGCCCAAAGCGAGCCGTCGGAATCAACCCTCATCCAGGCGATATCGTCTCCCACCGTCCAGATGCGGTAACCTTTTTTCTTTAAACCCTTGGGAGGAATCAGCATCGCCAGATTGGTTTTGCCGCAAGCCGAAGGGAAAGCGGCGGCAATATAGGAAACATGTCCCTGCGGATCTTCCACTCCCATGATCAGCATATGCTCCGCCATCCAATCTTCTTTTTTGGCAAGATAAGAGGCAATGCGCAATGCCAGGCATTTTTTTCCGAGCAGAACGTTCCCGCCGTAACCGGAGCCGACGCTCCAGATGGCGTTGTCTTCGGGAAAGTGCAAAATCAAGCGGCGATTGATGTCAAGGTCGGCTTTGCTGTGGAGGCATTTTGTAAATTCCCCGTCGCGCCCAAGTTTTTCAAGAACTTCTTTTCCAGTCCGGGTCATAATCCGCATATTCAAAACGACATAAATGCTGTCGGTCAACTCCACCCCGATTTTAGAAAAGGGAGAGCCGACCGGCCCCATTGAAAACGGGACCACATACATGGTCCGGCCGCGCATCGCGCCAAAGAAAAATTCTCCCGCCTTCCGGTATCCTTCCTTTGGCGTCATCCAGTTGTTGGTCGGTCCGGCGTCAATTTTTTTTGAAGTGCAGATATAGGTTAAATTTTCGGTGCGGGCGACATCGTTCACCGCGGTCCGGTGGTAAACACAACCGGGAAGCTTACTCTGGTTTAATTTGATGAGTTCACCGGTTGAGACCGCTTCTTTTTCCAGCGCCGCCTTTTCTTCATACGATCCGTCGCACCAGACAATCCGGTCCGGTTTGCACAAATGAGCCATCTCGTGGACCCATTTTTTTAATTTCGCGTGTTTTATCTCCATAAATATATTATATGGTATACTAGACAATAATGCAAAGGACAAAATTATTTTTGATCAGGCACGGCGAGACCGAATCAAATTCCGAATTCCGTTATAAGGGGCAGGAAGAATCCCCTCTGTCAAAACAGGGAATTACCGAAGCCAAACGGCTGGCAAAAGCCCTAAAGATCGTCCCGTTCAAAGCGATCTATTGTTCAACTTTGAGCCGTTCAATTGATACCGCCAAAGCAATCGCAAAGTTCCATAAAGGATTAACTCCCATGGCGGAAGAGGGATTGATGGAGAGATATTACGGTGATTTTGAGAATAAGACCTTTAACGAACTGAAAAAAGAATACCCCAAATTATACAAACAATGGCTCTATTGCCCCAACCAGGCGCCAATCCCAAACGCGGAGACCCTGGAACAGCTGCAAGCCCGGGGGATCAAGGCGGTTAATAAGATTATCAAAAAGCACGCCGGAGAAACGGTTTGCATCGTCGCGCACGGGGGGATCAACCGGGCGATCCTCTTTCATTTCCTCGGCTTGACCCTTGATAATTTTTTCAGGATCAAGCAGGACAACTCTTGTCTTAATATAATTGAAGTCGACGAACGCGGCCCGATGGTCGCTTTAATAAACAGCACTGCGCATCTGGGAGAGAAAAGGATAAATTTTGAGGGGCGGTACTAACTGTCTTCCCTCTTATATCTTTCGGTCGCAATCTCGTCGAGGAATTTGATTTCTAATGCCTGCAACTCTTTTTGATAATCTTTGAAGCGGTTCTCTTTATTCTTCTCGATAATCTTCTTGTCCTTCATGGAAGTGATCAACTTTTCACGCTGGTCTTCCAGCTTCTGGGAGGATTTGATGACCTCTTCAATTTGCTTGTCGAGCCCCTCTTTTAAAATCCCCAAGTGGGCGTGGCGCCTTAAAACCTTTTCAAAATCGGAGACCGGACCTTTTTTAAAGGTCTGGCGGATTTGATGCTCCTCCCCTTTTTTTCGGTCGCGGATCTCTTCTTCCTTCCGCTTTTCTTCAATATATTCCCGCTGGCGGAAGGCGAATTTTTCCTGCTCTTTTTTCTCTTTGATCCCGCGGACTTTTAAGACCGCTTCCAAATTATATTTGAATTTTTTTGGCATCAGTAAAAGATCCCGGTCAGCTGACTGACCGTATCGTCAAACTCTATTTTCTCAAAGGTCCCCTGTTTTAGCAACTCATTGACCTGGTCGATCTTTGAAAGGGCGTAATCGATCTTGGGATTGCTCCCTTTGACGTACGCTCCGATATTGATCAAATCTTCCGCTTCCACGTAGCGGGCCAAAACTTCGCGCAGTTTGGCCGCCGCCTCTTTGTGCTCGTCGGTCACCAAACTGGTCATCAGACGGGAGACGCTGTGCGGGACATCAATTGACGGATAATGGTTCTTGGCCGCCAAGTCGCGGCTTAGGATAATGTGGCCGTCCAAAATCGAGCGCGACTGGTCGGCGATCGGTTCGTTGAAATCGTCCCCTTCCACTAATATGGTATAGAAGGCGGTGATCGATCCGACCACGGAGGTTCCTGAACGTTCCATCAGTTTCGGGAGCAGGGCAAAAACAGACGGGGTGTAGCCGCGGGTCGTCGGCGGCTCCCCGGCGGCCAGGCCGATCTCCCTCTGCGCCATCGCAAAACGGGTGACCGAATCCATCATCAAAATAACTTTGTTGTCCCGGTCTCTAAAATATTCCGCGATCGCGGTGGCGACAAAGGCCGCTTTCAAACGGATCAGCGGCGGCTGGTCGGAAGTCGCCACAATCACCACCGATTTTTTGAGTCCCTCCTCCCCCAGCGACTCCTCGATAAAATCACGCACCTCGCGGCCGCGCTCGCCAACCAGCGCGATCACGTTCACATCCGCTTCGGCGTTCCTTGCGACCATCCCCATCAAGGTTGATTTGCCGACTCCGGAGCCGGCAAAGATGCCGATGCGCTGGCCCCGGCCGATCGTAAGCAACCCGTCAATCGCTTTGACTCTTACTTTTAATGTTTCGGTAACCCTGGGCCGTTTGACCGGATCGGGAGGATCGGCATAAAGCGCCCGCTCTTCTTCCGTTAAAATCTGCCCCTTGCCGTCGATCGGCTCCCCCAATCCGTTTAAGACCCGGCCCAAGATATGCGGTCCGACTTTGACCTGGAGCGGATGTCCGGCCGCAACCACTTGAGATCCGGGTGAAATTCCGGCGGTTGAGCCAAGCGGCATAAGCAAAACGCGGCTCTCTCGAAACCCGACCACCTCCGCAAAGGCCTCTCGCCCCTCTTTCTCTATGCGGATGGTGCAGAGATCTCCAACCGATACCCCTCCAACCTGGGCTTCAATAATTAAACCGACCACCTGCACGACTTTGCCGATCACTTTGACCATTTCGGCCTGCTCTATCGCACGGTGGTATTTTGAAAAATCAATCAGGGTATCGCTCATTTTTCTTCTTCTGATTCGGACAGCTTCCGGAAGGCATCTTCGATAGATTCAATTTTGGTGTTTATACGGGCATCAATGTAGCCGAGATTGGTCTCCACAATACAGCCCCCCGGCTCAATCTGGTTGTCTTCGAGGATTGAAAAACTGCGGATCCCGTCGACAATCCCGGAGAGGCGGTCCTTATATTTCTTGATATACTCGGCATCTTCGCGATTAACCCTAACTATTACCTGTTCCCTGTCGCTCACCCTGCTAATTGCTTCGGATACAATATTTAAACAGACATCGCGGTGCAGTGAGACCTCGGAACGGATGATCTGCTCCGCCGATTTGAGCGCCAGGCGCAAAATTTCCGCCTCGGCATCTTTAATGATTTTTTTGCGGGCTTTGATCGCGTCATTTAGGGTTTCAAGCGCTTCTTTCATCTTTTGCTGTATTTCCGCCTGTCCCTGCCGCTTTCCCTCTTCATAACCGGATCTTTTGGCTTCCTGTTTTATCGTCTCGGCTTCACGCCGGGCACGATAGGTAGCGTCTTCCGCCGGCATTTCTTCATTATTGCCGTAAGTTGAAAGAGGAACTTCTTCTTCTATAACCGGTTCAGGAGCGGGAAACGATTGTTTTTCCAAAAAAACTTCTCCGCTCTCTTTGATTTGTGATTTTTTTATCAGTCCCATGTTTATAGTTTTCCCGCAAAAAGTTCGAGAAGCTGGCTTTTAAGCATTTCGGTAAATTTATTGCTCCGCCCGGTTTTTATGAGATTGTCAATTTCACCCTTTTGCGGACCCAGGTTCATCAGCACCTCTTCTTTTTTAGCCGGATTCAGCATCGAAAGCACAAACGCGGCCACCTGCGGCCGTTCAAAAGAAAAAAGCTGTGCCAGCCGTTTGGCATAAGCGGCATTTAAGCGCCCAAGAGGACTGTCGTCTTCGGCAATAACCGCTTCTTCCGCAATTTGCGGCGGAGGCGGAGCGATCGGCGCCCTAAGCGCTAATCCGCTCTTAAATTCCTTGAGCACCGCCCCCAGCGCGTCGGGAGTCGGTGTCGGCAGATGGTTGATTGAGGTGGCGATCACATCCGCCAGCTCCTCGGGAAGATAGCGCAAGATTCTTGCCGCGGTATCCGAACCCAGAATAGAAAGGAAGATCGTCGCCTTTTCTCTTCCGGTGATGTTCACTAGCCCTCCTCCATCAGCCACTGTTTCAAGAGGTTGGCCACTTTTTCCGGTTCGCGTTCGGCCATATCCTTTATCTGTTTCACCGCATCGGTCGCTTCTTCCGCGGTCGGCGGAGCGTAAAGCAGCTGTTCTTCTTCACGCTCGGGCAGGTCGATCTTTTTTCTTCTCCCCATCCCCACAACAACCAAAACAATAAAGATAAAAAGAACTGCGCCTCCCGCGTAAATTAACCAGGAAGCTTGCTTGGGTTCCGGCTTGACCGGCCAGGAAGTTGCCGCCGCTTCGGTGGAGATGACCGGAGAAGCAACGGCATAAAAAGGGACCAGTTTAATGGCGATACGGTCGCCCCTTTGCTTATTGTAGGGAACCGCCAAAGCCAGGGTCTGATAGATATTTCTTCTTGCCAAAGAAGTCAGAGCGATTTTTTTGTCGACTAAGACCAGAATAGTTATCCGGCTGACATTCGCGCTCACCGTCGCCGATTCCCCCTTAATCTTAAGGCGCGTATAATTTTTATCTTTTGTTTTTCCGTCAAATTCAACCGCGACCTGCGCCACCGCCTTGTTGGGCGGGAAAAAATTATTTAAGACCCGCTGGCAGGCGGACGAGAGCTGCCGCTCATATTCCGACTTGGCCTTGAGCTTCAAAAGCTCCTGGTCTTCAGCCGAAACCGTTTTCACCGGCGCCTCTTTGGTTACAACCGAAACGGCCGCCGCGGTTGCCGGAGGAAGAGGAGGAGGAGGAAGAACCGTTCGCGCGATTGTTTCCGCGGTAAAAACGGTCTGCTGGACGGGCGGCGCGGCAAGGACTGAAAGAATATTTCCTCTTTCATCAACCACCGTAACATTTTCGGGTTTCAGGTTTTCAACCGAACTCGCCACCAGATGTATTATCCCCCGGATCTGTTCGGGCTTAATCCGGTGAGCCGGGTCAATTTTCAAAAGAACCGAAGCGGTGACCGGAGCTTTGGCCACTTCAAACAGTTTCGTCTCCGGCAGGACAATCTGAACTCTGGCGTCAACCACCCCTTCTATTCTTACGATATTTCGGGACAACTCTCCGGAGATGGCGCGGATCAGCTGGATCCGCCGGTCAAAATCGGTCGCTCCCATTCTCGTTTCGTTAAAAATTTCCCAACCGACCACGCCGCCGGTCGGCAGGTTTTTTTCCGCCAGCCCCAAACGGGCGATCGCCGCCTGGTCTTTGGGAACCGCCACCGCCGACCCCTTATCTCTTATCTCATAAGGAATCTTAATTTCTTTAAGGCGGGCAATGACTTTGGCGGCATCGGAGAGGTCAAGATTGGAATAGATCACCGTCATCTTCTCCCCGCCCGGACCACAAGAACGAAAAGAAAAAAAGAGGACTATAAATATGACCAGCACCAAAACCGATATTATTATCGTCAGGCGCTGGTTGGATATCAATTGTGCTCTCGGTTCAGCCATCTATTTATTCTCCTATACCTGCATTTGTGTAATTTCTTTAAAGGTCGTTACCGCCGTATTGATGGTGGTGACCGCCAGCTGAACCATCACGCTCAACTTGGAGGTCTCAACCATCACATCCGAAAGCTCCGCGTCGCCCTTGAGATAGGATTCGATCAATTCGTTTGAACGGATCTCCTGCTTGCTCACTCCGTCTAGAGAATCAATTGCTTTGCTCAACATGTCCTCAAAAGGAGATTTTTGAAATTCCAAAGGAGAAGTCCCGATCGCGGCGGATGAAACCGGTTTGGCCCCTTCATCTCCCAAAAGCTGAGCTAATCTCATATAAACCGGAGCAATTGATTCTGGCATTTTATCCCCCTCCTTTTTATTGCAGCTGCAGGGTTTCCCGCATCATCTGCTTGGTAGAATTGTAAACGGTAATATTGGCCTCATAAAGTTTGGAGCCGTAGATCATGTCAACCATCTCCTTTGAAAGGTTAACATTTGGCATCTGTACAAAGCCAAGATTATCGGCATCCGGATGGGTCGGATCATAAACTTTTTGCAGGGGGGACTGGTCTTCCACCACCTCTTTTATCTCAACCCCGCCCCCGGCCAGTTTGGCCGCCGCCCGGTCAAGGGCTTGTTCAAAGGTGATCGGTTTTTCCTGGTAGACCGCGATCCGCCGGCGATAGGCGCCGCCGTCCAGGGTGCGGGTCGCGTTCATGTTCGCGATATTCGAAGAGATAATTTCAAGGTTCTTTCCCTCTGCCCGTATCCCGGAAGCGCTAATTTCAAGAGCCCTGCTTAATCCCATCTAAATCATCTCCTTCCCTGGCTGGCAATCGTTTTTAGAATCCCTAATTTATTGGAAATCATCTTGAGATAGGCCGAATATCTGACCGAATTGTCGGCCAAAGCGACCATTTCTTTTTCCATGACCACCTTTTTCTCTCCCTGCCGCTCCACCGCCCGGTCAAGCGCTTCGTCAAAATCCATCGCCTTATACCCGGGGGTATTGGCATTGGCAATATTTTGTGAAATGACCGCCTGCCGTTTGGCGGAAAGGCGCAGCGCCTTTTCCAGATCGTCAAAAGACTGATCAAAAACAATCCCTTCTACCATTTTAATTTTTTCCCTTTATCTCGTGTTGAATGTGCTTCATCGCCCTGGCCAAAAGCCGGCAGACCTTGGGTTTTGAAAGGTCCAATTTTTTTGAGATCTCATTCTGCTTCAATCCTTTATTAAAAAACAGGTCAACGACATCGCGCTGGTTTTTGGGAAGGACCCCGATCACCGAAACCAGCCGTTCTTTCAGTTCCTTAAATTCCAGCTCATCAACCGGCCCCCTTTCCCCCTCAACGTTCACTTCCATTCTGGCCGACAAATCTTCAAGCGACATCAAATACATCAAGGCCGATGCCGAAACGATCTTCTTCACCCTGTTGACCGCCAGCTTAAATTCTGATTCCGAAAGCTCTTTCTTTTCCAGCAGCTTCTCTTCTCTTTTTGTAATGCGGGACTTAACCGTTTCCTTATACCCTTTTTTCGCCAGGTCCCTGATCATCACCTGCACCCGGTAGGGAACCGGGCTGTAATTTTTCAGGCCGTCCAAAATCTCGCCGCGAACCCGGTACGACGCGTAGGTCTCAAACTTTACCCCGCGGTCGGGATCAAACTTTTCCCAGGCCTTCATCAGTCCGACGGTGCCGTCCGAAACCAGGTCGTTATAATCGACATTCGGAGGAAGCCCCTTCCCCGAAACCATCGAAGCTATAGAATGCACCAAAGGCATATAGGCCTCAATTGAAACCGGTAGTTTCTTATTTTTTGCCGGTGCTATTTTCCAGTCCCTCCAATCCTCCCTGGCTTTTTATCCGTTCCGCCAGTTTATCGGCAAAAATCTGAACCGCCATTTCCCTGTTGCGCTTGGCGGAAGCCATCAAAAGCAAAGCGTCTTCGTCTTCTTCGTCATCGGAAAGAGAAGAGGATAAAAGCATCTTTTCCGCCATCTGGCGGCAAAACATCTTTAAAAACTCGTCCGAAGCGTTTTCACGCCCTACCTTATTTTTATTGGAAAGAGCGGCAACATCAAGTATCGGATCAAAATTTATGCTCTGCACCTACATTACCTCCAGGTCGGCGTTCAACGCGCCGGCCTTTTTGATCGCCTGTAGGATCCCAACCAAATCCTGTGGATTGGCGCGGATTGAATTTAACGCCCTGACCAAAGCCCCCAAAGTCGGTCCTTGCGGGACGGCACGCACCCCAACACTTTCACGTTTTGTAACTTGCGCGTTTGAATGGGTCCTCAAAGAGGTGGTCTGGGTATCGGTCCCGTCGCTGTCGAAGCGCAGGTTGTTAACCGAAACCTGGATACCGCCGAAAGAAACCGCAAACGGGGCCAGACGGACATTTTCGCCGATGACAATCGTTCCGGTCCGCTCCGAAATCACCACTTTTGCCACCGTATCCGGAATTAAGGTCAGGTTTTCGATCCTGGCCATCAAACCGACCAGATCGGATCCGCCGGTTGAAACTTTAACCGTTCCGGCATCTTCCGCCCAGGCGGTTACTCCGGCTCTTGAGATTGACTGCACCATCCGGTTGGCGGTAGTATTGTCAGGCTGATCTATTACGATCGTAATTTCGTTTTGGGCGGCAAAGGTGATCGGAACCTCTTTTTCAACCAATGCCCCTCCTGGAATTGTCCCCGCCGTCTCTTTGCTTTTGCGGATGGGAGACAAGGTCGGAGCAATTTGCGGAGCTCCGACTAAAATATTTCCCTGCGCCACCGCGTAAACCTTTTCGTCAATTCCGGAGAGCGGCGTGGTCAAAAGGGTCCCCCCTTGCAGACTGGTCGCGTCTCCCATCGACGCGACTGTGACATCAAGCTTTTGCCCCGATTTAACATAAGCGGGTAATTTGGCAGTCACCATCACCGCCGCCACGTTGCGCGATTTGAAATCAACTCCCTGCGGCATAACCCCCATTTTTGACAAAAGATTCGTCATCGCCTGCTGGGTGAAGCCGGTCTGCTGGGTATCGCCGGTGTTGCTCAACCCGACCACCAGACCAAAACCCATCAGCTGGTTTTCCCTTGCTTCAAGTATGTGGGAGATGTCTTTGATGCGGACAGGGGGCGATGCGGCAAAGCAACTGGCCGCAAATGACAAACAAAAAATTACAAACAATATTCTTTTCATATTAAAAGATCCAATTGAGGAAGCGGCTTAGCCATCCGGGAGCCTGCGCTTCGTCTATAACTCCGGTCCCTTTGACCACAATATCGGCATCGGCAACCTGATAGGAATAAATAGTATTGGTGATGCTGATATCTTTTGAGCGGATTATTCCGCCGACGCTGATATCCTGCGTCTCTTCGTTGATCGCCATCTTGTGCTTGCCGGTTACCCGCAAGTTGCCGTTTGCAAGTATTTCGGTAACAACCACCGCGATCTTGGCTTTTAGGGAAGAACTTCGTTCTGTTTTCCCGGACCCGGCGTATTTATTGCTAAGCTGGCCGTCGATTGAAAGATCCTGTGGAACCAGCGCGGTTAAACGATTGATGGTGTGATCAAGCTTGGCCCCAAAGTCATCTTTAACACTTGTATCGGTCCCCGACTTTTGGATGGCGGAAGTTGATTCAATGACCAGGATCGTAATTATGTCGCCAATCTTATAGGACTTGTCGGGCGTATAGGGCGAGGCGGAATCCTTCTCTTTCCAGAGGGAATCTGCATCTGCCGATAAAATCCCAAATCCCAATATCAAAATCCCAATGAATCCTAAAATCTTTAAATAATTAAAAGATTTGGATTTTTTTGATTCATTTGGATTTGGGATTTTGTCATTTGTCATTTTCATAGTTGCACTTCCACTTCACCCGTGGCCGTTATTTTCCCGTTTAAAATATCTCTGGATCCGGTTCTCCGCAATTTGATCTTGTCGCCGACGGTCCCTTCCTGAAGCGCCTCCCCTTTTGCCTCCACCCTGATCCCATCCGACTGGGCCAAAATTGAAACCTCTTCCCCTTTTTTGACGTCCGGAATTGATTTTACCATATAACCGGCCAGGACCGCGCCGGAAGACACATAACCTTTGGCCTGTTTTCCCAACACCTCACTTAGCGAGGTGAAATATTTTCCGCTCAAAGAGAGGATATTCTGTTCGGAAAGCGCGATCGAATCGGCATCAAAGACCTCGTCTTTTTTTATGCTCCTCGCCGCAGCTACCACTTTGTCTTTTAGCGCCACTTCCGTCCGGATAAAAATCTTCTCCTTTTCAACTCCATTATCGATAACCTGAACGGGAAGAATGATACTGCGGGTTATTCCGCTGGTCGGATAAATTTCCGGAACGGTGATTGAAACATTTTCCCCATAAGAAGCAAGCTGGCTGGCCGTCCTGCCGTTTAGCGCAAAGACCACCATCAACTTATCCTTGTTCCATGAGGGGTTCTTGCCAACGATGTAATCTTTAATCGCCTTTTCAATCCGCGCGTTCAGCGAATCATCCGCCGCAATCGGACTAACGGCAATCAGCAAACAGCAAATGATTAAAAAAATAATTCTCATTACCCTTGTTTCATCCTTTCAACATTGGTGATGATATTTTCGTAGCTTGAAACCGCTTTGGTGATCGCTTCAAAAATGCGCTGGACCATCACCATCCGCATCATCTCGGCGATGACATCGACGTTCGATTCTTCCTGGGCATACTGGGTGATCGTTCCAAAGCCGATATCCGCCGCGTAGCCGGTGATGGCAGATCCGGAGGCCTCCGTCTCCGCGTAAAGATTCTGTCCCAGCGACTTTAAACCGGCCGAATTGTTAAATTTAGCCAGGGTAATCTGCCCAACCTGGGTTTGCGAGGTTGTATTATTTATCTGCGCGAAGATAGTCCCATCTTGTTGAATGATAACCGAGGTGGTCCCTTCGGGCAACGTTAATCCCGGCTCCAGGATATGCCCGTTGGGATCAACCAGATTTCCTTCGTTGTCGGCGTGTAAATTCCCCGCGCGGCCGTAAGCGACCGTGCCATCCGGCATCTTAAAAACCAAAAAACCTTCTCCCTGGATCGCGATATCGAGAGGATTGCTGGTGGTTGTAATTTTCCCCTGTGTAAAATCGGAACGGGTGGCGGAAACTTTGACGCCGGTACCAAACTCCGGAATAACTTCCGGAACGTCGGTCATCTGTTCGTCAAGTATGTCTTTAAAGCTTTTGGGGACATAGGTTAAGCTCTCCATCTCGGTTCGGCTCTTTTTAAAACCGATGGTCTGGGAATTAGAAAGGTTATTGGTTATCTCAAGCATCTCGTCTTCATAAGCGGAGAGCCCGGTCGCGGCTACATATAACGGCTGAAACATATTTTATCCCTCCTCTTATTGGCTGTTCTTTGTGATCGTCATCAGCCGGCTTAAATTGGCATCCCGTTCTTTTACGATCTGGCTGACCGAATTGCCATAATGCTGCTGCAGGATCATGTCGCGCATCCCGTCCATAATGCTTGAGTTTGCCGATTCCAAATAGCCCGGCACGACTCTGGGGGATTGGACAACCGTTTCGTTGACGCTGTTATTGGCATCCACAAAAAAAGATCCGTTCACGGTGGTCAGGTTTTGAAGGTCGCTGTCGCCGATTTCAACCACTTTTATCCGGTCGCTTACAATTCCGTCCACCCTTACCTCCCCGTATTCACTGATCTCAACCGTACTACCCGGAGGAACAGTAATCGGACCTTTTTCTCCTATCAAAGGATAACGACCGGTTGAAGAGACCAGGCTACCGTTCGCATCCTGCCTGAATCTTCCGTCCCTGGTAAATCCTTCTCCCCACGGACCCAAAACAACAAAGAATCCCTTTGAAGCCAAGGCAAGGTCGGTCGGGTTTCCGGTTGGAGCCAGAGCTCCCTGGCTCTGGTCATAGTGGGTTCCCTGGATGCGCGGAGCCAGCGGCTGTAGTTTTCTCTCCGCGGCGGCAAGTTCAAGAGGAAAAGATTTTACCGTGACGTCGGAGCCCTTCCAGCCGGGGGTCTCGGCATTGACCATTTTATTGATCAGGCTCTTGACGTTTTCTTCTGATAAATTCAGTCCGGCTTGTCCTATTTCAAAGATAGGATCTGACATGGGAAAATTATAACACTTGAAGAGTAAAAAGCAACTACTTCTTTTCGCGCATCTTCTCAAGAAGGCGTTCGCGTTTTTCGGCCATGCGGTCGAGTTTGTAGACGAAGAAAAGGACTTCGGCGACCAGGACGTAAAGTTCCGGCGGAACCTCCGAATCAAGCTCGATTTTAGAAAGTAGCTTAGCCAGTTCGGGGTCTTCGTAGAGCGGAATTTTATTTTCTTCGGCAATGCGCAGGATCTCATCCGCCACCGGACCGCGCCCGGAGGCCAAGACCAAAGGAGCCCGGTCTTTCTCCACATTGTAACTTATCGCGATCGCCGTTTTTTTCTTTTCTTCTTCAGCCATTTTTACGTCTCCAAATCTATTTTGCGCAATTGCTGTTCCAGGTTGGGAACCAGGGGTATCAGGTAGGGCTTGACCGAACACATCGCGGGGTCAACCTTCACCTGATAGCCGGAAACGACAAAATTCTTTTCGGTCATTTTTTTCTGCAGTTCCGCGAACTCCTGCGAAATCAGCTGGCGGGCTTCGTCGCCGTATTCTTTTTCGTTAAAAATAAAAATAACGTAGACCCGCTTTCCCTTTACTATGACCGAACAGACCATCTTTCCCAGATTTGTGGTATGCATCGACATCACGATCTGGGTGTTCTCGTAATCGATCTTTGATTTTTTTCCTTTGCCGTCGCGCTGGACGACAATTTCAATGTTCTTATCGGCGTTCGCCCCCTGGTTCGGAATCTGTTCATAAAGGTAGTTTACCTCCGAACGCCCCTTTTGGGAGAGTATCCCCTGCGCCGCCAGGTTGGCAATCGCGGCATCCGCCTTGGCCAGAGTTTCGGCCAGCGTGGAAGATAAGGCCTGCGCCCCCGCCGATTCGGAATGCTGCTGCTGCATCTTCCCCTGCACCCCTTCCAGCAGCGCCTTCATCCCCCGCAAATCATCCATCATGGTTTTTGCGGTGATTTTATTGTTGCCCGAAAACTGATATTTGGAAGCAAGGTTTTGGAGCATATCGTCGAATTGGGCAAACAGGGCGCCAAGCTGTGAAACCAGGCTCGGATCAAGCATCCCCTTGGCCGCTCCCATTGCAGAGGTCAAATTCCCCATGCTCTCCTGGAGCGCCGCAAGCTGGGCGGTCATCTGCGGGTTTTGCGCGAAATAATTTGCCAGCGTTTGCAGTGCTTTAGGGGAATCGATCCCTTTCATCAGAAGAAGGATTGCCGCTTCCTGCATGTTCATTCCTTTTTCCGTCCCCTGGAGCATTGAAAGAAGTTTGACAAAGTTGGCGCGCGAAAGTTCAACCCCGTCGCGTAGCATGGTTGAAGCGAGCTTGGAATTAAATTCGGTGTCTGGGACCCCGATCGATTGCAGATGCGCTTTGATATCTTCCATGGTGAGGGCGCGGGCAATATTCGGCGTTGATTTTGCGGGAGTTCCGGCTTTTAGTTCTCTCCCAACCGCTTCAACTGCTCCGGCCTGGGTTGAAGGGGCAGTCGTTGACGCTGGAGCGGAACCTTTGACTCCTCCGGCGGTTTGGGTGGCTTGGCTGGCATCTACCGCGGATGAAGAAGACGACCCTTTTCCGGTCGGCCAGATAATCGGCTTACCGGGATGGATTCCCCCCGCGGATGTATTTAGTTCTCCACCAGCCATAATTCGCCCCCATTATACACATATTTGTCGAAAATAAGAAAGAAGAAATTGCGGACTATTTTTTAGCGGGAGCTTTGGCGGGAGTTTCAGGAGCGGCGGACTTGCCTGCAGCGGCTGGCTGGCCAGGAGCGGCAGCCGGCTGATTTTCAGTTCCCGGGACCGCGGCTTCGGTAACCGGTGCGGCGACAACAACTTCTTCTTCCTTAGTCGGCGGGATGACATGGACCACCGTTTCGGTTTCGGCGGTCACAACCTCAATTCCGGATTTGATCATTGCTTTCAGGTCGGAGACTTGGATAGCATCTCCAATTTTAAGAGAAGCAACATTGACCTCCACCTTATCCGGAATATCCGACGGAAGACATTCAATCTCAAGTTCGGAAAGCGATTGGACCAAAATACCGCCGTCTTCTTTAACTCCGATTGACACCCCGACGCATTCGATCCGAACGCTGGTGTGGATTTTTTCTTTCATGTCTATTTTCTGGAAATCAACGTGAAGAATCTGGTCGGTGACGGCGTTATACTGAATATCGTGGGTGATGACCGGAATCTCCTCTTTACCGGAAACCAGAAGGCTTAAAAGGATGTTGGATCCGGCTCCGCCGCTGATCGCTTTTTTATATTCTTTGGAATTCAAGGTGAGATGAAAAGGAGCATAGCCCTTTCCGTAAACCACCGCCGGCAACAACCCCTTGGTACGCAGGTGCTTTACCTTTTTTCCGATCTCTTTTCTCTCTTCGGCTTTTAACTCAAGCTTTTCCATTACAATATTATTTTAGCACGATTTTAGGATCGAGACAAGCGGTTCTTCTTATACCATTGCAAAATCTGCCCCGCCACCTGTGCGGCGGAGCGGTCGCCGTGCTCGCCGTGCTCGACAAAAACGGAGATGACAATTTCCGGATCGTCGGAAGGAGCGTAACAAAGGAACCAGGCGTGCGGAAGGCCGGGATTTTCGGCGGTACCGGTTTTGCCGGAAGCGGGCAAACCTTCCACCTTTGCCGCTCTCCCGGTGGCGCGATCAACCACCTCGCGTAAAGCCTGCCGAATCTCCGGAAAAATACCGGCGGCGCCAACCTCTTCCGGACTATTCTGAAAAATAACTTTCCCCTCGGCATCGTAAATCTCTTTAACCAGATAGGGCTTGAATCTCTTTCCGGTCGCAATCTCCGCATAAACGGATGCCATCTGTATTGGAGTAACCAAAAGATACCCCTGCCCGATCCCGTAATTGATCGTTTCTCCCTCAAACCAAATCTGTTTCAGCTTCTCTTTTTTCCAGGTTTTATCCGGAACCAGTCCCGCTTTTTCATTGGGAAGATCAATCCCCGTTTTCGTCCCCAGACCAAATTTGCGCGCGAACGAAGCGATCGTATCCGGACCCAGGCGGAGCGCCAGTTCATAAAAAGCGACGTCACAGCTCCATACCAGCCCCTCAACATATGTCAGTGTTCCATGCCCTCCCTCTTTCCAACAACGGGCAATCCGGTTTCCCATCTTCCTGAAACCATGGCAGGTAATTGTTTCTCCGGCCCTGAATTTATTTTCGGCAAGCGCCGCCTGGAGGACGATCGATTTAAAAATTGATCCCGGAGGATAAGCGGAAAGGGCGCGGTTCATGAAGGGATGGCTACGCTGATTGATCTTTTCCCATTCCTGCATCGGATCATAGGCCGGATGGGAAACCATCGATAAAATTTCTCCGTTTTTGGGATCAAGCACCACAACCGCCCCGTTTTTCCCTTTCATGAAGTCGTCAACCGCGTCCTGCAGTTCGGAATCGATCGTAAGCGCAATGTTATTCCCCGCGATCGGTTCAAGTGTTTCGATCATCCGGATCGGCTGGCCGAAAGCATCGACTTCCAACTTCTCCCCCCCTTCAACCCCCCTCAAATATGAGTCGTAAACTTTCTCCAGGCCGTCTTTGCCGATCAAGTCACCGCTGCGATAACCGGGACCGAGCGCATCCAATTCTCTCCGATTTATCTCTCCGATGCTTCCCAGCATTTGCACTCCGGAAGATTTGTGCGGATAATCACGCAGAGGGTAAACCACAATTTTTACTCCGGGAAGCGTTTCGGCCGATTCTTTGATCTTTGTAACCGACCGCGGAGGAAGATCGGAGATAAGTTTCACTCCTTCGTAGGAAAGCGCTTTTGAACTTGAGACTTTGGCAAAAAGCTCCTGATAGGAAATCCCGGTTTTCCGGGAAAGGTCCCAAAGGACCCTCTGCCGGTCTTCTTCCAAAAGTTCGTCCGGAAAAAACAAAAGTGAGAAGACCGGACGGTTGCGCACCAGCACCCTGTCAAAGCGGTCGTAAATAATCCCCCTGGGGGCCCTGATACGAGAAACGCGGGAAGCATTTTCATCCGCGAAGCGGCCGTATTCCCCGTGGCGAAAAATCTGCAGTTCAACCAACTTCAAGAAAAAAAAGAACAGCACCAACGCTATAAAAAAATAAAAGAGTCGGCCGCGGCTCTCACTCTCCATAAAGATTAAATCTCTTCACAAGCTGGAGAAAAACCGGAAGCAAAATTAGGTTTAAGAGAGTGGTAAAAATAAGCACGGACAAAAAGCCGGCTGCCGGAATAACCTCATGTAAAAAGATAATTCTGAAAAATGTTTTTAAAACCACCGTCAATGGCGAGAAAATCACGACAAAAACATAAGAAAGCCGTTCAAATTCCAGGATCAGCTTATCTTTTATAAAAGTGATCACCGCGGCAATCACGGTCTTGGTCAGCGTGTTTAAGAAAGAGACCGAAAAAAGGATATCTTCAACAAACCCAACCGCGAAAGCAAACGCCACCCCCCCTTCGGCCGAAGCGTGGATGGAAAAGGTAACCGCCAAAAGCAAAAACAAATCCGGCCGGATCCGAAATGGCCAGATATTTTCGATAAAGACAAGAAGCGCGATAAAGAGTAAAAATTTAATTGTCTTTTTCATTCTTTCACCACATAAACAAAGTCGAGCCGGGAAAAATTAACCGACGGGAGGACCTCTACTTCCCGAAACAGGCTCCTTTCGTTTCCGCTGATCTTAAAAATATGGCCCACCATTACACCGGGGAGCAGGTCGCTTGACGCTGATACCTGTACCTCTTCCCCAATCAAAATTCTTGTTCCGGAAGGGACATACATTAATTTTACGGTGGCGGATCCGTCCCCAACCGCCAGGGCCTCGATCCGGCTCTTGGCCGTCCGGACGCTTACCGTACTCTTGAAATCGGGAATCATTCTAACTTTGGAAGAAAACCGGCCGACTTCAATTACACGGCCAACCAAGCCGTTAAAAGACAAAACCGTCGCCCCCGGATAAATCCCCAAGTTTTTTCCGCAATCGATGACAAGATAAGAATTCCACAAGTCGTGCGGGCGGCTGATAATTTGCGAAAGGATCACTTCTCTCATCGCGCGGCGCGGACGCATTGAGTAGGCCCGGCGCATCGCGCTGTTTTCACCCGCCAGCGCTTCTACTCTCAATAATTCGGCTTTTAAAAAATCATTTTCTTCTTTAATTTTCCAATTCTCTTCCGCAAGTCCGCGCACCGAAGCGACAAAAGAAAAAAAGCGACCGATTGAATTGATCCCGGAAAAAGAAAGCCATTCAACCGGATAAGCGACAATTTCAATCGTGGATTTAAAAGCAGAAACGACTCCCGATTTGGCCACTCCCCCGAAGTTGAGGGCCAAAGCCGCCAGCAGGAATAAAATTACTACTGTTTTGGAATACACATTAAATCGTCTTTTTAGGAGTAATCAATACCTTTTTCAACACATCAATCTCTTCCAATATTTTCCCGGTCCCGTAAGCGACGCAGGAGATCGGATCATCAACCACATAGACCGACATGTCGGTCTCCTGGGCCAAATGTTTGTCTAAGCCCCTAAGCAGTGAACCGCCCCCTGCCATGACGATGCCGCGGTCCATAATATCGGCGGCCAGCTCCGGCGGGGTTTTTTCCAAAGTGATGCGAACCGCGTCGACAACTGTCGCAACCGGTTCAGCCAGTGCGTCACGGATCTCCGAAGAAGTTAAAGTCAAAGTTTTGGGAAGTCCGGTCACCAGATCGCGGCCTCTTACTTCTACCGTTCTCTCTTCCGGCAACGGATATGCCGATCCGATATCTATTTTAATTTGTTCGGCGGTCCTTTCCCCGATCAGCAAATTATAATTTTTTCTGCAATGGGCAACGATCGCTTCGTCCATCTCATCTCCGGCAACACGGATCGATTTGGAAACAACGATCCCGCCCAAAGCCAAAACCGCGACTTCGGTGGTTCCTCCCCCGATATCAACAATCATTGATCCCGCCGCTTCCGAAACCGGCAAGTTGGCTCCAATAGCAGCCGCCATCGGCTCTTCAACCAGGTATGCTTCTCTCGCCCCCGCATGCATGGCCGCGTCAAGGACCGCCCGTTTTTCAACGCCGGTAATACCGGACGGAACTCCGACAACGATTCTCGGGCGGACAAAAGCGGAACGGTTGTGGCTCTTATTTATAAAGTGGCGCATCATCATTTCGGTGATCTCAAAATCGGCAATTACGCCGTCACGCATCGGACGGACCGCGATGATATTGGCCGGAGTGCGGCCGAGCATGCTCTTGGCCTCGTTGCCGATCGCCAGCGCCTTGTTGGTGTGTTTGTCGATCGCCACCACCGAAGGTTCGCACAGGATGATCCCTTCCCCTCTCGCGAAAACGAGAGTGGTCGCGGTGCCAAGGTCTATGCCAAGGTCTCTTGAAAAATGACCGAAAACATAATCATAAAGTCCCATTTACTATTCCCCCTTATTTTGTTACTACCGCTTCAAAACCGGCCGCTTTAAGCGCGGAAACGGTTGTGTTGGCGGCGGTGACCCGATAATATTTTCCGTATTTTGTAACCGAAGCGCTGAAACCCTTTGCTTTCAGTTCGGCCGCTTGTTTAGTCGCATTCTGATGATTGCTGAAAACGCCTACCTGTAAAAGAACTGTCGGCTTGACCACTTTTGCCTTTACCGGTGTCTTTACGGGAGCCGGAACAATTTTAGAAACTTCCGGTGTCGCTAAAATATCCGTTTCAACTTCAATGCTGATATCGGAAGCGGTGGCTTCCGTTTTCAACTGCGGAGGAATTAAATTCGAAGGGAGTTTTTTGGTTGGCATCAGCAATTGTTTGCCGACCATAAAACTGATCCAAAAGCTTCCCGCGATTACCGCGATCAAAACGATTACCATTAAAATTTTGCGCAACCATTCGGACATTTAAATTCCCCCTCTGCCCTTTTAAGGGCTATTATAGGATATTTTATTGTAACCCATTTTGAGTACGTCCGCAACCAGAAAAAAAGGGGAACTTCTTATAATAAGTCTTCATAAGTCTTCGACCAGCCGGAAGCTGAGGATGAGGAAACGAAACTCCGGAAGGTCGTAGTCGTAGAGGTACTCGTCGTCCTCCTCGGAAAGGAGAACCTTTTTTGTGCCAGCATAATCAGTAGACGTCCATTCAAAATTAGTAATCCGTTTTAATTGACTTCGCAAAGCTCTTACCGCTATCAACCATTCCTTTTCCGTCGGAAGCCGAAGTTTCTTTCCGGTCTTTTTTCTAGCCCAGGCAATAAAGGCATTAACATCATCCATGTTCACAAAAACAATATCCGATAAAGGGGCATTTTCACTTCCAATTATTTCCAAAAGCTTATCAGAGTTATGTCCCGCGGGAGTATATTTTTCCTCCTTCGCGAACAACCTAAACATCTCTCTTGTAATTTTTCCCGCCATAAATCTAAAATTTTCTCCCGGAACATCAAGCATTCCAAGATCAAGAGAAGTAGCAACCACAAACCGCTCCTCCAAATACGCTTTCATCGCTCCATTCGCAATCATCTTCCGAACCAGCGGCCGGGAGATCGGCAGGCCAACAGCACGCAGAGCATTAACCATTTCCGGATCACCGGCATCGGGATTGCCTTGCAGTCTCTCAAGCAACGCCCTCCCCGCCGCTTCTACCGCCTCCGCGTCTATCTTTATCCCCTCAAACGCTATTAGTTTAAAATTGATCATTTATTTGTTCCCCCAACCAATTCCCCCGCCCTGGAATACATAATTTCGTCAACGCTCTCGTTCCCCCGCATTATCCTGATCCTGACATCGTGTTCCAGTTTTTTTCGGGATTCTATCAAAAATTCCCGGGCGTTCCGCCACCCCTCGGGGGAATACTTTTTTAAATAATTAAAAATATTGCTCCAAAAAGTGACTTCGTACTCTTCTCCCGCCGCGTTCTTATTCTTGCGTTTGATCTCGTCCTCCGCATATAAAGCGATCGTTGAGAAATTAAGCGGGCGGTCAACCACCGTAAACTTTGAGTTCTTGACGATCTCAAGGAGCCCTTTTTCCGCCGCCTCAAAATGCCGGCGATAGAGCGTAAGCAAAGAGCCGTTGCCCAAATGGGATATTTCTCCCATTACCCCGGCAAAATCAATCTTCCCCTTCTTCATGTGCCTGAAAATCGGCGCCAGGGTCAAAAAAGAAAACGACTTCATTTCCGGAAAGCTGGAATCGTAAAACCAGCTGTCGGCGATATAAAGAGAGAGCTGGCCAATCCGCTTTTTGGCGCAAATCTTAGCGATCGGGCTGTCAATCCCTTTTCCGGGGAGCCAGTCGGCAAAAACTTCCTGCAAATCCCCCAAAATATTGGGCCCCAAAATTGAGGCCGCCTGCGCCAAAGCGGAAAAGTAGGATCCGTGATTCAGCTCATGCCACAAAAGATTGTCGATAAAAGCGGAAATGAGCTTTTTTTCGCCGCCAAACTGCTTCAGGGTATGCTTCCTGATTTTTCCTTCTAAACCGGGAGAGGGATTGCGCCACTTCTGATAGAAAAGAAACCGGGCGGAATTCTCCCTTAAAAAGATATTCTTGTCCCCCGCCAGCATCGCCGCCATCAACAGATGACAGCCGGGAGTTGCCGCCGTTTCGGCCTTGAGATAGTGGACGCGAAAGCCGGAAATTTTTTTAACCTTCGCTTCCCCCAGCAGATAAAACTTCTGCCCACCGTAAAAACCGCTGCAGAGGCGAAGATTCGATTCCTCTTTTAATAACAAATCGTTGACGGCGGAACAATCACTAACCGCGTAGCGCTTCCCTTTTATTTTCAGGCGAAAGTCCCGCTCCATACGCTCAAGCTCTTCCACATCAGAGGGGAGAACGTATTCGGAAATCAATTGCCTAACCATTACATCCAAAAGGCCAAGAGATAAAGTGGTCAGCTTTTGCTTGAAGGGAATCTTAAGCAGGTGATAACAAAAAGAAATCTGGATCGCCTGCCAATTAAATCCTTCCGGAAGCTTTTTCCCCCATAGCATAAACTGGATCAAAGCCAGTTTATTTATTTGTCCTTTTATCTCTTCCGCGATACTCATCCATTTCCCCTTACGGCTGCAATTGGGCAACCATGGCCGCTTCGTCGATTCCGGTTTTTGCCAAAGAATCTATTTCCGGTATGCTCAAAAGCTCGATCTTATCGCCGCTTGACAACAGCAGGTGACCAATCCCTTCCGGCATTTGGCTTGTCAATTGATTAATCGTCCCCGGATTTGCCAATTCAACCTTGGTCTGCAAATAATCAAAAGTAGTTACTCTGCTTTTTAGCGCTGCAGGCAAGTTGGCATTGACCATCCTGCTTTCGGTCGGCAAAAGATTGTAGGCCGTTAAAACACCGCCAACTTTTTTAACCCCGACTCCAATCTGTATGTTCATTTTTCTTTCACCTCCTTTAAAAAATTAATCCAATTTCTCTTCTTCCAAATATTGTGACGCGCCAAAAGACTTTCCCGAAACCGACACTTCAAGCCATAACCCGCCTTTTTTTCTTCTGACTTTAAGCAGGGCAACCGCTCCGCCGGCGCCGCTAAACACATCATCGGCAAATGGCCCCCTCTTTTCTTTTATCGCCTTGTTTAGAAAAACAGCCGCTTTCTCCAATAGCGCTCTATCCCCCAAGAACAACGCAACCGTATCGACGGCTAAAGGATCTACTTCATCCACTTGGCACACTTCGAGTTGGTTCGGAGGTGTCGCAAATCGCGCAATTCCTTCCCATTTTTTCAGTTCGGAATTTACGGCCTTGGCCTGATCACTCGTTTGGTTCAGCAACTTGTTTATGAAACATAAAAAATTAGCAGGATTGGAAGTCGCCAGCCACTTCTCCGAAAGGCCGGACAAAAACTCTCTCGCCTTTCTTATTTTCTCCACGTTCCCGGCCCCCTCGATTAACCGCTCGGCGACCAGATTAAACATTCGGTAAACCGCGGTATGTTCGCAGATTTCAGACAGCGCGACAATTGTATTTGCAAGTTGTAGCGCCAGCTCAAAATCTGCCGGCAGATCCGTTTCAACCAAAGCAGCTACTCCGTCTGCCAAACGCGGCAGGATATTCCCGGCAAAGCTGGAATCTTCTTTTCCTTTTTTAACTATTTTAGGAACAGCCGGCAATCCCCGTTTTTTAAGCGCATTGGCCGCAATGCCGCTCCAAAAATCGACTTGTTCCGAAGAAACCAGCCCCAAAAAATCAACCCCCAAAATTTCATCCAATGAAACGGCGGAAGAATTTTTCCTTCTTCGCAGAGCCCCGGCCAGCGCTTTTTGCCCGCCGGCTTCAATCTCGGCAATATCCGCGTCAATTTCTTCTTCTGTATACGGCCGTTCTTCCGGTGAAGCCGCCTGCCGGTTTAATTCTCTCTTCACCAATACGGTTTTCGCCAGGGCTACCGCCGCTTTAAAATCGAGCACACCGGCTTTTCCACTGGCTGTGGAGCGCGCACCTGCCACAGGAGAAGCGTTTAGCGCTTGCCGGAAAATATCCAGCAAACCGCCGTTGACCGCGACATGCTTTGCTAATCTCTCCGCCAATTTCCCCGCAAAGGGAGTCCCGTTTATTTCTTCAATCAGGGTAAAAGCTCTCTGCCAGGATTCCTCCGGCAGGATTGACCGGGGCACAACGTCAAATTCTTCGATAAACCGGCCAACCTTTTCTGAAATTTCCGCTTTTTTCCCGGCGTCATCGGAAGGATTAGCCTCAATTTGACGCGCGAACGAATATCCGCCCATTTGAATATTCAGCGTAAGCGTCCTATTCCCCATTTCAATATTTAAGCGGCAGTCCTCCTGGCTTAGTAACTTGCGCAAGTATACGTCGGCCGATACCCGCAAAAGGAAATCGGTACCGCTTAAGATCTTCTCAAAATCTTCCACAGTACCATTTTCCACTTCTATGCTTCCTTTTGCCGATAATGAAGCGAACAGGGCGGCAGTTTGACCGATATCTTCTTTCTCCGGAACAAATCCCGTCGCCAGATTAAGCATCCTCTTTTTCTGCTCTCTCTCCTGTGCATGCCTTTCCGTTTTTGACTTGAGATCATTGCGGACTGGGATATCTATTTCCGCTTCTTCCAGCGCTCTTAACAACAAGAAATCAAAAACCGGAGCGTCAACCCGCACCATGCCGACAGCATCAAGAACATACTCTTCGACCTCTTCAGCGGATCCCGCCAGTTCCGCGGCATTTTTTAGATGTCCGCTGAAACAACTGTGTACCCTCTTAAATTCGTCATTCTCCGCCAGATCGGCAAAGGGTATTTCGTCCCAGGCCGGCAATCTGTCTGTAATAAATTGTTTTAGATAATCGGTGTCTTCCGCTTTTTTCGCGTCAAAAGCCGCAGGCGGCTTGGCCGGCTTGGTTCCGGCCGGTTTGGCGGCCGGCGCGGCGGCAGTTTTGGGCTGTTTTGGTACCGGCGATTTGAACCAGTAAACGACCCGGCTCTCTTTTCCATCCTCCCCCTCCTCGATATAAAACCCCAAATCAACCCTATCGCCAAACCGCTTTTTTAACTCCGCATAACCGCGGAAAAGGGAAAGGTCAAGAGTTAATCCCTTCTTTTTATTCGCTTCAAACAGTTGTCTGAGAGCTTCCGAATCGGTTGCCCCGCCTTCCGAATAAATCCTAAGCACAGCCAGTTCTTTTTCGGTCAGTTTGCAAGGGACAGCAATCTTAAAACCGACGCTGTCGGATTCTATCCCCCATTCGCAGACGGCGTTTACCGCAGCGGCCGCTTTTTGGACTTTTTCAACCAGCGGCTGGCTGCCATTGGCTTTGGCGGTAAGCAAATCGTAGGTCTCCTGGCGGTTTTTAAAAGTATCGCCAAGGGTAAAGTTAAAAAGGGTCTTTGCGGACATCAGGACCAATCCTTTCGCCACAGCCTGAACCTGCGCGACAAAATCCGCTTCGGCCTCCTCCGCCTGCAGGTGCATCCCCAGCAATCCGATCCCCTTTGAAAGCGGTGTTCCGCGAAATGAAGAAAGGACGGCCGGGAGGTTGCCGGAAACTAGTTTTTCTCTGGCCGCAAAGGCCGGTTTTTTTCCGCCGTCGACAATTTTTTCGCCGTTCAGCAGTCTTTTTATTTCGTCAACCGTCACCGAATAATCGGCAAACATCCTGCTGACGGCAAGCGCCTGTTCGTGGAAGTGGGCCAGCAATTTTCCCGCTTCGCCTTCCTGGGGAGGAAGGCTGGAAACATCGGCTTCTTCAAGCGCGGTAATATTGACCGCGATTTTTGAACCTTCCAAATAAATCGCGATTTGGGCGTTGGTCCCCGCCTCGGCCGCCATCAGTTCCTGCGAAAGGCGGTCAACAATCAAGTCATTGAACGTCCGCTCAACGCCCCTTCCCCCTTCGCTCTCAAGATCGCCGACCCGGCTTAAGACATACTCAAAAACATCTGTGGCTATTTCAACCCGGCGCCAAAAAAAGCGTTTTTGCTGTTCGATAAATTTTTTGGCGCGGATCTTGAGGATGGCCGCCGCCATCTTGCGGGAGACCGGGTTAAACGCGTAGATCCCGCCGCCCGATTTGATCCTCCCCAAAAATTCCGGCTTGTATCCCGCCTCCCGGAAACAGCGTTCGATCGTTTCGGAGTTTTTGCGTTCAATCTCCGCACAATCCTGGTCCGCTCTTCTGGCCGCGGCAAGTTTGCCGGACAAATCCCGGTCAACCGTTTCCTGTTCCTTAAGCCACCGTTCTATCTCCTCTGTTTCCGGATCCCCGCTCAAAAGCGCCGTGGCATATTCGCCTTCTAGTATGTTCACAATATCTTTATGCGTTTCAAATTTTGCGGGATGGATCCCGGCCTTCCTCTTTTCAAACTCGCGCGCGGTCTTCTCCCTGTGTTTTTTTAATCTCCTGGCAAAAACATTCGCCCCTCCGCCTTCGATACTGTCTTTAATCTCCCGGTCTTCCTTTTCCCTTTCGGCAAGCAGTTCTTTAAGTTCGCGGTCTTCAATGTCGTCTTGCGGAAAAATCCCCCTTTGAAGATCACCGGTCCTCTCCGCCAAAAACCGGCGGAGTTTTGCCGCCCCGGCGGAAAATTTTTCCGCTTCTTCAAAACGGGCTTCGGTCTGAAGGCGCTGGCTCTCCGCTTCGCGCTTCTCCGCCAGCGCTTCAACCGCCAGGATGGTCTGCCGGCGGAACTCAAGAAGCTCTTGAAAATCCTCGGCAACGTTTTCCATCCTCCTGTACACCAGCTTGTCGCTGCCAAGGTTGCTGGTAAAAATAATGACCGCTTCCTTGAAGCTGATTCTCTTGCCGGCCGCCGTCTCAACTTCTCCTTCATCCAGCGCCTTCAAAAAAATATCCTGCGCCTTCGGGGTCATCTTCTCAAATTCGTCGATTAAGATGACACAACGCCCGCCGTGATCGGAAATCTCTTCAAATTTGCATTTATCGTCGTAACCGATATAGCCGGCTGAAGCCCCGATCAAACGAGAAATTTTCCATTCCTGGTCGTATTCCGGTCCGTTGATTACAACCATTGCCGCTTCTCCGCCGAACAGCAAGCGGGCTAGCATTTTGGCGGTTTCGGTCTTTCCGGTTCCGGTCTTCCCCGCGAAAAGCCCGGTAAAGACCGGCTTCCTCGGATCGGATAATCCAAGGCGCGCGCGCCTGATGCGGGAGGCGATGACGTCCATCACACTGTCCTGGCCGACGATCCGCTTCTTCAGCTCCGCCGCCAGAGTGTCAAGAAATCTCCGGTCGAGCCGCTCGAAACTTTCGTATGGAAGTCCGGTTAAGATCGAGAGCGCCTCGTAAAGGTCCGGTGTCCGCAGTTCTGTCTCCTGCTGTCCGCCGGATTTCCGGTCACTTAAATACGCGGAGATCTGTTTTTCAATATGTCCCTGGCATTCCTTTACCGATGTTTCGTCCCTCTGCCTTAACGCCATGACGTATTCGGAAAATAGTTTTACAAGGGTCGTACAATTCATCCTGTAGCGCATTACCAGAACACTGTTTCTGGTAACCAGGCGGGCCAGGGCCTGTTCCAGCAGTTTAATCGAACGCGACGGATTATATCCGCACCGGTCGGAAGGAACATACCTGCCGGCAAGTTCAACAATCAAAGCTATGATCTGATCGGGAATGACCACGGAAAACGGAAGCGACCTGTATTTGTCCTGGTTTAAAAGCGTTCCCCGATGCTGTCTTAAAATCAGCCTGGTAACGGCCGGATCCGATTCCGCAATCGGAAGTATCGTCCAGCGCCGGTCAACCGCGGGAATCACCGCCAGATACTTGCGGTGTTCTTCAACAGTTGTCGCAAAGATAAAATGGCTGTACGGGCGGTTTAACATCGGTTTCATCAATTCAATTATCGGAGAAGAGTCCCCCAATTCGGTCTTGCCCAACAGGTGCGCTTCGTCAACAAAAATTACGGTGTTGGGAAATTTTTCAAGATAAGCTTCGATTGCCCTGACCTTCGCGGCGGACGGCCCCTTTGCGGCCTTCAGATCCGCGGCATCCATAAACAAAAAATCAACGGATGAACCGGATCTGCCGGTAATAATTACCGGATCAACTTCCCCCTGCAAAAAACTTTTCGCCATGGCCTGGGCCAAACAGGTTTTTCCCGTTCCGGGAAATCCGAGCAACAAGACGTTGGCGTTGCTGTCGGTGGCCAAAATGCACATTATATCGGTGATTTCTTTCTCTCTGGCAATGACATCGGAAACCTTGGCCAGATTAAATCTCTTTTGAAAAGGGATCAAAAAATCCGGCCTCAATTCCTCTTTTTCGGCATCCTCCGCTCCTTGCGCGGGAGAAACCGGCGTTACAAGATTGAAAGAAATTAACTTTAAAGAGAGTTTATCCATTATTAGCTTTCGCTCCCTCTTTTGCTCCCGCCCCGCTAACCGCACCCGAATTATCATCATCGTCTTCCGCTCCGCCGGCATGATGGTGCGCCTCTGCATCCAACTCATCGATCCGGTGTTCGAGTTTCCATTTAAGTTTCGCCATATTTTCGGACAATTCGCAAAAGCTGTCTCCGGCCCGTATACTATCTTCCAGCACCTTAAGATAATGCGCGTCGTCCGGTTGAATCCCTATTTTCTTGGCCAACAGTTCTTTTAGCTTTTCCTTTTGCGCGGGATCATTCAATTTGGTCAAGTCGGCCTCTTCAAGCCAGTGTTCAAAGGCATGGGAGATCTCGTGATCGTCCAATTGAAAGTTATACGCTTCGGTCCCCATCTCTGTTTTCAGTTCAGCGACCAGCTTGTCTATAAAAGTAGCGCCCAATCTTTTAATCTCATCTATTTCAACATCAAACTCTTTCATCAACTGTTTCTGGTGCTTGGTTATTCCAACAATTACGCGGGCAAAATTCTGAAAAATAATTTTCTTGGTGTTGCACCAGCCCACGATTAAAGGCATCGGGTTTAAAGCCGCGGCAAAGAGCACCGGGAAGATCAGCGGAGGGTTGGCGACAAACATCCCGATCAAGCCGCCCAGTTTCCCGGTTAAAACATTGCCAACCGATATTTGTAAAGAAACACGGGTCCTGCGGTATAAACTCCCGCCTTCAAGTTGAACGCCGATCCTTCTTGCCGATAAAATATTTGCCATTTCAACTACTCCTTCTTAACTTTTCAATTTCTTTAAACTCCCCATCAAGTTTTGCTTGCAAGCGTACCAATCGAGCGTCTCCATAATTTTCTTTATAAAAAATCTTAACTGTCGGCGAAGAAGTAGCAGTCCGGCCATCATCTATTGAAATGGGAGATCCAATCTGCACTCTTTTGGGGCCGACACTAGAACATTGTGATATTATTTTATCCCCCCTCTCATCCCTGTCCATATACCGCGGAATCCTAAGATAAAAAAACATTCTTTGAAGAATAACCAAGCCACAAGATGAAAACCCAAAAATAGATCCTGCATTAGTAAAAGATAGAATCGCCGTCGAAAGAAGCACATTGCAACAGGCCCCTGGACCGCAAGCCAAAAATCCTTCTTCCGCGGCAACTCTTTCAAAAGCATGAAGCTTAAGGATCCATTCCCTTGCCAACACACGATTGTCAATGCTATATGCTATTGCCCTCTTATCAAGTTCTACTACAGAAAGCCGACCATACTTAGATTGAATCATGGCCCTGTAATCCGCCAAGCTCTTCATCTCAAGGCCTCTAATTGCTTCCTCTAAAAAAGCAGGATCGCTAATTTTTCTCAACAATACCACTTTTGCCACCGGCGTCCCCTGCTGACGCAGGTATTCGGCAATTTTATTCGGATCGCCGCCAAAACCGGAGATCCGCCTTCTTATCTCTTCCGGAGAATCAAGCTCAATGATCTCACTTAAATCAAAAGAAATAATCTTGTTTTTTATCATTTTTACCTCAAATATTTATCGACCGGTTGTGGAAAAAATTTCACTAAATCGTGTGTTTTTTTCCCTCTGCCTTAATCGATCCGGAGAAGCTTCCTGCAGTTCTCTAACGTGGGATCTCATCAGTTCTTCGTCTACGTTGGGCAGAAAGAAAAAGCTTATCCTCGGCAGTAGGACCAAAAGAAATAATACCTACCGGAGTATTTAAAGCGGTTGGGCCACTGATAAAAGACAAAAAATCCCTTATGTTTCCGGGCAACTTGTCAACCGGCTGTTCAGAACGGCCAAAATTAACAAAATCAAGCGGCCGGCAGCTAAACAACAGGCCGGCTAATTCCCCGTTTTGCTGCGGAGGATTATCAATGTTTTGACTCCGAAACGCAAGTATCCTGGCTGTCGTAACAGACCTCCTTTCCCAAACAAAGTATCGATCAAGGGAAGAAAAATCTCCGGTATATTCATAAGAAGTGCAAACCTTAATCGGCCCGCCAAACAACCGGTCAAGATTGGTTACGGCCAGATAATCCAATCCGCCGTTAAGCGCAACCGAATATTTTAAGGCGGGAAGGTCCAACCAGCCAACCCTAAACTCTTTTTGCCATTCGTTATGAACCCCTTGATCGGCCCATAGATTAATTAATGCTTCTTCTTTTGTTTCGGTGACAAACGGGCCGGCGCCATGGCGAGTTTGGTACGGCCTTAAAACACCAATTTTAACGGTCTTTTTTATTAAGTTTTCAATCGCGGCTTCGTCCAAGTTTTTTTTCCGTCCGCTTCTTTTTATGGTGTCCGCAACCGCTAAAAAGGTGTTGGGAGTTTTTGAAACATACGGCCAAAACGACCAATTCGGATCAATCAAACAACCCTGGGCCAGCTCAAAAATTGTCGCGTCGCTTACTCTGCTTAAAAAATCGACAATGGTCCCTTTCCCACTGTCTCCAAAGCCAAGGCAGATAACCGCACAAGAAAGACCATTCTGCGCCAGCATAGTATCAACCAGATATTCCTCGCCAACAATATTGTTCCTGAAATAATAACCGTAATTCAAGTAAGCCCGCAGTAATCGGTCAAGCTGTATAGAATCTTGGAAATTCCTATAAATATCCTCAACGCTTCTTTTTGCTCCGGCAGAAGCGCTTTCCAGAATACGTTGGGCAGCCTCGGTCTTTTCCTTTAGTAATACGGAAAGTTTTTCTTTTAAACGTCCTTTATAAAGAAGATCCGTGATAATAACTCCCATATGATCCGCTCTTTTGTTGTCCAAAACCGCCTGGCCGACTCCAAAACCGACGGTCCCAAAACCGACGTCTCCCCTGCTCGCTTCAAGCATCTGGCACAACATGGCATGAACCGGCAAAATTACAGGAGCGTCTTTGGAGACATGAAGCCCTTGGATAGGCCTTCTGACTCCAAGTTCTTTAAGTGCCAGTTCTTCCGAGATCAGTCTTTTGGGATCAACATACATTGTGGAGGGTAAAAAAGTATCTCTGCCAGCAAAAGTTCCGGCCCCATATTGTTTAAAAACATGCCCGCGGCCATTTTCCCAAACCGTATGCGCCGCCTGGGATCCCCCGTTACAGCGGGAAACAAGTCCGCTCCCCACCTAAACCCACCCTTGTTCCAAAAGATTCTGCAGTGTTTTAAGAGCTGTGAATGGAGCAACAGGATGCCTGCAAACATTGTCGCAAAGCATAAAGTTGTCAAAACCAATTAATTTTAAAAACCGAACCGTGGCAATGTCTTGGAAGGATGGTTCCTCATCATGTTCAAGAGAAGTAAGGATGCGGGACGCGGCAATGGCGGACGGATCCGCGGCAATAATGCTTTGCAGTGCCGGCAGGATGTCAATTTTCTTCCTCCCCATATTGGTAAAAAGGTCATCAAGCGCCGCCATCAAGCGCACTCTTCCTTTATATTGCGCAAAATCTCCCCGGACAAAGTCCAACCCTCGCCTCGATTCTATTTTGGCGATTATTTCGGCCTCGGGATCAAGCTCGAGCATCTTTTCTATATCTTCTTTTCTTTCGACAAAAGAGAGCATAAAACTGTGCATCCCCAAAGATTTAGCGGCTCTTATATATTTAAGGTCCGATGGAGTGAAGAAACCTTTGATTTCAAGCGACGGAGCAAGGATATTGATCGGTTGCCCTCTTCCGGTGATTACTCTGATACCCGGCTCCATATAAAGACGATCTCCGCGCACTTCCATCGCTCTCCAGGTTGCGTCTCTGAAATGGACCTCTACCGGAGTATTTACCTCTATCGGATGGACCAGACGGATACATGCTTCAGGGACTGCAGAATATTCTCGAACCCTCAGCTGGCGGGTTTTAAGGTCTATCCATAACTTCTTTCCATCGCTGATCTGTTGAAGTTCACTAAGTGTTTGTCTTGACCCTCTCGCTGTTTCGGTTGCAGTATTATACCTTATAGCGCTGACAAAAGGATGCGCGGCCAGCTGTCCTCTCTGGCTGGAATAAAAGGGGATCGTCGCTATTATTTGAGCCGTATTGCTCATGGACGGCTTAAGTATTCCGCGTACGGAAGCAATGTCTCCCGCACATTTGCAATTCTGTCCCTTGTCTGATTCCTCTCTTGTAACACTGCCAGATAACGCTCCAGCGTCCAAACTCCTTTAGTCAAAGCGACCGCCCCAATAACCGTATCCGCAACCTGGGCTGGTTCATTAAGCATCAGAACCCGATGCGGCCCCCACGCCCTAACCCAACTGTCATTGACTCTTTTCTCTCCATTGTGGTACGGTTTGCGAAGGATAAAACACTCAAACTTTCGAGCAAGCTCCTGCAGCACCGTTAAGCTGTCAAGCGATACTCCTTTTTTTAATGAACCAAAATGATTACTGACTAAAAATGAATCTACTTTAGGATAATAACCCTCATCTCCTGTCATGAAAAAGAACGGGTTTTGAGAGCCTTTAAGATCACAATGATGTAAATAATAATACGCAACCATTTCATAGCTTTCCATTCCGTTGCCGCCGCCACAATCAACCCCGTTTTTCAAAGGGAGCCATAAGGACTCAATGCTCTCATCCAATATATCTCCCTCGGCAAAGTCGGCAATTTGAAATGGATCCTGATTACCAATCCCCGCATCGGTAAAAAGACAAAGACTGACGGCCAGCTTTTCCAATACGCTATTCTCAACCAATTGCCCGTAAAGCATCGGCAGTTTCGTATATATTATTTCCACCCAATCCCCCATGGAACCGGTAGCGTCAAGAGCAAAAACCAAAGGAGACGGACTGTTTGTAGTCAGTGTCCGACCATTCGGGACATTCGTTGCTGCAATCCTACTCCTTAAATTAGATGAATCTATCCTGGGCATACTGGCCCTAGTCATGCTTGTTCTTGGATCATACCCGGATCGTCTTCTTGATACCGATGGCGTAAAACTTGGTCCTCCCATTTTATTTTCCTCCTATTTTTTAAAAAAGATCTGAAATTTGTCTCCAAATATCTTTTAGCGCTTCAATCCTCACCCCCTCCTTATAGGCGATAAAAAGCAGATCCGAAGACTTAAAATCTCTTAAATACACGCGGCTTTTAAGATCAAACTCATTTCCATTTTTTTCTACAATATCCTCAGGCCTTACCATATTATGGTAAAGAATCTTTCTGCTATCTTGTCCCGAAGCAACATAGATGACAGAACTATTCGAAGTAACCGCGATAAACCCGGCGGTTTCCGGAATAGGCCCCGAAGCCACAGTAAAACCGTTGTTAGCAACGAGGTCCCTAATCACCTCAAGCTTTAAAAGCCAGCTTAAGGAGAGCTTTTCAATATCAATCAATACCCCTGCCCCTTTCATTTGTCTTTCATAAGCACTAATTACTGGTCTTCCATGCTTATTGCAAAGTAATTGATAATACGAATCGCTTCCCCTTTCCGCATCAATTCTACTTGAACTTGTGCCGCCCCCGACAACTTGTTGGGTAAGGAGTTTCAATGTCTCATCTAAAAAGCCGGGGGTATTCAGTTTTTTGATAATTGCAGGAATCGCCATCGCCAATCCTTGTTCTTGCAAATAAGCCGCCAATTTTTTTGGTTCTCCCGTAAGAACTTCGGCCTGACTTTTCATATCCTCCAAAGAGTTGATGACAACAGATTCAGAAATATCCAGCGAAACTATTTTTAATAAGACCATTAAAGCCCCCCTCTCTTTCTTGAATTTATTTCGTGAGTATTTCCGGGAAATTTCAGGTTATTTTTTTTGTGGGGTAATTCCTGAGGACGTCCGCAACTAGAAAAAGGGAACCGCAAATGACGGTCGGCAGTCGTTTGTCAATGACAGCCGGCTGTTTAATTTTTTTCGCCAGCTCTTTTTTTGGCATGGCCCGGGGATGGCTTGATTGGGTGACGATTACATTTTTCGCGATCGGCGAAATCTCTTTTACCATCGCATCAACATCTTTCCCGCGCTGGACCCCAAAAATCAAATTCAGCGGCGTTTTTATCCCTTGTTCTTTAATCGTCACCTTGAGAGCGCGGATGCCGGCAGGATTATGCGCGCCGTCAATTATGACCAACGGTTTTTTTGAAATCACCTGGAACCGCCCGAGCCATTTGGTTTTTCTGATCCCCTTTCGAATTGCAGATTTTGAAATCCCCAAAAATTGCGCCACCTTCACCGCAATTGACGCGTTCAATTTTTGATGTTTGCCCAACAACGGGCATCCGGCTTCGATACCGGCATCCTCACCCACAACCCAACATCCTGTTTCTTTCTGCTTAGCAATCCTTCTAATAACCTGTAGCGCTGTCCTTTTACTCTCCCCCGTAACAACAGGAACCCCCGGCTTAATAATCCCCGCCTTCTCGTAGGCGATTTTCGCCAGGGTGTTGCCAAGGTATTCGCAATGATCATAATCGATGGTGGTGATTACAGAAACTTCGGGAATTAAAACATTGGTAGCATCAAACCGTCCCCCCATCCCTACTTCCACCACCGCAATATCAACTTTTTTATCGGCAAAATATTTGAAGGCCATCGCGGTCAGAATTTCAAATTCCGTAGCCTGGACTTTTTTTGCGTGCGGCCGCACCATCTTAAAATATTTTTCCAGGCCCCTCGATCTTATGTCCCTCCCCCCTATTTTCATTCGTTCGTTATAATTTAAAAGATGCGGAGAAGTATACATGCCGACCTTGTATCCGGCCTCTTTGAGGATCGACGACAACATCGCGCAAACCGACCCCTTCCCATTCGTCCCGGCGACATGGATTGATTTAAATTTTAGATGAGGATTATCTAGTTTTTCCAGAAGATATTCGATTCGCTCCAAGCCAAGCTTAATGCCGTTATGCCCTGGGATGCGCATCTCTATAAACCTTTTTTAACCTTTCACGCGACACCGCGGTATAAATCTGGGTGGTCGCGATATTTGAGTGTCCAAGCATCTCCTGAACGGTCCGAAGATCGGCGCCGTGTTCGAGAAGATGCGTCGCAAACGAATGACGCAGGGTGTGGACCGTTGTCTTCCCCTTCACCCCCGATTTTTTGACATACTTTTTAACGATATCCCAGAGCGCCTGGCGGGAGAAAGCGGTTCCGTTTCTATCCAAAAACATTGCCTCGGGAACCGGGCCTTTCTTAATTTGTTCCGTACGTTCGGTCTCGATATATTTTTTAAGCGCCTCCCTGGCAATCGCTCCGATTGGAACAATCCGCTCCTTCCCCCCCTTACCGAAACATTTGACAAAAGCGGACTCAAAATTTACATCCCCCAGCTTCAACCCGATCAGCTCCGACGCTCGCAATCCGCTGGCGTAAAGCAGTTCCAAAATCGCCAGGTCGCGCGGGTTGGCGCGGGTAGATTTCAACAGCGTTTTGGTATCGTTTTCAGAAAGGGCTTTGGGAAGGCGCAGGCCGATCTTGGGGAGTTTGAAATCGGAGGTCGGATCGCTTGTAATCTTCCCGTCGGATAAAAGATAGTGAAAAAAACTCTTGAGCGCCGCCATTTTGCGCATGATGCTGGTCGGAGCATAGCCGTCGTTTCCGAGTTTTTCAAGGTAGCTCGAGATTTTTTCGCGGTTAACCGGACGGGATTTTAAAAAACCGAAAAATTGCTTCAGGTCCCTTTGATAGTTTGAAAAAGTGTGCCGGGAATAGCCCCGCTCCAGGCCGATGTAATCGAGAAAATCAGGGAGATATTTGTCCATCAGCTAACATTATACCAACAATTGTCTTGTTATCCTTGATCTTTCCCTCTTTAATCTGCCGTTTGGCCTCGTCAAGAGAGAGCAAAAAGGCATCGATATTTTCGTCTTCGTCAAATCCCTGCGCTCCTTTTTCAAGTTCGGTCGCGATGAAATAATGGATCATCTCGGTTGAATAACCGGGAGAGGTATAGGACGATAGGGCCTTTTTGATTTTCCCGGCAGTGTAGCCAGTTTCTTCTTTTAATTCACGCTTGGCGGCCTCTTCTAATTTTTCGCCCTTATTAACCAATCCGGCCGGAATTTCGATTATCACTTCTTCAACCGGCTTGCGGTATTGTTTGATTAGGACGATCTCTTTTTTATCCGTGATTGCAACGATAATCACCGCGCCGGGATGTTCGACAATTTCACGGCGGGACACTTTCCCATCCGGGAGCATAACCTCCACATCCTTCATGTTGATCATGCGGCCTTTATAGTAGTAGGTTTCTTTTATTGTTTTTTCGAACATTGTCGTATCAGCCCCACGATCATTTTTGTTCCAAAAACCAGCTCTTTAATCGACAGCCGCTCTTTGACCCCATGCAGGTCGTGCGCTCCCGCTCCCAGTATAATAGAAGGAATCCCGTATTTGTTAAACATATTCGCGTCCGACCCGCCCCCGGAAGGTTTTAGGGTATAGGGTTTGGATGCCAGACTAAAAATCTTATGTTTCGCCGGTATCTTAAACGATGGATACATATCAATAATTTTATACTTTAGCTTTGCCCTGTGTTTTTGGCATACGTTTTTGAAACAACCGACCATATGATCTAGTTGTTTTTTTAACTTTTGAGGATTATGACTGCGGGCTTCGCCTTTCACATAAACCTCTTCGGGAATAATATTGGTCGCCTTACCGCCGGAAATTATGCCTATATTCGCGGTCGTTTCAAAATCGATCCTCCCCTGTTTCATCTTCGCGATCGCTTCAGATGCAACTTTGATCGCATTAATCCCTTGTTCGGGATGAACGCCGGCATGGGCCGCCTTCCCTTTGATCCAAACCTCAATATTTTTTTGCGCCGGCGCGGCATTATGGATCGTTTCCGGCCCGCCGCCGTCAAAGACAAAACCGAAGTCGGCTTTAAGTTTCTTGCGATCAATATGTTTTGAGCCATAAAGTCCGGTCTCTTCTTGAACGGTAAAAACTACCAGTAAATTGCCATGAGGGATTTTTTCTTCTTTTATGATTTCTAATGCTTCGATAATCGCGACGACCCCCGCCTTATTATCCGCCCCCAGGATGGTTGTACCGTCGCTTTGGACCTTATCGCCTTTGATAATTGGCTTTATATTTTTTCCGGGAGTGACGGTATCGATATGGGCGTTGAGCAGAATAGTCGGAGCATTTGCGGCTTCGCCTTTTATGTTTACGAAGATATTCCCAATCTTATCGCGGGTTGGAGTGAGACCGAGTTTCTTTAGGTCGGCAATCAGGCGCTTAGCGAATTGTTCTTCCTCTCCAGACTCGCTATCGATTTCTATGTATTCAATAAATCTTTTTATTAATTTTTGATTTGAAGATTTATTTGTCATTTGTCATTACACAAAGTGTTGGAATCCTTTTTCAAAATTACTCCCTTTCGCGACAATTTCGCCAACTACTTTGCATTTTACTATTTTTTGCAGCTTATTAACATTCCTTTTCGGCGCGGTGAAGACCAGTTCGTATTCTTCCCCGCCGTAAAGGGCGTGATCAAGGGTTGCCCCTTTGGCGATTGGAATGTTTTTAAAATAAAGTTTCGCTCCGGCTTTTGACGCTCTGCATATTTCCGTAACCGACCGCGCCAATCCATCCGACGAATCGATCATTGCTGTAGCTAGCCTTGATTTAGCGATTTTTTGGCCTTCTTCAATTTTCGGATTTTGAAAATTAGAGTTTTGAGATTGTTTAGGATTTAGGGTTTTGGGTTTATATCCCAAAGCCGCCGGCCCTCCAAATTCTCCCGTCACCAAAACAGTATCTCCGATTCGAGCCCCGGCGCGCGTCAACAGATATCGCTTCTCAACTTCTCCAAGAAGCGTGATAGAAACCATAACCGCTTTAGGCGACGCGACGGTATCGCCTCCGACTATCTCTATATTATATTTCCTGGTGAGTTTGTTGAGTCCCTTTTGAAATTCCAGCAGTTTTTTTACTTTGATATTCTTAGAAACTCCAATCGTCACCACCGCGTGCATCGGGGTTCCTCCCATCGCCGCGATGTCCGATATATTCGCCAACATCGCCTTGTATCCCAATTCGTAGAAGGATGTGTGCTTTAGATCAAAGTGAACATCTTCTATTAATGTGTCTGTTGTTATTAGTAGATAATTTGACATTTGACCTGCCTCGACTTGCGTCGGGCAAGGCGGGCATTTGTCATTTGTCATTCGCAAAGCGGCACAATCGTCCCCTATCCCCAAAACGGTATCCTTCCGCTTTGCTTTTTGCGCTTTTTTGATCAGTTCGATCAATCCGAATTCGCCAAGTTGGGAGAGTTTCATATAAGGAAATTATAGCGCAGATTAACTATCTATGTCTCGAGGTTCATTAAGTATCTGAAATATTCGGGACTTTCACTTCTCAACATTGATCTTAAAAACCTGCTTCTTCTATCAAGCCTACCGTTAGTTGTACCGCAAAGATTTTCACGAAGAAATCTTGGATCAACATCGTTAATTGAACTTAAAATACTTATTAAAAGGGCATTTCTTCTTCCGGCCGGAACAGACAAAACATAACTTTGAGCTGGGCCACCAAATCCCAAACCTCCCCCTCCAACAATAGCTAACACAGAATCAATTCCAATCCCCAAACCAATTAAACCGAGTCCGGCTATAGAAAGCCCCACCCCTGCCAGTTTATAATTCCGAGCATCGCGAGAATAACGCAAATAAGTAGGTATTACTCCTCCATGAATTACTCCATAAGCCCTCCGAGATTGCTCTTTTGTTCTAACTTCTCCTGACACTGCCGGAGGAAAGGACCTATACACAGCCCCACCCCTTTTACGATATGAAAGCAATCCAAACAGACGATTTTCGTCAAGATCAAGAAAGTCGGCATTATTGTTGAAGGAAAATTTTTCCTGTAACGTGATCAACTTTAACTGTCCATCAATCCAAACAGGTTCCAGAACTACACCCTTTGCCAAATCGAGTGAAGAGGCTAAGACCATTATTTTCTTAAGCCTTCTGATTGAGAATCCCAAATCAAGCTCACTCGAAAATAAACTTTTTCCAGGAATAGTTTTTGCTAATACCCGAGAGAGCAAACCTAATCTTTTGCAACCATTGTTGCTAAGATTATCCAAGGATATATTGGCCTCTGAGGAAAGAAGCCCTTCAAAATTTTTTCTAAAGCCGGGTACAATCCCCCCATCAACTGTTGGAGAATTGCTCCTCCATCCTCTAAAGATTCCAGCTATTGATGCCATTCTTTCTCCTCTTTTGGGAATTTCCTTTGCTCTGGTATTCTGATTATCTGGCAATCTGATACTCTTTCTATATATATATCGTTAAAATGAAAGGGAAATTTCAGAAAATTTTACAATTCTTCTTCTTTCTCAATTAATACGCGGTAGAAACAAAAGGAGATCATGCCGATTATTATCAGCCATGAAATTGACATAAAGATCCAGCCGTATAAATTCATTCCACCTCTCCCAACGATTTCTTATAGTACCAGGCTTTGCGTACAAAGTAGGCGATACCCAAAAACAAAAGAACCAAGCCAATTCTGGTTGCAATAACATAGGGCTTCCCGGCATCTGAAACTCCTTTCATTAATATGGTCGGCCAGGCCTGCTGTATAAACCAAAAACCTAGAATAAAAAACAAGAATAACGGCGTAACATACTTCATTATAAATTTATAAAACCTGGGAATATTTAATTCGGCTCCGCGGTGCATCTCTTCCCAAGCCCGATCCATGCCAAAGACCCAGACAAAGAGAACAACCTCAATCGTCGCAAAAAGGACCAGGCAGAAAGTACCGCCCCAAAAATCGAGCTCATCCACCACCCCCTGCCCCAAGAAAAAAATCGGGAACTGGCAGAGGATAAAAGTTATCACTAAAAGCCGCTTTACTGCGGTTTTGCGGTCAAGGTTAAACTCATCCCGAACAAAGGCGACCGCCGGCTCCATCAAGGAAACAGAAGAAGTTATGCCGGCTAAAAATAAGAGCGAAAACCATAAGAAAGAAAAAATCTGGCCAAATGGGATCTGGCCAAAGATAAATGGCATGGTTACAAAACCGAGGTTAAAAGAACCGCTGGCAGCTGCCGCCTGCGCCCCCGCAACTCCAAGAAAAGCGAACGCGGCGGGGATCACGATCGATCCGCCTAAAATAACCTCGGCAAATTCGTTGGTTGACGCGGCAGTAGCTCCGGACAAAACAATATCGTCGCCATGCGAGAGATAGCTGGCATAAGTTAAGATCGCGCCGATCCCGACTGATAAAGTAAAAAAGATCTGCCCCGCCGCCGCCATCCAAACTTTGGCATCGGCCAACACCGCGAAATTAGGATTCCATAAAAATCCCAACCCGTCCAAAATACTCGGACCAAGGGTTAAAACCCTGATTGCGATTATTACAGCAAACGCGAAAAGAAGGGGCATAGCAATATTGCAGAGCTTCTCTATCCCACCTTTAATGCCCTTAAAAATAACTAAAAAATTGATCGCAAAAGTTATTAAGAAAAAGACATAAGCGGTCCAAACATTGCTTTGCGGAGCCAAGCCCTGATAAGCGGACAAAAAACCTTTCATCGATTCGGCGGTGGTCAGGCTTAAAAGTTTTCCGGTAAGGGCAAAAAAGGCATAGCCCAAGAGCCACGATTCTATATATGTATAGTATACAAAGATAACCAGCGGGCCAAAGATACCGATAACTCCCAAATATTTCATCAGGCGGTTTTTGGAAAGGCGGGTAAAAATAAAAGGGGCACTGCCATGGCCGAAGAGCCCGCCGTGCCGGCCGATCGCCCATTCGATCCACATTAAGGGAATTCCAAGAAGAAGAAAAGAGATAAAATAAGGGATCATGAAGGCCCCGCCGCCATTTTGCGCCGCCTGAACCGGAAATCTTAAGAAATTACCGAGCCCAACGGCCGAACCGGCCACCGCCATTATAATCCCAAGTTTGGTCCCCCACTTTTCACGCTGGGTCATAATTGTGGATTATATCATAGCCCGCGCAGAATTTGCCGTAAACTATCAGCGGGAAAATCCGATCGTTTTTTCTGATTCTTCTTTTTTTCCTCTTGATTCTTTAAACTTGATTATTATATCAAGTAAATATGCCCCATCTATAGGTGGCTGCTCTTCTCCTGTTTCTATCTGTTTAATCGCTTTTGAAAAAGTAGCATTCCTTATGACCTCTGCCAGGTCGGCACCGGAAAAACCGTCTGTTTTAGACAAAATCTCCTCTGTTAACCATCCTTCAACAAAAAGCGATTTTTTTACATCCGGCCTTTTTTGCCTCGCCTCTGCATGTATCATCAGTATCTGTCTTCTTCCGTCTATGTCCGGATTAGGAACTTCAATATGCACATCAAATCGCCCTGGGCGCTTTACCGCATCGTCAAGAGCTTCAAGCCGGTTGGTGGTTGCTATGGCAACAACATCTTTAAGTTTATCAAAACCATCAAGCCCCTTCAAAAGGGCGGTTTGTGTCCGGCTGGTTTCATCGTGAATATCATCACGTGACACTGCGACCGAATCAATTTCATCAAAGAAAAGGATAATAACCTTCCCGGGATGTTCTTCTTGCAATTTTTTTGCCTTTTCAAAAACATCTGACATAAATTGTTCGCCTAATCCATACCATTTGTGGCCGGTTATTCGGTTTAAATGAATCAGGCAGAATATAGCGCCGGCCTCGGATGCAATTGCCTGGCCCAACAGGGTTTTTCCGTTTCCCGGAGGGCCAAAAAGCAAAATACCCTTCGGAGCATCAGTACCCCAAGCTTCAAGCTGGCTTCTTCCCTTTATTGCTTTAGCCAGATCCTTTGCGGCATTCAATGCTTCCGCCGCACCGCCCACATCATCAAATCTAATGCCAATTTCTTGCCTGACTTCAAAAACCTTTTCAAACTCTTCATCGTCCGCCGGTTCTACCCCTTGGGTTTTCTTGCCAGACTGGGCAGAAGGGGAAGGAGGAATATCTCTTTGGACGTCTGCGCCTGAGGAAGGATGACTGGACACCCTTTTGGCAGCATTAAGTAAAACCCTGTAATCATCCGCCCAACCTATTAATAATGCGGAGATAAAACTGTTAAGATAATTTTCTACCCCCTTAAGATGCGCTCCTACTCTGTCCCTGTCCAAAGCAAAATCGGGAATTTCAAGATTAATCCTGATTACGCCATCTTCTCCCCTGAACACCCGAACATAACCATAGGTCGATTGCTCAGGCAGAGTCAGTTTAAAAACCAGTTGTTCATGCTCAGGAATATCAATTTTAAAACCTTTTTTTGATAAAGCGGCTTTTAGTTCTGACAGTGCTTCCGGCAAGTTCTGACCAAGACCGGAATTTACCAAGCCAATATTTACGGACCAGGCATATGTACTATTGGGCCCTTGTTCAAGGCGGACCTCAACACCCTGTAATGGGGATGAAAACAAAAAATCATCGGACCCAAAAACAAGTTTATATCCCTGGCCTTGCAACAAGCCGTCTGTAACCATATTGACATCTCTTGGAGGAAACAAAATTTCGGCTCCGGAAAAAGAAGGCTCCGATCTTCCCTGCCGCTCTATTTCTTTTAATATTCTTTGAGATTCTTCGCTGCCAAGAAAGTAAGCAGCCTTACTTTGCGGATCAATCCTGACAACTACGCCTGCCTCCCCCAGGACCGCAGAAAAGAACTCTTCCATTTCACGCTGCTCTCGCAACAATTCTCTAAGATTATCAATAGTTGTACCTTGATCCAAAATCAGTTTTGCCCTTGCGTCCGCAAAAAATTTGTGTCTATCAAGCCCGTAGAAGCTTAATATACCCAATAAACGCATGGTGGGCCTATACATTGGTATGGCTCTTAATCGTGTAAGCGCCGAATTTAATCTACCGGCATCTGTTCGAAGGTCTGAAAGAGAAATCTTTCCAAAAGCTGCTGTCGTTTTCATGATAAATTTTCCTGCTATTTTATCGTCTAGTCATTTAAAAAATTTCACGTTATTTTAGAAGTTTTATTTTCTCAACGCTTCTGTAGAAACTTTCATCGCGCGGAATTTGCCAGCCCGTACCTGGTTGCCTTGCTCTCTCCCTCTTTCACAACTAATTTAGCGGAAATCAGAGGAGTGATCAGCTGGTTTACGCGGGCGCGGGTGACTTTCAAAATTTTTTGCAGTTCCGCCACCTTTAGATGCCGATGGTCCCGCAAAATCCGCAAAAGCTCCTCCTGGCGGGAAGATAAGCTAATATCGGTCTTTGAAGATATGTGCAGACCTTCGATTCTCTTCTTAACATCCTTTAATGTATTCAAAACCCCCTCCGCCACATATTCAATCCAGCAGGATAAATTATCATCCAATTCCCTGGCCTGCTGTAACTTTAAATAATACATCCTGCGATTCCCGGCAAAGAATTCATCCAGGCTAAAGATATGCTGATTGTCAAAGCCATGGCGGTAAAGGACCCAGGTTGAAAGGGCGCGGGACAACCTGCCGTTGCCGTCCGAAAAAGGGTGAATTGATACCAGGCGATGGTGCGCGATGGCACAGATTAAAATCGGATGCAGCTTTTGGGTTTCCACCAAATTAAGCCACTTAATCAATTCTCCAACCAACCTTGGAGTTTCATTTGGGTTGGGAGGAGTATAAATTCTTATCCCTTTCTCGTCAATAACATAATTTTGTTTTTGTTTGTATTTTCCACACTTATCTTCGGAAAGCAACCCTAACGATAAAATTTTGTGTAAATTAAGAAGATTTTTTTCGTTGATTTTGAGCCTGGTATTTTTTTTAATCCAAACTACCGCTTTTAGATAGTTTATAACTTCTTTTTCGTGATCGATATGGGCGCCAACTTTTTCTCCCCGGGCAACCGCCTTCACTTGATGAAGAGTCAACGGATTCCCCTCAATGGCGGTTGAAGAATGGGCGGCCCTGGAATGAGCTTCTTTTTGCAAGGCCGGCAGCCACGACACCTTAACGGTTGCCGCCCCAATCCACGCGCGCAGAGCGCTGATCTCATCAATTAAATTCAAAAGATGCGGGGTTATGCGATAAATTGGCTTATACACAATAACCTATTATAGCATTGCGTCAAGTTTGCGTCAATGGTTGCGTAAAGCTTCGCTCGATACCTTCATCGCGCAGAATTTGCCGCACATGGAGCAGGTATCCTGTTTGGTCGGTCGTTTATCGAGGATTTTTTGGGCTTTCTCCGGATCAATCGCCAGTTCAACCTGTCTTTTCCAATCCAATTTTTTGCGGGCGGTCGACATGGCATAATCCCACTCTTTTGCCCCCGGAATCCCTTTGACAATATCGGCACAATGGGCGGCGATGCGGGAAGCGATAATTCCCTCTTTGACATCTTCCGGAGTCGGCAGACCGAGATGTTCGGTTGGGGTAACATAACACAAGAAATCTGCTCCGGAAACTGCCGCGAGCGTTCCGCCAATCGCGGAAGTAATATGGTCGTAACCGGGTGCGATATCAGTCGGTAGAGGACCGAGAACATAAAATGGGGCATTGAAACAATACTCTTTCTCCATTTTCATCTGTTCAACAATCTGATCGTATGGAACATGGCCAGGCCCTTCTATTATAATTTGAACTCCGGCATCCCAGGCCCGCTTTGTTAGCTGTCCTAAAATTTTTAGCTCTTCAATTTGCGCCGGATCGCCCGCGTCAACAATCGATCCCGGCCGCATGCCGTCCCCTAAAGATAAAGTTACATCATATTTAACGGCAATTTCCAATAATCGGTCGTAATACTGATAAAGAGGATTTTCTTCTTTGTTCTCAATTATCCACTGCATCATCAGTGCCCCACCCCTGCTCACCACCTCCATCAAACGGGGATGCTTTTTTAATTTATCGATTGAAGCCAGGGTCACTCCGCAGTGGACGGTCATAAAATCGACGCCGTCTTTGGCTTGTTCCTCGATAACATCAAAAATCCCGTCAACCGTAAATTTATCTTCGGCTACCACCTGATAAATCGGAACAGTTCCAAGCGGCAAAGGGGATCTCTCAAGAATTGCCCGGCGGGTCGCGTTGATATCGCCGCCGGTTGAAAGGTCCATAACCGCGTCAGCTTTCGCCGCGATTGAAACTTCCAGTTTTTTAAGTTCGTCTTCTAAGCAAGGATAATCCTGCGAGGTCCCGAAGTTGGCGTTTACTTTTGTTTTCAATCCTTTGCCGACCCCCATCGGGATACATTTTTTATGGCGGGGATTATAGGGAATCGCGATGGTACCGTCGGCAACACCCTGTTTTATAAATTCAACCGGCCGGCTTTCCGCCTCGGCAACAAGACGGAGGATCTCTTCTTTGTTCATTATGTCTTAAATTCGTGGGATTCAAGAGGAGTTTTCGCTTCACGCGCAAGTTTCATCGCGGTTTCAACCGCTTCTTTGGGAGTTTCCACATAATTGACTTTATGATCAACCATTCCGCTGTGGTGAACAAAATGCCAGGTTTTGAGGCCAACCACCGGAATCTCGTAACCCAGGGCAAAACAAATTTCAGAAAGGGTGCCGTAACTCCCGCCGACCGCGATTACCACATGTCCGGTTTTTACCACCAATTTGTTCCGGGCATAGCCGATCCCGGTGACAATTGGATAATCAATATATGGATTGGCCTCTTCGCGTTTGCTTCCTGGAAGAATACCGATAGTTGTGCCGCCGGCCTTTTTGGCTCCTTTGCAGGCATGCTCCATGACCCCTTTTAATCCGCCGCAGACCAGCGTGGCTCCGGCTTTTGCGATTAGAACGCCAACCTCTTCGGCCAGTTTAGCGATTTTTTCGGAAGCGTGGCTTTCACCGATTACCGAGATAAAGATTTTTTTGTCAGTCATGTCGGTTGTAATTATAGCATAATTTTGATAATATTTAATTATGCCGCAAACAATCACCGAAAAAATATTGGCGAAACATTGTGGAAAAAAAGAGGTTCATCCCGGTGAACTAATCGAATGCGATGTCGATCTGGTTCTGGGAAATGATATAACCGCCCCTCCTGCCATCAAACAATTTAATCTGATCGGAGTCGATAAGGTTTTTGATCCCGATAAGATTTATCTGGTACCCGATCACTTCACTCCCGAAAAAGACCGCAAGTCGGCCGAACAGGTCCAGATGATGCGCGAGTTCGCCAAAAAATATAAAATCACGCACTTTTTTGAGATCGGCTGTGTCGGAGTTGAACACGCACTCCTCCCGGAGATGGGAGCGATAAAACCGGGCGATTTAATTATCGGCGCCGATTCACACACCTGCACTTATGGGGCGCTGGGAGCATTTTCAACCGGGGTCGGTTCAACCGATATGGCCGCCGCGATGGCGACCGGAAAAGTTTGGCTGAAAGTCCCCGAAGCGATCAAGTTTGTCATGAATGGTAAATTGAACAAATGGGTCGAGGCCAAAGACCTTATCTTATATGTAATAGGATTAATCGGCGTCGACGGCGCCCGTTATATGACGATGGAATTTACCGGAGATACCATTTCTAACCTTTCGGTTGAAGGGAAATTAACGATGGCTAATATGGCAATTGAAGCCGGAGGGAAAAACGGGATCTTTGAAGCGGATGGCTGGAAATCCGATAAAGATGCTCATTATGCCAAAGTGATCGAGATTGATTGCTCAAAGATTGAGCCGCAGATCGCCTTCCCGCATCTGCCGAGCAATACCAGGGGAGTCAGCAAATCGACCGATGTAAAAATTGACCAGTCGGTAATCGGCTCTTGTACAAACGGGAGGATTGAAGATCTACGAGTAGCGGCCAATGTTTTGAAAGGAAGGAAGGTCCACAAAGATGTCCGGCTGGTAATTTTGCCGGCGACCCAAAAAATCTATAAGCAGGCGATGAAAGAGGGGTTGTTTGAGATTTTTATGGCGGCGGGGGGAGTGATCACCACCCCATCGTGCGGACCGTGTTTAGGCGGCCATCTTGGAATTTTGGCGGAAGGGGAAAGAGCGATCGCGACGACCAACCGTAACTTCGTCGGCCGGATGGGACATCCCAAGTCCGAAGTTTATTTATCTAATGTAGCCATAGCCGCGGCATCGGCCATTTTGGGAAGAATTGGTAGTCCGGAGGAATTATGAAAAAGGGAATAGCAAGGAAAATAGGGAATGGAAAGGAATGGCAGGGAATAAAAAATTCCCTTCTTTTCCCTCCTCTTCCCTTCTTGTCCCTCTTTTCCCTGGAGGAATTATGAAAGGCATTGCCCACAAATTTAAAGACAACATCGATACCGACCTGATTATCCCGGCCAGATATTTAAACACATCTGATCCTGTGGAACTTGCAAAACACTGCATGGAAGATGCCGATCCGGATTTTGTGAAAAAAGTGAGCGATGGTGATTTTATCGTCGGCGGAGAAAATTTTGGCTGCGGATCAAGCAGAGAACACGCTCCTATCGCGATTAAAGCGGCCGGAATATCTGCAGTAATCGCAAAATCATTCGCCCGGATTTTTTATAGAAATGCCATCAATATTGGACTGCCTATCTTGGAATCAAAAGAAGCGGCAGATCAAATTGCCGAGGGAGATGAAATCGAGGTTGATTTGACAACCGGCAAGATCAAAAATTTAACCAAAAACCAAAATCACCAAGCGCAGTCGTTCCCCGAATTTATGCAGAGTTTAATTAATGCCGGCGGGCTGATTGAATATATCAAGAACCTTCGCTCCCATGGCGGAGGTCCCAAGTAGTTTCGCCGGATCGTCTCTTCCTTTTAAAAACAGGTCCCCGGTACGGAACCCCTCCCGCAAAACCGTATTGACCGCTCTCTCTATTGAATCGGCTCCTTTTTCCGCGCCAAGATGGCGAAGCATAAGTGCTCCGGTTAAAATCCTTCCCAGCGGATTGGCCTTGTCCTGACCGGCAATCGTCGGCGCGGTCCCCGCCCCGCTTTCAAACATCGCGGCTCCGGTATCCGGATTAATCGCGGATGAAGCCATCATTCCCATACTGCCAAGTGATGCCGCCGCCCCATCCGATAAAATATCGCCGTGCTCATTGCCGCAGGCAATGACCCCGTTTAATTTTGCCGGAGTAAATAAAAGCGAATTCGCCGAATCAACCAGCTGGTTAATAAGCTCGACTTCGGGAAATTCTTCTGCGATCCGATTTGTTATCCTTCTCCAAAAATCATAGCGAGCCATCACATTGGCTTTATCGATTGAGATTAAAGGCAATTTTGACTTTTTAGCGTAAGCAAACGCCGCCCTTAAATATTTCTCAACGGTAGCCTTTCTGTAATATGCCAGGTCGGTAACAATTTCCTCGTCCCCGGTCACATCTTTTTTAAGCTTGACCCCGATCTTCTTTTTGATATTTTCGGGAATATCTTTCATCAGATCGGTATTGCCAAAGTAGCTGTCTTCCAAAAGAAAGCGGATCCAAATTTGTTTGACCCCTTCATCCGGGATTGTTTCCGGTTTTACGTTCGCAAGATGGGACAGGGACTTATAAAAAATCATCGGACGAAAGTTTAAAAGCAGTCCCATCTTTTTGCGCAGCGCCAAAAGAACTCTGCTCTCCGGTTTCATCTCCGGCTTTTCTTTTCCGATAGTTTGATCGTTCTCAAAATCACCCACCCCGCCAAAAAAGATGGTACCGATCTCTACTGCTTTTTTAAACGATTCTTCGGGAAGAGTATCTTTATATTTATCGTAGGCGTTCCAACCCATCGGGGTTTCGATGAATTCTAAATCCAATCCGTCAAGCCTGGCCGCCTTTTTGACAACTTTTACGGCCTGCGCCATCATTTCGGGCCCGGATCCGTCGCCCAAAACCAATGCTATTTGTTTCTTGGCCATAGAAACATTCTACACATATAAAGAGAGGGATTCAACTTACTTTTGCGCTATCGGTCTGGCAGCGAGTTCTTTTTTCAGTGCGGCCAAAGTTTTCGGACCACAAACCTTACCCCCCTGCCCCTCATCCGCAATATTATGCTTCTTTTGCAATTCCGCAACGGCTTTTGTGGTTGCCGAGCCATAAACACCAAAATCCGCTCTGGCCCACCAGCATTTTTGTTTTGTATCAAAAGTTTTTAGCAGTCCCAAGCTGATCAGCCCCTGCTGTAAATACCTGACCGCTCTCTTTTTTTGGTCCGATCCGCTCCCTTCTTTTTCGATACTCAGCAAGGGACCTTTTTTACCGTTAAAAACATCTTTAATATAAGGATCCTTGTCTAATGTTTCTAATAATTCTTTTTTTGATCCTTTTGGGGCTTCTACCTGATACCAATAAGTTTTTATCCTGCAAGCCAAATCAATTTTTTCCGACATTTTTCTCCCCCCTAATTTTACAATACTCTGGTTTTCCTGATATCCTTCCTATATGTATATCGTTAAAATGAAAGCAAAATTTCACTTTTTTTGAAAAAAGTTTTTCATTGAAATTTTTTGATAAAGCCGGCGATAAGTATACGGGTGAATAAAAAATGATAACACGTGCGGAAAAACTACAAACATTTAATCAAACGCTCTGTGCTCATAGAGCAACTCTGCTAAAATTGTTTCCTGCCGCAACCGCAGAACAAATTGAAAGAGCAACCAACAGGCCAAGCACCGCGCTGTTCACCAAAGGAACCGCGCCTCTGCCGATTTATATTGATTATCTTGATTTATAGCAATAAAAAAGTGAAATTTTGAGAGAAATTGACGATAACTATATAGAATGAGACTTAGACGTGTACCATCTTACGTGCCTAAAGAAATATTTACTTTACCTGAACACCAGGTTAGGCAATATGAAGAAAGCCTAAGAGGCGGTAAACCTCGGGAGATGCTTGATATGGCATTATTACCCATTGATACGGAATGGATGCCGCTTGATCTTGGCCATGTCAGAGCAATAGCCCCTGTCTCCTCAAGGACAATATTTAATTATGCTGAAATATTTGAGGCGCTGCCTGCGGCTTCTGTTCAAGAAGGCATATCCGCCGCCACAATGCTGGCAAAATCATACGAACTGGAAAAAGAAATGGGATTAATTTACTGTCATGACGATAAGCTTCGTGTAATCGCAGGTCTAAACACAGCTAAGTTTGCAAAACCTGCTGGCTCAGGACTGGTTCTTGCACACACACATTTAAATGTCCAAAACAATCCTCTCCACATGTTCCCTAGCGGCCACGGTGGAGACATGACCCAAATAAGAAGAAATGACAGGAGCACTCAGGCAATTATTCATGACCACGGAGTAACTTTTTATTATCCGACCAGCCATATAGAGGATGTCGATGGGGCATATGAAGGTGAATGGGGAAAAATTGTTTCAAATGTAAGAATAGTCCCATCATTAAACACACAACTAACATTTCATGTGCTTAGCGGTGTTGAAATAGATTCAACAGATGCGGATGAAAAAGATGACATCATAATCATTGATCCGTTATTCTTTTGTTCAAGCTATGAAATCTATCGTGCGATCATTGAAAATCGTGAACATAATGATCAGGCAGGCCTTCCGAAACCAGTAACCTTTGATGGAAAAAGAATTGTAACGCTTGGACGGAGGCTTTTTACTCTAAGAGATAGAATAGGCCAAATCAAAAGAGATACTTTGAGAAAATTACGAATTACTTCAACCGCAGTTAAAATAGAAATTATCAGGACCAGCGAATCGGGACAAGGGTTTTTTTTCTATGAGAACGGAGAACTTCTTATATTGCTACACAGAGAAGACCTTGATCGCCTAAGAAGAGCGGATAATGATGGGCTAAAAAAGAATCTTTCTACAATTATCAGAAGAGGAATTGGATTTTTAAAGAGAGCAAAAGGCTTAGTTGCATCCGCTTATATGGAATTCTCTGTGACTTGAACTACCTCAATTTTTTAAGCAGTTCTTCAAACCCCGGGAACGAAGTATCGATACAATCGGTATTTTCTATGATCATTTCACCATCGGCAACCAGTCCGGCAATCGCCAGCGACATCGCCACACGATGGTCGCCGTGAGAATTAACCACTGCTCCATTTAATTTGACCGGACCGGTTATGACCATCCCGTCTTCAGTTTCCTGTATATCGGCCCCCATTTTGCGCAATTCTTGCGAAACCGTCGATATACGGTCGCTCTCTTTTACGCGAAGTTCTTTGGCATTCCTGATAACGGTTTTGCCGTTTGCCTGCGTCGCTAAAACAGCGATGATCGGGATCTCATCAATCAATCTTGGAATTAATTCGCCACCAATTTCAATAGCCGTGAGCTGTGAACTGTGAACTGTGAGCAGAATATCACCTCTGGGCTCATAAGAAAGTAATTGTTCGTTAATAATTTCAAGATTTCCGCCCATCCTATGAATAACCTCAATTATCCCGGTGCGAGTTGGATTGAGCCCGACATTTCTAATCAGCAAATTGGAATTCGGTACAATAAGTCCGGCCACAATAAAGAAAGCGGCGGAAGAGAGATCTCCCGGGACAGAAATTTCACCCCCCTGCAGAGGCGGTCCACCAAAGTACTTGAGCATCCGCTCGGTGTGGTCACGTGATGGTACGGGCTCAATTACGGTCGTCTTCCCTTCGGCGTAAAGTCCGGCAAGAAGAATTGCCGATTTCACCTGAGCCGACGCGATCGGCATTTTATATTCGATCCCTTTTAGTTTTGATCCTTTAATTTTTAGCGGCGGATAATCATTGTTTCCTGAAATCTTGGCCCCCATCAGTGAGAGCGGTTCGATAATCCTCTTCATGGGGCGCTTTTGAATCGAAGCATCTCCCGAAATTTCGCAGTCAAAATCCTGTCCCGCCAGGATTCCGGAAAGCAGACGAATGGTTGTACCGGAATTCCCGACATATAGTGGCTTATTCGGTTTCTCTAATCCTTTTAGTCCTCTTCCTTTTATTATAATTCTACCTTCATTTGACATTTGACATTTGTCATTTGTCATTTGAACATCAATCCCCATCTGTCTGAAACATTCCACCGTCGCCAAACAGTCCTCTCCCATCAAAAAACCTTCTATTATTGTTTCGCCTTCAGCAATCGCACCGAGCATGACCGCGCGGTGGGAAATCGATTTGTCGCCGGGGACAGAGATTTCGCCCTTGAGAGAGTCGGCTTTTTTAACAACTAAATCTACCATAACAAAGATTCTAACATAAGATGAAATTTTTTGTATTATGAATGTAGCCGGGGAATTATAAATATTATTTACATACCTTCTGTGCAATCCCGAAGGCAGATCCCGTTATCTTTTCCTGCGACAATCCTTTTTCGTGCGCAAGAAAAACGCCTCAAAATCCGATAAATAAACGGAAACTCAAATGACAAATATTACACCAGCATGTGCTTATACTTATCAAGAGGCTTTGGATAGATTTGACATCCTTGATAGGGCTGACGGGAAAGCGGATGGAAAGATTTCCACGCCGCTGTCCAATATAAATCCCGGCGAAGCCATTAGTTTTCTCGATCTTCTTGGCGGACACAATATACGGGGAGTTAAAATCATTTGTTTTGACCCGGAGGAAGCTCCTCAGGTACAAAATCTGCTTAGGGCTTCTCCTTATAAATGGAATGACGCGCAAATAGATTCGTTAATAAAATTTACAATTAGGGCTGCCGGGGAATATGCCTCTTCGGCTCTTTATGCCTTACCTGCAATGCTGCAGACGGGAATAACCGCTCCCGATAAAATTAAAGCGTTAATTAAAACTGTTGTTAGTGCTGCTAGGGCTGCCGGGAAATGGAAATATGCCCATTCGGCTTTTTATGCCTTACCTGCAATGCTGCAGGCGGGAATAACCGCTCCCGATAAAATTAAAGCGTTAATTAAAACTGTTATTAGTGCTGTTAAGGCTGCTGGAAAAGATGATCCAAGAGCTTCTTCTTCGGCTCTTCTTGCCTTACCTGAAATGCTGCAAGCTGGAATAACCGATCCCAATAAAATTGGGACATTAATTCAAACCGTTGTTGGGGCTGCCGGAAAACATTCTTCTTCGACTATTAATGCCTTACCTCGCGCAATAGAAGATATCAGAAATGCGGGAATAACCGATCCCGATGAAATTAAAGCGTTAATTCAAACCGTTATTAGGACTGCCGGGAAAGATGCTCTTTATGACTTACCCAACTTAATAGAAGCTATCAAACGTGATACAAATCAATCTGCGGACATTATCAATATTGTCAAAAAATTCCTGCTTTTTACAAAGAAGCTTACCGGCCTGAAAGCATTAAGAACCCTTTTGTTTGTAATAAAAAGACTTAAAATCGCGCCTTCCGAGCTATCATATGAATCTTTCCCCCGGGCTTTTATCGAAAAACTTAACGCATACGCCGATAAAAAGGAGTTATCAGAAAACCTAGCCCCGTGGATCAGCGTTCTTATCAACAACATACATGATCGCCAGATCGATTCGTTCCAAAAGGACTCTATCCGTGATTACATTGCGGGCAATCTCTCCCCTGTTGCGGCCTACCAGCTCATCGCGCTGGGCGGACCCAATCTTTATACCTCCTCATTCCAAAAAATTTGGCGCGCCCAAAAAATTACAAATTTACGAGCCTGGCTTGGCAAGGTTGATCCAAAGAATAGGTTCGTTGCCCAACTTATTCTTACTCTATGTATATTTAATGAAGCCGGTATTTTTAAACAACATATTAATTTATTTATTGAAAAAGCCGTGGCCATATTATTTAATCCGGATGATATAAAAAAGAACGGACTTCTGCTGACAAAAGCTCTAAATATACTTCTGCCGCACGCGAATTCGGCAGAAAAACAAGTTTTTGCCATTCTCCTAATGCAGGGGTATTGGTCTTGTAATTCGGGTGACCAAAAAAACGTTCTGGCTTACCTTATCAAATTATACGCGGCTGAATTAAATGATCCCAGTTTGGCGGCTATCGCAAAAGAACTGCCAAATGCGCCTAAATTGTCTCCTCCACATCCCGCCAATCAAGAAGGCGGCTGGTTTAAAGATAAGGTTTTAACCGCAAAGCTCTACTTTTATAAAGATGAAACCTGGTTTAGCAAAACCAGAATATTCTATCTCGGGAAGGGCTTTAAAATTAAAAAAAGCACCGGCGAACATACCTATATTCTCGAAAAAATATTGTCCAATGGGATAGCCCTGAGGCTTATATTAACTAATGCTTCCGAAGATGAAGACAATAGAACAGACAGTTTAAATGATCCAAGTATTGACATCATTGTCCATCGGGGACATTCATATCACTTTTCTAAAACCTTTCCCCGTGTCTTTTCTAGCACTAAAGGGAAATTGCTTATTGGCGGATCCTGTGGATCTTTCCGCGACATGATGAGCGACGAATTCCAGAAAGCTTATGGAAAAGGCAACTTTCTTATTGCGGATCAAAACACCGGAGAAGGAGATACCAATAATCGTCTTCTACTTAGTTTGATGGGCGAGATTGCCATGGGATGCAAATCCTGGGATAAATGCTTTACAGAGAAATTAGAAGGCAAAGGCCTTGTGCTTCCGGATGACCCTGCCTTTTTATTTGCTGCTTGGGAAACTTTGTACCTGTCTTCCGTACAAGGCCACTCCAAATAACTTGAAATTTGGGTGTTGCATTTCGGAAGCCAGCCCCCCCCCAGCATTACCGCGCGGTGGGAAATCGATTTGTCGCCGGGGACGGAGATTTCGCCTTTAAGAGATTTAATTGTTTTAATTTTGAGGTCTTTCACAATAAATACTAAATCATTTATGTTTGAAATATTCTATGAAAAGTGACGATATATATATAGAATGGGCATATATAATACATTTCCAATTAAAGCGCCATATGGAAGACTGCCTTTGATTTGTACAAACCATGGGACCCCATTAAGCCTTTCAATTCGTTCAGGCCCAACAACTGTTATGGCACAATCTTCAATCGGAGGAGAAAGAACTTTTGAGCTAGATGGTCACACATATAAAGGCGCAGGTCAAAGAGATCCTCTTAATACTACCTTTATTAGAATCGGGATTCAAGGCCCTTGCGATGAAACTCGCGTTTTAAAGCCGTTCGATATCTATCCGCAAGAAGGAGGATTGCCAACCCATCTTCTTTTGGGCGGGGCAAGCCAGCCCGTATTAGAATATGAATCCGAACAAACTTCTCGCCTTAGACAAATGCTAATAGAATTAAGCCTTCCCGTATCAGGACTACCTGAACCGGTAAAAATTAAACGGCTTGATTCTTTTCCTGTTATTTTCCCGGATGGCAGGGTCGTTTTTATTGACGGAGATAAGTATTTCATGGATCCAACTCTAATGACCACTTCTCAAAGAATAAAAGTAGCAGGCTTTGTTTTAAGGCATGAAGCTTCAAGCCCCGAAGAAAAAAAAGGTGCTCAAACAGCCATCGCAGAATTATCCCAAAACGGAAACACATTAACCGAAGAAAAAAAACGCCTTCTTTCAGCAGCCTTTATACGCTTATTTGCGCCAGCGGTTTATCAATACAAAGGAACTCATGGCCCTCGAGTCGGAAACATTTTTCAAACAGTAATTAATCATGACGGAATGCTAAGGGACAGACTGATTGAATCCGGCTCGATAGGAGAATCAAGCGCAACAACTCAAGATGGAACAAACAGGATTCGATCAAAAAACACTGCGGGAGGTTTTTTGCAGAACACACTAATATCCCCTGTTGATTGGAACGCCGGGATGTCAGAAGCCAATAAGGGAAAGATCAAAAGCATTTTAGATGCAATGATATCAGAAATGTATGAAAAAGAAGGAATTGCAATTCAATTACCAGAAGATACGCAACAAAACCTTCTTCAGGAAGAAGGAAGGATGATGTATTTGAGAGAAATTGCCCAATTAAACCTGGCCAAGGCCACCGAATTAAGGGAAATGACAGTAAAAAGAATAGCTGAACAACTCGGGGTAATCCATGGAAGCGGAGGCCATGCCGGAGGAGGACAAGATAATGCGCGGCTTGGGATATGGAAATTTAATTTTACTAGTGCAATGGGTGCGAAATACTCCCTCCTTATTTCGACACAAAATTATTCAACAAAAGATAAAGAGTGGATAGAAAGAAAAGAAAAATGGATTGGACCTTCCCCCGCCCCTTACGAATTAGACAGTCTGAAGATAGAAAGTATTGAAACAACCTCAAGCGGAGACAGATTCGCCGAAATGGGCCCGCCAGGAGGAGGAAGCACCAGAAGCGATAACGTTGGAAGCTTCGGCTTAAGGGACTTTGATACCCTCTCTCTGCAAGGTGAAGATACAGAGATCGATAGCTTTCTTAGAAAATATTATCTAACCCAATATACCGATATAGACCAGATAAGACATTTTCTTATCATCTACAAACAGATTATAGATTTGGAACATCTTTTTATAACCAAGCCGCGACTATCCCCATATCCATATCCGGGAACACTAATGCATTTTACTATTATTACCGGAGGGGATATACAGGACTATTTAAGAATCAAATATGTATTTATGGAAAACTATTTAAGAATAAGAAAAATGGCCATGAGAAAACTAGCTCCACTATGGTTTAAAGCTATTGAATCAGAAAAAATCAGCTATAAATTTATTGATGACAAAGATCCTCTTGGCCGTCGGGAATGCACCTATCCATTTCCTGATGAGATTAAGTCTCTTTATAATCAAGCAGAACTTGCCCTAGCAAATATAACTATAATCTAAAATAAAACCACAAAACGGTTAAGACTAGTCGCCCCATTAACCCTACTCAAACCCAAACCTCCCAACCAGCGGCACAAAAACGCACTGGATAGAATCTTCAATATTTAATTTACTGCCCCGTTTCTCAACAACCTTCAAAGTCTGCACCCATCGGTCTCCCACCGGAATAACCAGTCTCCCGCCATCTTTTAATTGTTCCGTAAGCGGGGGTGGTATATCCGGCGCGGCGGCGGTTACGATTATCCCGTCATAAGGCGCTTCATCGGGATATCCCAGCGCTCCATCACCGCTTACCGTTGTAATGTTTCTATATCCCATCTTTTTAAATTTTTCACCGGACTGCCTGGCCAAAGATGGAATCCTCTCCATAGTTATTACATTTTTATAGAGCAGCGAAAGTATCGCCGCCTGATAGCCCGAACCGGTACCGATCTCCAAAACCCTCCCATGTTTTTTCGGCTCCAAAAGCTCAGTCATCAGTGCAACCATATAGGGCTGGGAGATAGTCTGGCCTTCCCCAATGGGCAAAGCACCGTCGTAATACGCGTCGGGCTTATATTCTTCGGGAACAAAATCTTCGCGGGGAATTTTTAAGAACGCGTTGAGGACGTCACGGTTTTTTATGCCGCGGGCTTCAAGCTGACCCTCAACCATTTTCCGGCGTTGTTCTAAAAAGTCCGTCCCTAAACTCCTTCGCTTTCTTCGATAATGCGGCAATTTGGATATTACTATATCATCTTCACCTGAAATTTTCTATGGAAAGTGACGATAAATATATAGAACGGAATTAAGTTAAAGGATAAAATAGATAGAAATGACATATATTCAAAATGTTACAAACGGATATAAAAGAGTTTGGTCATCCACTGGACCATTAATTACAAAAAAAAATAAGCACGTGGACAAGGATTGAGCTGGGAACAATCAAGGCAATTGACCTTTTAGCCGTTCCAATGTTCCCTAACGGAAGAAAATTAGAGGGTTTACGAAACAAGATATTCACAAAAGAACTTACAACTCAATTAAAATCTGTTCTGGATCAATTCAAAATACCTAATTTTTATGTCGGAGTCAAATTAAGCAATTTTAATGAATATAATCCTCCTAATCGTAATAATTTCATGGTCCGACCAATCTTTTCACAACCAAGCTTTTTCTTGGGAACCGAGCGACAGAATAACCCTCTAGCCGGCACTGTAAAAACCCATCCCCAATTTATTTCATCAAATGGCCAACCCCTTCCAATCGACAAAAACCTAATCGAAAGATTGTTTAAGGAAAGTTTGCCGGAACATTTGCGGTCTTACGCAAATTTGGGCATTTTAAGTAGATATGAAATTCCTGAAGTTGATGGAAGAAAAGCAGGAAGATTTGCTCCTTCAGATGAAATGGTTGAAAATAAAACAAGATTCGCCCTTGATAAAGGATGGATAAGTCCCGAAAGAGATCTTGTTGTCATGAACAACGGCGGACCACACAGTATAGCCACCGCACGCGCCTTGGCACAAAGAGGATACTTTGTTATCCCTCATTTTAATTCCAAAAACGGCGTATCAAATGAACAACGTGTTGCAACCCTGGCATTCTTCGTTTATGAATTGACAGAATTAAACAAGATCACAAAACAAAACAACCCAAATGCCCCTTGGGCATTGATCTTAGATGGTCATAGAGATTATAGATTGGAAGAGAAAGACCTTCCGCCAATTCCTTCAAACTATCGGCTAGTAATCGTTACCGAAGGAGAAGATTTATTGCTTCCCAGGCAGCTCCACACTTCTCATCCTGAATACCCTGTTTTTACTTCTCTTTTTAAAGCGTCAGATTTATTACACGCAAGATTCGATCCTTATTCAGTGTTGGATGAAGAAAAAAAAAGATAAGGCAAATGACACTAACATTAGAATCAATAAAAATTATCCCTGAAAAACCCCGTCCCTAAACTCCTTCGCCTTCTGAAGAAAAGCCAGGATCTGGTCGGGATTATTCGCTTTGATCGCGGATTCGAGCTGGCTTAAAGAATTTTTGAAGCCCTTGATCATCTTCAGCACCGCTTTTTTGTTGGTGGTAAACATCCCCACCCCCAGCTCCGGGTCGCCGGAAGCAATCCGGGTGGTATCTCGAAAGCCGGAAGAGGCGCATTTTTTCATCTCTTCCACCCCATCTTTTGAAAAAGCGACCGCGTTGACCAAAGCGGCAGAAATCGCCAAAGGCATGTGAGAGACCCCCGCCACCGCCAGATCGTGAAGCTTCGGATCCATTATTAAAACGCTTGATCCCATCTCCGCGATAAGAGAAGTTAAGGTTTCAATCGCCTTTTTGGATGTGCGGGTGGTTTCAGTCAGGATCCAGCTTCGACCGATAAAAAGCTCCGCCTCGGCGGAAACCAGCTTCGCTTTCTCCTTCCCCGCCATCGGATGCCCGCCGACAAAAAAGGTCCCTTTGGGCATCAAGGACTGTGCTTCTTTCACAATCTCATATTTTGAACTCCCGACATCGGTAACAATTACCCCCTTTTTCAAATGGGGGATGCTCTCTTTTAAAGCGTGGATGATTTTATTGAGCGGCGTCGCAATAAAAACAATATCTGCCGTCGCGATCTGGGAAAGATCGAGCGTCCCCTCATCCACCGCCCCCAGCATCAGCGCCTGGGCAATTGTCTCTTCCCTGTGCGGAAACCCTATGACCCTAACCCCTTGCCCCTTGGTCTTTTTTATTGCCAAACCGATTGAACCGCCGATCAAACCGAGTCCGATGATAGCTATATTCATAATAAAGTTATTCTAGCGGTATCTATTGCCCAAGTCAAACAGCTATGCTAAAATTTTACTTTATGGCAATAGCAATCACAGACATTAAACCCGGGGTAACCTTTGAGTGGAAAGGGAACATCTTCCGTTGCGTCAAATACGATCACATCAAATGGGCTCAGCAGGCACGTATTCGGCTGAAGATGAAAAACCTTCGCACCGGAGCGATCTTTGAAGACACTTTTAACGTCGGCGAACGGTTTGAGCCGGCGCATATCTCCTACCGAAAAATGCAATACCTCTACCACGACAACGAACTCTACCACCTGATGGACCAGGAAAATTTTAACCAGATCGCGCTGACCAAAGATCAGATCGGCAACTCTTCAAAATATCTGAAAGAAGGGATGATCGTCGATATCGCCATGTACGGTGAAGAGGCGCTGGAAGTCAATCTTCCCGCGACGGTGGAATTGACGGTCACCGACACTGCGCCGGGATTCAAGGGAGACACCGTCTCCGGAGGGAAACCGGCCACGCTTGAAACCGGAGCCGTCATTTCTGTCCCATTTCATGTTAAAATCGGGGATGTCTTGAAGATCAATACCCAAGAAGATAAATATCTAGGGAGGGCTTAAATGGTAAACTTCGACTTGATTAAAAAATTGATACAGATTGTGAAGGATGAAAACATCAGCGGCCTGGTAATCGAAGAAGGCGGAACAAAGTACGAGATCCGCAAAGAGTTCGGAGGGACCGTTTCGGCCAGCACATCCGCTCCTATTCCGGCCGCGACTTCTTCCCAGCCGGCCGTCGCGGTAAAAAAAGAAGAACCAAAAAACGAAGATGATGGATTGGTAGCCATAACTTCTCCGATGGTCGGAACATTCTACAAATCCCCTTCTCCCGATTCTCCTCCTTTTGTCAATGTCGGCGACCAAGTGGCTTCGGGAAAAGTGGTCTGCATCGTTGAAGCGATGAAGCTTTTTAACGAGATTGAATCCGAAATTTCCGGAAAAATTGTCAAGATCCTGGTTGAAAATGGGAAACCGGTTGAATACGGCCAAAAACTAATGCTCGTCAAAAAGGACTAATGCGGAAAGAATGGAAACTCTTTCCGCAAACTCCGGGACTATCGATCCTTGAACAGATTTTAAAGAACCGGGGAATTACCGAAACCGCTTCCTTTCTTAATCCCCGCCTCGCCAACCTCAAAGACCCCTTTGACATCCCAAACATAGAAAAAGCGGCGGAACAAGTTCTTTTGGCAATCGGTAAAAACAGAAAGATCCTCGTTTATGGCGACTATGACGTCGACGGGGTGACCGGGACCGCGATCCTTCTTGAAACGCTTCAGTATCTGGGCGCCACCGCCGGCCACTATATCCCTTCCCGTTACGGAGAGGGGTATTCGATGAACCTGGAAGCGGTAAAAAAAGCCAAAGAAGAAAAGGTGGAGCTGATCATCACCGTTGACTGCGGAATTAGCAATCTGAAGGAGATCGAGCTGGCCAATCGGCTGGGAATAGATGTTGTTGTAACCGACCATCACAATGTTCCGGAAACTCTTCCACCCGCCCTGGCGATTGTAAACCCGAAAATGATCCCTGCCTCCCATCCATCCAAAAATCTGGCCGGAGCGGGAGTGGCTTTCAAATTCGCCTGGGTCCTTTTGAGAAAAGCGGAAAAAAAAGACAACGCATTCTTAACCGACCTGCTCGACCTGGCCGCCCTTGGGACCGTCGCCGACGCGGTCCCCTTGACCGAAGAAAACCGGATCATCGCTTACGCCGGATTGAATATTTTAAACCAAAAAAAGCGGCTGGGAATAAACCATTTGATTGAAGCGGCTTCATTGACCGGAGAGATCAATATCCATCACGTCAACTTTGCCCTGGCGCCGCGCATCAATGCCGCCGGGCGGCTTGAACATGCCTCCATGTCTCTTAACCTCTTAAAAGCGGACAACGCGGAAGAGGCAACTAAAATCGCCAAAGAGCTGAATTCCATTAATATCCGCCGGCAGAACATCGGCTCCTTGATCCAAAAAGAGGTTTTCGCGAGGATTGAAAGCGAAAAACTCGATCAAAACAAAGTCATAATTCTGAAGGGGGAAAACTGGCACCCGGGGGTGATCGGAATTGTCGCGTCGCAGGTGGCCGACAAATATTACCGGCCGGCGGTGCTGATCTCTAACGGACGCGGCTCTGCCCGATCCATTGATGAAATTAATGTTTATGAGATTTTGGCGGCCTGTCGGGACCTTTATTCTTCTTTTGGCGGACACGCCGGCGCGGCCGGCTTTGAATTGAAGGAAGGGAGCTTTGACGAATTTTGCAAAAGAATAGAAGAACGGGCAAACGAATTGATCAAAGATTTAACGCCGCACATTATGATCGACCGCGAACTTTCAATCTCGGAGATGACCCTGGCGCTGGCGCATGAGATCAATCGCTTGTCTCCGTTTGGCGAAGGAAACCCTCCTCCGGTTTTTATGACGGGAAATTTGCCGCTTGAAGAGATCCGACAGGTCGGGAGCGACAAGAAACATTTAAAACTGAAACTTGGCGGTCTCGATGCGATTGGCTTTAACCTCGGCACGCTGGCCCCGACACTCACACTTTCAAAAAAATATGACATGGTATATAATTTAAAAAACGACGAATGGAACGGTTTTGACCGGCTCCAGGCGAATTTGATAGACATCAAGGAGAAAGAGTGAAAGTATTAATTATCGGCTCGGGCGGCAGGGAACACACCCTGGCCTGGAAAATCAGCCAAAGCCCCAAATTGACCAAATTATATTGCGCTCCCGGCAACGCGGGGACGGCAATCGTTGCCGAAAATGTCCCGATCGCGGACAACGATATCGCCGGCCTCAAGGATTTTGCCGTTAAAAACTCGATTGACTTAACCATCGTAGGTCCGGAAATTCCTCTGGTCATGGGAATTGTCGACGAGTTTGAAGCGGCGGGGTTAAAAATCTTCGGCCCTTCCAAAGCGGCCGCCAAGATTGAGGGCTCTAAAATTTTTGCCAAAAACCTGATGCATAAATACAATATCCCGACCGCCGAAGCGATTGTCTACGAAAAAGTTGAAGACGCCCTAAACTTTGTTAAGAAAGTCGGGACTCCTATTGTAATAAAAGTTGACGGGTTGGCGGCCGGAAAAGGGGTCTTTGTGGCAAAAGACCAAAAAGAGGCAGAAGAAGCGGTCAAGCGCATCTTGGTTGATAAAGAATTCGGGGCCGCCGGCAATAAAATTATCGTTGAAGAGTGTTTGAAGGGGGAAGAAGTGTCGATCCTTGCAATAACCGACGGGGAGACGATTCTTCCTCTGGCCAGCGCTCAGGACCACAAGCGGGTCTTTGACCGGGACGAGGGACCGAATACCGGCGGGATGGGTGCCTACTCCCCTGCCCCGATCGCAACCTCCGAACTTTTAAATATGGTTCAAGAGAAAGTGCTTAAGAAAACTGTCGCGGCTTTAAAAGAGGCCGGGATAATTTATAAAGGTATTTTGTACTGCGGCTTGATGATGACCGCTTCCGGTCCGATGGTTTTGGAATTCAATTGCCGCTTCGGCGATCCGGAGACGCAGGTGATTCTTCCAAGAATGAAAAACGATCTACTTGAAGTCATTTTGTCCACACTCGACTCTCGCCTTTCGACTATCGCTCTTGATTGGGATCCTCGCTCGGCGGTCTGCGTGGTCCTGGCGGCGGGGGGCTATCCGGGGAATTATGAAAAAGGAATTGAGATTAAGGGCCTTGATAATGTAAAAGACGGAGTGGTCTTTCATGCCGGGACCAAAGCGGTTGACGTAAAAATCACAACCAACGGCGGGCGGGTGCTGGGGGTGGTTGGGCTCGGCGCTCCGCTTAAAGAAGCGATCAGAAAAGCCTATGATGCCGTCAAGCAAATTAATTTTGACAAGATGCACTTCAGGAAAGACATCGGAGCGAAAGCTCTCAAGTGATCGTCGTCGCCACTTCGAACGAGCATAAACTGCGTGAGATTCGTGATATTTTAAATGGAGGGACAGGTCATCGACCTGTCCGTACTTGTCAATTATCGGTCATAGAAAACGGAAAAACCTTCGAAGAGAACGCGATAAAGAAAGCAAAAGCGGCGTGTAAAAAGACCGACCAAATCGCGATCGCGGATGACTCGGGGTTGGAAGTAAAATGCCTCAATGGAAAACCGGGAGTGAAATCGGCTCGCTTCGCCAAGCCCCACCTGCTCTGCCAAAAACTCTTGCGGGTTATGAAAAATTGTTCCGACCGCTCCGCGCAATTCGTCTGCGTGATTGCGATTGCTTATCCAAGCGGTAAAATAAAAATAGTAAAAGGAATCTGCAAGGGAAAGATTATCCATGAAATGCGAGGAACAAACGGCTTTGGCTACGATCCGGTCTTTGTCCCGAAGGGATACAAAAAAACTTTTGCACAGATGTCAGCAACTATGAAAAACAGGTTGAGTCATCGGGGGAAAGCGTTGAGGAAATTAAAATCAACCCTGGCAGACGCCGAGTGAAGAAGTTTTAAATAGATAGAAGATGCCGGCCAGGATTAAGAGTGTACCGGCAAAAAAAGTAATGCTGACGCTGTCCCCCAAAAAAATTACCGCCAAAACGACCGTGGTTGGGACCGTTATCATCGAAAGAGTCGCCCCTTCCGCAACCGAGCAGGTTTTATAAGAATAAGCCAGCAAAAGCTGCGCTATAGTCGCAAGCCCCGCCATTGCCAAAAGTAAAAGCCAGGAATTAAAATCGGGAAAAACCAAACTTTCAACCGCCGCCGCCCCGCAAATAATCGTCCCAAAAAGCATCAAGGACATGGTGATTGACCAGGTATTATCGTCTCGGCCAAGATAGCGGATGATAACGACCACCCCTCCGGCACAGAGAGCCGACAAGATGCCGTAAATATAACCGATATTAAAAGCGGAAAAGACCGGGCTTGAGACCAGAAATATCCCCGCAAAAGCGGAGAGAAGGGCAAAAACCGCCCCTCGTCTTAGTTTTTCTTTTAAAAACAGGGCGGAAAAGACCGAGCCAAAGATCGGATAGGTAAATTGCAGAACGACCGCGTCGGAGATCGGGATCAATTGCGCCGCTTTAAAGTAAAACAGAATCGCGAACGCGCCGATTATTCCTCTTGCTCCCAGCATAAACCAGTTGCCGATGGTAAATTTTACTGTCCTTGCCAAAAACAAAACCAATAAGATTAAAAATCCGATCGCAAAGCGCCCGAAGGCCAGAAGTTCGGCGGAAAAAGAGAAGGACAAGACCTTGATCAACAAGGCCATCACGCCGAATAATATCGCGGAGAGGATCATGGTGTACATTGCTCTTTATTCTAACACAATAATTTGCTACACTAACAAAAGATGAGCCCGTAGCTCAGTTGGATAGAGCAACAGATTTCTAATCTGTAGGTCGGAGGTTCGATTCCTCTCGGGCTCGCTTTAAACCTGCTTACCTACCTACGCCTCTCCGCGTACAAAACGGCAAAGATTTGTCTACTAACAACGCACTTCTGTCGGATTTAAATTAATTATGGTTTCACCGCGCACTAATTGTATTATATTTGCGGACATAATTCGTTTAATGAATATGCTCTTACATCCATATCTGTGCTTATTATGTGCCTGCCTATCCGATTTCGAGTCGGTTCTAAATTAAGCCCGTCAAGAGCAAAAATTAAGCGTGCTTCTTGTACCGCTTCGAGCACAGGAAGAAGGACAACATTTAAATATTCATCCCTGCCGGTTAAGTTATATTTAAATCTATCAAACAAATTTTCAAAAAATTGGGGAGTTCTAGCTAAAGTATCAGCAGTTCCCAAAAATCCCATCTGCTTCAAACATGCTTCGACTCTTTCTCTGCCGCAGAATCCGTCATAAAACATTGCCGCAATTACAGGATTCACATTAAACAAGCCTTCCAGCGCAGTCATAAAGTCAAACAATAATATTTCTATTTGCAAATCGCTGGGAAGATCTTGAATATAATCAAGAGTTTCTAAATCATGCAAAATAAAAGTATTGGGATATGCTTCTCCGGAAATCGGATTTACCGCCACCGATGCCTGGTCTGCTATCGGCATTCCATGATGGAATCCCAAGGCGTAAATAGTCTTTAAGGCATCGGCAAAAATATATCCGATACGCCCCTCAATTAAAGAATATAACCACTGCTTCGTTGCCCATTTGGCCAGGATCTCTCTTTGGTCTTTATGTTCTACCCAAGAAAGCCTTCTTCTTGCGCCAATATGATCCAGTAAATAAAGGGAAGCCCCTTGAGCCAAGCCGCCTGAACCCAAAACCGGAACAACAATAAATCCAATACTCAACGGAAACGAACCAATAGCTCTATTCAATAAAAAAGAATACCATTCGACAATAGCATTGTCGATCGACAAAAAACCCTGGCGGGATGGAGCCGTTTTCTTCCAAACAATTCTTCCATCCTCTATAGCTCTGTTTGTAGACGGAATGCCTATTCCATTATAAGGCATTCCGCTGGCCGGCATAGTAATTGTCGAGTCAATTGCCCGATCGCATACTCCTTTTGCCGCCAATCCGTCAAAAGAATGTCCGGGAGCGCTAAAGGGAGCATCTAATTTAAATATCGCGGTTCGCTGTCCGCTATACCAGTCCGGTCTTTGGGAACTTGACGGATCATTGAGAAAATCACATGCCCTAATAGCCGCGTTAAGTATGCTTGGATTAATTTGGCCGTCATCCAATACTAAACATGATAAAAAAAGAAAGGCTTCTCCCTGTCCTCTAAACTCAAAAGGAATTACTCTTCCCAACGAAAGTTGCCTTTCGCACGCTTTGAAGTTATTCTCTCCCAAACGCGCCTTGACATATGGCAGAGCCTCGCCAAACCCCGACACTTTTTTAAATTCTTGAAATCCCTTCAAAAATCTTGGATGTATAGTCATAATTTAAATTTATGAAAGCATACCTCTCTATTTATTTATCTAAAAGAAAATCAGCCAATTTCATTCTTTTTTTACTTGACATAAATCTTATTTATGGTAAATTTATGGTACGGCGTTATTATGGATATCAGGATATCGGAATATCCGGACATCAGAGAAAGGAGGGTATTATATATGGAACCATTAACAAGTAAGCAAAGGGTTTTGTTTCATTGGATCAACGGCTATATAAAGGAAAACGACTATTCCCCCACCCTTGAAGAGATCCAGCGCCGATTCAATTTCAGGTCGATCGGAACCGTCCAGGACTATGTGAAAACATTGGAAAAAAAAGGATACCTGTACCGCAATCCCAACATGGCACGCAGTATGCAAACGATTGAAACTTCAACTACGCAAGTGGTAATTTTGCCGCTTCTGGGCTTCATCGCCGCCGGAGCACCGATTGAGGTCATCGAGCAAAAAGAAGAGATGGAAGTTCCGGCTTCTCTGGTCGGCCGAAAGCCGTGCTACATCCTGCAAGTAAAAGGGGACAGCATGATTGAAGACCACATCTTAAACGGCGACTTTATCGTCGTTGAAAAATCACAGACCGGCGACAACGGCGCGGTTTGCGTCTGCATTTTAAATCAAAACGAAGCGACCTTGAAACGGGTTTTCAGGGAAAAAAGCCGGGTGCGCCTCCAGCCGGCCAATGCACAAATGAAGCCGATCTACGTCAAAGATGTCGCGATCCAGGGAGTGGTGCGCGGACTCTTCCGCCGATTCGACTAAAATGGAGACCGAGAAGAAACTCGAAATTCTCGGAGCCGCCGCCAAATACGACGTCTGTGCCTCCACTTGCGGCCCGGTCATCAATTCAAGAGGAAGAGATACCATCGGTTCCGTCACCAGAAGCGGGATCTGCCATAGTTTTACCCAAGACGGAAGATGCGTTTCCCTGTTAAAGGTCCTTTTAACCAACACCTGCAAGAATAACTGCCAATATTGCGTAAACAGAAGATCAAACGATTTTCAGCGGACCGAATTCGAATCCGAAGAGCTGGCTCATTTGTTTATAGAAATGTACAAGAGAAATTATGTGGAGGGGCTCTTTCTAAGTTCGGGGGTAAAAAATTCAACCGCCCACACGATGCAAAAGATGATCGAAACGGTTGAAATTTTACGCTTCAAATACCGCTATATCGGCTACATCCATCTTAAAATGCTCCCCGGGACATCGGAAGACCTGGTCAACCGGGCGGCTGAACTATCGGATCGATTATCTATCAATCTGGAATGTCCAAATCCCGACCGCCTGCAGTTAATAGCAAAAGAAAAGGATTTTAAGAAAGATTTGATCAAGCCGATCACCCACGCCCAGCACGCCCTGCGAGCGGGAAAACTTAAATCCGGGATTACCACCCAGTTTGTAGTCGGCGCGGCCAAAGAGTCGGACTCGGAAATACTCTTTACCTCCAACTGGCTTTACAAGCAGAGGGACTTGCGGCGGGCCTACTTTAGCGCTTATATTCCGCTTGATACGGAAACCCCACCCCCGCTCATCCGCGAGCACCGGCTCTACCAGTCGGACTTCCTGATGCGGTTCTACGGATTTGAGTTGAAGGATTTTATCTTTGAAGCGAACGGGAACTTAAACTTAAAATACGACCCAAAATTCGTCTATGCCGTTAAAAACCGCGATAAGTTCCCGGTTGAGATAAACAAGGCCCCTTTTGAAAATCTTTTAAAGGTTCCGGGGATCGGGCCGACCGCGGCGAGGCGAATTTATCGGGCGCGGAAAGAATACCGCTTTACCCAAAACTCGGAGCTAAAAAACCTGGGGGTAGTGATGAAACGGGCCGCGCCGTTTCTTTTGATAAACGGCCGGAAGGCGGGAGAATTTTATGAGCAGATCTCTCTCGGAGAGCATTGCGCTGGCTTTGCGGCATAATGACCCGAACAAAGAATTCATAATTGAGCGGGTTTTGAAGCAGGCAAAAGAAAAAGGGCTGAGTTATGTCCTTTGCAAAGTGTCGCCCGAAGCAAAATTATTCGGCAACATGTGCCGGCAGGTTTTGAATGAGGTCCACCGCGCCCGGATGTTTATCCGGCTCAATGAAGTGAAAGAGCGAAAAGTTTTATACGGCGAATTCCTGCTGGAGCACGACACCATCGACATGGTGATGCGCCACTACACCGGCCGCTTCCCCCAACATACGATTATGCTAATCATCCGCCCCTATGTTTATATTTCAAGAGGGAAAGAGATATTCAAAGAAGAGATCGGCGATCGGGAAATTAATCTTCCGGTCGTCCATGACGAATTCAAGCAATACTGGCTTGATTTTTACAAGAACCAATACATCCCCGAGCGGCGGAATATGAAGCTTTTTCAAAAAAATGTGCCGAAGAAATATTGGAAATACATGTGTGAAATATGCTAACATAAAAGACATGGATCTCTGCAACTTAAGCTACGAAGAAGTAAAAGAAATCGCCTCCAAATGCCAAAAATGCGCTCTTTCACAAACCAGGATCAATGTCGTTTTCGGCCACGGTCCGGTCCCGTGCGACATAATGTTAATCGGCGAAGCGCCGGGAGCCGATGAAGACGAACAGGGGCTCCCCTTTGTCGGACGGTCGGGAAAACTTTTAACCCAAATCTTAGAATCAATCAACATAAAAAGGCCGGATGATATTTATATCGCCAACACCCTAAAGTGCCGCCCACCTGGAAACCGCACCCCCAACCCCTCCGAACAGGAGGCCTGCTGGCCGTATCTTGAAGCGCAATTAAATCTGGTGAAACCGAAAATACTGTTGCTGTCCGGGACCCCCTCCGTCAAAAGGGTCCTAAAGATAGATGAACCGATCTCAAAAATAAGGGGACAATGGTTTAAACTCCCGGGATACCCCGACATTTCGGTGATGCCGATCTTCCATCCATCGTATCTTCTGCGCAACCCGCAAAAGACCAAAGGATCCCCCAAGTGGCTGACCTGGCAGGATATGATCGAGGTCAAGAACGCCTTGGAATACTTAAAGAAAGTTAAAGAATTAAGTGAGTAAGGTTTATTTTACTAAAGATACCGGCAAGGCCGCCGAGTTGTTTGAAGCCTCCGGGATTCAAAAAATAATTTCTGCAAATGATTTGGTTGCCTTAAAGATCCATTTTGGAGAACCGGGGAACACCGCGTATTTAAAGCCGAACAGAGTAATATCTGTTTTTGAAAAAATAAAAGCACTCGGAGCCAGGCCTTTTTTTACCGACTGCAACACACTCTATCCCGGTCCGCGCAGTAACAGTATTGAACATCGCAAGGTCGCGGCCGACCACGGCTATACCGATGTTTTTATCCCCGAAGAGGACGATTTTGAAACGGTTCCGGTCAACCTCAAGCATTTCAAGAGTGTTTTTATCGGGAACAATGCCAGGAAATCGGACGCGATTATCGCCCTAACCCATTTTAAGGGGCACAGCGTTACCGGTTTTGGCGGGGCGATCAAGAATTTAGGGATGGGCTTTGGCAACAGGAAAGGGAAATTAAAGATGCATCAGGAGTGCAAGGGGTGTCCCAAAGCGCCAACTTGCAGAAAAAACATAACGCTTGAGGCCTGCTGGGTCGGATCCCCTGCACTGGTCCAGGAAAAGATTGCCGAGTACGCATATGGCGCGGTGAAAGACAAAAAGTGCGCTTATATAAATTTTATAACCGATGTCTCGCCCGACTGCGACTGCTACGACCACAACGATCCGCCGATTGTTCCGGATATTGGAATTCTAGCCTCTTTTGATCCGGTGGCAATCGACCAGGCTTGTGTCGATTTAGTTAATCAGACCGAAGGACGAATCAAAAGCCGCAACAAATTCCGCGCCCTTTATCCCAATGTCGACTGGGCGGTGCAATTAAAGTATGCGGAGGGGATTGGGCTGGGGACAAGAAAATACGAACTTATCGATAGCGGCGCTTAACAATTTTCTTGCGGTAAACTTTTTTCTTCTTTTTCTTCTTGTAAACAACTTTCTTCTTCACCGGCTCTTTGATCTCCGGAACTTTTTCTCCGGTATATTCCTCATAAACTACCCTTGAAACATTGTTTATCAAGACCCGCGCGTTATGCTGGCTTGAAAATCCCCAGGTAAAAATCGAAAGGACATAGGCGCCGGATTTTGTATTGACAATCCCGACATCGTTTAATATCCGGCTCAAATTACCGGTCTTGTTCGCCACATAGGTCCCGGGCGGGACCCCCTTCCATATCCCCCATTTGTAGCGCTGGTTGTGCATGAAATAAAGCATGTCGCTGGCGCTCTCGTCGTTAAATCCGCTCCTTTTCGCGATCTTGGCGGCCAGGTAAGCCATCTCATAAGGAGTGGTCATATTAACATTCGGATCGGGCGGCTCGGAGAGCATCGTCGGATTGGTCACTCTGGTCTTGAGCATCCCGATTGAAGACAAATAATTGTTGATCGAAGCTAATCCGACCGAATCCTCGACCATTTTGGTGGCGGTATTGTCGGAAAAGGAGATCATATAGCCAATCAAGCTCAAAAGCGAATAGCTCAAGCCCGGCTTTCTCCACTGCAAAACTCCCGATCCCCCCAACTTGTCGTTTTGCCGAAGGACTACCATCTTCCCCAGATTAATTTTCCCCTGCTCTTTCAGATGATAAGCGGCCGCCATGATGGGAAGTTTGATGGTGGAAGCGGCCGGAAAAGCGTTAAAACCGTAAACCTGCGCTTCAAAAGTGGAGTTCATGTCAAGAAAATAAATTCCGATCTTCCCTTTATGCGGCGCCGTCAACTGCAAAAGCTTTCCCTGTAAAGCGGGCAATCCGGCTTCGCATCTTGAAACAAACAAAAAAAGCAAAAGAAATAAAAAAAAGCGTTTCAACATCACTGTTTATACGGCTCAACGTGGATAATCACATCGGTAACCCCGGGAATACTCCGCTTGATATTTTCCTGTAGCAGATGAGACAACGCGTGCGCTTCGGCAACCTCCATTTTTGAATTGACTTTGATGTGCAAGTCAACATGGATGTCGTCTAATCTCCCCCGGGTCCGGATTTTGTGGCACTTTTTAACCGTCGAATTCTCCAGGACAACTTTTTCTACCAATCCCCTGTCGATGACCGACCGATCAACCAGGACATCAAAAACATGGCGTGAAATATTTATGGCCGAAGATAAAATAAAACCTATGATCATAAAAGAGACCGCCGGATCGATCAGCGGCCAGCCCAGCCGAATGCCGACCAAAGAAACCAAAACAGAAAGGGAAACAAAAATATCGGCCCGGGTGTGCATGGAATCGGCGATTAAAATATCGCTCCCCAGCTCTTTCCCTTTCCTATACTCATAAAACACCACCCAGCCGTTGACCGCCAGGGTAATAAACATGACCGCAAAAGTAATCGGGCTGGCATCCGGGACCGTCGGGCGCGTTATCCGCGAGATCGCCGATTCAAAAATTTCGTAGCAGACCAAAAGCAGAAGCATGCTTATCCCAAGGGAAGTAAAATTTTCTATTTTTTTGTGCCCGTAGGGATGTTCCGGATCAACCGGCTTTGACGCCGCGGATAAGCCGACCAGCCCCACAAGGTTGCTGGCTCCGTCCGAAAAAGAATGAATGCCGTCCGCCACCATCGAAACAATTCCAAAGAACAAACCGACCGCGACTTTTGCCGCGGCTACCAGCCAGTTTAACGCCAAAACAAACAAGAGAACAAATCTTTTTTTCTTGAAATTTTCTTCCATGTCTGTCATTATATAAAAATAAAAAAATGATTACAAGTTTATTAGAAAGTACCGAATTTCAAAAACTCGAAAAGGAATACAAGTTCCTCTCCCGCGCGCGCGAAAAACTCGACGAACTGCCAGCCCTTCCATATATTATCTTGGATGTTGAGACGACCGGTCTTGATCCGCAAAAACACGAACTGACCGAGATCGCGGCCCTGAAAATAGAAAAGCAGGAGATTGTCGACGTCTTTAACACCTTGATCAAGCCAAAACAAAAAATTTCCTACAAAATCACCCAATTAACCGGCATCACAGAAGAGATGGTCTCCGGCCAACCCTCTTTTTCCGATATCGTGCCAAAGTTTTTACAATATGTTAAAGGCTACAACCTGGTGGCGCACAACGCCGAATTTGACCTCTCTTTTATCCGGCACCATCTCTCTTTAAATAAAAAAGAAATCAATAATCCAGTCCTATGTTCGCTGAAGCTTTCCCGCTTTCTGCTCAAAACCCACAACCATAAGCTACACACCGTGGCGGGACATTTCGGGATAACCGCCCAAAACCGCCACCGCGCGCTGGGGGACGTTGAGACCCTCTACCAGGCCTGGTTCAAGCTGCTCGAACTTGCCAAAACCAAAAACATCTACGACCTGGAAGAGCTCCGTAAAATATGTTAGGATTTAAAAGATGAATTTCATAAAAGACATCTGGACTAAAGCCAAAGCTCTCGACAAAAAAATCGTCCTGCCCGAATCATACGACCCGCGCGTGCTGAAGGCGGCGGCCATAATTTTGCAAAGCAAGCTGGCAAGGGTGGTTTTGGTCGGCAACGAAAGCAAGATCAAAAACCTGGCGATTCAAAACAACGCCGATATTTCACGGGCCGAAATTGCCAACCCGGCGACTTTTTCCAAGTTTGAAAAATATGTCGAAGCATTTAAAAAGAAACGTGAACACAAGGGAATGACCATAGAAAAAGCGCGGGAAATATTAAGCGAGGATCCGGTCTTTTTTGCCGCCATGATGGCCGATCAATGCGATGCCGACGGGGTCGTCTCCGGTGCGATCAATTTTACCGCGAACACCATCAAGGCGGCCGCCTATTGCATCGGTTTGGCGGATGGAATTTCGATCATCTCAAGTTTCTTTGTGATGCTGACCCCCAAGCACGAATTCGGAGAAGACGGGATGCTCTTTTACGCCGATTGCGGGGTGATCCCCAATCCCAATTCCCAGCAGCTGGCGGAAATCGCCATCTCAACCGCCGATTCTTTTGTCAAATTGACCGGATTGGAGCCGAGAGTCGCGATGCTCTCTTTTTCAACCAAAACTTCGGCCGAACATCCGGACGCCAGCAAGGTGATCGAAGCGACAAAAATCGCCAAAGAGAAAGCCCCCCAGCTTATCTTGGACGGGGAGTTGCAGGTTGACGCGGCACTTGTCCCGTCAATCGGAAACCGCAAGGCGCCGGGAAGCCCGGTCAGCGGCAACGCCAATATTTTAATTTTCCCCGACCTTGATGCCGGCAATATCGGCTACAAACTGACCGAACGGCTCGGAGGAGCGACCGCTTTGGGCCCAATACTGCAAGGATCAAAAAGACCGATCAACGACCTTTCTCGCGGCTGTTCGGTCGACGACATCGTCAATGTAACCGCAATCACAGCCGTGCAATGCCAATAATCAAACAACTGATCCAAAAAGCGAAGAAGCTGGGGGCAGATGAAGTTGAAGTCGTTTATTCAAGCGGGACATCAACCTCCATCAGCGTCTTGAACCGGGCGATTGAAACCTTTGATACCGCCAAGACCAATGGGATCGGGATCAGGATAATAAAAGAAAAGCGGCTCGGTTTTGCCTACACTTCCAATTTTGAACAGCTGGATGAAACAATTGAGCAGGCGATCGCAAACTCAAAAAATACTACGCCCGACGAGTTCAACCTTTTGCCAACGCATAAGGCTGTCCCGGCTTTTAACGAAAAAATACATGACCCAAAAATCAACCGGGTAACTCCGCAGGAGAAAATCGATTTCGCGTTGCGGGTGGAAAAAGCGGCCTATCAGGCCGACCAAAGAGTCAAGAAAACCCAGGATGTCTCTTATTCGGATTCGGAATATAATGTTGAGATCGCCAATTCGCACGGTTTGAATTTAAGTTACAAAGGGAACCACTGTTCCGCTTCGGCCGATGTCATTGCCGAAGAGAACGAAAACGCCGAATCGGGCTTTGGGTTTGACGTAAATTTGAAGTGGGACAATCTGGACGCCCAAAAAATCGGGGAAGAGGCGGCTAAAAACGCGGTGCAGAACCTGGGAGCCAAGCCGCTCCCGGCACAAAAACTTTCTTTAATCCTGGAACCAAAAATCGCGGTGCAAATTTTGGGAATAATTGCCGGAATGGTTTCCGCCGACGCGGTGCAAAAAGGGCGGTCGCTCTTCATCGGAAAATTGGGAGAGCAAATCGCCGGAGCGGGATTGACAATTGAAGACAACGGAAGATTAAAAGGAGCGATCGGTTCCGCCCCTTTTGACGGCGAAGGGGTCGCAACGCAGCAGACAATTGTAATAGAAAACGGGATTTTGAAATCTTACCTTTACAACACTTACACCGCGGCAAAGGACAAAGTGAAATCAACCGGGAACGCTTCCCGCTCCTACTCAAGCACCCCGTCAATCGGTCCGACAAACATCTTGATCTGTCCCGGCGATTCATTTACCCCTCCATCAAAAACATTACGCGTCACCCGCCTGATGGGCCTGCATACGATCAATCCGATCTCGGGCGACTTTTCGGTCGGGGCGGTGGGGATTTTCGATAATCAACCGGTCCGCGGGATCACTATTGCAGGAAATCTGATCGATCTTTTGAAAAAGATCGAAGCGGTCGGATCGGATTTACGCTGGTTCGGCAGTATCGCTTCTCCCACCCTGCTCGTTTCCGACATTAGTGTCAGCGGATAGTATTCCTAAATTAATTAGAAATCTAGCAGCCCCTTCTCTAGTCCCTTCCGGCAATTTAGCCAAAATATCATTTTTGCTTTTGCCACAAGAAAAATTATTTCTTACAATTCTTTTTAAATCTTCAATATGTGAAGTTAAAATTCCTTGCGCAAAAGGAAGATTTTGTAGTTCTTGCGCCGCCGAAAATAACGGAATAAATTCTTCAAGAATTCTGTCTTGTTGCTCTTGAGTAGCTCTCTCATATTCATGCAATGCCGCCCGACTGTTCTCCCCAGAAACAGTCAAATCATATAACAAGATTAAGAACCTGATTTTTTGTTCGTCACCGGCGGCTTCGGCCATACTAAGATCAGCCAACAGCGCTTCTTCTTGCGGAGTATTTTTCCTTTTTAAATCAGGGTGGATAGCCCTTCTAACTCTTTTCATCGCGGTTTTTAAATCCCCTGGCAGATTTGGCTTTTTAAACTCGGCCCATTCCTCCATGGGACGAAAAACTTTTTTCAAAATATTCTCTGCGGTCGGGCGGGTAATATTCCCTATTGAACGACCATCAAAAACACTGATTAAGCATTTTAATATGGTTATTTCGGCGTGGATTCTTGGCATCCAGTCAAATTCACTAGCGGCTACCCTTAATTCCCTTAATTCTCTTAAATCTTTATCGCATCTTAACCTTCTAAAGTGAAAACTTAGGAAGGCGTTGGGATCAACAAAAGGCTTCCCTCTAACTAATGCTGTACAAAGATTTTTGGTTTGAACCCTCATAATAAGATTGCTGATTGCTTAATCAGCCCCTCCGGATATATATCCCATTGATTTCAGGGAAATTTCAGTCTTTTTTTTCTTTTGATTTTTTTCTTTTGAATGCAAAATAAAACATTTTGAAATTATCGTATTTGTATTATGCTGGTTTGGATCAATCGCCTCCCCCACTCTGCTCGTTTCCGGCATTAGTGTCAGCGGATAATTTTGTGATATAATTACTTCATGCAGGAAAAAAAATTGCCCCCTGAATTCAAAAAATACTTTTGGGATATCGATTTTGACAAGTTATCCGTTTCAAAGCACATCAATAGTATCCTTAGTCGATTGCTTAGTTTTGGGAATATGCAAGCCATTCGCTGGGTAGTCGGCAATATCGGAACACCCCGGATAAAACAATATGTTTTGGGTTTTGGCGAAAAGCAGCTTGACAAAAGAAGCTTAAATTTTTGGAAAATTTACTTAAATATCTCCAGGAGGATTTGAATTTTTAATGTTCAAAGCCCACTTTGAAATACTTGATGAAAAAAGGCAAAAAATCCTGCCGTTATTCAAACCCTTTAAGAACCGCTTTTATCTGGCCGGCGGCACCGGATTAGCCTTACAGATAGCGCATCGTGATTCGATTGATTTTGATTTTTTCACTGCTGAAGATTTTGATCCGGAAGAATTATTAAGAGAAGTCAGGAATGTCTTTTCCGGCTATTCCATTGATTTAATCCAGACCGGCAATAAAACATTAAATATTATAATCGGCCAGGATATTAAGGCCTCTTTTTTCTGCATTAAGGAGCAACTTTTGGCTCCTCTTCTGGATATGGAATATTTTAACGTTGCCGGCCCAACCGACATCGCCTGCATGAAAATCGCGGCCTTGCTTAGGGCGGCCTTTAAAGACTACGTTGATCTTTATTATATATTCAAGCAACAACCACTTGAACTTGTTGTTGAAAATTGCAAAAAGAAATATCCGGGCTTTGATGAGGCTGTTTATCTCAAGGCGCTGGTAAGTCTTGATGATATTGAAGATTCGGATATCTTGTTTGAAAAAGGGCAAAAAATAACTAAAGACCAGATCAGAATAGATTTTGAGAGAAGAGTTAAAGAGTATTTAAGCAGTAAAATTTAATTGGCCTTCGATATTAGCATTAGCGGATAAATGTGCTAAAATAATCTTATTATGACCCGCAAAATCAAAATCTTCGACACCACCCTTCGTGACGGGGAGCAATGCCCCGGCGCGTCGCTTAATATTGAAGAGAAATTGGAAATCGCGAAGCAGCTGGCCCGCCTTAACGTTGATATAATCGAGGCGGGGTTTGCCATCGCCTCCCCCGGTGATTTTGAATCGGTAAAACAGATCGCCGAAAAGATCAAAGGGCCGGTAATCTGCTCACTGGCCCGTGCCAAAAAAGAGGACATCAAACACGCCGCCGAAGCGGTTAAGCCGGCCGAAAAAAGCCGGATCCACACTTTTATCGGCACCTCCCCTATCCATATGGAAAAAAAATTAAGGATGACCCCCGATGAAGTCCTGAAAACCGCAGTTGAAATGGTAAAGTACGCAAAATCATTCTGTCCCGATATCGAATTCTCGCCCGAAGACGCCGGACGGTCGGAGAAAGAATTCCTTTATAAAATTATCAGAGCGGTGATCGAAGCGGGAGCAAAAACGATCAATGTCCCCGACACCGTCGGCTACACTACCCCATGGGAATTCGGGGAACTAATTGAAGACATAATTAAAAATGTTCCTGAAATAAAAAATATCGACCTTTCGGTCCATTGCCACAACGATTTGGGATTGGCGGTCGCCAATTCCCTGGCCGCGGTTCGGGCCGGAGCAACTCAGGTTGAATGTACCATCAACGGGATCGGGGAACGGGCGGGCAACGCTTCGCTTGAAGAAATCGTCATGGGACTTAAGACCAGAAAGCCCTTTTTTAATGTCGATACCAGCATAAAAACCGAAGAGATCCATAAGACCAGCCGGCTGGTTTCGAATTTAACCGGTATGCTGGTCCAGCCGAATAAGGCGGTGGTCGGCGCCAATGCCTTTGCCCATGAAGCGGGGATCCATCAGGCCGGAGTCATGCGGGCACGGGAGACCTATGAAATTATGACCCCCGAAAGCATCGGATTGACCGAATCAAAGCTGGTCCTTGGAAAACATTCCGGCCGGAACGCTTTTGAGAAAAAATTAAACGACATGGGTTATACCATGGAGAAAGAGAACCTTGAAAAGGCCTTCCAGAGCTTTAAGCGGATCGCCGACCTCAAAAAAGAGGTGACCGACCGCGACCTTGAAGCGATCGTCGCCGAAGAAATTTATGTGGCGGAAGAGACCTACACGCTGGATAAGATTGAGATCAAATCCGGGACAAAGGTTAAACCGTCGGCTAAACTTACCCTAATCGTAAAAGGTAAAAAGAAAGAGGCAAAAGAGAGCGGATCGGGACCAGTTGATGCGGCCTACAAAGCAGTACAAAAGATCGTCGGGCAAAGACCGAAGCTGGTTGATTACACCATTCAAGCGATTACCGGCGGAACCGACGCATTGGGAGAAGTTACGGTTAGGATTAAAAAAGACGACCGGATTTTCACAGGCCACGGGGCGCATACGGATATAATAGTTGCTTCAGTCAAAGCTTATCTTGCGGCAATCAACCGGATGGTTTCTGTCTAATCCTCGTCGACTACAATGCAGGTAACGGTGCGGGCTACAAAGCCGGTCGCTCTAATTTTTCCAACGACCATATCACCGACGGTTTTTAGGTCCGGAGCCTCAACATCAACGATCACATCATACGGACCGGTTACCAAATGCACATTGCGGATTCCCGGCAGTTTCCTTATTTCGGCAACCAAATCAACGCTTTTGGCAGGAAGGGCTTCAATCAATATATAAGCATGGGTCGGTTTCATACCTAAATTCTATGACTTGATTGAGTAGATGTCAAGTGTTACAATAAAAGTGAATGGATAAGTTTTGGAACAATTTGAGCTCGAATTTTTTCAGGGGTCTCATTATCCTGCTACCGCTTCTGGTCACCCTCTGGCTGATCGTCCTAATCTTTAATTTTTCAGACAGCATCCTGGGAACCTTCCTGACGATCCTCCTTGGCCATCACGTACCGGGTTTAGGACTTCTGGTAACCATCGTCATTGTCCTTTTGGCCGGCTATTTTGCCACCTACCTGATCGGAGCAAGGATGTTCAAGCTGGGAGAAGAACTGCTCTATCGTGTCCCGATCGTAAAGAGCATCTATTCGGCCGCCAAGCAGATCAACGACATCCTCTTCACCCACGGGGAGACCTCGGAAAAATTCCGCCACGTCTGCATGGTGGAATACCCGCGCAAAGGAATTTATTCGATCGGGTTTATAACTTCCGACGCCGCTTTGGAGATTGAAAGCAAGGCCAAGACCAAATTAATCAACGTCTTTGTTCCCAACACCCCCACCCCCGCCACCGGATTTTTGATCCTGGTCCCGGCGGAAGACGTAATCATGCTTGATATGAAGACCGACGAGGCCTTTAGGTACATCGTTTCCGCGGGAGTTCTGCAATCCCAAAAGCCCCAGGAGCATCTGGGGACAACAAACTAAACATTCCCGATATGCACGTATTTTAACCCGCAATCCAAACCGATCTTTTTTGCTTTTTCAAGCGTTTCAATCGGCGTCGGCGACAGGTGCCGGAAATCAAGACAAGGAAAAAAGCGGGTAACATGCCATGGGACATCTTCGCCCAACTTATCATGAATAAAGCGGGCAATGCCGGTCAATTCTTCGTCCGAATCGTTTAAGGTCGGGACCACATTGGTTATGACTTCAACATGCATCTTTAATTGGTTTTTGGCGTGAACGGCCGCCTCAAAAACTTTTTCCGGATAGTTAATTTTACAAAGTTTTTTATAGGTCTCCGGATGATACGCCTTAATATCAACCCTGTAGACATCAAGATACGGGGCGATCATTTCAAGCGGCGGGATATTTATATAACCGTTGGTAACATAGACCGTGTAAAGATTATTTTCTTTCGCCAGTTTGGCGCAATCTAACGTATATTCAAACCAGATCGTCGGCTCGTTATAGGTCCAGGCAACCCCTTGAGCGTTCTCCGCCAAGGCAACCTCTATAAATTTTTCCGGAGAAATATAGTTCCCTTCAAAATTTTTCCGCTCCTGCGAGATCCGCCAGTTCTGACAATGGCCGCAGAACATATTACAGCCAAAGGTCCCCGCCGACATAACATGGGTGCGGGGCTGAAAATGATAGACCGGTTTTTTTTCGATCGGATCAAGGGCCAGGGAAGAAACAATCCCGTAAATCAAGCTGTAAAGTATCCCGTCCTCGTTTCTCCTGACTCCGCAAACACCGTTTTTTCCGTTCGCTATCACGCAGTCCCAGGGACAAAGCAGGCAGTGGACTTTTTGGTCTTCCAGTTTCTCATAGAACAATGCTTCTTTTCGCATCGCCAGGAACACCCCCCTTGGTAATCTTCTGCCCGTAAGAAGAAATCCCGAAGTAAAGCTTCCCTTCTCCTCCCGGATCCATCCCTACGGCATACCCGAGCGTTAAAACGATCGGGACATAACCGAAACCGTTGACGGTGCTCAAGCTGATCTCCCCTCCCGCCGACTTGCTCAAGTATATATTGGAAACGTTCCCAAAGGTAGACCCCCCCACATCAAAAAAGAACTTGCCGAAAGCACGGTCAAAGAAAGTCAAACCGTAAGATAAGCCGTTCTCCATATAGGCCACAGGGAAACGGTATTCAAGGGTCGCCTTTCCCCCTTTGCTCCCTGAAAAATAAGTGGTCGGATAGCCGCGCAGGGTCAAATAGCGCCAGGTAAAATCACTCTGCGAAAGTTGTTCTCCCCGGCTCAAAAATCCGGTTTCAGAAAAAGCCAAAATGTGGTGCGGAACCGGAGTCGGCAGGTATTGGTTTGAAGAAATCGAGTAGTTCGTAAAACTGTAATCGCTTCCAAGCGCTTTGGAATAAAATTTGGATGAAAGGTAAAGATCGATCCCGTCTTCCGGGGAGATCGAAACGGCGTAAGTCCTGGAATTGGAATAGCTGTAGCCCAATCCGACCCCGCGGACGTTTCCGGTGGCGGGGATAGCGGTTAAGGCATCAAGGGATGTGATGTTGTTTAGGTTTATGTTTTCAAAAGAACAGGTAATTGCCTGCGAATCGTATTCCGAAAAAAGGGCGTATTTGGGAAAAGAAGCATAAACCGCCTGGCTCAAGTAGCGCTCCCAATAGATTTTACTGTTGTTATCCCACCGGTAATTGACCGGAAAATCGATTGCCTCAAGAAAAATCTGCGGAAAGAGCTGGTTGTTTGCGTAATAAATCTCATAAATCGGCCGCTCAGCCTTGGCATCGTAGCTCAACTGCATCTCATAGGCATGATGGGTCAGCGAATCAAAGCTGGTGGTAAAAATGCTGGTGTGCCGTCCGTTTTCGTCGACTACCGAAAGGGGCATCCAGAGCTTGGGTAAAAGGGCCGGAAAGGGATAATATCCCTTGGGAGAGACCGAAAGCTCAAGCGGCTTTATATCGGCAACCGCAGGCGGCCGATACCTTTTTTCATCCGGCTCCACCCATTGCAGAGGATCAAGCGGGACCACCGCAATATCATAACCGCGCGAAGAATAATTCACGTAAGCAAGCTTCTTTCCGTCGGGAGAAACTTTGGGCATGATCGCCATCCCGGGAACATCGGTGACCTGAAAGATTTTTTGGTCGCTTAGGCGATAGGCATAAATGTTCCCGGTTCCGCTCCGATCGGAATCAAAGAGCAAATACTCGCCGTCGGGGCTAAAAAAAGGATTCCCGCACAGACCAAAATCGGCGATTTTTTTCTCCCAACCCTTGGTGTAATCAAGCAAATAAATTGACTGGTCGCCGGACGATTTTTTAGCCGCCGCAATTTTTTTCCCGTCGGGCGAAAAAACCGGGGCAAAATAGGAAATCGAGGGATCTTCATCCCCAATTTGACGCCTGATTTTTGCCTTCAGATCATACAGCCAGAGCGACCGCCCCCCCTGGTTTAGCTTGGTAAAAACAAATTCATCCTCTAAAGGCGAAAAAGCCGGATCGGCGGTCCGCTCACCAAAGGTCAAACGGCTGATCTTTGAAGAAGCAAGGTCCATCAGATATAAATCCTTATAATAGTAGAAGTTGTTGTAATACTGCGGCTTGGAAAAGAGGAGCCGGTTTTTCAAAATCGACATGCTGTCGTCAAAGGCGGAAAGCTCGGCCACCTTGGTGTCTTTACCGGAAGAGAGATTGAGCCGCCGGATCAATGGATACGAACCGAAATCGCGGTGAGTATAATACAGATCGTCCGAATTGTCGCTCCAGGCCGGCTGGAGATTGTAGTAGCCGCTTGAGGTAAAAGTCGGGACAATCTCCTTTGTTTTATAATCCGCGTATTTTTTATCCAGATCGGCCAGCCAATCCTGCCAGAGGTCGGCAAGCTTTTTACCAAAAATCACCCTAAAACAGCTCTCAATCCCATCATAGAGAATATAGTCGCCGTACTCGCGGCTTAGGCGAAAAAGTTTTTCTTCACCGTACTTCTCAGCCAGATACTCGATAAAATAAGCTCCGTAAATATAGGAAAGATTCCCTCCCGGCCAGTAAATTGTCGTCATCGAGGCCTGCTCAATCGTCTTTAGTTTTTTCTCCAAAATATCTACCCGCATCTGTGCTTCAAAGCGCGGGTTAAAAACCCTCCCGCCGCTCCCGTAATGGCTTTCCATGTAAACGGCCAGTCCTTCCACTATAAACCGCGGAGAAAGGGCGTTTGGAAAAAGGATCCGTCCAAAAAGGAGCTTTGTCAGCTGTGCCCCGCCCTCAATCGTATCAAGATGTAAGACGTGGGTGTATTCGTGGAGAAAAACATATTTTAACCACTCTTTATAACTGTATGGGCTCAAATTGGAGCCAAGGTCGGTTACATAAAGGATGACCAGCGGATTGGGAATCACGGTCGTCATCCCGTTGCCATAATCGTAGTTGTCGACCAAAACAACATTGGTCTTCCACTCGGGAGTGTGGCGAAAAAGCGGAGAGAGCCGATTATGGATCCCCTCCGCCTCCGGGGCAAACCCCTTCGCGATCTCTTCCAGCTGTTTAGGATAGTGGATTGAGAAATGCGGGGTCTCTATCGTCTTCCACTTATATGATGGATCGAGCCAAGTGGCACCGTGGGACGAAATGACAAATGTCAAATGACAAATGACAAATAAAATCCCAATCTTTAAAATTCGCAATTAAGTCTCTCCGTAAATCCTTGTTTAAGCGCGTCGGCAATTTCGTCAAAGGCCGGCACACGGCCAAGAATTTCTTCAATCGTTATTGCCTCGGCGGGATATGAATTCTCGTCGTCTTTAACCAAAATCGATCCTTGCTGGAGCAGGGTTCGTTTCCCTCTTTTTTGCGCCGAGCCGACCAGCTTGCGGCCGGCAAACACTATTTCATATTCGGCGGGATATGAAAAGCATAAATCATTCCGGCGAGAATTCGAATTCTCGCCTTCAGAAACCTCCGCCTTTATTCCCAATTTTTGCAATCCCGCTACTATCGCCTTCGAAATTTTTATATATGACGGGATCAGTTTCTCCCCAAAAGCATTAAGGTCCGTTACAATCGAATAAGTAACTTCGCTTAAGTTATGAAAGACAATTCCTCCTCCGGTTGGCCGCTTCACCGCCTCCCATCCTTTGGGAATCAATTCTTTCTTGATCTCCTGCGAATAACCGAAAGAGACGCAGGGTGGATCCCAGGCATAGATCCGAAGGGTTGAAAGGTTGTTTCCCTCTTCGTGGTCTAAGAATAGCTGTTCATCCAGCCGCATATTGTTTGAGCCGGAGGTGGGAAGGGACTTGGTTAAGCGCCAGCCAGCCATTTCAAAACCGGCTCTCTCGCCGCCCTCGTCTCATCCACTCTCTTAACCGGTGCATTGCAAGGGGCGTTTTTGACCAGCTCGGGATTGGTTTCGCACTCTTTGGCGATTGAGATCATCGCATCGCAGAAAGCATCAAGGGTCTTTTTAGATTCGGTCTCGGTCGGCTCAATCATCATGGCTTCTTCCACGATCAGCGGAAAATAGATTGTCGGCGGATGGAAGCCGTAATCGATCAACCGTTTGGCAATATCCAAAGTTTTTACGCCATACTTTTCTTTCTGCCAAATGCCCGAGATCACAAATTCGTGCTGGCAGGTTCGGTCGTATTTTAAATAATAATGATCTTTCAGCCACTTCATCATGTAATTGGCGTTTAAGACCGCGTTCTCCGATACTTCTTTTAATCCTGCTGCCCCAAGTGATCGAATATATGTATACGCTTTAATAATGACACCGACATTGCCGTGAAAAGCATGGACGCGGGGTAAAAACTGAGCAAGCTTTTTTTTGAAACCGACCGGACCTGATCCCGGACCGCCTCCCCCATGCGGCGTGGAAAAGGTCTTGTGCAGATTAAAATGCGCCAGATCAAATCCGAGATCGCCCGGACGGCAGATCCCAAGATTCGCGTTGGCATTGGCCCCGTCGTAATAAAGCAAGCCGCCGACTTTATGGATAATTTCGGCAACTTTTAAGATATGTTCGTCAAACAAGCCCAAAGTGTTCGGGTTGGTAATCATAAGGCCCGCTGTATCTTCCCCCGCCGCTTTTTGCAAAGCATCAATATCGATATTCCCATGGGGATCGGATTTTACGACAACCGTCTCATATCCGACCATCGAAACCGAAGCGGGATTGGTCCCATGCGATGAATCGGGAACTATTATTTTGGATTTTGGATTTTGGATTTTGGATTTATCCTTATGATAAGCTTTCATCATAAGGAGCGCCGTCAATTCCCCATGCGCCCCTGCACAGGGCTGTAAAGTAAACGCGTCAAATCCAAAAATAGCGCAAAGATATTTTTCGAAGTTGGCAAGGAGTTCAAGTATCCCTTTGACCGTCTCATCCTCCTGATAGGGATGGATTTTTTGGAAACCGGGAAGAGCGGCAACATCTTCGTTGACCTTGGGGTTGTATTTCATGGTGCAGGAACCAAGCGGATAAAAATCGGAATCGACCGAAAAATTCTTTTTGGACAAATTGGTAAAATGGCGGACCAGGTCAATTTCCGCCATCCGCGGCAACTTCAACTCTTCACGCAAAAGAGCGGCAGGAAGCATTAGATAACTGCTTTCAGGGTTTTGGGATCAAAAATATGGATCTTGCGCAAATCAAAGACCAGCGGAAAGGTACTCCCCGGAGTAACATCGGTTAGGGAGCCGACTCTCGCAACAATCGGATTGTTGTGGATCTTGACATAAATATAGGTATCGGAGCCCATCAGCTCCCTGAAATCAACTTTGGCCTCGTACTGCGCCTTCTCGTCTTCTTTCAGCCATTTGGAAGATCCAATCTCCCAAATGTTTTCCGGACGGATGCCAAAGATAACTTCTTTTCCGGCGTAATCACGGATATATTCTGAAAGCTCCTTTAAAATCTTAGTTTTGAGCCCTTCCGCTTCAAAATAAAAATCATCTCCGCTCTGTTTAATATTCCCTTCCACAAAATTCATCGGTGGGCTCCCGACAAACCCGGCCACAAAACGGTTGATCGGCTTATCATAAACGGTAAGCGGAGCTTCGGCCTGCTGGAGCTCTCCGTTTAGGATCACCGCAATTCTCTGACCAAGCGTCATCGCCTCCACCTGGTCGTGAGTTACGTAAATAACGGTGGTCTTTAACCTCCGGTGCAATTTTTGCAGTTCGGCCCGCATTTGAACCCTCAATTTCGCGTCCAGGTTCGAAAGCGGCTCGTCCATCAAGAACACTTGCGGATGCCTGACGATCGCCCGTCCGACCGCCACCCTCTGCCTTTGACCGCCCGAAAGCTGTTTGGGAAGACGATGGAGCAGAGTCCTTAAATCCAAAACTTCGGCCGCCTCCGCCACCCGCTCGTCAATTTCCTTTTTCTTTATTCCGCTAAGGCGCAAACCAAAGGCCATATTCTCATAAACCGTCATGTGCGGATAAAGGGCGTAGGACTGAAAAACCATCGCAATGTTGCGGTCCTTGGGAGGAACATCGTTAACTTCGCGGTCGCCGATAAAAATTTTACCCTCCGAAATTTCTTCAAGTCCCGCGATCATCCTCAAGGTGGTGGTCTTCCCGCAGCCGGAAGGCCCAACCATTACCAAAAACTCCTGATCCTGAATCTCCAGGTTGATATCTTTAACCGCCTCCACATCCCCGAAACGCTTGCAAATTCCTTTTAAAACTACTTTTGCCACAAAAGCTGCTCCTTTCTCTTATATTTTTTTGGAAAGATTAGCCAGTTCAATCGCCGAAAGAGCGGCATCAAACCCCTTGTTCCCCGCCTTTGACCCGGATCTTTCAATCGCCTGTTCCAGCGTATCGGTCGTTAAAACTCCGAAAACAACCGGAACTTCAGATTCGAGTGAAACCTGCGCGACTCCTTTGGAAACTTCCGCCGCGACATACTCGAAATGCGGCGTCCCTCCGCGGATAACCGCCCCCAAACAAATTACCGCGTCAACTTTCGAAGCAGCCATTTTTTTTGCAATTTGTGGAATTTCATACGCCCCCGGGACCCAGACTACTTTGATCGCGTCGGGATCCGCTCCATGGCGCTTTAAGCAATCGATCGCGCCGTTTAAAAGCGAATTGGAAACGACCTCGTTAAACCGGCTCACCACGATCGCGAACTTTAATTTGCCGGCCGTCAACTCTCCTTCAATAATCTTCACCATAAAAATTAAACCTCCTTTAAAATATGACCCATTTTTTTCGACTTGGTCTCAAGATATTTTTTGTTATATTCGTTCGGCTTGATCTGCAGGGGAACCCGCTCATTGATCGTCAAACCGTAACCTTCCAGGCCGATCACTTTTCTCGGGTTGTTGGTCAAAAGCCGGATCGTTGAAAGTCCCAAATCCGATAATATCTGCGCCCCGATCCCGTAGTCCCTCAAGTCGGCCTCAAAGCCAAGCTTGTGGTTCGCTTCAACCGTATCAAAACCTTTTTCCTGAAGGGAATAGGCCTGAATCTTGTTGGCCAGTCCGATCCCCCGGCCCTCCTGGCGCATGTACAGCAAAACCCCCTCCCCCGCGAAATTGATTTTTTCAAGCGCGGCGGCAAGTTGTTCGCCGCAATCACAGCGGCAGGAGCCGAAAACATCTCCGGTCAAACACTCCGAATGCACCCTGACCAAAACATTTTTTTTGCCGGCGACCTTCCCTTTGACAAGTGCGATATGCTGTTCGGAGCTTATGCTGTCCTCATAAACTATTGCCTTGAATTCTCCGCGCGTAGTCGGGATCCTGGCTTCGGAAACTTTGCGAACCAGCTGATCGCGCTCCAATCGGTATTTGATGAGATCGGCGATGGAAATTATTTTCAGGTTGAACTTTTTGGAAAAACCAAGCAGGTCGGGAAGCCGCGCCATTTTTCCGTCTTCTTTTATGATTTCGCAAATGACCCCCGCCGGACTTACCCCCGCCAGGCGGGCCAGGTCAACCGCCGCTTCGGTGTGGCCGGCTCTTTTTAAGACCCCCCCTTCTCTGGCTACAAGAGGAAAAATATGTCCGGGACGGTTTAAGTCTCCCGGTTTTGAATCGCTATTGACCAGAACCTCGATGGTGCGGCAGCGATCGGCCGCCGAAATCCCGGTTGAAACACCGCGCGCCGCGTCAACCGATTCGGTAAAAGCGGTCTTCATCGCTTCACTGTTTTTTGAAACCATCGGTGACAAAGAGAGTTCAAGGGCGCGCTTGCCCGTGATCGGGACGCAAACCAGTCCTTTACCGTTGGTAATCATGAAATTAATTTTTTCGGGAGTGACTTTGGAAGCGGCCATCACCAGGTCGCCTTCGTTTTCTCTCTTTTTGTCGTCCACCACAATCACCATCCGGCCGCCGGCAATTTCACGCAGAGCTTCTTCAATTTTGTTTAATTTCATTTTCAGTTGTTCACGATGCCGATGGGGATAAAACCGACGCGCTGCATCATTTCCTCCGTAACTCCGACCGGCTTTTCGTTGAAAAGGAGCCCTTCAACGTATTTACCCAAAACGTCAAATTCGAGGTTTAGTTTTTCTCCAATGTTTTTTGCGCTCAAGGTTGTGACCTTCAAAGTGTGCGGAACAACCTGCACCCTAAAACGATTGTTGTCAAGGTGAGAAACGGTTAAAGAGACCCCGTCAATAGCGATTGATCCTTTATGCACCAGGTATTGATTGAATTCGTTCGGAAATTCGATCTCGTACTCAAAGTGCGAACCGCGGTCGATTTTCCCCTTTAGTATGCCGACTACATCAATATGCCCGCTGACCAGGTGCCCGCCCAACCGCCCCATCACCGGCAGGGCGCGTTCCAGATTTACCCGGTTGCCGATTCTTAATTCGGAAAGGTTGGAGAGCATCAAACTTTCGGGAACCGCGTCAACCGTAAAATGGTTGCGCCCCCGCTCCGTAACGGTCAAGCAAACTCCGTTTACAAGTATGCTGTCGCCGATCTTTAAATCAAGGAGGACTTTTTTGGCAAGAACCGAAAAGGTCTTGTGCTGGCCGTTATTGATGACCGAGGAGACGGTCCCAATCTCTTCAACAATTCCGGTAAACATACATTATATTATACTAATAATCTAGCTCTTCTTCAAGTACGCGCCGAGTATCCCGTTGATAAATTTGATCGATTCGACCGAAGAATACTTCTCGGCCAGGCCAAGCGCTTCGTTAACGACCACGTTTTGAGGAGTTTCTCCCATTTCAAGCTCCAAAATCGCGATCCTTAAAATACTTAGGTCTACTCCGCTTAGGCGTTCCAGCGACCAGTCCTTTAGGAATGATTTGATTACCGCGTCAAGCCGCTCGCGTTCGGAATGAGCTTTGCGCGCTAGGCGCCGGGCAAAGTCTTTGGTTTCGGACAGGAATTTGTCATTGTCAAACAAGCCGGAAAGGGCCTCATTGATCGGGAAGCCTCCCTGTTCAGCCTGGAAAACCGCCTGCATCGCCAGCCGGCGAGAGGTTGCTCTTTTACCCATGAAAATATTTCTCTATAAAATTGGTGGAAATATCCCCGGAAATAAACGCGTGGTGATCCAGCACTTTTTGATGAAACGGGATGGTGGTATGAATGCCGTCAATAACAAATTCTTCAAGCGCCCTTTTCATGCGGGCGATCGCTTCAGTGCGGTTCTTTCCCCAGACGATCAGCTTGGCAACCAACGAATCATAGTTTGGCAGGACTTTGTAACCCGGATAAGCGTGGCTGTCGACCCTGACCCCCGGACCTCCCGGAGGAAGATAAATTGAGATCTCCCCGGGAGAAGGCATAAAATTCTTGTCCGGGTTTTCGGCATTGATGCGGCATTCGATTGAATGCCCCTTGAAAGTTACATCCGACTGCCGGTAACCCAGTTTTTCTCCGGAAGCAGCCCTGATCTGGTCTTTCACTATGTCGATATCGGTCACCATTTCGGTGACCGGATGCTCCACCTGAACCCTGGTGTTCATCTCCATAAAATAAAATTTACCGCCCGGCTCAAAAATAAATTCAATTGTCCCGGCGCTGGAATATTTGACCGCTTTGGCGGCACGGATCGCCGCTTTGCCAAGGTGCTCCCTAAGCCGCCGGTCAACCGCCGGGGAGGGTGATTCTTCAACCAACTTCTGGTGCCGGCGCTGAATGGAACAGTCACGCTCTCCCAAATGGACAATATTGCCGTGTTCGTCCGCCAGAATCTGTACTTCGATGTGGCGGGGATTTTCGATAAATTTTTCGATGTAAACTTCGGGATTGCCAAAGGCCGCTTCGGCCTCAACCTTGGCACTTTTTAATAGGGAAAGCAGTTCGGATTCTTCCCTGACTATCCGCATCCCCTTTCCGCCTCCACCCGCCGAGGCCTTGACTAAGACCGGGTACCCGATCTTTGCGGAAATCTTTTTTGCCTCTTCGTCTGTTTTGACAACACCATCCGATCCCGGGACAACCGGAACCCCGGCCGCCTGGACCGTCTTCTTGGCGACCGCTTTATCTCCCATCTTTTGGATCGCGTCGCTCATCGGCCCGATGAATTTGATGTTATGCTCTTTACAGATTTCGACAAACTTGGCGTTCTCGGCCAAAAAGCCGTAGCCGGGATGGATGGCGGAGGCCCCGGAAATTTCCGCGGCGGAAATGATCGAATGGACATTTAAATAACTTTTGGCGGATACGGCCGGCCCGATGCAATAGGACTCGTCGGCCAGTTTGACATGGAGCGAATCGGCGTCCGGCTCGGAATAAACCGCCACCGATTGGACTCCCAATTCGCGCAGCGCGCGAATGATCCTAAGCGCGATTTCCCCTCTGTTGGCGACCAAAACTTTTTTAAACATATAAGATAAAATTCCCTTGCAAAAGCTTTTTCATTGTACTATAATAAATCGAAAGTTTCAATCTATGAGGAGGTGAAAATAAATGCCAAGAGGTGGATTAAAAAGCATGACGGTTAACTTCAAAGGGCGTGATGAAAGCCTGGAAGATATTTTCGGCGCGAAGCCGATTCCGGTTACTCAAATGACCAAATTGATTTGGGGAGTCGTGAAAAAGCACAAGCTTCTGAAAAAGAACTAGTCTCTAAGCAAAAAAGGCGGTCCGATCTATTCGAATCGCCTTTTTTCTTTGGTTATAACTACTACAAAAACGCCGAAACCAGAAGGATCCCCGTCAAAACAATCAGAGCAATGACGGTGAACCAGGCCATCACATTATAAAACCGGGAATTGACATGGGTTCCCATAATTCTTTTGTTGTTCACCAGCAGAATCATGAAAACAAGTATAAACGGCAGAAGTATCCCGTTTATCTCCTGTGAAAGCAACATAACAAAAATCAGCGGCAAACTGGGCAAGAGAACAACCGATGCCGCCAGGATAATCAAAAAAGTATAAAGCCCGTAGAAAACCGGCGCCTCGCGGAACTGCTTGTTGATCCCGTTCTCCCAACCGAACGCTTCGCAGATGGCATAGGCGGAAGAGAGGGAGACGATCGAAGCGGTCAAGGTCGACGCGCCAAAGAGTCCGAGCGCAAAAAGGGTTTCGGCAAAGTTTCCGGCAATCGGACCCAGGGCGATCGCCGCGTCTTTCGCGCTGTTGATGTTCACACCCATTTTATAAAGTGTGGCGGCACAGGAAACAATGATAAAGAAAGAGATGAAATCGGTAAAGAAGGCGCCGAAAAGCACCCCCGCCCTTTCATATTTATATTGGCGGACCGTTATCCCCTTGTCTCTCACCGCCGACTGGATGTAAAACTGCATCCACGGGGTGATAGTGGTTCCGATAACGCCGATAAAGATCAAAAGGTAATGAGAATCAAATTGGAAGGAAGGGACAAAGGTGCTTTTTAACGCCAGCCCCCAGTCCGGATTCGCCAATATCCCGGAAAAAACGTAGGCAAACTGCGCTAAACAAAAGACCAAAAAAATCCTTTCAACGGTTTTATACGAACCCTTTAAAACGGTGTACCAGATAAGAAAGGCCACCACCGGAACCGAAAGCCATTTTGTAAAACCAAAAATTTCAAGCGAGGCGGCAATCCCGGCAAAATTGGCGATCAATGTAAAAATATTGGCGATCAAAAGAATCGTCATGGCAAAGAAGGTCCACTTCAAACCAAAATTTTCACGGATCAGGTCGGACAAGCCCTTGCCGGTAACCGCCCCCATCCTGGCGCAGATCTCCTGAACCACCGCCAGACAAAAAGTAGTGATTAAAAGCATCCACAAGAGACTGTAGCCAAAATGCGCGCCGGCAATCGAATAGGTGGTGATGCCGCCGGCATCGTTATCCGCGCAGGCGGTGATGATTCCCGGCCCCAGGATCGCAAAAAAGATCCAATATTTCTTGGTGTGGTTTAATAATCTTTTCATAAATCAACCCAAAGTCGGCTTTTTTCTCCGGGATATCGGCGGCAGAATAAAATCGATCACATCGTCAACCGTTATGATCCCCAGGATTTTCCTATCCGGGTCAAGGACCGGAAGGGCCAACAAGTTGTATTTTGAAATTATTTGAGCGACCTCCCGCTGATTCATCTCGGGAGTGGCACTGATAAAATGCTTGATCATTATTTCGGAGATCAACCGGTCAGGAGAAGAAACAATCAAACTCCGCAAGCTCAAGATGCCAACCAAATGCTCTTCTTCGTCAAGCACATACACATAATAAATCGTCTCCGCGTCGGGAGCCGATTTTCTCAACCGTTCGATGGTCTCGTTGACGGTCAAGTTTTGCGGAAGGGCAATATATTCGGTCGTCATCAACCCCCCAGCCGATTCGTCTTTGTGCTTGATCAGTTTTTTGATCTCATTTGCTTTTCTGACCTTGATCAGGCGGAGCAGTTCCTCGGATTTTTCCGGCGGCAGGTCGCCAATGATGTCGGCCGCTTCGTCAACCGGCATCTTTTCAAGTATCGCTACCGCTTTCTTGGTATCGATCGCGGCAATCAGCATGGCGCCGATAAACGGCTCCAGCTCATGCATCGCTTCCGCCGCGGTATTTTCGGACAAGGCCGAAAATACCGCGGTCTTATCTTCGGTCTTAAGCTGGGAGATGATTTCCGCCACATCCGACGGATGAAGCTCCGCGATTGCCTGGCCCGGGATTAAAACTTTTCCTCCGGACAAGCTCTGAACATGGTCCCAGCCGATCAGTTGTTCGGGTATTTTTTTTCCAAAAATTCCAAAAATTGCCCCTAAAAATTTTTCAAGCCCCAGCCGCCGCACCATTCCGGCAAGACCGACATCGGCGGCGATCAGCCGGATATCCTGGCCGACTTTTGCCAATTTCAGGTCGTTAACGCGAATGACTCTCGCCCCGTCCAAATCGACCACCTGCTGGTCGACCACATCGCGCATTAGAAGGAGATCCCCCTCTCTTAAATTCGCCCAGGCAATTCGATCGGATGTCACTCTGGTGGCAATAAATTGTTTTCCGACCAGTTCGATTTCGCCGATCAAAAGGACCTTTTTTTGTCCGCCGGAGAACTCAACCAAAAGCCCGGATACTTTTGGAAAAGTTTCGCCAAGGGTTATTAGTATATCTTTGACCTTGCCGACGCTTTCTTGCAAAACATCAACGACCGGGTCATTGATCAGCTCGGAAACAAACATTTCGGAAAAAAGCACCATGATTTTTGGATTATAGCACGGGGAAATTTCAGGGGCAAACGGCAAAAAATTTGCCTGGAAGCTGCTTAATGGTCTTTTTGATTTCAAGCATTGCCAAAAGCCCCCCCGTTTCGGAAGCAGAAAACCCGATTTCTTCGGCAATTTTGTCGATATGCTTTGGCTCCCGGATAATACAATCAATGATTTTTCGTTCTTTTTCGTTTAGATTTGAATAATCCCTAATCTCTACTATCGCCTTTCTACTTTCTACTCTCTCCGGTAGTATCATTTTTAATTCTTCCAATATATCATCTGTCGTTTCCACCAGCTTCGCTCCTTGTTTGATAAGCGAATGCGGTCCCCTGGTTTTTATATTCTGAATATTCCCCGGCACCGCAAAAACTTCCCTCCCCTGCTCTGCCGCGATCTTTGCGGTGATTAAAGCTCCGCTGTCTTCTTCTCCCTCCACCACAATAACCCCAAGCGACAATCCCGAAATAATTCTATTCCGTTGCGGGAAAGTCCATTTTTCGGGAGTCATGCCGATTGGAAACTCCGATACCCAGGCTCCTTTGGTCAAAATCTGATCCGCCAATTTTCGATTGGATGGCGGATAAACCTGGTTGACCCCCGCGCCAAAAACGGCAATCGTCCGCGTAGCCGCCGCGTGCGCCGCCGCGTCAATTCCCAAAGCCAGACCGGAGACGATCGTTATTCCATAAGATGAAAGCTCGCGAGCCAAAGTGCCGGCAATTTCATGGCCGTAAGAAGTCGCGGCACGGGTCCCGACAATTGCCAGCGCTTTTTTGTCTTGGGGAAGAATATCCCCTTTCACATAAAGCGCCAGAGGGGGATCATAGATGTTTTTTAAATTCTCTGGGTAATCCTCGTCCTCGGCGCAGTAGATTTTGATCCCTTTTTCATCTGCCCGTTCGATTTCCGCCTCCACCCAGGAAAAATCGGTCTCAACCATTGAACAGGCCGCTTCGATCGAACCGGTTTTTTCTATCAATTGCCGCGCTTTTACCGGTCCGATTTTGTCGACATGGGAGAGGGCCAGGTAATATTTTAGACGAGGGTGCATTTTGCCGCCTTATTGGGATTATTTCTATCCCTACCCCATTGTATTGGATTATTAACAATATATTGTCTGATGCGATCCAATGATCCGTCATTGCGGATAATTGAATCATAATATCGATTCTGCCAGGCAAAATCGTTAAACCCTGCCGACCAAATCCGTTTGGTGCATATGGATTTAAATTGGCATATGATAGAACCCAATGAATTTGGTTTTAATGTTTCTGTAGAAACGCCCCGTCGGGGCGTTTCTACCACCGCATTGGTTATGACAATAATCCCATGTAAATGGTTGGGCATAACAACAAATTCATCCAATTTTACATTTTGCCTGACCTGTTCGGTTTTATACCATTCGTCATTAACAATTTCACCAATGGGTGATAATTTCATTTTGCCATCCGCCACATCCCCAAAATAACAAACCCGGTTCCCTGTGCAAATGGTCACAAAATATCTACCGGCACCGGAATAATCCCATCCTTTCAACCGTTTTGATCCAATGCGATATTTATTTTTAAATAATTCCATTCGCAACACATCCATGTATCATTTTATATCCCTTTGAACCGGATCGACCGGCGGTGGTGGCGGGCTGGGTTATAGGTCATTTTTTATCATCCAATAAAGACATGGATAATCTGTAATAAAAATCCAATTGCTATTAATGCAAATCCTTTTTTCTGCCAACCATTAAGACGGTTTTTTTCTTTTTTATCTTTTTCTATGGTTTCTTCGGCAGTAAAACAACTTGCATTTCCTCTGTATGGATTATTAAAAACAAAAAGAATAGACGCTCCCAAAAAACTAAAAAACAAACCGAACAAATTAAAATTAATAGACCTTACAAGACTACTAAAATCAATTTGCTGAATCATTTTGACCTGATAAATAAAACAAAAAGATATTACTAGTATTGCTATAACCAACCAAAAACTGATCTTCCCATAAAACCCTTCGAGCCAAGACACTGACCGCGTATTCATATGGATTGCCTCCTTCTGTTTATCCTCTACTCCGTCAAGAAAATCCAGTTGCATCTTATCCCTAATAAAATTTATTTTATTGAGGTTTTTTGTTATATTTAGATGTTCCTTAAAAACAAGAAAGGCTATCAGAACTCCAATAGCAAAGGCACCAATACATAATAGGTCTCGAGACAACTCTGGTATTTCCTTAAATATATAAGTGGTGGAAATAGCAGAAATAATAGCAATAATTAATGTTGAATAAAACTTAAAAATATTATACCTTCGTTCGCCAACCAACCTAATCTCCGCATGTGCGGCATCATACTCATGCAAAAGAAATTCAAAATCCTGTTGTTGCTTCCTTTCGTAACTCACAATCCATTCTCCTCTACACTAAAAACACCTAGAACAAGGAAAATACCCCTGCTGCTTTGCTTCATTTAAAGAAATTGACCTCTGGCTCTTGCGTAAATAACTACAACCGGCTTTATGGTATTTCTTCCCACTCTTTGTAATATATACTGCTTGCTCTTTTTTTGCCTCTTTAGGCACGTCTTTTTCTGTTTTTTTAATAGATAGAGCTTCTTTTGTAGCGTAAACTGGAGACTCAAAAAGGATAATCCCACTCATTCCAAAAATAACAATCAAGATTAGTAAAAACAATTTTATTCTTTTCATAATAATTCCTCCTTCATAACTGCCCTATTAGCTGTTTTTATTTTTGTTTTTTTGTCAGAAAACATCAATCTCAACCCGTGACAAAATGTCACGACCTCGCTCCCCTCTTCCTAAAAATCGCGATATGGGTATTATTGTTATTCATAACTACCGATTAACCGATCTAATCAGCGACAGTGCTTCCTGGCGGGTCTTGGCATTTTTTTGGAAAACGCCGCGCACGGCAGAAGTAATAGTAAAGGTCCCCGGTTTTTTTACTCCGCGCATGGACATGCAGAGGTGCTCCGCTTCGATAATTACCAGCACCCCGCGCGGTTTTAGTTTTTCCATCAAAGTATTCGCGATCTGCGAGGTCAGCCGCTCCTGCACCTGCGGCCGCTTGGCGTACGCCTCCACCACCCTCACCAGTTTGGAAAGGCCGGTCACACGCCCGGTGGTCGGGATATAGGCGACATGGGCGCGGCCGATGAAAGGGACCAGGTGGTGTTCGCACATGGAATAGAACGGGATATCTTTGACCATTACCATCTCTTCGTGGTCTTCTTCGTGAAAAACGGAAATTTCTTTGGCCGGATCTTTAGATAGTCCGGAAAACAATTCGGCATACATCCGTGCTACCCGCTTGGGCGTATCTTTTAATCCGGTCCGGTTCGGATTCTCCCCGATGGCAAGAAGAATCTCTTTAACCGCTTTTTCGATTTTGGATTGGTTGATCATTAAAACAACCCCGTGATCACGCCGTTTTCGGTGATATCCATATTCTCCGCGGCGGGGTGCTTGGGGAGACCGGGCATAGTCATTACATCTCCGGTATAGACGACGACAAAGCCGGCCCCGGCGGAAGGAGAGAGTTCTCTCACCGTGATTCTAAATCCGGTCGGCCGGCCGGAAAGCTTGGGGTTATCGGACAAAGAATACTGGGTCTTAGCAATGCAAACCGGACATTCCCCCATCCCCGCCTTTTCTAAAATTTCCAGATCGGCCAATGCCCTGTCGGTAAAATCAACCCCGTCTGCCCCATAAATATTTTTGGCGATAGTTTCGATCTTCTCCCGCAGAGGAAGCGTAAGGTCATATAAAAAATTAAAGCGGCTCTTGGTTTGGCAGGCGGCCACTGTCGCTTTTGCCAAATCCAATCCCCCTTTTCCGCCTTCTCCCCAAATTGAAGAGATGACCACCCGGTCATTTAGTTTTAAGCATTGGTTTTTAATTTCTTCCAGTTCCTGTTTGGTATCATTTTGTTTTTTGTTGACGGCAATCACAACCGGCAGGCCGAAGAGCTTAATGTTCTCAACGTGCTTGGCCACATTGTCGTAACCATGCATCTCAATCGCCTGCTTGGTGACAACCAGAACGACCGCGGCCGGTTTCAGCTTGCCAGCCCGGCATTTGATGTCAAAAAACTTTTCGGCCCCCAAATCACTCCCAAAGCCGGCTTCGGTCACGACATAATCGGAAAGTTTGAGAGCAAGCTTGGTGGCGATTAAACTGTTGCAGCCGTGCGCGATATTGGCAAAAGGGCCGCCGTGGACAAAAGCCGGACCGCCCTCCAGGGTCTGTACCAGATTGGGTTTGATGGCGTGCCAAAGGAGAAGCGCCATCGCCCCTTCCGCTTTAATTTGGCCGGCGCGGACCGGGTTCCCTTCTTTATCATAGGCAATAATAATATTCCCCAACCTCTTTTTCATGTCGGTTACATTTTTGGCCAGGCACAAGATCGCCATGACCTCCGAAGATGCGGTAATATCAAAAGTTCCTCTTAAAGAGCGGTCGTTCATATCCATAACCCGTTTCCAACGGATCCGGCTCTCATCAATATTTAATTCGTTCCCTTGAAAGATGTGGTTGTGGAGCATTGCCGCCAAAAGATTGTGGGCGGAGGTGACCATGTGCATATCGCCGGTCAGATGGAGATTGATATCGTCCATCGGAAGGACCTGGGAATACCCCCCTCCAGCGGCTCCCCCTTTCATCCCCATTACCGGTCCCAAAGATGGTTCCCTGATACAGACAAAAGCTTTCTTGCCGATTTTTTTAAGCGCCTGCGCCAGGCCGATGGTGGTGGTCGTTTTCCCTTCTCCCTGGCGGGTGGGAGTCATGGTGGTTACTAAAATTAATTTTCCGTCTTTTTTATTTTTTAATTTGCGTTCAACATCGATACAAACTTTGGCTTTGTAGCAGCCATGGAGATCAATATCGGAAATATTTATTCCGGCCTTGCGGGCAATCTCGGTAATTAATTTTAATTTGGCTTTTTGGGCAATTTGGATGTCGGTTGGCATGGGCAATTAGACCGAAACTGGTTTTTCGGTTTTAGAGGTCATAGATGCTTTCATCAGATTTGTCAAAAATTTGCTCGCGTCCAAAATCTCCAACATAACCGGATCGTCATCTTTTGATAAATGGATAATTACGTTTTCCGCCTCCTGCGCGTGGTCGATTTTCTGCCGGCCCAACTCAATGGTCGCGATATCGTCTTTCCTGTTATAACTAATTCTCATAATAACTCCTCCTCCCGGGATAAAACGTCACTACAACAATCTTACCATTATTTTTCTCGCAAATCACCCTCAAAACATGGTCTTCATCAAAGATCTTCTGGAAAACCACCCTATTGTCCTTGCCTTTCTCTTTGCTGTCGTACTCCTTTATGGTATTAATTACTTGTTTTTTAGTAATGAGGAATCCGTGTTCTTTTAGTATTTGAAACTTAGCCTCCGCATGACTGCAGAATTTAAAGTTGGGCATAAATTATTATATCACACTACTCGTATCTCAACGCTATGACCGGATCGAGCGAAGCGGCGCGTATGGCGGGGTAAACCCCAAAGAATATCCCGACCGCGGCGGAGACGCTGGTCGCCAAAACAACCGCCCAGACGGCAATGACCAAAGTTCCCTTGATAAACCACATAATTAAAAACGCCCCAAGCAGACCGAAGAAAATCCCCAGCATCCCGCCAATCAGGCTGATCAGCATCGATTCGATTAAAAATTGCAGGATGATATCCTTTTTCTTAGCACCGATCGCCTTCCTGATCCCGATCTCCCGCACCCTCTCGTTCACCGCCACCAGCATGATATTCATAATACCAACCCCGCCGACCAGAAGAGAAATCGCCGCGATCCCGGAAACAAACCCCGTCAAAGCAGTCAAAATATTGGTGACGATATCAAGCAATCCTTTTTGGGTCACAAAACGGAAATCGTCGTCGTGCAAACGTTTAATCAAAGCCAGCCGCACCTTTTCCTGCGTCTCTTCCATCTTTTTTACGTCTTTGGGAAAAATATTCATCCGCATAATGTAATTGGTCCCCATCATATTCTGCGCGGAAGTGACAGGAACAACCACGCGGCTGTCCATATCCACCGGCCCGATGCTTCCCAAGGATTGGGACACCCCGACAATCAAATATTTGTTGCCGCGGATTTTTATCTTTTCTCCCAGAGGCGACATCTCCCCAAAAAGTTCCCGCGCAACTTTTGGCCCCAGCACCGCCACTTTTTTCCTTCCTTCGACCTCCGCCTCGGTAAAGAAGCGACCGTCTTTTACGCCCCTATCCATCAGCCTCACAATGTTCGCGGTGGTTCCCAAAATCACCGGCGATTCGTATTTTTTCTTACCGTAATATACGTCGCCGGAACCGGGAGTAAAAGGGACAATATCGTCAATTTCCGGAATACGTGATTTGAGATACGCAATATCGGAATAAAGAAATTTCGGATTGGGAGGGGTTGTGGCATCCCTTCCCGCCGCAACTATAAAAGAGTTGTAGCCGGCACCGATACTCTGGATCTGGTCGGTGACATAAAGCTTGGCCCCTTCGCCGATGGTAACCAGTGTTATGACCGAAAAGATCCCGATTACAACTCCCAGCATGGTCAGAAGAGACCGGACCTTGTTTGCCAAAAGCGCCGCCAGTGCCTGCCTTATCATGTTTCAAACCTCAGTGCCTCAACAGGATCAAGCCGCGCCGCACGCATCGCCGGATAGACCCCGAAAAAAACACCGACCAAAAGCGCCCCGAAACAGGCAAGAGCGGCTGCCCCGTAGGCGATCACCGCCTGCAGTTTAAGGTAGGTCATAATTCCCCACGCGGCTCCCGTTCCGATCACAACGCCGATCAATGCTCCGCTCATAGTGATCATCACCGATTCGATGACAAACTGCAAAAAGATATCGTTTCGCTTGGCCCCGATCGCTTTTCTGATCCCGATCTCGCGGGTCCGCTCTGTAACCGAAACCAGCATGATGTTCATAATGCCGATCCCGCCGACCAAAAGCGAAATCGCCGCGATGGCGCTGACAATCCCGGTTAAGGCATTTAAAATATTATTGTAAATATCAATAATCCCTTCCTGGGTATGGATATGAAAATCCTTCTTTTTGTGGCGGGCAAGCAAAGTATTTTCAACCTGTTTCATCGCCAGCGGAACATCTTTTTCCGATTCAAGGGTCAAAAAGATTTCCCAAATCTTGCTTGTTCCCAAAACCAGGGGCGCAAGGGTGGCGGGAATCAAAACCATATCATCCATATCAAAGGTCATCATTGCCCCTTTTTCTTCAAGGACCCCGGTCACAAAAAAGCCGGTCCGGTTAATCTTTATCCTTTCGCCGACCGGCGAAGCTTCTCCAAAAAGTTTCCGGGAAACGGTTTTCCCGATTACCGCCATCCTTTTTCTTCCCGCCTCATCCGCCCTGGAAAAAAAACGTCCCTCCGCCACCTTCTGGTTTATCGCCAGAGGATAATCGGAAGAGACCCCCATAGTAAAAGATGGTTTGTATTCTTTCTTCCCGTATTTTAACTGCCCTTTGCCGATAAATTCGGGGACCAGGTAAACAATCGAATCAACCTTGTTGCGCAAGGCAATCGTATCTCCGTAGGTTAAAGTCAATTCCGGCATCGTGGAATCGGATTTTCCTGGATGAATCGTCAGGCTGTTGGCACCAACTCCCCACCCGCTCACCTGATTTAAAATATAGGACTTGGCCCCTTCCCCCATTGAAACCAATGTTATAACCGAAGAGACCCCGATAATCACCCCAAGCGTAGTCAAAAAAGAACGGAGTTTATTGGAAAACAGGGATTTTAGCGCCAGTTTGGATGGCTCAAGCAGGTTCATTTTACCTTTTCGTCTTCGATAATCAAACCGTCTTTCAAGCGCACAATCCTTTTACTGTTTCTCCCTATATCCTGGTCGTGAGTTACCATAATCAGCGTGATCCCCTTCTCATTCAATTCTTTAAAAAGATGGATAATCTCCGCTCCGCTTTTTGAATCAAGGTTCCCGGTCGGCTCATCCGCCAGAATAATCGAAGGGTTGTTGATCAACGCCCGCGCGATCGCGATCCGCTGGCTTTGTCCGCCCGAAAGTTCCGAGGGACGGTGATTGGCACGGTCTTTTAATCCGACCAATTCCAACAGTTCAAGCGCCCTTCTCCTTCTCTCTTCAAGTGATATGCCGGCATAGATCAGCGGAAGCTCAATGTTTTCAATCGCGTTCAATTTTGGAAGAAGGTTGAAAGTCTGAAAGACAAATCCAACTTTCTTGTTGCGAATATCAGCCAGCTGGTTGTCGTCCAGTCCGCCGACATCAACCTCGTCCAAAAAAATCTTCCCTTCGGTCGGACGGTCAAGACAGCCCAAAATATGCATCAGGGTTGATTTGCCGCAGCCGGAGGGGCCCATAATCGAAACAAATTCACCGCGTGAAATATCGACGCTGACCCCGTTTAAGGCCGCCACCTCCATCTTCCCCATACGGTAGATCTTTTTTACATCTTGGATTCTTACAACATTATTGCCGCTCAATTTTAATCCTCGCTTTATCTTTCAACTTGGAAAGATTGGAAATCGCGACCGTATCACCACCGGAAAGCCCGGACAAGGCCTCAACGCTTGAAAAAGAGCGGATCCCTATTTCAAATTTGGTTTCATAAACCCGATTCCCTTTGAGGCGATAAACAATTGAAGCGTCGTCTTTGGTGGCGATCGCTTCACGCGGGACCAAAAGAACCCCCTCTTTTTGTTTTGTAATTATATCGGCATTGACCGACATGTTGACCTTGAGATCGGAATGGTCACCTAAAAATTTTATTTTACAAGGAAAAACATAGGATTCTTCGTCAATTTTTATCCTTCCGCCGACTTTGCGCAGTTCGGCTAAGGGGGCAATCCAGGTTACCTCTCCCGAAAAAATCTTGTCGGGATAGACGTCCGAAGATACTTTTACCTGATCGCCCAACTTTACATCCGCGATATCGATCTCGTCGATCTGCGCGTCAACCCATGAATTTTTATAGTTTACGATTGTAACAATATTTGATCCAGGAACAACCGTCTCCCCTTCGTCGTAATTTACTTTCGCGACCACACCATTGGCCGGAGCTACAATCCGCGTCGTGTCGTCGTATTCCGCCAGGGTTGCGCCCTTTTGAACCATGTCCCCCTCTTCAACGTTCCAAAAAGCGATGCGCCCGCCAACCCTGCTCCCCAGTTCATAGACCGGAGCATCAATCACTCCGCTGGCGGAGACGACCGCTTCGATTTGGCCGGGGGTAATTTGCGCGGCTTTTATCGTCACCACATCCTTGTTCCACCACTTGATGCCGATGTAAACGGCAAGGATAATAACCGCTATAATTAATACCGAAAACCATTTACCGTCCCTTACTTTTTTCACTACGACACCTCCTTGCCGATAATCTTGTTGAGTTTGGCTTTCGCGGTAAAAATATCGTAAACCGCCTTAATATGATTGATTTTTGCCTGGGTCAAGCCGACCTGAGCGTCGATGACATCCAAATTTGTCGCAAAGCCGGAATAATAGCGGCGTTCGGAAACCTTCCGGTTTTCTTCCGCAAACTCAACCGCCTTTTTTACCGAATCGAGGCTTTCAAGCGCGTTTTTTAAATCAAGATAAGCGGTTCGGACTTCAAGCGCCACGTTGTTTTTAACCTGGGACTCACTAACTTTCTGGCTGTCGTACGTTTCGTTCGCTTCACGGACTTTGTTTAAGACCTGGAAGCCGTCAAAAATAGTCCACGAGGCCGCTCCGGCCACCGTCCAGGAATTCGTATCGGATTCATAGGCGGGATATTTGATTACGCTGTTTCCCATCTGCCCGGAAAGAAAAATGCTTGGAAGGTATCCGGTACGGGCGACCGAAACGTTTTCCGCCGCAATATCTTTATTCAATAAAAACTGCCTCCACTCCGGCTTGTTGTCAAACGCGATCTTTAAAAGCAAATGGTAATCCGGCAAAGCAACCGGTATAATTATTCCCTCCGCCGAAAACTCCGCCGCCGTTTCAAGCGGCCGTCCCAGAGTATTGTTAAAGGAACTCTTGGAAAGCTCCAGGGTATTGCGCGCTTTGGTCAATTCGACGTCCGCATTCATTAGACGCACCTCGGTGCGCAAAAGATCCGCCCGGGAAGCGGAACCGGAATCGTACATTCTTTTTACCTGCGCAAGGTGCGTTTTGGCCATCTCAAGCGATTCTTTCGACAAATCAACATATCTTTCGGCCGCGATCACACCGGCATAGGCAACCGTGGTATTGTATGTGGTCTCAAGTTTAATTTTGCGGTAATCCTGCTCGGCCAGTTCAACCCCCTTTTGGGCAATCTGGTAGCCGGGGAAAAGAGCCGGGACAAAGACCGGCTGGTTTAATGAGGCGCTCCATTTCCTGCTTTGAGCCTGGGCCTCGGTGCCAAAAGTTAAAATCTGGGTCGCGCCTCCGCTTGAAATCTGAACCGAACTCGGCTGCGAATACGATCTGCCGTAACTGCCGTCCAGTTTTATGGCCGGAAGAAATGCTCCCACCGCCTGGCTGAATTTCGCTTTCGCCGCTTCCAGCTTCTTTTCGGTTGAGAGAACCATCTGGTTGTTTTTGAGGGCGTAATCGACGCTCTCCCGCAAAGTCATGGCGTAAGAGAGGGATGTGAAAAGCAGGAGAATAAAAAGTGAAGATCCAATCTTTCGCATGAAGATATTCTACTGGATTATGAGTAGTATTTCAAGCCAGGGTACTAAACGAAGAAGCGTCCCATCCAAAGTCCCCTTTTCTTCCCGATTCGGTCTCTTCGCGGATCACTCGCTTGATGTACTCGTGGAAAAGATGCAGGTTTTCCGGAGTCAACTTGCTTTGCCTGTTTCCGGAAGAGAAAAGGTCCATCACCACAATCCCCTTGTCGGAAACGACCCGGATCGGGATTTCAACAACCCCTCCTGAAATGGTGTAGACCCTAAGATCCGGCTTGTAGCGATCGGCCATCCCAATGATAAACATATATTTCATCCGCTTTTGAGAGGTGGCCTTAATATCCTGATCTGATGGATAGGCAATCCCCCCCGGATGGGTATGATAAACACCGGCCAGTTCAAGATTGTGTTTTTCAAAAAAAGTATAGGCGCGGCCAAAATCGTCTTCCCACAAAGAAAACTCGTCGCGGCCACCGACCTTCTTGTTGGGAACCGGAAGGACCCCGAGGATATTGTTTTCTTTCCCTCCCAAAAATCCTCCCGCCTCGTACGGAAAACAGGCCTGCGCCTGATGCATAATTATTTCATACTGATGTTCGGTGATTACAAATTCTTGATTGTCTGGCATATTTTTTCGGCGGATAAACCGTAAAGGTCCAAAATTTCACGGCGGGCGCCGTGTTCTATAAATTGATCCGGCAAACCGATCCGCTTAACCGGAATTTTTATCCCTTCGTCTTCCAAAAGCTCCGCCACCGCCGATCCAAAGCCGCCTTCGATGGTCCCCTCTTCAACCGTTACGATCTGCTTTGCGTTCTTGACCGACTCCAAAATTAATTTTTTATCGAGCGGCTTTACAAACCGCGCGTTGACCACAAAAGCATCTCCAAACATTTTTGCCGCTTCAATCGCCGGATAGACCATTGAGCCGATCGCGATGATACAAACTGAACCGGTTCCGGACGACTTGGCCGCCGAATAACCGCTCCCCCGGGGATAACGGATCGCCACCGGCCCCTTATATTCCGAAGCGGTATGGAGCATAGACTGGAATTCTTTCTCGTCTTTGGGAGCCATCACCGTCATATTTGGAATTGCCCTCAAATAGGCCATATCAAAAGCTCCGTTGTGGGTCGCCCCATCCTCCCCGACAATCCCCGCCCGATCGATCGCGAAGACCACCGGCAGGTTCTGCAGGCAGACATCATGGATGATCTGGTCGTAGGCCCTCTGCAAAAAAGTGGAATAAATCGCGACATAAGGGCGAAAGCCCCCTTTCGCCAAACCGGCCGCGAAAGTGACAGCGTGTTCCTCCGCAATCCCAACATCAAAAAAACGCTCCGGAAATTTTTGCGCGAATTCAACCAGGCCGGTCCCATCGGTCATGGCCGCCGTGATCGCGACTACTTTCGGATTCTGTTCCGCCAGCTCCAGCATCGTCTTTCCAAAAATCTCGGTATAGGTTGGTCCGGTCCCGTTGGTCTTTGACTTGCCGTTCTCGATATAATAAGGGGGAGCGCCGTGGAACCGGGTCGGATCATCCTCCGCGTGCGAATACCCCTTCCCTTTTTTGGTCAAAACATGAATCAGGATCGGCCCCTCGATATCTTTGGCGTGGTGGAGGGTACTCATCAAAAGCGGGATGTTGTGTCCGTTAATCGGACCGAAATATTTAAAACCGAGCTCCTCAAAAATCACATCGACTTTAAAGTTCAGCACGATCTGACGGGTACGATCCTTTAATTTTTTGGCGCTTTCAAAAAGCGAAGTCCCGATGCGGGGAAAGTGCCTTATCAGCTTTTCAATCCGCCCCACGATATCAACGTAAAAATTGGAGGTCCTGACCGCGGTCAAATAATTCGAAAAAGCGCCGACGCTCTTTGAGATCGCCATCTCGTTGTCGTTTAGGATCACAATCAGGTTGGTCTTAAGCCCCCCCGCATTATTCATCCCCTCAAAAGCCAATCCTCCCGAAAGAGAGGCATCGCCAATCACTGCGATGACCGAATGTTTTTCGCCGTTTAAATCCCGCGCCTTCACCAGCCCGAGCGCCTGAGAAATCGAAGCGCTGGCGTGACCGACGGTGAAAGGATCGTGAGGGCTTTCGGCGGCATTGGGAAAACCACTAATGCCGCCGTGCTGTCTTAAAGTGTTGAAACGGTCCAGCCGCCCGGTCAATAATTTATGGGCGTAGGATTGGTGGCCGACATCCCAAATAATTTTATCAACCGGCGAATCAAAAGTGGCATGGAGCGCGACTGCCAGTTCAACCGCCCCTAAACTGGAAGCGAGATGGCCGCCGCTTTTGGAGGTTATACTGATGATTTTTTTTCTGACCTCGTCGGCAATCTGATCCAGCTGTTTGGAGGAAAGTTCCTTAAGCGTCTCCGGGAGTTTAATTTTATCAAGAAGAGCTGTCATTTTTTATTAATAGGCGATAAAGTAGGTAAAAATCGCCACAATAATTCCAAGCGTCAGCCCGCCTAAAACTTCGGTCGGAGTATGGCCGATCAATTCTTTGAGTTTTTCTTTTTCACCCGCTTTTTCAGAGTAAATATCTTCAATAATTTTATTAAGAATCAAGGCCTGCTGTCCGGCGGCAAAGCGAACCCCCATCGCGTCGTACATGACGATGATCGCAAAAACTACCGCCAGGGCAAAAGAGGGGGAAGCAAACCCTTCAACTATCCCAACCGACAAGGTCATCGCCGAAGCCATCGCCGAATGGGTGGAAGGCATTCCGGCCGCTTCGCAAAAGTGCCAGAGGTTTAATTCTCCGTCCTTAAAATAATACAGGATAATCTTTAAGGTTTGTGAAAGAAGAAAGGCGACTCCGGCCGCGACCAGCGGCTCATTGGAAAAAAGGGCGACAAAAAAACTCATTTTATCCTCCTAACGGAATATTCAGCCAGCTCTGCCAGCTGTAACGCTTTTTTGCCAAAAACCTCAAGTTCAGACAGCGCTTTTCGCATATGCCTTCCCGCCAATCTTTTGGCTTCTTCAAGCCCCAGAATCAACGGATAAGTGCTTTTATTGTTGGAACTGTCGGCGCCGGCCGGTTTTCCCAAAGTTTTGGCATCCGAAACAAAATCCAGTATATCATCTGCGATTTGAAATGCCAATCCCATCTCCTCTCCGTAGCAGCTTAATGCCAAAACTTCTTTCGGTTTTGCTCCCGATAAAATTGCCGCGATTTTTGCCGACACCTTAATCAAGGCGGCGGTTTTGAGAAGGTGGATACGTTTTAATTGCGATAACGAAGGCGACGATATATAACCCAAATCCAGAACCTGCCCTTTAACCACATCAAGCAACGCTTCGGCCAGTTCCGCGACAACTTGCGGCGGGCAGATTTTAAACGCCAAAGTATTTAAGGCATCTCCGGCCAGAAGGGCGATATCTTCTCCGAATTTTTTGTGGCAGGTTAACACTCCCCTTCTTAGGTCCGAATTATCCATGCAGGGGAGGTCATCATGAATTAGTGTAAAAGTGTGGATCATCTCAACCGCCGCCGCCGCCGGTAAAATGTCTTTAGCTTTACCGTTTAACATCTTAGCGACCAGAAGCATCAAGCCAGGGCGGAATCTTTTTCCTCCGGCAAAGACAGAATAGCGCATCGCGCGCGAGAGAATCAAGTTATCTTTTGGGAGATGTTTTTTAAGCTCCCGGTCTATCATTTTAGAGTCGAACATTTACCCCCTTGTTGGCCAGATAATCTTTTATCTGTTTGATCGTCATCTGTTTGTAGTGCAGCAAAGAGGCCAGAATCGCGGCTTGCGCCCGCCCGGCGGTCAAAGCTTCATATATATGTTCCAGTGTCCCCGCCCCCCCCGACGCGATCACCGGGACATTTACCGCTTTGGCGATTGCTAAAGTCAGCTCGATGTCGTAGCCGATCTGTGTCCCGTCGCGATCCATTGAGGTCAATAGAATCTCTCCGGCGCCAAGCTCCGCCACCCGCTTAGCCCACTCAATCGCGTTTAATTCGGTCGGATTCCGGCCGCCGTGGGTAAAAACCTGTTTCGCTTTCGCGTCGATAGCGACAACAATGCATTGCGATCCGAATTTTTCTGCCGCTTCTTTTATAAAGTTAGGATTCTTAATCGCGGCGGTATTGATTGATACCTTATCGGCACCCGCTTTTAAAATTTCACGGATCGTTTCAATATCATTTATCCCTCCGCCGACGGTAAAGGGGATATGAACCCTTTCGGCGGTCTTGGCGACGACATCGAGCATGATGTAGCGTTTTTCATGCGAAGCGGTGATATCGAGAAAAACCAGCTCATCGGCCCCCTCTTTGGAATAAAATTCGGCTAGCTCCACCGGATCGCCGGCATCTTTCAAGTCCAGGAATTTTGTCCCCTTAACTACCCGCCCTTCGGCGACATCGAGGCAGGGAATGATTCGTTTGGCTAGCATATTTTTTCCTTATTCACATAAGTACGGGCAGAACAGTGTTCTGCCCCTTCCCTTTTTAACAATTCTACCTTTTTTCCGGCCCCCGATGCAAATCCGCCGATCGATCCATCTTTCCTAATCACCCGATGGCAGGGGACAATTGGCGCATAGGGATTTTTATTGAGGGCATTTCCAACCGCCCTAACGGACTTGGGACGCCCGATTTGCTTCGCCACCCATTCGTAACTGCGGACTTCACCCTTGGGAATCTTTTTGACTGCTTTATATACTTTTTCTTCGAATTTAGTTGGCATTTCTCTTAAGAAGATACTTATCAATCTTCTCAACCGAAGTATTAACCACATGCTCTTCGGATAGCTCAGCTTCTTCAATTAATTTTAGCGCCGAGCGGAAATCACCGAGCATAGGAGAGATGTGAGAATCGGTTCCGAGAACAACCATCCAATCCTGCCTTTTTACCTCTTTGGCAATCCTTATACAACGCTCATAGGAACCGGGACGGGAAAACTGGGAGCTGTTGTTTATCTCAAGAACCACTTTGTTTTCTTTGGCGATCGCAACGATCCGTTCCGGATCCAAGGGATGGGTCGGAGATCCCGGATGGGCAATCACATTGATTCGGGGATATTTTTTTAGCGCCTTCCCCATCACATCGGTATTCTTTTCTTCTCCCTGATCTTCATATCCGCAGCGGATATGCATACCGACCATTAAAATATCCATTATTTTAGTTTCGTTTTTTTGCAAATCTATGTCGCCATCGGCATTTATGATGTTCGCCTCGCACCCCCGCAAAATTTTGATTCCGTCAATCTCGCGCGGGATCATTCGCATATTAGAAAAGTGGTAATAATGGGGAGCGCCGGGCATTGAGGGACCGTGATCGGTAATTGCCAACATCTCAAGACCAATTTTTTTGGCCCGGGCTACATATTCCTCCAGAGTGGAATAAGCATGTCCGGATGAAACCGTGTGGACGTGGAGATCAGCCGCTAATTTCATTGATTAAACTTTCCGGAATGTCAAAGTTGGCGTGAACATTCTGGACATCGTCGTTATCTTCCAGTATTTCCATTAATTTTAAAACCTTTTCGGCGGTCTCTTTGTCTTCCACTTTTATAGTGTAAGACGGTTCCATAGTGTCGTTCACCTTTTTAAACATCCAGGCAACACAGCCTTCCGAACCGAGGTTGCCACCGTGTTTTGAAAAAACATTCCGCAGTTCGGAGACGGTGCGGGTCGGGTTGTCGGTCATTGCCTCAACCAAGATAGCGACCCCGGCCGGACCATATCCTTCATAAGTTATTTCATGATACGAAACGCCTTCCAACTCTCCGGTCCCTTTTTTTATCGCCCGTTCGATATTGGCCGCCGGCATGTTATTTTCACGGGCCTTGTCAACCGCCAGCCGCAGGCGAGCGTTGCCGGCAGGATCCCCTCCGCCGATTTTAGCGGCAGTGGTTATCTCTTTTAATAGTTTGGTAAAAATCTTACCGCGAACTGCGTCGGTCTTGGCCTTTTTGTGCTTGATGGTGGCCCATTTGGAATGTCCTGACATAGTACTATTCTATCACATAATTTCGCGAAGAAACTTGGCAGCCTGTTCGGGTGACATCGGATTAATATAAAGTCCCGATCCCCACTCAAACCCCGCCTGGCTGGTTAACCGCGGTATAATTTCAATGTGCCAGTGGAAATCAAGCTTCAAGGTTCCCCAATAGGCCGGCTTCCCCGGACGAGGAACCGGGTTGGGAGTGGTATGCAAAACATAATTGTACGGTGGATCGGAAAGGGTGTTCTTTAGCCGCAACATGACATCTTTCAAACAGACCGCCAGCTGCATTCGCTCTTCCTCTGCCGCCTCCTGAAATTGGGCGTGATGCTGGCGCGGAAAAATCCAGGTTTCAAAAGGAAAGCGTGAAGCGAACGGAGTGAAGGCGACAAAAAATTCATTCTCATAAACCAGCCGATCCCCCACCCCCAGCTCCTGCCGGATCAGGTCGCAAAAAAGACAGCGCTCTTTCTCTTGGAAATATTTTCTTGAATTCTGCAGTTCCATCTTGACGTAACGCGGAGTGATCGGGGTGGCAATCAACTGCGAATGGGGATGATTAAGCGACGCCCCTCCCGCTTTACCGTAATTTTTAAAAACCAGAACGTATCTGAAGCGCGGATCCGATTCGATCGCGGTGATCCGTTCTTTGTACGCCCACAGCACCTTTTCAATCTGAGAAACTTCCATGTCTCCCATTGTGGCAAAATGGTCGGGCGTTTCAACCATAACCTCATGCGCGCCAACACCAGACATCATATCGTAGATCCCGATTCCGGTCCGGTTTACCTCCCCCTCTGAAATCAAAGCCGGGAACTTGTTTGGAATAACCCGCACATCCCAACCGGCGGTGTTCGGGGCGGAATTGGCCGGCCGCCAGGCCAAAACTTCCGGAGGGGTCATCCCCTCGTGTCCCGCGCAAAGCGGACATTTTGATGTATCTTTGTCTTTCTCTTCTTTGTGGCCGCCAAAATCGGTCGGGCGTTTGCTGCGCTCGGTCGACAAGACCACCCAGCGTTCGGATACCGGACACTTTCTTAATTCTGGCATCGTTTTCCTCCTTGTCCTGAGCCCGTCGAAGGACTCCTTTAAACCTCGATCCTCGCAGTAATCTGCGTTGACCAACTCTGGTTTGCGCCAAGCTTGACGTACCAGATCGGAATCAACTTTGTCCCTTCATGTTCCCTCCGATAGCCCTCTTCGTCTTTCACCAGTTTTTCAATGGGAAAATGGTTTAGCATCCCTTCCCGTTCAAACGACAATGATATACCAAAGCCCTTCCGATCGTCAACCAATTCAACTTCCGAAACCTTATACAAGATCCCCGAACTGTCGCTTTTGATCTTGCGCCCCGAAATATTATAAAAGAGTCCCCCATTAAGTGTAAAGACAAATTCGGGTCCAAACCACAAGATTTTCTCTTTTTCTTCCAGATTTGTTATCTCGTATTGAATATGGAAAATGCTCTGTCCGGAAAAAAGCCATACTTTCTTCGAAAGCTTCAGTCCCGCGGAGGTCCGCGAAAGTGTCACTCCCACTTCTTCTTTTTTGCGATGGAGCATAAAAGAATATGCCCCCCCGATAAAATCACCGCACTCGGAAAAAGAATAGCTCTTCAGATCATGCCCTGTTAAAGAAGGAGAAAAAAAGTGATCCTTCAAGGAAGGATGCTGGCAGAGATTGGCCTGCTTGGGCTTAAAATCAATTTCAAAAACCGAACCGCCGTTAACGGGTGAAAAATAAAGGTTGAGCTGGTCGTTCCCCATTAAAACCTCTTCGTGGCCATCCTTATCAAAGTCGGTTACCAAAAGTTCGGTGTAGCCCCCCGCTCCGTGGTTCAACCGGCTAAGCGCCGTTTCGGCGACAATTAACTGCCCGTAAATTTCGGACCGCTCGTCAACCGATGAAAGGTCATGTAAGGCCTGTCCGCGAAAAAGGGACTCCCGCGCCTCTTCGATTAACGGATGCGACGACTTTGATAACGCTTCCATACGGGAACTGACATGGAGCATTTTTTTGTGGAGATTGTGAAGCTTATATTCATTCAATCCCGCCGTCGGCGGAAGATAAATTTTACCTCTTGGGACATTCTCCTCAAAGTGTTCGGAAAAGGTTGAAAGATTGATCCAGGACGCGTTCTCTTCAATCAGGGACAAAAGATTGTCAAGATATCCCTGATCATAGATCCAAACGTCGCTCCCCTTGTCTACCCCGAAACTTTCCCCTCTTCCCCAAAAGACAATCGAATTTGCCCCTTCGCTCAAAACCTTTTCCAGATAGCCGGAAAGCTCCTCCGGCTTGCGGCAGGGAATATAATAATCAAGGGCGGATGAGACCGGAAAAAGATTGGTGACCTGCCCTTCTTCCTCGGTCACATAGTAGCCGTGCGGATCCTGAAAATCCCGATCGGGAACCAGAGCGTAATCGATCTCAAGCCGGGATAAAATTTTTGGAAGATGCGGATCCCAAACATGGTTTGTGAGGTATATCCCGCGGCAATCGGCTCCGAAAATATTGTTCATGTAATCGCGGTGTTTTTTTATCTGCGCGATCTTGTCGTGGTCGGGAATAAGCGGAAGGATGGCATTGGAATAGGCCCCGCAAAAGACCTCCGCCTGCCTCCTGGCGACCATTTGCCTTACCATCTGCAAAAGTTCCGGGTGGTTTTGTTTAAGCCAGGCGCAGAGCAGGCCGCTCATGTAAAAAGAAAATTTGAAGCGGGGGTGGCTTTCCATCGTCTTAAAAAACGGAAGGTACGCCCGGCGGTAATGCCTTTCCAAATCACCTTTCGGGTTGCCAAAATGGACCCCAAAGAGAAGATTTAGTCTGTTCATAACTGTGCAGCTATTATACTACTCAATTCTGAAAGCGGCAAATGCTCCTAACGGTTCCTCAAAAGATTCAATTTTTGAAACTTGGAATTCTTTCTTCAACGCTTCTACAAAAAGATCGATATTGGTTTTTTTACCCTGCGCGACCAGCTCTACCCGATCACCGGCAATATTTTTGACCCAACCGGCCAAGCCGAATTTACGGGCAAAATCCTGCGCGGTAAAACGGAAACCGACCCCGGTTACGGAACCGTGAAAGGTGAAATGGAATTGTTTTGCGTCAAGCATTCCTAATCAACACCGAAACCTGGTTATCTAAAACCTTAAGCAGGCCGCTTTTGACGGAAAAAGAGGTAGTTTTCCCCTGGTCATCTTTTATTTTTACAGAACCTAAAGTAAGGGACGAAACCAGCGGCGCGTGGTCGGCCAAGACTGTGAGCGACCCCCGCTCCGCCATCGCCGAAACCGACTCCGCTTTGCCGGAATACATTTTTTTCTCCGGGGTTAAGACCTCAAGGTCGAAGCACTTCATCAATTGTCCCTTTCATATAAAAAGCCTGCTCGGGAATATCATCATGCTTCCCCTCCAAAATTTCAGAAAAGCCGTTGATGTTGTCTTCCAGCTTCACGTATTTTCCCGGTATCTGCGTAAAACGTTCCGCCACAAAGAAGGGCTGTGAGAGGAAACGCTGAATCTTTCTGGCACGGCTGACAATAAGTTTGTCTTCGTCGGGCAGCTCCCCAACGCCCAAAATCGCTATGACATCCTGTAACTCCTTGTATTTTTGCAAGACCTTCTGCACCTCGCGGGCGGTCAGGTAATGTTTTTCTCCGACAATATGGGGATCAAGGATCCGCGAAGTTGAGGCCAGCGGATCGACCGCCGGATAAATCCCCATCTCCGAAACAGCCCGCGACAGGACGGTGGTGGAATCAAGATGCGCAAAGGTCGCCGCCGCCGCCGGATCGGTGATGTCGTCCGCCGGAACATAGACCGCCTGAACAGAGGTGATTGAACCCTTGCGGGTAGAAACGATCCTTTCTTCAAAGCGGCCGACTTCCGCCTGAAGCGTCGGCTGGTAGCCGACCGCGGAAGGCATCCTTCCAAGAAGCGTTGAAACTTCGGAGCCGGCCTGGACAAAACGAAAAATATTATCGACAAAAAAGAGGACATCCTTCCCTTCAACATCCCTAAAGTATTCCGCCATCGTCAAGGCGGCGTTACCGACAATCAGGCGTGAGCCGGGAAGATCCGCCATCTGACCGAAACAGAGGACCGTCTTGTCGATAACTCCCGATTCTTTCATCTCCAGCCAAAGGTCGTTCCCTTCCCTAGTCCGCTCTCCCACCCCGCCAAAAACCGAAATCCCGCCGTGCTGTTTGGCAATATTATTTATCAATTCCATGATCAAAACCGTCTTTCCAACCCCCGCCCCTCCAAACAAACCGGTCTTTCCCCCTTTGACATAGGGGGCCAAAAGATCGATAACTTTTATCCCGGTCTCAAAAATTTCGTTGCGCGAAACGATCTGGTCAAAGCTGGGAGGATCGCGGCGAATCGGCCAGCGTTCGGCCTCAACCGGACCCGCATTATCGATTGTCTCTCCCAAAACATTGAACATCCGGCCGAGCGTCTTGGGTCCGACCGGAACGGAGACCGGCTCTCCGGTATCGAAGATCTCCGTCCCGCGGCTTAAACCATCGGTAGGAAAGAGCGCCACCGCCCGCACAATCCCTCCCGAAAGCTGGGCCGCCACCTCCGCCACGATCTTCGGTTGTTTCACTATCAAAGCGTCCCTGATTTTTGGAATGGCATCTTGTGGAAACTGGGCGTCAATAACCGTCCCCACCACCTGCACCACCCTCCCTGTTGCCTTGTTCATCTTAAACTATCCTCCTTAATTGATTCCGACGCTTCAATAATTTCAACGATCTGCATGGTGATCGCCATCTGCCGGCTCTTATTCCGCTCTATTACCAGCCGGTCGATAATTTTTTTGGAATTGTCGATTGCCGCTTTCAAAGTGGCCAGCCGCGAAGAAAATTCCCCCAGAAAAGAATCGCACAAGGCGGAATAAAGGACCGCCTCAAAATAGGCAAACAAGACCTCACCGTAAGAGGCCTCGGATATTACCAGGCGTCCGGAGGGCTTTCCCTCATAAGGAAAGACGCGGTCGGCAACCGCTTTGCGTTTCAGCAGGGAATAAAAATGGCTATGGATCAGGTAGACCTCGTCAAACCGTTCCAGCCACAGCTTTTTAGCCAGGGAAGCAACAACGCCAAAATCCAATCTTTCAATAAAAAATGCTTCTTTTATGTTCTGTTTCCTGCTTTTTAAAAAATCGAAGCCGTGCCTTCCAAAGACAAAAAAATCGATCTTCCGGCCGCCGTGTTCTTTCAAAAAAGACGAAGCGCGAAAAATAATTTCCTGGTTAAAGGCACCGCATAACCCGTGGTTCCCCGCGATCAAAACGCAGGCGATCCGGCCGCTTTGTTTCTTGTCTTGGGGAACGGCGGGAGGATCCAAAAGTTCAAGGGCGGAAGCCGTTTCCTGTCGGTATTTAACGGCAGTCCCTCTTTTTCCCCTTATTTTAGCAAGTTTGGAAACAGTCACCATCTGCATCGCCGAAAAGATCGAATTTAAGCCGGAAATGGTCTTTATTCTGGAACGGATATTCGAATCTGTTTGCATTTAAAAACTTTCCTTAAATTTCAAGATCAGCCCTTTCAGCTCTTCTTCCGTTTCGGTGGAAAATTCGGGAATCCGGCCGACAATTGCCGGGGCGGCTCCGCGGATATAAGAGATTAATTTATCTTCAAATTCCTTAACCCGGCGGCTCTGCAGGCCGTCCATAAAGCCGTTGATCGCGGCATAAATTATGATTATCTGGTCGGAGATCTCCATAGGCAGGTGCTTATCCTGTTTCAGCATTTCGGAAACAACCGCTCCGCGCTGGAGCTGGGCCAGGGTCTCTTTGTCGATTTCTCCGGCAAAAAGTGAAAACGATTTCTTTTCCCGGTATTGCGCCAGGTCCAGGCGCAGGTGCCCGGCAATTTTGCGCATCGCTTTAACCTGGGCTTTGCCTCCGACGCGGGAAACCGAAATCCCGACATCGACCGCCGGACGAAAACCGGAGTTAAAAAGATCGTTCTGCAGAAAGATTTGTCCGTCGGTGATCGAAATCACATTGGTCGGTATGTAGGAACTTATATCTCCCAGCTGTGTTTCTATGATCGGAAGAGCAGTTAAAGAGCCGCTCCCGCGGTGGTCATCCAGTTTGGCAGCTCTCTCCAAAAGGCGGGCGTGCAGGTAGAAGACATCTCCCGGGTAGGCCTCTCTTCCCGGCGGCCGCCGCAAAAGAAGAGAAATCATCCGGTAGGCCTGGGCGTGCTTGGTTAAATCATCGTAAATGATCAGCACGTCCCGGCCGGAATACATAAAATATTCGGCCATAGCGCAGCCGGCAAAAGGAGCAATGTACTGCATCGCCGCCGGGTCCGATGCGGAAGCGGAAACCACAATGGTGTAATCCATGGCTCCGGCTTCCATAAGTTTTTGGGTGATCTGGACAATGTTCGACTCTTTTTGACCGATCGCTACATAGACACAAAAAACATTTTGTCCTTTCTGGTTGATAATGGTATCGATCGCGATCGTCGATTTTCCGGTGGAGCGGTCGCCGATGATCAGCTCGCGCTGGCCCCGTCCGATCGGAATCAAAGCATCAATGATTTTTAAGCCGGTCTGGAGCGGCTGGCAAACCGGTTTGCGGTCGACAACTTCCGGCGCCATCCTCTCAATCGGCATGAATTTTTCGGTCTTAACCGGTCCTCTCCCGTCAATCGGGTGCCCCAGAGCATTCACGATCCTTCCCAGCAAAGCCTCCCCTGCCGGGACCTCCATAACTCTTCCGGTTAAACGGGCGTGATCACCCTCTTTCACATCGGTATGCGCCCCCAAGATCACCACTACTACCTGGTCCAGTTCTAAATTGAAAGCAATCCCGTAAACCTTGTTCGGAAACTCGATCATTTCAAGATACATCGCGGAAGGGAGCCCACTGATATACACAATTCCATCCCCCGATTCAATAACCGTGCCGACCTCTTCCGCTTTTGAAACCGGCGTAAAATCCATGATCCGTTTTTTTATTATTGAACTTATCTCTTCCATTACAGTAACACTTCCTCTTTCATTTTATTCAGTTTTCCCGCCATACTGCAGTCCAAAACGCTTCCTTTCATGCTTTTTAATATGAACCCTCCCAAAATCTTCGGATCAACCCTGAAGTTATAGCGAAACCCTTTCCGGTCAAAAGCGGACAATTCCTCAGTGCTCGGCTCGGAAGAAAAGATGATCTCATAACTTTCTTTTCCGCTCTTTTTGGCCAGCAAGCCGCGGTATTCCCTCGCGATCCGCGGAATCATACGACAGGCATCCTGTTCGATCAAAAGGCCAGCCAGAGCCAAAAAGGTCCGTGATGCCCCGGGAAAAAGATCGGCCACCACCTGTTTCTTGATTGAACGCGGAATCTTTTCGTTTTCCAAAAAAAGATTAAGCTCAAAACTGGAAGCTGTCTTATAAGAGAAAGCATAAAGCTCCTTTTCAAGCTTTTCACTCTCATCTCCGGCCAGAGCCAAAAGTTTTGGCACATCTATTTTTATCATTTTATAAACTCTTCGACGATCTTCCGGTTGTCCGCGGACGAAACGTTCCGGCCGATCACCTTCCCCGCCGCCAGGAGCGCCATTTCGGTTATCTCCTTTTTGGCCGCGCTTAATATCCGGTTTTTTTCTTCCGCCAGTTCAAACTTGGACTGGTCAATTATGATATTGGCCTGTTTCCCGGCCCGAAGAACCATATCGGAGCGGATCTTCTCCGCATCCGATTTGGCCCTTTGCGTTATGGCCAAAGCCTCATCCTGCGCCTCCCGCATCTTTTTTTTATGCAGTAAGAGCAGCTCCTCCGACTTTTTACGGCTCTCCTCGGCCGACAGAACCGCCCGAGCGATCGTCTCCTCCCGGTTTTTTATCGCCGCCAAAAGAGGAGGAAGCGCCCACTTCCGCATAATAAAAAGCAGGAGCAGAAAAGATACTATATTCCAAAAAATAAGTCCGGTTTCAACTTCAAACATTTTATTTATTTTGTTATTTCCTACAACCCCCATACTGAAGTATAGGGAATAATTCCCCACACTTTAGTGTGGGGTGCTACCCAAACTTATTTTGTAATTAGAATCAAAGAAACAACCAAAGCATAAAGACAGATCGCTTCAATAAAAGCGATCGCGATGATCATTGAGGTTCTGATCGTGTTGGCCGCCTCCGGCTGTCTGGCCATCCCCTCCATCGCCTTTCCGGCCAAAAACGCGATTCCCACCGCGGTCCCTATCGCCGCCAGCGCGATCCCGAACCCTCCCGCAAGATATGCCGCTACTTTTTCCATCGTTTCACCTCCTTAATGTTCTTCCGTAAGTTCGGCTGTCAGATAAGTTGAAGTAAGATAGGCAAAAACAAACGCCTGGATAAAACAAACAAAAACCTCAAAAGCGGAGACCAGCGCGTCCCCCGCGACCGATAAAGAAGCTACAACGGCACTTTTAAAAACAAAAATCAAACCGACCAAAGAGAGCATGACCGCGTGCCCGGCAAACATGTTCGCGAAAAGCCGGAGCGCCAGCGAAAAAGGCTGGGCCAGCCGCCCGACCAATTCGATCGGAAAAAGGAACGGAACAATAAAAACCGGAACTCCTTCGGGAATAAAAGATTTAAAATAACCGAGGAACCCTTTACGCGAAATTCCGACCGACTGAACGGTTAAAAAAACTACAACCGCCAGTGATCCTGTGGCGTTAATGTTGCTGGTAGGAGAGAGAAGCCCGGGAATAAGCCCCAATAGACTGCAAAAAAGGACGTAGCAAAAAACGGACATGATGAAAGGGAGCCAGCGCTCCTTTTCTTTGCCGAGCGGCGCCAGCATTTCGGTATAGACAAAATCGATCGCCAGCTCGGAAACGGTCCTTAAAATCGGACTGCGGCGGGCAAAGAAAAAAAGCGCCGCGACCGCCGCGACCGCCATAAAACCGGTAATCGAGGAATTGGCAATTGAAAGATCAAGCCCAAAAAAGGAAAGCGCTACCATTTTTTTGGGAATCAGATGTTCAAGCGCGTTCATAATTTAACCTTTCTATAAAGTTCTATGTATTTTTTGGCCGAACTCCCCCACGAATAATCCAGTTCCATTATCCGCCGCAGCTGCTCTTTCCACGCGGCTCCGTTCTTTTTGTGGAAGGCCACCGCCCTTTTTATCGAGTCGAGCAGGGCGGAAGAAGAATATTCTTCAAAAATAAACCCTTCTCCCGGATGGACCGTATCGGCCAACCCCCCCGTCTTCCTGACTATCGGAATGGTACCATATCTAAAGCTAATCAACTGCCCCAACCCGCACGGTTCATAGCGCGACGGCATCAAAAAGAAATCGGAGCCGGCATAAATCTGCTGAGCCAGGGCGGCATTGAAACCGAGTTTGACGCTGATATGCTCCGGATATTTAACCATCATTTCGGTAAAGAGCTTGTGGTATTTGGGATCGCCGGTCCCCAAAAGGACCAGCTGGCATTTTAATTTCATGATCTCTTCAATCGCTCCGGCCAGAATATCAAAACCTTTTTGATCGGCCAGCCGAGAGACGATTCCGATCAGCGGGATCCCGGCTACCATCGGAAGATTAAAGTCCTTCTGCAGTTCAAGCTTGTTTTCCAATTTGTCTTCTATATTATCCGCGCTGTAATGTTTGGCGATGCACGGGTCAATCGCCGGATCCCAGATGTCGTAGTCTATCCCGTTGACAATCCCATAGACATCTTTTGAACGCTCGCGGAGCAGGCCGTCGAGCCCGCAGCCGTATTCCGGGGTCTGGATCTCTTTGGCATAGGTTTCGGAGACGGTGCAGACGGCATCGGCATAAACCAGACCGGCCTTTCCCAAAGAGATATTGTTCCAGAATTCCATTTTTTCGGGAGTGTATTCTTCCCAGCCCAGGCCGGTGGAAAGCAGTTTTTCTTTGGAGAAAAGCCCCAGATACTCCATGTTGTGGACCGAATAGACCGAAGCGATCTTGCTTCCGCCGGTTTTAAGGTGGGCCGGAATCAGCCCGGTCTGCCAATCGTTACAATGGATCACGTCGGGGGTCCAGCCGATCTCCTTTATAAAACTTAAAACTTTTTGGCAGAAAGCGGTAAAGCGCTCCAGGTTGTCGGGATAATCACAGCCCTTTACCTGGTAGAGTTCTTCCCTGCTCCCGAAAAAATCGTAATGCTCAAAGAAGTAAACTTTGACCTTTGATCCGGGAAGGGTTCCGACCGAAATTTCAGGATTGATCGATTTTAGTTTGAATTTGACCGGATCGGTCTTTTTGTAGCGCGGGGTAAAGACGATTACCTCTTCCCCCAGCGCCGAAAGCGCTTTGGGAAGGGCTCCGGCGACGTCGGCCAAACCGCCGGTCTTGGCAAAAGGGACCACTTCAGACGAGACAAAGAGAATTTTCATATTTTTCCAATAGTTCCTCGGCCTTTTCTGCATTCTCCGCTTCCGCGGAAAGGTGGATCACCGGATGGATCGGGTCGGGCAAAACCAAAATCCAATTGTTATCATAGAATATCTTAACCCCGTCCGTCAAATCCAACTTATTGTTTTTAGACCGTTCAACAAGCGTCCTTAAGATTTTTCCTCTGATTTCAGCCGGGCATTTCACCTGGCGGCTCACCATGTTAATCGGCGGGATCTCCCTGACCAGGCGGCTTAGACCGGTACGCTCCCTGGCCATCAGTTCAAGTATCTTAAGAGTTGAAAAAATCGCGTCGAAAAAAGGATGTTCAGCCGAGAAAATAAAGCCCCCCAGCGGCTCCCCCACAAAATCAACCCGGGAGGCCATCTCCATCATCGCCCCCAGTCCGGTTTTGGTGCGGATAACCGAAGCGCCGTTCTTTTGAACCAGTTTTTCAATAACCGAAGAAGCCCTGACCGGGACCGCGATCTTGGCTCCCTGCTTCCGTTTTAAAAAGAGGAGCGAGACGAGAGCCAGCTCCGAATCTCCAAGATGGATTCCGCCGTTTTCATCGCACAGGAATATTTTTTCGGCCCCGGTATCAAAGGTCACCCCCAGGTCGGCCTTTAGGGTAGAGACAATGCGGGAGACCGAATCGAGCTGTCCTTTGAACATCTCACCGGTCTTGGTGATTTTGGAGGCATCAATATAGGCGTTCAATGAGATAACTTCAACGCCGACTTCTCCCAAAATCGACGGGAAAATTTTCGAGGCCGAACCGTAGGCGTAATCGACAACGATCTTAAAATTGGCGGCGCGGATCAAAGGGACATCGATTAATGACAAGATCGCTTCTTTGTACGACTCGGCGACCCGGTGATAGGGAAAAGAGATCTCCCCGACCCGGTCAATTGGAGCCAGCGGGAAATCTCCGCTGAAAAAAAGGCGTTCGATCTTTTTTTCGGCGCCGCTCGGCAGGTTTTTTCCCGCTTCGTTAAAAAACTGGATGTCAATTACCTCCGGATCGTAGGGTGATTTGCGGACATGCAGTCCCCCTTTCGCCTCCAGGGAACCGATTTCAAAACGATTGAGCGGGATCGGAACATCCTCAAGGTCTGAAACATTGACGCCGGATGAGACCAGTCCGGAAATCAGGGCGCGGAAGATCATGCGTGACGACTTATGGCTGTCGCGGCTGGCGGAGACAAATGAGCCCTCTCCCAAAAAGCGGCCGTAAGCGGCTCCCAGGCTGGCGGCAAATTCGGGAGTAATCTCAACATTGCAGATACCGGTTACACCGTAGGGACCGAAGATTCCCCTCTTCGCCCGTTTACGCCAGATGACCGAACGGGAAACGACCGCCCTTTCTTCAATTTCTTTCCCCGGCCATATTTTTACAAAACTGCGGACCTCCGCCCCCGCTCCGATCTTTGCGGCATTACCGACCACCGAACCCTCTTCAACCAAAGCGTTCGCGCCGATTGAAACGTTGGAGGCTATAATCGCTTTATCAATTTTAGCTCCGGCGCCAATCCGGACGTTATCCCAGACAATACTCTCAACAACCTTTGCTCCCGCCTCAATCCGGCATCCTCTCCCTATAACCGACTTCTCTATCCCGGCGTCGGGAGCGATTATCGCCGACGGATCAACATAAGCGGCACCCATTTGCGCGGCGCGATATTCGGTTAAGTCGCCGATATCTTTCCAGGAACCGTCGGCCACAAAACCGTAAAGCGGCCTCCCTTCAAAAAGAAGGGACGGAAAAAGGTTCTGGCTGAAATCAAACAATTTGCGGTCGGGGATATGTTTTAAGACCTCGCTCTCCAAACAATATATTCCGCAGTTGATCGTGTCGGAAAAGACCTCGCTCCACGACGGCTTCTCCAAAAATTGTTTAATCCGCCCGTCCTCTTCCAAAATGACGATCCCATAAGGGAGCGGATTCTCTACCCTGGTCAAGACCATGGTCGCCAGCGATTTTTTCTCCTTGTGAAAAACAACCGCCGCGGAGAGATTAAAATCGGTGATCAGGTCGGCGCTGATAACAAGAAAAGTTCCTGAGATACCTTTCGCGGCGTATTTAACCGCGCCGGCGGTGCCGAAATCTTCTTTCGCTTCAACATATGAAATTTTTACCCCGAAATTTTCTCCGCCGCCAAAATGTTTTTTGATAATTTCGGGTTGGTAATAGAGGAGCATCGTGATGTCGGTAAAACCGTGTTTTTTGAGGAGGCCGACCACATATTCCAAAAGTGGCCGGTCGCCCACCCTGACCATCGGCTTGGGGAGATCAACGGTTAGCGGATGCAGACGCGTTCCCAATCCTCCGGCCAGAACAATTGCTTTCATTATAATGGAATTCTAACACAAAAAAATAGGATTATGAGGCGTAAACGCGGTAGTCGATGTCCGGGAAAATATTGTCTTTAGATTCAATGTCGGATAAGAAATGCTCGTCAACGGTGCCGGCTTTGATCTGCTCATAGAGCCGCGTAAACCTTTCCAAATGATCCTTGGTCCTTTTGACCGCGTAGGGAACGCAGGTCCCGGTCTTCATTATAAAAGCCCAGTCGGAGGACTGCAAAAGCATCAGTTCCCGCGCCGCCTGGTTCAGCGCCCGAGTATTTCCCGAATAATTTTTCGCCAGCTCAATCATCCGTTCGGCCGCTTTGTGCAAATGCCGGTAGATCCAAGCATTGGAACCCTCCAGCCACACCTCCGCGTAGCCCTTGAATCCCCAGGAAGATAAAGAAGGAGTTGAAACCTGGTTTTCCGGATTCATTTCAAGATATTCAAACGGCGTAAGCAGTTTGATCGTCTTCTGATCGTAATAAATTTTTCTGATTAAAAAATTGATCCACTCGGGACCCTCATACCACCAGTGGCCAAAGAGTTCGGCATCGTAGGGAGAAATCACGATCGGCTTGATGCCGAGAAATCCGTTTAAATGCTCGATCTGTTTTTCGCGGTTGAACATGAAGTTGCCGGCATGCTCCGCCGCGCGGCTTACCGCCCACTCCCTGACATAGGGCTCTTTGTTCTCAAGAGGAACCTCTCCGGTTATCCGGCAGTATTTTATCTCTTCAATCCCGCGGTAAAACTCGCGGTAGTCCGGATGCCCCGGGTAGCCCTCTTCGGCGCTCCAGACCGCCCGCGAAGATTCGATATCCCGCCCAAAGGCGGCGACTCCCGATTCGCAGTAGATCGGGGCAAAGATCCCGTACTTGGGGAGGGGGGAAGCGTGCAAAACCCCATGGCTGTCGGTGATAAAAAACTTGATCCCCTCTTCCATTAAAATCCGATCGTCGCCGGGTTGAAAGCCGCATTCCGGCAGCCAGATCCCGCGCGGACGCCGCCCAAAAATTTTCTCATAGTGGTCGGCGGCGGTCTTAATTTGCGCCCGGATCGCCGGACGGTAAATTTCCTGCAAAGGGAGAAAACAGTGGGTGGCGGCACAGGTGATGATCTCAAGTTTTCCCAGATCCTGCAGGCGCTTAAACGCCTGCGGCAGATTGCTCCGGTATCTCCCGGTAAAAAGCTCAAGTATCTCCTCAAAATTCCGATTATACATTTGGGCAATCGCCAAAAAAGGAGGATTGTGGTGATTATGTTTTATCTCGCGAAAAGAGAGCCCGATTAATTTTTCAAGGTGCCGGACATATCTTTTGATCAAAAGCGGATCAAGCAGCATTGAAAGAAGGGTCGGCGACATCGTCATGGTGATCCTGAAATCAACTCCGTCCTCAACCAGTTTGTCAAAAACCTTCAAAAGTGGGATATAGGTCTCGGTGATCGCCTCATAAAGCCATTTTTCTTCAAGAAAATCCTCATACTCCGGATGGCGGACAAAAGGGAGATGCGCGTGAAGAATAAGAGAGAGATACCCTTTCTCCATCAGCGCCTAAACTTCTTTCCCGGGCTTGATAAATCGGCGGAACTCCTCCCGTACTTACCGCCGCCGGAGAGCTCATAAATCTTGTTCCAATCTGGGATCGTCCATTTTTCATCAATAACATCCGACGGGCGGTCCAATGGAGTTGTAACCCAATTTGAGCGGGCGATTAAAACAAACCGGCCGTCGGCGGTTTTGTATCCAAGATCGATGCAGTAGGTGGTGTTGCTGTGGGGAACATTGATAAACCAATTGTCGGCGGAACCGGTTTCAATGTCAAAATATTCCCAGTTGTCGACATTGTTGATCCGCAAACAAACTGCACCTTCCGGCTTAAAATTAACTTCCCAATAACAATAGATCCAATACGGGTCGCGGACCATGGCTACAATTTTACATTCGTTGTAGCGGGAAGGGAATTCAAAGCCTTTTTTTTCTTTAAAGTGCTGGTGTTCCGCTTTCGGCGTATAGTATTTGCTCTCTTCTGCCCTGATTTCTGAAATAACCGGAACAACTTTAACTCTTTTTTTGCGGACAATCTTTTTTTTTGCGACAACCTTTTTCCGAACCGGCTTCTTAACCGTCTTTTTACGAACAACTTTTTTGGGGGCGACCTTCTTTTTTCTCACAACTTCACCTCCCGCAGATACTTCGCCGCTTCTTCCGGAGCGGTCGGGTTGATATATAGCCCGGAACCCCACTCAAATCCCGCCTGGTTGGTCAGCCGAGGGATGATCTCAATGTGCCAATGGAAATCGTAAAGTAGCGTCCCCCAATAGTCCGGTTTTCCCGGCCGGTTGACCGGATTGGGAGCGGTATGCAAGACATAATTATAGGGGGGATCGTTTAAGGTTTTTTTCAAACGTAGCAAAACCTCTTTTAAACATTTGGCCAGCTGGAACATCCCCTCGTCCGGCAGTTCGATAAAACTGGCCAGGTGGCGGCGCGGCATCAGCCACATTTCAAAAGGAGAACGGGAAGCGAAAGGAGTAATGGCGACAAAATATTCACTCTCATAAACCAGCCGCTCGCCGGAGCCGAGCTCCTGGCGGATCATGTCGCAAAAGATACAGCGCTCTTTCTGCTGGAAATATTCCCGGCAGTTGGTCAATTCCATTTTTACGTAACGGGGAGTGATCGGCATGGCGATCAATTGCGAATGGGGATGGGCAAGCGAAGCACCCGCCGCCTTCCCGTAATTTTTGAAGACCAAAACGTAGCGGAAGCGCTTGTCTTTTTGTAAATCAAGGATCCGCTGTTTGTAGGCCCACAGAACCTTTTCGACATCTTCTTCCGCCATATCCGGAAGTTGTAAATTATGCTGAGGAGTCTCTATGATGACTTCATGCGCGCCGATTCCGCTCATCATGTCGTAAATCCCCACCCCGCTGCGGCTGACCTCCCCTTCAACTCTTAACGCCGGAAAACGATTGGGAACGACCCGCACCTGCCAGCCGGGGGCGTTCGGTTGTGTTCCCTGTCGCCGGTAGGCGACAATTTCGTTCGGGGTCTTGGCTTCGTTCCCTTCTTCAAAGGGACAGAATTTTGAATCGTTGGCTTCGGAACCGACGGAAATCGAACCGAAATCATTCGGACGGCGGCCACGCTCGGTTGAGATGACCACCCAGCGGTCGGAAACCGGATCCTTTCGCAGTTCTGGCATATTTTTTACTTCCCTTCAATCCTCAAAACCAGCTGGTTTTTCCAAACTTCTCCCGGCTTAATTTCCAAATCCCAGACCGGAACAATCGCCGAACCCTGGTAATTTTTTTCGAGTCCCGACTCGGATTGCGAGACCGTTTCTATCGGAAAACGCCAGGTCGTAGCCTTCTTTCCAAGTTCCAATGATACACTAGTCCCGCAAAGCTCGTCAACAAAAGAGATTTTCTCCTGGTTTTCTTTTTTTTCTTTTATTCTTACGGCAATATCGGAGATGATCAAAAAATTAAAATCAACCGCCAGGCGCGCCGAAAGAAGCTCTTTTCCCAGGTTTGAAATCGTGTAATCGACGGCAACAATCGACTGCCGGGCAAAGATTGTCACGGTCTTTTCAACTTTTACCGGGATCCGGTCAACTATTCCCTCCCGAAACATCCGGACCGAAACTTCCCGTGATTTTTTCTGCGGATAAAACGTATAGCGCCCAAGCGTAAAATCACCCCGGTCGTAATCAAGCGGGGTCGCGCCGGGGGCGAGAAAATGCTCCAAAAGCGAATGGCGCGGGTGCCAGTCGTAGACCAAAAAATCCTGCAGTCCTTTTTCTTTCAGCTTCAGTTCCCCGTGGATGGTATGGACCGTTCCGTCATCTCCCTGCCTTTGGACCGCCTCGTAAATTTTGCGGTGATAGCTCTCTTCTTTGCGGGAGAGCACGTTTAACAGGTTGAAGTTTTTCGGCTTATAATCCAACTCAAAAATTCCTCCCCCTTTGGCCGGGGCCAGGTAGAGATTAAGCTGGCTGTTCCTCAAGATCACTTCGTCTTCGCCCCCGCGCGTAAAATCGGTCACCGAAACTTCAACCGCGTCTTCCCTCATGCGCCCTTCCGCTTTTAAAAGATGCTCGTAAATGGCCTGGCGCAGGTGGACCAGATAAAGTCCGCCAAAGACCCCGTGCCAGTAGGCGCAGTTACACTGCCCTTTATATAAATTTATCCGTGCCTCCCCTTTTGCCCCCGCGACCTTCTGGCTCACCTCCAGCATCTTTTTGTGCATATTGTTCGCTTCCGGATATTTGACAAAGAAATTCCTGAAAAAACCTTTTGACCATTCGATCATCTCCGCGTAGGAGGCGGTTGGGAGATAGACCCTCCCTAGCGGCGGATGCTCTTCTAGATATTCGGAAAAAGTTGAAAATTCGATCCAGGAAGAATTCTCTTCCAGCGCGTTTAATAAATTTTCGAGGTAGCCCTCTTCATAGACCCACTTATGGGTCCCCGGCCAGACCCCGAATTTTTCGCCGTCGTCCATCAAAATGGCCGCCGAATTCCCCCTCTCCGACATCCGGCGCAGATAGGAAATCGTTTCGGCCGGAAGCTTGAAGGGAATAAGATAACGAAGCTCTTTGCCAATCGGGAATACTTTTAATTTTTTTCCTTCATATTCGGTAATGTAATAGCCGAAGAGGTCTTCGGGTTTTATCCCGGCAGAGATAAAATGGGAATCGTCGAGTGCGACATAGTCTATTCCCGCCGTATTTAAAGTTCCGGCCAGCTGCGGCTCCCAAACCCGCTCGGTGACCCACAGACCGGAAGGGTTTTTTCCGAATTTTTTAGCGATATAATCGCTCATCATCTTGATCTGGCCAAGCCGGTCCGCTTCGGGGATCACCGGCAGGATCGGCTCATAATAACCGCCGGAGAGGATTTCCAGTTGCCCGCCGGAAACCATTTTTTTAAGCAGTTCGATAAACTCGGGATGCTTCGAATCGAACCAATCGTAAAGTATGCCGGAGTAATGGGCCGAGAATTTTATCTTCGGGTGCTTAGACATCGCCCGCATAAAAGGGAGATAGCATTTTTGGTAGGCCTCTTCGATCACAAAATCAAAATTACCGACCGGCTGGTGGCAGTGTATACCAAACAGGAATTTAACTTTTTTCATACGATCCATTGCTCCAGTTCATACCCCTCTTTGGGGGCTGTAACCGTAATCATACCCGATTTGGGCCAGCGTTCAAGCTCCAAATTTCCCTTATAGATCATGACGGCAAACTCAATCCGGTCGCCCCCCTTGACCCCAAGATCTTCAAACGGAATGCCGAATTCGATAATATGTTTTACGCCGAAAGAATCGAGCTTTTTTACCGATTTCCATCTTTTTTTGCCCTCTCCTTCGTGCCGGAAAAGTTCAAAGACATACCGCCCTTCTTTCATCATTATCTGCGCCTTGTATTCGCCGGGAGAAAAAGTGGCGGCGACAAAAGAAAATTCCCCGGCCTCTTCTCCAAAAAGATCAAGATCAACCACAAACTGCAAATACAGGTTTGAAAGGTCAAACCCATAGTAGATCCGGCGCATCATGGTGGCGGCCTGGTGCATCGCACCGCCGGCCCTGCGGATATCGTAACAGCCGGCAGAGAGCCACTCGTAATAAAAAGGCATCTCGCCGTCCAGCACCGGATGGATCAGGAAAGAGGGCTCCCTTAGCGGCTTGACCTCGGTTACGCGCTTGATCGGCAGGTCAAGATAATGCGGCGGGGGCTCCCCGATTGAAAGGTAAATATTTTTCAGGTGTTTCCTGAAAAGTTCGTCGAAGACCGCGTCGTTTTCGGAGCTGTGCTGGTCGCCGTACCACCAGCACCAGTCGGAACCTTCGGCGATAAAAAGCTCGCGCCGCGCGACCGGGTTATCTTTCTTTTCCGATTTTTCCAGTTCGTTTTTGGCCTGATAAAGATAATCCCAGGCCAGGTTGTCTTCCTGGTGGCCGATCCATACCGCGAAATTGCTTCCGATCCAGGAACCGGCAAAGAGCCGTTTGATCTTTTTTTCGGCCGGATGACGCTTGAGATATTCGGAGACCGTAACCCCTTTGATCGGGGAGTTCTCCATACCGGCATAAAGGGTTTCAAAAAATTCCTTCCCACCGTTCTGGTAATATTCCCAGGCATTCTCGCCGTCAAGGATGACCGGGACCAGATAGTGGCCGTTTTGCGGCAAACTCTGCTCAATGTTGCGCAAATGCGAAAAGAAGTTGGCAACAGCATCTTCCGCCCGCCAGCTCTGATAGACAAAGCCGACTTGATCGGAGATAAAGTGGTTCCTGAAGATCATGGAAATAGAATGGTTGAGTTGATAGGGACAAAAGAGCTGTTCGGCCGCCGGATTAAAATTACCGAGGGAATTTTTTAGGATCCCCTCATCGCTGGCGATCCATTTTATCCCGTATTTGGCGAGGATTGGGAGGAGTTCTTCCGAAACCGATCCCTCCGACGGCCACATCCCTTCCGGCTTCACTCCGAATTTTTTTTCGTGGTATTCGACCGCCAGGCGGACCTGTTCTTCCGCGTCTTCCGGATGCCTAAAGCGGAACTTGGGAAGCCGCGCGTGCGGCATCGCTTCCAATGCGGAATCGGTATCGCACAAGAGCGGCAGGATCGGATGATAAAAAGGGGTGGTGGTCAGCTCGATCTGCCCCCGCTCCATCAGTTCCCGGTATTTGGGGATGACCTTCAGCATGATCTCTTTTTGTTTTTTGAGCAGTTCTTCTTTGTCTCCCGCGTCAAAATATTTCCCTTTTTTGATCAGGCCACTCACTACCGAGTCCTCGTTTTTTGAGATAAAGCCGAACCAGGTCAGGTTAAACCAGACCTGCAGATCCAAAATTTCCTGCGAAGAGAAGCGACGAGCGACGGAGGAGATCTCTTTGCCGGCGATGAAGCGTCCTCTCTTTAAGAGCAGTTCGTGGTAGCGCGGATAGGGTTTGATCATCGTTTCCCAATTGGCCATGAAAAAATTCTGGAGCAGGAAGACCCGTTCGTTGACGTTCAAATCTCCCGGATCGCGTTTGGTCAAGCTCAGGAATTTATCGGAGACCTCGTTTTCGCAATAATCCTCAAGCTGGTCCAAAAGCGACGGGACCAAATTAAAAGTCATCTTGGCCTGGGGAAATTTGTCGAGGATGGCGGCCATGTCGTAATAATCTTTGGTGGCGTGGAGCCGCGCCCACGGCATGACGTATTCGCCGGTTATTAAATCTTTATAATACGGCTGGTGCATGTGCCAGACGAGTGCGAAAGAAAGGCGCGACATTGCGTGGGTATTATAGCATACAAAAATGCTGAAACATTAAAATTAAAATCATAATATAGAAAGAAAAAAGTCTTGAGTGTAAGTTTGAGTATTTAGTCTTGAGCTAAAAAACGTTCTAAGAATTGGCTCACTACTCAAGACTCACTCTCACACTCAAGACTCGAAATGGGCGGTACTGGAATCGAACCAGTGACCCCTTGCATGTCAAGCTCTTCTGAGCAGAACCCGACAATTTCGCGCTACAACGACAATTCTAATATAATCGCCGGAAATACACAAGAAACTGATGATGAGGTTGATGGTGTTTGAGTGAGTTAAGCCAAGCATAGATAGGTTTAATGGATAGAAAATTGATAGAAAATTAAAATTGTTGTAATTCTTCAAATCTGATAGAGCCTTCTATCGGGGCCCCACCATCAATATACACTTTCCACCAAACCTTATAATCTTTAATTTTCTCATATCGAACATCGTCAACTTCATAAGTCAATGGAGTAATCGCTTCTTCTCCGTCTCCAAATATCATCAACTTTTGTCCAGGCAACAAGTATTTCCGATATTTTTGATTTGCATACTCTTTTAGACCGTTGAAATCGAATATTAAACAAAGATAGCCATAATGGTCTTTTGGTGTTATTGAATGAACATGCGGTAGGTTCCATATCTTATCTCGAATATACAGGGAAGGAAAAAACAATTCACATACAATTTCTTTAAATGCTTTTGTGCTTTTATTTTCCACAATAAGCCCTAATGAATATTCGTGAAAAGTGCCTGTAGTCTTCCTGGCCTTGTATTTTATTTCAACTGATGCAGAAGTATGTGCCCCGGAATACTCTTTTTTTATTTTTTCTAATTGACCCTCTTCCTCAAGGTTTAAAGCAAAATCGGCTTTTAGACCTAATTGCTTAAAGAGAGCTGATAATGTCTCTTTTAAATCCTCTTTAATAAAGTAGCATTTGCCCTGGGCCACTAAACTCAATGGCGGGCCAAATTCATTCATTGAGATATTGGTATATAATGGATATACGCTGTTCCCTTTCGCCCACACACTGCCAGTTTCCCACCATGCCCAACCAGATTGTTTTGATGCAAGCGAACATATTGTTATTATTGCACTTGCGTTTTTAAGCTTGTTTTCCATCATTGTTCTTTGCCAATCATCTCCAGGGGGAATATCTCGTGATGCAACAAAGACATCAATCGATTCTCCAACGCGTTTCATCAATATCTGTTTAATAAAATCGGCAAGAGCCAATTCAACATTGGCATAACTAATAAATACTACCGGCCTTTGCTGCAATGAATCCTTGCCGACACTCGGTTTTTCTTTTTTTCGGGACTCAAGTTCTTCCTTTATTTGTTTTATATGCTTTTCGAATGAGTCTTTATTTGATATTACTTTAATTTCATTCTCCCAGCTATCTACTCCCTCTATTAGGTCGTATTCTTTAATTACTCCCTGTTTATGCAAATATTTGATTGCTTTTAAACGAGTATTATAATATCTATCCCGCATTTCCGAAGAATCGCCGGGAAATAACTGTCGAAATTTAATAACCGGTGGGAGTAACGGAATAACAACGAAATCATCGACTGCGATATTTAACTCCTGGCTAATATCCAACATAACATCGTATATGGCAAGCAGGTTGTATCCTTCCAGCTTTTTCGCCCAATTATCATTCATGATACTAACAGTATAAATTAAATATACTAACTAACGCAATACAACGTGTGAGAAAAATGATAAAGGGTTCTTGACGACTCATATCGTTCTCATGATAAGCTTAAATCATAATTAAGGCTAGGCAATATTGAGGACGACTAAGATATAACTTGTAACTGTTGCCCACAGTTACTATAAAAGACCTCAATCTCGGAAATTTTCCGGGGTTGAGGCTTTTTGTTTAGAAAGGAGGTGAATACAATGAAGAAAACAGAAGGGTATGTTATATGCAGCTACTATTTACTTAAAGGGTATGAATACCTATCTGCTTCAGAGAAAATGACCTATTTAATCTTGAAATCCTATTGCTGGGATAAGCAGATTACTTGGGTTGGCCAGCAAACTATTGCATTTATTAAGAGAAAAAGCCTTCAGACAACAATAAAAGACATTTTAGAAAGATAATTCCGATTAGCGTAACGAATTTATCAGGCCGGAAAGCATTTTGGAGAGTTCTTCAAGCTTATTATAATACTCTTCTTTTTGGTTCTGGCTCAACATATCCTTATCATGAAGTATATCAATAATTGCAGTGCATTCAAAAACGGATCCCCTGGCAATTGTATAAAAGTTGCGCTTGTCCGGCTTTGAATACCTCCCGGCTCCTTCGGCTATATTAAGAGGAATCGAAAGCGCTGCGCGATATAATTGGTCGGAAATGCGATTATTTAATCTTTTACTCTCTTCCAAAAAAGTAGTTATGTCATTAAAAAATAATTTTGCTTTTTTATAGACTTCAAATTTCTCAAAATCAAACATGTTTCCTTCTCATTTTTACCCCTCATTCCTACCCCTCATTCTTATCCTTAAATTTTGCGCAGGATAAGAATGAAGAATGAGGGATAAATTTTGCTGCGCAAAATTTATATGGGCGGTACTGGAATCGAACCAGTGACCCCTTGCATGTCAAGCAAGTACTCTAACCATCTGAGCTAACCGCCCGTTTTTTTGCAAATATAAGAATTAAGGAGAAGAATGAAGGAATAAATTTTGCCGGCCTTTTGTTTTCCTCAATTCTTATCCTTCTCCTTATCCTTAAATTTTGCGTCAGCAAAATTTATTAGCGGGAGACGGGGTTCGAACCCGCGACCTTCTGCTTGGGAAGCAGAAGCTCTACCAACTGAGCTACTCCCGCACTTGCTTATCTTCTTCTGGATGTTCTTTCAAATAACAGCGCATCTTGGTGGTTGCTTCCTTACAGATGCGGCTAACCTGCGATTCGGACAATCCAATATCTTTCCCGATGTCCTTAAAGGTTTTGTCTTTCTTATAATAACCGTCGATGACCGCTTTTTCTTTTTCGTCGAGCGCCTCCATGGCGTGTTCAACATGCAGCACATCGTCGATCTTGTCGTGATAAATTATCTGCTTGTTAAAAGCCAGATAAAGATGCGCCGCCGAAGAAATCCACTCCTGCATCCCCGCCACCGGGTCACCGCCGCGCTTGCGCAAATAATCCTGCATCGAGCCCTTGAGCCGGACGCTGACAAAGGTCCACAATTCCCCCTTGCGCGGGTCCCAGGTCTTGAGCGAATCGACAAAAGCGATCTTAGCTTCCGAAGCGATGTCGTCCGCTTCGCTTTTTTTGACGTGAGCCGGAAGTTTTGAAACGTACCAGCGGACCAGGGAATTAATTTTGTTCTGGTACGTGTCCAGAACCTCGTCCGAATATTTCAGAAATTGTTCTCTTAAAACATTAATTATGCGGTCTTCGATATCCTGTTTGCTTACCATAAGTTAAGTTTTAAAACTTTTGATCACTTTTTTGATCAGTTCTTTTTCTTTTTCTTCGGGGTCTTTCAAGTGTTTGGCGAATTCCTTGCTCTCTTCTTTGGTGAATTTCCAGAATCTCCGCAAGATCGGGGGGACGCCAAGCGGAATCGCTTCCTGCACACTGCGGATAAAACCGCCAACTTTTGAGGTCCTGGATTCGCTCTTCCTTATCTCAGCCATTAAAATTTATTCTAACAGAAAAGGAAGCTTAAGGCAAGATAACTTGGGAAATCCTCAATTAATCAGAACGATTGACAGATTCAAGATTGACGCGAAGCTGACCCACAGCAGATACGGGATTAAAAGCCAGGCGGCAGGTTTTGAGAGTTTATAGAACTTAATAATGGTTATCAGAATCGCCAGCCAGAGCAGGATGATTATCCCCAAACCGCAAGAAGGTGATTGAAAACCGAAAAAGGCAATTGACCAGACGGAATTGAGGAGCAGCTGGAAGCCAAACCATGAAATCGCATCTTTATTGTCCGCATTTTGTTTCCATATTAGATAAAGGCTCAATGCCATCATTAGATAGAGCACTGTCCAGACCGGACCGAAGATCCAGTTTGGGGGATTGAAGAACGGTTTATTTAGAGTAGCATACCAGGTTGGGATAGATGGGAAAGTGGCATAGGAGCCGATAAGGGCGGCGGCGAAGACGATCAATAGTGCGAAAATTAGTTTATGTAGTTGCATTGATATAGATTTTAGCATGGATTATGTTTATGGGAATAGTCTTTCGTTGTCGGCTTTCGGCTCTCCTAAGGCTCTCCAGGATTTTTAGCGAAAAGACTGAAATTTTGTCTGGATCCCGACGACAGATATATGGAGAGAAAACAATGGAACTAGTATGTTTGTCAAAAGCAAGATCATTGCTTGGCGCAAGTCGTATTATATTTCGACCAAAAACAGAGTATGAATTTGAGTTGAGAAGAACTAGCAATCCCGCATTCAGACAACCCCATTATGGCTATGATTTTCTTCTTGATGGAAACAAAGTAAGAACACTATCGTCTAACGGCTCTTTTAATCCGCCAAATGTCACGGGAAGAACCACAGAAAATGATTCAATTGCCATATCGGTTATTGATTTGGGTAAAAAATCCAGCCGGAGCTGGCAATATTACTTTTTGACATTAAATTTTTGGGCAAGAATAGCAGAGGAACAAGGAAAAGACCTAAAACTATTAAGAACCCGAAATATTTCAATTCTTAGGATGACAGGCGGATTTTCAGATTATAATTATTCAGAGGGGATAGCACGAAGTCTAAGCTTACACAGCCCAGCCGGTTTCTACTACAGCCTTCAAAGGATAACTGATCGAACTTTCATGTTTCACCGCGGAATTAACAATTACTATGGGCTCTCAAAAGTCACTCTTATGAAGTATTCACATGTTGAATTTGGCGCAATTGAATCGGGTGAAATAGCGGCAATAAGATCAAGCAATCCGGAGAAAATACCTGTTGGAACCCCCTTGAGCAGCTTCACTTTTAACGATGATGCATCATTTAATAAAAATGGGAATCGGACTGGTCATTTATTAGAATTAGATTTTGATATTTCTTTGCGTGTAAAACCAAAACCAGCTGAAGCTGAAATTGTTATTATTGTGTAGATGAACTTCAGGAAATCAGGAGATCATTTGGCAGGACACCTGTTTATCAGAGCACCGAAATCGGATTATCGGATTTTAAATCCAATCGCACTCGGCTTCACGCTGGTCAACTCCCTGATAACCTTAACCACCACCTGAATATCTTTTTCATTTTTTAAAGTTTTATTTTCTAACTCCTTCAACTTCTTCGAAACCTCGATATGGCTGGAAAGTATCCGATTCAAGCGGACAAAGGCCCTCATTATGGCAATATTGACCAGAATTGCTCTTCTACTGTTTAGCATCCCGGAAAGCATTGCAACTCCCTGCTCTGTAAAAGCAGAGGGCCTTCGCCGCAAGCCCATCTTATCGGAATTGGAGGTCACAAATTGTGACCTCCAATTAGTAAACTCTTCCTTATTTAATTCAAACATAAAGTCTTCGGGAAAACGTTCGATATTCCTTTTAACAGCTTGCTTAAGCACTTTCGTCTCAACCTCATAAAGCTCTGCCAAGTCCCGATCCAACATCACTTTTTGGCCCCTAATCAAATAAATTTTGTTCTCTACCCTTTCTATTGGTATCAAAGTATTCATCTTTATCGCCCCCTTTACCATTCCCCAGCAATTTTGCCGCCAATTTTGGGAGTTTGAAGAAAATCCGAAATCCGAATTTCGAAATTCTAAACAATACCAAAATTTAAACAATTAATTAAATTTTAAATATTATAAATTGTTTCAAATTTCGTGCTTCGTGCTTAGAATTTATTTTAAGCAGGTTACGGCATCAAACCGGGATCCGGCCTTCCCTTTTCATTTAACGCGGTGCCGGTCACTTTCCCTTTGAGGATCAACTTTTCATCGGGGAGCCGGTAAATATCCTGATAAAAAACAAACCGCACCGGCGATTCTTTTTCAAAATTTAAACCGACTACAAATCTATCACCGCTTTTGAGCGGAAACTTGTAATCCAATTCGATCCGAACCACCACCAGATTAATCCCCTTCCGGGTGCATTCGGCAAAATCAAGGCCGATACTTTTTAAATATTCGTGGCGGGCATGCTCCAAATAATTCTGATAAACCGCGTTGTTGACGATCCCCTGCAGGTCGCATTCATAGTCGCGAACCGATAATTCGATTTTAAACTTGTAATCCTGCATGGCTAATTATAGCAAATCTCCTGGATCTCTTTGATCGTCTCGCTCCAGTAGCGCGAACTCCCCGCTTCGGGAAAGTGGGTCCTAAAATCGGGATCCAAACTCTGCACCGCCAGCCAGGAGACATAGTGGATGATCCTCATCCCGCGCAAAAGCGGAACCAGGGCCAATGATTGACGGTCAAATTTCCTGAAGGTCTCATAACCCTTTAAAAACCAGTTAAGTTCGTTCTCGCAATTTTCCGGGATATCGGGGAGCAAAAGCCAAATATCCTGCACCGGAGGCCCAAAACAAAGATCGTCAAAATCGACGATAAAAATCCCCTCGTTCGGGCGGTGGATCAAATTCCCTTTGTGGCAGTCGCCGTGCAATAAAATAAATTCCGGGCCGTCAAATAACGGCTCGGCTTTTTTTAAGAAAAGTTCCGCCGCCTGTTTGAATGACTTTTCAAAATTGTCCGGCAAAAAGTTTGTTCCGTACAAAACCTCAAGATGATGCTTCGTCGCGATAGAAGGCCGCCAGGTGATCCGGGAACTCTCTTTGTGTTTTGCGCCGGCAAGATGGATCCTGGCAATAATCCGCCCTATTTCTTCCCATCCCTCTTTATTAAATTCATCAAGAGCCCTGCCCCCCTTCTTTGGAAAAAGGACAAATGGAGTGGATGCCAGATCAAAAAGGGAACAGCCATCGATTCGTAACGGAGGAATAACCGGAGTCTCTTGCTCCGCAAGTTCAAAAAGAAAATTGTGCTCTTCCAGAATCTGTTCTTTGGTCCAGCGGCCGGGACGGTAAAATTTTACGATAATCCGCTCCAGCGAATCGTATTTCTCAAGTTCATAAACCCGATTGATGTAGCTGTTGCGCTTGATGAGCAGACCGCTTAGCTTTTTTCCGATCGTCTTTTCAACCGCGGTTAGGATATTGTCGTGGGTTAGCTCTTGCCAGATTGACATAGGATAATGATAGCAGAATTATAGGCTTATTGCTTCAAAAGGCCGAGCAGCGCTTCGATTATTTCAAGCGGTGTCGGAGGACAGCCTGGAATATGCAACGTAACGGGAAGGATTTTTGAAACTCCCCCTTCCACATAATAAGATTCCTTAAAAATACCGCCGTCCAAGGCGCAATCGCCCAAAGTTATGACCAATTTCGGCTCCGGCATGGCATCGTAAGTTTTTTGAAGCGCCAAAAGCATGTTTTTCCCGACCGGCCCGGTAACCAAAAGGGCGTCGGCGTGGCGGGGAGAGGCGACAAAATTTACCCCGAACCGCGCGACATCATAGACAGGATTGTTCGCGGCAATGATCTCCGCTTCACAAATCCCGCACGATCCGGTATCCACTTCCCGGATATTAAACGACCGCCTGAACCGGGCATTGATCGCTTTTTTTAGTTCCGCTCCCATTTGCTCAACTTTTTGAATTTCAACGGGAACGGTCACTATCCCCTTCCGCAATCTGCAAAGCAACAGTTTATCCAATGTGCTCATAAATCGCCCCCCGGATAAGAAAGGTCAAAACTTTTGTTGCAAAGAGGAAAATCGGGAATAATTTCTCCCAACACCGCGTAAGAGAGCCCCTGCCAAGAACGAAAAGACGGATCAATAATTTTACAGCGATCTATTTTTCCCTCCCCGTCAAGATTGACCCAATATAAGACCGGCCCCCGCCACCCCTCAACATAGCCCAAAGAATACCCCTCCTTAAAATTAATATCCGAAGCGAGAATCTCTCCCTGCGGTAAATTTTCCAAAAGCCGGCGGATCAGCTTTGCCGATCCTTCAAACTCATCTATCCTGATTTTGAGCCGGGCTAGGCAGTCCCCCGAACTATAAGTCGACAATTTATAATCAAGCTTATTATAGGTTTCCATAAAACCCTGACGCAGGTCGATAGCAATACCCGAAGCCCGGCCGGCCAAGCCGGTCACTCCCAAATTCTCCGCGGTCTCTCTCCGTAAAATCCCGGTCGGTTCCACCCGGTCGAGAAAAGAGACGCTGGAGAGCAATATCCCTTTCAAATCCTTAAAATCAGCCATAATCGAATCAAGTCCATCCAGGTTGCCGATATCGCGCGCGACCCCGCCGATTACGTTAATCCCCTTCAAAAACCGACTGCCGGTTAGGCGCTGATTAAGAGAATGGATCGATTCTTTAATTATTGAAGCCAAAGCGGCCGGATGGGAAAAGCCGACATCTATCGCCATGCCGCCGATATCGGCAACATGGTTATACATCCTCTCAAGCTCCAACAATATCGCCCTTATGATAGCGGCTCTTTCCGGGACTTTAATCCCGCCAATCTTTTCAACCGCATGGCAAAAGGCCCAGCTGTGGGCGACGGCCGAATCGCCCGCGACGCATTCGGTCAGCCGTACGGCGGCGGACGGGATTTTGTTTTCCAAAAGTTTTTCAACTCCGCGGTGAGAAAAACCGAGGCGAAGCTCAAGGTTGACAATCGGCTCCCCGGCAACGCTGAAACGGAAATGCCCCGGACCGATTATTCCGGCATGCACCGGTCCGACCGGGACCTCAAAAACCCCCTCCCCTTCCACTTTCGCAAAAGGATATTCTCTCCCCTCCGGTTTTTCTTTTGGAGGAACAAAATCTTTTCTTAAAGGAAAAGAACCCTTCGGCCAAACCTCTTCATGCAGGCGGAGCCGCCGGTTGTCCGGATTCCCAATCGGATTAATCCCGAACATCTCCCTGATCTCGCGCTCAAAAAGATTGGCGGAATAGATCTCTTTGGCGATTGAAGGAAATTGCGGATTATCCTTTGGGATGTCCAAAGTCGCGAAAAACCATTTTTTTAATTTTACCGAGATAAAAGCGCAGTAAATCCTGTAATCGTCTTTTAGCTCCCGCGCGAACATCCCCATCACAGGAGAACAATGCTCTTTATGCAAAGACAGGCACAAAGCGCCGAAATTATCGGCCGCCGCTTCAATATAAACTTCGTCTTTATGCGTCATTTATATCCCCTTTAAAATTAAGACGGACCGGATTAATCCGTCAAGTAAAACCGGAACCGCCCAGCCGGAGACCAAAATAAAAACCAACAGGAAAAGAAACGCCAGCCGACCCGGCAACGGCTCTTTATATGGGACAATATTCTTGGGCTTTTCGCCGAACAAAACCTGACTGAAATAATAGATGACCGCGCCAAAGATTATGACGATGAAAAAGAGCATTGCGCACCCCAGCACAGCATAGCCGCGGCTAAAAGCGGCAAGCAGGATCATCATTTCGCTAAAAAAGATCGAAAAGGGAGGAAAACCGGCCAGGGCAAAAATACCGGCGGTTACCATCAAGCCGCTAAAAGGAAGAGCCCTCAAAGCTCCCCGAATACTACGGATATTACGGCTACCGTAAACGTTTACAATGTTGCCGACCCCAAAAAAGAGGAGCGACTTGGTGACCGCGTGGTTAAACATATGCAGCAGAGCCCCATAGGTTCCGATCGGACCGCCGATCCCAAAACCGAGCGCAATAATTCCGATATGCTCTATGCTCGAGTACGCCAGCAGGCGCTTGATATCTTTTTGTACCAGAACCAAACCGGCCGAAACCAGAAGCGAAAGCATTCCAAAAAGAATTAACAGATGCGAAACATAAGATCCCCCCAGACATTTGTCGGCAATCAAGCCATATCTTAAGATCGCGTAAATAGAGGTCTTTAACAACACTCCCGACAAAAGAGCGCTGATCGGTGACAAGGCCTGGCTATGGGCATCGGGCAGCCAGGTGTGCATAGGGGCAAGCCCGGCCTTGGTGCCGTAACCAATTATAATAAAGATAAACGCGATTTTGACTATCTCCGGATTAAGCCGGGAGGCCGCCGAAAAGAGTTCGGTCCAATTCAAGCTTTTGGCTCCGGTTGAAAAGACAAAGGCGTAAGAAAAAAGGATCGTCCCCAAAAGGGCCAGGGTGATCCCGACCGAACAGATAATAATATATTTCCAGGCCGCCTCGACCGAATTTTTATTGTTATGGAACCCGACCAAGAAAGCGGAAACGAGGGTCGTAATTTCTATCGCCACCCACATCAGCCCCAGGTTATTGACCGTTGTCACCAAAAGCATGGCAAAAACAAAGAGGTTGAAAAGCGGATAATAAAGCCGGGCCTTCTCCTTCGTAATTAAATTACGGCTTATTTCGTGCTCAATATATCCTCCGGAATAAAGGGCGGCGGCAAAAGCCACGGTTGAAATCGTAAAGACAAAAAAGAGGCTCAAGCCGTCAACGGAGAGCGACCCCGGGGCGGACAAAAACCGGTAGCCCGCCGAGATGCTAAAGATCAGCGAAAGAAGATAACCCAAACAGTTCAGGTTCGCCAATCCTTCGTTCTTTTTTACAAAAAGACCGGCCGCCGAAAGGATCAAAGGGACGGCAAGAATAATTGTTAGTTCCATCTTAACCCCTTAACCTGTTTAATTTACTTACGTCAATGCTTACAAAAAGCCGGTTGATCCGGTAAACAAATATGCCAAGAATTACCGCTCCGACAAAAACATCAAAAAATATAGCCATCTCAACCAGAAACGACATGCCGCCGGAAACCAGGGAGGCCAGCAGAAAAATGCCGTTTTCCATCGCCAGAAGCCCGATGATCTGCGCCAGCGCCTTTGCCCTGAAGACCATGATAAAAAAACCGAGGGCCATCATCAAAAAAGCGACCGCCGCCGCGGCGCCCAAGAAAAGCATCCCGGAAAAAACCCAGGAGAGATAGGCCAAAAGCAGGGCTATGATCAAAGAAAGTTCCGGCCTGATAAAAAACCCGAGGTCTTCGCTCACTTTCATTTCAACAACCATCTTCGAAAAAATCCTCGGGATAACCAGCACTTTTAAGATCAGGACCAGCACGGCAACAAGATAAAGGCTCAACCCTCCCCCTTTGACCGCCTCAATAAAGGTCAGAAGAAAAAGAAAAAAAGACTGCAGGGTAAAATTCCAGATCAAGGCGCCGACGCGCTTTGAAAAAACCATCCCAAAGGCCGAAAGCAGCAGACCTAAAATTATAAAATTTTCCATATTATTCCCGCAACCGCCAAAAGGCCGGCAAAAGAGACAAAATCGGTCACTCTGAACAGGCGCATTTTAGCCAGGGACACTTCAGTTACCGCCACCAGTACGCAAAGGAACAAAAGCTTTGCCGCCAAAAATAAAAAGCCGTTAAAACCGGGAAAGATCAGCAGCGCGATAATCAAAAAGAAAATCAATTGTTTGATATACGCGGCAATTTCTATCAAACTCAGCGACCGGCCGGAATATTCCAGGAACATCGCCTCATGCACCATTGTGAGCTCAAGATGGGTCTCCTGGTTGTCAACCGGTATGCGCGAGGTCTCCGCCAAAGCGACCAAAAAGAGGGCCGCCACCGCCATTATATTGGAAGCATCCAAATAAATCGCGAAGACGGCAAGCATCGCCACCGGCTCCGTCAGGCTCGAAATAAACATTTCCCGCGAAGAGCCCATCCCACCGAAAGCGGAGGCCGGATCAAGCCCCCCCAGAGCCAGAAAAAAACGTCCGAGCGAAAGAAGAAAAAGGATTGCAATCAGATCACCGGTAAAACCAAAAGGGAGCAGGAAAAGAGCCGAGAAGGCCGCGGCAAAAACAACCGGAGGTGCAATCCTAAAGATCCAGGAGGCGTGCTCGGAAACAACTTCTTCTTTTGAAAAAAACTTTATCAAATTAAAATAGGGCTGAAAAATACCGGGCCCCTTCCTAAACCTCAAGTTGTTTTTTATCTTCGTTATAATCCCGCTTAGAAGCGGGGAGGCAAAAGCCAAAATAATAATTTCTATCATCTTAATACCTTCCCATGAATACCAAAAGCAAAAGCAGGGTTAAAAAAATATAACCCAAATAGATATGGATGCTGCCGGTCTGGATCCCGCGCATATTTCTAGCGAGGCCAAATATCCATCCCAGCAGATTCTTGTAGAGGTATTTCGTAAAAATCTTGGTGGTGTGGGTTTCATAGGAAAAAGTTTTTATGTGGTAATGGGAATCTTTACTCTTGTTTGCCGTCCGGTACGGCCGAAGGAAAAAACCGAAAGCCCGCCGGAACGGTTTGGAAAAAGCGGTGGCGGTGTATTCGTTTCTGGGAGTAAGCTTATAATAGCCGCAATCCCAAGTCTGATTGGTCGAAACTCGGGATCTTTGAAGAACAAACGCGAGCCCCAGAAAAAAGATAAGTAGCAAGGGCAAAAAAGGGCTTGGCAGGTACATATTTGAGCCCAACTGAATTTGGCCGCCCTCTATCCCCAAAGCAGAACCGGAAACTATCACCAGCAATTTAACAACATAAACAGCGCCTAAACCGAGAAAAACAACCAGCACTCCCAGAATTCCCATCCCGATATTCATCGAAAGCCCGCACTCTTTGGCATTTTCCGCTTTCGCGCTCCTCGGACGGGCCAGGAAAGTGATCCCAAAGGCCTTGACAAAACAGGCGGCAGCCAGTCCGGAGGTTAAAGCCAGCGCGGCGGCAGCCAGTCCGAAAAAGAGCTTAATCCCTCCGGCAACGGTTAACGCCCCCAGAAAAAAGACCATCAGAGTAAGCCATTCGCTTATAAAACCGTTAAGCGGCGGAAGAGCCGAGATCGCAATCGAACCGAGTAAAAAATAAGAAGAGGTCCACGGCATTTTTTTAATCAGTCCCCCCAGCTTCTCTATATTGCGGGTGCCGGTCCCGCGATAAACGCTCCCCGCGCATAAAAAAAGTAAACCCTTAAAGACCGCGTGGTTAATAAGATGGTACAGCCCGGCGCACATGGCTAATAGAGCCAGCGGCAGATATCCCAGTTTAAGAAACATCATCGATCCCCCTACCCCCAAAAGTATAATGCCAATATTCTCCACGCTGGAATAGGCCAGCAGAGTTTTTAGGTCCTTTTCCATCAAAGCATAAATTATTCCGACCAGACAAGAAAGGCAGGCAAAAACAATAACCAATTCCCCCCACCAAAGAGAATTTACCCCCAGGGTCAAAATAATAAACCTGATCATCCCGTAGATTGCCGTCTTAATCATAACCCCGGACATCAGCGCGGAAATATGGCTGGGAGCCTGGGGATGGGCAAAGGGGAGCCAGATGTGGAGCGGAACAATCCCCGCTTTGGCGCCAAACCCGAAAAACAACAAAAGAAAAAGAATATCCTGGTGTTTCGCCGGAAGAAGAGAGAGGGCCGCCTTGACCGCGTTAAAATCAAAAGAGCCGGCATATTTATACATCAGCAAAAAAGCGACGATCAAAAGGGCGGTGCCGATCTGGGACATGATCATATAAATAGTCCCTGCCGTAATTGATTTCTTGTTTTCGCTGTCGAAGACCACCAAAAAATAGGAACAGAAAGACATCAGCTCCCAGGCGATCAGGAAGAAAAAAATATTGCCGGCGGAAACCACCAAAAGCAGTGAAAGGACAAAAAGCGCAAAAAGGAGATGGCCCAGTAAAATTTTTCTCCCCGAATAATGCCCCTTTAAATAACCGAAAGAATAAATAAAGGAAGGAATGGATATAGTTAGGATGATGATTAAGAAAAATACCGAGAGAGGATCAAATAACAACAAGAATAATACATCTGCCTTTCTTTATAATTTTATGCTCTTACTACTGTTATTATTATACCACTCGTACAAAATCGCGGAGACAAAAGCGGTGATCGGGATGCACAGGATCAGCCCGATGCTCCCGGCCAGAGCACGCGTGAGCTCTTCCGCGATCAGCTCCATATTCATCACCTTGGCAAGCGAAAGATCGTTGGCAAGGATTAAAAGCAAAAGCGGTAAGGCCGAACCGGTGTAGGCCAAAATCAGGGTGTTCGACATCGTCCCCATCACATCGCGGCCGACATTCATCCCGGCATCAAATAAATTTTTAAAGTTCGCTTCGGGATGGACCTTTCGTACCTCGTCAATCGCCGAAGCGATCGACATCCCGACATCCATCACCGCTCCCAAGGCACCGATTAGAATCCCGGCAAAAAGAAGCCCCCGAAAATCAATTTTCAAATCCATCGAATAAAGCAAAATCCGCGCCTCTTCGGAGCTTAGGCCGCTCAAGTGGATTAGATTCCCCACAACATAGGCGATTAACCCGGCAATGGCAACTCCGGAAACAGTTCCGATCGCCGCGCTTACACTCTTAATTGTTTTTCTGCCGATAATCCTGAAAACGATTAAAGATACGAGCGCCGAAACCAAAACCGCGACCAAAAGAGGATTCCATCCCAACAAAGTGAGCGGAAATAAGATAAAAAATATCAGCGCTATTGTGATAACCAGACTGACCAGCGCCCGCACCCCCTTTCTCCCGCCGACCACAACCAAAGAGAGCACATAAAAAAAGGCCAGCCAGTAGAGCGGCGTGTCGCGGACATAATCGGCGATATAAAACATTGGGGAACCGTCCGGACTCTCCGCCGCGGTTGGATACTCTTCAACATAGAGGATGACCCGGTCGCCGGGGACAACCTTCATCTCTCCCCCCATTATCCCCTCGCCGTTACTGCTGTGGCTGATGGAAATTATTTTTCCCTGAAACTTTCCGCTTTTAACCTTAACCTTCACCTTTTGGTCCACAACCGACAATATTTCGGCTTTGGCATAGTCGGGCTGACGGGGCGCTTCGGCAAAAGAAAAAGGAACAAACAAAAAGGCAAAAAACAATACGGCGGCAGTTAGAACGCGCATGTCAACCCCCCGGTAGCGATATTACTCGAATTATCCGTTAGCGCCATCGAATAACCGGCATCGAATCTTATGGAATCGGAGGCCTGATACCTGGCGCATAATTGCAGGTTGGCGGTGGTTCTGATCTGACAACAAATCCCGACAATCTCCGCTCCCAGTCCGATCCCGTTTTGAAAATAATTTTCAACCGCCGCGCCGTAAACAAAAGTATCGTCGGTTACGCTATTGGCCGCGTCACCGATCACGACATAACCGAGGTTAAAATGGGAAGCCAGCCCCCCCAGTTTTTTGGAGAGGATCATAATCAGGCCGTAGTCAAGAAAACCCGAACCCAAGCCCCGCGCCGCATCCCCATTGGTCAGCTTCGCGTCTACCCGGACGGTGACCCCCTCGTCTTCACCAAAATCTTTCAATCTCCACTTTCCGTGAAGGACCAGATCGGCCAAGCCGGATACCGCGGAAGTGTTGTAGGGAATTTCAAGGCCAAGATCGATATTGGGAGCCATCCCCCTTTTTATCTGCGAAAGAAAACCGACAGCATTGAATCCGGCTTCAAGCTCGTATTTGCCCAATTCAACCGTCCCGTAATCGTCGGTCACCAAAGGCCGGGCGGCAAAGACGGGAGAAGAACAAACAAGGATGAGGATAAGGAGAAGAATGAGTTTTAGAATTCGGCCAACCCCCCAGAATATTCCCGCCGTCAGAAAAACACCGAGTACTCCAACCGTGTACGGCAAGCCGGGACGCTCTATTGCCCTTCCGGCAAAACCGAGTTGTTCCGCCACAAAATCAAGACCGTCGGGATTGGCGGAGGCAAAAAAGGCGGCAACAACGGCAACAAGAATGGCGACAAAAAATAATTTTTTCATCACTTATTCCTCTCCTTTCCGCATGGTGCGAAAAATATTGACCAGCGCCAGCGTAATCAAAGCTTCCGCTATCCCGATAACCGCGTGAACTTTAACCATCGCGGGGATAATTACACCGCCACCCAATTCAACGGCACAGGCAAAAGAAGCAAGCACAACCGAAGCCCAGGCGGCAACGGCAACAGAAAACCACTCCGGCAGATATTTTTTTAGCCAATAATAAATGTAATAGCATCCAAACGAAGCGATCACCGCCATATTAAAGATATTCGCCCCGATCGCCAAAATTCCGCCATCGGCAAAAAAGAGCATCTGCACCGTTAAAACAATCGCAACGACAATTGCTCCCGCAAACGGACCCAAAATGACTGAAGCAAAGACCCCTCCAATCAAATGTCCCGAGGTCCCGCTGTTAATCGGAAAGTTAAACATCTGCGCTGCAAAGATAAGAGAGGCGACCATCCCCATTTTATAGATCAGTTTTTCTCCGGCGGGGGTCAAAACCCGCCGCAGGCGGCCGGAGAGGTTTCCGGCCCCTTGTCCCGCCGTAGCCAAAGCTTCAGCCGGAACCAAGGCGGTAACCACTTCCTTAACCTTCGCAAAACAGAAAGCCAGGGCCGCGCCGGCCACACTCATCATCCCCACCGAAACTTTTGGATCAAGAAACCCGTCTGGAATATGCATTTTTTTCCTCCTAACTTAATTTAAACAAACCGGTCTCCAGACCTACCGCCTTTCCACCACTGCAATGGCAGGGAGACAACCGCCTGACGCCTAAAATTCTTAATTTATTCTTGATTGATTTAATTTCGGAAGCCGTTGACTTATAAAGATGAAAACCGCCCAAAACAAGGTCAATTTTTTTGTTAAGTTTTTTCTTTGCCAGTTCAACCATGGCGACAATGCCGGGATGGGAACAACCGGTAATCATTGCCAATCCTTCGGGAGCATCAATGATCAAAAACTGCTCCTTGAGTATTGTCCCCATCTCTCCGCTGCTGTAAATATTTTTCGCTATTCTTTTAAAGCCTTTAATCCGGACGCATCTGGCTCCGCAGGCCTTAACCTCTCCGCAATAAGCGTCCGAAAAAGAGGCGGGGACATAAACATTAACTTTGTGATTTTTGTTTAAGAAACCAAATAGCCCTTTTAAGAAACCAAATAGCCCTCCAGTGTGATCCCAGTGAATATGGGAGATAAAAATATCCGTAATTTCTTGAGGATTAATATGAAGCGCTTTCATGTTGGACAACAGGATATCCGCTTTTCCTCCGGTATCAAAAAGAATTGTCTTTCCGTTAAACTCGATTACTGCGGCAAATCCCCACCCCGGCCTCAACCCCTTCCCTTTCAAATTATTTTCGTATATTATTTTTATCTTCATGGTTTTAGCAAATAGTCGGCAATAGCGCGGAAAAGTGCGGTCACCGCCAAAATTGAACAGTGCCCTTCTTCTTTTGAAAGGCTTGGCAAACTATCTTTTATCATCTTTGGCGAGATCCCCAAAGCATCGTCCAAACTCTTTCCTTCTACCAACTCCGAAGCCTTTTCTCCGCAGGCCATGGTAGATTCGCATCCGCCGGTAAAAAAATTTACCTCTTCTATTTTAGAATCATTGATAATGAGATAAAATTCCATCTCGTCTCCGCAAGGGCCTTTTACGTAAGACGAGGCGTCCGGCCCGTTCATGCGGCCAAGATGTTTTGCCATATATTGCCAAGCTCCTTTGCAACAACAGATTTTGGATCATATTCTATTACTGTTTTTCTGCTTATCATCGCCTTGTTTACAATTTTATCATATCGGATCCTGCCGACAACGGGGATTGCCAGCGCGGAGCAAAGGGCTTCAATCTTTCTGGTGTTTTCCGGGTTGATATCATACTTGTTTACGGCAACGACCGTCTTGATCTTAAAATGCCCAGAGAGCGCGGCCACCCGTTCCAAGTCATGCAGGCCGGACAGGGTCGGCTCGGTAACAATCAGAACCAGGTCAACTCCCGTAATCGAAGCGATCACCGGACAGCCGATCCCGGGAGAACCGTCGATCAAAATATAATCAAAATTGTTCTTTTCGGCAATTTTACGAGACTCTTTTCTGATCAGGCTGACCAATCTTCCGGAGTTCTCCTCCGCTATTCCAAGCTTCGCGTGGACCAGCGGTCCAAAACGCGTATCGGAAATAAAATATTTTCCGGAAACTTTCTCCTTAAAATCAATCGCCCCGTTCGGGCAGATTCTAAAACAAACCCCACACCCTTCACAGGAAACCGGATCAATTTTTGGCCCCTTTGAAATCGCGCCAAAACGGCAGACCTCTTTACACCTCCCACACTTTTTACATTTTTCAAAATTAATTGAGGCGACTTTAGAAGCGACAAAATCATGCTCTTCTTGGATTTTTGGATTTAAAATCAAATGAAGATCGGCCGCGTCAACATCGCAGTCAACCGTAACTTTGTTTTTGGCGATCCCTGCCAAAGCGGCCGTCATGGTCGTCTTCCCCGTCCCCCCTTTTCCAGAAATAACCGCGATCTGCTTCATTTTCTTATCCTTTCAAACAATTCGATAAATTTTGATTTGTACTCCGGAAAAACCTCCACCAAATTCTCCCCCCTTGAATAAACCTCCGCTATTTTTCTCTCTTCCGGAATCTTCAGCAACACGGGGAGACCAACCTTTTTACAATATTCTTCAAGCTCACCAAAACCGCTGTCATACTTATTAATTACCAAACCGGCGGGAAGCCCGATCTTTTTGACGACCTCAAAAGCCAAACTAAGGTCATAAAGCCCGAACGGCGTTGATTCCGTAACCAAAAGGCAGTAATCCGATCCTTTGACCGCGGCGACCATCGGACAGGAAGTCCCGGGAGAAGAATCAATAATCACGGTTTTATTTTTATCGGTTTTATTCTTAACGGCCGAAATTACCGGGATCGCCATTGCTTCCGAAACATTAAGAATACCGGTAACCAAACGGATCCCGTCCCGATCACCCGTCTCCAGTTTGCCAATCTCCCTTTTTTCTTCCCTGATCGCTTTTTTCGGGCAAAACAGAACACAGCCGCCGCAGGCATGGCAAAGATTGTCAAAGATCAATACCTTTTGTTTCGCGACGACAATACAGTTAAACTCACAGACCTCGGAGCATTTTCCGCAGTAATCGCATAAAGATTCGTCAACTCTTGGAACCATAACCGCGACTGTTTCGGTCTTTTTATTTTGGGGTTTAATAAAGATATGGGAATTAGGTTCTTCGACATCGCAGTCCAAAAGCTGGACATTCTCTCCGATCGAAAAGGCCAAAGATGTGGCGATTAAAGTTTTCCCTGTTCCGCCTTTGCCGGAAGCGACCGAAATTATCATTTTATCCTTTCCGCGACATAAACCAGCTGACAGCACCCCTCGTGTTTTTTTACAATAAAACCGTGTTCTTTCAAATAGGCGCCGACAATCGAAAAATCCCCGCACTCCTCCTGATGTTCATGTCCTTCGCTCTTATGCACCCTTCTTATGATCCTGAAGCCCTCGTCGTTAAAATCGGCTATCGCCAGTTTTTTGTCGCAAACACGGATCATTTCGGAGAGGACCGCGAAAGGCCGTTTGAAGTGATGAAAAGCGTTTACCGAAACAACCGTATCAAAAGACCGGTCTTTATAAGGAAGCTTTTCGGCGTCACAAACCACAAACCCGGTCTTGTGCGACACATCTTCGCTGGCGGCATTCAGTTTGGCGATCTGCTGTTCTTCGGCTGAAATATCGACGCTGATCACGTATCCAGCTTTTTTCGCCAGGAGTACCGCGGTATGCCCTTTTCCGGTACCAACCTCAAGCACTTTCCCTTCGACCGGAAGGATTTTGTCGACAATAAAATCCCTGGCAGCCTCCTGATCATAGCCGAAAGATTTGTAGAGCCGGATCCTTTCTTCCTTGATCTTATTGTTTTTGAGGATCGCTTCCTGCATCATATTTTATCTCCCGCGTCCTGGGCGGCCAAGACCAGAGGATACATGGTCGGTGGAGCGGTAAGGCAGGGGTGGGTCGCCATTTGAAGCGTTTCAAGCTCGGTCGCAGAAACCCTTTTTTGAATCGCCATACCGATTATATTGATAATCTCTCCGGCGGAGATCCCGCCGGAAACCTGTCCGCCCAAAATAATCCCCGACTGCTTGGAGAAAATCAGCTTTAGTTTTATTTTATTCGCGCCGGGCATGGCCGCCGGATGCTTGTCGGGAACTTCCGCCCTGCCCACTTCCACTTCAAATCCCTCTCCCCTGGCGGCGCTCTCGGTCAATCCGGCCGAACCCAGAGCCAAGCCATCCAAGCAGGTGGAATAAATCGCGATAGTCCCTTTATTCTCCCGAACGACCTTTAATTTAAAAAGGTTCGCTCCGGCGACTCTCGCTTCCGCGGTAGCGGTTGAAGCCAGCATCACCGGCAGGTTTTTCCTGGTAAAAAAATCCCTTTTTCCCACGCAATCCCCGACCGCGAAAACATCCGGATCGGCGGTGCGCATATATTCGTCTACCCAAATCCCTTTCCCTTTTCCCAAATCAAGGCCGGCCTCTTCCGCCAATTTGGTGTTCGGACTGGCCCCGATGCCAAGGATCACCATATCCGCGGGGATTGTGGTACCGTCGGAAAGGCGCACTTCCGATCCCAAAATTTCTTCCACCTTACTATTGAGCAGCAATTTTACTCCCTTGGCCTCAAGCTTGGCGCCTACCATCTCTCCGAATTCGGAATCAAAAGAATTAAGCAGCAAGTAAGGAAACATTTCGACCAAACTTACGTTTTTTCCTTTTAGCCCGGAAATTTCGTCGGCAAATTCAATCCCGATAAACCCTCCTCCAATAATTACTATATTCTTAGCCGCAGACAGTTTTTCTTTTACTCCTTTGAGATAATCCATGTCTTTATAAATCGGAAAAACATTTTTACTGTCCAATCCCTTTATCGGCGGCAGGATCGGATTTGATCCCATCGCCAGGATCAGCTTGTCATACCCCAGGATTTTTCCCGCTTTGGTTGTTATGTTCTTTGCCTTGCGCGAAACTTTTGTCACTTCATCAAGCATAATATCAACCCTGCTTTTTTCCAGCGGAGCACTTCCCATGATGTTATCTTCAGGATTTTTCAAGGAATTAAACATGTAGGGGATTCCGCAAGGAATAACCCCTTTCCCAACACTTTTAATCAAAAGAATGCTTTTGTCCGGATAATACTTCCTTGCCGTCACCGCGCTGATAACCCCCGCCGGACCTCCGCCAGCCACAATTACATCGTACTTCTCTTTTTCCATGTCAGAATTCCTCCTTTTTTTATTCTCCCCTGATTAAAACCTTTTTGACAAAAGGCTTGATAGTATCCCGCAACTCTTCCAACTTTTTCCGTTCGTAGTGCTTGATATCCCGAAAAGACTCGTCCCAGCAATTTTTAGCGACAAACTGCTGGAGAACAAACTTTTTCGCCCCCGCTATCTCTTTCGCTATTTCTTCCATCTCTTTACCGCCAAGCAGTCCGGGGACAATGGTGGTGCGGAATTCGTACGGGAGGCCGGAGCCCATTATAATTTTAATGCTTTCTTTTATTTTTGTTAAATCGGTTTTTATCCCCGAAAGCTTATCGTATCTTTCGTCAAGCGGACCTTTTATATCCATGGCAATATAATCGGCAAGTTTTTCTTCAATGACTTTTTTTAAACAATCCGGATCGGTTCCGTTGCTGTCGAATTTGACGCCAAAACCTAAATCCTTAATGCGCCGTAAAAATTCAAAGAGCCCCCTGTTTTTATGCAGGCAGGGCTCTCCCCCTGTTAAGCAAATACCATCAATAAAATCTTTGTGCGAAAGCAGATATTTTTCGATTTTTTCAGCCGGAATAGTTTCATACTGCTTTGGGTCTTCTATCAACCCCGAATTGTGGCAAAAGGGGCAGTGAAAATTGCAGTGCGGAACATAAAGCGTTGAACACACTTTTCCGTCCCAGTCCAAAAACGATGTTTCGATAAAGCCTTTTATTTCCAAGTCCATTGATCAGCTTCCTTTTAAGGTCAAAATTTCAGGATCACCGTTTGTAATTAAAATTGTGTGTTCAAAATGAGCGGATAAACTTCCGTCCTCCGTCACCACCGTCCAGCCGTCATCAAGCGTCTTTAACCTCCATCCCCCAAGATTAAACATCGGCTCAATCGCGAAAACCATCCCCGGTTTTAACTCGGGTCCTTCTCCGGGATTACCAAAATTGGGGATTAAGGGGTCTTCATGCAAATCTTTGCCAATGCCATGACCAAACAAATCCCGCACCACCGAATAACCGTGTTTCCTGGCTGTTTTTTCAATCGCGGCGGATATATCCCCCAAGTGGTTCCCTCCCCTGGCCTGTTTTATGCCGGCTTCCAAAGCGGTTTTACAGGCCCGGATAAGTTTAGTCGCCTTTTTTGAAGCCTCTCCCACTGTGAATGTGGCGGCGGTATCGCCGCAATAACCTTGCTTGCGCGTGCCGATGTCAACCGATACAATATCTCCTTTTTTTAAAATCCTGCCGCCGGGGATCCCGTGCACAACCTCATCGTTGACAGAAATACAGGTGGCGTGACGATAGCCGCGATAGCCGATAAAAACCGGCGCCGCCCCCTGCTCTCTTATCAGCCTTTCTCCAATCTTATCCAGCTCGCCGGTCGTCATCCCCTCTTTAATTTCTCTACCGATGGAGACGAGAACCGAACCCGCGGCAAAGCAGGCTTCCCTGATCTTTGCTATTTCTTCGCTTGATTTTATTTTAATTGCCGCCATAATCCCTCCCCCTCTCCGATAGCTTAGCCAATATTTTTTGCGCGTTTTCTTTAATCATTATAATCTCCCACGGTCTTTTTTTCGGTTTTATTTGCAAGTTTATATATTAAAAAGAAATCACCTTGTCCGAATTATTTATCCACTCTGCCAACTCCGGCATTGTGGCGGTTTTGGCTCCTTCAAAATAAGGCTGATTCTTATGTATCCCGCAGCGAGCCATGCAGGTGCCGCAAACCTTAACTTCAACTTTTTTTGCAATCAAGTCCTTTAACATCTGCCCAAGATCAAAATATCCTTCCGGCGGCTTGGCGACATCCCGGGCCAGATCAACGGAGTCGTTCATAAGAAAAATCCTGACCTCATTTTTTATATCCAACAACTTATCCGCCAGCCTCAAGGCATTCCACGTTATATCGGTCCCATCATAAGGATTTCGGTTAAGCACTATTAAGGTTTTCATTATTTGCCTCCTTTGGCAATTGCTCCCGCCGGACAAATATCAACACAAGAACCGCGTTTTTTTTTCGATTTCATTTATTGCCGAAATGAGACTGGACGGACGGATCGGTCGTTTGTTTTAAACTGCCTTCTTTATATTGCCGCACGGCATCCCTGACCGTACCGGATGCCCCGACAAAAACCTTAATCCCCAAAGCGTTTAATGTTTCCGAGGCATTCGGACCGACATTGCCGGTAAGAACCGCTTCAACTTTTTCGGCGGCAACCAATTGCCCGGATTGTATCCCCGCCCCGCCCCGGGTATCGATATTTGGATTTTTAACCGCCTTAAATTCCAAAGTATCCGAATCCACAAATATAAAATACTGGCACCTTCCAAAGCGCGGATCTACTGCGGCTTCCAAGTTTTCTCCCGTCGCGGTAATACATAGTTTCATTGGCAATGCCCCCCTTCTTCATGCGGATGATCGCATTCAGTTTTTTCAACGCCGTATCCTTTCCCCGCTCCCGGCTTGCATAAGGATTCTCCGCTTTGAATCCTGCCTTCCGCGAAAGCCAAAATCACTTCATCAACCTTTCCGGAAATTCCCATTATTGTCCGTATGTTCTGTTCCGAAAAAAGACCTTGCGCCCGATGCCCCATACCGCCGGCAATAATCACGGAAACTCCCCTTTGGCGTAAAAATTCCGGCAGAAAACCGGGATGGTGCCCCGGATTTTGGATGGTCTCTTGCTTAACGACCTTTCCATCTTCTATTTCTACTATGGTAAACTCGGGGCACCTGCCAAAATGTTCCGAAACGTCGCCGCCATCAGTTGAAATCGCGATTTTCATTTATTCCCCCCTTCAAGCTCCGCTATTTCCTTTTCAATTTCCCGCTTTTCGGCCCTTAAGGACTCCAAATCCTGCTTTGCGTCACCCCTTCTAAACCAACCGAAAAACCCTCTGCCAAAACCTTTTCTTCCGCAGGGGCCTCGTCCCCATCCAGTTCCCGGCCCTCCTCCTCGCGGTCCTGTTCCATCTCCTCCTGGCATATCAATCACCTCCTTGTCCTGAGCTTGTCGAAGGACTTCCATTTCTAAATCTTCTTCCGCAGGCAAACCGCCTTAACGGAAAAATGTGTTCTCCTCCAATAATTTTAAGGGCCTTACCGGAAGATATTGCCCCTATCATCTTTTTTCTGCCGGAAGACAATAATCTTGAAATTGTCTGCTGGGACACTCCCATCTTCTTGGCCGATTCGGATTGCTCCAGCCCTTCAACATCACACAAACGCATCGCCTCGTATTCATCATGCCCAATCTCTTCAATTTCCAGAGAAGATAAGGGAATCCCCTGCGGTTTATAAAAATTAGTTCCGTCAAAAGGATGACAGAATCTCCATTTCCTCGGTCTTGGCGTCATTTCTAAATCCTCCAGTTATGAGTATATACCCATAATAAGACAAATGTCAAGCGGTTAACAAAGGGGTTAATGGTGCAGCTGTGTCATCCCCCACATAAAGAGAATCCCCAACAGAAAAAGAATAAAAGCCAGATTGGCCTTGTAGTTATTCTTTTCTTTATGCAGTTCCGGGATCAGGTCCGAAGCGGCGATATAAATAAATCCTCCCGCGGTTATAGGTAAAAGCATAGGAGCCAAACCTGAGATTGTCGTAGACAGATAATATCCGGTCACCCCTCCCAGAACCGCCGTCAGCGCCGAAAGAAAATTAAAAAAGAGAGCTTTCGACTTTGAAAAACCCCCATAAATTAAAACCCCAAAATCACCGATCTCCTGGGGAATTTCGTGGGAAGCGACCGCGATACTGGTGGCGATCCCCAGCGGGATACTAACGATAAAACTGGCGGCGATCACCAACCCGTCGATAAAATTATGGAGGCCGTCGCCAAAAAGATTCAAATAAGAAAAAGCATGAATATCGCACTTCCCCTCATGACAATGGCGCCAGTGCAAAAGCCGTTCCATTAAAAAGAAGAGCGTAAAGCCGATCAGGGCATAAAGAAGGGTCTCTCCCGGCTTCAACTGCTCCAATGATTCTGGCAAAAGATGCAGAAAGGCCCCTCCGGTGAGCGCCCCCGCCGAAAAACCGACCAAAAGAAGTAAAATCCTCTGCAGAAAAGCTTCTTTGATCGCCAGCGTAAAGACCCCCGCCAGCGAAAGCAGGCTTATGATGAGAGTACTGGCTATGATGCAAATTAATATCATGTTGTTATCTTATCATATCCTGAAATCACAATAAACCCAACCCTCTATCCCACAAAAATATCTTCTTGCGGAAACCGGACTGCCTCACGATGCTGCCTGGCAAAAAAAGCCATCGCGATGGTAACCGGACCAACCCGGCCGATAAACATGGTGATGATTAACACAAATTTGCCGATAGCAGTAAGCCCCGAAGTTATTCCCGTGGAAAGACCGGTATTCCCCAGCGCGGAAATTATTTCAAAAAAGACCCTAAGGTAAGAAAAGTTTTCGGTATTGGCCAAGACCAAAAGATCTATCGCCACGATCATGACAAAGAGGGTAAAGACCGTGAAAGCCCGCAGGATCGTCATCAGAGGGAGTTCCCTCTCAAATATTTTGAAACTTTTTTTACCACGCAAAAGCGACCGCATGGATACAAACAGCGCCCCCAACGTAGTAGTCTTCATGCCCCCGCCGGTACTCCCCGGAGACGCGCCAATAAACATCAACACAATTAATATGGTTAATCCGGAAGCCGACATGGCACCGATATCAATTGTATTAAATCCATCCGTGGTTGAAGCCGAAATCGATTGGAAAGAAGAATATAAAATCCGATCCTGATAATTAGTAGCCGCGGGCCATTTTTCAGTCGTCATAATCCCGATGGTCCCGGCGGTCATAACTATCAACGTGACCAGCAGTGCCATTTTACTATGTAAAGCCAATCTCCCCGGAATACATTTAACCTTCCGATAGAAATGGTCAAAAATATCCATCAATACAAAAAAGCCGATCCCTCCGATCAACGAGATAATACTTACCGTCATATTGACAGTAAAACTGCTTTTGTAATTCATTAGGCTGGATGAAAAAGTAGAAAATCCGGCGGTGCAAAAGGCGGAGATTGAGTGAAAAACTCCCAGATAAACAGCATAAGACAAAGGAAATTCCTTTGCCCAGTATGCCGCTAAAATTACTGCCCCGATTGCTTCAAAAATAAAGGTATAAAGCAGCACATTCCTGAAAAATTTTCCCAGCAATTTATAATCGTAACTGTGGGTAGCCAGCGATTCTCTGGCGGTAAAGCTGGTCATAAGAGATATCTTTTCTCCCAGTAAATAGGCGACAAAGATAATAAAGGTCATGTAGCCGATCCCGCCGATTTGAAAGATGCACATCAAAACCAACTGTCCAAAAAGCGTATAATAACTGCCAATGTCAACCACCGTTAACCCTGAAGTGCTAATCCCGGAAGTCGCCACAAAAAGGGAATCTAGAAAGGGCTGATATAGTCCTTTCGCGTTTGAAATAGGCAATGATAAAAGAAATGCCCCGAACAGTGTAATAAATAAATATCCCAAAACCAATACATGAAGCGGACCTAATTTTATTTTTGACATGCCGCATTATATAAAAATGACTGTTAAAATAACGTGAAAATCCGGGGTAAGAGTATAAAGTTTTTGTTAAGAAAATTTAAAGCCAACACCCGGCTCGGTTAGGATATAACGAGGAACAGAAGGATGAGATTCAATTTTTTTCCTTAAATTACTAATATGCACCCGCAGGGTCGGTGTATCATCGCCGTATTCCAGCCCCCACACCTTTTGTAAGATCATCTTTGAAGAAATTACCCGATTGGGGTTTTGCGCCAGATAGGCTAAAATATCAAATTCGATGCGGGTCAGATCGATCTCTTTGCCGGAACGTTTGACTATTCTTTGCGCCAGGTCAATTTCAAGATCGAAGTGTTTAATTACCGGAAGCGAAATAGACGGCTGTAAAGAGCGACGGATTAAGGCTTTTACCCGCGCGACCAGTTCCCCTGCCGAAAATGGCTTGGTCAGATAATCGTCCGCTCCCAGGTTAAGCGCTTCAATCTTATCCTGGTCGCTTGATTTTACGCTAAGGATTAAGATCGGCCCGTTGTACCAGGAGCGCAATTCCCGACAGACCTCAACCCCACCGATCCCCGGCAGGGCCAGGTCAAGGATGACAAGATCGGGAGAATGGTCAACCGCCAGGTCAAGCGCTTCTTCTCCGTTAACCGCGAGGATAACTTCATATTTTCTTGCCGTTAAAATCGATTTTAGCGCGCGGCGAATTTGTTCTTCATCGTCAACCGCCAGGATTTTAATTGTTTTTTCCGGAGCGCCCATTAGATCTATTATACTCCTGTCGGCAGGACAATAATAAACTTAGCCCCGTGGGGGAGAACCTTTTCTACCCACAAGCTGCCGCCATGCGACCTGATGATTTCATTGGCGATTGCCAGTCCAAGCCCTGTCCCCGACGGCCAAGCCGAAGCAGAAGATCCACGATAAAACTTATCAAATATTTTAACGCGTTCTTCGTCGGATACTCCCGGCCCCTGATCTTCAATTGAGATCATAACTTCCAGTCCCTTGCTTTCTGCCGCAATTTTTACCGGCAGCTCTTTACCGCTGTAGATCAAGGCGTTTTCCAGTATATTTTGGAGCGCCCGCGAGATCTGGTCAAAGTCAACTTTTATCTCCGGCAAATCTTCGGGAAGTAAAAAAACAATTCTTGAACTTTGTTTATCGGCAAGCCGGCTCAAAGTTGTCCCGATTATTTCCCCCAGCCCAAACCAATTTTTTTGGGGGCGCCAAACCGCCGACTCCAGCCGTGAAAGGTCGATAAGCGAACCTATGCTGTTGTTGAGCTTGTCCAAATCGGTTTTTACGGCAGTAAGCTCACGGTTAACCGCCGCTTCGTCCCATTTGAGGTCTTTTTCCAACAGATTTGTCACCGTTGCCATAACCGAAGAGAGAGGAGTTTTAAGCTCGTGCGAAATTGAAGAGACAAAAATTGTCTTCAGGCGATCCGCCTCACGGATAGCATCTGCCTGGGCGATCTTCTGCTCACGTTCTTTAAGCCGGCCGGTCTGCATCCCCATGATGATCCCGACTACCAAAAAAACCAGCAAAGAGATCCAATCCTTGGGATCGTCAACAAAAAAAGTATGGTAAGGAGGGAGCAAAAAATAATTCCAGGCAAAAAAAGAAAGGACAGACGCTAAAACCGCCGGCCATACCCCGCCGTAATTGGCGGCAAAAACCACAATCAGCAGATAAAAGAAGGCCCACTGGCCTTTGGCAAAATAGGAGCGTCCTAGGGAAAATATCGCCGTCGCCGTTATAACCGAAAATATCGCCAAAAGATAGCGCGTCACTCACCCATTTTATCATAATGTGGTAAAATAATAATAATGTCATCCAAATGGCGCGGTACCCAAGCGGCTAAGGGAACTGTCTGCAAAACAGTCATTCGGCGGTTCGAATCCGCCCCGCGCCTAATACCTGGACAATTTGTCACTATCCGTTGCGGCACCGGAACCGAACCGCTCCTGCGACGCCCTTTCGCCGTCCACCGGGTGAACCGTGAAGAGAAGTCGTTTGAAATTCTCTATGAAATAAAAGGAGAAGGGACGCGATTTCTTTCGCAATACGAAGAGGCAGACGATCTGGATATCTTGGGACCGCTTGGAAATGGTTTCAAAATTGACCTGAATATAAAAAACGCCATTTTAGTCGCCGGCGGGATCGGAATCGCCCCTTTAACTTTCCTGGCAGAAGAACTGGTCAAAGAAAAAATAAACGTCACTCTGATATTGGGATCCAAAACCAAACTCGATATCCCGTTATCGGCTATAGGTTATAAATTATTAATTTGCACGGAAGACGGAAGCGAAGGAACAAAGGGCCTTGCTACAGATTTACTTAATGAATTCGTACGGGCGCAAAATTTTGCGCCCCTCCAAATCTACGCCTGCGGCCCAAAGGCCATGCTCAAAGCGGTCGCGCAAATCACCAATTGCCAGGTCTCCCTTGAAGAAATTATGGCCTGCGGAGTCGGGGCTTGCCTCGGCTGCGCGGTTAAAACAAAAGACGGATACAAAATGGTCTGCAAGGATGGTCCGGTCTTTAACTCGGAGGATATAATATGGTAACCGATTTATCGATTGAGCTTGCCGGGATAAAACTTAAGAACCCGGTGATGGCCGCTTCGGGAACCTTCGGTTACGGGAAGGAATATTCCGAATTTTGCGATTTGAACCAAATCGGCGCGATCGTAACCAAAAGCATAACCTTGAAACCGAAAGAAGGAAATCCTCCGCCGCGCATCGCAGAAACCCCATCCGGGATCCTAAATGCGATCGGACTGCAAAGCGACGGGGTAGAAAAATTTATTGCAAAGGCACTCCCCTTTTTGGAAAAATTTGATGTTCCGGTCATCGCCAGTATTGCCGGAGGGAGCAAAGAAGAATTTGCGGAGCTGGCGAAGATACTTTCAAAAAGCAAACGGATTGCCGGACTGGAACTAAATATCTCCTGCCCCAATGTAAAGAAAGGCGGAATGCTCTTTGGCTGTGATCCGGATGCCGCCGCGGAAGTTACGAAAGCGGCACGCAAAGCAACCAAGCTCCCTCTTATTGTAAAGCTCTCGCCCAATGTGACCGATATCACCTTGATCGCCAAAGCGGTTGAAAAAGCGGGGGCCGACGCCTTATCGTTAATCAACACCCTGCTCGGAATGGCGATTGATATCAATACCAAAAAACCGAAATTGGGAAATATAACCGGAGGACTGTCGGGACCGGCAATCCGGCCGATTGCGATCAGAATGGTCTGGCAGACGGCGCAAGCTGTAAAAATCCCGATCGTCGGCATGGGCGGAATTATGACCGCGGAGGACGCGATTGAATTTTTCCTGGCCGGAGCATCTGCGGTTCAAGTTGGGACCGGAAACTTTGTCGATCCGAAGTGCATAATAAAAATAATCGAAGGCTTATATAAAGCGGGTCCCGATCTTCTCACCCGCGGCGATTTTTAAAAGATCGGCTTTGACGGCGTGGGCAATCACCATCACAATTCCGGCCGCTTTGCAGACCTTGGCGGACTGCAGTTTTGTAATCATACCGCCGGTACCGTGTTTTTTGTCCGACAGTGTCGCGGCGGCTTTAATCTTCTCGTCAATCTCTTCAACCAAATCAAGCTTCAAAATTCCGCCGGATTGGTCTTTGACGTAAAATCCGTCGACATCAGTTAAATTTATTAAAAGGCCGGCTTTCATCAGAACAGCAACCATGGCGGAAAGATTGTCGTTATCCCCCACCCTGATCTCGTCAACCGCGACGGTATCGTTCTCGTTCACGATCGGAACCGCCCCGTGTTTCAAAAGAGTTGAAATGGTATTGAAGGCGTTCTGCCTTTTTACGGTGTCCGAAAAAACATCGGAGGTCAAAAGAATTTGTCCGACCGGGACCCTGTAGCGCTCAAAGGCCTTTTCCCACTGCCGCATCAGCCGGCTCTGGCCGACCGCCGCCGCCGCCTGCTTTTCTTCAATCAAACGGGGATTTTTTTCCGATCCCAAAGCGATCGCACCGGAAGAGACAATGATAACCTGCTTGTGTTTTTTTAGAAGAGCAGAGACCTGTTTGGCAATTCTTTTGATATTGGCGGTTTTGACAACGGAACTTGAACCGATCTTGATTACGATTATCATTATGCGGGAACGACTGAAATAATGTTTTTCTTAAACTGGATGGTGCCGGTTACTTTCGCGAAGATGGTAAAATCACGGCCACGGCCGGCGTTTTGGCCGGGATAGAATTTGCTTCCGCGCTGGCGGATGATGATCGAGCCGCCGGGGACCATCTGCCCGCCGTAGGCTTTAACACCGAGTCTCTGCCCTCCCGAATCTCTTCCGTTTTTTGTTGCGCCGCCAGCTTTTTTAGACGCCATAATTTATCTCCTCAATCTTGACCCTGGTGTATTTTTGCCGATGTCCGATCTTCTTGCGATAATTGGTCTTGTTCTTGTATTTAAAAATTACCACCTTGTCGTCTTTTATCTTCGGATCCAAAACCGAAGCGGTAACTTTTGCTCCGGAAAGATACGGGGTGCCGAATTTGACATCCTCGTCTTTGGCGGTCAAAAGAACCTTGTCAAAATTATATTTGTCAGAGGCCTCCACCAGTTCAATGTCGATAACATCTCCGGGGGATACGCGGTATTGTTTGGCTCCGGATTCAATGATTGCGTATTGCATATTATACATTATACAACAGCTTGATCCCTTTTGGCAAGACCGCGTTCAAGCGATCGACAACCTCCTTGTGAGACATCTCCTCTTCAAAGGTCAGCTTCGCCTCTTCACCGGCAGAAGTCGCTCCGACTTTGAGCGCCTGGCCGTAGGAGATTTTCATTCTTGGGTTAAAGCCCTGCGAATAAGCGATCGGCAGATTTGCCCTCCTGATCGCCCGCTCAAACACGCGGATCAGATCAAGATGCGATATGAATTTTACCTCTTCGCCTTTGGTGTAGGTTATGTTAATTGTATAAAGTCCCACGGTAATTCCTCGTTTTTGTCCCTCATTCTTAAATATCGACTCGGATCAATCCCGCATTCGGCAAAAGCCCGCTCCCAGATATCAAACTTAAAATACTCGGACCAGGCGTCCAGCTTCGCTCCCAGTTCCCATGACTTGACGATAACTTGAGCAAGTTCTCTGTCCCCTCTGGCAAAAACCCCTTCCAAAAATGAGGTCTCCGCCTGATGCCAGCGGATTTCAATCCCTTTCTGATGCAGATTGTCTTTAATGATTTTCTGACGGCGTAAAGTTTCCCCGATTGAGATCTGTTCCTCCCGCTCAAAAGCGGTGTGCGGCTTGGGGACAAAAGTGGAAAGGGCCGCGGTTATGCGCGCTCTATGAGTAAAACTTCTACCGATTTGATATGCTTTTTTTACCAATTCCGCAATCGATAACAGGTCTTCGTCCGTCTCTCCGGGAAGCCCGATCATAAAATAGAGTTTTATGGCCGAAATCCCACCTTCAAACGCGGCTTTTACTCCGTCAAAAACTTCCTGGTCGGTTATTCTTTTTCCGATTGAGAAACGGAGTTTCTCGTTGCCGGTCTCGGGAGCTAACGTTAAAGATGACGGACGAACCCTGCTTATTTCCTTAGCCAGCTTAACACCAAAGCTGTCGGTGCGGAGCGACGGAAGATTTAATGAAACCTTCTGTTCCGCTAATTTCTGCGCCAGTTCTTTAGAAACTCTCTCGATATCACAATAATCGGAGCTGGAGAGAGAGACCAAGGCCAAATTTTCCTGTCCGGTATTTTTTATAATTTCCTGGGCCAGGTCGATTACCCTTTGCGGATCGCGTTCGCGGACGGGGCCGTAAATTACTCTGGCGTTGCAGAACTTGCAGGCCCTTTTGCACCCGCGCATAATTTCAACCACTCCGCGATCTTGAATTGTTTGAATAAACGGAACAATCGGATGGGTCGGCACCGAAGCATTCGAAAAATCCGCAACGTGCCGCTTCTTCACTTTGTTCCTCAACGCCGGAACATAAATCCCTTCAATTTCAGAAAACTTTTTTAATATATCAATTCTACCTAAGTTTTGAGCTTTGAGTTTTACGCTTTGAACTTCAAGTATCGCTTCTTCCCCTTCCCCTATTAAAAAGAAATCGATGAACTCGGCGATCGGCTCGGGATTAAAGCAGCACGGTCCTCCCGCAAAAACAATCGGATGCGAATCGTTACGGTCTTTTGAATAGATCGGTATTCCGGAGAGATGGAGCATTTCTATTATATTGGTATAGGCCAACTCGTGGCCGATTGAGAATCCGAGCATGTCAAATTTTGAAATGGGGGTCCAGGATTCAAGAGAAAATAGGGGCAGGTTTAAAACCTGCCCGTACATTTTTTCTCCCATATCCGGAGCCGGACAAAAGACCCTCTCCGCCACAACCTCTTTTTGTTTGTTTAAAATATCATAGAGGATTTGGATTCCGAGATTCGACATTCCAACTTCGTAAAGATCGGGATAAGCCAGGGCGATGTGCAAGGAGACGTCGTCCCAGTTTTTATGGATTGAATTTAGTTCGTTCCCAATGTATCTCCCCGGCTTGCGGACAAGAGGGAGGATTGATTCGATGCTCACCAACCCCCTCCCCCTCCGCCACCGCCACCACCTCCGGACGAGCCGCCGCCAAAACTGCCGGAACTGCCGGAAGAAGAGCTCGGAGCTCTTGCGGCTGATGAGACCGCAGACATAAAAGAAGAACTTAAAGAAGAAGCAAGTCCAACCGCTCCCAAAGAAGCAAAGCCAGTTCCGCGGTACCAAGACGGAGAATAAGCGTGCCCTTCTGCTGCAGCTTTCTTAAATTCATCCGAGAAATATTCCGCCCATTTATTCTCAACCCCTAAAGCAATAGCATAGGGAAGAAACTTCTCAAAAAGGTCCGGACTCTTGCCGGGTTGATTAAAGAAATTAAGTCTGTCCTTTTCCGCTGTTCCAAGATAAAGCTTGAAGCCCTCAATCTGGTCCATGATCTGCCGGCCCAAAAGGGTCGGCGCCTTAAGCAGGTGATAAAACAGCGCATTTATAACAACAACGACAACAGCTAAAATGGGCACTATTTTCGATCCAAAAAAAACAAATACCGCAATTGCTCCGATCTCAGCCAGGAAAAACGGAAGGGCAAACAAAGTTAAGGTTCCAGCCTCTTTAAAAGCCTTCTTCTTATCTGCCGAAGCAAAAAAGTTCTTCCAGCCGGAAAAGCAGCTAGAGAGCAAAAAAACGACCCCGATACTCCAAATGCTGATCCAAAGAATAAGAAAAAGGATTAGTCCGCTTTCGTCAAAGGTAATATCAATCAAAGATACCCAGACAAGAACCGCGATCGAAAGCAAAATTCCAATTGACCAGAAATGAGCGTTCGAGAAAAAATAAGCCTTTTCGTAAGCTTTTTTAAGTATATTTTTAAGCTTTTCTATCGCCCCGCTTATTTCTACATGGTTGGTTACAAAAAGATCAATTTGGCCTTCGGGAGCGATCAGGTCTTTAAAAATGCTCTTCTCGTCTTCCGACAAAGCATTAACATCGGCTTGCTCTACTTGTTTGAGAGTATAACTGCCTCCTTCTTCCTCGATCGTTATACTCTTTTTTACCGCCATATCAACAATTGCGGCGATAAAGCACTTTTGGTCAAATCCCATATTCATGATCATCCGCATTGCAGCCGGAGAGATATCTTTCGGCGGACCGAAAAACGGCACGATAGTCCCTTTCTTGGGATCACGTCCCACAATAAACCAAATAAGCAGGTAATAAAAAAGAAGAACCATTATGCCGGCAGTCCCGGTAATAAGGCCTAAATTGTCTTTTATAAATTCAGCCCTTTTTTCGCTTTCGGTCGGCTCCGGAACAAAACCTTTCGGCCAGGCGACCGCAACCGTCAATCCCTCTTCCTGCCGCAAGGCCCTGGTTGTTTCGAAATAAACTTTTTCGTTTTTGGTTGAAGCCCTAAAATCCTCCCCCTTGTCCCCCTGATATCCGGTATAAGCGGAGGTGTTTAAAACTGATGCTCCATTAGGTATAGCAATTGCCGCTGAAGCATGTTCGATCGGGAAAGCCCAGCCGTTGCCAGTAACATTCCAGTAAAGTTCATCGTAATCTTTGAAAAATCCGAGCTGGCGGGTGGTTTTGTAAGTAATTTTATAGGTATATATCCCCGGATCCAGATAATAGTTGGCACTACCGATATAAATTCTTATCCCGTTGCTCAATCCTTCGGTATGATAGGGTTCATTAGCCCTATCGCGCTCAATACCCACTATTTCAAATCCGATTTTATAATTAGTTCCGTATTTATCTTTATATTTCGTCGGAAAATCCCGGTATATTCCCCGCTTAATCTGATCTCCGGTACTCTCGACTTTAATTGTTTCTGAAACAACCATCGAAGCATCGGGATTGATCGTTATATCGGAATGGAAATCAAGGATCCGCTCGGTTTGCGCGAAGGAAACACCAGAAAAAAACAGGATAAATAAAGCGGCCAAGATTGCTCTTCTCATGCTCAAAATTATAACATATCATGAAACCTTATCATTTGCCCGATTGTCTAATATAATAGAGATATGGACTTTCATGAAGTTTATAATAGCCAAAAGGAACTGGTCTGGAAACTGGTTTCGCGTTTTGTCTTTACCAAAGAAGACCGCGAAGATCTGTTTCAGGAAGTCTTTATAAAGATCCATAACGCCCTGCCCCGCTTTAAAGGGGATTCCAAAATTGAAACCTGGATCTATCGGATCGCGATCAATACCGGGATAAATTACGCAAAAAAGCAGCAGCGGTATAAATTTATCGGCGATCTGCTCAAAAAATCGGGAATTATCAAGTCACAGGAAGAAGACTCAAGCGACCGGATCGAAGCTGCCGATACCCTGTTAAAGCCGCTTGAAGGCCTTAATCCAAAGCAAAGAATGGTCTTGTTGCTGGCGGAGGTTTACGGAATGGATTTAAAAGAGGTGGCGGACCACCTGAATATTCCGGTCGGAACGGTTAAATCAAATTTGCATCGGGCAAAGGAGGAATTAAAAAAATGGATAACTATATAGATAAACTGAAAAAATCCGAAATCCGAAATCCGAATTTCGAAAAATTAGAGGAGGAAATTCTAAGTAGAATTCAAGACAATAAAATTGTTCTCTTCCCAAAATTGGCCTTGGCAGGCGCCCTGGCGGCAATATTTATCGCGGCCGGATTGTATTTTTACCCCGGTATTAATCAAAACGACACCATCGTGGCCTATATCATGGACCAGCCCGCCGATTATTCCGAAAATCCCGTACTGGGGTATATTTTTGATGAGTAGAGGAACTTTTCCCCTGTTTGTTTTGTCAAACAAATTAGGAATCATAAAAGGAGGAAAAACAAAATGAAAAAATCAATCGTCTTGATCCTGATCGCGATAGTCGCCTTCTCTTCACAAAGCTTGGCCTGGGGAGGCAAAGCGCGCCCGACGGAAAAAATGAAGCTGGGTTTTACGCGGGAGCTTAATTTGACGGAGGAACAACAAAAGAAATTCTTGGAACAAAGACAGCAGATGGAAAAAGAGCTGCTTCCTTTGGAACAAAAAAATGAAAAAATAAGGGGAGAACTCGGGGAAGAAATCAAGAAAGAAGCTCCGGATCGCGGCAAACTGCATAATCTGATTAAGGATACCAACAAGAATATGGCCGAAATCCAAATCCGAAGGATGGATTATATGCTAAAGATGAGAGAATTGCTCACGCCCGAACAGAAAACCAAATTCAAGGAGCTGGCGGGTAAGGGCCGCGGGCGCGGCCGCCGGTAAGGGAAGGCAAAACCAAATATTTTCCGATTGGTAAACTCTCCAACCTATATTCGGCAATCCTGACCCGTTTCAGCTTTACAACGTTATAGCCCAAACTGTTTAGCATCCGGCGGATCTGGCGGTTTTTCCCTTCGCGCAAAATAAACCGGTAAGTCATCCCGCCAATCCTTTTGACTTCCACCGGTTTTGTTTTTATCCCCAAAATTGTAATTCCTGCCGCGTATTGTTTGATCGCCTCATTTGAGATGTGCCGGTCAACCGTTACCTCGTATTCCTTTTCGTGCTGATAGAGAGGGGAAGACAAACGATTGGCGGCAACGCCGTCATTGGTAAAAAGAAGGAGCCCTTCCGAATCTTTGTCCAGGCGGCCGACCGCGTGAACCTTGTCCCTGATATCTTTCGGTAAAAGTTCTTTGGCCTCTTTCTCCCCTTTTTGGGGAAGATTGGTGACATAGCCGACCGGCTTATTCAACAAGACATACAAATATTCTTTTTGTTCCGCTTCTGCCCTCGGATCCAATTCAACCTTGTCTTTATTTTCAACTTTGGTCCCCAGCTCGGTCACAACTTCGCCGTTGACCTTAATCCAGCCCTTTTTTATATATTCTTCCGCCTTGCGGCGGGAGCAGATTCCTCGTTCCGAGCAGTACTTTTGCAGGCGGATTTAAGCGTCCCTCAAATATTTGGCCGCCGCTTCGGGAACAACCGGGATAATCGATATCCCCGAGCCGACCTCAAACCCGGCCACATTGGTGATGCGCGGAAAAATCTTGATATTCCAATGAAAATATTCGAGGTTTTTTTCGCGGCAGGGAGCGGAATAGACCGCATAATTAAAATCGGGATTGTTGATCGCCTTGTACAACTTTCCAATCACCGCTTTCATTATCAATGCCAGCTCTTTACACTGTTCGGAGGTGATCTCTTCAAAGTTTGAACTGTGGAACTTTGGGAGGATCATCGTCTCAAAGGGCATCCGCGGAGCGTAGAGGACAAAAGCGATAAAATGATCGGTTTCAAAAACCAGCCTCTCTTTGGCCTCCTGCTCTTTTTTTATAAGGTCGCACCAAAGGCAAATCCCCTCTTGATCAAAATGGGACTGGGCAATTTCAATGCGGCCGCGAACCGCCCGGGGGGTAACCGGAACGGCAATGATCTGCGAATGCGGATGATGCAAAGAGGTCCCCGCCCCTCTCCCATGGTTTTTGAAAAGGATGACCGATTCAAAGCGCGGATCTTTTGCCAGCGCGATATATCTTTCCCTATACGCCAGAAAAATCTCGTCAACCTGCTCCTGGTCCATGGTGGCAATAACCGCTTCATGGTCCGGGGATTCAATGATCACCTCGTGGATCCCCACCCCGTTCATTTTTATAAAACCGTGGACATCTTTGGTACGCACCGCCTCCCCTTCCGGCCTAAGCGCCGGGAAGGCGTTGAGTGTTACCCGTACTTTCCAGGCCCCGTTTTTGCGGACGGCATAAATTTCAGGGGGGGTCTTGTCTTCTTTTCCGGGACAAAAGGGGCAGTTGGCCGCGCTATCGCCTTTGACCGGCTCCGGCTTGGAGGCAAAATCTTCCGGCCGCTTGGCACGTTCGGTCGCGATGATCACCCAGTCCCTGGTCATTGGATCGTATCTTAATTCCGGCATGGTTTTTATTATACATTATTTGTTGCGGATTGACAAAAGATGCCAATTGAAAGATAATTTACCCAAAACGTTCGGGTAGCAATCCCCATACTGAAGTATGGGGAATTATTCCCCACACTTTAGTGTGGGGAGTTTCCTGTCTCTACAAGGGGGAGAAAAAATGAAAAAGCGGCTGATAATTATTGGGATAATCTTGGCGGTTTTAATCATAACGGGATACGCGGCTTTTTTCTTAATCCGTTTTTGGGACCAAGGGATAACCGGAACCGGAACGATCGAAGTAACAGAGGTGGTGGTTAGCAGTAAAGTGAACGGCAGGATCATTCAACTGAACATCGACGAAGGATCCAATGTTGCTTCGGAGGAAGTTTTGGCCGAAGTCGAAAAGCAGGATTATCGGGCCCAGCTTGACAACGCCAAGGCAAAATATGAATTGGCTAAAAGCGAATTCAGGCGCAATACCCAAATGTACGCATCACAATCGATCAGCGCCGACCAGCTCGACAACGCCCGGTCAAATTACGAAGCGGCCGCCGCCGCGCTGACCCTGGCGGAGAATAATTTATCTTACACGACCATCACATCCCCCATCAAAGGGATCGTCTTATCAAAAGCGGTCGAACAGGGAGAATTGGTGGTCTACGGCTCCCCGATCGCGACTTTGGCTAATTTGGACGAAGTCAAACTCTACCTTTACGTCGGAGAAAAAACGGTCGGCAAGATCAACTACGGGAGCAGCGTAAAAGTGACGGTCGATTCCCTTCCGGGAAAAGTTTTTATGGGGACCGTCTCCTACATTTCGGACAAGCAGGAATTTACCCCCAAGCCGATCCAAACCCAGGAAGAGCGGACCACCTACGTTTATAAGATAAAAGTTATCGTCCCCAATCCAAACCATGATTTGAAACCGGGAATGCCGGCCGACGGCCATTTCTTATGCAACTCGCGATAGAGACCAAGAAACTGACCAAAAAATTCGGCGAGAATGTCGCGGTCAACGCGTTGGACTTGCAGATCAACGTCGGAGAAATTTTTGGCCTGGTCGGACCGGACGGCGCCGGAAAAAGCACCACCATGCGCCTAATTTCAACCGCGATGGCCCCCACGGAGGGGGAAGCTTCGGTCCTGGGACTGGATGTCAAAACCAAAGAAGAAGAGATCCGCGACCGGATCGGCTATATGCCGCAGCGTTTTGCACTCTACGGAGACCTAACAGTTGACGAAAATATCGATTTTTTTGCCGAAATCTACGGCGTTCCAAAAAAAGAGATAGAACCGAAGAAAAAAGAACTTCTAGAATTTACCGGAATGGCCAAATTTACCGATCGCCGTGGGCGAAACCTCTCCGGCGGTATGCAAAAAAAACTGGCCCTGGCCTGCAACCTGATCCATAAGCCGGAAATCATCATGCTGGACGAGCCGACGCTCGGCGTCGATCCGATCTCCCGGCGTGAATTCTGGAGGATCCTTTACGGCTTGAAGGACGTAACCATTGTTGTAACAACCCCCTATATGGACGAGGCCGAGCGCTGCAACCGGATCGGCCTGATCCGGGAAGGGCATCTTTTGGCCTGCGATACTCCGGACGCGATCAAGAAGCGCTACGCCACAAAAAGTTTGGAAGAGGCTTTTATAAAAGCGATTGAAACAAAAACATGAGCGAAACGGCAATTGAAATAACCAATTTGGTAAAAAAGTTCGGCGGTTTTACCGCCGTCAACAATATCAGCTTCAACGTCAACAAGGGAGAGATCTTTGGCTTTTTGGGGCCCAATGGAGCGGGAAAAACAACCACCATCCGGATGCTCTGCGGTTTATATGATCCGACCTCCGGAACCGGCAAGGTCGGCGGTTATCAGCTTGGAAAAGAAGCGCAAAAGATCAAGCAGAACATCGGCTACATGTGCCAAAAGTTCTGCCTTTATGACGATCTGACCATCGCCGAAAATATCGATTTTTATGCCGGAATGTACCAGACCAACCGCGCCACGCGCCGGGAGCAGATGGAAAAGATTTTGCGGCAGGCCGAATTGACCGAAAGCAAGGACACGATCACCGGGAACCTCTCCCTTTCGGTCAAACAGCATTTGGCGCTCGGCTGTTCGATCATCCACGAGCCGAAGATTGTCTTTTTGGACGAGCCAACCGGCGGGGTTGATCCGATTTCGCGTAAAAAATTCTGGGCGATCATAAAAGAGATGGCCACCAAAGGAATTACGATTCTGGTCACGACACATTACATGGACGAAGCCGAAATGTGCGACCGGATCGCTTTGATCAGCGCCGGAGAGATGATCGCCTGCGATTCTCCGGCAAATTTGAAATCTACCCTGATGGGCAACACGCTTTTTGAAATTGAAGTCGACCAGGTGATGAAGGGGCTTGAAACTCTCCACTCCCGCCCTTTCAGCCGCGATGTCTCTTTATACGGCGTCTTTCTGCACGTTTTGGTTGAAGATCCCAAATACGAAAAGGAGATCCGCGAAACTTTGGAAGAGGCCGGCTTACAGGTTAAAAGGATCGAAAAAATCCTGCCGTCGCTGGAAGACGTTTTTGTCTTCCTGGTTGAAAAACAGCAGGCGGAGATGAAGAAATGAAATCAAGCAACATCAACCCCAGGCGCCTGTTCGCGGTGATGAAAAAAGAGTTTATTTCCCTCTTCCGCGACCCGATGTCGCTGACGATCATGATCGCCATGCCGATTTTGATGCTAGTCTTGTACGGCTACGCCGCGTCGCTTGATGTCGACCATGTCCCGATCTCGATTTTGGACAGGGACAAGACAACGGAAAGCCGCAACTTTATCAACCGCTTCATCAACAATAAATATTTTGACCTGGTATCAAGCCTTAATTCCGACCGGGAAATCCAAGAAACTTTAGACAGCGGAAAAGCCAAAGTTGTGCTAAATATTCCGCATAAATTCGGACAGGCAATCCGGGGAGGAAAAACCGCCACCGTCCAGGCGCTGATTGACGGCAGCGACTCAACCTGGGCGCAATCGGCCTCCGGCTACATCCAATCGATCGGGACACAGTTTAATTCCGACCTGATCCAAAACAAAGCGGACCAATTGGGAGTCGTAAATCCTCCCCCGTTCCCCATTAATTTAATACCTCGCATCTGGTATAACCAGGATCTCCGTTCGATGAACTTTTTTGTTCCCGGACTGATCGCGGTGGTTTTGATGCAGGTCTCCTCCCTGCTGACCTCCTTGACCATTATTTCGGAAAAAGAACAGGGAACAATTGAAAGCATCATCGTCAGTCCGATTAGGAAATATGAACTGATGCTTGGAAAAATACTTCCTTACGTCATTATTATTTTTTGTGATATGTTCCTGATCACCGGCTGCGCCTATTTACTCTTTAACGTCCCTGTAAAAGGGAGCTATCTGTTATTGTTGTTCTGTTCTTTTATTTTCTTGACGGGGACGATGGCCCTGGGGCTTTTTATCTCAACCACCGCCACCTCAAGCCAGGCGGCCATGCAGATGACCTCTATTACCACACTGCTCCCCGCCATTCTTTTGTCCGGTTTTACTTTTCCTATTTCCAACATGCCGTGGGCGCTCCAAATGGTATCGCTCTTTGTCCCCGCCCGCTATTTTATTGATATTTTAAGGGCGCTCTATTTAAAAGGGGTCGGGTTAATGTGCTTCTGGCAGGATTTTGCCATGATGACGCTCTTAAGTCTGTTTTTTATAGTGATTAGCATCCGTAAATTCCAGAAGAGGTTGGACTAATGCTTGACAGCCGTCTGTTCCATTTTATGAAAAAGGAAATTTTACAGCTCTTCCGCGACCGGCGGATGCTGTTTATTGCCGTCATTATGCCGATTGTCCAGCTTATTCTGCTCGGCTATGTCGCTTCGATGGATATCAAGCATCTTTCAACCGCAGTCCTGGACGAAGACAAGACCTATTACAGCCGGGATTTTTTGCGGCGCTTTGGCAACATCGAATATTTTGACATCAATTATTATTTGAGCAACCGCAGCCAGGTGGCGCCGATGCTTGATACCGGCCAAGCACAGCTGGTGATCTATGTCCCTTCCAAATACGGGCAAAAGATCGCGCACGGGCAAACCGCCGACGTCCAGTTTGAGATTGACGGAAGCAATGCCACGATCGCCTCCATAGCCAAATCATATGTCAGCACGATCGGGCTTACTGCCGGAACCGAGATTTACAACCAGCGCCTGGCGCGGCAAGGGCTTATGGTCTTAAGCCAGCCGTTGTTTGATCTGCGTTCCCGCATCTGGTATAACGGCGACCTGGAGAGCCGCTTTTTTTATGTGCCGGGTATCTTCGCCCAGCTTTTGATGCTGATCAGCATGATCTTGACCACCTCTTCTATTGTCAGGGAAAAGACCCGCGGAACCATGGAGATGCTCTCCGTTACTCCCCTGCGCCCGATGGAAATCATCGCGGGAAAACTGATCCCCTTCGGAGTGGTTGCGATGTTTGATGTTATCGTCGTCTTTCTAATCGCCACGCTCTGGTTCGGGGTCCCGATGCGCGGAAGCGTTTTTCTTTTATTCCTCTTTTGCGCGTCCTACCTGCTGGCGGGGCTGGGGACAGGTGTCTTGATCTCTTCTTTTGCCCGCAATGAAAGGCAGGCGGGGATGGCAAACCTATTCATCACCTCACCGCAAATGCTTCTTTCCGGTTTTATGTTCCCGATTGACAACATGCCCCCGTTTATCCAGTTCATCACCCTGTTTGTCCCCCTGCGGTATCTGCTGGCGATTGTCAGGGAGATCTTCTTAAAGGGTGTTGGAATTAATTACCTCTGGCCGCAGGTTTTGCCGATGCTCTTGATCGCCGTGGTAATATTGACCGTAAGCGTTATGAGATTTAAAAGTAAGCTTGAATAAGAATAAAAGGAGAAGAATAATTATGAAAAAATGTCTTGTGTTTCTGATTGTTTTAATGACTTTCCTGTCCAGGGCGGAAGCGATTGACCTTAAGGAAAGTATCGGAGTGGCGATCAAAACCAATCCGACGGTGATCGCCGCGGAGAAAAAAGCGGCGGCCGCCGGCGCCAGGTTCAACCAGGCGGTCAGCGCCTTTTTTCCGACGGTGGACGTAAGCGGAAATTACAACAAATCACACGCTTCTCCCACAACGGTGCAGATTAACAACCAGAATGTTACGATCGGGACCAATGACACCGCCACCGTAACCGGAGTAAACGCCGGACTAACCCAGCCGCTCTTTGTCGCCGCCCTTTTTCCCGGTTACGGGATCGCCCAAAAAGGTTCGGATTCGGCCAAAGAAGAATACCGGCAGACGATCGTCGATACTTATTTCAACGTAACCCGGACTTATTTCGGAGTATTGTTATCGCAAAAAATGAAAGAGTTGATGAGCGAATCGCTCGCTATGGCCGCCTCCCACCGCAAGCAGGTGCAGTCGATGCTAAACGCCGGGATGTCGACCAAGGCCGATTTTCTCCGCTCAAAGGTTAGGGAGGCCAATGCCAGCGTTGATTTAATAAAATCAAAATACGACATTGAACTTTCCAAAGATGCTTTCAACAACGCGTTGGGCTACGACCAGACCCGGCCGGTTGAGCTGAAAGACGAAGGCTTCTCCGGAATAGTCAAGAATCTGCCGGAATACGACGTGTTGTTAAAAACGGCTTATGCCAACCGTCCGGACTGGAAGATTTATCTTTTGGCAAACGGGATCAGCGAAGAACAATTGCGGCTTTCCCAAAGCGAATACCTCCCTTCGGTCGTATTAAACGCCAGCAGCGGAAGCCAGTTGACCAAATATCCCTCCTTCCAATCGGATGTCAATTCGTGGAAAGTCGCCGGTTCCGGTTCCTGGACCCTGTTCGACAGTTTGGGAAGGGAAAACCGGGTCAGGGAAGCTTCCGAAAATTTGGCTTCGCAAAAAGCCAGCACCGACCAGGTGAAGAACAACATCGCCATGCAGGTGCATGATGCCTTTTTGAATTTAAAAAGCGCCCTTGATACGATCGGCGCCACCAAACAGGCGGTCGATTCGGCAAAGGAGAGTTATAACGTCGCAACCGCCCGCTACAATGCCGGGATGGGAACCAACACCGACGTCCTTGATTCCCAGGTTGACTTGACGGAAGCCGAAACAAATTACCTGCGGGCGCTCTTTGACGTTGAGATCGCCAAGGCGAAGATCAATCAAGCGGTCGGGAAAGCGGTCTTATAGGCACACTAACTTTTCCCTGACAAACATGTATCTGCGGGTAATTTAAAAAATTTTACCCTTATTTTTGCCCAAGAAATTGAAAGTTCGATTTTTGGCTGTATTATCGGTAATAATGGTGGTATGAATTTTTGAAAAAACAGCAAAAATGCCGATTTCCCCCGCGAAACCTGCAAATGATTATTGATGCATGTTTTTACCCCTTTGTTGCGATAATAATTATATGGCGGTAAGTTTAGGAATGAAAACATTATTAACCAATATTTTATTTTCAAGATGGTCTAGTGGTAACTTCGCGCACAGGAGAAACTGGCTTGCCAGAGTATTTGGAGTCAGCCCTAATAAAGTAAGGAGCCCAAAATTTCTTTCAACCTATGACCCTAAAGATCAGATTGAAGGAGATATAGCTGCTATCAGGAGAGAAGTAAGCCGGGCAGCCGAATCGATGAGATTTAGTATGGGCTGCGGACTTCGTTGGGCAATTGACCATACCCCTAGCGATGTGGGAATAAACTTTTCTGCTCATGGAATAATCGGCGGCGTAATTTCTGGGGAAAAAAAACAGTTCCCATTTCCCGTAGGACATTCATTTGAAAATGGCCACTGGAACACTTATGTTGATCCTTTGGCTGCGTTGGGAGAAATCCTCAAAAATGGGATTAATCATAGTAGAGGCATTAACCAGGTTCCTTTTAGTGGCGGCGAAGGATTTTGCGGAGCGGCCGGAGCCGCAAATCCCTATATTGATGGGGGAATAATTCTTGTTTCTTCTTTAAATAAAAAACTTGATCGGGTTCAATATGTTGTTCTTGGAGCACAGTATAACCGCTGCTTTGATTGGTTAAGAAGAGAATTCCCACATACAACTTTTATCCCCTGGCATGAAGCGCCAAAAGTTTTAACCAGAGCCGCAAAAAGCGAAACCCAAAGCCATTTTTCATGTCTTGAATTGACAAAAAATAATCACCCTCTTCGGGATGTTTTTTATAAATAGAAAAAGCAGGCAAACAATTTTTGTAGGAGCGGCGGATCTGCTATTATCTTACGGATAAACCCAAACATCATTATTGTTTATCCCGGAAATTAAACTTCCCCCGGCAATCCACAGCTTACTGTTATAAACAATACCAGCATGGTAAATCCTCGGATCAAAAACATCGACAAAATCTTTTTGCGTCCAAGTCACCCCATCGGCAGAATACCATACATCATTATCGTAACTTGACGTAGAATACCCGCCCAATACCCACATGTATCCATCATAATTTAGCGCCACAAAATTGGACTTTGGTTCAAACGCGGCGGCAGCGGTTTCCTGCGTCCAGGTTATTCCATCGGTTGAAGACCAAACATCGTTTAATCTATTGTTGCCCAAGAAATTGAAAGTGCTATTTTTCTTTGTATTATCATAAATAATCGCGGTAAGAATTTTTGAAAAAACAGCAAAAATGCCGATTTTCTCCTCGAAACCTGTGAATGATTATTGATGCATGTTTTTACCCTTTTGTTGCGATAATAATTATATGGCGGAAACATCTGGAATATCATTAGTAAATGCCGATATTATCAGAAGAAGGGTTTTGGAAAGGACGGAAAAAAAAGACCAAAAGAAAGTTGAGGATCTTTTTTTCTCCGCGAAAAACCTGGATAACGACCCCTACCTGAGCGCGGACGAGGCGCAACAAGTCGAACAAACCCTAAATTACTACCACTGCTCCAACGGAACAATCTGCTGGCCGGGAAAATATTCCAGCCAAACCGTTGAAAAAGCCCGAAACAGCGATGTCGCGCTAAAAATCATGGACCGGCTAAAGAATGTTGACATGGTCGATTTCCTTAAAATGCAGTTTATCCAAAGGCTGCTTGAAACCGGACTGGATTCTATGCAAATCGCCGATCTGATTGGCGGGACATACCGGCACTTTTTTCACGAAAACAAATATATGGATATAAATTATGTCATTAAAACCGCGGAAAACCTAAGGGAATCCGTAAAGGCGATAGCACAGTCTTATTCAATTACGGAGTGCCCCGGCCTTTTAATAAAAATCGCGGAAAACAGCAATCGTTCTTTTGCCAGAATCCTTCACCAAATCCCTAAATCAGTGCGCGCGTTTAAAAATCACGGCTTCCGGTGGGAGGAGGTAAGAGACTATTTAGGGGAATTGGCTCAATATACCGGAGGCATCATGGAGAATTCCCTCTTTCACATGCCGATTGTCCTTGATTATTTTAAAAGCGCCGGAATTGAGAATGCGCCAGAATTATTAAAAACTATTTTGATAAGAACGCGCATAAATAACGGGTTTGTGTTGCAGGAGCTGCCAAGATTCATAGAATATTTTAGCGGATCAAATTTGGACATACAACATGAAATCCTTATATGCATCTCCCGCGGAAAAGTATCGGGTGCCGCTGATATTTTAAAATCAACGCCTGATGCCGTAACATCCCTGCTTAAGCTAAATAGATTTAAAAATATATATGATGCCTTGAAGTTTTTAAGGGACATTCAACCGAAAGCAAAAGGTCAAACAGGCCAATTCCTAAAAGAACTAAGCGAAAGGATAGATAAAGGGGAAAGCCTCTCGGCTATTATGCGCGACTTTCAATCGTACTGGAAATTAAATATTACCTGGCTTACCCGTTTTTCAAAAAAAACAAGAGCTGAACTTGTCAAAAACAGGCAAATGAATAAGCCGGACGGCAGAAGATTGGCGGTGCTAATCTATCCCATTGGTGATTATAACCGGGCATTTGAAGAGCCGGATCTATTTGATAGCCTTATAAAACACGGCTACAAAATATTATATTATGAGGTTGAGACAGACAAAGAAATGCGCCAAGCGCTGATTGAAGCATCCGTCTATGGAAAAGCGGATGTAAGGATTGTTGCCGGACACGGCACTCCAAAGTCCATACACTTCTCGGACAATAATAGTTATAACGAAATCTATTCGTATGATACCGGCGATAAAGTAAAAATGGCTGGCTTGGCAGGACTAACACTAAAAAAAGGGGCGGTAATAGCACATTGCGCGTGCTCTTCCGCCGATAATAGCCAGAAAACCAGTCTGGCGGATATGGATTCTGAAATCGCTCCAAAAGTTACCGTTTTGGGGGCAACAGAAACATCATTTCAATGCGTTCCAATTTTTAACAAAGACAATAAAATAATAGGATTCGAATACGGAAGAAATGAGAAAGGGCAAAACATTGCGCGAAAGATAGCTGCGGCAATGCCTTAGGGATAGGACCAAACATCCCCGGTATTAGTATTCCCTCCCACAATCCACATTTTGCTGTTATAAACCGTCCCTGCATGGTAGATCCTGGGATCAAAAGAATTTTCAAATTCTTTTTGTGTCCAAGTTGCGCCGTCAGCTGAATACCAGACATCATTATCGGGGCTTGAGGTGGAAAATCCTCCAAGCACCCACATATAGCCATCATAATTTAAGGCTACAAAATTGGATTTAGGTTCAAACGCGGCGGCAGCGGTTTCCTGCGTCCAGGTTATTCCATCGGTTGAAGACCAAACATCGTTTAATCTATTGTTGTCAAATCCGCCGATAACCCACATCTTGCCGCCATAAGCAACAGCATCAAAATATACTCTGGCACTAAAAGCGGCGGCTGCCGTCGCCTGCGTCCAAGTCACTCCATCCGCAGAATAATAAACATCATTTTGCATATTTCCATCTTTGGATCCTCCTAACAGCCACATTTTTTCCCCTCCGCCATCATCATGAACAATTACCTTATGATGAATTCTTTCCCCAAATCCGGCGCTACCGGTTGCAAGGGTCCACGTAATCCCATCGGTTGAATACCATGCTTCATCCCGCCAAGGGGAGATATAACTACCGGCACTCAATCCCTGACCTCCGGTGATCCACATTTTTCCGTCATAGACACAGGCTCCCATGTAATCCCTGCCATCCCAAGCAGCTGCAGGTGTCGCCTGCGTCCAGGTTATTCCATCGGTTGAATACCAGACATCGTTTAAATACCCTCCATAGGCGCTTAAATCATTTCCATCATGCCCGCCAATTATCCACATTTTGTTGTCATAAGTTAACATAACATGATGATTGCGCCCCGGGAAATCGCCCGAAACAGTTTTTTCTATCCAGCTGTCTTTAGTAGTGAAGCTCCAAGCGTAGGTATTTGAAACATCGTCAACAACCAACCCATTGCCGGAAAGGTCGGTTATGCTTCCGTATAAACGTGCGGTATATTGAGTATTATATTCCAATTGTTGGGACGGGGTAAAAAAGGCTGTTTTTGAGGATGAATCATAAGAAATCCCGCCCGTAACCGCTCCACTTGAAGATGTTAGTGTAAAAGTAGACGACGTAAAGGTCGCAGGGTCCATATCCTTGTCAAAAACAGCACTTATTGCAGCTGTAGTAGAAACTGAAGTTGCCCCGTTAGTTGGGGAAACAGAAACAACATTAGGAAAAGTGGTATCGGAGGTACTGCTGGTCGTAAAAATCCAAACGTAGTCGCCATTCATGGAAACACCGGAACTATTTTTTACCGTTGAATAAACCGTTCCGGAATGCCTGGTGCTTGCCGCCAGATCAGCAGTGGGAGTAAAGGTCGCGGTTTTTGATCCTGCGGAATAAGTGACTGTACCAGTAACAAATCCGGCAGAAGATGAAACCTTGAAAGACGAGGTATCTATACTGGTCGCATCCATGCTCTGGTCAAAGGTAACAGTAACCACCGTATTGGTTGGAGCTGAAGAAGAACCTCCAACAGGATATACGGAAACCACATAAGGAGCCAAAGGATTGGAACTTGGAGCCGCCTGCTTGCCGCAGCCAAAAAGCAACCCTCCAAATGCCATAAAAAGAAAAAACACAATTAATTTATTTTTCATCATATATCTCCTTTTATATCTCTATTCTTAATTAATTCTAACACAATAACTAGAAAAAAAGAAAAAAGAAAGAAAGGAAAATTAGCAGTATAAATCCCGCTCGCCCTTTTCAATGCGGGCAAGCTTATCAATTACTATCTGTTTAACTTTGGGATTTTTCATCTTATCAAGAACCCCTTGGATCGCCTTATTCCCGGCCTTCTTTGTTTCGGGCAAAGAATAATCCTCAAGATATTCCTTTAAAGTTAATAGCGCATTGGGAGTGCAGTATTCATGGATAAACCCCGGGATCGCGAATTCCATAAAATGCTCCCCTGTCCTGCCCAAACGATAGCAAGAGGTGCAAAAAGACGGGATGTAGCCGTCTTCCAAAAGCCCGCGCATAACTTCATCAAGTGACCTGGTATCACCCAGCTTAAACTGCTGGCGGTCTGATTCTTGATCTGCCTGAGAATCGGTATAACCGCCAAGCTCCGTGCGGGAGCCGGCATCGATCTGGGAACATCCCAGATCAATCACTTCTTTTCTAATTTGCGGGTTCTCACGAGCCGTTAGAATCATTCCTGTATATGGAACCGCTAAACGCAAAATTGCCACCAGTCTTTTAAATTCTTCGTCAGAAACCAAGTATTTCGGATCGATCTTAACTCCCTGCGCCGGCTGGACGCGGGGGAATGAAATAGTATGCGGACCGACATTCCATCTTTCTTCTAAGTGAATAGCATGGGAAACTAATCCCATAACTTCAAATTTCCAATCGTATAACCCGAATAATGCACCAATTCCCACATCATCAATTCCCGCTTCCTGCGCCCGGTCCAACCCGTACAATCTCCACAAATAGTCCGCCTTCTTCCCCCGTGGATGATATTTTTTATATGTTTCTTGATGATAGGTCTCTTGAAAAATCTGATAGGTGCCAATCCCGGCCTCTTTTACCGTTTTAAATCCTTCTACATCAAGCGGAGGAGCGTTAATATTTACCCGGCGGATTTCCCCCCTGTCCTTTTTGGTGGCATAGGTAATCTTTACGGTTTTAGCGATAAAATCGGCGTCATATTTGGGATGTTCGCCGTAGACCAAAATCAGACGCTTATGCCCTTTTGATTCAAGAGTTTCAATCTCTTTCTTAAGTTCCGCGTCCGATAAAGTTCTGCGTCTTGCTTCCTTATTTGAAACACGAAAAGCACAGTATTGACAGTCGTTCACACAGTCGTTCCCTATATATAATGGAGCAAAAAGGACGATCCGGTTCCCGTAAACCAGCTCTTTAAGCTTTTTTGCCCCGGCAAAAATCTCGGCAATCAATTCCGGATCCTCGGTATTTAATAACGCGGCGACTTCGGACAGATCAAGACGCTGTTTGGAAAGGGATTTTTGAATGATCTCCCGAACCTCGATGCCTCGATCCCTTGATGCCTTGACCCCTTTTAGTAATCCTTGAATTTTCCCTTCGTCGATAAAACTCTCCATCTTTTAATAATAACACGGATTAAGCCTTGCGTAGAAATAGAAAGACCAGTAAAATTAACACTATATAAAACAAGGAGGAACCAAACATGACCGACCGTAAAATATTGCTTGGTGAAAAGGACCTGCCCCAGAAATGGTATAACATCGCTCCGGATTTAAAAACGCCGCTGTCTCCGCCGCTGCATCCGGCGACCCACAAGCCGCTGGGACCGGAGGATCTGGCTCCGATTTTCCCAATGGCGCTGATCGCACAGGAAATGTGCCGGGATCCTTGGATTGATATCCCAAATGAAATCATGGACATCTTGAAAATGTGGCGGCCGACGCCGCTGGTCCGCGCGCTAAGTTTGGAAAAAGCGCTCAAAAACCGTACAGAAAACTTTTGATCCGGAGCTGGGGCGGAAAAATTGATCCCTCGCCCAGCACGATTACCAAATACGGCCGGGCGGTTTTGGAAAAAGACCCGAAAAGCACCGGCAGTTTGGGAATCGCCATATCCGAAGCGATTGAAGACACGGTCGGCAGGGAAGACACCAAATATTCTTTGGGATCGGTCTTAAACCATGTCATGCTCCACCAGACCGTGATCGGACTGGAAGCGATTGAGCAATTGAAATCGAACCGATGTTGTTCCGGCCAATTGGAAGATTACGAATACCCGATGGAAAAGATCAAAGAGGCCTTAAAGAGGGTGCCAAAGATTTAAAGTCCGGATTATTTATTTTATGAGAACAGGATTGACCGGAGCCGGCATTATTCGCCCCCAAAAAATTGGCGTCTTCTCCGATGTCCACGGCAATTTACCGGCCCTGCGGGAGACATTATTCTTTCTGATATACGCGCAAGAAGTCGATCTCTTATTGTGCTGCGGCGACACTGTTGGCTACGGCTGTTTTCCAAACGAGTGCTACCAGGCCCTGCAAGCCAACAAAGTCAATGCAGTGACCGGAAACCACGAAAAATACATTAAACTGGCCTGGACACTTGACCCGGAAGGCTCTGGGATCGATCCATTTGAAAATCCCAAAAAATATCCAAGAATAAGCGAAATTGAAAGGGTCTCCCTCTGGACTTCGCAAAGATTAACCGTTGAAAACCGGAGTTTTCTTTATGGTTTACCTGATTTTATTTCTTTCCCTGATTTAGGGCTTTCAATTTGCCATAGCCTGCAACATAACTATGTGGAAAATCCGGCAACAGCCGCGGCTCTTCTTGATCTTTATCAAACCAGGATCGTCTTTATCGGCCACACCCATCAGCCCGCCTATTGGTTTTTTGAAGAAGGAAATTTAATGCCAACGCCTGTAACCGGATCTCAAAGAATTTATATGGAGGAAAAAAACAGATATATAATAAATGTCGGATCGGTCGGCCAGCCCCGGGACGACAACACGGATGCCTGTTGTGTTGTTTTCGAGCCGCCAGATATCCTCTCCTATCATAGAATACCCTACGATGTCTCCGAAATGACCGATGCTATGGGAGAACTTGCTTTTCCGGGTCGGTTTACAGGACGTTTATATTTGGGCTGGTAGCGCTACTCCCACGGAGGAACCGGCTTGGACTCTCCGGGTTTGAGCCCATCGAGATGCTTTAATATTTCGTTATAATTCTGATGGTTTTTTGGATAAGAAAGCTGCGCATCTCCTTTCATACCGCCCTCTCCCTGCCCTCGCAGATTAAGGACAATTGTGCCATCCTGAAGCATCGTGGCTTCGCCAATACTGTTCACCACACTGTCCCCTCCTTTTACTTTACAGCCTGAAGAAAGCAAAATAATAATAAAAACAAAAATTAAAACCAAAAAAACACTTTTCATTTTACTGATATCCAAACCACTCAATCTTTTCTTTTTTTAAAACCAGATCAAGCCACCCGTTATACCATCCAACAAAATTATTGAACGGCGAAAGACTAACCTCTCTTGACTGCATATCATAATTACCAACCTTTCCGCGATCTTTTCCGGTTACAATTAAAAGAGAATAATAAGTGCAGCCCTGTTCGCAAATAGTTATCGCTCCTTTTGAAGGATCATCCAGGCTAAACTCGGCTGAAAGCAAACCGTCGCCAGCATCGTTCCATCTGCTTAGAGGAAGAATCCCATAATACGGCCCGGCACCGCCATTACCGACTTCGAGCAGAAAACTGCGATAGTCGGACGGGAGAGCAATACTATGCTCTTTTTCAAAAGCGGCCGCTTGCAGCTCCGTCAAAGGCGGGTCCATCTTAAATTGATGCCGGTCAATGCCCAAACCGCAAGAAGCATATTGCTTCCATCCGCTGGATCGAACCCTATTCAACCTGTCTTTTATTGATTTAATTTTTATAATCATCGAATAACAATTATAACAGTAATTTCGACTATGTTCATATTATAATTCATGCCATTTTAAAAATTATTTTTGTCAAGATATTTAAAAGCAGCGGAAACGGATATTCTCAATCATTTAAGTTAAGATTTCTAACTTAAAAACCTTGTCGTCGTTCCAGAGTTCGCAAGTCTTTTGTAGTGTCCATAAATTTTTTTCCATCCCAGGCCAAGCCCAGCACCTCATGCGCGGGGAGATAAATTGAACCGAATCAAAGGCCATTCCTCTGGGCCACATAAAACCGGCACGGTCGGTCGGATACCTGTCAAATAAACCGGTTTCGGGATCGATTTTTTAAAGCCTATCGTCAAGCTTCCATAGGTATCCATTAGCATACGTCAGTGACCACCCAAACCCAAGCCCCTTTTTTAGCAATGCATGTTTTTGCGCCTTTGTTGCAATAATATCTATATGGCGGAAACATCAGGAGTATCATTATTAAAAACCGATACTATCAAAAGACGGGTTTTGGAAAGGACCGAGAAACAACCTGACCTAAATTCAATTTAATATGCCTCCATATCCAATGAAATTCCCGGAGAGGCAGAGCGTTCTCTTTTCTTTCGATTATTATAAGTGCCAATGCTATGTGAAATAAAACATCCTGTTCATCTTTACAATGCCCAATCAGAAAAGGAAAATCTCCAAGAAAATCTCTTCCAAAATCTTCTGTTGTTTTATGCCACCAAGAAGGCAAGGAAACTTCTTTTTCAAATAAAAACCCGCCATAGCTTGTTCTTAAGTGCCGATTCACATCCCCTAAATCACCACGAAAAAATTGAGCGTGTTCCATAAGAAAACGAAAGAAATCTCCTTTCGGACTTTTAAACAAACGGGTCTTTCCCAACTCGTCTAATTTACCAAACAAAAGTGCTCTCTTTTCTTCGTCTCTAACCGATCCTACCAGTCTTACAGTCTCGCAAGCCGCCTCAACCAAAAAGTTCCTGCCATCAAGCGCGGGATACATTTCGTAAAATTCATAATCAAATTTAGAAGCAAAATCCGGAGAACCATTCCTCCGAATAAGTCTTACAATATCATCAATCGCTCTCGGCAAAAACCTGGCATTGGTACTTTGAAGAGCCGCGTGTATAGCAAGGCCGCCCAATGTTAATCCTGCCAAACGAAATTTAATATCACAATCTCCACACCTCATAGCAAAATAGCGATCAGTTAAATCCGGAGCAGAAGGAATCACCATCACCCTCGGCTCACGACCATGTGCCCGCGATAATGCATTAAAGCGTTTAACAACTGTGGTTCTATCAACTGTTCCGGCACTTAATGACATATGTTTTTTCCTCCTATAATTATATCTGCAGCTTTTTTTTTAAATTTCAGATTATTTTAACAAAGCCCCCAGATCGGTCGGAGCGCGGCCGATTGAGTAAAGTAAAGCAAGCGTTGAGTCGATTTGTTCTTGAATCCCTTCTCCGGCATGGGCACGGTTCGGATAAATCGCGTAATTTTTTGCAAATTTCTCCGGCGTGACATTCAACATCACCGAATTGGCCCCGGCCATCAACCCGAGCTCGCGCGCTTTCGACTCCAAGGTCTCAAACCCGGTGGTGACCAAAATTTTCGCGTTAACCGGATCGGCTATGCGAGAAACCGCCAGAACTTTTAGGACATCTTTTGTCGGAGGAGGCGGCATTCCGGCTAACGGGGTCTTTGGATGCGGCAGGAACGGTCCAAAAGTGTACATTTCGGTCTTTAATCTTCGAGTCAGCAAAATATCGTTTAACAAATCTTGAACGGTCTGTCCGGGGAGACCGATCAGGCCGCCGGTAATAATTAAATAACCGAGTTGAAAAGCCGCTTCAAGATGCTCAATTCTAGATTTTAATCCTCTTCCGGGATGAAGTTCACCATAAATCCTGGGATTACTAGATTCAAAACGCATCAATAAGCCGCGAGCTCCGGCTTTATACAATTTTCGTAACCCTTCCACTCCCACCTCTCCAAAACTTATAAAAATAAGGCAGGGCCATTTTGATTTTATGGTTGAAACGATTTCGCACAGGTCGTCAATTGAATAAGATTTATCTTCACCGCTTTGCAAAACCAGCGCCTGAAAACCGTATTTATTAATCGCTTGATCCGCCGCGTCATAAATTTCTTCTTTGGTCATTCGATAGCGGCCGAGGTCTTTGTTGTGGGTTGAAATCCCGCAGTAAGAACAGCTCTGGGAACAGTAATTTGAAAATTCGATGATCCCGTGGACACAGCAGGAATTTTTCAGGTGTTTCTGCCGCAGGAAATTGGCGGTTTTATACAACAATTCCAATGTCTCTTTGTTTTTTATTTCCAACAAATAAAGAAGATCGGAATCGGTAACCTTCCCCCCTTCGAGCACCTTGTCGAAAATCAGCCCCGCTTTCCGGTCGATCCTTTTTTTTTCAAGATCCATTCTGGACAAGCGCAGGTCGGTCTCCTGTAAATCAAAGAAGGTTTCTTTCCAGGTCGCCAAGATTTCGAGCGCCTCTTTTTCCGGAATTATTTTTATCGCGAAGCCCCCCTGGGCGTAGATGTAGTCTCCGACTTTGAGGTTTGAAAGCTCGCTGATCGCCTTTTTTGTCTCGCCGAAGTAGGAAACAACCGCGGTTTTCTCTTGTATTTCTATTACTTTCCCGGGGATTGCGTAGCACATGACAATTCAATTATAGCAGAGATAAAAACTAGAAAAACTGGCTTTCCTTTTTTATATAGATTTAGCATTGCCAAGAATACTGCAGGAGAGCAGGAAAACAAGAAAAAAATTACATGTGCAAAATATATACCTTATGGTTTTTGCTTTATTATTCTAGACAAACAATTGTATCTTTTTATCGTAAATCTTGTGTGGGTCTTTATAAATAGTCTCCGAGAAATACTTTGTTATTTCACCTTGTTTTTCGGCCCCATACTTATCCCACAGGTCAGGAGAAAGGTAAAAGTTTTCAATATTTACAAGAATCAAATTAGAGACCAATTCCTTTAGTTCCTTTTCCGGCTTACCCGCCAACTGTTCTCTGATATAATCGTATTTCCCACTGTCTCTATGTTTATAGCCAAGCAACACATAGGTTTTTCCATTCTGAGGAAAAACGTTCACCATAAGAGGAAAAACATTGGGTTTTACTCTTTCAATATAATTCACTCTGTTACCTAAAAAATCATGCGTAGGCGTTATTGCCGAGGAAGCAGCCAAAGGATACTCTTCGTTAAATACAACTACATACGTTTTGATCTTCCAATAATTATTCTTCCCAAGACAAACGTTAAAAAAAACCCTTAACTCGGATACCAATTTATAACCCTCATCAATACCAAGTTGAAGGGAATGAATTGGCTCGGGAGGCGAAGACATGTTTTTCGCAATTTTATCAATGCCATTTCTTGTTAATTCTAGGTTAAATTTTTTATGCCAATACCCACAGGAAGCCGCCCTGTATGCAAAAACAAACTCTTGTTCTCGGTTTCCTGGCTGATAATCATTTTCTTCAATCGGCTTAAAAATTTTATTATCATGATAATCACAAAAACCAGTAAAAGTACTTGCCTTCTTTCTTCCAATATTCTTTGCTCCAATTTTGAAATTACTACTATTAAAGGTTGGCTGCATACCAATTACTATGCCATCTTTGGATATTTTATTAAGTATTCTGTTGTTTTGGATGGAGTGTGCTTTTATTATTTTTGACGAGCAATATTCATCCTTGTGGTAACATTCTTTAATTGATGGTTTAAGCTCTTTGTAAAACTCTTCGAATGACTGTTTTTTATTAGGCATGTTTGGTATTATTCTGACTCTTCCTTATTAGCTGGGTATTACTTAACCATCGCGGATAATTGTCTTGCCAAATTATTGAGCTCTTTGTAAAACATCTCGTACTGTTCAATACTAATCAGTTTCTTCGCCATGAATATTTGGAAACAGGCAACACATTCATAAACCGACCCTCTTGCCACAACATAGAAATTTCTTTTGTCTGTTTTGTGATACCTGCCGGCACCCTCGGCAATATTTAAAGCGATCGAAGTTGATGCTCTCTGAAGTTGATCAATTAATCTGGTATTTCCTTTTTGAGGGGTGGACTCTAAAAAGCTGTCAACTTTTTCAATAAATTGAATCGCATCCTTATAAACGGGGAAATCCTCAAAATCAAAAGGCATATTTTTTTCTTGTCCTCGTTCTCGTCCTTGTCCTATCAAAATCCGAACATAAAAATAAAAAGGACAAGAACAAGGACAAGGAGATCAAAATCCTCTGCCTCGACATTGCTCGGCATCGGATTTTGATCTAGCGGGGGTGGGATTTGAACCCACGACCTTCAGGTTATGAGCCTGACGAGCTACCGGGCTGCTCTACCCCGCGATATTATGCTATTATACTATAGATATGCAAATAACGCTAATCTTGGCAGCCAGCTACCTGCTCGGGTCAATCCCATTCGGTTATATCATCGGATTAATCTACGGAAAAGATTTGACCAAAGAAGGAAGCGGAAATATCGGCGCGACCAATACTTTCCGCACGCTGGGAATTATTCCCGGCTCAATCGTCTTCTTTTTTGACCTGGCCAAAGGAGCGCTGGCAGTCCTCCTCTGTTCCCTGTTATACCCCAATCCGCTGGCGATCATCGCCGCCGGAGCGATCGCGATCGCCGGACATACTTTTTCGGTCTTTATGGGATTTAAAGGCGGAAAAGGAGTCGCCACGGGCCTGGGAGTTCTCTTCGGGATCGCGCCGGAAGTTTTTTTAATCTGCCTGGTTTGGACCGTTGTTATCACAGCGCTGACCCGTTATGTTTCCGTAACTTCGATAACCGGAGCGATCCTCGCAACAAGTTTAATGTTCTGGTTCGGAAAGCCGCTCTCCTATTCTATTTTTGTCGCCATAGCGTCGGCCTTTATAATCTACAAACATAAAGACAATATCAAACGCCTGCTTGACGGGACAGAGAACCGGATCGGAGGGAAGAAAAAGAATGCCGTCTAAAATAGCGGTGATCGGGGCCGGGGCGTGGGGAACCTCCCTTGCCACCCTGTTTGCCGAGAACGGGCATACCGTCACCCTTTGGGCATACGAAGAGTTTGATTTTCCGCTCCCGCGATCCGTTGAAGTGGTTTCGGACTTACAAACGGCCTGCCTGGATAAAGAGCTGATTGTTTTTGTCGTTCCGACCCAATTTACGCGGCAAACAATTAAAAAAATAAAAACGATACCCCAAAAAACCTTGCTGCTTTCCGCATCGAAAGGTATTGAAATCGATTCGCTCAAGAGGCCTTCCCAAATTATCGGTGAACATTTCAACCGCAAAGTCGCGGTCCTCTCCGGCCCCAATCTGGCGGTAGAAATCGCGCAAGGGCTCCCCGCGGCAACGGTTGTTACTTCCAAAGTGATCCAGCGGCTCCTCAATTCGCAAAGGTTCAGGGTTTACACCGGCAACGATGTAATCGGAGTGGAACTGGGAGGAGCCTTAAAAAATATTATCGCGATCGCCGCAGGCATCTGCGACGGTCTGAAACTCGGGGAAAACGCCCGCGCGGCGCTTTTGATACGGGGAATTTCCGAAATCACGCGGCTCGGAAAAAAATTGGGAGCAAAGGAAAATACTTTTTATGGCCTTTCGGGAATGGGGGACTTAATTCTAACCTGCGGCAGCAGCAAATCAAGAAACCACGAAGTCGGACGAAGGATAAGCGGGGGCGAAAAGATGGAAGAGATCGTAAAGTCGATGAGTCAGGTCGCTGAAGGGATCCCAACCAGTAAAGCGGTCTATAAGCTGGCGCGAAAACTAAAGCTTGAAATGCCGATCTCTTCCGGTGTTTATTCGGTCCTGTATGAAGGAGCGGAACCTTTCGCGATTATTTCCGAGCTCTTAAAAAGAAAGCCGAAAGCCGAAGATTAGTTCTTCCCTTTCTTTAGTTCCTTAATCTCTTCTTTTAATTTAACCATCTCCAGCTCCCGCCCGACAAAAAGCTGGTTTAACCGTTCGATGTCGGCATACTTGCTGCGCAGTTCCCGGTTAAATTCTTCAATCGTCTTGATTTTCTTTTTCAGCTCTTCCGCGTAAGCGTCCGCATCTTCTTTTCTCTTTTTTAAATTATATCCTGCCGAAGCGGAGACCACCGCCGAGCCGACATAAAGGACCAGCATCGCCGAAAAATAATCGACAACATAGGGAGTGTTCTTCCAGATGTCGAGCCCGTAAGCGTTAAAATGAGGGATAATCTGCAGATATTCCAGCCAGACCATCCCCCCAAAAGCGATAATTGCCATGATCGCGATAAAGATCGCCGTGGCAAAAGAAAAATAGAGCCCGGAGATGGCGATCGTCACCGCCATCAGGAAGCCCCAAGTGTTCTCTATCCCTCCGCTAAAATAAAGGGCCAGGACAATGACCACAAGGTCAAGGACAAATTGCAGGTAGGAAAAAATAAAAAGTATCTTTTTTGACTTAAGCAGGACGTAGGCCAAAAAATTCAGCAGGAAGGCCGCGGTTAAGATTATATAGGCCGGCAGAAGAATTTTGGCGGAGACAAACCCGAGCAGGGTCTTAAAGACCAGGAAGAAAAGAACCCCGCATAAAACAATGTTGCGTACCCGAAGCGAAGAATAAATATTGCCGATTTCGGTTTTTGCAAAAATCATGCCGTTAATTTATTATGGTGCTCTTGCGTCCCGCTTCTTCCTTGCCTTTGATAATGGACTTGATCTGATTGTCCATCGTGTTGAGATATTCCGGGGTCACAATATGCGGCTTGATAAAAATAATAAGCTCCCGGTTCTCGTTGGAAATGGTATTTCTCTTAAACGCCATCCCGATAAAAGGGATGTTCATTAGGATTGGTATGCCGCTTTCAATCTGCAGTTCTTTTTTCTTTATCAGCCCGCCGATCACAATCGTCTGGCCGTCTTTAACCAGTACCTCGTTTTTGGTTTCGGTGGTGTTTTCGTTCGGGATCCCCGTGGTCTGGTCAACCGTCCCCTCGCTCACCTTCGGCTGGATCACCATCCTAATGTAGCCGCTGTCGCTCACATGCGGGGTCAAATTCAGCTTGGTCCCGGTTTCCAGGAAATTGATCGAAGTGCTGGTCCCGGTGGTGGTTGTCAAATAGGTCTGGTAGCCGATCTTTTCACCGATCAAGATCGAGGCCTCTTTATGGTTGATGGTGGTAATCCGCGGAGAAGCCAGGACGCTGTAGTTGTCCTGCTCCAGGACGGCGGAAAGATAGGCCTCAAAGTTGTTGGAGATCACCTGCGCGTAGAGGGAAGAGGTCCCGCTGGCCGGACGCCCGGCGAAGTTGAGGGTTTGCACCATATTGTTGCGGTTATTGCCGGATATCCCTTTTAGATCAACCCCGATTGTCCCGTCATCCGATCTTTTTACTTCCACGATATTGGCCTCAACCACCACCTGGGTCTGGGCGACATCGACATCTTGAATCGCCTTGATGATGCTCCCCATCCGGTCGCTACCGGCCTTGACGATGATCTGGTTATAGGACTTATTGATGGAGATGCTGTCGTCGCTCCCCAAAAGCGGCTTGATGCTGTCCTGCACCTCTTCGGCGTTGGCAAACTGAAGGGTGAAGGTCTTAACCGTCTTGTTGGTAGTTACAATGATCGTGTCCCCTTCACGGTACCAGTTGTACCCGCTGATCCTCAAGACCGATTCGAGCCCTTCCTGGGGTAAGACGCCGGAAAAAGACATCGTGATTTTACCCTTGATCGTTTCTCCCGCGACTATGTTTACCCCCATCTGCTTACCGAACATCTGCAAGACCGTTCTAATATCGGCGTCTTTCAGGCGAAAAGTCATCCTCTTCCCCGGATCCGCCGAAAAAGAAGCCGGAAGGAACAGGAACAAAATAAAAACTGCCGCCGCTATTTTTTTCAACATCTTTATCCTCCCGGATTCAAATAAAGTCTTTTAACCGTCCCATCTTTGGCCAATCCCACCCGATCTTTTTTGATCCCAACCACCTTCCAGCCGTAAACCTTGTCCCCCACTCCCACAATCGAATCGTCAATCAACGCGACGCTTTTTTTGCCGGAAAGAATGATCCCCTGAAGAGAGAAACCGCTCTGTTCAACCGAAACCTCGTCCGTTGCGGTCCCCTTCTCTTTTACCGCAAAATCAACCTGAAAAGGATCCCTGATCTCTTTGGCCGATGCCGATTTTATGGCCGCATCGGAAACCGAAACGGAAACCAGCAAAAAAAACAGTACCAAATAATAATATTTAATCATATTTAATAATAAGACAAAAAGCCGATCGACGCGGTAACAATACTACCACTTTTATGCGACAAATTAAACAGCTCCGTAACCAACAGGTTTGGAGATTTTTCGAGGACTTCCATAAACCGGTAGATGTCGTTGTAGGTCCCGTCAATAATAAGGTCAAAGCGCATCGCCATGGCCTCTTTGACCTGGATTGCCCGGTAGTCCGGTTTCAGGGAGACCAGGTTCAGGCCGATCCGGCTGGTATTCTCGGTTATATAATGAATGACTTCAACCGCGTTCTGTTCCTGATCCTTTTTTTTGACCTCCCCCATCGTCCTGGTCTGGATCGATTTGAGCTGGCGCTCTTTGTCGAGCGCGGCCGAAAGATTCAGTTTTTCAATCTTTATGTCGTTGTTCAATTCGCCGATCAGTTTGAACTGTCCGGAAAAAAGATAGTTCCAGAAGAAAAAGACCACCACCACGCACAGCCCCCCGAACAGCATCCATTGTTCCCTTTTGCTTATTTTCATCTCTTCTTTATCTCCGCTTTTAACTCGAATTTAAAATTTTTGGGAGTATAATCCAATCCTTGGCCGGCCTGCACCAGTTCCACATCGTCAAAAAAATCCGAAAGGGAGAGGCTTGAAATAAATTTGGACAGCCCCTTCTCGGCCTTTTGTTCTTTTTCAAAAGAGAGCCCCTTGATCGTCAGCGCTTCCGAAGAAGGGGAAAAAGAAAGTTCCTTGAGCATGACCACCGGAGGGACATTTAAGCTCAAGTTTGAAAGGACGCTTGAAATCCTGATCCGGTCGGCCGCCACGGAAAGCAAAAGCCCCTTCCGCCCTTCCGCCTCTTTGGCGCTTTTAGCCAGCTCTTCCATCCGCGCTATTTTCGGCTGAAGCTCGGCCAAGGTTTTTTTCAGCTTCGTTTTTTCTTCGTTTAAAAGATAGATGTTCCCGTAAAAGAAAGCGTAAACGCCGGACAAAAGGATAAAAACAAGAACAAGAAGGGAAACCGGAGTAAAGCGTCTTTTTAGCATCGCCTTGAACGGATCGCGGTATTCTTCCGGAATCAGGTTGATCCGGCTCTTTTCCGCCAGGACCGCGCCGATAGCGGTCCCCAGCCGGGGCGCATCCTTTACCAGATGATCCTTATTTTCAATATTATCGGGGACCGTTATCCGGCTCAAGGGGACGGCGGTTTCACATTTGATCCCGATTGAAGAAGAGATGATCTCGGCCAAATTGGGGGTTTGCGATGCCGAACCGGCAAAAATAACTTTGTTGATCTTGGTGTCGCTCACCTTGTTGCGGTAATATTCAATCGTCCGGATAATTTCTTCTTCGATCTTTTCGATCGCCGGGCGGACCACCGCCTGTAAATGCGCGATCGGGATATGTTCAAGCTTCGGAAACTTTTCTACCTCCATCGGAATGCCGTACTGGATGCGGATCTTTTCCGCTTCGTCGTAACTCAATTCCAGCCGTCCCTCTTCGGAGACCAGAATAGAGGTCATCGCCTTGGTGATGTCGTCGGTCCCGATTGGGATATCGCGGGCGAACTGGAGAGCTCCGTTGCCGTAAAAGCTGATATTGGTCAAATACTTCCCCATGTAAAGGAGGCAGACGACCCCCGGCTGTTTTATCTCCAGTTCAAAGGCGTAAAAGAGCGCCTCCGAAGCCGGAATGATGGAAACGGGTTTTATCCCGGCCAAGCCGGCGGTCTGCAAAGCTTTGAGGACGACATCCTGCTTGGCGGTGACAACCAGATAATTATTCTTGTTTTTGTCGGCGGAGCCGATCTTGAAATAGCTGAAAACACCTTCTTCGATCTTAAAGGGGAGCTCGTCTTTCATCTGCCACTTGGCCGCCTCCGCCACCTCTTCGTCTTTTAAAGACGGGAGGGTGATAATTTTGGAGACGACTTCCAGTCCGCCGATGGCGATTATCGCCTGTTTGCCGCGGGTATGGAGAAGAAATTTTTTGATCGCGTCGGCCTGAAAGACCTCCCGTTCCGGATGTTTGTTTAAAAGATCAAGCGGGATCTCAATGAGAGAAAAGCCGGTCAGGACCGCGTTTCCCCCCTTTTTCTCGACTTCGACGATCTTTATTGAGCTGTTCCCTATATCTATTCCAAGTAGTGACATGTTATTTAAATTTTTGTACCTCCTGCCAGGGGCCAAAACGAATCCCGTTGTTCGACATGCCATCCCGGTTCGGGTGATTGTCGGTAATAAAAGAGGTCAGACGAACGATCGGATCGTAGGTAATATTGATTCCGGCTTCGGCGGTTATATTAATTTCTCCGCCAGCATAAATTGCTCCCGTCACTTTAACAGGCTCACTGCTTTTAATATTTATGTCCGTTTCCGAAAAAACCAGTCCGGTAATATCTATTTGACGAGATGATTCTCCTATGTTTGGAGGAGAAATGCTTCTCGCAACCAACGCCGGCAAGTAGAGATTCGGAAAAGTTTGGTTGTTTTTTGAATTAATCGTTAAACTTACTCCTTTTCTTATTTTTACCTCACCCATCGCTATCAAAGAACCGTTAATCGTTACCGAACCGCCACCAATCTCACCGACAGTAACATCATTGGCACAAAAAACAATTCCATCATAAGACCCGGAAGGAATATTGCCGGCCATAGGCCTAACCGTAATTCCCGGCGGAACATTATAAAAAAAATTATAATCTACACTAATTGGGTACCAATAATCTTGTTGCAAATTAGAAGGAATATTAGGATCATAAGGTGAATCCCCTTGATAACGCTTATAATCAATATCATTCACTCCTGCCCAACTAGTGCTATTGGGAATACCCATCGCTGAAATCAAACGGGCACCGGGAGGAGGTGACCCGGGATAAGATACCGTTACCGTACCGCCCAAAAAATTCAAATTAATGTCTTCCTTAGCCGCCACCGCATAATTCAAAGTCGGACATTGGTAGCGGTAGACGGTCCGGTTGACCGAGGCGTGAGAATTGCCGCTGTTGGCGGAAGAGGCGATAACGCACTGGTACCAGGGATAATATTGCGCTTCCAATAAGTGCGGATCGGCCATGTTATCCGTTTCTTTGGTCCTGATCAAAGTTAAGTAAACTCCAATTGTGCTGTTGTCCAAGGTTCTTCTGATAAAGTTATAATTGCCGTCACCCAAAAAAGGAGGATTCGACCCTGGCGGATAGCCAACCTGGTTTTCCGGTTGTAAATTAAACGGCGTTGTTGGGATCGATCCATCATAATTATTATCTTCCCACCGATAATCATTCTTTAAAATCTTGTCGATCGCGTAAGTTACTCCCCCCTCCGCCGCGTAGAAGGCCTTGGAATAATTGACCCCCTTGGCGGACGAAAGCAGATCGGCGGAAAAAAGGGAGATCAGCGTCACCCCCAGCAGAAGAAAGATGACCATCACAAAAATCGCCGCGATTAAAGAGACCCCCTGTTTTTTCATTCCAACCTCAATTTTACAACCGTCGAAACATTAAAGGCGCGACCGCCTTCTTTGGCATCCAAAATTATCTTTATAAAGCGGTGGGGACCATAAGAACCAAGATCTTTAAAATCCGCCATCATAGTCGAACCGGTAAATTCATGCAAAGAACCATCGTCTGTCATTCCGTAATACTTGAAAGCAAGCCCCGCCGGATTGATCTTTGCCAGGTCAAACTTCAGGTACCAGACCTCACCGTCAGTCTCCTCGATGTTAAACCGGTTACTCTCCTTATAGGTTGCCGAATAGTCCGGATCGTTGAAAGCGTTGCGGTCATAAAAGATCAACTGGTCGGGCCTCATGGGATCAAGCCTAAAACCAACCGTGTTTAAGGCCGGATCGGAGACTTCAAATTTTATGTCGACATCGCTTATGGCCTTGATGTCCTGAATGCTTTTTATTTTTCGGAGTTCCGACACAATTTTTTTCATCGTCACATTCGCTTCGTTCTGCGCCGCGTTGGCATCTTTATAGTAGACCCAGATATCCATTCCCTTCATGATAAAGAGCGAAACAACACTCCCCAAAGCGGCGATCATCAAAACCGTGATGATTATTTCAATCAGCGTATATCCGCGCTTCTTCATGGCTTAAACCTCGCCGGCAGGATCGTCGAAAGGGCTTTGCCGTATAAAATATTGCCGAATGAATTTTTCTTTGCCACCTCAACCGTCAGTTTTCTCATGTCCATCACGGTTGGAGGAGGAGTATCCGAAAGCGCTTTTACCGTGATCGGCTCGCTGTTCTTGTTGATATATTCCATTGTTATTTTGTAAAAATACTCGGCAAACCTCCCCGGATAATTGAGCAGGTCGGTCGCGGGAAGAGGGATATCGGGATCGGAACCATCGTTGTCAAAACAGGTCCAATCGACAACAACAGTCCCGTCATAAGGATCGCGGTTTTTGTACCTTTCCTGCGCCTCTTCCATCTTCCCCTCTGCCAGCCATTTGACGGTCAGGTAGGTCTGGGTGTCGACGGAAGAGGTGGCGACCTGGGAAAAGACCGAGATCAAAGCGTAAAAAGCGATCGAAATTATGACCACGCTTATGATCAATTCAACCAGAGTTACGCCAAACCTCTTATTCAATCTTAACCTCCCCCGAATTGGGATAAACCACCACCGTCTTTTGCTTTGATCCTCTGAAAAAAGTTATCCTAACATAATCTTTAAACAGATCCTGCATGCCAAAGCCGCTGTAGGGCTTCCCGTCAAAAGAGAAAACAATCTCGCCAACCGGATCGGTCCCTTCGGAGCGGTAAACGGTTCCGTCAAGATCCGCCCCGTATTGCTCCTCCAAAATCACCGGCCTTATCCTAGCCGGATCCTCATAATCCTTTGTTCCCGTGTCGTCCCTGTAGCGTGGCTGATAGGCAAAAAAAGGCGGATCGGCCGGATTATTTTTTAAAAAAGTTATTCCGTGCGGCATGCTCATGTTGACCGCCAACGAGCGCATATAGCGCAGGTCGGAGGCCATCCTTTTTGAAGCGTTGTCCAAGACAAAATCGGTTGAGCCGGTATAGCGGATAAAGAAAACCGCCGACAAAACGGCTACCAGCACTATTACCATCGTAAGTTCGATCAAAGTAAATCCTCTGCGGAATTTTTTTTGCATTGGCATAATTGTAAGACGGTTACATTATATTGTCAAACGGTTTTTTGGTTAAAAGTTTTGCCACTTGGTGATAACGATGTCGCCGTTGCTTCCCATGTAGGCGGTCTGCGTGACGCGGGGATCGTAGGTCAAATTAAAGCCGGAGCCGTTAACAATGCTGATCCGCCCTCCGCAGACGATCGCGCCTACAATCGTGACATTGTCGATCACGTTGAAGGTGATATTCCCCGAAGAATAAATTAGGCCGTTTATGTAGCTGTCCTGCAAATGTGTTCCTGTTATTTCTCCCGTCACCATAATATCGGCAACCAGCGCCGGATAATAGGCCTCGGAACTTATAAAAAGGTTGTCGGCCTGGTTCATGTTGATCTTGCCGCGGCAAATTAAAGAACCGTTAATCGTAACATTGTCCCGGATTCGGACATTGCCGTCGACATAATTTACTCCGCTTAATGTAACTCCGCTCAAATCCAGGTCTCCGGCATAGTAATGCCCCTGGCTTTGCGCTATTCCCTTATATTGAGTCCAGTCAACCGACGGCAAAGAGACGCTTTCGTAAGAAGAGATGGAATAACTGCCGGACAGCTCAGAAACAACATCCTGCCCGGACATCAAGCCTCCTCCGGTAACGGTTCCGGTGGCGTGGTTCAGATTAATCCTATCCACGGAATACATGGCATTAATCAAAGCGGCTTCAACCTGCCGCTCCAGTTCGATACGCACCCGCCTTTGGATCCCGGACAAAAAATTCCCGCGGTTCATGTAGCCGGTCGCTTCAATCGTGCAGGAGGAGGGATCGTTGCTGTAAATTATCGAATCAAAGACCCCCTCCCCCAGCGCCGTGTTGGAATGGCTCTGGCCGTTGTTGTCAAGCCAGTTTAAATCGGAGAGCAGGTCGTTGGCCAAAACGTATTCCGCCCCCCCCTCGGCTATATGCAAGGCCTTCAGGCCGTTTAAAACCAAAATGTTTGAAACCGACTCCGACGCGATAAAAGCGGCAACGGTGATCCCCAAAGCAGCAAAGACCACGATGACGTAAATTGTGACAATTAGCGCATAACCTTTTTTTCTCATTTACGGAGCCCTCAATCTGCAAGCGCTTTGCAGTTCAAAATGTTCTCCGCCTTTGGACAATTTGAGTGCGATCCGAATCGAACGCAATTCGGCGGCGGTAGCGGCAGAATTTCCGGCGGCATTCCGGTAGGTAAAACTCAAGCCGTCGGAAGTCAAATTGTCGCTTAGCGAATAGCCGTCCAAATCAAGGTAGTAATAGGTTCCGCCGTTCCCAAGCCGGATCGTGTGGGAAACCCCGGAATGGTCATAAAAGGAAAAGGCCGAAGAGTTCATGGTTGTGACTTCAAGTGTTGAGGGTATCCCGCGGACCTGGTCAAGCATCCTGCTCATCGCGATTCTCGATTCGATCTGAAGAATATTCCGCTCCCTTAATAACTGCCACGCCTCTATCCCTTTGACGATAAAGACGCTCAAGCCGTAGACCACCAGGGCCAAAACCGCAAGGCCGATCACCGTTTCAACCAAAGTAAAGCCCTTCTTCACGGGTTATACCTCACCTTGAGGGTGACAAGCTTAATCGGAACGGACAGCGCTTCTCCGGTCACGATCACTTCAATCCTCTTATAATTGGTCGGTTGAACCGCCGCCGGCTGATTTAAATCGGAGAGGTCAACGCATACCACATTGACCCGATTGTAAAAATCGGAAAACTCGCCGCCAAAGCCGGTGGCCTCCCTGCTTATCAAGTCCGTGTTCCAATCTTTTCCTTCGGCGGTAAATTCTTCCATCGCCTGTTCCGCCAAAAATTCGGCGGTCAAAAGCTGCTGGCTCCCCACGTTCTTAAACGTAGTGTCGCCAAAAACGCTGATCAAGGTATAAAAAGCGATCGAGATGATCCCGATGCTTATGATTATCTCAACAAGGGTAAATCCCCTTTTTTGTCCCTTCAATTGATTGACACCTTTCCGCTGCGGGGCGCGACATAAACCGATCGGCCGGAGCCGTTGCTGTGGGAAATTTGGATATCGGAGCGGCTCAAAAATTCTCCGCCCAGGTTGTTGGAGGGGACCCCGTCGGCGCTGAAAATTATGTAGTCGTAAAGGATCGATGAATTGCACAGCACGGAAGAAAGTGTGACCCCGGAATACGTCTCTCCAAGATTGACGCTGAAATTCGCTCCCATTTTGACAGGGTCGGTAACCGCCTCTTCGGAAGCGTAGGATGGATCATAGTGAAAAAGATAATAGGAGTTTTGGCCGGCGTTAAACCTTATGCCGTACCAGTCGCGATGGGAAACCGCCAGGTTCTGGGCGTAGCGGATGTCGGAAGCGATTTTTTGCGAAGCCGCGTCAAGCATGTGCGTCCCCGAACCGCGGAAAACAATGTTAACGGTTATCGCGACAATTGCCAGCAGGGCAATGACCATCGCCAGTTCAATTATGGTAAATCCTTTTCGCACCGAAGCTATTCTAGTTTTTATAAGATGATTTGTCAACGAGATAGCGCCAGCAGACCGCAAGAGTTTGCAGGCCGTAGATGGTGCTGTTTACAAAATTGACCGAAGAGGCCTCGGAAAAATAGCGGCAGGGGATCGCGATCTCCCCCACTCTGAAAATAAATCTATTTTCTCCTTACTCCTCTCTACTAACTACTTACCATACAATATGGAAACTTTTTTCGTCCAATGAGCCATTTCGCATAGAAAGGAGTAAGTGGAAAGGAGAAAGTAGAGAGGAGGCTAATCCGGCAGAGAACGAATTAATCCGGCCAGCATTTTTGCGATTTCCTCTCCTTGATCATATAAGAACTTGAACTCTTCCGGATTAATCTTTTTTCTTCGCAACAGTATTTCTAAAACGGGGATACACTCATGCAACGATCCCCGACTTGTATAATAAAACTGCTTTCTCTCTTTCGTATGGATTCTTCCGTTTGCTTCGGCAATATTTAACGGAATTGAAATCGCGGCTCGACGAAGTTGGTCGGCCAACTTATTAAATCCGCTCCCCCGCATATTTTCACAAACCGAAAAAATCCTGTCGACAAAATTGACTGACTTTTGATAAGCTTCCAGTTTTTCGAATAAGAAGGCCATATAAACCATCCCAGCAATTTTGCCGCCTGCCGGACAGGCAGGCCAGAACCAGAATAAGAAAGGATGGCTCCTCTGGCCCCGATTTTATCGGGATAAAAAGATTTTGACGACAAAAACTATTGATTTGATTTCCGTTAATCCAAATCTTTTTATGTTCCGACTTTAAGTCGGAACGACAGAGGAGAGATCCTTTGCATTATCTAGTTTTTATAGCGGGCTTTGTCAACGAGGTAATGCCAGCAGACCGAAAGAGTTTGCAGGCCGTAAATGGTGCTGTTCACAAAATTGACCGAAGAGGCCTCTGAAAAATAGCGGCAGGGAATCGCGATCTCCCCCACCCTGAACTTGTTCGCCGCCGCCTCCGCCAGAAATTCGGTGTCGAAAACAAAATTGTCGGAGTTTTTTTGGTACGGGACCGTCTCCAAAACTTTGCGGCTGTAGGCGCGCATGCCGGTATGATATTCGGACAATTTTAATCCCAGGGTTAAATTTTCACACAAAGTCAAAAAGCGGTTGGAGATAAATTTATAAATCGGCATCCCGCCGGCCAGAGTTCCTCTTTTTCCTCCCAATATCCGGGATCCAAGCATGACATCTTTTTCTCCTTTGATAATTGGAGCAATCAGTTGGGGGATCTTGGTCGCGTCGTACTGCCAGTCGGGATGGATCATCACGATTATATCCGCCCCCTCTTTCAACGCCGCGTCGTAGAGCATCTTCTGGTTGCCGCCATAGCCAAGGTTGAGCGGAGTTTTCAGGACTTTGATCCCAAGTGACCGGGCAATTTCGATCGTATTGTCGTGGGAGCAGTCGTCGCCCAAAATAATCTCGGAGACGATATCTTTGGGAATATCTTCGTAGGTCCTCCGCAACGTTTTTGCCGCGTTATAGGCGGGCATGATGACTATGGTTTTGGGCATAAAGCTTAAGTATAGTTAAGGATTACTTTTTTGTCAACTTACCCTTGACATTCGCCATCTTGCACAGTATAGTAAGTATACTGTGCAAAAAAGAGATATTTTGCACAGTATGGTATAAAATCATGCTAAAAAATGCTGTTTTAAAGCAAAAAGAAGAAAAAAAGAGGCTTTTGTCGTTATCTTATGTGGAACGAACAAAAATGAAAGAAGCCATGAAATGGCTTGATTCGGATCTGATCAAAGTCGTTTTAGGTCCGCGCCGGGCCGGAAAATCGATCTTTTCGTTGATGCTTTTACGTAATCGGGAATTCGCCTATTTTAATTTTGACGACGAATCCGTTCCGGAAGAAAATTTTGACTGCGACCTGCTATTGCAAGAATTACACGCCGCTTATGGTAAGACCAAATACATCTTGTTTGACGAAATACAAAACCTACCCAGGTGGGAACTGTTTGTCAACCGCCTGCATCGAGAAGGATACAATCTGGTTTTAACCGGATCAAATGCTAATTTATTAAGCAAAGAATTGTCTACCGCTCTCACCGGACGGCATATCCCGATAGAAATTTTGCCTTTTGACTTCAAAGAGTTTCTGCGAGCCAGGCAGTATGAAATAACACCGGATCAGGCAGTTATCCCGGAAAAAAAAGGCCGGCTTTTGAATTTACTGGAACAATACATGAAAAGCGGCGGTTATCCGGAAATAGTCGTTAAAAACCTTGATCCTAAAGAATATCTTTCCGTTCTTTTTGATTCTCTACTTTTTAAAGATGTCGTCAAAAGGCACAAAATAAGGTTTTCCGGCCAAATAGACGATCTGGGCTCATACTTGATCAACAATGTATCCTGCCGGTACAGCTTAAGAAAATTAGCCTCCGTTCTGGGCTTTAAAAGCGGCGTCACCCTGGAAAAATATGTGCGCTACCTGATTGAGGCCTATATAATATTTTCACTTAGCCGCTATTCGCACAAGGCGGGGGAACGGCTAATATCCCCGAAGAAAACTTATGTGGTTGACAACGGCTTGATCGGCGCCAAAGCGATTCAACATTCTCCGGACAACGGTAAACTGCTGGAAAACATGCTGTTTATTGAACTGGTTAAAAAGGGCTTTGAGCCCAATCGGGAACTGTTCTATTACAAAACCAGAAACAACCGCGAGATAGATTTTGTGACAAAGAAAGGGACGGAGATAATCGAATTAATCCAAATCGCGTATGAATCAAAAAACCCCGACACGGAACAACGGGAGATAAAGGCGCTCCTTGAAGCTAATCAAGAACTAAAGGCCGGCAAACTGACCGTTATTACGTGGGACGAAAAAAAAGAGCTAACCAAAGAAGGCTTAACTATTAATTTTGTCCCTGTTTGGGAGAGGATGATGGCATGATGACTATGGTTTTGGGCATGGGTCCTTCTTTATTTTCGGCAAAGACAAAATAAAGCGCAAATGTTCCATCACAACCTTAAAAACCTTGATTTTGGAACGGCCGTATTTTCGAACCGATAAAACGGCCGGATATTCCACAATATTCAAACCAAGATAAATTGACCGCACCATAACCTCGGTTACAGCGATAAATCCGTTATTTTCAAATTTTAATTTATTGGCGGCTTCTCTTTTATAAATCCGCATAAAGCTGGTATAAGTATAAATCCGGTCGGATACCAATCTGCGGTATAGCCAGGAAGCCCCCTTACTGAAAACCAGTCGCCACACCGGCACTCCCTCCACTCCACCCTTTGGATGATATGGCGAAGCTGAAACAACATCAATTTTATCGTCTTTTGAAATTATCTCCAACATGGCGCAAATTTCTTCCGGCGCAAAAGTGCAGTCTGAATCTAGGAATACAATATAATCGCCGGAAAAAGCATCAAATCCGGAACGCATCGCCGCACCAATCCCCAGATTTTTAGGGTGTCGAATTATTTTGGCCTGCGAAAAAAACTGCTTCAATAAATCAAAAGTAGAATCAGTGCTTCCATCATCGATCAAGATCAACTCAACCTCATAATTTTCTTCGAGTTGCTTAATAACCGGTGAGATTCGAGAATGAAGAATTGAAATCCCCTGTTCTTCATCTAAAAAAGGGATAGAAATAGACAGTTCTTTTCGCATATAACAACTTTGTTCTTATTCTAACATAATTTCATGTTAAGATTAATCAATGGATTACTACCAAACAAACTACAGGGATTATTTGGCACAAAATCCGGATAAAAAAATCCAATTTTACCTCAACAAGATAAAAAAATACGCCGGCAACATGCGTTCTATTTTTGAAATCGGCTTTGGAAAGGGGCTTTTTCTAAAAAAGGCGTCAGAAGCGGGCCTCGCGGTTTCCGGTTGTGAAATTAACCAGGAAGCGACCAAAGAAACAAAAAACTTATTGCCCAAAGCCAAGCTTTATTGCGGTGAGTTTGACCAAAATCTTTCCGACTTAGAAATTATAACCGCCTTTGACGTGGTTGAACATATAAAAGAAGTGGAAAAGCTGTTCGATCTAGTTTTTAAGAAATTAAAACCGGGAGGACTCTTTGTTTTTGTCTGCCCGGTCTACGACGGACCGCTTGGCGCGCTGGTAAACTTGCTGGATAAAGATTTAACCCATCTCCACAAAAAATCCCGTTTTTTTTGGATCAAAACGGCAGAGGAGAACGGATTCAAAATCCTTGAGTGGCAGGGCATTTTAAGATACCTGCTTCCCAATAAGTACTATATTCATCAAGAAATGCGAGGGCTACTAAAGTTTATTTCACCGGCGATGTTGGTCGTTTGTTCTAAGCCATATGATAGAATTAGCATGCCGTGAAAAACAATAAATTTATCCCAACCACGCTAAATACCATTATGGTTCTAGTCCCCATAATAATTTTAATTTATTTTATATTTCGTTATTATGTTGATGCCCCATTTTTGGATCAATGGTCATTAGTCCCTTTGTTGGAAAAATACTGCCGGAATAATTTGTCCATTAATGATCTATGGGCTCAACACAATGAACACAGAATTTTCTTTCCTCAATTAGTCATGCTTTTAATGGCGGGAGCAACCGGCTGGAATATAGGTTTTGAGGTTGGCATTAATATTCTTTTGGCAGTTTGTCTGCTAATTGTTATTGCTCTTCAAACCCATAAGATTAAAGATGGTCATTGGCTTCTTCCCGCAATCTCCATTTTGATTTTTTCACTGGTGCAATGGGAAAATTGGCTATGGGGATGGCAGTTACAAATCTTCCTTAACGTTTTAGCCGTAACTGCCGGATTATTCCTTCTTTCCAATGACCCGCCAAAACGGCGCAATTTTATTGGGGCACTTCTCCTTGGTATTGTAGCGTCTTATTCATTCGCCAACGGCATCTTATACTGGCCAATCGGGTTTGCTATCTTGTTGGCTGGCAACTATAAAAAATATAATTATGTAATACTTTGGGGAATTGCCGGAATAATGTCAATTGTGCTATATTTTTACGGTTATCACTCCATCTCCTCCCACCCTTCTATGCTTGTATTGTTTCGATCTCCCATTGAATATCTCAAATATTTCTTTGCCTATCTGGGAGGAGCACTTGGTAAACCCAATGCTATCTTAATCGGAATGGGAGGTTTATTTATTTGGTCAATCTGTATAGTATTCTTAAAACTGAATCAAAAATTTGAGAAAAAAACACTTCTTCCTTTTATTGCCTTGGGACTTTATCCCATCGGAAGCGCCCTGCTGACCGGAATAGGAAGAACCGGCTTTGGCTACAATCAAGCCTTGGCCTCCCGCTATACCACAATTTCCAATCTCTTTTGGATTTCTATTTTATTCTTCTTGTTTATAATAATAAAATCAGGAAAAACAAAGTATCAAACATATATCTCTTTATTCGTGTTCTCTATCATCCTTACCCTAAATCTACAGGCTTCTTTTCATTATGCAGGAATGTTTAAAGTGTGGAAGGAATGGTTCGAACCGGCTAAGAAAGAACTGGTTTCCTTAAAAAATCAAGGATTTTTAAATAGACTTTGCCCCTATGAACCCAACCTAATAACCGAGAGAGCCCCTATTCTTAAAAAATATAAGCTGTCTGTATTCAGAATTGGCAGGTAAGAATTAATATATGCATAAAAAAACAATACTTCTTAAAATTCTGCTAATAATATCAATCTCCCTCTTCACAATAAGCCTGTTTAAAAATATTTCATTCCCCCTCTTGTGGAATGATGAATCAGAAACCGCCATGATGGCCAAACACGTTCTAGCTTTCGGTTATCCAAAAATTCATGATGGTAAAAATATGGTTTATCACTTCACCAATGCCGTTGGAATGAACAAAAAATATGACGCCAATCTTAATTGCACCTGGACATCCTACTATTTCGCCGCGATCGGAGAATCCCTTGCGCGCGGGACCGACAATCTCTACGCAAAAACCGCGCTCCTAAGAATTCCCTTTGCCCTGCTGGGACTGCTTGGCGTTTTAATCTTTGCGCTGGGTTCAATCAATGTGTTCGAGGACAACAATAAAAAACTGTTGTTTTTAAACTTGTTCTTTCTTTTTGAGTTCTTTTCTGTCCCTCTGCTCCTGCATCTAAAAGAGGCAAGATATTACAGCGTTATTGTTTTTCTGGTTGCGTTTTTGTTTTTTGTGTATTTTAAATATATCATCTTCAAAAAAATATCTTTTATTTCATACTTCCTAAGTACGATTGTATTATTGTTTTTTTTGTTTAATACATTTTATCCGGCCTTTTTTATTTTTATCGCCACCGCCTGCGCTCATCAGTTCTTTTTATTCGCGGCAGAAGCATTAAAGGCAAAAAACACAATTAGGCCCTTGTTCTTCGGCTTTGCCAAAAAACTGTCCCCTCTTATTGCCTCATTGCTACTGATGATTCCCTTTATGGTTTTCTTTAGGATATTTGAAATATCTCGTTCTTATCACACGCATAAAACCATCGACTTGGCCTCATACTTTAACAACCTTCACAATATTTGGAAGTTTTTTGAAAATTATGATTTCATTTATTTGGCCTTGAGCATGAAAATAATTTTATTGTTTTTTCTGGCTTATTTTATTAAAAACAAAATTACTTTTCCAATCAATCAAAAACTACAAATCTCTAATTTTCTGACACTGTTTTTGTTTGTTTACATGGTTATCGTTGCTAGGATGCCTTATTTTTTTCAGCGTTATTTTATTGTTCTACAGCCGATCCTTATCATAATATTGTTGCTTGACGGGTTTTCGATATTTGAATATTTAAAGCACTACAACCAAAAAGAGCCGACCAATAAAATAAAAAGAATTGTTCCGCTATCGATTATTGCTATCTTTGCTTTCGGAACAATTAATCTAATTCCTGTCCTCAACAATCATTTATATGAATTGTTTCATCAATACAAGGGGCCTCTTGATTTTGTCATCCCACATATAAAGGAAAATTACACAAACCCGGAGAACCTTATAATCGCCACCAATTACGAGGAAACTTCTTACATGTATTACCTGGGAAGCAAAACAATAATAGGATTCGTATATAATAATTTGGAAGAGGACCTAAAAGAAGAACCGGACATTATAATTCCCAGAAAAGCATGGGGAAACAACCAAATGCTTAAAATGTTTTTCAAAAAAAATCGATACAATAAAAAAACTTTCCCTGTTTTTGATTATTTATTCAACAATATCCCCGAAATGTCTTACCATTTGTTCGAAACAGAATTTGCCCAAAATGACAATGAAGGCCTAGCTGTTTATACAAAGAAAAACTCAAAATAGTTTCCTTCTAAAAAGATATCCGATTAAACATATGGAAGTAAGCAGGCTTACATAAAAACCAATTTTAAAAGAAAGCGGCTCATAAGAAAAAGCAACTGTGTATTTCCCTTTTTTTAAAGGCACTGCCCTAAACATATAATCGGCCTTATAGATTTTTTCTTCTTTTCCATTTACATAGACTTTCCAGCCGGGATAAAATCGATCAGTCAGCAACAAAATCCCCGGCTGTTTAAGCGAAACGGCGATTTTAACCTCCCCCGCGGAATATTTTTCAAGCTTGACATCATAAGACGCCTGGTTGATTTTATTTTTAGAAAAATCAAATCCTGGAATTTTCTCCTCCAGCACAACCTCCCTTCTTCCAAAATATCGGGGGGATGAAATATATTTCAAAACATTCTCTTCTTTTTTAATAATCTTACACCGTGGCAAGGCCATCACTCTTGGAAAATAATTGCTGTTTTCAAACAAAAAGATATCCTTCCCTCTTAATTTCATCTTGTCTCTAAAAATAAGCTTATATCCCCTAATATTAAACCCCTGATCCGTTAATAAATATTTAAAATTCAAAAGATTAAGCAGATCTATATCGGCAAATTGATCCTTTTTAGGATTCAAGCGGTTAATGGCTTCTTGCATATCAATAATATAGGGATCAGTAATAGATTCATAGCCATCCAATAAAGAAACCTTATAAAGCATGTTCTGATTCTCTGTTAATATATTGCGTAAATCAACGACTCCTTCCTTAAAGTCTATAATTTCGTTATATGTCCAAAATATTTTCGCCCTCCTTAATTTGGGAGAAACCCCCACCCGAAACAAGTCCTTATCTTTTTTTACAATCTCCATTACCGGAGCTTTTAGGTAATAATATTTGTCTTTAATGGAAAAATTTGATTTGTAATTAGCTGAAAATACATCGACTACCAATAAAAACATTATGGTAATCTTTAAAATTGTGATTTTTCCTGTTTGAGCCGAAAACCTTATTAGCATCCAAACCAAAGTCAAAAGCAAACACTGAAAACCAAAATTAATTATATTTCTCTGATAAACAAAATCAACATTAATCGAATTAATTTGAGCGAGTTCCTCAAAGAGCAATCTCCTAGTAATAAATTCAGCTATGTTTTGCTGTGAAAATAAAATAATAAAAAGAACAAAAAGAAGGACAATCACCACGAAAAAAAACTTTAAAAAATTATTGAGAAACCTTGATCCATTCTTTTTTATTTCATCGCATAATCCGTCAAACCCAAACCCTGCCAATAAGGAGATCAGGAAAGTACTGATTAATATAAACTTCTGCGGATAGCGTATAAAGCCGAAAAATGGGACAAACTTATAAAAAAACCAAAAAAATGGAGTTCTTGAACCAAAAGCCAGTAGAAAACTGACAATTAAAGCAATAAAAAGAAATCTTTTGTTTTTAACAAAAATAAATGAACAAATCATCAATATAATTGGAACAATCCCAAGATAAAAAGATTTAGCCCACTCAAGAGTAGAAAAAGAAAAAATGTCCAAATGAAATAAATATGGCACCAAAAAAGATAAAAGCTTGTGTGGACCAAGAGACCAAGCAGTCGCCTCTTCAAAAGAGACCCCCCTACTGCGGACAGAATTAAAAATAAATTCTAAAAAAGGGCAAAGCTGAACCGAAGCTAAAAAGACAAATATAATTCCCGCAGAAGATAAAATTAAAAAATTACGTAAAAAGTCCGGTTTCTTCCTGACAAACCCATCGTAACATATATAAAAAAAAACAAATAAAACCGTGGCAAGCAAAACAGTAGGCTCTCCCCCTAGAAACATCAATGTCAAGAAAAAGGCAGAAAAAATTGTATTTCTGGAACAGTTGAAAAAATCTTTTAATAAAAAGGCCCTGCGGATAAATATAATTAATAATGGCAACCATGCCGCGGGCGCCAGGGTTGTGGGCATGTGTAAGACAGAAAGTAAAAACCCGGAAAAGGCAAAAACAAAACCAGAAATTAAAGAGGCCCATCGGCTCATCTTAAACTCACGGCATAATAAATAAGTAAAAAGAAAAGCAAGCGGATAATGAATTATTATTGAAAGGTTAAAAGCAAAATCGAATGGTAGAAAATAAAACAAGACCGTAATGGGATAAAGCGTCCAGGTTTGGAGCGTCGCAAAGAACGGGTATCCGGCAAATATATAAGGATTCCATAATGGAAAATAGCCGGACTTGACTGATTCCACCAGATAATGACGGTATGGATAAAAATAATAGGTTAAATCGGAAAAGTAAAAAAGATACCCCTGAAAAATTTCCCTAAAAAACCATACAAAAAAAATAAAAAGGATAAAACCAAAAACCAAGAGATCCTTAAATCGATTGTTCATGTTATCATTCTACAGTAAAATCAATCTTAAAAAAAGAGGAAGGCAACTCTTTAATTTCAAGTTGCCTCCCTCTTAAATCGATAAAAAATATTTCTTACCCTAGGAACTACCAACTAGCATCATTCGCCGCCCAAACTCTTCCGCTGGCAGAATTATACACCCATCCGCTCGCGCTAGCAACTGATCCTGAATAAGCAGCAAGAGTATACATAACCACACTCGAATCCGATATTTTATTAATAGGTACCTGCCCATCCTGAAACATATCTGCATAAATACTTGCCGGATAACCAGGTGAAGTCCCTAATGCAATATTGCTTGCATAAGTCACCGCAACCGCACCTCTTATTGCTCCAAGGGCTCCTTTGGTGGCTGAATTCTTCGCCTGATCCTGTAAGTTAACAAACCTCGGCAACACCATCGCCGCCAGAATACCCAAAATAGCAATAACCATCACAAGTTCGATCAATGTAAAACCTTTCTTTCTCATTTGTCACCTCCTTCGTTTGTAAATTCTATATAAACCAATCCAATCTGTCAACCCATATAATCCGCAATGTTGTAATTATATACTGCCAAAAAATCTTGTCAAGGCAATTTTACTACTGCTGATAGACCTTAATCAAATCCCCCTCCTTCGTCCGCCTGCGGCGGACTCCGGCGGGCAAGCACATTGGAGAATCATTGTTGATATACTTTTATCAGATCCCACATTGGCAAAAAGATGCCTAATGCCAAAATAGTGACAAAGACCGCCAGGACGGCGATCATCAGCGGCTCAATTAGGGGGGTCAGGTTCTTGATCATATAATCGGCATCACGGTCAAAATAATCGGCGACTTTGGAGAGCATCCCCTCCAGGTTCCCCGACTTCTCCCCGATTGAAACCATCTGGATCGCCAGCGGCGGAATAATTTTATTATGCTCCCGCATCGGATCGGCCAGCGTCCGCCCCTTCGCCACCTCCTCCCTCATATAACCGATAATGTCGGAGACGACCCGGTTGTCGATCGTGTCTTTGATGATCAAAAGGGCGTCCAGGATCGGAACACCCGCCTTGAGCATCGAAGAAAGCATTCTGGTAAAGCGCGACAGGGTCAGCTTGCGGTTCAATTGCCCGAAAACCGGAAGTTTTAATAAGACCCCATCCCACCACAGTTTCCCCGAAGGGGTTGAGATCAACATCTTAAAAAGATAAACCAAAGCAAAAAGAACCGGGATCACGATATAAAAATATTGGCGGATCACATAGTTGGTCCCAATCAAGATCCTGGTCGGCATCGGAAGCTCCGCCCCGGAAGAAGCGAAGACCGAAGAGAATTTTGGGACGACAAAAGTTATCACAAACAAAAACGCGACAATCAGTGTGACCGCCACCAGCGTCGGATAGCGGGTGGCCGATTTGATCTTTTGGACATTGTCATAATCCCGCTCCAAAAGACCGGCCAGCCGGTCCAAAACATCGCCCAAGATACCCGCCTTCTCCCCCACCCGGATCATCGCCACAAAGGGGAGAGAAAAAACCTTGGGAAACTTTGAAAGCGCCTCCGAAAAAGAGGTCCCCCCTTGGATGTCCCTTTTGATTGAAGCGATAACCGTCTTAAGATACGGGGCAACCATCTGCTCATGCAAGGCATCGAGCGACTCCAAAAGCGGCACCCCCGCCTCCAGGATAGAGGAAAGCTGCCTCACAAAAACCAGCAGGTCTTCGGTCTTCACCTTCTGGAATTTTAAAAGATAATTATCAAGCTTAAGCGAAGCGGCCGACGACTTTTCGGAAATTGAGATCGGGATAAATCCCAGATCGACCAGCCGCCCGGCGACTGCGTTTGAATCCTGCGCCTCCATCGAGCCGCCAACCGTCGTTCCGCTTTTGTCTTTTGCTTTGTACGAATAAAGCGGCATTAGCCCCCCTTATAAACCGGGATGGTAAAACAAAATAAAGAACCCTTGTTTATTTCCGATTCAACCCAAATCTTACCCCCCTGCTCCTCCACCAGATTTTTGGCAATGTAGAGCCCCAACCCGCTCCCCTTTTCCGGCGGCTTGACGTTGCCGGTATTTTTTACCTGTTCATATTTGCCAAAAATCTTTTTTAAGTTCTCCTCTGATATCCCGATCCCGGTATCCTTTACGCAAAATTTTATCATTTTCCTTTCCACAACCGCCGAAATTTCAACGCCCCCCGATACGGTGTATTTGTAAGCGTTGTTTAATAAATTAGCGATAACCTGAGCCAGGCGGTCTTCATCCGCCGCGATTGCCGGAAGGACCGGATCAATATCGGCAGAGAGCGTGAGCCCCTTTTTATCAAAAAGCGGCTTAAAAGAATTTACCAGTCCGGTAATCAGCGGTTGGATCAAAACCTTGCCGATCTCAATCTTCAAGTGGCCGGTCTCCATCTTGACTATGTCCAAAACGTTGTCAACCAGTTTCGCCAGCCGTTTTTCGTTCCGTTCGGCCAGCTCCACGCATTCTTTTTGCTTGGGAGTGAGGTCCCCGATCGCCCCTTCCCTTAACATGCTGATTGTTTCGGCGATTACCGTGAGCGGCGTGCGCAGTTCATGGGAAACGGTGGCGATAAAATCGTATTTAAGGCGGTCGAGCTTCCGGAGCTCGGTGACATTGTTAAAAACCACGACCACCCCCTCTATCTCCCCCGCCGGCAGGCGAAACGGCGCCATTACCGCCCTCAAAAAAATTTCTTCCGCTCCCTCCGGACGCAAAATCAATTCGGTCTCAAAGTTTGATCCCGACTGCACCACCTCGTTGATCTTTGCGGTGATATCCGGATAATTGAACTGTCCTCCTTTTGTTATATTAAAAATCCGCATCGCCTGCGGATTAAAATAAAGGACCCTGCCGTCCTTGTCGAGAACGGCAACGGGATCTCCCAGGTTTTCCAGGATCAGCCCGAAGCGGAGTTTTTCGGATTCAAGCTCTTTTTTTACCGATTCAATATCTTCAAGAACATTCAGAATAGCGCGGTGAGTCGATGAGTCTTCAGTCAAGCTGGGTCACCCTCAAGACCTCATCAAGAGTGGTCTTCCCTTGCATCGTCTTTAGCAGTCCGTCTTCGCGCAGAGTATGCATACCGGCCTTCAACGCGGCCGCTTTGATCACATGCGACGGTGTCTTTTCCAAGACCAGGTCTTTGATCTCGTTATTCAAGACCAGCTGTTCAAAAATCGCCAGCCGGCCGCGATAGCCGCGATCATGGCACTGGCGGCACCCCTTTCCTTTGTAAAGCTCTTTAACATTATTTTTCTTAAAAAACTCATACTGTTCCAGAAGGGCCGGATCGATCGGATAAGCGGTTTTGCAGTTGGGACAAATTGTCCTGACCAGCCGCTGGGCGATCACCGCCGCGGTGGCCGAAGAGACCAAAAAGGGCTCAACTCCCATCTCCACCAAGCGAGTTAAAGCTCCCGCGGCATCGTTGGTATGCAGGGTAGCAAAGACCAAGTGTCCGGTCAGCGCCGCTTCAATCGCGATGCGGGCGGTCTCCAGGTCGCGTATTTCTCCTACTAAGATTATATCCGGATCCTGCCGCAACATTGATCGGAGGGCGGTTGAAAAGAGCAGGCCGGCTTTGACGTTCACCGCCGCCTGGCGGATCCCGGCAAGTTCGTATTCGACCGGATCCTCAATCGTTATAATATTCCGGTCAACCGAGTTAATCGAATTGAGCGTGGCATAAAGAGTGGTGGTTTTTCCGGAACCGGTCGGACCGGTTACCAGGATGATCCCGTAAGGACGCTTGATAATCTCTTGAAAAATCTTCAGGTTCTCGTCTTGAAAACCGAGGTCCTGCAAGCTCAAGATCATCGCCTGCTTGTCCAAAAGGCGCATCACCACCGCCTCCCCGTGCACAGAGGGATAGGTCGAAACACGGACATCAATTTGCCGCCCTTCATAATTAAATTCCATCCTCCCGTCTTGGGGCAGGCGCGATTCGGCGATATCAAGATCCGACAGAATTTTTATGCGGGCCACCATCGGCGCGTGCAGATGGAGCGGAGAAGTTGAAGCTTCGTGCATGATACCGTCTACCCGGTAGCGGACCACCACCGAATCCTCGTGCGGATCGATGTGGACGTCGGAGGCACGCTCCTCCATTGCCTGAACCATGATCAGGCTGACCAGTTTTGAAACGGGAGCGTCTTCGGCCACTTCCAGGATCTCTTTTTTTACCGCGTTTTTCCCCGGCTGGCCGAGCGCCTGGATCACCTCTTCAAGCGCTCCGGAGATTCCATAGTATTGGTTCAAAGCGGCGCTAATGTCGGAAGGAGTGGCCGCCATCACCTCAACCTGCATTCTGGTCCGGGCCCGAAGCTCGTCGGTCGCCTGGATATCGAAAGGATCGATCATCGCAACCGAAAGGGTTTTTCCGGTCTTAAAAAGCGGAACCAGACCGTACTTTTTGGCAATGTTGGCGGGGACCAGTTCGATCACCGAAGGGTCGATCAAATAACTGCTAAGGTCAACCCGCGGGATATCGAGTTCCGATTCGAAAAATTCGAGGAGCTGTTTTTCGTTTAGATATTTTCTTACCAGAATAACGCGAACCAAACTCTTGCCGCTCTCTTTTGACTCTTTGACCAGCTGGGCGATCTTCTCTTCGGTCATCAGCTTAGACTGGAGCAGGGCCTCTTTGATATCCCTTCTTTTCACTTTTTCTTCTTCTCCAGCTTTTGCGCGATCAGCTCCAAAAGCTTGGCGGGATCAAACGGCTTGGTGAGATAGCAATCGGCGCCGACCTCCCCTCCGGTGGTCTTGTCGATATCGGCAGCTTTGGCGGTGAGCATGATAACCGGGATGTCTTTAAACCTCTCGTCGAACTTGATCATCCGGCAGACCTTGAAACCGTCAAGTTTGGGAAGCATCACGTCAAGGAGGATCAGATCCGGATTTTCGGAACGGATCTTTTCAAGGCCGATTAACCCGTCTCCGGCGCTCAACACCCCGTAACCGGCGATCTCCAGCCGCATTTTTAGGGCTTCGACTATGTCCGGTTCGTCGTCAATAATTAAAATCTTTTTGTCTGGCATGCCAAAAAAGATTATATGCTACAATAGAAAAATAATCAACCATGGAAAAAAAAGAAAAAGCGATATTGGTCGGGGTTAAATTTAAAAACGACCTCCTCCCCCTCTCCGAATCATTGGAAGAGCTAAAGCGGCTGGTCTATTCGTCGGGAGCGGAGACGATCGCGGTTTTGACGCAGACCAAAGAGCGCCCCGACAGCAAATACTTCATCGGTTCCGGAAAGCTGAAAGAATTACAGGAACTGCTGCAGGGTGAAAACGCCGACCTGGTAATTTTTGACCATGAGCTCTCCCCTTCCCAGGCCAGGAACCTGGAAGAAGAGCTGCGGATCAAAATTGTCGACCGGACCGAGTTGATTCTTGATATTTTCGCGCAGCACGCTCATACCGCCGAGGGGCGCTTGCAGGTGGAGCTGGCGCAACTGGACTTTATGCAGACCCACCTGGTCGGCCACGGGGTGGCGTTATCACGGCTGGGAGGGGGGATCGGAACAAGAGGCCCGGGGGAAACCAAACTTGAGACCGACCGCCGGATTATCCGGAAACGAATTTCTCTTCTGAAAAAAGAGATCGAGAAACTGGGAAAAAAAAGAGAGGTCCTGCGTACACGAAGAAAGGCCTCGGACTTAAAAGTGGCCGCCTTGGTCGGCTACACCAACTCCGGCAAATCGACTCTTTTAAACACTTTAACCGACGCGAAGGTCTTGACGCAAGATAAGCTCTTCGCGACTCTTGATCCGGTCACCCGGAGATTTTATCTTGACGGAAAAACGATCCTCATCACCGACACGGTCGGCTTTATCCAAAAGCTCCCCCACCAATTGGTTGACGCTTTCAAGTCAACGCTAGAAGAGACGATCGAGGCGGACCTGCTCCTGAATGTGGTTGATGTCTCTTCATCTTATGCCGAGCACCAGATTGAGGCGGTCAACCGGATTCTCTCCGAATTAAATGTGGTCGCGACCCCGATGGTTTATGTTTTTAATAAAATCGATAAGGAATCGGACGAGTGCAAACTGCGGGAACTGGCGGCAAAATACAAGCCGGCGGTCTTTATTTCGGCTTTGAACGGAAAAGGATTGGATGATTTGCTAAAGATTGCGTCCAACCGCCTGGGCCACTGATTTTAAGCGTTTGATAAGCCGCGCGAAAGTTTCGGGGCGCAGCGATTGTCCCCCGTCCGAGAAAGCTTCTTCAGGATGCTGGTGTACCTCAATTATTAACCCGTCCGCCCCGGCGGCAACCGAAGCCAAAGACATCGCCTCGACCAGGTCCCATTTCCCGGTCCCATGGGACGGGTCAACCACCACCGGCAGGTGGCTCAATTTTTTTATGACCGGCACCGCGTTTAGATCAAGCGTGTTGCGGGTGTAGGTTTCAAAGGTGCGGATCCCGCGTTCGCATAAAATGACATTGTGGTTCCCGCCTGACAAGATATATTCGGCCGACATCAGCAGTTCTTCAATTGTGGTGGCGGCTCCCCTCTTTAAAAGAACCGGGGTCTTAACTTTGCCGACCTCTTTTAATAAGGAAAAATTCTGGATGTTGCGCGCCCCGATCTGGATGACGTCGGCGTATTCCACAACATGCTTCAAATCCCTCACATCCATCAGCTCGGTTACAACCGGCAGTCCGGCCTTTTTCCCCGCTTCGGCCAGATATTTTAATCCGGCAACTCCCAACCCCTGGAAACTATAGGGAGAGGTGCGCGGTTTGAAAGCCCCGCCCCTCAAAGCGGTTGCCCCCGCCGCCTTTACCTCTTTGGCAATCTCAATGATTTCATCGCGCCCTTCCACCGCGCAAGGCCCGGCGATGACGCAAACCGGTGATTTTCCGCCGATTGAAACATTTTTATTTAATTTTATGACCGAATCTTCTTTGCGGAATTCGCGGCTGACCAGCTTAAACGGCTTGCGGATCGGGATAATTTCGGAGACGCCGGGCAAAACTGAAAAAGCTTCGATTTCAATCGCGCTCTTGTCGCCGATCGCCCCGATCACCGTCCGCTCCGTCCCGCGGGAAAAATGGACCCCGAAGCCGTGCTTCTTTAATTTTTCGGAGACAAAATTGATCTGCTCTTCGGTCGCCTCCGGCTTCATCACGATGATCATGTTCTTTGCCTCCTCAAAATCTTTGCCCCTTCAAGATAGACATGTTTCATCTTCATCTGCGGCATGTGAGTGTTGACATGCAACAGGACCCGGACGCATTTTTCCAAGCTTTTGGGGACCGGTATTTCCCTGGTGCAGAGGAGTGCGGTATCTTTCCACCCGATGATGCGGGCCGCCTCCGCCGGAAAAGCGGCGTTCAAATCGTCGGTAACGGAGAAAAAAACCGAAGCGACCTCGTCGGCCCTTATTTTATTCTGTTCCGCGATCTCCGACAAAAGGCGCTTGACCGCGTCGATAATTTCTTCTTTTGTATTGCTCCTGACCGTGATGGCCCCTCTGATTCCTCTTAACATATATTAAATTATATCATACTCTTTTTTAAAAGCGGATAAAAAACCGGAAAGAAAGTCCTCCCGGTCTATTTCTCTTCCCGATTCAATCAATAGCGAAGTTGCCTTCCCTTCCAATTCTTTTGGAAATGACCTAATATTGGTGTTGACCCCGATCCCGATAATCAACCGTTTGCCGCTCTTTTCGGTCAAGATCCCGCACACTTTTTTTCCTGCGATTAAAATGTCGTTTGGCAATTTAATTTCGGAATTGGGAATCAGTGAAGCCAAAACTTTCGCGGTAAGCAGGGTTAAAGGAAGAAGGTCCGTTATATCTTTTTTTGGCATCAAGACAATCGAGAAATAAAGGCCCCCTTTCGGAGAATACCAGGCGCTCCCCGGCTTCCCCCTCCCTTTGGTCTGTTCCTCCGCCACAATAACGGTCCATTCCTCGTTTACAAGGCGCGCTTCGTCGGACGTTGACGTGGTTTGCGGAAAACGAATTAAGGAAAAACTCGAATCTTTATCTCGAATTTTTAGTCCCAAATTAACTCTAATCCTCCTACCCGAATATATTTCTCGAACGACCGAATATGTCGCGAATATCCCCTCCCCATCCCCTTTTTGCCTTCAATAATGGGTTCGGGAAATGTATTTGAGTATTCGTGATATCCATATTCGAGACCTCGCTATTCGAATTCGTTCGAGATTAATGATTCGTGATAAAAATTCGGGACTTCTTTCTTCCTCTCATCAAAAGCGGTAGAGCAATCCGGCGGCGGCAAAATCGCTGGTCTGACCAATTACCGGATCCTGTTGCAGTCGGTAGTAGGTGTCAAAATCGGCTTGGGGAGCAATATTGTAAGTTAATCCGACCTGGGCGGTGGCGCGGGACTTGGCCTTATCTTTTCCGTAGCCAAAATCACTCGACATCCGGACATCCCCTTTTCCTTTCAACGACCATTTATCGTTTATGCCCTGGACCAGTTCGCCGCCAAGGTTGACGGTGGCATTTTCAAGGGCACGGTCAAAAAAGTCGAGACCGGCATAATCAAATTGGGAAGCCAGGGCCAGATAGTCGCCGCCGATTTTTGATCCGGAAAGGGTTACTTTGGTTTTGGTGTTGAAAGGATCGTCAAGATAAACTTTTGCTCCCGCCATCATCCCGCTCCTCCCCCCTTTCGCAATTCCGACCTGGGCATCCATTTTTACTTTGGAAGAAATCGGAGCCGAAGCGCTGAAGACACCGCGCAGGTCACGGGTCTTGACCGGCCCGGTCCCGTCGATGTAATAATCGCCCTGCGCGGAAAGGTCGATATTCCGGTCCGGAACGGTATATCCGACCATCCCACGGAATCGGTTGGAAGTAATTTTTCCGGTCAAGCTTTTGGCGGCCGCGAAATAGCCCCCCTTAACCCGTGTCCCAAAAAAACCGGTCTGCAAATCAACTCCGGTGTAGGGGCGTTCATACACGATTCCGGTTTCCGAAGGGAGGAGTCCGGTCCCGTCGGTGTGCTGCTGCGGTCCCGGTCCAATGGTCAATAAAACATCCATCGGATCCCTAAACCCAAGTTCGGACAAGCCGATGTTGGCCGGATTGACCGAAGTTTTCGCCTGGATATCAAGCAGGCGGTTTATGATATCGCTCCCGCCGTTGTAGTAGCCGGCATCCATCGTATCAAGGTTAAATTTGAGGCTGGTCCCCGCCCCCAGATCGTTCATCATGGAAGCGATCACACGATAGCTTGCCACCGGACCGTGGCTGTTCAAATCGTTCACCATCAGATTTCCATAACGCAGAACCGATTCAACCGAACCGGAAACCGGAATTTGGGATGATTTTTTCATCGTCGCAAGTTGTTCCTTGATCGAATCGAGATCGGCTTTGATGTTTTTTTGTTCAACACCGCCGGTCGCTTCGATCAACTTGGTTAAGAATGAGGCGAGCTCATAACGGGAAATTTTTTGTTTGCCGCGAAAAGTTCCGTCCGGAAAACCTTGGGTTATTCCCAATTTGACCAAAGTATAGACCGAGCCGGCCGCCCAGCTTTTGTCCGGAACATCTTTAAATTTTATGGCAGACGCTTCGGTTGTTGCGGCCATTGAAAACCCGGTGGCTAATAACCAATAACCGATCACCAATAACCAAATGCGCATTTTTATCATTACTTCCATAATATATGCCGATTTAAGCCGTTTGTCAAGGTATGCGGAGAATGGTATAATCCCTCTGATATGCAAAAAATTATTCCGCTCATCTGTTCTTTTTTTGTGATCGGTTTGGGGCAAATCGTAAAGGGAGGAAAAGAGAACAGCCATAAAGGACTGCTCCTTATTTTGACCTGTTACTTTGCCATTCCGCTGGGACTTTATTTCATCCTGATGCTGCTGCCGGGGATGTTTTTTCTTTTTTCGCTCGCGATCGGAAGTTCCGTCATCATCGGCCTGTGGCTTTATGGAATAATTGACGCGCTAAAAAAATGAAAAAAAACGCCCTGATAATTATTGCCTTCAAAAATTTCCGCGATGAGGAATATCTGGAACCGAAAGCGGTCCTCGAAGCGGCCGGGATCGAGGTTAAAACCGCTTCGACTCAAGTTGGGACTGCCTCCGGCAAATTGGGGGCAAAGGTCCCGGTTGACCTTGCGATCGAGGATGTCGCCGCGGCCGACTACGACGCGGTGATTTTTGTCGGCGGTCCGGGATGTTACGATTATTACAACAATCCTATCGCGCTAACAATCGCCCAAGCAGCGGTTAAGCATAACAAGATTTTGGCTGCAATTTGTTCTGCGGGCGGGATTCTGGCCCATGCCGGTGTTTTGAAAGGAAAAAAGGCTACCGTATTTCCATCCGAAGCGGAACTCTTAAAATCCAAAGGGGCAATTTATACCGGGGCGAAAGTTGAAATTGACGGGAATATAATTACCGCGGACGGTCCGCAATCGGCGCGAAAATTCGGAGAGGCGGTGGCGGGGTTGATGGGGGGATCGTAATGTTTCAATCGGGGGCATTTGCGGTTTTTGATTGACCGGAAATAATACATAACGCATTATCCCCAGCAATTCTGGCGCCAGAAGCGTTAATTCGCTTGTCGGGAAAATGTTCTGAACGCGCCCTGACAAATTCAGAAAGTTCTTTCGGGTCATCAAGAAATGTCCCTCTTACGTCCAACATGGACAGATTCGGAAACTGGAAGGCAAGGGAAGTAAAAAGAAGGTCGTCTCCAAACGAATGGGCATCCCCTCCTCCGTCCGGCTTATGCCGACATCCTTCTAAGTGCAATCTTTCAACAACCCCCTCAACCGGCACCAGGTCGTTTATTCCCGAACAATCAAATCCGTCCGCCTTAAACCGGATCACCAACCCGCCTCCCTCTGTTGTCTCTACCGGACCGATCTTCCCTCTTAATATCAATTCTATGTATTCCCGCTGGCCCCGCCCAAACTCCGCTTCATAAAAGCAGTAGATAAGACGGGAAATCCCTTCGGATCTTAATATGTCCGTAAACTCCGGAAAGTTCATAAACAGCCTTGCAAGATACTCTCTGGTTTTTATCCTAAGGGAAGCCATCGCGGGCGGGGCGCAAAAATCGATAACCTTTTTTGCGTGGAACAACAATTGGCTCGCCGTATCAAACGCTTTTTCATACCCCGCCTCTCTCCAAAAGCCGCGTTCTTCCAGGTCCAACATCGCCGCATCCAATACCTTTGCCAGCGGAAAATTTTGGATCGTCTCATTTTTATCTCTGCTTTCAAATTCCGGGAGAACAAATCCGCTTGCATCATCAACACTCATTGAAATGGTTAAAAAACTCGCCAATTGGTTTAATTCAAAAGAATATAAGAGTTGATAGGCCGGTACAACAGTTAATGGCGCACATGAGACCCTAAGGGCAACCGGATCATCCATGACTTCGTGGGGAGGAAGAATTCTTTTTCCCCGATAAGGATGATAAGTATAAGCCGGCGGGAGTGATTTACTTAAGGGGTAAGGGCTCATGATTCTCATTTATAAAAGCTCCTCTATCTTTTCCAGTCCTGTTGTGTTTATTTCGTACCGGTTTTTAAGAAATTTCACTTTATTTTTGGCTCCCGTTTTTTCATGCTATAATTCCATCAAATGCAAAACTCTGAATTTGCCAAATTATTCTACGAAATCTCCGAACTCCTTGAGTTAAAAAATGAAAACCCTTTTAAAATCCGTGCGTACCAAAAAGCGGCACGGAATGTCGAAGACCTGTCAAAAAACTTAACCGAAATCTACAAATCGGATGGATTAAAAGGGCTCGAAGAAATTCCCGGGATCGGGAAAAATATCGCCGAACATATCGAAGAGATAATTAAGACCGGGAAATTAAAAAAATACGAATCCTTAAAAAAAGAATTTCCCAGGGGTCTTATCGAACTGACCAATATCCCGGGAATGGGCCCAAAGACCGCGATAAAGCTCCGCAAAGAATTGGGGATCGATTCGGTTAAAAAACTGGAGGCCGCCGCCAAAGCGGGAAAAATAAATAACGCCGCCAATATTCTGCGCGGGATCGATTTAAAAAAGAGGAGTCGCGGGCGTTATCTGATTGACGACGCCGCTTCCCATGCCGAACTGATCGTCAACGAATTAAAAAAAATAAAAGGGATCAAAAAAATCCTCCCCTGCGGATCATTGCGCCGCGGGCAGGAGACGGTCGGCGACCTGGACATCCTAGTCGTCTCCGAAAATCCGGGACCGGTTATGGACGCTTTTACCCGGCTTCCATATGTAAAAAACATTCTGGCAAAAGGCAAAACAAAATCATCGGTGATTTTAAAAAACGGGATGCAGGCGGACTTAAGGGTGGTCCCCGAAAAAAGTTTCGGGGCGGCGGCGCACTACTTTACCGGATGTCGTGCTCACAATATTCATATCCGGCAATTGGCGCAAAAGAAGGGCTGGAAAGTTTCCGAATACGGGATATTTAAAGGCAAAAAACAGATTGGAGGAGAAACCGAGGAAGATCTGTTTGAAAAATTCGGTTTACAATACATCCCGCCGGAACTGCGGGAGATGCGGGGAGAATTCGAGGCGGCGGCAAAAGATCAAATCCCCAAACTGGTTGAATTAAAAGATATCAAGGGCGATCTGCATATGCATACAAAGGCCACCGATGGCGCAAACACCATCGCAGAGATGGCGGAGGCAGCAAAAAAGTTGGGCTATGAATATATTTTGATCACTGACCATACAAAATCGACTCGCGTGGCGCACGGACTAACCGGAAAAGAGATGTTGGGACATTTGGGAAAAATAAAAAGCATCAAAGGGATCAAGGTATTGGCAGGAGTAGAAGTTGATATTTTGAAAGATGGTTCGCTTGATTATCCCGATGAAATCTTAAAACAATTTGACCTGGTCGTCGCTTCGATCCATTCCAATTTCAAGATGCCGAAGGAGCAAATGACCGCAAGGGTAATAAGAGCTTTTCAAAATAAATACGTAAATATCTTCTCCCACCCTACCGGGCGGTTGATTAACGAACGCGAGCCGTATCAAATTGATTTGGAAGAGATCCTAAAGGCGGCAAAGAAATATAATGTGGCGATTGAAGTGAATGCCCATCCAAAAAGACTCGACTTAACTGATATCTGGTGCAAGCGGGCAAAGGAGCTGGGAGTAAAAGTCGTTGTTTCAACCGACGCCCATTCGACCGATCAGCTGCAGCTTATGAAATACGGCATTTTAACCGCCCGCCGCGGCTGGCTTGAGAAAAAAAACGTGTTGAATTGCCTCTCCCATGATAAACTGCTAAAGAGCTTACATGCAAAATAAAATCCAAGTTTTTATCGACGGCGCCGCAAGAGGGAACCCGGGACCAGCCGGGATCGGGATTGCCGTCTTAGACCACGATAAAATCATAAAAGAATTCGCGGATTATATCGGGGAGACAACCAACAATGTCGCCGAATACACCGCGCTTTTAAGAGGACTGGAAGAGACCCTGCTGCTTGGATACAAAGAGGCCGACTTCTTTTCCGATTCGGAACTTCTGGTAAAACAGCTGAAGGGCGAATACCGCGTTAAAGACGAAAAATTAAAGCCGCTCTTTATGAACGCGCAGATGCTGGCCAAAAGATTCAAGCATTTTTCGATCACCCATATTCGGCGGGAGAAGAACAAATTGGCGGACGAATTGGCTAATTTGGGAATTGACAAAAAAACAAAGGCGTAGGCATAGGCGCAGGCGTAGGTAAGGCAAAGGAAAGGAAAACAAAAATTATAATATTTTTTCCTTTCCTTTTTCTTCTTTCCTCTCCTTATCCTTCCTATGCCTATGCCTGCGCCTTCGCCTTAATTTGAGGGGGATCGATCGCGCTCAAAAAGGAAGATAACCCCGCCGATCAAGCCGGTCAAGTAGCGGCCGAAGTGCGAAAGGATCGAGATCGAAAAAGCGACAGCGGGAGAGACCCCGATTTGCCCCAGAAAGAAAATATAGGCCCCGTCCTGCAAACCAAGCCCGCTGATTGAGATCGGCAGGACCGTGATGATAAAAATGATCGGCGTGATCACATAAAAATAGATCGGAGAAACATTGGCCGAAACGGCGACCGAGACCAGATAAAGGCAGTAGCAGGTGATCACGTTGCTCGCGAGCGAAACTAAAATCGCTTTTATAAGCTCCCGCGGATGGCTGCGGTAGAGGTTGAAGCTGAAATAAAAATTCCGGACGATCCTCTCGATCCGCAAAAAAGAGAGGAGCGGAAGGATAAACTTGAATCTCTTCCCCACCCTCATGCTAAAAACAACCAGAAAAAAGAAAATCAGAAAAACAGACAACCAGAGGATAATGCCTTCGGCAATTTTGAGATCAAAATCCCCCTTGAAAAGAAAAATGCTGATGACCGCCAAAAGCGTGATCGAAACCAGGCCGATGATCCGATCCATCAAAACGGTGGTGGTAAACTCAACCGTCTTCCCGTGCTTTTTGGCCAGCTTATAGATTTTGACCGCGTCGCCGCCGACCGCGGACGGAAGGAAGAGGTTGAAAAACAGACCAATCCAGTAAACCGGGACCAGAACCCTAAGCGAAATATCCTTAAAAAATATCTTGAGCAGTATCTCCCACCTGACGACCATGATTAAAGTAGCCGCAAGACCGAGCGCAATGCTGAAGGCCAAAAGCGCCAGATTGGTTTGGGACAAAACTTTTGACAGTGCCGCGAAATCGACCCTGGTTACGGCAAACCAGAGGAAGCCGAGGCTCACTACCAGCTTTAGGATTGTCTTTACTTTTCCCATTAAGTTATTTTACCACAATAGCATGCTATAATAAAATTGAGGCAGGCTGGATGACTACCCCGAGCATAGTCGAGGGGAGGAAAGTCCGGGCTCCACAGAGCGGCGTGGTTGCTAACGGCAACCGAGAGAAATCTTAGGGAAAGTGCAACAGAAAATACACAGCCGAATCCGCCCTAAAGGCGAGATGGCAATGGTGAAAACGGGAGGTAAGAGCTCCCGACGGACTGACCGGAGACGGTCGCGTTGTAAACCCCACGCGGAGCAAGGTCAAATAGGGAGATGGACGGCTCGTCCGCTAGCATCCCGAGTAGACCGCATAGATAGATGGTCATCTTAAATGACAGAACCCGGCTTACAGGCCTGCCTCGCTTTGGCTCGTCAAGGCGGGCCTGCCTTTTGGAACTTGCGACCGGCGACAGTTGTCTAATAAGAAGCAGTTAAAAAAATGAAGACCGGCAAGATAATATTATTAATTGTTTTTTTGTTTTTAGCTTCCTGCGCATCTTTTGGCGCGACCTGGCAGGAAACGCTAACTTTAACCGATAAAAACAACGAACAGATCAAAAGCGCGGTCAAGCAGGCCGAATCGTACGAATGGTCGTACCGCAAATCGTTCTCTAGCTTTTTACCTCAACTTTCCGCTAGCGCCGGGATGACACGGAGCGGAACCTCGGATTCTTATTCCTATGGATTAAGCGCGACTCAAAGTATCTTCAGCGGTTTTGAAAACATCTTCAACATGCAGGCCGCCTACGCCCAATATTGTTATCAGAGAGAATCGGCACAAAATACCCGGGCGACCGCTTATTACAACGTCCGCTCGGCCTTTGTCTCGACCGCGATCGCATCCGAAAACATAAAGATCCAGGAAGCGATCTTAAAAAGGAGAAAAGAAAACTCGCGGCTGATCCAATTGCGCTTTGAAAGCGGCAGGGAAAATCACGGAAATTTATTGCGGACGCAGGCGGATGTCCTGCAGGCGGAATATGATCTCACCGCTGCGAAAAGATCGCTTGAACTCGCCCGTTTGAACCTGTCACAGCTGGTCGGCGAAGAGATAAAAGAAGTTGCCGCTCCGGATAAAGTAATGGAACCGGCGCTTCCTCAAACCGAAACACTCCTGCCGGTCTCTCCTGCCTACCTGATGTCCAAATACCAGCTTGAATCGGCCGAAATCAGCCAACGGGCAACCCTGTCGGAATTTCTGCCGACCCTGTCGCTCTCCGGAAATTATAAAAAATCGGGGAGCAGCTGGCCTCCCGCGAGCAGAAGTGATTCCTGGAGCTTGAACTTTTCTTATTCTTTCTTCCCCGGCGGCAGCAACTTTGCCGACCGGATCATTTACGGGCTGAAACTGGACCAGGCGAAAGAGGATTTCAAGAAGTCCGAAAAGGACCTGCGCTATAATATAGAAGACGCGGCGGTTAATTACAAGAACGCCGCGCAGGCGCTCCTGGTCAAAGCGGCCTACCTCAAGGCGGCCGAAGAGCGGGCCAAAATCGCGCGGACCAAATATGTCGCCGGACTGATGTCATACGAGGACTGGGACCGGATCGAGAACGAGCTGGTCTCTTCTGAAAAAGATAACCTGTCGCAAAAATCAAGGGCACTGCTGGCCGAAGCGGCCTGGTATAAATCATATGGGGGGTGGATAAAATGAAACAAGTATTAAGTATTAAGTACAAAGTATTAACCATTTTGGTTCTATCTACTGTTGCTCTTTCCTGTGCGCCGAAGAAGGGGGAAAAGTATGAAACAGTAAAGATTGAAAGAGGAAGCATCAATTCCGTCATCTCCGCAACCGGGATTGTTGAGCCGCATAACCGCCTAGAGATAAAACCGTCGGTAGCTGGGAGGATCGAAAGCGTCCTGGTTGAAGAAGGGGAAAAAGTTAAAAAAGGGCAGATCCTCGCCTGGATGAGCTCGACCGAACGGGCAACCCTGCTTGACGCCGCCCGCGCCCAGGGAGAAGAAGAGATGAAATATTGGGAGGAGCTTTATCGCCCCACCCCGATCACCGCCCCCTTAAACGGCTTCATCATAAAAAGAGATGCCGAGCCGGGACAATCGGTCACCCAAAACGATGCCTCGCTCACGATGGCCGACCGCCTGATGGTTAAAGCGCAGGTTGACGAGACCGATATCGGCAAGATAAAAATCGGACAGGCCGCGTACGTTATCCTCGATTCTTATCCGGATAAAAAAGTGAGCGCTAAGGTCAACCAGATTGCCTACGAATCAACGCTGGTCAACAACGTCAACCTCTATGAAATCGACGTTTTACCGAAAACAATCCCCCGTTTTTTTCGTTCGGGAATGAGCGCCACCGTTAACTTTGAATTGGAGCGGAAAGAAAACATCCTTATTCTTCCCGGAAAAGCGGTCAGGAAAAGAAACGGCAATGCCTTTGTCTTTACGCGCAAGGATAACGGATCGACCCCTCAACAGCTTGAGGTCTCAACCGGGATCGAAGGACAGGATTTGATTGAAATAATATCCGGGCTCAAAGAAGGAGCTGAAGTTATCATCCCCAACGCCGCGTTATTAAAAACAGTTTCGCAGAACAGCCGGCGGGGTCCAATCCGCAATCCTTTCAGCAAACAAAACTGATGTTTAATTTTTTGTTTTCGACCGTTCTTGATTACTGCCACGAAGCGAAAGTGTCGCTGATCCACAACAAGCTCCGTTCCTTTCTTTCGATCCTGGGAGTTGTGATCGGGGTCGCGGCGGTGGTCGCAATGCTGGCAATTGGAACCGGAGCGCAAAAAAACGTCGAAAAAAGCATGTCGGCCTTAGGAACCAATCTTCTGATGGTGCGCTCCTCTTATTCTTCCAGGGGAATAGCTCTGGGAGCCGATTCGGTCACCCGCTTCACGTTTGAAGACCTTGAATCGCTGCAGAAGATTGAGGGGGCGGCCAGAGTTGTCCCCTATGTCAGCGGAAGGGCACAGGCGGTTTTTCAGGGAAAGAACGTAAATACTACCGTATTGGGAAGCAATACCGATTACCAGATAGCAAGGGATTCCATCCCCAAAGAAGGCCGCTTTTTTACAAAAAAAGAAATGAATTTAAGGTCAAAAGTCGCGGTGCTGGGGGCCACCGTCGCCGAACAGCTTTTTGGAAGAGACGATCCGATTGACAAAAATATCCGGATCAACCGGATCAATTTTACGGTGATCGGCGTCCTGCCGTCAAAGGGGATTTCCGGTTTCAGGAATGTCGACGACCAAATTGTTATCCCGGTAACAACCGCAATGTACCGCCTTTTAGGGACCGACTACATCAGCTACTTTGACGTGCAGGCGGAGAACCCCGAAGCGGTCGATTATCTTTCGGATGAGATTGTCGCGGCAATAGCAAAAACCCACCGTTTGAACGAATCGCAGACCGAACAGGTTGAAGTGAGGAACATGGCCGATATCCAAAAGGCGGCCAGCGAGATGGTGTCGACTTTCGCTTTTCTGCTTGGCGCGATCGCGGCGGTAAGTTTACTGGTCGGGGGGATCGGGATCATGAATATTATGCTGGTGATGGTGATGGAGCGGACCCGGGAGATCGGCTTGAGGAAGGCGCTGGGGGCCAAGAAGCGCGATATCCTTTCGCAATTTTTAATCGAAGCGGTTTTGATCTGTCTTTTGGGGGGAGTGATCGGGATCGCGGTCGGGACTTTTATCTCTTTGCTGATCGGCTTTGTCGCGCAGTGGAATATTTTTATTTCGATTGAATCGATCGTTTTGGCTTTTACCTTTTCAATTTCAATCGGGGTAATCTTTGGCCTCTCCCCCGCCTGGAAAGCGGCCAACCTCCAGCCGATTGAAGCGCTGCGTTATGAATAAAGCCGCTTAAAAATCTCCAGCGCGTCGCGATTGTCCAATTTCTTAAGATCGATCCGCATCAGCATCAGTTCCCTGATGAAATCGTGGAAGAGTTGCTGATCCCTGACCGAAAAATATTTAAAGTCGGAAAGGAGCGCTTTTCTTATCCCCGAAATATCGTCCCAGCGTTCTTTGAGCGCGTCATAAGCGTTGGCCCCTTTTATAACCGTCACCGCGTAGAGAAACAGATCGTAACGCATCCCGTAAATTTTTTCGGGAGGAAGGGAACTTTTATCGAGCGACTGGAAATCGGCGGGGACAACCGCCGCTTCGGAGCTGGTTAGCGCCAATCCAAAATTAAGCTTATAACAGCCGCTGTAGAGCGGCTCGATCAAATCGTCGCGCTCCGGATTCTTTACAAAATCAGAGCAGGCCTTATAGAGAGAGAAACTATTGCTGTATTCTATGCAGTCATCTAACTCTTCCTTCGGAGCGGAGATGATACTGATCAAATCATCAACCAGCCGGCGCTGTTCCATCATCAGATCTCCGGAGGTGTGGACCAGCTCCGGGGAGGGACGAATGCCGTCCGGCGAAAGCTGGATCGGATACTTGCCGAAAGGATTGCTCCCCCAGCGAGCCTGAATTAATTTCCCGTCTTCCCCTTTCACTTTTTCAAAATATTCAAAGGTCCGGTTCTCGGCATCGGACTCAAGATCGTCTTTTATAACCGAGGGGATCCCTTTACCATCAAAGGTCCATCTCCCTTTTTCTTTTTTTAGCAGACCTCCCATCGGAATTACGGTAGTATCACGATAGGCGTTTGAAAGATAGTTTTCCATCTTCTTGTAAACATAGTAGGTCCCGGCAGTGGTGGGATACGACAATTTGTCTTCAAAAATCGGACGCCCCTTGCCGTCTCTCCCCTGCATAACATACATTTTGTTTTGGGGACCCCCTTTAATTTCAATCTTGGCCATGGGGGACCCGTTTAAATAGATAATCCAAAAACCCTGCTTCGGATAAACTTCAGCCTTCAAGGCGCCCGCCCCCCACTTTGTCCGGAGTATCTCAAGATCTTCTTCAAAATTAACCAGGTCGGCCAGGTATGGGATCAAAGCTATCTTCTCTTCATCAATTATCTTGTTGTAATTGTTAACCACCACTCTTGTTTTGAGCGGAAGGAGCCGGTACAACAGATAACTGTTGCGGGGGGAGACGTGCAGACAGCCGTGGCTTTTGTAAAGATCTCCCAGCATTTTGTTTAAAAGGACCCCGTAGTTGTAACGGTTAAGATAATCAACCGAAGAAAAAGAAAAAGCATATGCCTCTTTGGTCAGGTATTCTTTGAGCGCCTCCGCTTCTCTTGACGAATAAGCGGTGCGCTCTTCTTCCGGAGCAAAAAAAGATGAAAAGGACATCTGCAGACTTTTGCGCAGCTCACGTGGAAGTCCGGCTTCCCGAAACTCAAGACGGTCGTTAATCCATTCAACGACCGAAAGCCGCTGGTTTTCGCGATTAAAAACCCCCATCTTCACCAGATCGTTTTGAACTTCTCCCAAAGCAATTATTTCGTCGGCAAAACCGTCAATTATGACATCCTGTTTCACAACCAGCTCCGGCGGGGAGATCCCTTTTTGCGGATAAACTTTTTCTCCGTCCTTACTCCAAAGCAGGGCGTAAAAAGGCTTCTCCTGTTTCCTGAAAATCTCATACTCTCCCCTCTTTGTTTCCCCGTCCATACCGCCGGTCGCGTGGACTTTAAAGAGCGGCTTCCCGTCAACCAGGACATAAAGGATTTTAAGGGCCGGATAAAAATCGAGCTCGGTTGTTTCCGGCTGTAGCGTTTGCGAAAGTTCGGCAACGGCGGTCTCAAGGAACGGGACCTGTTCCAGCTCCTTTGGTATCCTGTTCCAATCACATTCCTCGATGGTAAGTTTTGTCCCTTTGGGAATTATTTTAACGAGGGCATAAAGGTCGGAAGGATAGAAATAAATGTCGCCAGCGCTTGCCGGTTGTTCGCCCAACAGGCGGTTGGCACGCGAAACCCAGTTTGTCGCGTTAATTTCTTTTAAGCTTTGGTATTCTTCCGCCAAAACAACGGTAGAAAACAAAAACAGCAGACAAAAAAGCCCCAGAATTACCCGGGGCTTTAATTGTTTGTTTGCGAACATTAGAACATGAAGTTGCGGTATCCGCCGCTTCTACGTTCTCTTGGCGCGCGCTCGGTCTTGGGACGGGCCTCGTTAACTGTGATTTCCCGATCGCCCCATTTGTAGCCGGTCATTGCTGAAACGGCTTTTTCGGCGTCGGCATCTTCCATATCAACAAAACCAAACCCGCGTGAGCGGTTGGACATTTTGTCCGTCACGATGCGAGCGGAGATAACCGCGCCAAATTCTTCAAATTTGGCTTTCAGTTCTTCGTCGCCGACAGACCAGGGTAAATTACCCACGAAAATGCTTTTCATTTGTTTGTTTCTCCTTTGTGAAGTTTTTCTGCTATCAATGGACTATTGAGGCCTAACTTTTTATGTGGCATCGACATGATTTTAGTCGCAGAATTCAACTAATAATCTCAACCATTAATCTCGACCTTCCTTAACATACTACCAATTGTAGCACCCCGGTTTAAAAATGTCAAGCGGCAAAGCGATGGTATTCTTGCAGAGGGCAGACGTCAAAACCTTTCCGCTTTGCCGCCTCAATCCCGTTGACGGCCGCCTGGGCGCCGGATAAAGTGGTAATCAGCGGAATTCCCCTCATCACCGCCCCGGAACGGATGAGCGCCTCGTCCGCTTTTTGTTTCTGGTTGCCGGAAGGGGTATTGATCAGCAAACTGATTTCGCCGCTTTTCAGGTGGTCCATCACGTCCGGCCGCCCCTCCCCGATCCTCGCAACTTCTTCAACCGGAGAGACCCCGTTGTTGCGCAAAACCTCGGCCGTGCCTAATGTAGCCAGAATTGAAAAACCCAGGTCGCGGAGTTTTTTTACAATATAAATTATGTTGCGCTTGTCGTGGTCTTTTACCGAAACAAAAACTTTGCCGGAAAGCGGCAGGCGCTGGCCGGCGGCGATTTGCGATTTCATGAAGGCCGAACCGAAGTCGGCATCAATCCCCATCACTTCCCCGGTCGATTTCATCTCCGGCCCCAGGACCGTGTCCACCCCCGGAAAACGGTTGAAAGGGAAGACCGCCTCTTTGACCGAAAAATATTTCGGTTCAATTTCTTTGACTTTGAGCTCCTTCAAAGTTTTTCCGGTCATGACCCGGGTCGCCACCTTTGCCCAGGGGATCCCGGTCGCTTTGCTGACATAGGGGATCGTGCGCGAAGCGCGCGGATTGACTTCCAAAACATAAACCCGGTCGTTTTTAACCGCGTATTGCACGTTCATCAGCCCTTTTACTTTGAGCTCTTGGGCCAGAGCGCGGGTATTCTTTTTGATCATGGAAACGATCTGTTTGCTTAGGGAAAAAGCCGGAATGGAACAGGCCGAATCGCCGGAGTGGATCCCCGCCTCTTCGATATGCTCCATGATCCCGCAAATCAAGCTTTCAACCCCGTCGGAAACGCAGTCGACATCAACTTCAATCGCGTCTTCCAAAAACTTGTCGACCAAAATCGGCCGTTCGGGAGAAACATTAATCGCCTTCTGCATATATTCGTCAAGCTCCGCTTCGCTGTAAACCAGCCGCATGGCGCGCCCGCCCAAAACATAGGAGGGGCGGACCAAAACCGGGTAGCCGATCTTTTTGGCGATCTTCATGGCATTTGATTTTGAAAAGGCGGTCCCGTTGGGCGGCTGGTTCAGTTTTAGTTTACGGATCATCGCGGAAAAAAGCTTCCGGTCTTCCGCCCGGTCGATCGACTTGGGGGAAGTACCGATAATTTTTACTCCGGCCCGCTCAAGTCCCAGTGCGATATTAAGCGGCGTCTGGCCACCGAATTGCACAATCACACCGTCGGGCCGCTCTTTTTTTACGATGTTCAAAACGTCTTCGACCGTCACCGGTTCAAAATAAAGCCGGTCGGAGGTGTCGTAGTCGGTTGAAACGGTTTCGGGATTGGAATTGACCATGATCGATTCAAACCCGTCTTCGCGCAGGGCAAAAGAGGCGTGGCAGCAGCAATAGTCGAACTCAATCCCCTGCCCGATCCGGTTCGGCCCACCGCCCAGGATCATGATCTTTTTCTTTTTTCCGACGCGGATCTCGTCTTCCGTCTCGTAGGTGGAATAATAATAGGGAGTGTATGCCTCAAACTCGGCGGCGCAGGTGTCAACCAGCTTGTAAACCGGGCTGATCCCGGATTTCTCCCGTATTTTTCTGACCTCTTCTTCTTTTTTACCGGTTAAAAACGCCAGCTGGCGGTCGGAAAAACCGAGTTGTTTTAATCGGAAAAGTTCGGCCGGATTTTTAAGCGCTTTCGCCTTAATTTTTTTGCCTTCGTCGACAATCTGTTTTAAGTTATGGAGGAACCAGCGGTCAATTTTTGAGGCCTTATAAATCCGGTCAATTGACATCCCGCTTTCAAGGGCGTATTTAACGTAAAAAATCCGGTCTGGATTGGGAACGCTCAATTTTTGGGAGAGAAGTTTCGGGTCGTATTCGTCTTTTCCGTCGAACCCAAAGCCGGCCCTCCCGATCTCAAGCGAACGGAGCCCCTTTTGGAAAGCCTCTTTAAAAGTCCTCCCGATCGCCATCGTCTCTCCCACCGATTTCATGGAGGTGCCGATCACCGGTTCGGCATCGGGAAATTTTTCAAAGGTAAAGCGCGGGATCTTAACGACGCAATAATCGATGGTCGGCTCAAATGACGCCGGCGTCTCTTTGGTGATATCGTTTCTGATCTCGTCAAGCGTGTAACCGACCGAAAGTTTGGCGGCAAATTTTGCGATCGGAAACCCGGTCGCTTTTGAGGCCAGCGCGGAAGAACGCGAAACACGGGGGTTCATTTCGATAATCACCATGCGGCCGTTGTCCGGATGGACCGCGAACTGGACATTGGAACCGCCGGTCTCAACCCCGATCTCGCGGATCGCCGCGATCGATTGGTCGCGCATCTTCTGGTATTCGCGGTCGGTTAAGGTCTGCGCCGGAGCAACCGTGATCGAATCTCCGGTATGCACCCCCATCGGATCGATATTTTCAATCGAACAGATAATGACCACATTGTCTTTTTTGTCCCGCATCACCTCAAGTTCGAATTCTTTCCAGCCGGTCAAATCCTCTTCAATCAAAACCTGGGAGATTGGAGAAAGCTCCAGGCCCAGTTTGACGATCCGGTCAAATTCTTCCCGGTTGAAGGCAACTCCTGAACCGGTCCCTCCCAGGGTAAAAGCGGGGCGGATAATCACCGGGAGGCCGACCTGTTCCAAAACCTGTTCGGATTCTTTAATCGTTTTGGCCAAACCGGAACGGGGAAGGTCCAGACCGGCTTTTTTCATCGCTTCCTTGAAAAGTTCGCGGTCTTCGGCTTTTTTGATCGCTTTGATGTCGGCGCCGATAACTTCGACGTTGAATTTTTTCAAAACTCCCATTTCGTCCAAAGCAACCGCGGTGTTCAAGGCGGTCTGTCCGCCCAGAGTCGGCAGGAGCGCGTCGGGACGCTCTTTTTCGATAATTTTGGCGCACATCTCCGGTGTCACCGGCTCGACATAAGTCCGGTTAGCCATCTCCGGATCTGTCATGATGGTGGCGGGGTTCGAGTTGATCAAAATAACTTCATAGCCCTCTTCACGCAGGGCTTTGCAGGCCTGGGAGCCGGAATAATCGAACTCGCAGGCCTGGCTGATGATGATCGGCCCGGCGCCGATGATCATTATTTTTTTTATGTCAGTTCTTTTTGGCATCTTCCATCATCCTTGTAAAACGTTCAAATAAATGGACGGCATCATGCGGCCCCGGCCCGGCTTCGGGATGGTGCTGCACCGAAAAGATCGGAAATTTCTTGTGCGCCATCCCTTCCGCGGTCCGGTCATTCAAGTTGATATGGGTCAATTCGATCTCCTCTTTTGAAAGTGTGCTCATGTCAACCGCAAAGCCGTGGTTCTGGGCGGTGATCTCAACTTTTTTGGTCGCCAATTCCATCACCGGCTGGTTGCCGCCGTGATGGCCGAATTTTAATTTGTAGGTCTTCCCCCCCAGCGCCAGCCCCAGTAATTGGTTCCCCAGGCAAATGCCGAAGATCGGAAGTTTGCCGATTAACTTTTTAATATTTTCAATGGCGTAGGTCACCGCCGCCGGATCGGCGGGACCGTTGGAGAGAAGAATTCCGTCGGGCTTGGCTTGTAAAAGTTTTTCGGCCGGATAATCGGCCGGATAGACCGTAACGGCACAGCCGGCCTTTTCCAGGTTGCGCAAAATATTCAGCTTGACCCCATAATCGTAAACCGCGACTTTATATTTTCCTTTATTGTTGAAACGGTACGGTTTTTTGCAGGTAACAATTTTGACCAAATCGACCCCTTCCACCCCGCGCGATTCACGCGCTTTTTTGACCAGTTTTTTTCCGTCCGATTCGACGGTTGAGATGATCCCTTTGAGCGATCCGTTAATCCGCAATTTGCGGGTCAGCATGCGGGTATCAATCCCTTCGATCCCGACAATCTTATGTTTTTTGAGGTAGCGGTCAAGCTTCTGGGTGGCGCGGAAGTTGGAAGCGACCTGCGAATTTTCACGGACGACAAAGGCCTCCACTTGCGGCACGGGAGACTCGATGTCTTCGTCGTTGACCCCGTAGTTGCCGATCAAAGGATAGGTCATGGTGACGATTTGGCCTTTGTAGGACGGGTCGGTTAGGATTTCCTGGTAGCCGGTCAAGGAGGTGTTGAAAACCACTTCACCGGATTTTTCCCCTTCCGCTCCAAACGACCAGCCGCTAAAAATCGTACCGTCTTCAAGCGCCAGGATTGCTTTCTTCATTACCGCTATTCTAACTTATTCAAGAGCACCCTGGCAAGTTCCCTCTTTCCCAAAATCGTGAGCGCTTTCATCACTTGCCTCTTATTCTTTTCCAAATACGGCTGAAGAAGCGCGCGCTGGAGGGAGCGCTCCTCCCCCTTCGGTACGTGGACCGGCTTTCCGGTATACGGATCAAGCCCGGTATAGTACATGCAGGTTGCGGCGGTCATCGGGGTTGGAGTAAAATTTTGCACTTGTTGAACCCTGATATTGTTCTTCTTAAGAAAGAGCGCCAGCTCAAGCATGTGGTTTAATGTTGTCCCGGGATGGGAAGAGATGAAATAGGGGATCAAAAACTGCCGCTTCCCGTGTTTTTGGTTCAGCCGTTCAAATTCTTTTTTGAACTTTAAAAACCGGTCAAACTTCGGCTTCTTCATCAGAAGCAAAACTTCTTCGCAGATATGCTCGGGGGCGACCGAAAGCTGTCCGCCGACATGATGCCGGACCAGCTCTTCCATATAATCGGGATCCAAAAGGGCCAGATCGTAACGGATACCGGAATTGATAAAAACATGTTTCATCCCCGGAAGTTCCCGGATTTGTTTTAGCATTTTTAACATCGGCTTGGAGTTGGTATCCAGATTTTTACAGATCGTCGGATAGATACAGCTTACGCGCGCGCACCCTTCCGGGCTTTTACATTCCATCTTATACATATTGGCGGTCGGGCCGCCGATATCAAGAATGTTCCCTTTAAAATCTTTTTGTTTCATTATAATATTTTGAATTTCATCTTTGATTGAGGTTTCGCTTCGGCTCTGAATATATTTCCCCTGATGGTTGGTGATGGCGCAGAAGGAACAGCCGCCGAAACAGCCGCGGTGGGAGATCGTCGAGAATTTTACAAAATCAAAAGCCGGGACACAACAAGATTCCCTGGTAAATGGGAGCTTGAACAGTCCTTCAAATTCTTCCTGGCTCAAATTCTCCGGCGGATAAACAACCAAGAATCTCCCCTGGCACGGTTGTATGATTGTTCGGGGATGTCTTTTGGCATATTCGAGTGAATATAACTTGAACGCTTCGGCATACTTTCTTTTGTCGGTTGACACTTCTTCATACGACGGCAGCAACAAATAATCCTTATATTCCGAAATATCTTTTTTAATTATTGCCGAATTTGGTATTTTGAATTTAGAATTTTGAGCTTGTTTAGAGTTTAGGGTTTCGGATTTGATTGAATCCGCAAGCTTCCATATTCCTTGTTCCGACATTCCGTAGAACAACAAATCCGCTTTCGAATCAAATAAAAGGGATCGCCGCACCTTGTCGTCCCAAAAATCATAATGCGCGAAGCGCCGCAAGCTGGCTTCCACTCCGCCCAGAACAATTATTGATCCGGGGAAGAGCTGTTTTAGTTTATTGGTATATATAATAGAAGCGCGGTCGGGGCGATGGCCGGCTTCCCCGTTTGGTGAGTACATATCATCGCGGCGGACCTTTTTATCGGCGGTGTAGTTGTTGACCATCGAATCGAGGTTCCCGGCGGTGACAGCAAAGAACAAGTTCGGTTTCCCAAGCGCGAGAAAATCTTTGTCGGATTTCCAGTCGGGCTGCGGAATAATTCCGACTTTAAAACCTTTTGATTCTAAAAATCTCCTAATTAACGCCGCGCCGAAGCTGGGGTGGTCGACGTACGCGTCGCCGGAGACAATGATGATATCAAACGTTTTCAACTCCCCTCCCCACATTCTCAACCAGATAACTCTGCGGATGTTTTTTGCGGATAGCTTCGAGGATTTTGATCCCCTTCTCTTCCGATTCGACAATCCCAAAAACGCTTGATCCGGAACCGGACATTTGTGATTTCAAACAGCCGAGTTTCAGCAGTTCCTTCTTTAATTCCCCGATCTCCGGATACTGCGAAAGAACGACACTCTCAAGGTCGTTATCGGTTGACGAAACAACCGGTTTGAAATTTTGATAGACCCAGGCGGTTGAAATTAAAATCTGCGGAGTCACCAAAACAAACCAGGTTTTTGGCAAAGGTTCAATCGGCTCAACCAACTCCCCCCTCCCTCTAACCCTCCCCCTTCCGCCGATAAGACAAAAAGGGACGTCTGATCCGACACTCTCTCCAAGAACCCGAAGATCCGATTCCGAAAGCATCGTCTTGTACATTATATTAAGGCCGACCAAGACCGCCGCCGCATCGGCGGAACCGCCCCCCAGGCCGGCCGCATGAGGAACCAGCTTTTGAATTTCAATTTTGACTCCCTGATTTATAGCGGTCTTCTCAAAAAAAGCCAGCGCGGCTTTGTAAACCGTATTGGACCGATCGGTTGGAATAAGAGGGTTGGTGCAAAAGATTTTTATCCCTTTAGAAAGCGGATCGAGCTTGATTGAATCATAAAGGGAGATCGACTGCATGATGGAATCAATTTCGTGATAGCCGTCGGGGCGTTTTCCGATGACCTTGAGGGAAAGGTTGAGCTTAGCGTTTGCCCGAAGCTGCATTTAATCTCATCAGGCGTGATTTCTTGCGGGCGGCGTTGTTCTTTTTATAAACCTTTTTGATCGCGGCCTTGTCGATCCATTTCTGGGCGGTTTTGACCAGCTCAAGGACGTTCTCCTTCTTTTCGGAAATCGCCTTGATCGCTTCTTTCATCAGCCGTTTGACTTTGTTCTTATAAAAAAGGTTCAGTTGACGGTTGCGGGCGGAGGTTTTTATGCGCTTTTTGGCTGACTTTATGTTGGCCATTTTTCTTTTTCTCCTTTTCTACTTGACAACTTTATCAAAAGTGCGTTATATTTATTGTACCATACAAAAGTATTCCAAACAACCCCATCATGGCAAAATTAGCCCTTCATCAATGGTTCCAAAAAAGAAAACTTGAAAAAGAGGCCGGTCCCGCTTCCGAGCGGCTGGATATCCCGGGCAACTTATGGATCAAATGCACCAAATGCCAAGTCGCTATTTTTGCAAAAGACCTGGACGCGAATTTAAAGGTCTGCCCGAAATGCGGCTATCATTTCAAACTCTCCGCTCGCGAGAGGATTGAAGCGACCATTGATCCCGAAACTTTCACCGAAATCAGCCCCTTCCTCCATTCAAAGGATTTTTTGGGGTTTGTCGACTCGGCTCCCTACAGCCAGCGGATCTTAAAGAGTGAAGAAAAAACCGGCTTGGCCGACGCGATTGTGATCGGCGAAGGAGAATTGCACGGAATTGAGGTCGGGATCGGAGTGATGGACTTTTCTTTTATGGGAGGGAGCATGGGATCGGTGGTCGGAGAAAAAGTTACCCGCATCGCCGAGATCTGCCTCGATAAAAAAATACCGCTTATAATTTTCAGCTCCTCCGGCGGCGCTAGGATGCAGGAGGGAATTATGTCCCTTATGCAGATGGCCAAGACCTCCGCCGCTTTGAGCCGGCTCCGCTCTGCTGCGATCCCCTATCTTTCAATTATGACCGACCCGACCACCGGAGGGACCACCGCCAGCTTCGCGATGCTGGGCGACTTAAATATTGCCGAGCCGGGAGCGCTGATCGGCTTTGCCGGACCAAGGGTGATCGAACAGACCATCCGCCAAAAGCTTCCGCCCGGTTTTCAGCGCGCTGAATTTTTGGAAAAACACGGGATGGTCGACATCGTCTCGGAAAGGGGTAAAATGAAGGAAGAGCTTAAAAAAGTTCTTCATTTTTTTGAAAATGCCGCAAAAACCTAATCGCGTCCTGCTTGAATTTGAAAAGCCGCTGCTTGAGCTTTATAAAAAGATCGACGATCTTAAAATGCAGGACATGGACATGTCCGAAGAGATCAAGATGCTCGAAAAAAGGATCGAAACGCTCCAGCGCGATATTTTTTCAAATTTAACCCCGATCCAGATCGTGCAGGTGGCCCGGCACATCAAACGGCCGACCACGCTTGATTTGATAAATTTGATCTTCAACGATTTTGTCGAGATGCGCGGCGACCGGAATTTTTCGGACGATCCGGCGATGGTCGGCGGCCTGGCAATGCTCCCCGGCTGTAAAAAATCAAACCCACTGGGAGAAACGATTTTTGACCAGCCGGTCGTTTTGATCGGGCAACAAAAAGGGAGCAACACCAAAGAGAATATCAAACGCAATTTCGGAATGGCGCATCCGGAGGGCTACCGCAAAGCCCTGCGATTGATGCATCTGGCGGAGAGATTCAACGCGCCGATCATAAGCTTTATCGACACCCCCGGCGCCTTCTGTGGAATTGGAGCGGAAGAACGCGGACAGGCGGAGGCGATCGCTAAAAATTTGAGAAGCATGGCCGGACTTTCGGTTCCGTTTATTTCAATTGTTATCGGCGAAGGGGGATCGGGAGGGGCGCTCGGAATCGGGATGGGAAACCGGGTCCTGATGCTTGAATTTTCAATCTACTCGGTAATTTCTCCGGAGGGCTGCGCTTCAATTTTATTCAGGGACGCTAAAAAAGCGCCCCACGCGGCGGAGGTCTCAAAGATCACAGCAATTGACCTCTTGGAAATGAACGTAATAGATGAGATAATAAAGGAACCGGTCGGCGGAGCGCACAACAATTACAAAGAGACCGCCTTGAACATCGGTTCTGCGATTAAAAAACACCTGTCAGATTTAGCAAGATTGTCGTCCCGCGAGTTGATCGCGGATCGTTACCGCAAATATCGCAACATGGGATATTTCACGGAAGAATAACTTGCCGCTGTGGTGGAATTGGCAGACGCGTTCGCCTCAAAAGCGAATGGGGGCAACCCCGTGTCGGTTCGACTCCGACCAGCGGCATTAGTAAAAAAGGCGCCCAGGTGGCGGAACTGGCAGACGCGCACGATTCAGGTTCGTGTGGGTAACACCGTGGAGGTTCAAGTCCTCTCCTGGGCATTTCATATAAGGAGGAAAAAATGGATATAGTTGCATTGGAAGGAAAGACATTGCCGGAATTGTACGAGGTCGCGAAGGGATTGAACATTGAAAACTACAAACAGCTGAAGAAGCATGATTTGATTTTCAGGATTTTGGAGGGACAGACCAAGCAGAGCGGTAATCTTTTTGCGAAGGGAGTGCTTGAAATCCTGCCGGAGGGCTACGGCTTCTTGAGGACCAACGGCTACCTCCCCTCTCGCGATGATATCTATATTTCACAAACCCAGATCAGGAGATTTAATCTGCAGAACGGAGACCTGGTCTCGGGACAGATCCGCCCTCCCAAAGAAGGAGAAAAATATTACAGCTTGTTAAAGATCGAAGCGATCAACAACGCCAATCCGGAATTGACCCGCGACAGGATTTCCTATGAAGATCTGACTCCGATTTTTCCCGACGAGAGATACCAGCTGGAATATCCCAAGTGCCCGATGGCCTCCCGGCTGATCGACCTTTTGGCCCCGATCGGAAAGGGACAGCGGGCAATGATCGTTTCTCCTCCCAAAGCGGGAAAGACGACCATTTTAAAAAACATCGCCAACAGCATCGCGGAAAATTATCCGGAAGCGATGATTAAAGTTTTACTGGTTGACGAGCGGCCGGAAGAAGTTACCGATATGCGCCGGTCAGTCAAGGGAGAGGTAGTCGCGTCGACCTTCGACGAGCCACCGGAGGCACACATCCATGTGGCCGAACTTTTGATCGAATCGGCCAAACGGCTGGTTGAGACCAAAAAAGACGTGGTGGTCCTTTTGGATTCGATCACACGATTAGCCCGCGCCTACAACCTGGTCACCCCCCCCTCCGGAAGGACCCTGTCGGGAGGACTGGATCCGACCTGCCTCCACCGCCCGAAAAGATTTTTCGGAGCGGCCAGAAATATTGAGGAAGGCGGAAGCTTGACGATCCTCGCCACCGCGCTCGTTGACACCGGTTCCCGCATGGACGACATTATATATGAAGAATTCAAAGGGACCGGGAATATGGAACTGCATTTGAACCGCAAGCTGGCCGATTCCAGAATTTTCCCGGCGATCGACATCAAAATGTCGGGAACCAGGAGAGAAGAACTGCTGTTGACGGATCAGGAACTGAGCAAGACCAGGCTGCTCCGCAAGATCATGGCCGACTATGAATCGCTCGATGCCACCGACCAGCTGATCAAGCGCATCGCCGAATTCAAGACCAACAAGGCCTTCCTGGACTCGGCGGATGTCAAATAGAATCTCAATCGACACCCGCACCATCAAACCGGGCGACCTCTTCATCCCGATTAAGGGCCCCAACTTTGACGGGCATGATTTTATAGAAGAAGCGAAGAGAAAAGGGGCCAAGGTTCTTGATGTTAAAGACGGCTTGAAAGCCCTGCAGGATTTAGCGCGCAAGCACCGCAATAAGTTTAAAATCCCGATAATCGGCATAACCGGAAGCTGCGGAAAAACCACTACCAAAGAGATGCTGGCTTCAATCTTGTCGCAAAAGTATCCTGTCTTAAAAAATGAAGAAAATCTAAACAACGAAATCGGGGTTCCGCTAACGCTTTTGAAACTGCGAAAGAAACATAGGGTGGCCGTGATTGAAATGGCGATCCAAAAACCGGGAGACATGGAAGAACTGGTTGAAATTGTCCGTCCCACCCACGCGATTGTCACCAATGTCGGCGAAGCGCACCTTGAACACATGAAGAGCGTAAAAAATACGGGGAGGGAAAAACAAAAAATCTTTCGATATGCGGTCCATAAGCCGCTCTCCCCCGCCCGTTTAAAAATCGACCTGCCGATTCCCGGAAAACATAATATAAAAAATGCCATGGCCGCCGCCGCGATGGCCAAAAAACTCGGCTGTACCAAAAAACAAATTATGGAAGGATTAAAAAAATTCAGGCCGGCAAGCAAACGGATGGAAATTATAAAGAAGAACGGGATCACAATCCTAAACGACTGCTACAATGCCAACCCGCAGTCGATGAGAGCGGCCCTTGAGACGCTGGCGGAATTCAAAGGGCGCAAAACCGCCGTCCTGGGAGACATGCTGGAGCTGGGAAGCGGAGCGAAAAAAAAGCATAAAGAGATCCTGGCCTTCGCGAAAAAGATCGGGATCGACCGCGTTTTTACCTACGGGGACAACTGGCCGAAAAAATCGCCTGTAAAAAATATCCGTCCGGGTGATATAATTCTTGTTAAGGGTTCGCGGGGGATGAAGATGGAAAATATAGTTGCCGGGATGGCGGAACTGGCAGACGCACACGATTAAGGGTCGTGCGCCGCAAGGTGTGGGAGTTCAAATCTCCCTCCCGGCAATCTTATCTCAAATTCCCGCTTGCGCGCACAAGTTTTTGGGGTATAATAACGAGTATTATAATACCGGGAGGAGAGAATTTTGAACCAAGGACCGATCAAGCCCAAAGATATTTCCATACCCGGCCTGTCGGGGGAAAACCCTGCCCAAAAAAAACGTTCCGACGGATCTTTTGAAATTGTTTTAAACGGCGCCGAAGCCGACCTCGAAAAAAAGAAAAAGATCATGAATATCAGCTGCTGGGCTGAACTTGAAAAATTTTTCAACATTCTCCCTCTTGAATTCAAGTTTGATTTTGCCTCCCAAAAACTTTCCGAAAATCCCCTGCCCAAAAATAAGGAACAGGTAAAAAACAACGATAACGGCGGCGCTCAAGCCGAAGTGAAACAGGCGACAGCAAAGATACAAAACACCGAAGCGCTGAAAGAGGCCTTAATCAACCACATCCCTCTCCCCTCAAACATTCCCGTCCCTTCAACTTCTTTTATGTCGCTTTTTGTGAACATGGAACCGCTCTCAAAAAGCAATCTGCAGGCTGTGATCAACGAGATCGTCAAACAGGCCAAGCTGGTCAAGACCGGGGAAAAGACCGAGCTCTCCCTTTCTCTTCTGCAAAAAGAACTGGGAGAGATGTACGTCACGCTTTCGATGAAAAACGGACAGGTCTTGATCCAGATCAATGCCGGGGCGGAAACCAAAAAACTTTTTGAAAACCACCTAGAAGAGCTGAAAATGGCATTGAAAGAAGCCAAAGTGCAATTAGACGGAATTAAAATTACGGAGGTGGATTATGAGCGTAGCTCCCGCAACCCTGGCTAGTTTAGGTTATTTGACCGGAACAAAAAACACCGAATCCGCGCTGATCGGCTCCGGGTCGATTTATTCCAATCCGGAAATTTTTAAGATCATGCTGGCCCAGATGATCAACGGCAGTCCTTCTGATCTCGAGATATTGTTCGGCAACGACAACGAAGAAGAAGAAAATTCTTCGGACTGGTTTTTGGGGAGCTCGATCTTTTCCAACAATCCCCTCCAGACCGCCAATTTGACCGATACCAACGGTTCAAACATCGTTTTAAACAGTAATCTGGCAATCAATAATTTGATTTCCAATCTTATTTAAGGAGGCGGAACAACATGTTTGACATAATGAACCAGGCCAAAAACGCGATTGAATCGTACAACTCGGCCCTTTCGATCCATTCGGCCAACATTGCCAATATGTCGGTCAACGGATACAAGGCGCTCAATGTCTCTTTCGAATCGATTTTGGCGCAGGTTATGAACGGCGGTTCGGCCGCCTCAATCGCCGCAAACAGAGGTGGAACCAATCCTCTCCAGTACGGATCGGGAACCGGCATCGCCGAAGTTTCAATCGATTTTTCACAGGGCACCGCGGTATCCGCTTCCAGTATCGACCTGGCCATAAGCGGCATCGGTCTTTTCATCGTTTCGGCGGACGGGGGGAGTAGCTACCGCTACACCCGCTCCGGTGATTTTACGGTTGATTCGACCGGTCACCTGCTCACCGCCGCCGGCCATCAGGTTTACGGATTGAACGCTTCAGGAACGCTTGTTCCGATTAACGGTCTTTCCGGAACTTCTTCACAATACAGCTGGGATACCTCCGGAAATCTGCTTTACAACGGCAGTTCAACCGGTTTTCGGATCGGCCTGACTTATTTTAACAACCCGGGAGGGCTGGGACAGGCGGACGGGACCACTTTTGTGGAAACACTTGCTTCCGGCTCCGCCGCGTCGGCTTCCGCTCCGGGAGGGACCGCCGGGACGCTTTTGACCGCTCAGCTTGAACAATCCAACGTCTTTTACCTTGGAGAGACGATTGATTCTCTTGAAATACAGAGAGCGCTTAGCGCGAACCTGTCGGTTGCCAAGATGGCGTCGGACATTATCGATAATTTCATAAGCAAGCTGGGATAATATGCCCGAAAAACAACGTTCTGAAATCGGGGCGCAGAAGAGAAGTTTAAAACTCTCCCCCGCCCTTGGAGATTGGACCACCTACAAACCTAATCGAATATTGGTTAAAAGAGTCAAATCCGGTCTCTATGGTTTTGACCGGCTTTCCAAAGAAGATCTGGAGGCGGCCCACCTTGAACACTACGGCTTTGCCGAAAAGTTTTGTGAAGCAATAAGAAACGATTTAGGCATAAGTTCCGAAATCCATTCGGTTGAAGCGCTGCAGAGCACCTATTCAAACTTCTTGACTTCCGTCTTTGATCCGCTGGTGGAGGGTAAAGTTGTTATCCCAAACGCCAAAGAGAACGCGCTCTTTTCAATTGATCTCCCACTGGCCGGTTCGATTATCAATTCGGTTCTGGGCTTAAACGACACCGGCTTAAACCAGAGGGAATTGACCGAAGCCGAATACAAAATCTTAAATACCGGGCTGAAAGATTATGCCTCCCTGTGCCCGTTTGGGGCTTCGGAAATCGAATTCTTTTCTTCGATGCACTTGACCCCCGCCCCTTCGACCCCTCCCTCATCCTCCTTCGCCTACTTTGTGATTGAGATCAAAATAAACGAAGCTTACGGAAAAATTGTCTTCGGCTATCCGGGAAAACTGCTCAAGCAACTCGTCAAAAAACTAAAAAGCGAAGCGCCTACCCTACTTAGGCCGGAGCGCCTGCCGGCGGGAGTCGCCGGACAATCGTATGAACCGCTGACCGCGAAGCTGGGGACAACCGAAATCTCTTCTTCCGACATCAATTCGCTTGAGATAGGCGATGTCCTCTCGCTTGACCGGTCAATTTTTTCGGCTCTCCCTGTTTACCTGGGTGAAAAAGAAGTTTTCATGGTGCAGCCGGGCGTTAAAAATGGTAAGATTGCGCTAAAAGTAATCAGCGTTGAAAAAGACCGGTTCCGGGTTTCCGCTCCACCGCCGGTGATTGAAGAAAAGGTGGAAGAAAAGATTGAAGAAGAAGCAATAGAAGAAAAACCGGAGGAACCCTTCGAAGAACCGCTTGAAAACGATGAGGATATTTTGGGAGAAGAGGGTCTGGAAGAAGGGCTGGAAAAAGAACCGGAAGAAAATCGGGAAGAAGAACTTGAAGACGATAACGATCTGAATGACGAGAACGAAGAAAACGAAGAGACAAACGAACCCGGTTTTGACGACGATTTTACCGAAGAAACCGGAGAAGAGGAGGATAAATTATAATGGACGTTAAAAAAGTGCATTTCCCGGAACTTGAAGAACAGGAAGCCAAAGGGGCCTCATTAAGCGACCGGACCCTAAGCGATATTCCGATTGAGGTGACCGTTGAGCTTGGAAGGACCAAAATGACCTTGCGGGAAGTGCTTGACCTAAAAGAAGGATCGATTGTGGAACTTGACCGCCTGGCCGGAGAACCGCTCGACCTTAAAGTCGGGGGACAATTGATCGCCCAGGGAGAGGTAGTAGCGATTGACGATTGCTACGGCCTGCGTGTGACCAATGTGGTGATCAAATGACCTTTGTCGCATTTATAACCTCCGAAGCGGTAACTTTTCAAAAAACTCCGATCGTAACTTTTGGCTACATCATGCAGGTCATCTTTTCACTGCTGATCGTTTTGGCCTTGCTTTATATCTCTTCAAAATACCTGCTCCCGCTTTTGAAGACCAATCCGAAGGGGAAGCTTGTTGAAATCGAAGACCGCCTGACTTTGGAGCCGGGAGTTTCAGCCTATGTCTTAAAAACCAAAACCAAAAGATATCTCATCACCGTCAGCCAGAAAACCAGCACGTTAATCGACAGCTTTGAAGGAGAAGACTTGATTTGAAAAAATCTTTCTTTTTTATTTTTCTCATTCTTCTCCTTATCCTTATCCCTTCTTCCGTGTTCGCCGCTACGGCCAATCCCTATGCCCAGGCCTTGAACGTGAACAAGATCATGGCCTCTCCGCAATTTGGAAGCAGTATCCAGATGATCCTGGGAATTTCCATGATCTCGCTGGTCCCTTTTTTCCTGATCTCTATCACCAGCTTTTTGAGGATTATCGTTGTCCTGTCGCTGGTAAGGACCTCAATCGGGACCCAGCAGGTCCCCCCCTCTTCGGTCCTGGTCAGCTTGGCGATCTTCATGACCATTTTTGTGATGGCGCCGGTCTGGAACGAAGTAAACCAAAACGCCGTAACCCCCTACTCGCAGGGGAAAATATCGGAGATGAAGGCGGTTGAAATCGGACTGAAGCCGATCCGCAATTTTATGGTGCGGCAGGTGCGCGAAAAAGATCTGGAGCTTTTTGTCGGCTTCGCCAAAATCGCTCCGCCCAAAACGGTGGACGAGGTCCCAACCCAGGTGTTGATCCCGGCCTTTATGATCTCGGAACTGAAGACCGCCTTCCAGATCGGCTTTTTGCTCTTTGTCCCGTTTTTGATCGTCGACCTGGTCGTTTCAAATATCCTCCTATCGCTTGGTATGTTCATGTTGTCGCCGGTGATGGTTTCTCTCCCGTTTAAGATCCTGCTTTTCGTCTTAGTAGATGGATGGAATTTAATTTGTAAAGGATTGCTGTTGAGCTTTAGGTGAAGCTATGAACCAAGATTTCGCGGTGCAGGTTTTATATCAAGGGGTAACACTAACTCTACTGCTCTCACTTCCGGCGGTCGGAGTCGGTCTTTTGGTCGGCTTTATCATCAGCTTGTTCCAGGCGGTCACGCAGATCCAGGAACAAACGTTGACCTTTGTGCCGAAAGTGGTCTCGGTCTTTTTAATTATCGCCTTCACCTCCCCCTGGATCTTTTCGATGATCATCGATTTCACCAACAGCCTTTGGGCCAATATCCCCGCCATGGTGCGTTAAATGATCGTAAGCGCCGGACAGGTCATGTCATACCTCCTGATGCTGGCGAGAGTCGGCGGCTTGTTTGTCGAAGCTCCCCTTTTTAATTCGCGTTCGATCCCGGTCTTTTTGAAAGTCGGCATCGCCGTCTGGTTTACCGCTTCCATTTGGTTTGTCTCTCCGGTAACCGACACCCTCCCCTTCAGCCTGTTTGATTTTATGCTAAGGCTGGTGAACGAAGCGGCAATCGGTTTTTTGATCGGTTTTATCTTAAACATTCTTTTCCTGGCCCTGCAGGCCGCCGGAGAAATTATTGATATGCAGATGGGGCTTTCGGTAGCATCCGCGCTCGACCCGGTCTTCGGAGCGGTCATCTCGGTAGTCGGACGTTTTATTTTTATGACCGCCCTTTTTATTTTCTTAATCTTCAACGGCCACCACCTGATTTTAACCGCGCTTCAGCAAAGTTTCACAATGATCCCCGCAGGAAAGCTGGCAAACTGGACCTCCCCCGGACTGATAACGGAGATGATCGAACTGGGAAAGATGCTCTGGTTAACCGCCATCAAGATCGCCGGACCGGTGGTTCTGGTTATTTTCTTGTCCGACTTCGCCTTCGGGATCGTATCGAGGGTGGCGCCGCAGGTAAACGTCTTTATGCTCGGCTTCCAGGTGAAACCGTCGCTGGGGCTTTTGACTATTTTATTCACCTTCCCTCTTTTTATCAAACAGATCTCAAAACTGCTGGAGACATCGGCGGAAAAGATCCTAACCGTGCTGATGTATATTAAATAACCATGGGAGACCAGGGCGGAGATAAAACAGAAGAACCGACGCCGCACCGCCTGCGCGAAGCGAGGGAAAAAGGACAGGTCGCCAAAAGCAAAGAGATAACAACCGCGGTTTTACTGCTCCTCTCTTATGTCCTTTTCCGCTACATGGGCGAATTCATGTGGAAAGAGCTGGCCGGAATGGCGGTCGCGCTGTTCAATATGGTGCCGCACGTCGCGAACGAATTTTCTTTGGCTATGATCGGCTACATCTTTTTAATCGGCCTGCGCGGCTTCGCCTTCACGGTTACTCCGATTTTCGCGATCACCTTTGTCGCCGCACTGATTGCCGAAGCGCTCCAGACCGGCTTTGTGGTGGCAATGGATCCCCTCTCGCCAAAACTGGAGAGGGTCAATCCGCTTGAGGGCTTCAAAAGGATGTTTTCCATACAGGGCGCCGTAGAAACGATAAAATCAATCTTAAAAATACTTATCGTCTTCTGGATCGTCTGGACGGCGGTGAGGGACGATCTCCCTTATATTATAGTCCTGATTGAAGGACAACCGTGGGATCTTTTGGTTTTGGGAGGCTCAATCGCCTATAACGTCGCCATGCGGGTCGGACTTTTTTATATCGTCATCGCGATTTTGGACTATCTTTATAAAAGATGGGAATACATGCGCAATCTAAAGATGAGCCGGCAGGAAGTAAAAGAAGAATACAAGCGGCTGGAGGGAGACCCGATGGTGAAGCAGAGGATGCGCGACCTCCAGCGCCAGGTTGCCCAGCAGAGGATGATGGCTTCGGTCCCCAAAGCGGATGTAGTGGTCACCAACCCGACCCACGTCGCGGTGGCCTTAAACTACAAGACCAAACAGATGAAGGCCCCTCTGGTACTCGCCAAAGGCCTGCGCAAGGCGGCGGAAGCAATAAAAAAGATCGCGGAAGAACATGAGGTGCCGATCGTCGAGAACGAGCCGCTCGCCCGTTCAATTTACCGGACCACCGACGTCGGAGAAGAGGTCCCTCGTGAATTGTACCAGGCGGTGGCGGAAGTTCTGGCCTATATTTATAAGATGAAACGGGAGAGGGCGGCCAGGAGAAAAGCCACGCTTGCCCCGCAACCACGCTAAGAGTATAATATGAGGCATGGCGGCACCAGCGTTCAATTTTGAAAACATAAAGAACCTTTTCGCCGCCGCCGATTTTGCGGTCGCCGTCCTTTTAATCGGGATCATCGCGCTGATTATAGTTCCGCTTCCGGCTTTTCTGCTTGATATGCTTTTGACCCTGAGCATCGCCTTTTCTCTGGTTATTTTATTGGTGGCAATGTACCTGAAGGAACCGCTGGACTTTGCCGCCTTCCCGTCGATTCTCTTAATCGTCACGCTGCTGCGGCTTTCGCTCAACATCGCCGCTTCACGACTGATCCTCCTAAACGGCTACGCCGGACAGGTCATCAATTCGTTCGGCAACTTCGTGGTCGGAGGAAATTATATCGTCGGCGTGATCGTTTTTATCATCATCACGATTGTCGAATTTGTCGTCATCACCAAAGGCTCCGAGCGCGTGGCCGAAGTTGCCGCCCGGTTTACCTTGGACGCCATGCCCGGAAAACAGATGTCAATCGACGCCGATTTGAACGCCGGGTTGATCGATGCCACCGAAGCCAGGGCGCGCAGGAGAAAGATCGAACAGGAAGCGACCTTCTTCGGTTCGATGGATGGTAGTAACAAGTTTGTCCGCGGCGACAGCATTGCCAGCATCATTATCGTCATCATAAATATTCTTGCCGGAATTTTGATCGGCTGGCTGCAGCGTGGGATGGATGTCATGACCGCCTTGAGCACCTACACCCAGCTTACGATCGGATCCGGGATCATCGCGGCTCTAACCGCACTTTTAATCTCCGTCGGGACCGGCCTCGTGATCACCAAATCGGCTTCGGAGATGAGTTTGGGGACCGATGTGGCCAAACAGATCTTTGCCCAGCCGCGCGCCTTTGCTTTTGTCGCGATCATCCTGACTGTCTTCGCGGTTATTCCCGGCTTGCCCACCTTCCCCTTCCTGGTTTTGGCGGCCGCCTCCGGAGTCACCGCGGTCCTGCTGATCCAGGCACAGAATAAAAAAGACGAAGCGAAACTGGGCGGGGATGAAGTCGGCAGCAGCGGCAGTAAAGATATGCTGAAAAAACCGGAAAGTATTTTGGGAACACTCGGACTTGATCCACTTTCCCTGAAAGCCGGCCGGAATTTAATCCCGTTAATCGATCCGGCGCAAAAGGGTCCGCTTTTGGAGAGAATAACTTTGATACGATACCAAATCGGACAGCAGCTCGGCTTTGTTATTCCGGGAGTCCGGGTGATGGATGACCTGTCGCTCCCGCCGCACCAATATGTGATTGAAATCAGGGGGTCCAGAGTTTCAACCGGCGAGGCCTACCCCGGACACCACCGGGTTGATATGGGTCTGCACTCTTTGAAAGCAAAAAAAATCTCGGGAATCGAAAGCCGCGATCCGGTGAGCGGCGATTATGTAACCTGGGTACCGGATGAATTTTTGGCCGATTTGCAGAAGGCCGAAATCGCTTCGATTGATATTATCGAATCGGTGGCAATTCATTTTACCGAAGTGGTCAAACGCTACGCCGACGAGATCATGACCCGCCAAAACGTCCAGTCGCTGATCGAACTGGTCAAAAACACCAACGCGGCGATTGTGCGCGAACTAATTCCTGATTTACTTTCTTTGGGACAGGTACACAAAGTTTTGCAATTGCTGGTGAGGGAGCGGGTTTCAATCCGCGACCTGTCGACTATTTTAGAACGGCTGGCCGACTATGCCCATCTTTCGCGCGATGTGAACGTTTTGGCCGAATATGTGCGCCAATCGCTGGCGCGGCAGATCTGCGAAAGTTATTCGGATAAAGAAGGGGTGATCACCGTGATCACAATCGATCCCGCTCTGGAAGAAACTTTGACCGGAACGATCCACCAGTCCGAATACGGCTCGTTTTTGGCGGTTGATCCGAATATGGGAGAGAAGATTTTACTGCAATTGCAAAGGCACATGCGTAATTTTAAGAGCATGAAATTACAGCCGGTGGTTTTGAGTTCTCCCCGCCTCCGCCCCCACTTCAAGCGCTTCATCGAACGAAGCTTTCCCGATGTGGCGGTTTTATCTTATAATGAAATTGTGCCGCAAGTTAAAGTCCAAAGCATCGGTATGGTTTCAACCGATTAAGCTACCGTATTTTTAAGTGTGCCGATCCCTTCGATTACAACCTCAACCGTATCGCCGCGTTGCATCGGCCCAATTCCGGGCGGGGTGCCGGTTAGGATAATATCGCCGGGGAAAAGGGGCATGATCTCTAAAATAAATTTGACCAGAAACGCGGGATTAAAGATCATCTGCCTTGTGTTGGAATGCTGTTTAATTTCTCCGTTTAATAATAGTTTAATGTCGAGATTGTTCGGATCAATATCGGTAACGACTTTGGGTCCGACCGGACAAAAAGTGTTAAATGATTTCGCCCGGGTCCACTGGCCGTCTTTTCTCTGCAAATCGCGGGCGGTGACATCGTTGGCGCAGGTGTAACCCAATTTCCCGTTCTCCAAAATTACAATCGCCAGTTCGGCTTCATAATGGAGCTCTTTGGTCGCGCTGGGATAGATAATTTTGTCCCCGTCCCCTATCAACGCGGTCGGCGATTTCATGAACAAGACCGGCTCATCCGGGATTGTTAATCCCATCTCTTTGGCATGATCTTTATAATTCAAGCCGGCGCAGATAATCTTACTCGGCAATAACATCCCTGAATTCTAGCATGTTATGGCAATAATAAGAAAGGGCCCGTAAAGGCCCTTCAGGGCTTGAAAGGCAAAAAAGATAACAAGGAAAATAACCCTTTTTGCCATCAGCCTTTTATCACTTTATGGGCCATTATGGGCCTTTTGGGCCTTGTCCAAAAAAACATGTTATAATTAAAAATATGGAGATAAAAACTGTCGTGGTCGGTTCAATCCACACCAACTGCTATATCGTCTCCGAAGAAAATTCGAAAGAGGCGATCATAATCGATCCCGGGGATGAGGCGGAGAAAATCATTGCCGCGGCGGAGGGACTAAAAGTAAAAGCGGTCGTTTTGACCCACGGGCATTGGGACCATGTTACCGCCGCTCCAATTGTCGCGAAACATTTTAACGCCCCGCTTTGCATCCACAAAAACGACGAAGCGATGATGACATATTCCAATCAAATTAAAGCCGATAGATTGTTAAAAGCCGGCGATAAATTTGACATTGGTCATTTGTCATTTGTCATTTTGCACTCGCCGGGACATTCAGCCGGCTGTATCTGCTTATACGATGGAAAAAAGACCCTCTTCTCCGGCGATACCCTATTCAGAGGGACCTGGGGCCGAACCGATTTGCCTACCAGTTCCGAAACCGACATGGAAAAATCATTAAAGAAACTTCTCTCTCTCCCGGCAGATGTGGTCGTCTACCCGGGACATGGGAAGAAGACGACGATTGGGGAAGAGAAGAATCTGATATAATGATAAATTAAGGACAGGACAACTTGCGCTGAGCAAAGTCGAAGCGTGTCCTGTCCCAATAAGGAGGATACATGAGAATCCGTAACCAGGAAATCAATCGGCGCAGAAGAAGAAAAGCAAAACGGCTGAAAGAAAAATATAAAAAGTAAGGACAGGACAGTGTCCTGTCCCAACAAAAATAAAATGAAAGTTATCCTTGCCGGCTACAACCTCGATTCCGAGGTAATCGAATCGCTTAAAAGGGGAGAGAAACTTCAGGACAATGTTACTCCGGAGGTTTTGTCCGCCTCTTATGCCCGCATCTCCCGCGATCCGCGGCCGATTAATGAACTGCGCGAAATCTCCCGTCAGGAAGTCGGCAAAGCGCGCAAATCCAACCAGAATATCATCTTTAAGATGGGGCACCACTCGGTTGCCGAGCACGCCGTCTTTAATTTTGACATAATTGATGTCTCCCGCTTCGCGATGGAGGAGATCGAAAAATTCCGCCTCTGCGCTTATACCGAAAAATCACAGCGCTACCAGAAACTGGAAGATAATTATGTTACGCCGGAAGAGATCAAAGATCCGCTTTTTAAACAAACCATTGAACTGCAAAACCTAACTTATCAAAAAATGATCGAAAAGGGAGTTGAGCCCGAAGACGCCCGCTATATCACCGCGCTGGCGACCAAGGGACAGCTCGGATTGACCGTTAACGCCCGCAACCTTGAACTGATGTTCCGCCGCTTTGCCTCTTCAAAATATGCCGAAGTGAGGGAGCTTGGACGGGAGATGTATAAGCAGGTTGAAAAAATTGCCCCCTCGATTATTCTATTTACCAGCCCGAATGCCTTAGACAGAGATACTTATAGGGAAATAGAAGGCATAGGCATGGGAAAGGATAAGGATAAGGAGAAGAATGAGAGAAAACAGGGAGAAGTAGCGCTGGTCGGCTATACGCCGGATGCGGATGAAATGACCATTGCCGCCCTGCTCCATTCGACCTCGAATCTACCTTTCAGGGAGTGCAGGGAAATGGCAGGGAAAATGAGGGAAGAGCAGGGAAAAGAACTGATCAAAACAGCGTTAAAGAATATGGAATTCTATGATACGACGTTGCGGGAGTTCGAATATGCCGATTTGACATTTGAAATCGTCCTCTCCGCCGCCTGTTTCGGGCAGTTGAAGCGGCACCGGATGGCGACTTTGACCTGCCAGGAATATAATCCTAACCTGGGAATCACCATTCCGCCTAAAATAAAAGAAGCGGGAATGGAACTGGCGTTTACCGAAGTTGTTGAGGAGACCGAAAAAGCTTATAGGAAACTGAAAAATCCATATGTCTTAACCAACGCGCACCGAAAACGGGTTTTATTTAAATGCAACGCGCGTGAACTGTATCACATCTCCCGCCTGCGGGAAGATGCCCACGCGCAATGGGATATTCAGAACATATCAAGAGAGATGACCGAGCTGGCCCGCAAGGCGATGCCGCTAACTATGCTGACTATTTGCGGGAAGGACCGCTACCCCGAGGTTTACGAGAAAGTTTTCGGACGTCCTCCCAAGATAAAAGCGGAGTTTTAGGTTATTTAAGCGATTCAGACAATCTTTGCTCGACCGACAAAAGGGCCTCTTTCTGTGTTGTTGTCAAAACTTTTATATCGGACCCGACTTCCGCGGCAATCCCCCTAATCTGCAGTTGCTGAATCTCTGTTAAGGCTCCGGTTATTAGCCCTTTTTTAATCACGTTAATCTTAAAAATAACAGCCTTTCTGCCGTCATCAAGATCTACGGTAAAATTGCCCGCAATATTAAACCCCATTGCCCTAAAATCGTGGGTCAGCTTTTCCAATATTCCTCTGCGGTCTTTATTTAAATAAATCGCAATATCGTATGTGTCATACAATGTTTTCCGTCTGTCCGGAGACAGCTTTTCATTTACCCTGTCCAAATCTCTTCTTTCTTTTTGATATAAATCACGAAAAAGATATATCATTCCTTCTACCACCGTTTTGGCCGCCAGATCCCCCGTCCCTATCTGTGTCAGTACGGCCATTAAATCGACATCCTTGCCGCGCCTTCTCACCCACATTGTAAACAAAATTGTATCAACCAATTCCCGAGCCGTTATATAAAACTTTCGGCTCTCCTCATTCAGCGCGGCCATGGCCGCCGCAATAATTTCCCTGTTATCCCTGCTTTTAAATTCCGCACTTAACGCCTTACGGGCCTTGGGGGTATTCAAATATTGAAACCATTCCAACGGCGGCCTTACGGCTTGGTCGGTTATAATTCTTACTTTATCGCCATGATGAATCCTGTGGTTTAAAGGAACGGAAACCCCATCAATCTCTGCTCTTGCCGCCCTCAACATGATCTGCGGATGCACCGCCGCCGCAAAATCTAAAATAGTCGAGCCAAAAGGAAGTTGATATTTTTTTTTGCGCTCTTCCGGAACAAGATCATAATCATAGGGAACGCATTCTATTGATGCGGCATAACGGCCAACAACTCCGTATGCCTCCGAATCGGAAATACCCGGATCTTCCAACAGTGTTCCCAATATTCCCCCAAGGAATCGGCCATGTTCCCTATACCATCCCGTCGGATTATCCCTGGCATCAACTATGATTCCCAGGTTTTTCCTGCGCATCATTTCCTCGTCTTGAATATGGATAAGAATTTTTCCCAAGGAAGCATTGACATAGGTATGTAAAAAAGTGTGGCCATTCGGGCAGGGAACGGCAATATGGTCGACAAAAGTTTGGGGAACAGGAGAAAAAACCTTGTGCACTCGGCCCAAAAGAGAATAGCAAGAATCCGTGCTCTTTTTGCATATGACATTAACACGCCAGATATCTTCTGGTTTTAATTTTTCTATATCTTCGGCAACATAAGTTTCAAGATAAAAATCCATATTCATATTATCAACCCCAACGCTTTTCTCTCTTCTTATCTTCAAACGCTCAACAAGCTCCAACAACCCCCTCTGTTCATAGGCAACATCAACCTCTTCGCCGCAAGAGGAAAGAGCCTCTCTTAATCTTTGGACTACCTCTCTTTTAAGTTTGACTTCACTTATTTGCGCCAATTGATCTCTCTTGTCTCTAATTTGACTATATATAGAAGGATTACAATATTGAAAAGAAAGATCCTCAAATTCCCTTTTTAACTTCCAAACCCCCAGGGCATCCGCAAGGGGACGATAATACCAAAGCGTTTCTTCCGCTTTTGGCCTTTGTTTGCGAGGGGAAACATTTGACAGTGTTCTCATATTATGTAAGCGGTCGGCAAATTTGATAAGTATAACCCGGATATCCTTAAAACCGAGCCTTGATATTTTTCCCCATTTTTTAAGATTGGAGGGCTTCATACCGCTAAAGCCCGGCTCTTTTCCAAATTCTGTAACCCCGTCAACCAAAAAAGCCACCTCCTTCCCAAAACATTGTTCCATTGTATCCGAACCAATTTTTACGTCTTCTTCTACGTCATGAAGCAACGCAACCCTTAAAACCGCCGGATCAAAAAGCATCCACTCCTCGGTTATAATTCTAAGCACTCCAAAAGGATGGTCAATATAAGGGGTTTTTTGATCCGCGCGCAGAACTCCCAAATGTCCTTGCCATGCAAAGCCAAAAGCATTTAAAGTATCGGCATCCGCTGAAATTCCGGATAAATATTTTAAATATCTGAATCTATCCACTCCCGGAATTAACACAAAAGGACTAATTGTTCCACTTGATCCTTCAAGACAAATAAAAGGATTTTGGGTAGAGGATAAACCGGGAAGAACCTTTCCGGCAGAAGCAAGATTGGCATTATGTCGTCTTGCCCATAAATTCCAATCTTTTGCCCTTACCAATGCGGCTGAACTTCCCATGTATCTTTTTCGCCTCTTTTATTGAAAAATTTCACCCAATTTGCTATAATGATTATAGCATCGGAGCGCAAGTTTTAACCCCCAAAACACGATAAATACATATGAAGCAAACATTATTGGTTACCTTGATTATAGCGGTTATCGCGCTGGCAAGCCAATTTGGCTTGGGCATAGCCGTCCCCGATCTGCCGGACGGCACCATCATCTCAACCGACAGCGACGTGGTCAGCTTTGTCGAAAAACATAAGGATAAAGAGTGCCTGGTTGTGGATAAGGACAAGCATCTTTTGTACTATGTCAGAAACGGCCGGCTGGTTAAAAATTTTCCGGTCCCCATCGCAATCGGGATGGGCGGTTTTTATAAAACCCCCTCCGGCGAATTTAAGATCGACGGGAAGAACCCGAACAGCCGCTTTACCAAGTTCTTGAAATTAAACATCCCGTACAGCATTGCTCCTTACGGCATCCATGCCGGACCGACCTATCTGGCCAAAAAATACGAGAAGCTCGAACTGCAATATCCCGGAGAAAGATTTGTGACAAAGAAAGACGATACCCGCGGCTGTGTGGCGGTTGAAACCTCGGTTATGAGATACCTTTTTGAACGGATCGAAGAAGAGACCCCGGTTTTGATCCTGTAATTACTTACAGCAATTGTCTTTCTTTTCCGCCATGGCAACACCCTTGTTGACAACCCACATGGCGAAAAGGAAGCCCATGATCGCGATCAATAAGACCGTGCCGCAGATAATCAGCGTCATTTGGATTGCGATTGTCATAATGCCCTAGATTATAGCATGTTATAATGAATATATGAACATCAACTCGCTCCTCCCCCATGAAATAGCGGAGGGCTTCCGCGGCAAGCAGGTCTTCTCCTGGCTGCACAAACAGCTGGTAACCGATTTTGCCCTGATGACCAATCTTCCGAAAGCGGACCGTGAAAAATTGTCCGAAAACTTTACGATCCTTGTTCCAAAAATCGTTAAAATACAAAAATCGTTTGACGGGACAAAAAAATATCTGCTGAATTTTGGGGAGGACAAGATCGAAACCGTCCTCATACAGGACAAAAGCGGCCGGAAGACCATCTGCGCCTCGACCCAAATCGGCTGTCCGCTGACCTGCCGGATCTGCGCGACCGGAAAAATGGGCTTCAAGCGCAACCTGACCGCGGATGAAATTATCGCCCAAATCGAGCTGGTCTACCGCGAAAACGACGGAGTTGAAAACGTGGTCTTCATGGGGATGGGAGAGCCGCTGCTTAATTTGGAAAATGTTTTAAAAACCATCGAGGTCATCAACCATGAGAAGGGCCTTAATATCGGGGCGAGAAAAATCACCGTCTCGACCGCCGGGATCCCGCATAAAATTATAGAACTCGGCAGTTACAAGAAACAGATCCGCCTGGCCGTCTCCCTCAATTCCCCCTTTGACGAAAAACGCTCGGCAATCATGCCGATCAATAAAAAATATCCCCTCCCGCTCCTCTTCTCCGCCATAAAAAAATATATCGATCTCTCCGGCCGCCGGGTCACCTTTGAATATGTTTTGATCCGTGATTTTAACGACCGGGAAAGGGACGTTGAAGCGCTTTGGAAACTCTGCAAGGATTTAAACGTCAATATCAACCTTATCCCGCTCAACCCAACCGGAAAATCCAAATATGCCCCCTCCAGCCAAAAGATTTCGGAATGGTTCGCAAACCAGCTGAAACAAAACGGGATCAACGCGGTTGTGAGAAGAAGCAAGGGGATGGATATTTTGGGAGCGTGCGGACAGCTGGCGGCTAAAGGCTCCGGTCAACCTCCCGTGCCACCTCAAAGCCGTCATTAATCGCCCGAACGATCAGGGAAGGTCCGGTCTTCATGTCTCCCGCACAAAACTTTTCTTTCGGCTCTTCTTTTAAAAAACCGAGGGCCAAAATGACCAGGTCGGCCTCAATTTCAAATTCCTCTCCGGTTTCCCTGTTTTTGCAACGGATGGATCGTACGGACAGATCGCGATCTGTCCCTACAAACCTCTTTGTTTCAATTGACCATTTCCGTTCGCATCCCTCTTCATGCGAAGAGGAGGTCTTGACAATCGGCGGGCAAGGCAATAATTCGATCTGGACAACGCATCTGGCTCCCTGACGATTGGCGGTCCCGACACAATCGGCACCGGTATCGCCGCCGCCGATCACAACCACCTTTTTGCCCTTTGCGTTCCCATTGCCGGTTAAAAAATCCATCGCAAAATAGATGCCCTCCAATTCACGGCCGGGAATTTTTAAATCCCTTGGCGTTAGCGCGCCGCAGGCCCAGATGACCGCGTCAAATCCGTCCGGATTTTTTTTGATATTTTTTTCGGTTTTAAAGACGATTCCTTCCTGTTCCCAAATTTTTATTCGGCGATCTAAAATATGTTTTTCCAATTTAAATTCCGGGATCCCGTAACGCATGATCCCGCCGATCTTATCGTCTTTTTCAAAAACCGTAACCAAGTGCCCCTTTCGATTTAAATGGACCGCCGCCGACAATCCGGCCGGACCGGAGCCGATCACCGCCACTTTTTTTCCGGTACGTTTCTTGGGGGGACGCGGCACAACCCAGCCCTTTTTGAAAGCGTGTTCAATAATCGCCAGCTCATTGTCTTTTATTGTTACCGGATCATCGTTAATCCCCAAAACGCAGGCGGCTTCGCAAAGGGCCGGGCAGACCCGGCCGGTCACTTCGGGGAGGATATTGGTCGCTTCCAAAAGCTCAAAGGCCTTTTTCCACTGGCGGTTATAAACCAGGTCGTTCCACTCCGGAATATAGTTGCCGATCGGACAGCCAAAGTTACAGAACGGGGTCCCGCAATCCATGCAGCGGCTCGACTGCTCTTCGGAATCGCGGTCGGAGCGCAGGGTAAAAACCTCATTGTAATCTTTCACCCGTTCGCAAACCGGACGATAGCCGCAAGTTTTCCTTTTTACTTTTAAAAATCCTTTTGGATTACCCATCTCCCACCTCTAGCAATTCAATCTCTTCTTCGGTCAATACGCGTTTATATTCGATCGGCATCACTTTCACAAAACGTTTGATCTCGGCTTTAAAATCGTCTAAAACGGCCTTAGCAATCGGACTGCGGGTATATTTAAAATGGTTTTCCAATAGCCGCTTAACCGTTTTCTGGTCACCCAAACTTAATTCTTCAAGCTCAACCATCGCCTGATTACATTTTGGTTCAAACTCGCCAAGTTTGTCATAGACATAGGCGATCCCCCCCGACATCCCCGCCGCGAAATTCCTTCCGGTCGGCCCAAGAATAACCACTCTCCCTCCGGTCATATATTCGCAGCCGTGGTCGCCCACCCCCTCCACCACCGCGTTGACCCCGGAATTACGAACGCAAAAACGTTCTCCTGCCATTCCGCGAATGTAGGCCTCGCCACGGATCGCCCCGTAAAAAGAGGTGTTGCCGATAACAATATTTTTTAGCGGCGAATGGATGATCAGCTTCCCGCCAAACATCCCTTTGCCGACATAGTCGTTGGCTAAACCATCCAGTTCAAAAGTTATCCCGGGAGCAAGCCAGGCGCCAAAACTCTGTCCGGCACAGCCGGTAAATTTGAACCGGAGCGAATCTTCCGGCAGGCCTTTCTCTCCGTGTTTTTTACAAATCTCGCCGGACAACATCGCGCCGACGCTCCGGTCGCTGTTTTTTATTTTATATTCCCCGCTCCCCTTTTTGATCAGCTCGCGGTCAAGAATTTTTTCGATTCCGTGCTCCTGTTTTTGCGTGCAATGGGATTCCCCTTTCGGACGATATAAAATTTTCGAATAATCCAGCCCTTTTGCTTTCCAAGGAAGAAGTTTTTCGTCAACTTCCAGAAGATCGGTCCGGCCGACCAATTCATCTATCGTCCTTATCCCAAGCAACGCCATCGTCTCCCGCAAATCGCGGGCCAGGAAATTAAAGTAATTGATAATATATTCCGGCTTGCCGCGGAACCGCTCCGCCAAAACAGGGTCCTGGGTGGCAACACCGACCGAACAGTTATTTAAATGGCAATGACGGAGCATGACACAGCCGGAAATAATCAGCATCGTGGTCGCAAAACCGAATTCTTCTGCGCCGAGCATCGCCGCGATCGCGACATCCCGTCCGGTCCTGATCTGCCCGTCGGTTTGCAGGCGGACCCGGCTGCGCAAATTATTTAGGACCAGGGTTTGATGCGTTTCGGCTAAACCGAGTTCCCAGGGAAGCCCGGCGTGGCGGATCGAGCTGATCGGAGAAGCACCGGTCCCCCCCTCTCCGCCGGAGATCAAGATCATATCGGCATGCCCCTTGGCAACTCCGGCCGCGACCGTCCCCACCCCGATTTCGGAAACCAGTTTCACCGAGATACGGGCGGAAGGATTCACATTCTTTAAGTCAAAAATTAATTGCGCCAGATCTTCGATCGAATAAATATCGTGATGCGGCGGAGGAGAAATTAGAGTTACCCCTTTCGTCGTGTAACGGGTCTTGGCTATAAGGGCAGAAACTTTATGTCCGGGAAGCTGGCCCCCTTCTCCCGGCTTGGCCCCCTGCGCGATTTTTATCTGCAGCTCATCGGCATTGACCAGATAATTGGTTGTTACCCCAAAACGGCCGGAAGCAACTTGTTTGATCGCGCTGCGGCGGTTGTCTTTGAAGCGGGCCGGATCCTCTCCCCCCTCCCCGGTATTTGATTTTCCGCCGATCGCGTTCATAGCGATCGCGATCGTCTCATGGGCGGGACCCGAGATTGAACCGAAGCTCATCGCTCCGGTGGCGAAACGTTTCATTATGCTTTCAACCGGTTCCACTTCTTTAATCGGGATAGCTTTAGCGGCTTTAAATTTAAAGCTGCTGCGCAAGCTGGTCGGCTGTTTTGATTGGTCGTCGATCAAGCCGGCAAATTCTTTATACCTGCCGTAATCATTGTTCCTGGCCGCGTCCTGGATAGCGGAAATTGATTCCGGGTTCCAAAGATGAAATTCGCCGTCTTTGCGCCATTGGTAAATCCCGCCGGTATCAAGGAGATCGGATCCGTTTTCGGCAAAAGCCGCTTGATGCCTTAGCTGTGTCTCCTTTTCAATGATCTCAAAGCCGGCGCCGCCGATTCTTGACGGCGTCCCTTCAAAACATTTTTTAATAACTTCGTCCGACAAACCGAGCGCTTCAAAAATCTGCGCTCCCCGGTAACTGTTTAAAGTCGAAATCCCCATCTTTGAAAGGATCTTTTTGAGCCCCTTGTTGACCGCCTTGCGGTAATTGTTGACCGCGGTCGTTTCGTCAAGAAATAAGCTCCCCTCATCGACCAGCAGGCCGACCGCCTCATAGGCCAAATAGGGATTGACCAGGTCGGCCCCGTAACCGAAGAGGAGGGCAAAATGATGGACCTCCCTCGGCTCTCCGCTTTCTATAATAATCCCGACTTTGGTCCGCAGCGCTTTGCGGACCAGATGCTGGTGGACCGCGCCGACCGCCAGCAGTGCCGGAATGGCAGAGTGTTTCTTGTCCACTCCGCGGTCGCTCAAGATAAGAAAGGTGGATCCATCGTTAATGGCGGCTTCGGCTTCGGAACAGATCGCGTCCAACGATTTTGGCGACACGATTGATATGGTTTTCGTCTTAAAACCGTTTTTTTGGATCGAACGGATCCGCTCCAGTTCTTCGTTCAATAAAATCGGCTCATGGACCCGCAATTTACGGCAATGTTCGGGTGATTCGGACAAAATATCCCTTTGCGGACCGACATAACTTTCCAGACTCATCACTACCTCTTCGCGGATCGGGTCGATCGGCGGATTGGTGACCTGCGCGAACAGTTGCTTGAAATAGTTGTAAAGGAGCTGCGGCCTTTGCGACAAGACCGCGTGCGGCGTGTCGTTCCCCATCGATCCGACCGGCTCCTGTCCCTTTTCCGCCATCGGTTTTATGATTATTTTCAAATCTTCGCGGGTGTAACCGAATGATTTCAATTGTAGAGACAGGTCGCGGCCTGTCCTTACGGACGATCCGGTTTTATGCAGATCATCCAAATCAACCATATTTTCCGTCAACCATTGCCCGTAAAAACGGCTGGAATAAATTTCTTCTTTAATTTCGTCGTCTTCCACGATCCGGTTGGTTTCGGTGTCGATATAAAACATCTTCCCCGGTTCCAGCCGTCCGGAATATTTGATCTGTTCGGGTTTTATATCCAAAACCCCGACTTCGGATGCCATCACTACCAGGCCGTCGTTGGTGACAATGTAGCGGGCCGGACGCAGGCCGTTGCGGTCCAAGACCGCGCCGACATCTTTCCCGTCGGTAAAGGCGATCGCCGCCGGACCGTCCCACGGCTCCATGAAACAGGCATGATACTTGTAAAAATCGCGGACCTCTTTGCGCATCAAATTGTCGTGCTCCCACGCGCCGGGGATCAGCATCATCATCGAATGGGCCATTGAGCGACCGGATAAGGTCAGAAGCTCAAAAACATTGTCGAGCGCGGCGGAATCGGAACCGCCGGGAACGATCACGTCAATCCCGCGCGCCCGCATCCAATTGATATTCCCGCGCAGGGTATTTATTTCTCCGTTATGCGCTAAGAACCGAAAGGGCTGGGCCAAATCCCAGGTCGGGAAAGTGTTGGTCGAGTAGCGCGAATGGATGAGCGCGATCGCGCTTTTGAAGTCGGGATCTTTTAAATCAAGAAAAAACTCTTCAACCTGTTCCGCCATCAGCAGGCCTTTGTAGGCAACGGTCCGCGAAGAGAGGTTTAAGATATAAAAACTTTCGGCCTTTATCTCTTTTTCAATTTTCCGGCGGATCGCGTACAGCTTCCGTTCAAATTCAAGCCGGGTATTCACCCTTTTTCCTTTAAAGATAAAGACCTGTTCGATCACCGGCCTGGTTTTGCGGGCGCTCTCCCCTATTTCAGATTCATTGATCGGAACTTTTCGAAAACCGAGCAAGACCTGGCCTTCTTTTTCGACAATTTTTAAAAAGGCCTCTTTAACCGCTTTGCGTTCTTCTTTGTTTGGAGGAAGAAAGAGCAGTCCGGTGCCGTAGGATCCGAATTGCGGAAGTTTGGGGAAAACTTTTTTATAAAAATCGTGGGGGATCTGAACCAAGATCCCGGCGCCGTCGCCGGTCTGGGGATCGGCTCCCACCGCCCCGCGGTGTGAGAGGCGCTTTAGGATTTGGAGCCCTTTTTCTACAATGTCGTGGGATTTTTCGCCTTTGATGCTGACGACAAAACCGACCCCGCAGCTGTCATGCTCGAAAGCCGGAGAATATAAACCCTCTGTTTTATATTTTTCATATCCCAACATTTTCAACACCTTTGTTTTAGGGGCAGGCCCAAAGGTGTTGAGCCCAAAAGCCATGCCCCTAAATAAAAATCCAAATGACAAAATCCCAAATCCAAACTAAAGGATTGGCAGATATTTTTTAATCTCGTACTCTGTAACCTGGATACGGAATTCGTCCCATTCCTTTTTCTTTAATTCGATAAAGCGGTTAAAGGTGTGATCTCCCAGCGTTTCACGCAGGAAGTCACTCTTTTCGGCAATTTCAATCGCCTGTCCCAAACTGGCCGGCAGTGATTGGATCCCGCGTTCCGCTCTCTCTTCATCGGTTAAATGATAAAGGTTGAGTTCCATCGGCTCTTGTAGTTTATACTCTTCTTCGATCCCTTTCAAGCCGGCCGACAACATCACGGCCAGCTGGAGGTACGGGTTGCCGGACGGATCGGGGCAGCGCAGTTCCATCCTGGTCGCTTTTTCCGCTCCCGGTTTGTACATCGGAACGCGGATCAGGGCCGAACGGTTCCGTCTTGACCAGGCGATATAGACCGGAGCTTCGTAGCCGGGGACCAATCTCTTGTAAGAATTGACCCACGGGGCTAAAACCGAGATCATCTCCGGAGCGAACTTTAAAATTCCGGCGATATAAGATTTACCGGTTGCCGACAGGTGATATTTGTCTTTGGCATCGTAGAACGCGTTGCTTGAACCTTTGAACAAGGACTGGTGGCAGTGCATTCCGGAGCCGTTCTGTCCGAACATCGGCTTGGGCATGAAGGTGGCATAGACGCCATTGGCGGAAGCGACCTCTTTTACCGTCAAGCGATAGGTCACCATGTCATCAGCCATTTTTAAGGCATCATCATAACGCATATCAATTTCATGCTGTGACGGAGCGACTTCGTGGTGGGAATATTCGACATTGATCCCCAGTTTGCGCAGGGCCAAAACCGTATCGCGGCGGAGGTTAGAAGCCATATCAAGCGGGGTTAGATCAAAATAACCACCCTCGTCCAGGATCTCGGTCCCTTTTGAATCTTTGAAATAAAAATATTCCAGTTCCGGACCGACGTACATGTGATCAAAACCCATCTTCGCCATCTTTTTTAAAGCTCTTTTCAAGATGTAGCGAGGATCACCTTCGTACGGCTTGCCTCCCGGCTGAAGGATATCGCAGATCATCCTGGCGACCGCCTTTTCCTGCGGCCTCCACGGGAGTATCTGGAAAGTATTCGGATCGGGCATCGCGATCATATCCGACTCTTCGATATCTTGGAACCCGGTAATGGAAGAGCCGTCAAAGCCCATCCCGTCGGTCAGGGCCCCCTCCAGCTCCTCTTTTCCGATCGAAAAACTCTTCAGAATCCCGTTGACATCGGTAAACCACAATCTAATAAACTCGACATCGTTATCCGCAACCAGCTTCATAATCTCTTCTTTACTTGGCATTTTTTGTTCCTCCTTTTTATTAATTAATAGCAACTTCTACGCCAGCCAATCCAAGGGGAAATCCGACAATTTTGTAGAAACAGAGGCCAAACCGCAACATTATTGTCTTATTGTCTTATAATGCCGTCGTTCCCCTCTCCTTGGTACTGATCCTTATCGCCTCATCGACCGTGGGACTGTCGCGAAATAAATAAAATCCGACTAAAGAAACAACAAGAAGCATATGGGTTCCGCCCCTAGCTGGTTAAGCGACAGAAACTGGAAGCATTTACTCCTTTTACCCCGGTCCATTTTCTTTTTGGTCGGCGTGCAAAAAGAAAATGGACGAAAAGAAAAACACGCTCTTTCGCAAGCAAACACCGCCCCGCGTCCCCTTCTCCGCCACAACCCCGCCTGTTTCGTCCCACCGGGAGCGGGACTCATCAATGCCCCTACCCATCCCTCTGTGCTTGCGGAGCTGCTTTGCTTTCTCATAACATGATCGAAAAATATAAATGTACCGCGATTTCCATTTACCTTATTTAGATGGGCGGGGTGAGGCCATAGGCGATCCCGAGCGGAGTCGAGGGAGAGACTGGGGAGGATGGCGCGGGTGAGGTTGGGCGGTGAAATTTGGAAATCGCTTGACTTTTATTTGTTACTTCCTTTGTGTCAAGACAAAGAAAGTAAAAAGAAAATTATCTTTTCCTTCCTATTTTACGGGGTAGTTTAATTTGGGAAATTTAGGGTGAAATAATGTGGGTGGTAACATTTTATTTTAATGTCTTTACTGAGCCGTATCCGTTATTTCTTAAGTTCGTTTACTATTCCCTGCGTTATGTATTTTATCAAGCGCCAAGACGGCAAAATAATTAACCAAAAGATAGCAATTCCACCAAATATAATATAAAGTGTTTCCACAAAATCCCTTGATGAAAACTTAGTACCGTAATTGGCCATGAGAGCGATCAACAAAATCCATAAGCCAACCCAAATCAGACTAATAATAATGGGGATTCGCCTAGATCCTACAGGATTAAGCAAGTTATTGTTTTCTGTGAAGGAAAGAATATTCTTGGATATTAGTTTGCCAAATCCTATTGCAATGGTAATTATAAAAACAAATAAAAACAGGTTCACTGGGAAAATATTCATTTTTGAATATCTGTAAAGGTATAAAGGTAAATACCAATCATTCATAGCTTCTATCTATTATATATCTGTCATTTTCTGTGTCAATTGGGGTAATTTAATCACTGACAAAAAAAGCATCCTCTCTTCTAGTCTTCGATGGATGGGATGTAGGAGAAACATCCAAATTCTGATAAAATTAAATCATGATAAAAGACAACACCGTGTTAATCCTAGGAGCAGGGGCAAGCGCCGATTATAACTACCCTACCGGGCTAAAGCTTAAAGATGATATTGTAAGAAACCTTGCTCCTGGCTCCAATAATTATTGGCTTGAGATTTTTGATATTGTTAATATTAGAAGAGAAGAAATTCAAGAATTCACCAAAGCATTAAGTCATTGTGGTTTAGATTCGATCGATACCTTTTTAGAACGGAACCCCAAATACCATAAAATTGGCGTGCTAGCTATTGCGATTGGAATAACTCGAAAAGAAAATGCACAAGAAAATGGTTTTTTTAGGACAGATCGTTATAATTGGTATCAATACCTTTATGGCAAACTGGATGCACCATTTGATGATTTTGAAAATAATAGATTATCTATTATTACGTTTAATTATGATAGATCTTTGGAACATTGCTTATTTACATATTTTAGGAATACACACTTAAATAAGAGCATTGAAGAATGTGCTCAAAAATTCATGACAATCCCCATTATTCATGTATACGGTAAGCTAGGCAATTTGCCTTGGCAGGACAACAAAGACACGCGCGAATACACAAACTTTTCGGATGAAATACAAGGGGTGATAGATGTAAGTAAAAATATTAAAATACTATCCGAACGAGATACTATATCAGAAGACTTTAGAAAAGCGCACAAATTATTGTTTGGAGCATCAAAAATTATTTTTATGGGCTTTGGGTATAATGAAACAAACCTGATAAGACTTGGATTTGACCATCTTGATTTTGGCGGAAGAATAAAAATTTTAGGATCATCCTACAATTTAACCCCCATACAAATAGATGTAATAGAAAATAAATTTAGAAGAAAAATAAAATTCCCAGAAAAAAGTCGTTTTAAAAAAAATCTAGAGTTCTTACAAAATATTGTGTTCTAGAATAATGTTGAGGCCCCAATTCTCCCCCCATTCCCTTTAAAAATCAATACCTTAGTAGATCAGAATATCAGGGTATCAGTCGGTAGAGTATTAGAAAACAAGAATACCAGGGAACCCTGATATCCTGCTCCCTGGTATCCTGCCTACTGATATTCTGATTTCCTGATAACCTGCTACAGCGCCGTCGTTCCCCTCTCCTTGGTACTGATCCTAATCACCTCATCAACCGTCGAAATAAAGATCTTCCCGTCCCCCATCTTTCCGGTTGAGCAGACCTCTTCAATAATATTGATCAGTTCGTTTAACTTATTGTCATCAACCACTATTTCCAGTTTTATCTTGGGGAGAAATTCAATCCGGTATTCACCGACCCGCCATTCAAGAGTTATCCCTTTTTGCTTCCCTCTCCCTTTAACTTCGGTAACGGTCATCCCAACAAAGCCTTTTTTATCTAAGGCTTCCCTTAAATCTTCCAGTTTTTCCGGACGGACAATCGCTTCTACCCTTTTCATTTTCATCCCCTCCTTTTAAATGCTCTCGGCATGCTGAGAAATATCGAGCCCGACCAGTTCTTCGTTTTTCGAAACCCGCAGGCCAAAAAACATGTCAACCAGGGTTGCCAAAACGTAGGTCACAACAAAAGAGAAAACCGCGACAATGGCAACCGTAATAAACTGGATCCACAACAGGCCGGGATTACCAAACAATAAACCGTCCGCTCCGGCCGGATTGATTGCCTTACTGGCAAAAACACCGGTTAAAACAGCGCCCCACGCTCCTCCCATCCCATGGCAGGCAAAAGCATCCAGAGATTCATCTATCCTTAATTTCATACGCAGTACAATCATATAATAAGAGATCATAGCCGCGCTGGCTCCGATAAAGATTGCGGCTAAAGGATCGACAAAGCCGGAAGCCGGTGTTATCGCGACCAATCCGACCACCGCTCCGGTCGCGACACCAAGTACCGACGGCCGGCGGTGCAGCCAGCTTAAAACCATCCAAGTCACTCCGGCAGCGGCCGCCGCGGTATTGGTTACGACAAAAGCCGAAACCGCCAACCCATTTGCCGCTAAGGCCGACCCGCCGTTAAAACCAAACCAGCCAAACCAAAGCAGTACCGCTCCTAAAACAACCAACGGAATATTGCTCGGTTCCATATTATCTTTCCCATAGCCGATTCTTTTCCCGATAACCAAAGCGATGGCAAGAGCGGAAAATCCGGCGGTAACGTGGACAACTGTTCCTCCGGCAAAATCAAGGGCGCCAAAAGCTCTCAACCAGCCCCCTATTCCCCACACCCAGTGGCAGACCGGATCATAAACCAACGTCGCCCAGATGACGGAAAAAAACAGAAAAGAAGAGAATTTGATCCTCTCGACAAAAGCACCGACAATCAACGACGGGGTAACGATCGCGAAAGCGGCCTGAAAGATCATAAAGGCCAGGGCCGGGATTGTGGCGGCATAACCGGGATCGGGAAGCGCGCCGACTCCCGCCAAACCTAAGGCTTGCAACCCCCCGATTATTCCGCTCTTGGTCGGACCGAAAGCTAAAGTGTAACCGTACAAAACCCATTGCAGGCTGATAACCATCAAAACCGCGAAACACATCATGATGGTGGAAAGAATATTTTTCTTCCTGACCATCCCCCCGTAAAAGAACCCGACCGCCGGAGTCATCAAGATTACCAGAGCCGTTGAAATCAGGATCCAAGCTGTATCACCGGAATTGATCATAACTGTTCCTCCTTTATTAAAGGAGACAGCAATTTCCATTCCCGCGAAAACAGGCAATATTAATACAACTTTGTAGAATAACGCGATAATTACTACATTATTGTTTTATCCGATCGCTTTTTTACCCCGCTCCCCCGTCCGGATCCTGACACATTCTTCAAGAGGAATGATAAAAATCTTTCCGTCGCCGATCTTGCCGCTTTTTGCTCCCTTCACTATCGCATCGACAGTAAGATCAACAAAGTCGTCGTTAACCGCTATTTCAAGACGTACTTTCTTAAGCAAATTTATTTCTTGAACCACTCCGCGGTAGGTTTCGGTGTATCCCGCCTGCTGTCCGCATCCCAGGGAATTAGTAACCGACAATTTATAAACCTTCGCCTCAAAAAGAGCCTGTTTCACGTCCGGCAATTTCTCCGGTTGAATAAAAGCCGTGATCAGTTTCATTTTTCATCCCTCCTTTTATTATTGCGCGGTAAAAATCTGGAAACCGGCATAGGCTTCCATACCGTGCTCGCCGATATCCAAGCCCCTCATTTCTTCTTCGGGAGAAACTCTTATCCCCAGTAAGGTTTTAATTAAAAACCAAACCGTTAAAGAGATCAACAGGGTAAAAGAGGCAACCGCCAAGACCCCCATAAATTGGGTGCTTAAAAGCTTAAAGCCGCCGCCAAAAAACAGCCCGTTTCCCGTGGTATTGGGCATAAAAATATCCTGGGCAAAAAGCCCGACCGCCAGAGTGCCAAACACACCATTCAAAAGATGGACCGACAGCGCCCCTACCGGATCGTCAAGTTTTAAGCGGTCAAAAAAGAGGACCCCTAAAACAACCAGAATACCGGCAATCCCGCCGATTATAAGGGAACTTAACGGAGAGATATAGGCACAGGGAGCGGTAACCGCCACCAACCCGCCCAAACAGCCGTTGATGGTCATCCCCAGATCCGGTTTTCCGGTAATAAACCAGGCCAGCAAGGTGGAGGTTAAAATTCCGGCCGCGGCGGCTAAATTGGTGGTAACCACAATCCTTGAAATGGCGTTAACATCCGCCGCCATGGTGGAGCCGGGATTAAATCCGAACCAACCGAGCCAGAGAACAAAGGCTCCGATAGTTGCCAGTCCAATATTATGTCCGGGAATAGCGGAAGGAGAACCGTCTTTACGATATTTACCCAAGCGCGGACCGAGCATTAAGATTCCGGCCAAAGCGGCCCAACCGCCAACCGAATGCACTACCGATGAACCGGCAAAATCCCAAAATCCCAAAGCGGCCAGCCAGCCCCCGCCCCAAATCCAATGCCCAATAATCGGATAAATCAGCCCGACCATAAAGAAAGAAAAAATAATGAAAGATAAATATTTAATGCGTTCCGCCACCGCCCCGGAAACGATCGTAGCCGCGGTCCCGGCAAAAACCAGCTGAAAGAAAAATTTTGCCAAAAGCGGCACCGAAGCCCATGAAATGGCCGAATAAACCCCCTGATAAGCCGCGCCGACGGCAGGGCTGTTGTCCGCTCCGGAAAGCCCGACTAATCCTTGCAGTCCAATTAACGGATTTCCGTTGCCAAACATTATGCCCCAACCAACCAGCCAAAAAGCGATTGAAGAAACGGCAAAGACAATAAAATTTTTGGATAAAATATTCACCGCGTTTTTGGCCCTGGCAAAACCGGTCTCAACTGCCGCAAAACCAAGATTCATAAAGAAGACCAGCATCGCCGTAATTAAAACCCACATTGTATCGGCAATAATCTTAAACTCCATTTTTACCACTCTCCCTTTTTAAATATTGATATCCAACTGCGTCGTTACAGTCGGTTTCGCGCCGTTGTTGTATGTGCCGTAACCGAAAATCACCGAAGTGTTGGGAGCAAATATCCATGAAATCCCGTAAAAGGTGGCTCCCAGCACCGATTTGGAACCGGCGTAGTCGACGCAGGCCCACAATTTATCGGTAATTGTTTTGTCCCAGGTTAAGATCAAACCAGAATTTTCACCCGCCCCGAGAACTTTCTCGTTACCGGAAAAATAACCAACCGATAAACGTCCCAGCGGAGTAGTTTTTGCAGCTACGCCATAAAGGACATTCTGGTCGGTGACCCCGCCTTTGGTCCCGAAGCCAAAGCCGCCAACCGCGACAGCGGGCAGGATCCCGTTTTCTCCAACACCGTATTTGGCATTAAAGGTAAACGGATCGGATTGAGGCAAGAAAACATCGGCACCGACTTCAAGACCTGGAAGCAGACCGTAAGTCAACCCAGTATCGGTTGGGAAAGCATAGCCTCCTTCTGCCGGTCCTTCCAAGGTGAAGTAATTGTCGATCCCAAAATGCCAGACCCCCAACGGCTGGATATCGGTCGACGGGTTCCAGATCTGGGTCGACGGAGTCGCGAACGCTACACTCTGCAACAGCAACAAAGCAACCAAAACTTTTTTCATTTTTGTTCCCCCCTTTGTCCTTAACACAGCAATTTTGAGGCCAGGGAGTTTATGAGGGGGAAGATACGTTTTTGTTGAAAATGGGGAAGCGGGTTACATTATTGTTGGGAAAAGATTTGGGTTAAGGAAATAGATTTTTTACTTTGTCAAAAAAGCGGCCGCAAGCGAGCTGAAAGACATTAGTGTAGGATCGGGGATCTCATTTGTTAATATATCTGCTCCTATGTTAGCTGCTGTTGGTAAAATAAATTTTGCGGCAGTAAATCTTGCAGCCTGTCCTAATGTTAAATGAGCCGTTCTTTGTGGTGTTGACCATATTAAATTACCCGCGGGAATACTAAGTCCGGCTAAAGAATTCCATAAAAGTTCTTTTGCAAAATCGGTCTTTATTTCTATTCCAACGGCAGAACTAAAGGAACGTTGCACCGCCGAAGCAACAACGCCTTGTATTGTCATATCAACCGCTTGAGTCGCAACCTTTGCCAAAGTGCTGTTTCCAATCCGTCCGGCTATTACTTCGGTTGCCGTTCCTCCCAACGCCCCTCCGGCCAAAGAGGCTAAGATTAATACCATAGTGTTTGTGATCAGTAAATTGACCCGGTCGGTAGATTCAATATCTTTTCTAACTTGAGCAAGAACATCCTCAAGCTTGCCTTGCAGTTCGTCTGTCGGTCTTGGATCAAACGCGTCAAGATTAAAATCGGTTGTCCTTTTTGTATCACTGTTTATTCCCTGTGCCAGATCACGGATAGAGGCAGCGGTCGAGTTTGAGACTAATCCGGAATAGGTTGTTTTATGATCTTCTGCGGCTGTTTTCAGTTTTTCTTGCGCTTGTTTATTTGCTTTACATGCCCAAGCCTTTTTGGTAAAATTTTCAACTTGTGAACGGAAATCCTGCAGCCATTTTACCCTTTCGGTTCGGGCAAAAATCCTGCGAGGACGCATAAAAGCCAGGTCCCGTATACGGTCCATATCCATTCGCAGCGCCGGACTTGCACCAAGGTATTGATTGATACCTGGAAAGTGTTTATCCATACCGCTTCTAAAAGCCGCGTAGGCAAGCAGTCTTCCCAAAATAACAGCGCTTTTTTGGAATTCTTCCCTTTGAGACAGATTAATCTTAGGCTTTTCCCCCAATTGAATAACTAACCGGTAAGCTTCTTGAATAGCCGGATCGTGATGGTTTTTTTGGTAGGGAGAAGGAGGAGGAGTAAGTTTAGGATTGTAATCAACAACACTTCTTAAAATATAGTTATAGCCGGATTCATATTCTTTCTTTACCGATAACATAAATAATCGCCTTTGGAAATAGTCCGCCGCATGGAAAAATTTTTGCATTTCACTGTCACTCCGGCCCCAAAGGTATGATCCCAATTGGCGCGCGGTATTATAAGCCTGCCGGGCTTTTTGGTCGGAAGCTACTATTTGTCTGCTTTGGGTCGGAAGGCTCTTTAGCGAAGCAAGTATTTTGTTTGCTTCTCCTAACAATTCCCATTTATTTAAAAGATAATCGGTTTTACTTGAGATCTGTTGAAGTTCTAATTCGATTGCACCGGCATTATTCCCATCATTTGCTTCTTTTTGCAGTTGATACAATCTTGCGCGAAGAGAATAGAGATCTGATAGAAACTCGCGTTTAGTATAAACTGCCTTGGTAACCGGGAGGCTTGTGGAATATGCTTCAAGCGAACCTAGCCCTGATGGATCAACCTTGGCCAATTTTGTTTCAAAATCATTAATTTGCCGATCGATCCGTTGCGTTAATACGGCCCCTTTGTTACTAAGGGGTTTTTCCATTAATATTTGAGCAGGATTAGCAGGACACGCTCTGATTTTCCCGCCGCAATTTTTTGCTCCAATCGTCAATGGTCCCATTCGGTCGCTCCTTGCTCTTTGGCAATTATTCGGCTAAAGGACTCTGTATGTATTTATCGTGATAAAAGGGGGGAAACTTGCGGATAATGCTGGAACAGGAATTCACCTATAATACGAGCGCCGTCAACCTCGACTAATTTGGGGTGTTGGCCATTGATTCTTTCGAGCTTGCGTTTGATGCCAGCGGCTTTCCCCTTGTCCCCCTCGTGATAATAAAAATCAGCCACAGCAACGCCTGTTTCATTAGCTCCCCAAACATACTTTCTTCGTTCTGAACGCGATAATTTCTCCTGCAAAAGCATTTTACAATAATCTTTAAACAATTTTTTATTTAGACGTAAGGCCGCCTTTCTTTTTCCAAGCGCGGTATAAATTGCGACCAACTCTCTCCTTCTATTTAATAAGTTCTCAAAATCTTTTGTTTTATTAATACCCGACCCAGCTCTCCTTATTTGTTGTTGCAGCTGCTGCCTTTCTCCTCTAATGGCCATTAATTGATAAGGATCCAAAAGACGAAAGGGGGAATAATGATGAGTAAAGGGAATTGACATTGATATCATATTTATACAGGGATAAAATCCTACGGATTGCAATATAACCAGCATTGCTTTTGCGACAGAAAATTTACCGGAAAATAATAATTTTAGCCCATAGATTTGCGTTTTGGTCATGGCTTCTTCTTCCGAAGCGCCAAGGGCATGAGTTGTTTCATGAAATACGGCTTCGTCATAACTTATAAATTCTGGAAATGATTTCCCTATAAAGATTTTCCCGGGATTGTGTTCGGAGAAAAAGGCTCCCTCGTTGTCACAACTAAAAATTTCCATCGGAGCATTTTCTGCCTCCAATAATGTTGGACAAGGCAGGTTCCGTTTATTAAAATTAATTACTCCTTCGATAAGTTTATAAGTTGGCAGAAAAGATGCCATAAAAAATATAGATGCAGGTAAAGATAGCGCCCCAACGGCGCTTAAAGATAGAAAGGTAAGGGGAAGCAACGCGCTAAGTGATGAGTGTAAAAAGATAAAACTTTTTTCTCTGCATAAATTGGCCAATTCTTCCGGACTAGTTATTTGCCTTGGATCAATTGTGGTTCTGCCGGCTTTTAAAAAGGCTTCGGCAACCAAATGGTCTCCGGCAATCTTGCTGTCAGCGGCATAAAATCCGTCCGGTTTAATGCTTATTGTTTCGTCTGGTTTAAGAATGAGATGTTGCCATACCTTTAGTGTTTCACGACTAAGTCCAGGAGTATAATTTGAAGAAATTTTATGTGCTACTCTGCCCAACCCATCTCCCAGGCGACTTAAGCGCGATTGCGGATTTTTATTGCAACAAGCTAAGATCTGTCTGCCAAATTTTCCAATTAATAATGCCATTAATATATTGCTGATTAATTCCCCTCAATCAGCTCCTATATATATATCGTTAAAAACCGAGGCAGATTTCACCCATTCTAAACCCACAAGAGCAGGCAGCAGCACAACCACATGACAACTTGAAAAGTCAAAAGTTCATCTCAACCACCTTATCCTTTGACTTCAACCCCTTAACAATCCTCATTTTATTCTTCTTAATCTTGAAATATTCGGCAAGGAGTTCAATCAACGCTTCGTTGGCTTTGCCGTCCACCGGCGGGGCGTTTAGATAAACCTTCAAGCGGCCGGGTTCTTCTACCACCTTCTGCTGTTTGGCTTTGGTAATGACGCGAATGCTTACTAGCATGAATTAAAATTGTATCATTTTTATGTGAAATTTAATCAAAATTATAACGATAAAAAAGAATGGATGCAATATTACAGACAAGATTAGCAAGGCATGGGATATCAAGAGTTGGTGTTCCTAAAAATATGGCCCCAAATACTAGGTATTCGAGCCAGATATTTGAAGTGAAATCTTTTTTAGCCATACTTAGCATAGAAGACCGGAAAGCCTTCTGGAGATTTGCAACCTCAAGCTTTGAGCACGAAAAAGATAAAAGGTCCGCCATCATAAGACTGATTAATCCAATTGAAATCGAAGGAAGATTAATAATGTCCTTAAGATTAAAGGGAGTTGCCCCAAAAGAAACAGACGGCAAGGTTAAAGCTTATTCAACGGGTGCCGGATTTATTAACAAAGATATAACCTGCATGGGGAAGAATATTATCGGACTTACATACAAAAGTCCAAACGACTACCAAGCTGACGGAACAATGACTATGACGAAACTATCTAATGAAGTAGAAGGGGCAATAATGCTTGGCCCGGAAATAACAGATTTATTGCTGGGTTTTGGATTTTTTGAGGGACTTACATACAACGATAAGCCGGTCGGTTTTGCAATCTATGGAATGGAGAGAGAAGAAGACTTAAGAGTTGGTGAAATGCTTGACCGGGCAGAAACCCCGGAAACGACAGAAAAATACAGGCCTTATATTATACGGGCAGCGGAGCTACACCGAATGGAACATGATAGAAGATTTTTTCACGGATTCTTACATCCTCACAATATGGCTTTTGGGCCAAAAGGTAGCTTAAGGGTTGTTGATTTAGATGGATCCTATGATTTTTCCACAAGGCCGAAAGAAGAATATCCAACTATTATTTATACAGATCTGATTCGTCCAATTTTTGATCTCTATCAATATAGTACATTTAATGGAATCAAAGTGCACAGATATCCATTGCTAATTGAGTATCTGTTAACTTATTTTAGAAATAACCCCCTGGCATATTATTGCGAAACATTAAAAGAACACAAAAAAGCAAGATATAAAGAACAGGGTTATCAATGCCATGATTTTGTTAATCCATCACCTATCTATATGCCGGGTATTGATCTTAGCAAAATGCAATCAAATGTATTGCTCCAGCCAATATCTAGTCTTTTTCTTGGCGGAGATGGGACACGCGTAAATTTAAGGGCAAACCTTAATTCAAATAATATGTTTTATTTTTTTATGGAAGCAATAGAGTTTACGGTAAGAAAAGTTGAAAGACAACACTAAACGTATTCATCCTAAGGGAACAGGATCAACCTTCTTCCCTGTTCACCCGACAATCGGCGTCATAGAGGATTTTAAAGTTTTCTGTTTCATCTTTTCTTGGGTGGTGGTGATGAGCAATAATATCCAAAACTTCGCTAATTTTCTCTTTGGGAAATTCTCTAATATTCTCCAAAATCTCTTTTGCAATCGGGGGGCCTTCTATTTCCTGATATTTTCCGGCGTTGGAATTATATTTTTTCTCCGCCTCATGGATCCCGATATCGTGTAAGATCGCCGCGGCAACAACAACATCCTCGTCTCCGCTTTTTCTTTCCATAAAAAGTTCTTCCGAATATTTGAGCACCTTCAAGGCATGATTGATTCTTTTTTGGTCATTGCCAAAATATTCCCGCATTGCTTGTATAATTTGGCCTTTGAGGTTCATGGGATGATTATAACATGACAGTTAAAAACTCAGTGCGCCACAAAACCAATGCAACTCGGTTTTTGTTCCGTCAACTGCCGGATGACCTCAACCACGACCTGAATATCTTTTTCGTTTTTTAGGGTCTTGTTCTCAAGCTCCTTTAGCTTTTTTGACACTTCAACATGGCTGGATAAGATTCTATTCAATCGGACAAATGCTCTCATGATAGCTATATTGACCAAAATCGCCCTTTCGCTCCTTAACACGGAAGACAGCATTGCAATCCCCTGTTCTGTGAAAGCATAAGGAAGGGTCCGTCTACCTCCCCAGCTTGACATTCCAGATTGGAATTTCAAGTTTTTGTATTCCTCTTTATTTAATTGAAACATGAAATCAGAAGGAAACCTCTTAATATTCCGCTTTACCGCTTTGTTTAAATTAAAAGTTGCAACCCTGTACAATTCGGCCAAGTCCCTATCTATCATCACTTTTTGGCCTCTAATCAAATAAATTTTATTTTCAGCCCTTTCAATCGGTATCAAATTATTCATTTTAATCGCCTCCTTCCCATACTCCAGCAATTTTGCCGCCTGCCTTGCCGGCAGGCAGGCCAATTTTGAGGGGAAATCGTCAATCGTTGTCGGTGAGGGTAGTACGTATCGTTTCTCGTTGTCGTTTTCGGCCGTTGACGTCAACGATTTATCGATACGTTCTATCGTTAACGTAACCGTAAGATTCTTTCTTAAGCAGATAGCTTATACTTCTTAACCTTATATCCCAACATCCGTTCAGTGAGGCCCAAGGCTTTGGCCGCTTTGCGCTGGGATTTATATTTTATGAGGGCTTCCTCAATCTTTTGCTTTTCAATCGATTCCACAATCTTGGGGAGCGTCGTCCCCTCCGCCTTGACCTCCACATCCTTCGCCGATAAGTTGCCGGGCAGATCCCTGGGACCGATCAATTCTTTACCGCAAACAATCACCGCCCGCTCGATCACATTTTCAAGCTCCCGAACATTTCCCGGCCAATCATAGCCGATCAGCATATCAAGCGCCGCGCGGCTGACTCCCTCTATTTTCTTATTGTTCTCTTTATTGTATTTGTGCGTAAAGTGCGCCACCAGAAGGGGAATATCTTCTTTCCTGTCCCTAAGCGGCGGGATGGTGACCGGAAAAACATTGATGCGGTAGAAAAGGTCGCTGCGGAACTTCCCCTCTTTCACCATCTTTTCCAGGTTGCGGTGGGTCGCGCAGATGATCCGCACATCCACTTTGATGCTCTTGTTCCCGCCCAGCCGCTCAAACTCTTTCTCCTGCAGGACCCGCAGAAGTTTCACCTGCGTCGCGTGGGACAAATCGCCGATCTCATCAAGAAAAAGGGTTCCGCCGTCCGCCATTTCAAAACGGCCGGCCTTCCTCTCTATCGCCCCGGTGAAAGCCCCGCGTTCATAGCCGAAAAGTTCGGACTCGAGCAAATTCTCGGGCAAAGCCGCGCAGGCAACCTTGATAAACGGACGTTCCGCTCTCGGACTGGCATAATGGATCGCCGCCGCGACCAGCTCTTTTCCCGTTCCCGATTCACCCTTCAGCAAAACATTGGCCTGGCTCTGCGCCACCTGCCGCGCGCCGTCCAAAACATTTTCCATAATCGGAGAAGTGAAAACAATATTGCCGAATTTGTATTTACCTTTGATCTGCTGTTTTAACTGGATATTTTCGGCGACCACCGCCTGCTTGTCCTTTTCCGCCAGTTCCCTGATCTTGACCGCCTGCCCCACCATCGCCGCGATGATCGTCAAAAGCTTGACGTCCTCTTCGTAAGAAATATCTCCTTTAAAAAGGTGGTCGACCGAAAGCGCGCCGGCCACTTTGTTGCCAATTTTGATCGGAACACAGAGAAAAGCGAATTTCCCCTTGCGGGCCTGGGTGCGGTTTAAAAAGAGCGGCTCTTCCCCGATATCTTTCACCACCATCGGCTCACCCGACTCAACCACTTTGCCGGTGATCCCCTCGCCGATCTTATATTTCCCGCGCTCTTTTTCTTCTCTGGTCAACCCCTGCGCCACTTCGATTTTTAATTCGTTGGTAAACGGATCAACCAGAGTGATCGTCCCACGCTCCATTTCGAGCGAATCGGAGAGGACCTTTAAGACAGAGGGAAGATTTTTTTCTATATCAAGTGAGGAAGATAGAATATTGCCGATTTCCGCCAGTATCTTGACTTTTTTATCCATGTGATTTTAGCCTCAATTTTTTATCAATTTGCTTCTCGGTTGGCAATGCCAACTTATATTTTGAAGCGAATATTTTGTTATTTATATTGCCCAGTACATATTTGGCAAATACCGAATTTTTTTTGGAACAAAGGATAAGACCTATCGGCGGGTTTTCATCCTTTGCGGTCTCGTTTTCTCTGAAGTAATTAAGATAAAAATTCATCTGCCCGGCATCGGCGTGCGTCAATTCCCCGCGCTTAAAATCTACCAGGACAAAACACTTCAAAAACCGGTTATACAGCACCAGATCTATAAAGTAATGGCGGTTTGCCATGGTAATACGTTTCTGGCGGGATACGAAAATAAAACCCTTGCCCATTTCCAGCAAAAAATGCTCAAGCTTATCAATCACCGCTTGCTCAAGTTCCGTTTCGGTATAAGCCGTTTCTTCCTTAAGCCCGAGGAATTCCAGAAAATACGGATCTTTAACGGCGTCTTCGGGTTTTTCAACAACCTGCCCTTTACGCGACAGTTCTTTGATTTTTCTTTTGTTTTTACTCAAACACAGCCGTTCATACAACAAAGAATCCATCTGTCTCCTAAGTTCTCGCATGGACCAGCCGTTTTCAGCGGCTTCAATTTCATAAAATGAGCGTGCTTGCAGATTGTCTTCCTTTAGCAATTCACAATAATGTGACCAGGACAGTATAAATCTAACAGACACCGTCCGTTGCAATGCTTCTATCTTATCCGGTTTCGCAGATTCAACAGACAGTGTCTGTTGAATCTTTATTGGAAATTCCAAATAAAAGCGGCGCATGTTTCTCAGATTTATTTCAGAAAACCCTTTGCCAAATTTAACAGACATGTCGCACGAAAGCCTTTTGATAAGTTCATCCCCATATACAGCCCTGGAATGTCCACCCTGCTCATATTCAACAATACGCCTGCCAACAAGCCAGTAGGTAACAACCTGCGCAGTATTTACTTGTCTTAAAGCAACGCTCCGTCCCTGGGTTATAATTCCGGACAACTCTGTCAACAGGTGTTTATATTTTTGCTTCTTCATACAATTATGTAGTATAGACAAAAATGTAGATTATGTCAAGCAGACAACTTTCTGCGATGTAATATCCGACAACAGGCGCAGCTCATCCTCGGCAAACTCACGAACCTTGAGTACCTTCCCCAAACTTGGCAGGGAAGAAAACCATTCTTTATTAAAAAAGACCTCCTTGCTGTTCATGAACAAGGCGGCGTAGAAGATGTTGCTCTCAACCAAATCCAAAAAGAAGTGCGAGCCGAAAGAGAGCTCGGGCATAAAGCCCCCGGCCGGATCGTCAATCTCAATCAGGGCGGAGATATTGTTTATCTCCGCGAAATTGACCGGAACCCCAAGCGACGGATCGCGCGTTCCCCACCTCCCCGGACCGATCAGGATCGTTTTCTCTTTGGTCTGCCGGTTGATCCTCCCGATCTCCCGGGCCAGCTCGTATTTTTCGGTCATCAGCAGATTGCCGTAAAGTTCGGGATCGATATAAATCAGCTTTTTGATCCCCAAAGAAACGTTCCCCCCCATAAAATTCCCCTTGGAAGAAAAAATAATTTTTTCTTTTGGAATTTTCTGTACGGGCAGAACAATGTTCTGCCCTACAGTGCCCCCTCCTTTTGCCTGCAGAGGCCGGCATTGGACAATATTGATATTTAATTTTTTATCGGAAGAAAAATTAGCGGTAAATTCGACGTCAACCGGATAATCGTAGGCCGCTTCAAGCGTTTTTAGCATCCGCCCCATCCTTTTTGTAAAATCTTCCTCCGAAAGAAATTTTTCAAAAGTCAGGGCCCAGGATTCTTCGTCAACTCCGATCTGCCTGAGCTTTTCCTCCGCCTCCCGGTCCCTTTTTCCGATCATCGAAAGATCGATCCCTTTTTCTTCTTTTTTCAGCTGTTCCAAAGAAACGGTCTCAAGCGCATTCTTTTTGATGTTTAAGACATCAACATCGTGCTGTGAAAACCTTTTTATTTTTTCCATGTCGGCATAGGGGCGAAGCAAAGGATTGTCGAGCGCAATGATAGCCGGATAATCCCCCTCCACCCGATTGACCGCCCGGGTCCCCAGGCCAAAAACCAGCCTGACCATCCCCGCTTTGGGATCCATTTTTTCGTGCCAGACAAAAGTGTTGTAAGAAAAGGCCACGCCGGCAAGAAAAGGGAAAAAGTATTTTTTATGGTTTGATCCGGAAACCCTCTGCACCAGAAGAGCCATCTGCTCGTCAAGCGAATTCAATCCCCTCTGCAGGCGGTAGCTCAACGCCTCATCCGACATGGTGGAGGCAAAAACCCGGCGGACCGTCTCCTCAAAATTTTTGTAGCGCTCCTCCGGGCTCCCCTGGCTGACATTGAAAAAACTTTCGTATTTTCCGGCAAAAGCGTTGCCGAAACTGTCTTCCAGCAGGCTGGATGAGCGGACAATAATGGGAGATTGGCCGAAATATTCGATCATCTGCTGGAACTGTTCCCTGATCTCATCCGGAAATTTTCCGGTCAATAGTTTTTCCCTAAGCTCGGGGGCCTTGGAAAAATAACCTTTTTCGGTCTTCTGTTCCAGCCACAGCTCCCACCAGCCGTTTTCCACTATATAAGAATAAAAGACATCGGAACCGATATAAAAAGAATCGTGCGGCTCGAGCTCTTTTTCTTCTTTTAAAATTTTACGGGCCAAAAGCATCCCGACCGCTTTCCCGCCGATAAAGCCGGTCCCGATCATGCGCGCTTTTATTCCCAAAATATCCTCAAGTGTCAGATATTTTTTAATCAGCGAGAGCATCCGCTCTTCCCTGCCGAGCATTAGGCGACAGAGGCGGTTAATCGAAAGGTCTTCTTCTTTTTTTACGGCGCGAGGGGAAACCTCCGCCAGGCGGGCGGCGTCAACGCTGTTGACGACCGGGATAAACTTTTCGCCGTCTTCAAGATGCGGAAGGAACATGGTCGGCGAATAGCGGTTCCACACTTTGAGCGGATGGACGTAAAACCGCTGGTCAAAATTATAGATATCGAGCAGAAGCTGGGTCGTCTCCCTGATCCTGGCGATGGTCTTATAAGAATGGTTGTTGCGCAAAATCGCGAAATAGGCGATCGTGTCCAGTTTAAAAAGATAGGGACAGGTGACCATGAAAAAATTTCCGATCATCATATCGGTGGCCCAGGCGGACAAGAGGTCGGAGAGGCAGTCAAAGACATAAAAGGCCTTCAAGCCCGCTTTGGTTATAATCTCATGGACTTGCTTGGTAAAAGTTTCAAAGCCGGAAGAAGCGTCCAGTTCGTAAACTTTTATGTTTTTGTCTTTGGCAAGCAGGGGCGGATGCTTGGCAAAGCGGATATAGACCAGGTTCCTTTTTTCTTCCAGCGCTTTTTTTACATATGGCCTGATAAAATGAAGATAGCTTTCGATATTATCGACTTGAAGGACGACATTGTCACCCAGTTTGAGATTTTGCAGGATCTCGTCTAATCCTTTTAATCCGGTGCTGGCGGTGTCTAAAGACGGCATTGTCATCCTCTCCCGGCGTAAAAATATTTCATCGCAAAAAGGAGGAGAACGGTGGCACAGGTAAAGGCATTAGCTGCGATGACGATCCGGTCATTGATATAAAACCCGTAAATCGTCCAGCAGATTGTCCCGACAATAATAATGAGGAGCATAACGGTTGAAACGTCATCAAGCTTTTTGGTCTTAAATCCCCGGATGATTTGGGGGATAAAGCCGGTGGAGGTCAAAAGCGCCGCGGCCAGACCGAAGAGTTTCATGATCTTATTATACAATAACTCACCCAAGTAATGTTACTGACCATTGCGGCCGCTCCGTCCCCTCTCTATTCTAGAGAGGGGAAGGTGCCTTATTGTAAATAAGAAGATATTTTTGTGAGGACTTTTTTAAGGTTGGTTGTTATTTCTTTGTTTTTGAAGCGGATTATGGTAAATCCCAAGCTTTTTAAGACGTATTCTCTTGCTTCATCATAATCTTGTTGTTTCTCGTGAATCCCGCCATCAACCTCAATAACAAGTTGTGCTTCGCTGCAATAAAAGTCGGTAATAAAAAATCTTTTCTTATTATTCCATTTATATATTACCGGAAACTGGCGGAAAAACTTTTTTCCTAACAGCTTCCTATTGCGGAGCTCTTTCCATAAAATCCATTCTGAATCGGTCGGGTTTTTACGAAGGTTTCTGGTTAAATATTTGATTAGATTGTAGTCCATGCTATTACTCACCCAAATAATGTTGCTGACCTTTGCGGCCGCTCCGTCCCCTCTCTATTCTAGAGAGGGGCAGAAAACAACTTATCCAATTGTAACATAAGAAAAGAATGGACCTCTCCCTCTCTAGGATAGAGAGGGAAAAAAGTAGAAACAAGGACTGAAGAGTTTCATGGGTGAGTTAGAACTTACTCACTCCCCCCCCCTCTCCGGGATTGAGAAAATTTTGAAATTGTAAAAATTGTAAAATAACCTGAAATTTTATCCTAAAGGTCAAGATAAATAGTTATGATTAACCCTTTAATCCGCGGCGCTGTGGATCTCTATCCCAAAAGAGCTATCATTTCTCATATGGCAACTCAGCTTCTTTTCTGTATTGCAACAGGAAGGTTCAATGGAACAGTAAGCGAACGTAGTGCTATATTTTTTGCCGTTCGTTTACAAGAAACACTACGTTTAGCAAGTAAAATAGATGATCCTCCCATCAGAAACAGTATCCCGCCCCATCTTTATTCCGTACTGGCATGCACTGATCCAGAGCTATTATATCATTCACAATTACCATTGATAGCACACACGGCTTTCCTTGTTGATGACGATCCCCCTACTGTTGCAGAAGGAGGATCTCATATTGAAGAAGGGATTAGACTTCAATCCTATGAAAGGTTCGTTACTCATGAGCAAAAAATCGGCTACGACCTTCACTTATTCCCCCCTTCAGTATTAGCAAGAATAAATTTCCCCTCTCTATAAATAAACAACAAACACATCTCTCCCTCTCTAGGATAGAGAGGGATAATGGCGGAGACAGGGGCTAAGAATTTTCATGGGTGAGTTAGAACTTACTCACCCAAGTAATGTTGCTGACCTTTGCGGCCGCTCCGTCCCCTCTCTATTCTAGAGAGGGGCAGAAAACAACTTATCCAATTATAACACAAGAAAGAAACGCACCTCTCCCTCTCTAGGATAGAGAGGGAAAATAGCGGAGACGGGGACTGAAGCTTATCTTGGGTGAGTAGGAACCTACCCCACATCCCAAAAACTTTTAAGCAGCTTAAAATCAACCAGCGCGGTTAGTGCTTTGCTTTCGGTTTTGATGCCGACTTCTTCAACCGCCGCGATCGGATTAAGTCCGCCTAAGAAGACCAGCCCGACCCGCTCGGTTGCGACCGGAACCCCCAACAAGGGCTGTCCGGGCTTCCCAATAATCCAGGGTGAGGCCAAGCCGACTTCGCGGGCTTTTTTTAAAATCTCTTCCGCTCTCTCTTTTGAAACCGCCGGAATCTCGCGAAAACCGGCCATCACCTTGCCGGAACCGGTGTTAATCACTCCGCGGATATCGGTCATCCGACTTTTTATAAATATTTCGAGAGGATCAAGCGTTGAGCCGGAATAACTGATCAGATCGGTAAACCGGAGCGGCTTATTATCTTTGATCTCCAGTATCCCGCCGAATTTTGATTCGACCGGAATGGAATTTTTAAGGAGGATCCCGTTCAAATTGACCGCGCAGAGCGTCCCAAACCCGATCTTCCCTCCCGGAACTTGAACCGAACCAATTGATTCCCCCTCTTGTGCCACCAAAACCATCTGCCCGGCGCTTAATTCGTTGTCAAAAACTTGCGCTAATGTCTGCTTGGCCATTTGGAATTTGTCTTTTGGGATAAAAGAGACGTTTAAGATTACCTTCCCCTTCTTTTTATCCAGATCAAAGTCCATTTGATAGGCCATGCTGTCCATTCGCGAAGAGACAAAACCGACTTTCTCGGAGACAAAAGAATTCCCCAGCTCCTCCACCCCTTTTTCGGTGATAATCCGCCCCTCTTTCCACTTCCCCTCGGTCAATCCTTTTTCATCCAGCATCTGCATATGATAACGGACCGTCCGCTCTGACAAGTCGATTCCGAGCTCCTTCAATTTGTCCGAAATCTCCTTCGATCCGACCGGCTCTTTCGACTGCGAAATTATCTTTAAAATCGCGTTTATTTTGCGTTCTACCATACGCATATTATTATAGCACCTTTGCCGACAGCCCCTTAATTGCTTTTTTGCCGTAAAAACGCTAACATATTACAAAAATGGAGAAGAAAGAACATGGAAGAAAAGTCCTTGGCCGTTTTTGAAAACTTTAAAATTCGCCGGATTTGGAAAGAGAAAGAAGAAAAGTGGTATTTTTCAGTTATTGATACTATTGCGGCTCTTACAGAACAAACGGATTTCAAGAAAGCTCAAAGTTACTGGACAACCCTAAAAAATCGCTTAAAAAAGGAAGGGAACGAGTCTGTCACAAAATGTGACAAACTGAAAATGCAATCTGCCGACGGAAAATTTTACAAGACTGATGTGGCCAATGTGGAAACCATTCTTCGGCTCGTGCAATCGGTACCAAGCAAAAAAGCTGAACCGATCAAATTATGGCTTGCAAAAGTGGGTTACGAACGATTGCAGGACATGCGCGACCCTGTCCGTTCGCTCGATCGCGCCCGCGAATACTGGCAAAAGCACGGCAGAAGCGAAAAATGGATCCAGCAGCGGATGATGGGGCAGGAAATCAGAAACAAATTAACGGATTACTGGGAAAACAATGAAGTAAAAGAACAGGATGAATACGCGATTCTAACAAATATCATCCATGAGGAGTGGAGTGATTTATCGGTTAGGGAACATAAAAACTTGAAAAATCTCAAGACACAAAATTTACGTGATCACATGTCGGATGCCGAATTGGTTTTTACTGCTTTGGCAGAGCTTTCCACCCGTCAAATCGCCGAAACAATGCAAACAAAGGGATTGGAAGAAAACAAAATTCCGGCCCAAAAAGGCGGCAAAATCGCCAAGAATGCCCGGTTGGAACTAGAATCAAAAACCGGGAAAAAAGTCATAACAGCCGAAAACTATCTTCCGTCGGTGAAAGAACAAAGGCAGATAAAGCAAAAACCGGACAATAGCGGAAACAAGAGATGATTAAGTATAAAACAACAAAAGATTTTACTGAAAAAGAACTAGAAACTTTATTTTTATCAGTTAAATGGTCTTCGGGAAAATATCCTGACAAATTGAAAATTGCAATGAATAATTCTGACACCGTGATATCAGCATGGGATGGCGCCAAATTAATCGGACTCATAAATGCTTTATCAGACAAAATTATGACTGTTTATTTCCATTACTTGTTAGTGATGCCGGAATATCATTCGCAAGGAATTGGAAAAACGCTGGTAAAGAAAATGCTGGAGGTTTATCAATCATATGCTAGAAAAGCAGTAATCGCATATAATACTGAAATCGAATTTTATAAAAAATGTGGTTTTACTCCGCATGATGATAAAAAACCTATGTTTATTACTTTTTTAACAACATGAAAACGGCAGTCACATCGCACCATTAAGTGGCAATTTCATATTCTCCTCGATCATCACCAGAAGCGCAACAATAAGGGACTGTCGCGAAATAAATAAAATCTGACCAAAGAAACTATAAGAAGCAGGGGGTTCCGCCCCTAGCTGGTTAAGCGACAGAAACTGGAAACACTTACTCCTTTTACCCCGGTCCATTTTCTTTTTGGTTGCGCTCAAAAAGAAAATGGACGAAAAGAAAAAAGCGCTATCTCGCAAACAAACACCACCCCTCCAATCCCTTCCCCAAAAACCGCCCCTGCCAGCTCAGGAGGAACCTTCGCTATGCCCTTTGCCCATCCCTTGGTGTTTGCGGAGCTAATCTATTTCCCAAAACATGATCGAAAAATATTCGGAAAATATAATGTACCGCGATTTCCATTTACCTTATTTAGATGGGCGGAGTGAGGCCATAGGCGATCCCGAGCGGAGTCGAGGGAGAGACTGGGGAGGGGCTGTACGGGTGAGGTTGGGCGGTGAATATTGGAAATCGCCGGGATTTTTTTCTTTACAGGATAGTTTAATTTGGAAATTCTTTTAACTACTTCGGAAGTTTTATCTCCTCATGTGCTTTATGCAAATGATACCCACCTTTGAATGTGGGGGGAGTTGCAAGTTATCCTTGACTTACGGCAATCGATTGCCGTATAATAATTCTGTTTGGTTTGTTGGGGCCGGTTTAAAACCGGCCCGTACTAAAGAAGAAAAAAGGAGGCAAAAAAATGTCAGTGAAAAAGATCCTGGAAGATGTCATAAAAAGGAATCCCAATGAGCCCGAGTTTCATCAAGCGGTCGAAGAGGTTTTGGAGTCGATTGCCCCGGTTTTGGAAAAACACCCGGAGTACAAAGAGGCGGGGATAGTTGAAAGATTAGTCGAACCGGAGCGGCAGATATTGTTCCGTGTTCCGTGGATGGACGACAGCGGCAAGGTCCAGATTAACCGCGGATTCAGGGTTGAATTTAACAGCGCCATCGGACCGTACAAAGGGGGCCTGCGCTTCCACCCTTCTGTTTATATCGGGATTATCAAGTTCCTGGGATTTGAACAAATCTTTAAAAACTCCCTGACCGGATTGATGATGGGAGGAGGTAAAGGTGGTTCTGATTTTGATCCAAAGGGAAAATCGGACAACGAAGTAATGAAATTTTGCCAAAGCTTTATGACCGAGCTGCAGCGCCATATCGGTCCGGACACCGATGTCCCGGCCGGTGATATCGGTGTCGGCGGAAGAGAGATCGGTTTTATGTTCGGTCAATACAAAAGATTGAGAAACGAATTCACCGGGGTTTTGACCGGAAAAGGATTGGACTGGGGAGGAAGCTTGACCAGGACCGAAGCAACCGGCTACGGCTTGATTTACTTCCTGCTGCAAATGTTAAAAGACATGGGAAAAGAGATTAAAGGAGCAACTGTAGTCAGCTCCGGATCCGGAAACGTTTCAATCTACGCGGCGCAAAAGTGCCAGCAGCTGGGAGCAAAGGTTGTGGCGATGTCCGATTCCAACGGTTATATTTATGATGCCGAAGGGATCGACCTGAAAGCTGTCAAACAACTTAAAGAAGTTGAGAGAAAACGGTTAAAAGATTATCTCAAATCCAGACCAAAGGCACAATATGTTGAAGGATGCAGCGGAATTTGGAATGTAAAGTGCGACATCGCCCTTCCAAACGCCACGCAGAACGAGATCAACAAGAAAGCGGCCGAAACTTTAGTTGAAAACGGGGTCTGGGCGGTCGCGGAAGGAGCCAACATGCCTTCCACTCCGGACGCGATCAAGGTTTTCTTAAAGAACAAGGTTGCCTTTGGTCCGGCCAAAGCGGCCAATGCCGGCGGGGTTGCCGTTTCCGGATTAGAAATGGCACAGAACAGCCAAAGGTTGTCCTGGTTATTTGAGGAAGTAGACGAATATCTTGATAAAAACATTATGCAGCATATTTACAGGGAAGCGAAGAAGGCCGCGGAAGAATACGGCCAACCGGGAAATCTGGTAGTCGGCGCCAATATCGCAGGGTTCGAAAAAGTGGCAAGAGCCATGTACGCTCAGGGATTAGTTTAGTTTTTAGGCGGGTTATTCCCCACATTTAAATGTGGGGAATCTGCAGATACCCAAAAAAAAGCCCTCTAGCCAGAAATGACTAGAGGGCTTTTTGCTGTTATGATAGGTTATGAATAATTTCCATTAAGTTGCCTCTCAATTGGAATAGTAAATGACTAAGATAAGCTTCCTCACTAACAGGCACTTTAAAAGACGCGCTACAGGGCTTAGTATCCCCTATTTTTAATTCTTGACCGGCTCGTAATTTTCTGGGATCTTTTATTCCATTGTCCGACATTAATTTTTTAACAGGAACTCCGAATTCTTTTGAAATTCCATAAAGAGTAGCCCCTCTCTTAACTCTAAGACCTACCTGCTCCCTACACTGATTTGTATTAGTAGTCCTAACCTCAAGACAAAAACCGCAACTCATTCCTTCTCCCATTTTCTTTTACTCCTTTTTTGTTAGTACCGACGGGTCTTAAACTCGCCTCCTACTTAACCTATAAATATATCGTACCGTTTTGGCGGAAATTTCACGTTATTTTTTATTTCGATTTATAACGCTTCCAAATACTTCTCAATCTCCCACGGGGTAACCTGCATGCGGTAGTCGTCAAATTCGGCTAATTTGGTCTTATAAAACTGGTCAAAAGTGTGTTTGCCCAAAGCGGCTTTAATTGTTTCATCGTTTGCCAGCTCTTCGATCGCCCGCTTGATTGAAAATGGGAGCATCCCGATATTGAGCTCCTTCAACCGCGAAGAATCAAGCTTGTAAACATCCTCTTCAACCGGCTTGGGCGGCTTTGCCCCCCCTTTTATCCCCCCCAACCCCACCATCAGCATAGAAGCAAAAGCAAGATAGGGGTTGCAGGACGGATCGGGACAACGCAATTCCAAACGGGTCGACTGTTCGCGTCCCGGAGAATATCTGGGAATCCTGATTAGTGCCGAACGGTTGATCTGCGCCCAGCAGATATAAACCGGCGCTTCATAGCCGGAGACCAGCCGTTTATATGAATTGACCGTCGGCGCCAGGATTGCCGTCAGCGCCCGGGCATGTTTGAGCTGTGCCGCCAAAAAACTATAAGCAATTTCCGAAAGTTTATACTTATCTTTTGGATCAAAAAAGGCATTCTTCCCCTTCTTGTTAAAAAGCGACTGGTGGACGTGCATCCCGTTCCCCGCTTCGCCGAATAACGGTTTGGGCATAAAAGAAGCATACAGGCCGTGCTGGGCGGCGATCGATTTGATCACGTACTTTAAAGTGATCGTGTTATCTGCAGAAGAAAGCGCGTCGGAATACTTGACGTCTATCTCATGCTGGCCGGGGCCGACTTCGTGGTGAGACATCTCCGAGGTCATTCCCATCGCTTCAAGGGCGTAAATAATATCTTCACGGACTTCAGAAGCCAGGTCGCGCGCCGGATAATCAAAATAGCCGCCGATATCGTGGGGAACGGTGGTGATCTTGCCGTCTTCCCGCTTCAACAGATAGAATTCAACCTCGGGGCCGGTATTATACTCATATCCCATCTTCCCCGCCTCGGCAACCGCCCGCTTTAAAATACTGCGCGGATCGCCCTCAAACGGAATCCCCTCCGGAGTATGGACATCACAGATAAACCGGGCCGACTTTTTCCCCTCAATTTTCCACGGAATAACTTGATAAGTGGATGGATCGGGACGGAGGATCATATCCGATTCGCAGATCCGCATAAAACCCTGGATCGAAGAGCCGTCAAACCAGATCCCTTTTTCCAATATATCCTGCAACCGCGCGATCGGGATCGTGACGCACTTCATCATCCCTAAAATGTCGGTGAACTGTAGAAGAATAAACCGGATTCCGTCGGCCTTGGCCCTTTTTAAAACATCATGCTCTTTTGCTCTCAACACCTTTGTTTACCTCCTTATGGAAAATTACACAATAAGTATATCATATCGTGCTATTATAGTAATATGAGATTTGTTCTGGCCTCCCAATCCCCCCGCAGGAAAGAACTGCTAAAAAAAGCGGTTCCCGAGTTTACGGTTCTTGAAAGCGGGGTAGACGAAGCGGCAATAACCAAGCGCGATCCGGTGGAATTCGCGGTTGAAGCGGCGATCCTCAAGGCCAAAGCGATCGGCGATAAAGATCCGGAAGCAACCGTGTTGGGAGCCGACACCGTGGTGGCGATCGACCGCAAAATCCTCGGGAAACCGAAAGACGAAGCGGACGCCAGAAAGACCCTGGCTCTCCTCTCCGGCACCAAGCATAAGGTGATCACCGGAATCGCCCTCTATAAAAAAGACGAGGACAAACTGCTGACCGATTACGAATTAACTTATGTTAAGTTTAAAAAATTAAGCGAGAAGGATATTGACGAATATCTTGCCACCGGCGGTCATGCCGATAAGGCCGGCTCCTATGCCATCCAGGAGACCGGCGATAAATTTGTCGAAAAAATCGACGGCGATTACGACAATGTGGTCGGGCTACCGGTTGCGCGGCTCAAAAAACTCCTGAAAAGATTTAATGCCGAAGAGATCGCGGTTGAGATCCAGGATATTGCCCTCCCCGACAACCTGGGAGTGGCAAAATATGAGGGGGAAACACTCTTTATCCCAAACGCCGTTTGGGGAGATAAAGTTTCCGTCCGCCTCGGTCAAAAGCACCGCGGAGTGCAATACGCCGAAATAACGAAGATCACGGAAGAATCCTCTTTTCGCGATACCCCACCCTGCCCCCACTTTGGCATTTGCGGAGGATGTGTTTTTCAGAACCTAAAATACGAAAAGCAGCTTGAACTGAAGAAAAAAAATCTTGACCATAATTTGCGCACCATTGGAAAGACGACCCTGAGTTTTGATCTTATGGTTTACGGCTCCCCCTCCAAATATCACTACCGCAACAAGATGGAATTCGCCTTCGGTGAAGAAGAGGGCAAAATAATCCTCGGACTCAGAAAACGGGGAACGCACCAGACCGCGGCGATTGGTCAATGCGAGATTTTCAGCCCGCTGGTTTCAAAAATCTTCCCGATTATCCTTGATTTTGTGGCGCGGCACCATCTTGATATGCGCTTTTTGCGGCATCTGGTGGTGAGAGAAGGGAAACGTACCGGAGAGCTCATGCTTATCCTTGTAACCAGGAACGGGAAGCTCCCCGACCCGGGGCATCTGATCGCAACATTAGTCGACCAAATTCCGCAATTGAAAAGTTTTTACTGGGTAAAAAACGACCAGCTGGCCGACGTGGTGGCATATGAAGAGGTAAAACACTTATACGGCGAGAAATTTATCACCGACCTGATCGGACCGAAGCGCTATTATATCTATCCGCAGACCTTTTTCCAGCCGAACACCCTGGGAGCGGAAATTTTGTACGGCAAAGTGGCCGAATTTGCTGAATTGACCGGGAAACAGAGAATCTTGGGTCTTTATTGCGGCGCCGGATCGATTGAAGTTTTCTTGGCCGACCATTCCAAGCGGGCGATCGGGATCGACCTTTCCGAATTTAATATCGAAACCGCCAAAGAAAACGCCAAGCTGAACAATCTGGACAACTGCATTTTCCATGCCGGGGAAGTGGAGAAACTATTAAGGGACGGAAAATTCGACGCCGATGTTGTGGTAGTTGACCCCCCCCGCTCCGGGCTAAGCGGCAAGGCGATCAAATTGATCCTGGGGCTCAATGTCCCGAAATTAATCTATGTCTCCTGCAACCCGGCCACTTTTGCCCGCGATCTGGCGGTCCTTCAGGAAGGGAAATATTCAATTAAGGATTTGGCCGCAATTGACATGTTCCCCCAAACCACGCATTTGGAAAGTATCGCCTTACTCACCCTGCCACAATATTGAGCATCTTCTTTGGGACGTAGATAATCTTTTTGATTTGTTTTCCGGAGGTAAAAGTCCGGACTCTTTCCGATTGTTGGGCCAATTCTTTGACCTGCTCCTCTCCCGCGTCGGCAGAAACGGTAATTGTATCCCGAACTTTTCCGTTTACCGAAATCGGAATCTCAATCGTCTCTTCAACAATCAGCTTGGGATCATATTTGGGCCACGGCTGCTGGTGGACTGAGTCCTGGTGACCCAATTGCTTCCAAAGTTCCTCGGATGTAAAAGGAGCAAACGGCGACAAGAAAATTAGAAACTTATCTAAAATATCGGGGCCTAAAGGCCCCTCTACGCGGGTTAATTCGTTCAAAAGTTCCATCATCTTCGCAATCGCGGTGTTAAACGAAAATCTTTCAATATCTTCCGTCACGGCCTTGATTGTTTGATGTAATTTTTTTAATATTTGTGCTTCGGATTTAGAGTTTTGATTTTGTTTAGAGTTTAGAGTTTCGGATTTATCAGAAACGAGTCGTCTGACTCGATTAAGAAACCGATAGACTCCTTCAACTCCCTTATCCGACCACTCCAGCTCCCTCTCCGGCGGCGCGGCGAATAAAATAAAGAGCCGGGCAGAATCGGCTCCGTATTTAGCGATAATATCGTTCGGGTCAACCACATTCCCTTTTGACTTGCTCATCTTGGCACCGTCTTTCACCACCATCCCCTGGGTGAAAAGATTGGTAAAGGGCTCGTCGCAAGAAACCAATCCGAGATCAAACAAAACTTTGGTAAAAAAGCGGGAATAGAGCAGGTGCAAAATCGCGTGTTCAACCCCACCAACATACTGATCAACCGGCATATACTTGTCGGCCATTTTTTTTGAAAAAGCTTCTTTGTTGTTTTTTGGATCGCAATAGCGCAAGTAGTACCAGGAGGAACAGATGAAGGTATCCATGGTATCCGTCTCCCGCCTTGCTTTCCCTCCGCACGTGGGACATTTGACATTGTTAAAGGACTTTGAAGAAGCAAGAGGAGAATCTCCTTCGCCTGTAAATTCGACATCGCGCGGAAGTGTGACCGGCAAATCTTTGTCCGGAACTTCGACCGTCCCACATTTATCACAATAAATAATCGGGATCGGCGCCCCCCAGTATCTTTGGCGGGAAATCAGCCAATCACGCAGTTTAAAATTAGTTTTCCACTCGCCAATCTCTCCCGTAAACGGCTCCGCCTCTTTGATCGGCAAATTATTCTGCTTCGCGAATTCACGATCCCGCTCATCGTGCGCCGGGACCGCCATGATCGCTCCGGTCCCGTATTCCATCAGGACATATTCCGAGATCCAGATCGGTATTTTTTCGTTGTTGGCCGGATTTATCGCGTATTTGCCGGTAAAGCCGCTCTTTTTTCCCTCCGCCAAAGGATGCCCCGGCGCCACCACCATAAAAGTTACCCCAAGCAAAGTATCGGGCCTGGTGGTATAGATTAATAATTCATCATCTTTGAGCTTTTCGCTTTGCACTTTGAACTTTATTTCCACTCCCCTTGATTTGCCGATCCAATTGCGCTGCATGGTTTTGACGTTCTCCGGCCAGCCGGCAAGCTTATCTATATCCGCAAGCAGCCGCTCCGCGTAATCCGTGATTTTTAAGAACCATTGTTCCAATTTTTTTTCTTCAACCAGTGAGTCGCAGCGCCAGCATTTTCCGTCTTTTACCTGTTCGTTGGCCAAAACCGTATTGCATTTCGGACAAAAATTTACCGAAGCCGCTTTTTTATATGCCAGTCCTTTCTTGTAAAACTGGAGGAAGAGCCACTGGGTCCATTTGTAATAATCGGGATCGCAGGTTGTGACTTCGCGCTCCCAGTCGTAGGAAATTCCGAGCGATTTGATCTGGAGAGTCATGTCTGCAATGCATTTTTTGGTCCAGTCGGCCGGATGGGTCTTGTGTTTTATCGCGGCATTTTCTGCGGGTAATCCGAAAGCATCCCAGCCGATCGGATAGATGACTTCAAATCCTTGCATCCTTTTGTAGCGGGCCAGGACATCCCCGATGGCATAATTGCGAACATGCCCCATGTGGAGATTGCCGGACGGGTACGGGAACATTACTAGGTCGTAGAATTTCTTCATGACTATTAAAATACTAACAAAACTACGATAGAAAGTCTATCAGGATATCAGGGGATCAGTAGGCAGGATATCAGTAAATCAGATTATCAGGCCTTTGAAATCCTGATGTCCTAATATACTGACAACTGTCCAAATTTCGACATTTTTGCTTGTTTTTGCCCCTTTTGTCCAGGCGCGAAAATTGCTGGATACTTGTTAAGGGGGATAAATATCATGAGCATATCAAAAGATCAGGTTATCAGTAGGCAGGATCCCAGGGAATCAGAATGCCAGGTAAAAGCAGGATTTGAAACACTATGGGTTTGGCAAAAAGCGTACAAATTGATGTTGGAAGTTCATAAAATATGCAAAACACTTCCAGGAGAAGAACGATTTAAAAGGAGAGACCAACTGGAAAGATCTTCTTCCTCTGTAGTTGACAATATAGCAGAAGGCCATACCAGTTACTACTATCAGGAGAAAATAAAAGGATTTAATGTGGCCAGAAAAGAAACAGGCGAAACACAAAATCATATCCGATCTTTGGAAGGCAAACGATACCTAGATAAAGAAAAAGCAAATGATTTAATCGCCAGATATGAAGAAGTTTTAAGAGGGATCAATGGCTATGTTCGTTGGGTCCGTGAAAAGAGGATATCAGGAAATCGGGACACCAGTAGGTAGCATATCAGTCTATCGGGATATCAGTGGATAGAATATTAAGAACAGGCATATCAGTAAAAAGGTTAAATTAGTTTTTTATCAACTCTTTTAACGATGGTTTCATGCTAAAAATACTTTTTTTTAACTCTTGATTAACGTCTTTTATTCTAATAAAACTTTTTTCGCGATTTAATTCTTTATTGTTTCTCTCAATATTTTCAACAACTTCATCGCAAAAATTTATTGAAGAGTGGATGTTGTTGTATAGGTTTTTTAACAAGAAAGCTTTTGTGCCTCTTTTCATTTTTGGATGATTTTTAATCAAACTTTGTGTTTTATTTAATTGGTCAATGGTCTCGTAAATATTTAATACTTTATTTGTTTGTCCATCTGGGAAAAAATATAAATCCTCCAATAAAACATCAAATACCTTTGTACTATATTCGGTACTATACCACTTTAGATCTGCCAATTGCTCCATAGAATACGTGGGATAACTTGCTTCACTAAGGTAAATATGATTAAGGAGTTTGTTTTCCGTACTAATCAAATCAAGACAAAGTATTTTAGCAATCTTTTCTTTTGCCCGATCATCATCATATTTTTTGAGCCCTACTTCTGTAAAAATACTAAGAATTGTTCCCAAAATTGTTCCGATGATTAGAATAATTAAATCTTTACGTCCTTCTTTAAAAAATTCTCTCCACCAAATACTTTGAGGTTTTTCTTTGTTTTTTAAAATATCGCTATCCATTTACTGCCATCAACCTGATATCCTGGTATTTTGATGCTCTACCAACTGATCCCCTGGTCCCCTGATACCCTACTTCCTGCGGCCGGGCTTGCGCGGAGTTTTTTTCATGTCGCCCGATTCTTCGGAATCCTTGTCTCCTTTGACCTGGGTCTCTTCATCTTTGAACCTGGCTTCTTCGGCCGGTTTCTTTTTCTTTATCTCCGCCTGGCCGATTCTTTCAAAAACCACTTTGCAGTCGGCCATCTTCGCCCCGATCTTGTCGCCGGGAACAAATTTTCCGGCAATGATCTCGTTTGAAAGCGGGTTCTCGATCAGTTTTTGCACCGAACGGCGCAGCGGCCGGGCGCCGAATTTCGGCTCATAGCCGTCTTTTACGATCTGAGCGGTGACATCGTCGTTGATCACAAGCTGCATCTCCTGGTTCTCGATATTTTTTTCCACATCGCCGACCATTAATTTGGCGATCCGTTTTAGATCTTCTTCTCCCAGCGGATGGAAGACGATGATCTCGTCGATGCGGTTTAGGAATTCCGGACGGAACTCCCGCTTCATCTCGTCCATGACCGTCTCTTTCATCTTTTCATAACCGGTTTCGCGCTGGGCGGAGGCCATAAACCCGATCGGCCCCTGCTGGATGATCATTCTCTGCCCGATGTTGGTCGTCATGATGATCACGGTGTTTTTGAAATCAACCGTCTTCCCTTTGGCATCGGTGACCCGGCCGTCTTCCAATACTTGCAGAAGGACGTTGAAAACATCCGGGTGGGCTTTTTCTATCTCGTCAAACAAAATCACCGAATACGGCTTGCGGCGGACCGCTTCCGTCAGCTTCCCCCCTTCTTCGTAGCCGACATAGCCGGGAGGGGCTCCCAACAGGCGGGAGACCGAATGCTTCTCCATAAATTCGGACATGTCGATCCGGATCATCGCTTCCTGGGTGCCGAACATAAACTCCGCCAGTCGCCTAGCAACTTCGGTCTTTCCAACTCCGGTTGGTCCGGCAAAAATAAACGATCCGATCGGACGCTCCGGCGGCTTGAGCCCCGCCCTTCCCCTCCTGATCGCCTGGGAGATCGCCATCACCGCCTCATCCTGTCCGATGATGCGCTCTTTCAGTTTTTCTTCCATGTTGGTCAATTTTTCCGATTCGGCCTTGGTCAATTTTAAGACCGGGATCCCGGTCCAGTCGGAGACGACTTCGGCAATATCTTCTTCGGTTATTATGACCGCCGCTTTATCCTGCCGCTCTTCCCATTTCTTTTCAAGCTCTTTCACCTTGTCCGAAATCGCGTTGATGCGATCCCTTAGGCTGGCCGCTTTCTCGTATTTTTGGGTGCTGAGCGCTTCGTCTTTTTCTTTTTTGGCCTGCTCGAGCTCTTTGCGCGCTTCGCGTAATTCGTTTGAAGTGTCGACCCGTTTTAAACGGACCTTGGCCGCCGCTTCGTCCATGACATCGATCGCTTTGTCGGGAAGGAACCGGTCCGAAATATAGCGGGCCGAAAGATGGACCGCCGCCTCGATTGCTACATCGGGAATGGTGACTCGATGGAACTCTTCATACTTGGGGCGGATCCCCTTTAAGATTTCAACCGTGAATTCCGGGGTCGGCTCATTGACCATGACCGGCTGGAAACGGCGCTCCAGCGCGGCGTCCTTCTCTATATTCTTGCGGTATTCGTCAACGGTGGTCGCCCCGATTACCTGCAGTTCCCCTCTCGCCAAAGCCGGTTTCAACATATTGGCGGCGTCAATCGCCCCTTCCGCTCCACCCGCTCCAACCAGGGTGTGGAGTTCGTCGATAAACAAAATGATCTGGCGTTTTTTGGCTAAAATTTCTTCCAGAACTTTTTTAACTCTCGCTTCAAATTCGCCGCGATACTTGGTCCCGGCAACCATCCCCCCCAAATCCAAAGCGATGACCTGCTTGTCTTTCAAAACATCGGGAACGGTTCCGGCAACGATGCGGTTGGCCAAACCTTCAACAATGGCAGTTTTGCCAACTCCCGGGTCTCCCATCAGCACCGGATTGTTTTTGGTCCGTCTCGCCAAAATTCTGGTGATCCGGTCGATCTCTTTTTCTCGTCCAACTACCGGATCAAGCCGCCCTTCGCGGGAATCGGCGGTCAAATCCCTTCCATAAGAAGCCAAAGCCGCTTTCCTGGTTGGCGCCCTGGTCCCAATCCCGCCCCCCGCCCCTCCGAATGGCAGTCCGAAAAATCCTCCGGGACCTCCCATCTCTTCTTCTCCTCCAAAAGGGCCAAATTCTTCCGGTCCCTCCGACGGTTCAAACGGCTCCGGTCCGGCGGAAAGAGGAGGCGCCTCGCCTTTGCGCATCTGTCCGATAACTTCTTCAACTACCCGGTCGTAAGAAACTTTCCTTTTCTGCAGGGCCTGAGCGGCGATTGAATTACCCTCGCGAATAAGACCGAGTAAAACATGTTCCGCTTCAACCAACGGCGCGCCCAGCTCTTTTGCGATATTGAAAGCCAGTTCCAAAACCTTTTTTGAGCGGGGAGAAAGGGTGATTTCCCGCGGATGGGTTTCACCTCTGCCGATCAATGACTCGGTCTCCGAAAAAAGATCTACCATATCAAGTTTCAACGCTTCCAATACCTTGTAGGCCAATCCCTCTTCCTTTATTATTCCCAGCAAAAGATGCTCCGGAGTCAGATGGTCGTGGGAGAGGCGGGTTGATTCTTCTTTGGCCAGATGGATCACCTTTTGCGCCGATTCCCCAAAGTAATCAAAAATTCTTTCATCAGGGCGACGTTTGAACATGGAAGCAAAAATATCCGGTATTTCAAAAAATCCGGGAAACCCGAACTCTTCCGGCATGAAGCCCATCTTCTCCGCGCACTCGACACAAAGGTGCTTTACCACCTTTCTGCCGTTTACAACCTTTGTGACATGTACCGTCGCCGGATTAACATGACAGTTTTCGCACATCATTACCACTTAAATCGTCTCCTTTCAGAGTCCAACTCTAATTACATTATCGACTTTTTCAACAACCGCAAGTTTTTTAATTTTTGACAGCGCCCGGTTAAAATTCTCTTCAACCACTTCATGGAAAATAATAACCAGCGGCGCGGATTTACCGTGCGATTCTTTTTGTAAGACCGTCTGGATGCTGACCCCCTCTTCTCCAAAGACCTTTGATATCTGGGCCAAAACTCCCGGCTTGTCCGGAACAGTCATGCGGACATAATAGCGGCTTTTGGTCTTTGAAATATCTTTCACCCTCATCTTGGAATGCGCCCTTCTTTGCGACGGGGTCCCGTGGGCGGCGGCGATAATATCGTTAATAATTGCCGAAGCGGTCGGATCTCCCCCCGCCCCCTGGCCGTAAAACATTAATTCTCCCACCGCGTCCCCCACCACATAAATCGCGTTCATCGGTCCTCCGACCGAAGCCAGCGGATGATCTTTGGACACCATCACCGGATGGACGTGCACCTCAACTTCCCCGTCTTTCTGTTTGGCTACCGCCAAAAGCTTGATGACATAGCCGATCTCACCAGCATAGGAAATATCTTCTTTGGTAATTTTGGTGATCCCTTCAAAATAGACCTCGGAGAAATCAACCAGAACCCCGAAGGCCATCAGGGTTAAAATTACCGCCTTATAAGCCGCGTCGTAGCCTTCAACATCATTTTTTGGATTGGCTTCGGCGTAGCCCTTCTCCTTCGCTCTTAACAGAGCTTCGGAGAACGACATCTTATCGTTGGTCATGCTGGATAAAATGTAATTGGTGGTCCCGTTGACGATCCCGTAAACCTGATAAATATTATTGGCATAGAGGCTTTCACGCAGCGGCTGGAGGATCGGTATCCCCCCTCCCACTGCCGCCTCAAAAAAGACCGAGACGTTGTTTTCACTCGCGGTTTTTAAAATTTGATCGGCATGCAGGGCAACAACTTCTTTATTTGAAGTGACAACGTGCTTGCCGTTTTTTAACGCCTGCAGAATATATTGCAGTGCCGGCTTGGTCCCGCCGATCGCTTCAACGACTACTTCAATTGAAGGATCGTTGATGACCTCTTCGGACTTTTTGGTCAAAAGGGGATGTTTCCTGCTTGTCTTGGGATCGGCAATCTTTACAACCTTCAATTCTATCCCCGATTTCTCCGCGATGGTCTTCCCGTTCCGATTGATGAGCGCCGCTACCGCGGAACCGATATTGCCGTATCCCAATACGCCGATGTTTACTTTTTTCATTATTAGTCAAAAAGAGAACTGATCGATCTGTTCTCGTAATTCCTGCGGATTGCTTCGCTCAAAAGCTCCGCGGTGCTTAGGATTTTAAGTCCGGGAAACTGTTTTTCGTTTATGATCGGGAGAGTGTCGGTAACGACAACCTCTTTTAGCTTTGCTTCTTTAAAACGGTCGACCGCCGGCGGCGAAAAGAGCCCGTGAGTCGCTACCATATAAATATCGGGATTGCAGCCCTCTTTTCTTAAGACATTGACCCCGGCGGTGGCGGTCCCGGCGGTATCGATCATATCGTCGGTGATTATGACGGTCTTCCCTTTCACTTCACCGACCAGGTGGGTAACTTCGGACTGGTGGTGGGCGGAGCGGACCTTGTGCAAGATCGCGAGACCCGCGCCGATCCGGTCGGCCAGTTTTTTCGCCACTTTGGCCCGCCCGGTGTCGGGAGCGACTACCACCGGGTTGGGAAGCTTTTTGCTTTTAATATACTCTTCAAAGATCGGCATGGCGGTCAAATGATCAAAGGGAATATTAAAAAATCCCTGGATCTGGTCGGAATGCATATCAATCGTTATGACCCGGCCGACTCCGGCGGTGGTCAAAAGATCGGCGATCAGGCGGGCGGAGATCGGTTCGCGGGAGGCGGCTTTGCGATCCTGCCGCGCGTAGCCGAAGTAAGGGATCACCGCGGTAATTGATTTGGCGGAGGAGCGCTTCATCGCGTCAACAATGATAAAAAGCTCCATCAAATCTTCGTTCACCTTTTGGGTGCAGGTCTGAAAAACAACACAATGCTGGCCGCGGACATTCTCTTTGATACGGGTATAAATTTCTCCGCCGGCAAAAGATGAAATTTTTATCTCTCCCGCTTTCAACCCCAGCTGTTTAACGATCTTTTCGCCAAGTTCGGGATGCGACCGGCCGTAAAAAACCTTTAATTCTTCATTTCCGGGTGTCATTTGTTGTCCCTCCGTATAAAATATAACTGCGGGCAGATGTTATTGTAACATTGCCCGGTTGTCCCTTCAAGTTGGATTTAACAATCTTGTTGGTGCGTGTGCGGCCGTTTAATATCTCCTGCGTTGTGCCGACCAATTTTTTATTTTGTTCAAGGGCCATCGCGTCGGTAACCTTCATAATCCTTTGCAGGCGCTCTTTTTTTATCTCTTCCGGAACCTGGTTCTCCATTTTGGCGGCTGCGGTTTTGGAACGAGGGGAATAGATCGTGGTGACAACCTGATCGAAGGCAAATTCGCGAATGCGCCCCACACTGTTGCTAAAATGCTTTTCGGTTTCTCCTGGAAAACCGATGATCATATCGGTCGTTATGGCGACACCCTTGATTTTATTCCTGATTTTTTCGGCGATCCGTTTATAATCGTCGACCGTGTAGCCGCGGTTCATCGCCTTGAGGATTTCATCGTCCCCATGCTGGATCGGCAAATGGATATGTTCGCACAGATGCGGCAAGTCCGCTACCGCATCAATTATGTCATCAGACATATCTTTGGGATGGGAGGTTAAGAAACGGATGCGCTCCAACCCTCTAATCTCGCCTTCAATTGTTTTTTCAATCATATGCAATAATTTCGCAAAACCATACTTATATGAGTTCACATTTTGCCCAAGCAGGGTAATTTCCCTGATCCCCTGATTCCCTAATATCCTGATTTCCTCAAGTATTTCCTCGGGCGTTCTGCTCTTCTCCCGTCCGCGGACATAGGGGACGATGCAGTAGGAGCAGAAGTTGTTGCAGCCGTGCATGATCGTTACAAACTCACCCCCTCCTCGCTCCGCTCGGTTTCCCCCTCTCTTTTCAATAGAGGGGGAGAAAACAAGGAACTCTTCCAACTTTTCCGAAGAATTCGGTGGGATAAAGAGGTCGACGTGGGGAAGGAGTTTTGTGATTTCGTTTTTTTTATCCTCGACGATACAGCCGCAGAAGATTATTTTGAGGTTCGGATTTTTTTCTTTGTGGTGCTTAAGGGATTTGGCGAACCAGAGGCCTTTATTCTCCGCGTTGGCGCGGACGGTGCAGGTGTTGACAACTATTATGTCGCATTGTTCTAATTCCCTAATCGCCCGGATTCCCTGATTTTCCGATATTCTAATCTCCTCATATCCCGCCCCATCCAGAATATCCGCCATCTTGCGGGAATCGGAGATGTTCATCTGGCAGCCGTAGGTTTTAATGTAATACTTTTTCATTTGGCAGCTTGCCCCGAGCGAACGTAGTGAGTCGAGGGGCCGTAAGTTTTGATGAAGTAGGCTTTGGGAGGCATATTTTATATTATAACATTTAAAAAATGATTATTCGGTTACGGCAACGATAGAACGTATCGTTAATCGTCTAACGTCAACGCAAAAAATTGAGGGGAATAGCCGTCACGGACCTGGTCTTCGGTTGATACACGTATATATATTGCAACCTTCATATTATTTCTTTTTATTGAATTTAAACAACGCTCCAAAACCAAAGAAAGCAACAGTAAATAGAATAAACAGAAAAAATAAAACAATAATAATCTTTAGGCTTGTCCAGCCAATTGAAGGAAAATCTTTTAGCATTCCGGCACTATTATCTTGTATAAATATCCATCCAGCAACAACCACGAGTAAAAATGCTAATAAAAACGGAAAAAGCCTCTCTCTTGGTATCAACCTTCCAATATATTTATCGAAAATAGCTGAAGGGGTTTCAGCATATCCATTGTCATCATCTTCTCTTTCTCCAATAGAAGGGACATTTGTTAAATCTTCTCTTTGCCACATTCCAGAAGTTCCTAAATCAAGAGATGCCTCTGGAGTCAGAGTAGCATCAGGATTTATTTCGGGCAAACTTTTTGTTTCTTCGGCTTCGATTGCCTGTCGCCTAAGTTTGCGTTGTTTTTTTCTTCCCATTTTTTATCCTTCTAAAACTATTTTCTTAAAATCTTCATTCCTTTTCCAAGCTCGCTCCGCAAAACCACCAACTAATTTAACGACCTCATCTTCCCTCATGGATTTTCTAGGCTTAACAGAATAATCAATATCAAAAAATAGACCTACATCAGGAAGCTGCGTAACAATTTCATCATTAAAGAATTGAGCAATCTGTGTTTTAACCATGGGTCCACTTTGAGTATTAAAATTACCTAAATCATCCGCAAAATTCCAAGGGCCAGCAAGATCAACAAGTTTTGCATTAATTATTTTCTTTGCCCTATCGGAAAGCACAATATACTTGGAAGCATATAAATCTCTTAGTTCTTCAAAGTTTTTTTCATATTCTATACAAAATTTTGATCTCACCCCTATTCGGTCTATTAATGGGTTCTTTTCAAAGCCATCTAAACTAAAAATAAATTTCAAGAATCTGATAGCATGATCTGGAAAATAACTTTTCGAATCCGATCGATGACAGATAAATCCCATGCCCCGAAATCCTACAAAGACCCTATCATGATTATCCTTGCGGAATATATCAACACGATTTTCAACAATAGCCCACTCCGACATCTTCATATGTGCAGATATTTCTTCGGCCCATTGTCCTCTCAAATCAATAATTCTAGGGTTTGGCTTATACCTAATTTCCATTATATGTTCGTTCAAGTAAATCATCGCTTCCTCCTTATTTAATACGATTTTTCCATTCAACAATTTTCTCAATCTGATCTTTGGTAAATACTGGATAATCTCGATAATCCCTTTTTGGTTTCACCCACCCCTTTTCAATCCAATAATAAAAAATCATCCATAATACTTATGTATCCTGCCCCTGTCTTCATTAGCCTGATCACCCTTGAAATAAATTTGGATAAAAACGACTTTTTGTTCTTCTTTATGAAAAGCATAAACAACCCTAATTCCGCTGTTGGCACCCCTACCCTTTAGGGCTCTACAAGCAAATTTTTTAACTTTCACAATTTCATGCGGCACATTGAGGTTGCTGATTGAAAAACTAATCGGCGGCGCGGCGGAAGGGGCAACAGATAATACTTTCTTTAATACTTCCAGATCTTCCGGCAAGCTTCGGAAACGCTTTTTTGATAGCCGTTCCAACTCTTTTTCAAACTCGGGTAAATATTCAAAGTCCACTGCCACCCTCTTCAGGATAGCTCCTAACTGAATAGGCCGGCGTGCGATAAAAAACTAGCTCGTAATCAATTACGTCCTTATCCTTTGTTGCCTTCCAGGGAAGATCCTCGTGTGAATAATTACTTATTTCTTTGGCATTTTTATCAGAATGAGCCATTATAACCCTATCGATTACCTCTTTTTCGCTGGCTTTCAATTGGCTTAAATCCGCCTTTACAAGTGGAATATATCTTTTTTGGGAATAAGGCCCATATTTATCCCTAATTATTCTTATTTCTCCCTTATCTTCCATTTGGTCAATAATTTTTACAAATTCAATGGGAGTTGGACCATATTTATTTTTAATATATTTCGCTCCGGTCAACAGTTCCTCATAAGTTTCATAATAATTAAAATCAATAAAATAAAGCAGTTTATAAAGCACGGTTTCCCCAATATTGGGCTTCCCCGCACAACGTTCCAATAAATACAATAACACCTGTTTAAATTTTCCCAAGTTAAGCTTTGGGACAGAAATACGCATGCTTTGTTTTCGCAAACGATCATCCTCTTTTGGCAGGGCAACTTCCAATTCTTCTTCTAACCCTAAAATATAATCGGTTGAAACCTTAAATGCTTCGGAGAAAGCCGCTAATTCTAGACTAGAAACTCCTCTTTCGTTATTTTCTATTTGGGAAATTGCCGTACGAGAAATATCAAGAATTTTTGCAATCTCTTCCTGAGACAATCCGGCCTTTTCTCTTAATGTTTTTAATCGAGCCGCAATCGCTTTCTGATTAATTTCATGATCCATAATGCCCTCCCCAAAACAAAAGCATTGTAGCAGATGTTCGATATTCTGTCAATAGATATATCGAATATCGAACAATAAAACTTGCGTCAGTAGCTTTATCTACGCACCGTTGCATAAATCCCCACCGCAACCGCCGCCCCGGTTAGCACCTTATACCAATTATCCTCCCACCAATCCGGCTTTTGGCTGATGTTAACGGAAACGATGTCGCCATGCTGGACAGGGGCGGCAGGGCGACCGAGGTAGGCACGCGCTTCATCTACCGATTCGGCTTTCTTGACGTCCCAGACGTTCTTTTTGATATCATGCTGGATAACATAAATCGGCCGGGGAGTTAGGAAAACGACCACTTGAGCATTCGCGATATACTTTGAAAAGGCAGATTTGAGGTTGTTGTTGAATTCCTTCAACGTCTGTCCTTGCGCTTCTACTCTGCCCAGAAACGGCAGAGAGATGGTGCCGTCGGGGGCGATGGTTTGTTTGGTGTCGAGATCTTTTTTGCCGAGGACTTTGACTTCTAATGTGTCGCCGGGGGCGAGCAGGTATTCACCCGCTAATGACAAATTAAGGATAATTAAAAATATGCAGATTGATTTTTTCATGATTAGCACCTCCGCTCAAATTATTTCGGTAATTTAACGGTTATTTCGGCAATGCCTTAATAATCGTATCATAATCGTATCATTGAAAAAGGACATAATAAGTGCCTCTCCCTTTGCCAACCTTTTTGCATATTTTTTTGACAACGAGCGAAGCTAAATCCCTTGCTGCTGTAATCTTAGTTGTCGCATTTATCTCCTGATATTCTCTATTGAAGATTTTTCCTTTTTCTCGAATATAATTTAATGTCTTTTTTTGCCTCTCGTTTAATCCCGGCATTGGTTCTTCTTTTTCGATTTTGTTTAAGTCTGCGCCGAATAATGTCACAATAACGGTTCCTCCCACATCATCAAACACCGGCATTTTGGGTTTGAGGGGGTGATCTTTAACTGCATCATGAATCCGGTTAATGCCATCGCCGATTGCTTCGATATATTTGACTCGGTTAAGCACCTTCACCAAAGTTGGATTGCGGGATGACTGCTTGTTGATCATATTTTTTGGCGTAATCCCTTCCGGCAAACCGCCCGGGCTGCTGTATTCAATCCTCCCCTTGAACATCTTGATTATAATCCTGCTGCCGGAAATAAAATAATCGCGATGCGCGACCGCATTGACTATCAGCTCACGGATGGCATACAGAGGATATTCGGGGACTTCTTCGCGTGGGATTTTACCGGGAACCAGGTGGGAAGATATCTGAATGTGCTCTTTGATATACTCATCCGCCTTATCAATGAGATCAAATAAGTTGCCGTAAAAATCCTTGATGTCCAGATAACGGTCGGCAATGTTTTCTCCCGGGTATCTGACAATCGTAACCTGATTCTGCGGAATAAATTTATCAGGCTCTTTACCGAATAATAACATCCCGCTGTTTAAGACCCTGCTGTTCCTGACACAACCTAGCCCCTCCAGCAGTTTTTGATCAGATGATGAAACATCTTTCCCTGAAATATCCTTATAAACAGATTTAAACCATTTAACCTTAGGCCAATCGATATCCTTTAGTTTGGCCCCGGCACACTCTTCCTTATCATACCGGATGTCTGTCCTGCTTCTTTTGATCAATAACCGCTCATACTCATTGCGGCTCATCGGTTTGGTGTTTTTGCCGACACGGATAAACGCCCGCCCCTGATAGAGGTGGGGCTTGTCATGGCTTTCGTTTACCCTGATGACGATGATATGCTTGGCGCCAATCACCGCCGAAGTTATTTCAGGGTATATTTTAGGATCAGAATTGTCTATAATAATATCCGTTACCCGCTCATCAGAAGAGAAGCGCGAAACGGGCGCGTATTGCACTTTCCCTCCAACTTTTTTATTTGCCTACTTTCGGTAAGCAGTCTCATCTGTTGAATGGCAATTTTATTGAGCTTTATTAATCTTGCCCCTTGCGAAAGCCCCTCACTGATGAATAATGCGTTCAGATTTTTAAGGTTTGAAAGGCATACCAGCTGTGATACCTCGGCATAATCTCTGATATTACCCTTATTTCCCGCATTTTTAGCACGCCAATCGGAAGCCGTCATGCCAAATAAAGCCATGTTCAAGACATCAGCTTCCGAGGCATAAATATTGTTTGTTTGCGCATTCGTCAGTTCTTTGGGAATCAGATTTTCTTTTATGGCATCAGTATGTATGCGGTAGTTTATTTTAGAAAGGGTCCGCTGCAAATTCCATTCTAATTTCAAACGACTGCTTTCATCTTCTTTTAACCGCTGAAATTCTTTAATAAGATATATTTTAAACTCCGGGCTAATCCACATGCCGAATTCAAAAGCAATATCCTTGTGGGCATATGTTCCTCCGTATCGTCCAGCTGTCGCTTTTAATCCAATAGCATTGGTTTTTTCTACCCACTCTTTAACGCTGATTTTATAGTTGTTCAAGCCCACCTGGCTTTTAATTATGGCGAATTCGCCATAATTAAAATCGGGACCATTTTCATATTTAGGACTTCAAATTTATTCAGGCGGGCATCGTTGCCGTAACCGAAAGACGATTTGCGTTAGGCAACCTTAAACCCGATTGCGCTCGGCTTCACACTGGTCAACTCCCTGATAACCTTAACCACCACTTGAATATCCTTCTCATTCTTTAAAGTTTTATTTTCTAACTCCTTTAACTTCTTCGAAACCTCGATATGGCTGGAAAGGATCCGATTTAAGCGGACAAAGGCCCTCATTATGGCAATATTGACCAGAATTGCTCTTTCGCTTTTAAGTACACTAGATAACATGGCTATTCCTTCTTGGGTAAATACATATGGCAAGTATTTTGAATGCCGGCCTCTTTTTAAGGTTCCAGATTGGAACCTTAAAGAATCGTACTCATCTTTTGTCAATTGGAACATAAAATCAAGAGGAAACCTCTTTATATTTCTTCTAACCGCCTTATTTAGATTTTTAGTTAAAACCTCATAAAGCTCCGCCAGATCCCGATCCAACATCACTTTTTGGCCCCTGATCAAATAGATTTTGTTCTCCACTCTTTCTATCGGTATCAAAGTATTCATCTTTATCGCCCCCTTGCCCATTACCCAGCAATTTTGGCGCCTGTTTTGGGGATGGGAAAATGGTTTATCGGTTACGATTGAACGTATCGGTATTCGTCTTTCGTTAGGCGGAAGAGAGGTGCGAAACGATGCCACTTGATCTCGACTTACCGCTTCTTCTTATACTTAATCCCAGTATTAACCATCTTCCCAAAAGAGCGGTCTTTGCGGCGTTTATCGAGCCGGGTCATAGAATAAAAATCGGATTCTTTCTTGAGCTTTAAATAATTCTCATACTTATCCCGATCCAATTCCCCCGCTTCAACCGCGGCAAGAACGGCACAGCCCGGTTCATGCAGATGAGAACAATCCGGAAAACGGCATTCTTTTGCCAACCCGGTAATCTTAGAAAAAACAACCCCAATCCCCTCCCCACTCTCCACAAGCCCAACCTCCCTCATCCCCGGATTATCAATAATCGAACTGCCGTTCTCCAAAACAAAAAGCTCCCGATGCGCCGTTGTGTGCTTCCCCTTGCTGGTGCTAAAACTGATCTCTTTGGTCTCCAGCACATTCTTCCCCAAAAGTTTATTTATAATAGAGGACTTCCCCACCCCGGATGATCCAAGAAGACAATAGGTCTTTTGTCCCGCGATCTTATCGGCTAAATCTTTAAACTTATTATCATCCAGCGTGCTGACGACAATAACATCAGTATCTTTAAAACGGTCTTTAACCTCGGAAATCTTTTGATTGAGCTTTTCTTCGGAAATCAGATCGGCCTTATTCAATACAATGGCCGGCTTTATTCTGCCGGAAAGAGCCAGAGCTAAATATCTCTCGATGCGGTTTAAATTATAATCGCGGTCAACCGCCTGGACAATAAAGGCAACATCAATATTTGCGGCAATAATCTGCGGCTCGTCTTTTCCGGCGGCCTTTCTCTGAATTAAGGTCTTTCGCGGTTCAATCCCATTGATTATGGCAAGGTCATCATCCAGGGTTGAGATATTTACCCGATCCCCCACGGCCGGATAATCGGCCGCGGATACTGCGTCATGCATCATCTTTCCAGAAATCTCGGCCCAGTACTCTTTTTTATCGGTCTTGACCCGGTATTTTCCCCGGTAGCGGGCAACCACCCGGGCAGTAGAAGTATCCATCTTTTAACGCCTCCGACTCAAAAGCAATATCAAAAAAGAAAGAAGTGTATTTTGCACCCGAACAACAACTTTTCTGTCACGGGGTATAGTGTCCAAAAGGATTAATCGGTCTAAATATTAAAATTTATACCCGGCTTGGAGCTGAATACCGCCGGAGCCAGCGACATCGACACCAGCTTCGAAAAAGAGCGGTTCAACATCAAAAGGCCGGTCAAAGATTAATGAGACGGAAACCCCCGCATCGGAATTATTATTGCCAAACTTGCCGACCAGGCCGAGACCAAACGCCATCGGATACCGGCCGGAAATGTTTTGCAGGTGGAATTTTCCGCCAAAGAACAAGATGAGCGGGCGGCTGCCCGTGGCGGCCTCGGCACCAAACCTGATCCCGACATTTTTGTTCATGTTTTCATCCGCCATCAAACCCACCGCCAGACCACCCCGCACCCCGCCGATCACCGCTGGCTGTAAGGCCCAAACTGAAGAAGACAAAAGCAGAAAAAAAACAATCAACAAGCTAATAATTTTCATTTTTATTTCCCCCTCCTTTAATTATTCCGGCGTAATCTTAAACCAATCGGCAGCAATTGTAAAGCGATTTTTTTGCGGCCGACTCGTACTCGTAGAACAGAAGATTTGCAATTAAAATTATAGCATGTAATCTTGCTTCGTCCCCGTCCTCATGCTACAATCTCCCCATGAATTTAGGCGGCTTGGTTGTACCTCTTGGGATCATCACTTATTTTCTGGTTTTGCTCACGATCCTCTCCGGACTTTTGCATTTTAAATTGAATTATCACAAGACCCTGGCCGCGCTGACAATTCTCTTCGCCTCCCTGCACGCCGGACTGATCATCTACTTTAAATTTTTCAGGTAGGCCCGCGGTTTATCTTTTTCTACGGCTTGGATTTATCAAGAAGATCAAGCTCGTTTACCAGCGCCGTCAGATCGCTGTAGCCCAGATCGATTGTTTGCTGTTTCTGATGCAGCGCAATCTGCAGTTTTTGCACGTCGAGCCCCCTCCCATCAACCGTCGCGTCCACCAGACGGCGGTTGATCTCTTCAAGGACCGTTTCTTCTTCGTCAATATGCTTTTCAACCTTGGCAATTTTTTCGTGCAAAGCCTTGTGCTTTTTGTTGTACTCCGCTTCAAGCGCCGCTTGTTTCTTTCTGTCCGAATTATCCTTCTTGCCGCTTTTTTTGCCGCTTGATTCGCCACCCCAGCCGATCCGGTCCAAAAAGTCCTGATAGGTCCCGTCAAAAACAAAAACCCTGTCTTCGTTAAAAACAATCAGCTTGTTGGCCAGATGATGGAGGAACATTTCGCTGTGGGTCACAATAATAACCGCCCCGGAAAACTCGTCAAGGGCGGAAATCATGGAATCACAGGACTCAACATCCAAATGATTGGTCGGTTCGTCCAAAAGCAGCAGGTTGGTCGGGGAAAGAAGGATTTTACCAAGGGAGACGCGGCTTTTTTCCCCGCCGGAAAGGACGGAGATCTTTTTTAGGGCCAGGTCGCCGGAAAACATCATCAGGCCGCAGGTCTTGCGGATCTCCGTGTAACTTAGGTCCGGCCGCAGATTGGAAAACTCCTGTTCTATGGTAAGCTTGGGATGCAGGCGCTCGATATTGGTCTGTCCAAAATAACCGATGCGGCAATTGTCATGAGAAGCGATTTCTCCGCTTAGCGGCGCAAGCTCCTTGGCCAGCAAACGCAGCAGGGTCGATTTGCCTTTGCCGTTTTTTCCGATAACACAGATGCGGTCTTTTTTTCCGACATCAAAAGAAAGCTTGTCGATTAAAACACGTTCGGGAGTATAGCCAAAAGTTACCTCTTTTACCCTCATTAAATTTTGAGAGTGGAACTCTACCGAGTTAAACCTAAAGCCCAAATCGGCAATCTTTACCAGCTCTTGCTTTTTTCCCATTTTTTCAAGCGCCTTCACCCTTGACTGGACCAGGCTGGCACGAGCCGCGGAAGCGCGGAAACGGTTAATAAATTCGGTCACTTCCTTGCGCTTCTTTTGTTCTTTGGTCCGGGTCTTTTCATAAACTTCTTCTTCCACCGCGATCTGTTCGAAAAGCTTGATCGTATCCCCCTCGATTTTTTTCATCTTTTGCCGATGGATCGCCAAGGTATGAGTTGTAATGCTGTTCATAAAATCCCGGTCATGGGTAATGATCATCAGCTCATTGCTCCAGCGTTGTAAAAAACCCCTCAACCAGCGGATCGAGATGATATCCAGATAATTGGTCGGCTCATCAAGCAGTAAAAGATGGGGATCCGCCAGCAAGACCTTGGCCAGGTTTAGGCGGACCTGAAAACCGCCTGAAAATTCCAGCGGAGATTTATAAAACTCGGCTTCGCTAAAACCGAGGCCGCTTAAAATTTTTTCGGCTTTCCAGACCTGGTCTTTCTCATCGTTTTTTAGCCCCAGACAGGCTTCGGCTAGCACGGTTCCTTCCGTAAAATTAAGGTGCTGTTTAAGATAGCCGACCGTATAGTTTTTGGGCAAAACAATCCGCCCGCAATCGGGCTCAATTTCACCCATAATAAGCTTAAAAAGCGTGGTTTTCCCCGAACCGTTGCGGCCAACCAACCCGATCCGTTCACCACTGTGGACCGTCAAGCTGATATCATCAAGCAGGGTCTGCGCGCCAAAGGATAAAGAGACATTATTTATTTGCAGCATGTTAAATTATAACAGATTCTACGCGCTTGCATAATAAATATTATAAATATATAATGAGCCATCAGACAGAAAGCATGAGTTTAGCATTGATAAGAAATTTTATACTATTAACCGGCTGGCCGATCCTTATTGCGGGAAGCCTTTTTCTGCTGTGGAAAGCTTTCAAATTCCATAAAGACGTAAACAAGGTTGTTTTTGGCAAACTGGTCATCATTATGACCGCCGGCTGGCTCTCCACTATGTATTGCCTCGGGATCGTCGCCACTGTCGCGATGTTTCTTGATTTAAATATCGGCGTCTTTGTGGTCCTCCCGGTCTTTGTAATCTGGGCGATTTCTATGGTGATCATCACCGGGATTATCTTAATCTGGTCAAAAGAGGCGGTGGTCATCAACCAGTTCTACCAGGATGTTGAGAGAAAATACCAGTCGATCTTTGAACTCTCCCCCGAAGCGATTTTATTGCTCGACACCTCCGGGATGATTTTGGCCACCAACGACCGCCTGCAGGAATGGCTCGGCTACAAGACCCGCGACATGCTGGCAAAAAACATCATCACCCTCCCCTTCCTGACCGAAGAGAGCAAAGGGAAAATTATGAAAAATTTTTCCGAACGGCTGCTTGGCAAAGAATCGCCCCCTTATGAAATTGAGTTTGTGAACAAAAAGGGAGAGCGGATGTTCGGCCGGGTTATCGCCGCAACGCTAAAAGATGAAAAAGGGAACATCATCCGGAACTTAACCATGATCTCCGATGTTACCGAAAAGCTGCGGCTTGAAAATTTGCGGGACGATTTGGTCCACATGGCGGTACATGATCTGAAGACGCCGCTGGCAAATATTATCGGAACCTCGGAGCTCTTGCTTGACGAAAAAAGCCCGCTCCCTCCCGAAGAAAAAAAGAGCTTGACCGAAAACATCCTGACCAGCTCCAAAAAATTGATCAATTTAATCATGGATCTGATCCAGGTCAACAACATCGACGCAGCCGGACTCTTTCTTGATAAAAAACCTTTTGCTCTCAACGAGATTATCCCCGGACTCTCATGGCTCTCCACCTCCGCCGCCAAAAACAAAATACGTCTCACCATAAATATTCCGCCGGAGCTGACGTTGGAAGCGGATCGGGATATTCTCGTCAGAATAATTGAAAACCTGGTTTCAAATTCGATTAAGCACACCCAAAAGGCAGTAGGAAAAATCGCGGTCAGCGCCGAAGCAAAGAACGGTCAGGTCTTGTTTGAGGTAAAAGATAACGGGGACGGGATACCAAAAGAATACCAAGACAAGATCTTTAATAAATTTTTTAAGTCGGCGGAACAGGCCGGCCGAACCAAGCTCGACACCGGACTGGGACTGGCCTTCTGCAAACTGGCGATTGAAGCGCACGGCGGAAAAATCAATGTCGAAAGCGACGAAGGAAAAGGCTCAAAGTTTTATTTTACCATCCCCCAAAAAGCCCCGGGCCCGCTCGGCTGATTATTTCCCAAGCTTGCGGCCGATTGAAAAATTAAAAGAGTTGCCGTTATTCATCTCGTTATTCTCAAACAGATTGTTCTTATAATCCGCGTTTGCCTTAAAAATATAATTGCTCCCCGGTTGATCCCTTAAAGTATATTCAACCTGTCCGTTGTAGGATCCTCCCGGAAGCAAGCCCGGGACCCGGTCGGTTACAACTGCGTTTTTCCCCTCTTTTTGCACCAGGATCTGCGTGGCGCTTTTTGGGGCTATCGCGTTCCCCTGGTTCTTAATCGTATAAAGAATAAGGACTTTCCCTTCTTTCCCGATACTTTTTACCTCCATGCTGGAGACCACCAGATCGGGCGCCGCCGCTTGGGCTGAAACCGCGAAGAAAAAAGTTGCGAAAACCGCGAAAAGAATTAATCTCATTTTTATTCCCTCCTGTTTTTTGCAATCATAACATTCGGGAATAAAAGTGGCAAGGTGTGCTATAATTTTGAACATATGAAATATCCGATATTAATTCTTCTTCTGGCAGTCGCACTTATTTCCGGCTGTGCGACCCAGGTCCCCATTGAAATAACCCGGTTCAATCCGCAAATTACCGGAAAAAATCAAAGCATCTTTCAATATATGGATGAAACCTATGTTTCCGCCGAAGCGGACGACCTGACGATTGAGACCGCTCTTTTTGAATATAATTCAATCGTTGTCCTGCCGATCAGTTTGACCAATAAAACGATAGATAACCTTGAGCCGGATAATTATTCGATTGAATTATTCGACGGACGCGACCGGAAGCCGGCCAAGCTGCTTAAACGCGATGACCTGGTCAAGATCCGCGCCAAATACACCGGCGGTTCTCCCGGAGCCATCCAGGACCAGGTGATCGAAGCGACCATGACCAATGTCATGAACGTGGTCAACGTCCCCACCAAAGACAAGCTGATCAAAATGATGGATTACGTCATTGGCAACTACTTTGAATTTCGCCCGGTTTACAAAGGGGAAACCAGGAAGGGACTGCTTTGCTTCCTGCGTAATTTTAAGTTTGAATACCCGCTGACGCTTATTGTAAAACACAACGGTGAAGTTACCACCCTCAAATTTGTCGCCGCGAAGAAGTCCTAGCCGCTAGAAAGAACGCATAAACGAAGGAAGCTCGACTCTCTCTTTGTTCGGAGCGTGAGTATTGCGGATGAAGGGGATTGATTCTTTTTCTTTGAGCGGCGAGCGCTTGAATCCGGTGGCGATTACGGTGATCATCAGTTCGTTCTGCATCTTTTCGTCTATCACCGCTCCAAAAATAATATTCGCGTCGGGATCAACCGCGTTGTAGATTACTTCGGCCGCGTCGTTCACTTCATGAAGAGTTAAATCCGGTCCGCCGGTAACATTAAAAATTACTCCTTTTGCCCCGGTGATCGTCTCTTCAAGAAGTGGAGATGAAATTGCCTGTTCCGCCGCCTCCACCGCCCGGTTTTCACCCGAACTGGTCCCAATTCCCATCATGGCGGAACCGGCCTCAAACATGATCGTCCGGACATCGGCAAAATCGAGGTTGATCAAGCCGGGGACGGTGATCAGATCCGAAATCCCCTTGACCCCCTGGCGGAGGACATCGTCGGCAACTTTAAAAGCTTCAATGATTGAGGTCCCTTTCTCGACAACTTGCAAGAGTTTGTCGTTGGGGATAACAATTAAAGCGTCAACTTTTTCTTTAAGCAGAGCCACTCCCGATTCGGCCTGCGACATGCGGATCGGGCCTTCAAAACGAAACGGCTTGGTTACCACTCCGATCGTTAAAATTCCAAGCTCTTTCGCCATCTCCGCTATTACCGGAGTTGCGCCGGTCCCGGTCCCCCCGCCCATTCCCGCGGTTAAGAAAACCATGTCGGCACCTTCAAGCGCCGTGGTGATCTCTTCTCTTGATTCGTCGGCCGCCTTCTGCCCCGCCGCCGGATTGGAACCCGCACCCAGTCCCTTGGTTGATTGTTTTCCAATGATAAGTTTATTGTCGGCAAGTGAAACGGAGAGCGCCTGCTGGTCGGTGTTGACCCCCCAAAACTCCACCCCACGAACTCCCGATCCGATCATCCGGTTGACCGCATTGGTTCCGCCTCCACCCACACCGAACACTTTTATCGTCGCAAATTTGCGGCCGTCTTCTGATGACATCATGACAAATACCAGTATACCACCAGGGAATAATGTCTGGCAAGAGAAAAGTTATTTTTCATTTTTTAAACCTGATCACCGGTGAATCGGGAACACGGACATCGATATATTCAATCTGCGCCGCGCGATTCTGTTCAAAGTCGCGCAGGTCCCGCACCACTTCCAGTTTCTTTTTGAGTCCGGAAATTTCGCCGATTTTTACCAGCATCACATCATCCAGCAAAATCATCACTTCGGGAAGAGAAGAAAGATCGATCTTGATTTTTTCTTTTGGAAAACTTTCGGAAAGCGCCGACATCAATTCCGCGATCTCTTCCCTCACCCCGTCTTTAATCTTTCCGGACAAGATATCTTCCGCCTTGAGCCCGGAAATGACCGCCAGATCGGTAATTTGTATATTTGAATCGCGCATCCCAAGCAGATATCCTTCGTTATCGAAGAATACGGTCCGGCCGGAAATAACCGCCACCGCCGCCTCAACCCGCTCCTTCACCTCAATCGCTATGGCATTGGGAAGGGCCCTTTTTACCTTCGCTTCCTTTATAATTTCAATCTTTAGTAGGTTTTCCCGCACCCCGGCCAGGTCTGCCCAAAAAATGTTTTTACCGATCAGCGAATCGGCCTCTTTTAAAATCTCCTCGCGAGGAACAAAACGGTTGCCGGAAACTTTTATCTCTTCTATCTGCCAAATCGGGAGTAGTGAAATGAGGAGAAAAAGGAGAATCGCCGCGAAAGAAAAAAAGAGGGACCAGGAGAGATACCAGCTGAATTTGCGGCGGCGCCGCTTTTTGGCCATTAAAAAGCGCTCTCCAGAATGCGCGCGACCAATTCGTCAAAAGAGATGCCGATATGTTTCGCCTGCGCCGGAAGATCGGAAGTATCGGTCATCCCCGGAATGGTATTGATCTCGTTGACATAAGGGGTCCCGTCTTTCGCCACGATCAGGTCGACACGGGAAACACCGTAGCATCCGAGCGCTTTATGCGACAAGACCGCGATCTCCTGCGCTTTTTTGTAAACCTCTTCCGGCAGGCGTGCCGGGAGGATAAATTCGGTCATCCCCTTGGTATACTTCGCCTCAAAATCGTAAAACTCGTTTTTTGAGACCAGCTCCAAAATCGGGAGCGCTTCAACTTTCTTGGTCCCCAGAACCCCGATGGTGATCTCTGTCCCCTTTATGTATTTCTCGACAAAAAGCTGGCTGAATTTTTGCGCGGTCTCCCTCAAGGTATCCCCGAATTCTTCCGGTGTTTTGACCAAAGAGATCCCTAAAGAGGAACCTTCTTCTTCGGGCTTGAGCATCAGCGGAAAGGAAAAATTTTTGACAATCCTCGGGATCTCTTCTTCTATTTTATCTATATTGATACGGGAATAGCCGGGGGTTGGGAGCAGGTGGGCCAGCAAAATCTGCTTGGTAGCGACCTTGTTCATCGCCATCGCCGAAGCCAGAAGTTTCGAGCCGGTATAGGGGATTCCATAATGTTCCAGAAGCCCCTGCACCACCCCGTCCTCGCCAAATTTGCCGTGGAGAGCAAGATAGGCAACATCGGCTTTGTTTTTTTTGATTTCGGAGATCAAATCGCTTTCGGCCGGATCGATCGCAACCGCAAAAAATCCCTGTTTCAATAAAGAAGCAAGCACATTTTTTCCGGAACGCAAAGAGACATCGCGCTCGCCCGATTTACCCCCCATCAACACCGCAACTCGCATGGTTCAATTTTAGCATTGACAAGAGGTAGCGACAAGTTTAATATAATCATTATGACCTTATTTGAAAAAATTAATCTAGATCTCCAGGCGGCTCTAAAAAGCAAAGACGAACTGCGGCTTTCGATTCTGCGGATGATGAAGAGCAAAATCCTTTATGTCAATGCCCGCGGGGATTTGAAAGAAGACGAGCTGATCAAGATTGTCAGTAAGTACGCCAAGGAGCTGAAGGAGACGATTGAAGAGATGCAGCGGCTTGGCCGCCCCGATGCCGCCGAACAATCGGTGAAAGAGCTCAAAGTCGTCGAAGGATATCTTCCCAAGCAACTTAGCGAAGACGAGATTAAAAATCTGGTCAAAGCTACCGCCGCCGAGCTTAATGCCTCTTCCATAAAAGATATGGGAAATTTGATGAAGGCGGTGCTGGCCAAAGCTCCGGGAATTGACGGTAAAATCGTAAGCCAGCTGGTTCGAGAAATTTTAAAGTAGCATGGAAGTTATAGGACTTATCGCAATCGGGCTTTTGGCCGGAATACTAAGCGGACTTATGGGAATTGGCGGAGCGACGATCATCATCCCCTCCCTCACCCTTCTTTTCAAGACCACCCAGCACATGGCGCAGGGGATTGCCCTTGGCGCGATGCTGCTCCCGGTCGGAATCCTGGCGGCATCTAAATATCATCAGGCGGGAAACCTGGACATAAAGTTTGCGGCCTTGATCGCGGCCGGTTTTTTAATCGGGGGGTATTTTGGAGCCGGATGGGTGGCCCAGATTCCGGAACCGATCCTAAAAAAGGTCTTTGGCGCCTATCTTATTGTGATTGCGCTGCAGTTGATGTTTAGCTAATCACCTAGGGTATATTCTAACACGCCGCAGGGGCTCTTCGCCAATTGATTCCGAGCGGAAACCGGATTCTTCGACAATCTTATGCTGTAAGCGCCGGATGTAGGCGCTTTGCGGAGCCAGATCAACACTATGATGGATTTTTTGCACCTCATCGACCGCTTCGTCCGCTTCGGAGAGCGCCGCCTCCTCCGATTCTTCTTTTCCTCTCACATCAAAATAAAACTGCAGGAATTTTAGCACTTGCGACGCGGCATTTTTCTTGATGACATGGACCGGAATCCGGTGCTCTTCCGCCAGCTTCACAATCTTGCTCCCCGGCCTGGCCTTAGATTTGATCGTCAAAACCATGGTCGCCCGATCAAGTCCTCTTGCCACCTTCGCCGGAAGCCCGAGCGCCTTGATGGAGCGGTCAAGATAGGTATTGTGGACCCCAAAGGGAAAAATTTTCTCTTCCTTCCCGTCCTTTTGAGAAATAATCTCCTGCGCTTCTTCAAAAGTCGGCTCCGGAATCGGAGCTTCCGCCTTCTGTTTTATCTCAATCTTTCCCTCTTTGGTCTTGACACGAATCTCGGGTTTAAAAGTTCTTTTTTGCAAAACCGCGTCGACCGTCTTTGCCACGTCCGTATAGATCGCGAAGATTTCCTTGCTCCGGATCTCGATACAAACGTCAAAAGTGGGAGGGGCTTTGCGCTCCAAAACCGACTTCTGCGAATGGCGCCGTTTGGCCTCTTCGTCCCCCAAAATCACGCTCTGAATACCGCCGATCAGATCGCACAAAGTTGGATTGGAAATTAAATTTTCAATCGAGGTCCCATGGGCGGTGCCGATTAACTGAACTCCGCGCTCGGCAATGGTCCGCGCCGCCGCCGCCTCCGCTTCGGTCCCGATCTCATCGACAATGATCACCTGCGGCATATGGTTCTCAACCGCCTCAATCATAACTTGATGCTGTTTGTTGGGAGAATCAACCTGCATCCGGCGGGCCCGTCCGATCCCCGGATGCGGAATATCTCCGTCGCCGCCGATCTCGTTTGACGTGTCGACAATCACCACCCTTTTGCTCATATCGTCGGACAAGACCCGCGCCGCTTCCCTCAACTTGGTCGTTTTGCCTATCCCGGGAGGGCCCAAAAATAAAAGGTTTTGGCCGGATTCAATAATGTCGCGGATGACGTCAATTGTCCCAAAAATGGCGCGGCCGACTCGAAGGGTCAGCCCGATAATTTTTCCGCGGCGATTGCGCATAGCAGAGATCCGATGAAGCGTTCTTTCAATTCCGGAGCGGTTGTCTAAAGTAAACTCTCCGACTTTTGACGTTATATGGTCAATCTCGTCCTGTTCAACCGCTTCCTCCCCAAGATACATAAATTTATCTTTGCTGAAACGGGCTTCGGGGGGCTTCCCCAGGTCAAGAACAATTTCGATCAAATCGCGGATTTCAGGATGGTTAAAAAGAGGATCTTTTATTCTTACCGGAAGAACGTTAAGCAGCAGGTCGACTTCTTTTTGGATCGCTTCTCTGTCGGTCAAAAGCTAGGCTTTCCCTGCCTTGCCGGCAGGCAGGCCCTTAACCAATTTTTTTAGGTTGCTCCCGGGGACAAAGCCGGGATTCTTGGTTGAACCGATCGTGATCTTTTCTCCGGTCTGCGGGTTGCGTCCGATCCTTCCTTTGCGGGACCTGATTATAAAATTTCCAAAACCGACCAGACGCACTTTTTTTGCGGCTTTTAAAGCATCGGCAATCGTATCAAGAATAGAATCAAGGATCCGCTCCGTCTCCGCCTTGGTCAAATTCATCTTCTTTCCAACTTCGGCCGCCAGTTGTTTTTTATTCATTATGGAGCTCCTTTCTTTAGCAACTCTTCCCAGTTCTTATCAACTTCCTTTTGCAGGTCCGCCAGCAGCTGTTCGTTCCCCGGTTTAAACAAGTGGCGGAACCGATCCTGTAATTTCAGGAATTCGGCGATCGGCTTCTTTTCTCTGACATTCATCGTTACTTTCCATATTCCGTTTTCAACTTCATAAAGAGGCCAGACGCAGGTTTGGACCGCCAGCCGCGATATCTCCATCGTCAGCTCCGGCTTATAGCCCCACCCCAACCGGCAAGGCTGTAAAACATTGATAAATTTTGGTCCGGGAGTGGCAAAGGCCTTCTCCGCTTTTTTGATCAGATCCATATAGTAGCCGCCGGCCGCTTGCGCCACATAGGGAAGATTATGCGCCGCCATGATCTTGGTTAAGTCCTTGCGCGGACGGGTCTTTCCTGAACTGACCTTCCCGGCAGGTTCCGTTGTCGTACTCGCGCCTCTGGGAGTTGCTCCCGATCTTTGTACTCCGGTGTTCATGTAGGCCTCGTTGTTGTAGCAGACATATAAAAGATCGTGTCCCCGCTCCATCGCGCCGGAGAGGGACTGGAAACCGATATCGTAGGTTCCGCCATCTCCACCAAAAGCGACAAAATTAATTTTCCCCTTGATCTTATTCTTTCGCACAAAGGCATTATAGGCGGCTTCGACTCCGGAGGCGGTCGCCGCCGAATTTTCAAAAGCATTGTGAAGAAAGGGAACATTCCATGCCGAAAATGGAAAAATTGTAGTTGTAACTTCAAGGCACCCGGTCGCCGAAATAACGACTACCGGATCTTTTGAAGACAAGAGAACCATCCTGACGATTTGCGGAAACCCACAGCCGGCACAGGCGCGGTGCCCTCCGGTGAGAGGATCCTGACGAACGCTTAATTCTTTTAAGTTTGCCATGTTAGTCCCTTACCCCCAAATAATTAAATAGCGGCTTCTTGTCGATGCTTTGCAGATCAGAAAAGACCGAGCGTAAATCGTCCAGGGTAACATCCCGTCCGCCCAGCCCGTAAATATAGTTGATCATTTTGGGCCGCTTGGGGTGGTTATAAAGCGCCGCGCAGGTTTCGGTATAAACCGGTCCGCCCTGGGTATTTAAAGAATCGGAACGGTCCATCACCGCGATCGCCGGAATTTTGTTTAATACCGCCGCGATCCGCTCCGCGGGGAACGGGCGAAAAACCCGAATCTTTAACATCCCCGCTTTTATCCCCTTCTCCCGCAATTCGTCGATCACAACCTTGGCGGTACCGCAAGTCGATCCGAGCGCGACAATCGCGATCTCGGCATCGGCCAGTTTATACTCTTCAATCAGATCATATTTTCGGCCGGTCAATTTCGAATATTCTTCCGCGACTTCAAGGATCACCGGAGCGACATTCTTCATCGCCTCCGCCATCTGCCGGCGGTGTTCAAAATAGTAGTCCTGGAGATCAAGCGCGCCGATCGTAACCGGCTTCGTGACGTCAAGCAGGGAAACTTCCGCTTTTTTCTCCCCGATAAAGTCCTGAACCTCTTTATCCCCAAGCATCTCCACCCTTTCCATGCAGTGGCTGATGATGAAACCGTCGGTTGTTACCATTGAAGGAAGTTTTACTTTTGAATGTTCGGAAATGCGGACCGCCTGCAGGGTGTTGTCGTAGGCCTCCTGGGCGTTTTCCGAAAAGATCTGGATCCAGCCGAAATCCCTTGCCGCCATGGTGTCGGAATGGTCGCAATGGATGTTGATCGGACCAGACAGCGCCCGATTCACTTCGCACATTATAATAGGAAGACGCAAAGCGGTCGCGATCGGCAAAATCTCATACATCAGGGCCAAGCCCTGGGAAGAGGTCCCGGTCATGACTCTCGCTCCGGCAGCCGCGGCGCCGACGCAGGCCGACATCGCCGAGTGTTCGGACTCTACCGGGATATATTCTGTTCCCACCAGCCCATCCGCCGCAAACTGGGCAAAGATCATCACAATTTCGGTGGCGGGGGTGATCGGATAGGCGGCAACTACATCGGGATTGATCTGGCGCATCGCCTCGGCCATTGCTTCGTTTCCGGTCTTAGCGGCGGCTGGCATTATTTTTTCTCCTGTTCCATTACAATCGCCCGTTTGTCCGCTTTGGTCGGGCATTCGTGGCTGCAAATCCCGCAGCCCTTGCAATGGTCGTAATCAAAGCCGGTCATCTTTCCGTCAACAACTTTAACCGATGAATCGGGACAGACGATCCAGCAGATCATGCATTGAATGCAGTTGTCTTTGCTCCAAACCGGCTTTTCGGAGCGCCAGCCGGCGACATTAAATTTTGCCGCGGTCCCGGCCTCCAAGACATCCCCTTCCGGAAGCTCTTTCCAGCCGGGCTTCTTCTCTTCGCTCATCCTAAGACAACCTCCTCAAAAGCACGTTTCACTGCCGCCAGGTTGCCGGCAATCACTTCGGGCTTATGCGCGAATTTCTTCTTAAGCTTTTTCTCAAGATCGCCGATAATTTCTTCGATCGTTAAAAATTGGGAGACCTTGACCAAGGCGCCCAGCATCGGGGTGTTGGGAATTTCTCTTCCAATCGTCTCTTTGGAAATCAAAGACGCGTTAACTGTCCCAACTTTTCCCTGTTTGAAGTTTAATTTTTCCCTGATCTCTTGAGGAGAGAGGCTGGTGTTGATAATTAGGGTGCCGTCTTCCGGAAGACCGGCCGTGACATCAACCGAATCGATTAAGGTCGGATCCAAGACCAGGACGATTGAAGGATTGGTAATTCCGCAATGAAGAGTGATCGGCTCATCCGACAGGCGGTTAAAAGAAGCGACCGGTGCCCCCATCCTCTCCGGACCGTATTCGGGAAAGGCCTGAATATATTTTCCAAGCGCCATCGCCGCGTCGGCAAAAAGGAGCGAGGCGGTTTTGGCCCCCTGTCCTCCCCTTCCGTGCCATCTTATTTCAAGTATTTTATTTTTCATTTTTTTTAACTTATCAGCGGCGCCATTTTGGGCAGAAATTTTAACGCGAAAAAAAGCCCCGCTATTGTTATTATCAAAATTGGAACAGCCGTTATCAACCAACTTTTTTTGCCGGGGTAATTTCTCGCCGCGGCCAAATTCAACAACCAGTAAAAAGATACTGTGGAACAAAGGTACGCTATACAATATATTAACATAAAGACAGAAAAAGTAAAGATTCCTTTTTTAACCGGATACAAAAAGAGGATCGGGACAAGCATAAAAAGGATCACCCGGCTGGAATAAAAAGAGGCCTTTACCGTTTCAAAAAGTTTGTCTTTAGTCTCGGAGGTTTTGAGAAGCAGATGGACCAGCACGGCCGAGCCGAAAAACAGCGCGAAGAAAAGAGCCAGAAGCGATCCGGCGGCAACCAAAAAGGTCAGCGCGAAAAAATTAAACGCCAGCGTGGCAACCACCGGCAGGACAATGATTATTTTATGGCCTTTTACTTTTTCAAGAAGGGTCGCTCCCATCGGCAGATACTGGTTTAAAAAAACAATCAGTGTCGTAAAGAAAGCAAAAATCAAAGTGTTTTTGCCAAGAAAAGTTAAAGCGTCTTCCGTCCAGTTGTCTTTCATATTTCTCGTCGTCCTTCAAGCGCCCTGGTCAGCGTCACCTCATCAGTATAATCCAAATCGCCCCCGACCGGAAGCCCGTAGGCGATCCGGGTAACTTTTATTTTTAGCGGCTTGATGATTTTGGTCAGATAAACGGCGGTCGCTTCGCTTTCGGTCGTCGGGTTCAGGGCCAGGATTATTTCGGAGACCGCGTTCTGCTGGAGCCGCCGCAAAAGCTCCTTGATCCGCAGATTGTCCGGACCGATTCCGTCTAACGGCGAAATTCTTCCTCCCAGCACGTGATACTGCCCTTTAAATCCTCCGCTCCGCTCCACCGCAATCAAATCTTTCGGCTCTTCAACGACGCAGATCACGCTCCGGTCGCGGGTCAAATCCTCGCAAACCGGACAGAGGATGTTGTCGGACAAGCTGAAGCAAGAGGGACAGTTTTTGATGTTTTTTTTAGTTTCAATAAGCGCCCTCGAAAGTTTTTCAATCTCATCCCGATGGACGGAGAGGACATGAAAGGCCAGCCGCTGGGCCGACTTCGGCCCGATCCCCGGCAGCTTCTTAAGCTCTTCAATTAGATTCTTAAATGATTGGGGATACATTATTATAATCGTGCTCTAATCGTGCAAAATCCCACGCAATAATTTTTGAACAGCCAAAAATTTATTGTAAATTACTATGGCTTCTTCGAATTTAATTACATCCCCGTATGGATAACGCAACTTAGGCAGATAAAGATTTATCGCCAAAACATCGTCTTCTATGTTTGACAATTTAGGGTCAATTTTAATCGCCTGAGCCAGCAATTTATCCAAGAAATGGGTCTTATCGAATGCTTTCCCGTTCTTAACCAACAATGCCTTTATCATTTTTTCAACAGCCTGATGAATATGATAAATAATTATATCGGCATGTCCATTTTCTTTGATCAAAAGGGCGGCAGTATCGGCATCATGACCGGATAAGTCCATCCATTGTTTAAAATCAGCTTCGCTCATATACCTTTTTCCCTTTTGAGGTTATATCAATCCAAAAACCCAGTTTTTTTTGCTGCTTGCTTCTAATTTCTTCTGAAGACGCAACAATTAAGTCCAATCCGAAATTCCTCGGGAAAAGCGATTTGCTGATTTCCAAAGCCAGCCGGTTTTTGTCGCGGGAAGAATCGTCGACTACCAATACATCCAGATCGCTCCTGTTGGTCGCTTTGCCATAAGCATAGCTTCCAAATAAATATATCTTGTTTGGGTTGGTTCTTGTTTTTATTGTATCAATAATCTCGCTAATTTCTTTTTGGGTTAACATTGTAATATTATAGCATGCTCCCTACCCCAGTCCCGGAATGTTCAATCCTCCGGCGGCCTCTTTCAATTTTTTAGCGGCGTCGTCTTTGGATTTTTTGAGCGCTTCGTTGACAACCTCTTTGACCAGCTTGGTCATCTGGTTGGGGGCAACGGTCGGAGAAACAATCAGATCTTTAATCTCCATCTCACCATCGACCACCGCCTTTACCCCAAATTTCTCCGCTTCGTAACGGGCATTTTTTAATTCCTCTTTTATCTTCTTTAATTTCCCCTGCATCTCCCGCGCCTGTTTGATCATATCTCCCATCTGTCCGAATACCATTTTAGATTCCTCCTTATTGAAAAATTTCCGCGACCGCTTGGGCGGAAAGGTGCGGATGGTCTGTCCCTCCGACCTGACAGATTATACCAATTTTATCGCCGGTTATCTCCGAAATGACTTCCTCCACCACCCCTTTCACCTTTTGCTCTTCCAACCGGTCTTTGTGGAAACCGAACCCCTTCTTAAATCCGATCACCAGCTTTCCTTGAGGATTTATCTCGAGCAATTGCCCCTCGTGGAGTGAAACGTAACCGAACAGGCTCTTCTTCTTCACCGAGGTTAGGATGTCGTTCCAGTGCTTCTTAATCTTCGTCAATCGACTGTCGGTAACGATGCCCGTATCGGTATTCGGTTTGGGTTGTTCGGCCGAACTTCCAATTTCCGGCATCGATACCGGCTTCGTAACCGTAACCGGGCTTCTGTTTCCAAGTAATTCCAGCAACGCTACTTCCAAAAGAATCCTTCCCTGCGAATTCCATTTCATCTCCTGCTCCGCAACGGCAACAGCCTTGAGAATCTCTTTTATTCTTGGAAGCTCGTATTTTGCCGCTTCGTCTTCGAGGCGCTTGATATAATCCCCTCCGGCATCGACGGTGTCGGGAAGCGAAAGTTTCACCAAAAGCAAATTGCGATAAAAAACAATAATATCCCGCGCGATCTGGAGAGCGCTTTTTCCGGCATCGATCGCCTCTTTGAGTGACAGAACCAGCTCTCCCGCATGCTCCCCCACCAGAGCGTTGCTGACCTTGAATAGTAGTTCTTCATTCGCCCCCCCCAAAAGCAGAACAACCTGATCGGCGGTAATTTTTGATCCGGAAAAAGAGATCAATTGATCAAGGAGAGAAACCGAATCGCGCATCGAACCCTCTCCCGCCCGCGCGATCAGTTCAAGCGCTTTATCTTCAACTTCGGTCGCCTCCGATTTGGCGATCTCAAGGAGCCGCGCTTTAACTTCGGCCTGACTGATCCTTTCAAAATCAAGCCGCTGGCAGCGGGAAGAGATTGTGACCGGAACCCGGTTCGACTCGGTGGTGGCCAGTACAAAGACCACATGCTCGGGTGGTTCTTCCAGAGTTTTCAAGAGGGCGTTAAATGCCTCTTGAGTCAGCATGTGGACTTCATCGATGATATATATCTTATATTTCCCTTCAACCGGCAGGTAGCGGATCTTTTCGCGCAGTTCCCGAATCTCGTCAATCCCGCGGTTGCTGGCGGCATCGATTTCGATGACATCGATCGCGGATCCCTCCGTTATTTTTTTGCAGCTGTCGCAGCTACCGCATAAATTATCTTTGCAGTTTAGCGCTTTGGCCAAAATCCTGGCCATCGAAGTTTTGCCGGTTCCGCGGGGGCCGGAAAAAAGATAAGCGTGTCCGATGCGGTCCATGGCAATGGCATTTTTTAAGGTCTGGACAATATGCCGCTGTCCGACGATTTCGTCAAAATTCTGCGAACGCCATTTTCTATATAAAGATATGTAGTTCATAGGATAGGTATTTAGATTATTGTATCACAAAGCGATAAGGTTTTTTCGCCCAGGCTCCGGCATAATTGACTCCGATTCGAGAGGTTCGTTTTAAACGAACAGCTACGCCACGATCCTCAAACCAGAGTCCGCTTTTTTTTGAAGCGGTTTTGCCGTTCAATTTTTTGTCGATCTTTAATTTTTTGGTCAGCCGTCCGGGACCTTCGATCCCCTCCACTCCTCTTATCAAAACCGCCGCCGGGTAATCTTTCGGCCCGGTAACGATATTAAGCATCCAGTGCATCCCGTAAGTAAAATAAACGTAAAAGTGTCCCGCTTCGCCAAACATGACTTCGTTGCGTTTAGTTTTTCCGTGGCGGGCGTGGCAGGCCAGGTCGTTGCATCCATCATAGGCCTCAACTTCGGTTATCATCAAGGCAATTTCTTTGCCGCGCGATTTTCTGACCAGATATTTTCCGACCAAAGATTCGGCAACTTTTAAGACAGGAGCTTTGAAGAATTTGAGAGGAAGAACCTTTTTCACTATTTATAAACTCTCGGCACCCTCTTCCCGATCCCGCAGATGACTTCGTAGTTGATTGTATCGTCCAAGTGCGCGATTTCGTCGGCAGAGATGATCTGCCCTTTCTGTTCTCCGATTAAAACCGCCTCATCCCCAACATTCACCTTGTCGCGTCCCACATCCACCAAAACCATATCCATTGAAACGCGGCCGGAAATCTTGTAGCGCTTGCCGTTTATCAAAACAAATCCTTTGTTCGAAAGCCGGCGGCTGTAACCGTCGGCATAACCGACCGGAAGAGTAGCGATAACCGTGTCGTTTAAAGTGACATAGGTCCCACCGTAAGATAACGGGGTCCCGGCAGAGGCCCTTTTTAAATACACTACCCGGGTTTTGAAGCTTAAAGCCGGCTTAAGGTCCACCCGGTTAATTTCTTCTTTATCAAAATGCGGGAACAGACCGTACATGATCAAGCCGACCCTGACCATATCCAGATGGGAATTCGGATGCAGAAGGGTCGCCGCCGAATTGGCGGCATGCCGGTATTTTATCTTTGGCAAATTGAGCAAGACCTTATTAAAAGTTTCAAACTGCTCTTTGGTAAAATTATCTCCGTGCTCCTCCGCCTTGGCAAAATGGGTAAAGACCCCTTCAATCTCTAAATTAGGCAGTGAAGCGATTTTGGCAAAAAGCGCCGCCGCCTCGGATGGAGAAACCCCCACCCTCCCCATCCCGGTATCAATTTTAATATGGATCTTTGAACGTTTTCCGCGCTTGACCGCTTCGTCCGACAACGCTTTCGCCTCGGAATAAGAGTAGGTGGTTTGCGTTAAATTGTTGATCACCACTTCGTCCATAACGGAAGTGGGCGATTCGGTCAAAATTAAAATGGGAGATAAGATTCCGGCTTCCCTAAGTTCCAACGCTTCTCTTAAATTGGCGACCGCCAGATAATTTGCCCCCGCCTCAATCGCCGAACGGGCCACCGCCACCGAGCCGTGCCCGTAGGCATTCGCCTTGACCACCGCCATAAAATTGGTCGAAGCCGGCAGCAGCTTTTTTATCTCCGCGATATTGTGTTTTATCGCCCCTAAATCAATTTCCGCGTAAGTGTTCATCTTTTAATTTCTCCACCAGCTCGTCTTTTATCGTGAATTCACCCAGTTTAATTTCACGTCCCGAATTGATCCCGTGATAGTCCGAGCCGCCGGTCACGATCAGATTGTATTTCTTCGCGAACTCCAGATATTTGTTGACGGTCCCTTCATAATAATGGGGATAATACGCTTCAATCCCCCTCAAGCCGGCTTTGACAAAATCTTCGATCAGCGTATCGCTCCCCGATATGTTCGGATGGGCAAAAACCGGAACTCCTCCCGCTTTCTTTATCATTTTGATGCTCTCTTGCGGCTCCAGTTTATAGTGCGGGACAAAAGCCGGAGACCTGAAATCGAGAAAGCGGTCAAAAGCTTCGTTGAAACTCGCGACCAACCCCTCTTCCACCATTGTCCGGGCGACATGAGGGCGGCCGGGAGCTTCGTTACCGGCCTTTTTGAAAACTTTTTCGGGGTCAAGAGAAACTCCCAGCGGTATCATTTTTTCACAGATCCGGCAAATCCGGTCTTTACGGTCGTTTTGGACCTTTTTTAAAAGGTCTAACATATTGGAATCATCGCAGTTTATAAAATAACCGAGAATATGGATTTCGGCCTTTTGGGCTTCGGTTGAAAACTCAACTCCGGGAATAACTTCCAATCCCATTTTTTTTCCTGCCGCCAGGGCCTCCGGAATCCCGTCAACGGTATCGTGGTCGGTCAAAGCGATCGTCTTTAGGCCGGCATTTTTGGCATGGAATACGACTGTCTCCGGTGATTCGGTCCCGTCGGAATAGGTGCTGTGGACGTGTAGATCCGCTGACATTATATCCTTATTTTATCATGAAACTAATCGTAAATGTGGATTGGAGAGAAGGAGACCCTGTTGCCGTCGACATCAAAGCGGACATAGTGGTAAAAACCGCCAAATTCGGGAGGAAGATAGAGCCGCCCGCCGGCACCGCCGGTTATAATATAAACAATCCCGTCGCGCTCGGCAGAGGCAAAACCGTGGATATGCCCGCAGACCACATAATCGACTTTGTATCTTTTGAAAATCCCGACCAGCAGTTCACTCATCCGGCGGCTGTCCATGATATGGCCGGAATATAAGCCGCTGGCGTCAAAGACCGGCTTGTGAAAAAAGACAAACTTAAGCGGTTTTTTAGTGGAGGACAAATCCTGTCGCAGCCAATTGACCTGCGCCTCGTCAAAACTCTCTTTAAACGCGTTATTCAGAATAACAAAGTGGGCGTTTTCGTAATCAAACGAATAATAGGAAGGCCCGAAATATTTCGCGAAGCGTTTCCAGCCGCCGTTAACCGCATCGTGGTTCCCCATCACGTGGTAGATTTTTAAGGTAGGATATTTAGCAATCAGTTTCAAATAGTCCCGGTAGTCTTTATCTTTCCCGTAGGGCACAATATCTCCGACATGGACGGCAAAGGCAACATTCTGCTCTTTTACCGCTTTGTCCAAGAGGAGCTTATAAGTCGTGTTCCAGCCCTGGTTGTCGCCAAAGGCGAGGAAAGAAAAAGAGTCGGCGGCACAGGCAGCGGAAGAGACAAGGAGAATGAAGGCGAGAAGTTTAAAGATCATCCGCCGCGATCCGGTATTCTTTGAGGTTTCTTTCTAGGCTCTTGGTCGTCTCCCCCAAAACCCGTGAAGTTAAAATCAGCCCTTTTGCCCCCGCATCCCAAACGATTGAGACCTCCGACGGCTTGATCATCCGGTCGGTGGGGATTAAAACGGGAAGAGAAGAAGAGATGATAACGGAAATATAATTTTGCAGGTCGCCGATCTCAAGGTTCTTAAGCCGATCAGTAACCGGAACAATCGCCGCGTCAATCGCTTCCACTTTATCATCCAATCCCATCAAAGAATCGAAAGAAAATTCTCCCCCCAAAGCGGCAAGCCGGGTAATCTTTATATCCTTAAAATTTTCAACCTGCTTGAGGCCAAAATTGACAAAATCAAAATCGGATAGGGCCGCAACGGTCTTTTTGTTTAATTTCTCATCGGGGTTGAGATTTACTCCCACCGGGATGCTGACCCGCCCCAAAATTTCATCCGCCCCCTCCAGTCCATTGACCAAAATAGCGTCCGCTCCGTTTTGTTCGGCAATTTCCGCCAATTGGGGATTGGTCTCCCACAGTTGGACAATAAGGGTCATCGGCTTTTCACTTAGTAACTTTTTTAGTCGAGTCATGGCTCACCTCACAGCCGCAATATTTCTGACGATACAATTGGAATTGTCTCGACAATTCCCTCCCCCTTTTGTATCCATCCCTAAAATCACGATAGAAAAATTTTACTCCCGCCTCCTCGCCGGCTTCCGCGCCAATTTTCCTGATTAACTCGTGATTCTGATAAGGACTGATCAAAAGGGTCGTTGTAAAGGATTCAAACCCATTCTTTTTAGCATATTCGGCCGTTTTTCGCAATCGTTTTTCGTAGCAATCGGAACAATCGCCGGCCACAGTTTTACTTTTGTCAAAATCAAAGACCAGCGGGACCTTTTCCGCGGAGGCATAATTTTTAAGCGTAAAATATCTTTTTACGAATTCCGCTTCCGGGTAAAGATTGGGGTTATAAAAGTAGCTGACCAGGTCAATTTTGCTGTCGACAAACCAGGTTAAGCACGGGGCACAGCAGGTATGAAGCAGGATCTTCATTATAAAAGGCCGAGTCGGCCTAAAGCGGCTTTGATCTGTTCTTTTTCGGCGGCAGTAGCCTCAATAAGCGGCAGTCGTGGAATGCCGACTTTCCATCCGGTCATCTCAAGCGCCGCTTTGACCGGGGTCGGATTACTGGTGATAAACAAGACCCTAAAGATCTCATCCAGTTTTTGGTTGATCGCTTCGGCTTTTTTTAGGTCGCCGGAATCAAAAGCGTTAATCATCTCTTTGATCCGCGGCCCGACGATATGAGAAGCGACGGAGATGACACCAACCGCCCCTTTTTTCATAAATTCCAAAGTCAAGCCGTCATCCCCGCTCCAGATTATAAAATCTTTCGGCGTTAATTTGCGCGTTTCTTCCGTCTGTTTCGAATTCCCCGCGGCATCTTTCAATCCGACAATGTTTTTTATTTGCGCCAGCCGCGCGGTTGTCTCGGGGGTCATATTGACTACACAGCGTCCCGGAATGTTATAGATGATAATTGGCAATTTGGTATTTTCGGCTACCGCTTTAAAGTGCCGGTACATCCCTTCTTGCGACGGTTTATTGTAGTAAGGGACAACGATCATGATCCCGTCGACGCCAATCTCTTCTGCCGTTTTGGTTGATTTAATCGAAGTCGCGGTCGAGTTTGATCCGGTCCCGGCAATCAAGGCCGCTTTGCCGTTCAGCGCTTTTTTTACCACGCGATAAAGTTCGAATTCTTCTTCGTGGGTTAAGGTTGGCGATTCACCGGTGGTCCCGTGGATCACCAGACCATCTGATCCATTCTCAACTAAATGCAGCGCCAGTTTCCCCGCCAGATCATAGTTAACCGAGAGGTCGGGATTGAACGGGGTAACCATCGCAGTTAAAAGTTTTCCAAACATAATACTTACAGTATATCAGATTTTAAAAGCTTTTTTAAGCTCGCTGATCTGGTCGCGCAGGAGGGCCGCTTTTTCAAATTCGAGTTCGGTGGCGGCGACTTCCATCTCTTCTTCCAACTCACGAATAATCTGTGGAAGTTCCGCTTTGGGGACCAGCTCCCTGATCTTTTTTATCTCGTCCAGCCGCGACCTGCCGATCTGCTCTGAAATATCGTGGATCTCTTTTTGCACCGTCTTGGGAGTAATTTTATGCTTCTTGTTGTAAGCCAATTGGATTTTCCGGCGGCGGTTGGTCTCAAAAAGTGCCTTTCTCATCGATTCGGTCTCTTTATCCGCGTAAAGGATCACTTTGCCGTTAATATTCCGGGCGGCCCGGCCGATCGTCTGGATTAGCGATGTTTCGGCGCGGAGGAAACCTTCTTTATCGGCATCTAAAATCGCGACCAGCGAAACTTCGGGGAGATCCAACCCTTCTCTCAATAAATTTATCCCGACCAGAACATCAAATTCCCCTGTCCGCAAACCGCGCAAAATATCGATCCGGTTCAGCGTCTCGACATCCGAGTGCAGGTAGCGGACTTTGATCCCGTTCCGATCCAGATAATCCGACAGATCTTCCGCCAGACGCTTGGTCAGTGTCGTGATCAAGACCCGCTCCCCTCTTTTAACGGTCGCGGCAACCTCTTTCATCAAATCCTCAACTTGATCTTTAGCCGGTTTAACGATAACCTCCGGATCGATCAACCCGGTCGGACGGATGATCTGCTCCACCACTTGCTTCTGGTGCGCCGCCTCATATTTTGAAGGGGTCGCCGAAACAAAGATCACCTGGTTCAACCGTTTTTCGAATTCGGCGAACTTGAGCGGGCGGTTGTCGCGGGCGGAAGGGAGCCGAAAACCAAAATCGATCAGATTATCTTTGCGCGCCTTGTCGCCAAAATACATCCCGCCAATCTGCGGAACGGTGACGTGCGATTCGTCGATAAACAACAAAAAATCTTCGGGAAAATAATCGAGTAGAGTCGCCGGCGGCGTTCCGGGAGCCCTGCCGTCCATCGGCCGCGAATAGTTTTCAATCCCCTGGCAGTAGCCGATCTCGCGGATCATCTCCATATCGTATTTAGTCCGCTGGGTGATCCTTTGCGCCTCCAGTAATTTATTTTTTTCTTTAAGTGTAGCGGACCACTCTTCCATCTCTCTTTGGATCGATTGCAAAGCCGTTTCGATCCGGCTCCTAAAAGTGACAAAGTGGGTGGCGGGGAAGATCATCGCTTCAGTGCGCGGGCGGACTAAATTGCGCGTAGTCGGGTTAATTTCAGAGATTTTTTTTATTTTATCTCCGTCAAATTCAATCCGCAAAAGCTCTTTTTCATAAGCCGGATGGATTTCAATCGTCTCCCCTCTCGCCCGGAATTTCCCGCGGTTTAATTCAAAATCGTTCCGTTCGTATTTTATCTCAACTAATCTCCTTAAAATATCGTCCCGGTCGTATTTTTTTCCGACTTCAAGTGAGACCATCGCCGAAAGATAATCTTTGGGAGTACCAAGGCCGTAGATACAGGAGACCGAAGCGACGACGATCACGTCCCGCCGCGAGATCAGCGCCATGGTCGCCGAATGCCGCAGGCGGTCGATCTCCTGATTGATCGTCGATTCTTTGGCGATGTAAGTATCGGTTTGCGGAATATAGGCCTCCGGCTGATAGTAGTCGTAATAGGAAACAAAATACTCCACCGCGTTTTCGGGAAAGAAGGAGCGGAACTCCTGGCAGAGCTGTGCGGCCAAAGTTTTGTTGTGGGAGATAATCAAAGTCGGCTTTTGGACCTTTGCAATAACATTCGCCATCGTGAAAGTTTTACCCGAACCGGTTACTCCCAAAAGCGTCTGAAAATCATATCCGGCATCCAACCCCTTAACCAAATTTCTAATGGCTCGCGGTTGGTCGCCGGCGGGCTTGAAATCGGAGACAAGTTTGAATTTTTCGGTCATCAGCTTTTGTTGTTAAACAACTGAATCTGCTCTTGGAGCCGATTGGCGGCGGCGGCGACAAAGTCGCGGAAGAGCGGGTGCGGGCGGTTGGGACGGGATTTAAATTCGGGATGGTATTGCGTGGCGATGAAAAAAGGATGCTCCGGAAGTTCAATCACTTCCACCAGATTTGTCTCCGGATTGGTCCCCGAAAAGACCATCCCGCGGCTTTCAAAAAGTTTTTTGAAGCGGTTATTAAATTCAAAACGGTGGCGGTGGCGCTCGTAAACCAATTTCTTTTTATAAATTTTATGAAGCAGGGTTTTGCTCTCAATCCTGCAGGCATAGGCCCCCAGCCGCATCGTCCCCCCCATATTTTTGATCTTTTTCTGCTCTTCCATCAGGTCTATTACCAGATCGGTTGAAGCCGGATTAAATTCGGACGAATTGGCCTCGGTTAGGCCGCAGACATTGCGTCCGAATTCGATCACCGCCGTCTGCATCCCCAGACATAATCCAAGATAAGGAATTTTATTTTCCCTGGCATAACGGATCGCCTTGATCTTCCCCTCCACCCCGCGCGGCCCGAACCCGCCGGGGACCACAATCCCGTGGACATCTCTTAAAATTGGATCAAGATCAACTTCCGCGTCAAGATGTTCGGCGTTGACCCATTTAATCTCCACTGCGGTTCTCCCTGAAATTCCTCCATGCTTCAACGCTTCGCAGATGCTGATGTAGCTGTCCATCAGCTCCACATATTTGCCGACGATCGCGACCGTCACGCGATGCTCCGGGCTTTTTAACGCTTCTACCATCTTTTCCCAAACGGCGACATCCGATTTTTTTGATGGAAGATTGAGATATTTTACGACAATATCGTCCAGATGTTCTTTTTCGAGAGCGGTTGGAACCTCATAAATCGTCGGGACATCAACCAGTCCGATCACCGCCTCTTTGGCAACGTCGCAAAAGAGGGAGATTTTTTCTTTGAGCTCCATCGAAACCTGCGCTTCCGACCGGCAGACGATCACATCCGGATGGATCCCAATCTCGCGCAGATCCTTAACGCTGTGCTGGGTCGGCTTGGTCTTGAATTCTTTGGTGGTGCCAAGAAACGGGACCAAAGTTACATGGATATTTATACAGTTGTCGCGCCCGACCTCTTTCCTGAACTGACGGATCGCCTCTAAAAAAGGCAAACTTTCGATATCGCCGACTGTCCCTCCGATTTCGCAGATCACCACATTGAATTTGTTGTCTTTATTAACCTGCCTGATCCTCGATTTTATTTCGTTGGTGATGTGCGGAACAACCTGCACCGTCCCCCCAAGATAATCCCCTCTCCTCTCTTTTGTTAAAACCGTCCAATAGACCGTCCCGGTCGTGATGTTGTTCTCTTTCCCTAAATTAACGTCGATAAACCTCTCGTAATGTCCCAGATCAAGGTCTGTTTCCGCGCCGTCTTCGGTAACAAAAACTTCCCCGTGCTGGTAGGGGTTCATCGTCCCGGGATCGACATTGATATAAGGATCAAGTTTTTGGATTGAGACCTTGATCCCTTTTGCCTTCAAGAGCATCCCGAGTGAGGCGGCAGTGATCCCCTTTCCAAGCGAAGAAACAACCCCTCCGGTTATGAATATATATTTCGTATTTTTATTTCTCGAGCTCATTTGTCTTTATCCTATCAATCCCCTCGAACTCATCATATATCTCCCCGACGATTTCTTCAATAACATCTTCAAGCGTCACAATCCCAAGGGTCACACCGTTCTTGTCAACCACTTCGGCAATGTGGCCGCGGGCTCTCTGCATCTGACGCATCAGCTCATCAACTTTCTTTGAATCGGGAACACTCAAGATCGGCTGGATATAGTCGCGGATGGTCTCCCCTTTTTTTATGATCAGATCTTTGGTGTAAACCACACCGATAATATTATCAATTGTCCCTTCATAAATCGGAATGCGGGAATGCCTGACCTCGGCAATTATACCAAGCAATGCTTCTATACTCATGTTGACCTCCGCCGCTTTAACTTTATCGCGCGGGGTCATGATCTCGCCGGCTGAAGTATCTCCGAGGTTATAAATCGAACTGATCATCCGGACCTCTTCGATTGTTAGGGCTTTTTCACCCGGACCCTTAAAGAAGATCGTCAGCGGCCGGATAATAAAATTTAACAGCCAGATCACCGGCTGTAAAAGATATTCAAGCGCCACTATTACCGGAGAGATAAAAAGAGCGATTGCCTCCGCGTTGTGGAAGGCGATCGTCTTGGGAGTGATCTCGCCGAAGAGCAGGATCAAAAGGGTCATAATTCCGGTAACCAGTCCGACCACCAGGGAGGTGTTGAACGAAGTAAATCCTTTAAAATATTCAAAGGCGACCGAAGCGGCCAAAACCGACGCCCAGGTGTTGACAATGTTGTTGCCAACCAGAAGGGTCGTCAAAAGCCGGCTCGGATCTTTCCTTAAATGAGCCAGCAGCTGCGCTCCCCTCCTCTTCTCTTCGACAAGATGCATAAGCCGCAGTTTGGAGACCGCGGTCAACGCCGTCTCCGAACAGGAAAAGAAGGCGGAAAATAACAGCAAAATGAAAAGCCCCAGCAAATTAAACAAGGTAATGCTCCTCTTTTTTCCTCATTATCTCACGATCTTTTTTATTTTGGTGGTCATATTTTAGCAGATGCAAAACTCCGTGCACCACCAGCCGTTTCGCGTCACTCGCGTCTTCCCTGTTTATAACAATTTCTCCCAGATCCCCCGCCTCTTCCATCTCAAAAGAGAGGACATCGGTGGCGCGGTCAATCTTCCTGAATCTCCGGTTCAATTCCCGCATCGTCTCATTCTCCGCGAAATAGACCGCGACTGCCCCTCTCTTTTTTTCGCCCTTAAGCACCCTGCAAATGAGGGGCCGGAATTCCCTGGTCTTCTCTTTCATCTACCACCTTTATGTCGGCTCCTAAGCCGCCGAATTTTTTTAGAATATTCTCGTAACCGCGCTCAATCTGGCGGTCGCGGTCGTCAATTAAGGTTTCACCGACGGCGGAAAGCGCGGCGATCACAAGCCCCGCCCCGGCCCGCAAGTCGGAGACGACGACCGGAGCTGATGAAAGGCGCTCCACCCCTTTGATAATCGCGCTCCGCCCTTCTATCTTTATGTCGGCTCCCATCCTTTTGAGTTCGTTTAAGTGCGTGAAGCGGCTTTCAAAAACCGTCTCTTTGACGACCGAAACCCCCTCCGCCCGGCACAACATGCTGCAAAATTGCGGTTGGAGATCGGTCGGAAACCCGGGATGGGGAAGAGTTGAAAGATCAATCGCCTTAACTCTGCCCTGGCTTTTGACCGTAACAAAATCTTCGCCGGTCACAACTTCAACTCCCGCCTCTTTCATCTTGAGGATCGCCACTTCAAGCTGCTGAGGGATAACCTCTTTTATCGTCACAGCTCCTCCGCAGGCCGCGGCCGCCGCCATAAAAGTCCCCGCTTCAATCCGATCGGGGATAATCCGATGATTAACTCCGGTTAATCTCTTCACTCCCTCGATTTTTATCTCTTCGCTCCCGGCTCCGGTAATTTGGGCGCCGGCTTTATTTAAAAAATTCGCCAGATCGACAATTTCCGGCTCGCGCGCCGCGTTGTTGATGGTCGTCTCACCGATTGCCAGGGTCGCCGCCATCATAATCGTTTCGGTGGCTCCGACCGACGGGAAATCAAGATGAACCGCCTCCCCCTTCAATTTCTCGGCTTCCGCCACCACAAATCCGTGTTCCATTCTAACTTTTGCTCCCAGCCGCTCCAATCCCTTGATATGGATATCAACCGGGCGGGAACCGATAGCGCAGCCGCCGGGGAGCGGAACTTTGGCAAAGCCCATTTTGGCTAAAATCGGACCGATTACAAAAAAAGAGGCGCGCATGCGGGTAACCAGTTGATACGGAGCAACATGCTTGACCCTGCTCCCGACCCAAATCTTTACCTGGTTGGGATGGTAATATTCGGCGCGGATACTAAGCGCCCGCAAAACCTTGAGCATCGTCATAACATCCAATAAATTGGGGATTGAAGAGAGGGTCGTCTGGCCTTCGGTTAGAATCGTCGCCGCTAAAATCGGAAGGGCCGAATTTTTGGAGCCGGAGACAGAAACTTCTCCGTTTAGCCCTTCGCATCCTTTGACCAGCAGTTTTCTCATAGTTTAAAATAGCTCCGTATCGCTTTAATAATCCTTGGTGAGGCTTTTCCGTCGCCGTAGGGATTTACCGCTCTCGCCATTTTAACATACGCCACCTTATTGTCTAAAAGCTTTTTGGTCTCGCGGATAATAACCTCTTTTTTATCTCCGACCAGTTTCACCGTCCCCGCCAAGACCGCCTCCGGCCGCTCGGTCGTCCGCCTCAAAACCAAAACCGGCTTCCCCAACCCCGGCGCCTCTTCCTGCACCCCGCCGGAATCGGTTAAAATTAAATACGCCTGCTTCATCAGATGGACAAAGGGATGATAATCGAGCGGTTCGGTCAATTTTACATTCTTAATTTTTCCCAGTATCTTATTTGCCGTATGGAGGACGTTCGGATTGCGGTGGACCGGCAGGATAATTTTAATTTTGTCGCCGTATTCTTTCGCGATCGTCTTGATTGCCGCGCAGATCTCTTTGAGCGGCGCCCCAAACGATTCTCTGCGGTGGACGGTCACCAAAATCATTTTTTGAAGGCGACGATTCGAATCGTCGCCTTCGTTGTCGAACGGTTTTTCCCGCAACGCCAAATGGAGCGCGTCAATAACGGTGTTCCCGGTGACATGAATTGTTTTCGGATCGATATTCTCTTTGATCAGATTTTTGGCCGAAGTTTTGGTCGGAGCGAAATGGAGATCGGCGACGGAAGAGAGAAGACGGCGGTTCACCTCTTCCGGAAAAGGATTGTATTTGTTGCCGGTCCTAAGCCCCGCCTCAACATGTCCCACCGCGATCTTGTGGAGGAAGGCGGCCAATCCGGCGGCAAAAGCGGTGGAGGTGTCCCCCTGGACCAAAACCATCTCCGGTTTTTCTTTGATAAAAATCTTTTCAAGCCCGCGAATGGAATTGGCAATGATATCGGAGATGCTCTGGTTCTTGCGCATGATGCCAAGATCGTAAGCGGGCCTGATCTTAAAAAGTTTTAAGATCTGCTTGAGCATTTCACGATGCTGGCCGGTGGAAACGACAATCGTTTTAAATTCGTGAGGATACTTTTTTAATTCCAGGACGACCGGAGCCATCTTCACCGCTTCCGGCCTGGTCCCAAAGACCACCATTATCTTTTTCATTTAAATAGTACCATCACCAGGGCGGAGAGCCCCAGCAAGAAACAAACTATATAGATAGAGAGGACCGCTTCGCGCTGGGTAAAGCCGGCGCGCAGAAGCATATGGTGGATATGCTTGTTGTCCGCCTTAAAAACCGGCTGGCCTTCCTTCATCCTTCTCCCGATCGCGAAGAGGGTATCGAAAATTGGGACCCCCAGGATAAGGAGCGGAATAATCAAAGCGACGACTAAAGTCGTTTTAAAGACCCCTATAATAGAAGAGGTCGCCAGGACAAAGCCGAGGAGCAGGCTCCCCGAATCCCCCAGGAAAATTTTCGCCGGAAAGAAATTATAACGTAAAAACCCGAGCGCCGCTCCGGCCAGGCAGAGCATCGTCAGCGCCGCCCCGATCTGGTGGGTCCTCAAAGCGACAAAAAATAAAATTGAGGCCGATATGGCGGTCACTCCGGCCGCCAGCCCATCCAAGCCGTCGATTAAATTTATCGCGTTGGTAACGCCGACAATCCAAAGGAGTGTTAACGGAAAGCTGATGATCATTGGAATTGCCATCAGGCCGTTAAAGGGGTTGGTCATAAAGGAGACCGAAACGCCAAAGCCGTAGGCAACGGTGGCGGCGACAATCTGCCAGAAAAATTTGGTACTTGGCTTGAGGGATTTCATATCGTCTTTGATCCCGAGGAGGACGATAATGATGCTTCCAAGCGTTATTCCAAAAATTGGGAGGAGGTTTAGTTTTGAGCCGGAGAAGAAGGCGATGATCAAGCCGAGGATTAAGGCGGAAAAGAAGCCAAAAAAGATCGCGATGCCGCCCAGGCGGGGGATCGTATCGGTATGTATTTTTCTCTGGTTGGGGGTATCGACTGCCCCTATTTTGAAGGCCAGCTTTATTGCCGCCGGCGTTGCCAAAATAGTCAATAAAAAGGCCGTCAGAAAAGAAATTGGGAATAAGAGCATTACGGGTATATATTATAGCATTTTCCACGGCAAATTACAACCCGCCCCTCCCCTCTTTGCCGGCTTGAGGTTTTAACAATTAAAACCTATAATTGTATTAGGAAACACCATGGTGTGCCTTTAGATCCTTTTAATTCATGAATATTTATGCGGCCTTAAACTTATTATGCGGCTTATTCTCTATCAGTATAGGGATATTTGTATTTTTAAGAAATAGACATTCGGCAGTCAACCTTTCTTTTTTTGTTTTGTCCTTTATGGTCTTCATCTGGCAGTCCGGAACCTATTTTATGTTAACAGCTCCTAATCCCGGCACGGCTTTCTTTTGGGGCAAAATTATTTATTTGGGAACCACATTCTTGCCGGCCGCGGTATATTATTTTGTCGTATCTTTTTTAAAAAAGGGTCGGGAGAAAAAACAGGGGTATCTTGCGTTTATTCTGGCGGGTGTGCTTTTTTTGCCCCTGCTCGGAACCAACCTTTTACTTTCCGGTGTGCGTAAATATTTTTGGGGTTATTGGTATCAAGCCGGCTTACTGCACCCCTTCTATCTATTATATTATCTGATTATCTTGGGATTGAGTCTCGTTTATTTATATAAGGCCTACACAAAAGAAAAATCCCCTCTCGAAAAAATTCGCATTAAATATGTTTTAGGGGCATTTATAATTTCTTTCGTCGGCGCGATCGATTTTATTCCGGATTATGGGATTGAAGTATATCTGCCAAGCCATCTTCCGATCTTTATTTACTTCAGTGCAATCGCTTATGCCATTACCAAACACCAATTAATGGACATAAAAATAATTATTAATCGCCTTATGGCATATTCGATCATCCTCATTGTCTACGTAATTGCCGGATTAATCGTGACATTTACAAGTTACTATTTATTTTTAAGCCATTTAAACCATCTTGCTTTTTTATCTCTTACCGCGTTCCTTATATTGGCCGGACTCTCCTTCCATCCCCTCCGCCTCCATCTCCAGACCACCCCGGACAAGTTTTTGTTCAGAAAAAAGTATTTGCTCGAACAGGCGGCAAAGGAGATCGGCAAGATCTGCCATTCAACGGTTGACCAGGATATCCTGTTTAATCTGGTCAATAAAAACCTGAAAACAACTCTCAACACCAAAAGCATCCCCTTTTTCCTCCTTAACAAGGGTAAAAACGGCTTTGCGCCCGTAAAAGGGGCAAATCCGGGCAGGGCAAAATAACTTGAAATTTTAGCAAAATCCGTTCGATAATTAAACAGGATCAATCGTAGCAAAAGGAGCTCCAACTCATGCTAGGAAGCGTTTCCGGAATAGAAAGAACAGGTCCGTTTAGGTCCAGATCGTCCGTACGCACGGATCTTTGCGGCTTAGGAATAAAAGCGGGCCTTTTCAGGCAGATGGGAGCAAAATACGCGCTTCGGAGATACTCCGAAGAAAATTATCAAGAGGTTCTCGGTCTTATCAAACGCGCCCATCAACTTGAACTTCCAATTACAAAGATTGAAGTACGGCGGCCGGGAGCGGTCAGAGAGGGTGATTTTTCAGATATTTCCGATTCAGCTATCCGCACCCGAGCGATAGAAGGCACGCTAAAAATAGCGTCATTGGCAAAAAGCGACTCCTCACCACAAACAAATCAGGTAGGCAACCTTGCCGACGCTCTTCAAACAGCACAAGAAGAGTTAAAATCACTGGCAGAAAACCCATCATCCACTCTTGACGAAGTTTTTCCTGTTTTAAAGGATATTATTAATTTTATTCAAATAAGGAACATCTCTGTTTATGTTCCGGTTACAAAAGACACCTGGGCCAGGCTTTTTTGCTCTTGCCCATGGCCGCAAGACGGGATTACAAAATATGCCCCTCCGGACGGACAAGTGCCCACAACTACACTGGCAAGCATAATAAGCGCGCCGGGAGATTTTTTTCGGGTAGACATCGGGGTTAAGCCGGAAGAAAGCCCCGAAGAAGCACATGTAAGGATTGAAAATGAATTTAAAGCACAGGGAATAGTTCCCGACTGGACCTCTATTGACAACGATCGGGAAAGGTCCCATGGGGACGGAAGGCTTTTGTTTTTTAAGATTAGATCTGTTAGCGGGAGCAGGACTTTGGGCGTGTTTCAAGCCCACAACCTTGTTGCGGACGGAGAAACGGCTTTCCCTTTATTTGAAAATCCGCAGGATGAAGGAAGAATAATCGCCATACTACGGGCAATTTTTGACAAAGCCGCGGTAACTATTGATAAGATTAGAGAGAGAAGCGCTCAAGAAAAGACAAAAGCAACTGCCGCAAATATTCCCGCAACGGAAATTAAATCTTCGTCCATCCCTGCAACCGTGCAGGAAGCCAGCTTGTTTCCCGTATTCAAAGGCACCCAAAACCGTTTTTTAATGACTGTTTTAGTTTTCTTAAATAGAATAAGAGGCCTTTTTATTGAAACAATTTTGCAACGGTTAGTTAACATTGTTAATCCACCAAAAAATTGCAAGCTGGTTGAATTTTACAATACAAAAAACGGCAAAAAGAAAAGGATTAAGGCATATATAGACTATCCGGAGAATGTTTCTGATCGAAGTAAGTCCCCATGGGTTATTATCCCACCCGCTTTTGGAAAAACAAAGGAAACAACTTTCCTGCTGGCTTTATACTTAAAAAGAAACGGTATTGGAGTATTACGCTATGACGACACTTCCGCAATCGGAGAAAGCGAAGGTGATATTTACGATTTGACTCTTTCGGAATCAACTTCAAACATAAGTGCAGCTATTGATTATCTAGCAACAACCGAAGGCGCTTCAAACATAGGGCTTGTTCCCTTCAGTTTATCGGCCCGGCCAGCCGTAAAAGCCACAGCCAATGATTCCCGCATCAAGTTTTTAATCCCCATCGTAGGATCCCCAAATATTCAAACTCTTTTGGAAAGGGTTTATGGGGAAGATCTTATTGCTGATTATAAAAAAGGCGAACGCAAAGGAGCACTTAATTTGCTCGGACATCCGGTAAACTCCGATACTTTCCTTGGGGATGCCGTCAATGCCGGCTTTGGCGATCGAACATCAACCGAAGCAGACTTGCAAAAAATAGGTGTTCCTATTGTATGGTTTTGCGGAACGGAGGATCCTTGGGTAGAACCGCAAGAGGTGGCAAAAGTATTGGGAGAAAGCCCAAAACGGAAGGTCGTCCGTTATAAAGGAATTTCTCATCGCGTAAGAGAAGCGGGACTGGCTCCCGCCTTGTTCGCAGAAACAGTTAAAACAATTCTTTCTTTAGTGGAAAGAAAAACGATATCAGACACAGACATTGTCCATCCTCATACCCAGGAAATTGTAGCTAAAAGCGTTAGGGAGCGCCAACGCCTATCCAGAAAAAAACTTTCCAAAGATGAGGAAGTCGGACTTTGGAGAAACTATCTGGAAGGATTTGATATATTATTGGAAACAAGGGATTACATGGAATATCTTGAGGATTTAAGCGACTTTATTGGTTTAAATCCTGGAGAAAAAATGCTGGATGCCGGATGCGGAACAGGAAATCTTTTAATCTATATTATGTCTCGTTTGGCTCTCCAAAAAAAATATGACTCCAATTGGGCAAACAGTTCTTTTGTGGGAGTTGACTTCGTACAAGAAGCACTACAAAATACCGAAAAAAAAATAGAAACAGTAAGGAAAAAAAGAAAAAATTTACCCACAACAACCGTACAAAGGGTTGATCTTAATAATGGTCCCCTGCCCTTTGGAGAAGAAGGTTTTGATAAAATAGTTTCCAGTTTGCTTTTGTCTTATGTAAAGGATCCAAAAGCAGTCGTTAGAAAACTATGCGGTTCTCTTAAGCCCGGCGGAAAAATTATTTTAACAAGCCTAAAACCGGATGCCGATATTTCACAAATCTATCATCGTTTTATGCAAAAAATTAAAACCACCCATTCCAAGGATCCTCACCAACAGGAATTATTGGAGAGGGGCAGAGGATTAATAAATGCCGCCGCAGGATGGATTGAGGTGGAAGAAGAAAAAGGAACCTTTAAGTATTTTTCGGAAGACGAATTAGTCTCTTTTTTAGAAGCAGAAGGAATAAAAATCACCAAAAGAGTTCTTTCCTTCGGAAAGCAAGCGATTGTGGTTGTCGGAACAAAGCAATAGATTGACCTATAATCCCTATGATGAGATAATTAATCCTAATGAATTTTTTTGCCTTCAGCGCACTTATCAACGGAATAACCAGCGCTCTGCTGGGAATTTATGTCCTGGCAAACAGCTATAAAAACCCCCTAAACCGTAGTTATTCCGTTTTTGCTCTTAGTGTCTTCATTTGGAGCTTTGGATATTTTTTCTGGCAAAACTCTTCCTCTGCCGAAAACGCTCTGCTTTGGTCGCGTATATTGATGGCCGGAGCAATCATGATTCCTTTATCCTATTTTGATTTTTCATTACACTTGACCGGCACCGTACTCCAAAACCGCCTCCAAAGCATTATCTCCTGTATCATCGGCATGTTTTTCCTTCTTGCAGATTTAACTCCGCTTATCGTAAGCGGCATATCAAAAAAAATGTATTTTGATTTTTGGCCGACCCCGGGACTTTTATACCCGTTTTTCCTGCTTATGTTCTTTTTTTATACCTTTTATTCACTTAGCATAATGTTGACAAAATTCAAAAAAAGTTTTGGCCAGGTCAGGCCGCAAATCATGTATGTTTTTTGGGGAACCGCCATAGGTTTTGCCGGCGGATCAACTAATTTCTTATTGTGGTACGATATTCCAATTCCTCCCTTAGCTAATATTTTAGTGTTGGCCTACCCTGTTTTTATGGCGATCTCGATCACAAAACATCGGCTGATGGACCTTTCGGTAATTATCAGCCGTACGGCCGCCGAAATTCTGGCAATTTTATTTCAGGGAATCATTTATTTGAGTATGGTCTGGCTCTACCAAAATTATGTATCAAATCAAATTGACTCGCTCTTTATCACACTAACCGTAATCTACGGCATCTGGGTTGGACAAACCCATCAAGTGCTCCGCCTAAAAATACAAACAACAACCGACAAAGCAATCTTGCGGGGAAAATATGATTATTACAAAGAACTTTCTCTGGCATCCATTAAAGTAGGAGAAGATCTTTCTCTTTCAAGCATTTTGAAAGTCCTCTATGCTACTTTCTATGAAACTGTACAGATAAACAACCCCCGCATTTTTCTTCCCAATAATTTTACAACACCAATGGATTCAAAAAAATATGTGGTTTACAGCCGCGAAAACTTCACCCCTATAAAAGATGGCGAAGAAATTAGCATGGAAGAAAAACTAATCGAAGAACTAACAAAAAAGAGAGGACATTTACTAAACGAAAAAGACCATGACCGCAATCTTATTGTCCCCTGCCTGCTTGAAAACCGTTTAATCGCCATGTTTATCCTGGGGCCAAAACTCTCCCAGGATCCTTATACCGATGAAGATATCCAACTGCTAGAGGTTTTGGCCAGCCAGGTGGCCATTGCGCTTGATCACACTCGTTCCTACGAAAAAATAAAAGATGACCTCGAAGCTACCCAGATGCAGCTTGAACGCTCCCAGCGCCTGGCGTCACTGGGAACCCTAACCGCCGGGGTGACGCACGAAATCAGAAATCCCCTAACCGTCATCCGGCTGGAAACGCTGAAACTGCCGTCAAAGCCAAGGGACGTGGATGACTTGAAACAACGCAGTGATTTGATCGTAAAATACGTCGACCGGATTGAATTGATTGTTGAAAAGATGCTCCACCTATCCCGCTTCAAAGCTCCCGTTAAAACCAAAGTCGACTTAAACTCGGTGGTTGAAGAAACCTTCCCGTTCTTTTCAACTTCCAGCGCAAAAATCACCAAAGAACTCCAGCCGGTTCCAAAAATCGACGGCGATCCGGAAGAATTGGAGAGGGTCCTAATCAACCTGATCCAAAACGCCGAATACGCCAAAGCTAAAAAAATTACGATAAAGACCTTTGTCGAAAAAAACAAGATCCATCTTGAAGTCTCGGACAACGGGAAAGGGATCCCCAAGGAAAACATTTCAAAGATATTTGATCCCTTCTTCAGCTCCCGGCATGAAGGGACCGGATTGGGACTGTCGATCGCCTATCGCATCATCCGCGAACACGGGGGGACAATCACGGTCGACAGCGAGGAAGACAAAGGTACAACTTTTAAGATTGAGTTTGAGGCGGCTGCGGGGAAATAAATCCCAAATCCAAAATCCCAAATCCCAATGAATCTTTTAATCTTCAAATCATTAAATTAAAATAAAAAAAGAAGCAAATTCGCGGTTCCAAGTTCAGCCAACGATCCTTATCCTTCGATCTGACGATCTGATTTGTCGCAGTAGAACTGGAGAAAGTTCCTCCGACCCCGATTTTATCGGGACAAAAAGATTTGGTCTAATCACGTCTTAAAAGGGCAATTTTGCGAATAAATCTTTTTGTGTTCCGACATAAAGTCGGAACGTCGGAGGATTTTTTCTATTGGATTTTTACCTTATTGATTATTGCGCTCAAAATTAGAACTAATTCATTGGCCTCCCCAATTAACGTGACCAATTCCGGGCATTCCAGTCGATTAACCTGCTGTATCAATCTGAGCCAGTATTTTGATTCTCTGGCTTCCCTGCGGGCAATCGCCATTTTATTAATAAAATCCTTTTTTGTTAAAGTTCCATCCGCTTCTTCCAAATTTGCCCCAATTGATCCGCTGGATCTTATTAGTTGTTTTCCATATTCCAATGTGGCTTGATTTTTTATTGTTTTGTTTGTAAAAATTCCAACTCGAACCGCAAAATCCAATCCTCTTTCCTTAATGTCATATTTTTTTGATTTGGATTTTGTTGATTCATTTGGATTTGGGATTTGGTCATTTGTCATTATACAGTATCTGTTAGCAATTTTGCCGCCTGCTGACTATCCTCTTCCTATTCTTATGCCTTTGTAGGCGGCGGCTGCTTAGCGGATTTTTTCTTTTGCTTTCGTTCTTCTTCTTCCCGTTCGCGTTCTTTTTCTTCCTCGTCCATCTTCTTCCTGACCCGCTCCCTGATCTTTTCGGGATCAAACTCGCGCTTGACGCGCAGGGCAAATTCCTTGGCGTTGGTCCTAAGGTTGGTCATGTCCATCATATGTTCTTCATTGCCGGCAAAAAAATCTTCAAGATGGTTTAAAAGGGTCGAAGGATTAAACGGCTTGGTAATGTAGCCGACCACCATCCCCTGCCGGGCTTTCTCCCATTTTTCCTCGTCTTCCCAGGCGCTCAAAATGATAACGCCGATCCGCTCCATATACTCTTTCCGAATCTTTTCCAAAAATTCCAGCCCGTCCATCTCCGGCATTTTTATGTCAAGGATGATACAGCGGACCCGGTTGGGGATCAGCCCCATGACCCGCTTGTTGCTTTTGAGCATCTTTAACGCCTCCGGGGCGGAATAACAGGTGATCACATCGTACTTGCCGGTGTCCTTAAGCAATTCGGTGATCGAATCGGCAATATCTTTTTCGTCGTCCACCACCATTATCAACGGTTTCATCATGTGCTTTTTTTCTCCCTAGTTTACGTCAAAGACCGAATCTGGAATATTCTCGTTGATCTTGATATTGTCGTAAACCATGTCAATTTTCATCTCTCCGTTGGGCATTGAGACCATAGAAAAACTCCTGGAAGCGACCAAAATCCCCTTAATCTCCTTGTATTCGATCCTGGTATCGCTGATCTTTTTGTTGTTGGCGCCAAAGACCCTGATCTCTTCCGGCACCAGTTTCGAGCTGTTCACAAAAACTTCCATCTTTCCCATCAGCTTGTTGTTCCCTTTTGGAAAACCGATGATAAGGAATCCCCTCGAAACGTCTTTTACCGAGAAATTAAATTTTTCCTTCGCCTTTTCAAAATCCATCTGTCCCGATTCCTGTTTCTGTCCCTCCGGGGTCTTGCTCAAATCCTGCACGTATTTTTGCCCGGTATCGGGCATGATCATCGCGACTTTGGTCCCGTTGGTGATCGAGATCTGTTTTTGCGGAGAGGTGATCTCCATTTTGCTCTTGTCTTTCCCCTTGGTCCAGATATGCCCCTTTTGCGTCATCTCCTTCATTCCCTTGGCGTTTGAAACCATTTTGGTTGTGACATCGGCCTGCATGTCTTTTATTTTTCCCTGGTTATCCTTCAATTTGGCAAAAAGTTCGTCTATAGTCACCGCCTGTGAAATCGTGGCGGCAAAAAGGACAATAATCGCGGCTATTATCAGTTTTTTCATTGTTATGATCCCTCCATGTTTGAATTTTACCACCTGCCGCTAGAAATGACAACTCACCCTAAATCCCTCTCTTAAAAAGAGAGGGACTTTCCTTTTTGTCTCATCTCCCCCTCTATTGAAAAGAGAGGGGGATGGGGGGTGAGTTAAAAGTCCTTGCACTCATCTTACAATTACGCTAACATAAATGAAAAGGAGGATTCACATGAAATTCGATATCGACGAGAAGCATTTTAACGTATTTAATCTGTTGCTGCTTCTATTGGCCTGGGCCAACACCTGCTACATCCTGGTGATCTTTACGAAAAATTTTGTCCCGCTTCTTTTGACTACCATCCTGGTCTTAACCGGAACCGCCTTGACCCTGGCGATGGTTGTCATCACGATCATCACTACCGTCCGCTGGGTGAAACATCACAACTGGGGCTGGTGGCTTTTGATCGCCCTGGTCGTTTTGTGCGTTCTCTCTTGGAGTTTGGAATCGACCATGCGGGGACTGCTCATCCGCGAGCAGGTGTATAATTACCAGCAGGGGAGTTAAGAAATAAGGGGAATAGTCCCGAATTTTTATCACGAATCGTTCTCTCAAATAAATTCAAATCCCCTGGTCTCAAATCTGTATCTCGAATGCTCAAATATTTATTCGAATTGCCCAACCCCTCCCATTTTGGAGGAAGTGGGGAGGAGAAATTCGGGAGACGTATTCGAAGATTCGGGACGTCTATTCGAGTTGGAGGATTAGAGTCCATTAGGGACTATTGATTAGAGATAAAAATTCGTGATTAAGAAACCCTCGACCCATTCGGAATCTCCCTGTCAACCGTTACCAAAGTTAATTTATCTTTCTCCGGTGTAGACGCGGCAAAGAGCATCCCGTGCGATTCAACTCCGCGGATTACGCGCGGTTCCAAATTGGCAATGATGACAATCTTCTTCCCGATCAAATCTTCTTTTGAATAAAACTGCTTGATCCCGGCGATCAGTTGACGCTCTTCCCCGATATCGACTTTGAGCTTATAAATCCGGTCCGCCCCCTCCACCTCCTCCACTTCTTTGATCTCCCCTACCCGCAGATCAAGCTTTTTAAAATCGTCAAAAGTTACATTCTCCATCATTTAAGATGCAAGAATCCCAAAATAACCGGATGCAGTTTGACGATAAACGCGCCAAAGACCAAAGAAACAATCGACATCAGCTTGAGTAAAATATTAATCGACGGACCGGAGGTATCTTTAAACGGATCGCCAACCGTATCGCCAACGACCGCCGCCGCGTGTACCGGCGTCCCTTTGCCGCCTAAAAACCCGTCCTCAATCAGCTTCTTGGCATTGTCCCACGCCCCGCCGCTATTCGCCATCATAATTGCCAACAGTACCCCGCTCCCCAGCGATCCGGCCAAAAAGCCGCCTAAGGCGGTCGGGCCAAGCAGTAGTCCCACTAATATGGGAGCTATAACCGCCATTGCTCCGGGAACCAACATCTCTTTCAATGCCGCCCGTGTTGAAATATCGACACAACGGGCCACGTCCGGCTTTGCGGTCCCCTGCATCAAGCCGACAATCTCTTTAAATTGCCGCCTGACTTCTTCAACCATCTGATGCGCCGCGCGTCCAACCGCCTGCATCGTTAAGGCCGTAAAAACAAAGGGCATCAGTGCTCCGATAAAAAATCCGACCACTACCGTAACCTCCAACAAATTGATGCTTGAAAGTTTAACCGTCTGCGTATAGGCGACAAAAAGAGCCAGCGCGGTCAAAGCGGCGGAACCGATCGCGAATCCTTTCCCGATCGCCGCGGTGGTGTTTCCGAGCGAATCGAGCTTGTCGGTAATTTTTCTGGCTTCGGGTGAAAGGCCGGACATCGTCACAATCCCGCCGGCGTTGTCGGCGATCGGACCATAAGCGTCAACCGCCATAATGATCCCGATTGTACCAAGCATCCCCACCGCCGAGATAGCAACCCCATACAATCCCGCAAATTTGTAGGAAACCAAAAGGGCGGCACAAATTGAGAGCATCGGTAAAGCGGTGCTCTTCATTCCGATCGCGATACCGCTGATAATATTGGTGGCGGCTCCGGTCTCCGAAGCGCGCGCCAGGTTCTCAACAGTTTTTCCCGAAGTATAAAATTCGGAAAAAAGCCCGATCGCGACACCGGACAATATGCCGGACAAAACCGCCCAAAAAACTCCGATATTTCCCGGCAAGATACCGTTGATCACAAAATAGGCGGCGGCGATAAAAAGCGCTCCCGCGACATAAGTAGCGTTCCTTAAAGCGCTGGCAGGATCAAATTCTTGTACTATATTTATAAAAATGGTTCCGATAAAAGAAGCCAACAGTCCGGCAGCGGCCAGAACCAAAGGAAGGATCATCCAGGCAAAGGTCGCCGTCGGAATCAAGACTCCGAGCGCGATCGTCGCTACGATCGATCCGACGTAAGATTCAAAAAGATCGGCCCCCATCCCGGCCACATCCCCCACGTTGTCGCCGACGTTATCGGCAATAACCGCCGGGTTGCGCGGATCGTCTTCTGGGATCCCCGCCTCAACCTTGCCGACCAGGTCGGCGCCGACATCGGCCGATTTGGTATAAATTCCGCCCCCAACCCTGGCAAAAAGAGCGACCGAAGAAGCCCCCATTGAAAAACCGGTAACCACCAGCGCCTTAGTTTTAAGATCGGGAATAAAAAACCAAATGACCGCCAAACCAATGACTCCCAAACTGGCGACCGCCATCCCCATCACCGCTCCGCCGCGGAAAGCAAACCCCAAGGCTTTCCCTTGCCGGTTATCCGCCGCGGCCGCCGCGCATCTCACATTGGCGCGAGTAGCGGCGTTCATACCGATAAAACCGGTCAGCATCGAACAGATGCCGCCAAAAACATAGGCGGACGCGGTTGTAAGATTGACCGCGTACGCTATAGCGACAAAAACCAGCGCCATAAAGATCGCAATGCTTAAGTATTGCCGCTTTAAAAAGGTCATCGCTCCCTCATGGATCAGAGAAGAGATCTCCTCCATCTTTGGGCTCCCTCCCTTGGCACGTAATATGGAAACCAAAAGGAACAGCGAGTAAACGAATCCAAGCAAACCGATAACCAATATCAATAAATCCATTTTTATTTCCCCCTTCTATTAAAAACGCTGATTCCGGAAAACTTGGCCGACTTGCCAAGTTCTTCTTCTATCCGCAAGAGCTGGTTGTATTTGGCGACACGGTCGGAACGGGCGGGCGCTCCGGTCTTGATCTGCCCGCAGCCGGCGGCAACGACCAAATCCGAAATAGTTACATCTTCGGTCTCTCCCGAACGGTGGGAGACAACCGCGGTATAGCCGTTCCGGTGCGCCAGATTGATCGCCTCAATCGTCTCGGAGAGCGAACCGATCTGGTTCAGTTTTATCAAAATCGAGTTGGCAACTTTTTTATCAATTCCCTCTTTCAATATTTTTGGATTGGTGACAAAAAGATCATCGCCGACAAGCTGGATCCTCTTGCCAAGTTTTTCGGTCAGCAGAGCCCATCCCTCCCAATCCCCCTCCGCCAAACCGTCTTCGATACTGACGATCGGGTATTTGTCGATCCAGCGGCTGTAGAGGTCAACCATCTGTTTCGAGGTCAATTCTTTTTTTTCGGTCTTCAATATATATTTGCCGTCTTTGTAGAATTCGGAAGAGGCCGGATCCATCGCGATGAAGATATCGGATCCCGCTTTGTAGCCCGCTTTTTCGATCGCCTCCATAATTAACATTAGATTTCCTTCGTTGGAGCCGGTCTTCGGCGCAAAGCCCCCCTCATCCCCCACCGTCGTCGGATAGCCCTTTGCTTTTACGACCCCCTTCAAAGCGTGATAAACTTCGGTCCCCATCCGCAGGCACTCTTTGAATTTTTTCGCCCCGGCCGGAACGATCATATATTCCTGCATTTCGGTTGACCAGCCGGCATGGGCGCCGCCGTTTAAGACGTTCATCATCGGAACCGGAAGAATGTTGGCAGAACTTCCGCCGAGATATTTATATAATGGTTTCTTTTGCGACGCGGCGGCCGCTTTGGCGACGGCGAGCGAGACGCCGAGGATGGCATTGGCGCCGTATTTGCTTTTATTTTCGGTCCCGTCCGCCTTGATCATGACGGCGTCAATCTCTTTTTGGTTGAACGGATCTTTCCCCGCCAGTTTCGCGGCCAGGGTTTTTATGTTCGCCACCGCCTGCAGGACCCCTTTCCCAAGATAGCGGGATTTGTCCCCGTCGCGAAGCTCAAGCGCTTCTCTTGATCCGGTCGACGCCCCCGAAGGAACGATCGCTCTCCCCATTGCCCCATCCGTAAGCCAAACGTCAACCTCAACCGTCGGGTTCCCCCTTGAATCCAGTACTTCTCTCCCCTTGATAGCTTTGATCTTTGTCATTTTGTTTGCTCCTTTCCTAAATCTTAACAAATTTAGCGGGTGGTGTAAACCGCTTCTCTCAACTTCTCCAGGGTAACCTCGTCAAAAGAAGCGGCACGAGGAAATAAATAAGATAACATGTTTTGAATTATTGTTTTTTCTGTGTCCTTATTTACATAGTTCACCAAAACCGAATTAGTCGCGGGATGGATAAACCATTTGAATTCAAACGAGTAAACATCATCATTCCTGGCATAAAAGCGGCCATTGATTTTTATTGCAAAGCCATGCTCTTTTATGCCCGATACCTGTTGGCTGTTGATTTTATAGCCGGGAAATTTGGCGGAAAACTTTTTATCCAGCCAGGATTGGATGGAAGCAACGGTCAAGGGAGCCGGACCTTGCAATGGAAAATATGCCCCAATCTTTTCGAGCGCTTGTACTTTTGTTATCCCCCAATAACAATCCGCATCCCTTTTAGCTCCATATCGAAACCCCAATATATCGTTAATCAGCGCGGCCAATTGATCGGTTTCGGGGTTTAAGCTTACGTTATATAAAATCACCCGGCCTTCTTTTATTGTAAGTGCGGAATACTGATTACCGTATTTAATTGTAACGACCGGTCCCCCTGTCCGGCTGACATGAGAAAGATAATCAACTTCAATCAGCCCGGGGAGCACCTGATATTTGGATCCAAGCTTCTTCGCCAGCGCAGACGCGAGGGAAGCGCACTCTTCCAGTCTTGTATGAAATTCTTCCAAGCCTATGCCCCACTGGTATGGATTACTTATTAAAGAACCCGGGGAGTCCGGATCGGCAACATCCTCGATAAAAGACCCTCTTCCTATTACCCCGGAAACAGCATCTATAATCGAATCTGCTCTCCGGGCATCCTTGTTATAATCAAAAAATCGAACAATTGTCTTCATACAAAACAGGCGGAAGTTCCCAATCTTAAATAAAAGTCCGCCACGTTCTCCGTTGATTTTACTTGCTTTGACTTCATCGCCCGGAAACATCCCATTAAATATTTGTTGCAGGCTAGCCATCCTTACCAAAAGCGGAGTGACGGCAGAGGAAGCGGTTCCGCTCCCCGGAGCAATGCCGCTGCCGCCTAATGGTCTTGCTATGTTTGGCCTAAATCCTACGCGCATGTTATTTATTCTCCATAAATATCTTTATAAATATCTCTGACGCCCAAAAATCTGGCAATCGGGACCAAAGCAAGAAACAACCCTAAACCAAAGAAACACGCACCGAAAGAGATCCTCGACATAAGCACAAGCCGCTCCAAAAAATCCAGGCGGGGAAAAACATCAAATTCACTGTTTTTTATAACGCTTTCTGTTATAAAAAAATTCTGAAGCTTATAACTCGCCAAAACAAAAGAAGAAAGCGCCATATATTTTCCGGCAAACCTTAATAATCGGCTGGAGCCAAACAACCAGGAAGCCATAATATCCGTTTGTTTTATTAACAAGTGCCCGGCAAGTCCGGTTCTAAAAACCGAAAGAAATAACCCTAATGTCGCCGGAATAAACAGCGGGCTCAAATGAGGATATAGTGACCCCGACAAGGCAAATACCCCGTTTCCTAAAATAATCCCCTCCAAACTTTTCCTGGTGTTGGAATAACTGCTATTAAAACGATCAAAATGGCCCACTCTTTCATCATAACTTTTGAACCCCAACAGATGATTCAATGGCTTATTTATTTTTGAGTCCGGGCTCAAATACACCGAAGCTATTACCGGCAGGGAATTAAACCTGGTATAGCAAAAGCGGGGAACGGCTTGTGTTATTCTCATGACTCTATTTCGTATCCCAAACCCAAAAATTTCACACCATTTTGCTATAATACAATTTATGATCATCCGTCCGGCCAAAGAAATAGAAATGGGAACCGTCCGCGAACTGGCGGAACAATTCAATCTTGATTCCGAAGAGATGCCGGTTAGTGAATTTATTGTAGCCGAGGACAAAGGAAGTATCGTCGGCTTTGTCCGCCTGAAAGATAACCGGACCTGCTTTGAGCTGACATCGCTTGGAGTCGTAACAAGCAATAGGAATCTGGGGATCGGAAAAAAACTGGTTGAAGCCGTTGCAAAAAAACAACCCGATAATTTATATCTTGCCACCATCATCCCTGATTTTTTCACCAAACTCGGATTTAAAACGGTAAAAGAATCCACCGAATGCATGAAAAAAGAACCCGCCTGGTGCGAAGGTTGCCCCGCTCCAGAAAGATGCGTTATAATGAAATATGATCCCGCAATATCCGAATTTTAAGGAACTGGAATTAGCCGACCAGGCCGAAATAAAAAAATGGTTCAAAAAATTCCCCCAGACCACCTGCGAAATGAACTTTGTGAACCTCTATATCTGGCGGCACTTTGACCACTATAAACTGACCATCCTAAACGATAATTTATGGATCCATGTTACTCCGCCCAATGAAGCGGCCTTCTGCTATGCCCCGATCGGGGACAACAAGATAAAAGAATCGCTCGAATTCTGCTCAAATAATTCCCCTCGCCTTTCAAGAGTACCAGAAGGATTTGTCGATAAATACATCAAAGGGAATAAGAACTATAAAATAAGCTGCGATCCCCGCAATTACGATTACGTCTACTTAACGGAAGATCTAATCGGACTAAAAGGGAAAAAATTCGACGGCAAAAGGAACCATATCAAAAAATTCCAGAAAAAATATAAGTACGAATACAAACAACTCAACAAAAACAACTATAAAGAGTGTTATACGGTCTTAAAAAACTGGGAGGAACAGAGAAAGTCTCTTTCCGATCTTGCAATCAAGTCGCAGGGGGACGCGATTAAAAATCTTTTTGACAAATTCGAAGAACTCGGGGTTTTGGGCGGGGGGCTGGCCATTGACGGAAAAATCGAGGCCTTTTCGCTGGCTTCGGAATTGAATCCGGATACCGCCGATATCCATATTGAGATCGCCAACCCTAAATTTGACGGAATTTTTCCGGCCATCAACAATGAATTCGCAAAAAATGAACTTGGACGATACAAATTCATCAACCGCGAGCAAGACCTGGGACTCTCCGGCATGCGCAAGGCGAAACTGTCATACCATCCGCATCATATGGAGAGAAAGTTTGATATAATCAAAATATGAAATTTAAGTATAAAGCCTGTGTCGTCGGCGGGTGCGGGCATGTCGGCTTGCCGCTGGCAATAACATTAGCCGATGCCGGATTAGAAACCATAATCCTTGATATTGATGAAAAAGCCGTTCTAAAAGTAAAAGCCGGCGTCGTCCCCTTCAAGGAGCACGGAGCTGAAGCTCTTCTCAAAAAAGCGCTTAAAAGCAAAAAGCTTTCCACTTCAACCGACACCGCGGTCGTTTCCGAAAGCGAATATATCGTAATCATCATCGGGACCCCGATCGACCGGCACCTTAATCCAAAAATACAAGATATTCATAATGTGGTAAGGGGGCTTCTCCCCCATTTAAACAATAATCAAACTATAATTTTGCGCAGTACCGTCTATCCGGGAACCAGCCAGCTGGTCTATGAATTCCTCAAGAAAAACGGCAAGAATTTAAAGCTCGCTTTCTGCCCCGAACGGATCGCCCAGGGCTACGCGATCGAAGAGATAAAATCGCTGCCGCAGATCATAAGCGGAATTGATAGAGCTTCGGTATTATCCGCAAAAAAACTTTTCTCTAAAATCGTCAACGAAACCGTGGAACTATCTTTAGAAGAAGCGGAATTGGCTAAGTTGTTTACAAACTCTTGGAGATACATCCAGTTCGCCACCGCCAACCAATTTTTTATGATCGCAGACCAAAAGGGACTTGATTTCCATAAGATTTTGCATGCCATAAAACACAATTATCCGAGAGCCAAGAATTTCCCGGGAGCGGGACTGGCGGCGGGACCGTGCCTGTTTAAAGATACGATGCAGATCGCGGCATTTAATAATAACCAGTTCTTTCTCGGCCATGCCGCTATGCTGATCAACGAAGGACTCCCCGATTATCTGGTTTCAAAGCTCAAAACCAAATATGATTTAAAGAAGAAGACCGTCGGGATCCTGGGGATGGCCTTTAAGGCCGACAACGACGACAAGCGCGATTCTCTCTCTTACAAGCTCAAAAAACTGCTGGAGATCGAAGCAAAAAAAGTCTTTTGTACGGATGTTTATATCCGGGATCCCGAATTTGTCCCGGCAAAAGAACTTTGCCAAAAAAGCGACATCATCATTGTCGCCTGCCCGCATAAGGAATATAAGAATCTGAAGTTTAAATTAAAACAAAAGGTGGTGGATATCTGGTCATGAAAATACTAGTCACCGGCTCGGCAGGCTTTATCGGCGGATATGTAGTTGAAGAACTACTAAACAACGGCCATGAAGTGGTCGGCGTGGATAATTTTTCCAAATACGGAGAGGTTAAAAAGTCCTACGACAATAACCCCAAGTATCATTTTACCAAAGGGGATGCTAAAGATGTCGAGTTGATGAAAAAACTGCTTAGCGACTGCGACCAGATGATCGCCGGAGCAGCAATGATCGGAGGGATTTCTCTTTTTCACGAATTCGCCTATGATCTTTTGTCGGAAAACGAGAGGATCATCGCCTCAAGTTTCGACGCCGCCATCTGGGCGCATAAGAATAAGAAACTGAAAAAAATAAATATAATGTCATCGTCGATGGTTTTTGAAAGTACCACCGTCTATCCGTCCAAAGAAGGTGACCAATTAAAATGTCCCCCGCCCCTTTCCACCTACGGCTTCCAAAAATTGGCCTGCGAATATTTTGCAAAGGGGGCCTTTGAACAATATAAGCTCCCTTACACAATTATCCGACCGTTTAATTGCGTTGGGATCGGCGAAAAAAGGGCGCTAAACGATAAAGAGGTCTATTCCGGCAACGTAAAGCTGGCAATGAGCCACGTTGTTCCCGATCTGGTCCAAAAAGTTTTAAAAGGCCAGGATCCGCTCTACATTTTGGGGAAAGGAAACCAGATCCGGCACTATACTTACGGCGGAGATTTGGCTAAAGGGATCAGATTGTGCGTCGAATCGGACAAAGCGATTAATGAAGATTTTAATTTATCGACTCCGGTTTCAACCACCGTACTCGAGCTGGCCGAAATAATCTGGAAAAAGATCAAGAAAGACCGGCCGTTCAAGTATATTTCTGAAAAGGGCTATGAATACGACGTCCAAAAGCGGGTTCCGGACACCTCAAAAGCGAAAGAATTGCTTGGCTTTGAAACTACTACTACTCTTGATCAGATGCTTGATGAAGTGATCCCCTGGATTGCGGAACAAATTAAGATCGGAGGGATTTGATTTTGCTGTCTATCGTCATCCCAGTTTACAATGAGGGAGAAAATATTCTCCCGACCATAAAATCGCTTGAAGACAAAGTAAAAACCCCGCATCAAATCTATATCGTCTATGATTTCGAAGAAGACACGACTGTTCCGGTGGTAAAAAATCTGCCGGGGATAGTTTTGCTGAAAAACAAATACGGCCGCGGGGCGTTAAACGCCATCAAATCAGGACTGGAAGAAGCCAAGGGAGATGCCGTTTTGGTTACTATGGGCGATCTGTCGGATGATTATTCAATTGTCGATGAAATGTACAAAAGAATTGAAAATGGAGCCGGCGTCGTCTGCGGATCGCGCTATATGAAAGGGGGAAAACAGATCGGCGGACCGCCCTTAAAAACATTCCTATCGAGAATGGCAGGGATATCGCTCCATTTTTTATCCGGGATTCAAACTCATGACATATCCAACAGCTTTAAGATGTACTCAAAAAAAGTTTTGAATGATATAAGGATCGAATCAACCGGCGGATTTGAGATCGGGATGGAGATAACGGTCAAGGCGCACCTGAAAAAATATCGCGTTGAGGAGCTCCCGACTACCTGGACCGACCGCGCCGAGGGGAAATCGAATTTCAAGCTGGCGCAATGGCTCCCCAAATACCTACACTGGTATTTCTATCTGATTAGGAATCAGGCCTTCCGTCCTAACCGGTGATTCCGCTTTGACGCGGATCGTCATAAATTGCCCCAGCAAATAAAGAACAAAAAGGAAGAGGAAATAATACTTCAGGCGATCCTTATTGAATAAGGATGAAAAAGCCAAAATAAGCGGCAAAATCAGGTTTCCCATAAAAATCGTCAGGAAAAAGACCGAAAAGAACTGGTAGCGCCCCCAGTCCAAAAAGACACTGCTCGGCAGATCGGTCCGGGCAACCGCGATTGCACCATAGCTTATTAGCGCTCCCAGGAAAGAAAACCAGGCGATCCCGCGGTCGTGTACAATCCGCCCGCGCCCGTTTTTTGGGTTTAAAATAAAATATAAAAGCAGGAGAAACCCGAAAACAATCAGGTTAAACAATAGAAAACCCGCGACCCAAATATTAAACGGCTGCATTAAAATCCCAATCCCCAGGCTTTTAAACAAAAAACCGCCAAATCCCGAAAGAATATTCGGCAGCACATTGGCATAATTGGCGGCCATTCCGGTTTTGGCCGCGATTGCCGTCGGATAGACAAAAATCAGCCAGAGGGTCAAAAAGGAGAGCCATGGTACCACATAGAAGGCGAGAATTCGAATTCTCGCCTGCCTTAAAACCAAAAAATAATACATGGCGATAAAAACGATCCCAACCAAACCAAGTGAAAAATTCATCGGGATAAAAAAGGAGGAAACAAGCGATATCCATAATAATTTTTTGTTGCCGTTTTGGACATAAAGGTGTAAAAAGATCAAAGATATTTGCAGAAACATCAGCGAACTGGCCATTGAGAAGTTGCTGATCATATGTATCACTTCGTAATAGGCCGAATTGGAAAGGAAAAATACCGCCAAAGCCAATGGCAACCATTTGGCACTCGGAAAATTCAAGCGGCAAAGATAAAAAAACAAACCGGTATTTATTGCGTGGACAAAGATCAAGAGCCAAATATAGGGAACAATGTTTAATCCAAAAATACCAAACATCAGACAAAATACGGCTTTTGTCATCGGTACAAAATGCTCATTCAATGGGGTGAAAAAATAACCAAAATCAACCCTCCCCTCTTGGATCGGATTAATATAGCCCCAATCATCCATAAAGAAATCGTTGTTTTGAGTAACCGGATACCAGAAAAGGACCACCAAAAAAGCCAGAAGGATATACTGCCAGTATTTTTTTAACATGGTTATATTATAGCAAATGAATTATAATAAAACCGAAATGAAAAAAATATTATTTTGCATCTTGGCGCTGGCCTTTTGTTCCTTCTCGCTATTCAACTGCGGCAGGCAGGCCCAAACTTCCAGCCCGATTTTTACCGACCCGGCAGTTAAACTTGCACTTTTATCCAATTCTTCCTTTGTAAGTACTCTTTATGACGAAGCTATTGCCCTTAATTCAACGTTGAAAAACGCGAATACCCGTGTCCACATGGGCTATTGGTCGCTGTCGGCTAACCGCCCCCGCCTAATTAAAGTAATGGACGCGATCAACAGCTACGCTTCAACAGAAAGCTACCGCGCGATCTGGGATGAAGGGGTTGGAACCGCCGCTGCCGACCAGTATCCTTCATATATAACCATGAACAAGGAATACTGGTACGAGCGCGCTTATCCGCTCAGCAACGGTATGGTTTCGATAGAAGGGGTGCATTATGTCGATCCGCATCCGGTCACAACCAAAGAGGCCGATGATATCTGGGGAAATTATTCACAGCGCTACGCGGAGATGGCCGCGCGATTGCGGCAGGAAACCGGGATCACTCTCGAGGCCCGTTGTTTTGTCCAGGGGGCGCGCGTCAACAGGGTTTTTTATGTTTATGAACTTCCCAAACTTGTTTCGCTGGAAGCAACCGGTGATGTCTATGTTTTCTTCGCTCTAACTTCCGAAGCGAACTGGCTTACTCCTGCCGATTGGGTAAAAGGGACCATAAATGCCCCAACCCCCGAAGCGGCTCTCTAAAATAACGGCTTAAGATTGATCTCCGTCCAGTCCTGCAGGCCGCGGACATTCAGCCAGAGTTTCAAATCTTTCGGAACCGCGACGATCGAGTAATAGGTTTTTAAACTGCTGTCCAAAGGGAAAGAAGGACCACCTTCGGGAATCGTGGTTGAAAAGATCTTCATCATCTTGTTTGCGTCAATCTGCCCGCGGTGTTTTTTTCCGAGCTTAAGCAGGTTATTGGTCCTCTCTTTTGTAAAACCGCCGTTTGCCCCGTCCGGAATTTCGGTTAAAGCGTGCCAGGTCGGATCGGTAAAATTATTGGCGGAGGCAACCAGCCCTTCTTTGTCGTCGATCCTCTTTCTATAGTCATCGGTCCCCCACTCAAAGCAGGCACCCTGTTTGGCATCGGCGGCATTGATCAGCAAGCCCCCCTGTGCGCGGACCGCGTCAAAAAATCCCTCTACCTGTTTGAAGGAGGTCGAATCAAGCAGCATCGACATCAGCGCCGAATTGGAGTTGAGCCGGTTTTTGGCATCGCGCGGATCGCACATGGCCCCATTCTGCAGATCATAAAAGATCCCCGATTTATTAATACCCGATTGCCACAGGATCTGCCCGATATAATTTATATCCGCCACACCTTGTCCGTAACCGGCCGGATTAAAAACCGCCACGGTCAAAAATTTCTGATACGGTTCAAGCGCTTTTGTCCCCAGGTCCCAATTGCGGCCGACAACCGAGGCTCCGCCTTTGGTATATTTCCCCCAGGCGACCATTCCCGAGCAGGACCCTGCCGGCATCAAAATAGCGGTAAGCCCCTGGGAAGCGATGATTTGTTTTTCGGCTCCCAGCCCCGAGGTTTCTCCCATCCCCCTCACCCATTCCCGAACGTAGAAAGGGACCTGTTCCTGCCCGGCTTTAAATTCTGCCAGCACTTCTTTGTAGGGAGCTTTGGCGGTGCCGATCCCGGCCTGTTTTACCAGCATGTCGTAGAATTCCTTAAATTCCGCCTTCATCAATCCGCCGTACTGCCGCCCCATCTGGTAAAAATTCCCTTTCATCACCACCACGTTGATCTTCCCGGCCCGATACTTTTTTCCTCCCTCAAACTCACCGGAAACTTTCATGGTATCCGCGGCAGAAACAGAAACCATAGCGAAAAAAACCAGCAACAAGCCAAACAACTTTTTCATTTTAAACCTCCTTAATTGACAGTGAAGTATAACATTCAATTTCCTCGTGCTCAACAGTGCTATAATTTTAATATGACCATAAACAAATTGTGGCTTATGAAACGAGCATGAAAGCCAGGGACAGCGGAATGCCGGGGCGCGAAATGTGGGAAGAATTCTTCCAGCCAGAAAAAATACTCAAAACACTGGGTCTAAACGATCAAACCATTGATGTGGCGGAATTTGGCTGCGGCTACGGCACATTTACTGTCTCCGCCGCCAAGATTATTAAGGGCAAGGTTTTTGCTTTTGATATTGAGCCTGAAATGATCGGCATTACCAGAAACGAAGCAAAAAAACATGGCTTAAACAATATTGAAGCTGTTTTGCGTGATTTTATTGCTGAAGGATCGGGACTAAAAGATGAAAGCGTGGATTACGCTATGCTTTTTAACATCCTACATCTTGAAAATCCGGTTTCCCTGCTTCTTGAAGCACACCGGATACTAAAAAAGGGCGGGAAAGCGGGAATAATTCATTGGAATTACGACCCCTCTACCCCGCGCGGTCCCGCCATGGAGATCCGACCCAAACCGGAACAAATACTTAAATGGGCACAAGAAGCGGGCTTTATCAACCCGATTCAGTTTGATTTAAAACCGTATCATTACGGGATCACATTAACAAAGGGAGCATTTTAAGTATGCAAATCCTCGCCATTGAAACATCGTGTGACGAAACCTCTGCCGCCGTCGTAAAAGACGGGCGCGAAGTTCTTTCCAACATCGTCTCCACCCAAATTGAATTCCATAAAAAATACGGCGGGATTGTTCCGGAAATCGCCGCCAGAAAACATATTGAAGTCATAAACCCGATAATTGCCGAAGCTCTAGATAAAGCAAAAACAACATTTAAAAAAATCGATGCGGTCGCGGTAACCTACGGACCGGGACTGGTCGGTTCGCTTCTGATTGGACTGTGCGCCGCGAAAGCCATTGCCTATGCCGCGGATAAGCCGCTAATTGGCATAAATCACCTCGAGGGCCATATATACGCAAACTTTCTGGTTCAGGCTCCCAAATTTCCATTCATATGCCTGATGGTCTCCGGCGGACACACGATGATCGTATGTGTAAAAGATCACGGGAAGTACGAAATTATTGGCAGAACGCGCGATGACGCGGTTGGCGAGGCATTTGATAAGGTCGCCCGCTTCCTGGGCCTCGGCTACCCCGGCGGACCGATTATCGATAAATTGTCTAAGGAAGGGAATCCCAAAGCAATCGAATTCACCCGACCGATGCTGGATGACGGGTTTGATTTTTCTTTCAGCGGGATTAAAACCGCTGTGGTCAATTACGTTAACCGTAACCGAACATCGAAACGTCCAATCGTAACCGAAAACGTAGCCGATATCGCCGCTTCCTTCCAACAAGCCTGTGTAGATGTCCTGGTCACAAAAACATTGAGGGCCGCCCAGAAGAAAAAAGTGAAGACGATTGCCCTGGCTGGCGGGGTTGCAGCGAATTCACTATTGCGCAGGGAATTCCTTGCTATTCCCTCCCATTCCCTATCTTCCCTGCTTATCCCTTCCCTGGATTTATGCACCGACAATGCCGCCATGATCGGCGCCGCGGCGTATTATAAATTTAAGAAAAAACAATTTGCGGATTTAGACCTCAAGCCGGTTGCGAACCTGTCGCTTTAAGGGCTATAATAGTATTATGAAAATCAACATCGACCAGGTCGCCAATCTGGCTCGCCTGAATCTGACCGAAGAAGAGAAAAAACTCTACGGCGAGCAGTTATCGAACATATTAGACCATGCCGAGGAGCTGCAAAAGCTAAATACTGATAAAGTTGCGCCGACTTCGCACGCGATTCCGATGAAAAACGTCTTTCGCGAAGATAAAGCTATCCCGTGCAAAAACACCAAAGATATTATGGCAAATGCTCCGGAAGAGCAGGATCATATGTTCAAAGTACCGAGGATCATAGAAGAATGAACAAGAAACCAGCGCATGAACTACTAAGTTTACTAAAAAATAAAAAGGTTTCGGCTGTCGAAATCGTTAAATCGACCTACGAACAGATCGAGAAGCATGAGAAAGAGATTAGCGCGTATGTGACGCTAACAAAAGAGCTCGCCTTGAAACAGGCCAAAGCGGTCGACGAAGGAAAAAGGAGCGGGCCGCTCGCCGGCATCCCGATCGCCGTAAAAGACAATATGTGTACAAAAGGGATCCTAACCACCTGCTCTTCGAAAATACTGCATAATTACCTCCCGCCTTATAACGCCACCATTGTCGAAAAACTGGAAGCGGCCGGAGCAATCACGATCGGAAAAACTAACCTTGATGAGTTCGCGATGGGCTCATCAACCGAAAATTCGGCGATAAAAACAACCAAGAACCCGTGGAATTTAAATTGCGTCCCGGGGGGATCATCGGGCGGATCGGCGGCGGCGGTTGCGGCCGATGAAACCGTATTGGCACTAGGTTCCGATACCGGCGGATCAATCAGACAGCCGGCCTCATTTTGCGGAATAGTCGGAATGAAGCCGACTTATGGTCGAGTTTCTCGTTATGGACTAGTCGCTTTTGCTTCTTCCCTTGACCAGATTGGCCCGATGACCAAAGATGTCCGCGATTGCGCTATTCTTTTGAATGTTCTTTCCGGCTATGACGAAAAAGATTCTACTTCGGCAAAATTGGAAGCGCCGGATTACACCAAGGCGCTGATTGATGATGTTAAAAATCTGACCGTTGGAATAATTGACGAGCTGATGGGAGAAGGAGTCGAGGGTTCAACCAAAGAAGCCATCGAAAAAGCGGTAAAATTGTTAGAATCAAAAGGGGCAAAGGTCAAAAAGGTCTCTCTCCCACATTTGAAATATTCTGTCGCCACTTATTATTTGATTGCCCCCGCCGAAGCCAGCTCAAACCTGGGGAGATATGACGGAGTAAAGTACGGGCTGCGCAGTAAAGAGGCGAAAGATTTGATTACAATGTATAAAAACACCCGGGCAGAAGGCTTTGGTCCGGAAGTTAAGCGAAGAATCTTGCTTGGGACCTATGCTCTATCGGCCGGATATTATGATGCTTATTATTTGAAAGCCTTGAAAGTCAGGACTTTAATCAAAGAGGATTTTGAAAAGGCCTTTAAAGATTGCGATGTTTTGATTTCTCCCACTTCCCCTATCCCAGCCTTTAAGATTGGAGAAAAGGCCAACGATCCGCTTTCGATGTATCTTTCAGATATCGCAACTATTCCGGTAAACCTGGCCGGCCTTCCGGCAATTTCGATCCCCTGCGGTTTTGCTAACGGATTACCGATCGGATTACAAATAATCGGAAAGGCCTTTGACGAAGAAACCATCCTAAAAGCGGCCTATACTTATGAGCAGAATACAAATTGGCATAAAGAGAAGGCGGAAATTCGATGAGCAAATACGAAACTGTGATCGGCCTTGAAATCCACGCCCAGCTTGCAACCGAGAGCAAGATGTTCTGCTCCTGTTCAACCAAGTTCGGAGCGGAACCGAATACCAATGTCTGCGAAATCTGCACCGGACAACCCGGAGTTCTGCCAAAAATCAACAAAAAGGCCATTGAGCTGGCGATCAAAACCGGTTTGGCACTAAATTGTAAGATTGAACCGATGAGCGTCTTTGCCCGCAAGAATTATTTCTACCCCGACCTGCCCAAGGCCTATCAAATTTCTCAATACGAACTCCCGATTATAACCGGAGGGCATTTGGAAATCGAAATACCAAATGAAGGCGAGAATTCGAATTCTCGCCTTCGCAAAAAAATAAATATTACTCGCATCCATCTTGAAGAAGACGCCGGAAAACTCGTCCACAAAGGAGCCGAGAGGATCATGGGCTCCGAAGAAAGCCTGGTTGATTACAACCGCGGGGGAACGCCGCTGATGGAAATCGTGACCGAACCGGATATTCGCTCCCCTCTTGAGGCCAAAATATTCATGGAAGACCTCGCCCACCTTTTGCAGTATATCGGCGTCTGCGACGCTAAAATGGAAGAGGGATCGTTGCGCTGTGATGCCAATATCTCAATCCGCCCGGTCGGACAAAAAGAACTGGGAACAAAGACCGAATTAAAGAACATGAATTCCTTTCGTTTTGTTCAGATGGGGCTTGAAGCGGAAGTTGCCAGACACACCGAGATGAAAGCTTCCGGAGAAAAAATAATCCAGGAAACCCGCTATTTTGACACCAAAACCCATGACACCAAGAGTATGCGTTCCAAAGAAGAAGCTCATGATTATAGATATTTTCCCGAACCGGACTTGGTAACGATTGAACCGGATCATAAATGGATTGAAGAAATAAGGGCAACCCTAACCGAACTTCCGGAGAAGAAACGGGAACGTTACATCAATGAATACGGCCTTCCAAATCCTATCGCAGAAGTCCTAATTGCAACAAAATCCATATCAGACTATTTCGAAGAATGCCTAAAAATAGAAAACAAACCTAAAGAAATTGCAAATTGGATGCTGGTAAATGTAATGGCGTATTTAAAAAACAAAAATCTGGATATTAAGGATATAGTATTTTCTCCTAGAGAGTTAATTGAACTTATTAAATTAATCGAAAAGGGAACAATCTCTGGAACTGCCGCCAAAGAAGTCTTAATCAAAGCTCTGGAAACCGGAAAAAACATAAAAGATATTGTATCCGAATCGGGAGCGACCCAGATTTCGGATGAAGGCGCGCTTCAACAGATTGTCAAAGAAGTAATTAAAAACAACCCTAAGCAGGTTCTGCAATTCAAATCCGGAAAAGATCCGGTCATAATGTATCTGGTCGGCCAGGTTATGAAAGAGAGCAAAGGGCGGGCCAAGCCGGACCTGGTGCAAGCACTGTTGCGCAAGGAATTGTCCTAATGCCTCATTATGACGTCGTTGTAATCGGCGCCGGACCCGGAGGATACGTCGCCGCAATACGAGCGGCGCAATTGGGAGGGAAAGTCCTTCTGATAGAAAAAGACCAGCTCGGCGGAACCTGCTTAAACCACGGCTGTATCCCAACCAAAGCACTCATCACATCAACCAATTTTTTTGACGACTTGGGCCGCGCCGGACTTCTTGGTATAGAAATCAGTGATCCAAAAATCGATTTCCAAAAAGTTATGGCCCGCAAGGAACGGGTTGTCAATAAGCTGCGTAAAGGAATCGAGTTTCTATTGAAGAAGAACAATGTTGAGGTGATTTACGGGGAAGGAACGCTTTTGGAAGATGGCGGCGTGGAGGTCAAGAGAGTAGATAGTAGTAAGGAGAGAGTAGAGAGTAGAAAGATAATTTTGGCGACCGGATCCTACCCTATCGCTCTCCCCAATGTTCCCTTTGACGGCAAAAAGTTCATATCCAGCAACGATCTTCTTTCCTGGAAAGATGAAATTCCAAAGAAACTTAATATCGTCGGCGGAGGGGTGATCGGGGTCCACTTTGCTTCTATCTATAGTTCGCTTGGATCGGAAATCACCATCTTTGAAGCGCAACCCGACATTCTCCCCGGCTTCGATCACGACCTGGTGGACGCGGTCCGCTCTATTTTAAAACGCAAGAAAGTAACGGTCTTAACCAATACAAATTTTAAGCCGGAAGAGGCCAAAGGGACAACTTTAATCAGCATCGGCCGCAAACCAAACGCCAAAGTAACCGTCAACGAAAAGATGGAAACGGAAACTAAAAATGTCTACGCGATCGGGGATGTGACCGGAATCTCAATGCTGGCCCATGTCGCCTCGGCCCAGGGAATCGTCGCCGCCGAAAACGCCATGGGAAAAGATTCAAAGATGGATTATAACGCTATCCCCTGCACTATCTACACTCATCCTGAAATCGGGACGATCGGATTAACCGAAGAAGCGGCAAGAGCAAAGCATGAAATATCAATCGGAAGGTTCCCTTTTTCGGCCTTAGGCCACGCCAACGCAATTGGAGAAACCGAAGGGTTCTTTAAGATTATTGCGGAGAAAAAATCGGGAAAAATCCTGGGAGTTCACATTGTCGGAGCGCAGGCATCATCCGTTCTTGGAATCGCGTCCCTTGCAATGGCCAACAATTTAACGGTCGAACAGCTTGCCCGCACAATCTTCGCGCATCCAAGTATCCCCGAAGGGCTGTTTGAGGCCGGCTTAAACACTTTAGGAATCGGGATCCACTCTTAGTTTTTGACCAAATTGTAGTTCACCCTCCCCTTCGCGATCTGCTTGCTCAAGTAGGCCTCGTCGATGTTTACGATAAATATCTCTTCGTCCGAATAGAGGTTCATTGTCTTGCATTTGGGACATTTAATCTCAACCCTTTTCGCCTCTCCCACTCTCGCCAAAAGGCGGTGGCAGAACTTGCAGCGAAAATCCCTCAAAGCATCTTTTGCGAGAATCTCTTTGGCTTCTTCTTTTACCTGTGCTTCTTCCATGTTCTCACCCCCTGTATATATATCCGCCTTATATCTGAAAAATTTCAGGTGTTTTTATAAATCTAGGAGGTATCAAGACACATGGTTTACACCAATAATTCTCAAATTTTGATCACGAATCAACCTCTCGAATGAATTCTAATCCTCCTGCTCGAATAGTGCAGTCTCAAATGCCCGAATCCTTACTCTAATATCTCCTCCCCACCCTCAGAATAGGATGGGTCTTTCGAGCAAAGATTGGAGAATTAGAGACTTTATATTCGAGCCCTGGGGATTCGGAATTATTTGGGATATTGATTTGAGATGAAAATTCGGGACTTTTTTCCTTGCCCCAAAATTTCACCCGATTTGCTATAATGCCCCCATGATACGCAGGGAAGAGGTAATTGAAAAATTCGTCCGTTCGGGCGGAAAAGGGGGACAAAACGTAAATAAAGTGGCGACCGCCGTTTATTTAAAACATCTGCCGACCGGGATCGAAGTTAAGATGCAAAGGGAACGTTCACAGGCGGCAAACCGCATTCTCGCCTGGCGCCTGCTTGAAGAAAAGATTGAAGAAAGGATTCTGGGGGCGCAATCCAAAAGGCAGAAAGAGATCGAAAAGATCCGCCGCCAAAAACGCAAGCGCTCCAAACGGTCAAAAGAAAAAATGCTGCGGGACAAGAAACTGCAGGGCGAAAAGAAAAGGTCCCGCCGCTCCCCTACTTCTTTTTTCTGACCGCATCCCGGATAAAAAGCGAACCCAAAATTAAAAGCGGAAGAGGAACAACCAAAAAAACAAAAAGCGGAGCTTTTCCAATGCCGATTAAAAGATAAAACAGCCCCAAAAAGAGAAAGAGCGAACCGCCCAAAAATTCAAGCTTCCACGCGGTAAAAGTTATGGCTAAAAGGACCAGCCAGAAGATCCATTCAAAAATAGAGATGGCAGAAAAACCGTGGGAGAAAAAGATGAACAGCCCCCACCCCGCCAAAAAAGCGATTGAAATCCTTCGAATTGCCATTTTTTTATTATATCAAAATATAGTGAAATTTCCCGAAAAGTTTAACGATATATATATAGGAAGGGATGAGAACCTCACTCTTATTTGGTTAAGAATAAAAGCCTGAGCCTGTTCAGGCTTTTTTCTTTTTTCCTACAACCGTCCCGTCCCATACTTCCCGCTCCTCCATGCAAAGATAAAGATCAATCTCTTTCGACAGCAACCTATAGATCGTTTCCGCGAGCCGGTTAAACAATTCGATTCTCAAAGGGACCGGATAACGCAATTTATTGTCTTTTCCCTGAATCATTCGTGCAAAATCTATCCGCGAATGCCGATGCTTCTTTTGGATAACTTCTTTTTGTTTTACCGGAAACCGCAAAGCCCCCAAACTGATCCAGGCAATCTGTTTGGGTAGCACATATTCTCCAATCTTCCCTACTATTCCCTCATATTCCCTTTCCCATCCGTCAAAAAAGATGATCGGATCAAAATGGAAACCGATCTGATACCCTGCTTCCGCGCACTTTTTGGCGGCTTCCAATCTTTCAACGGGGGACGGGGCATCCGATTCTTCCGTTTTAGCGATTGACTCCGGATTGAGCGACCAGGCGACCACTGTCTTTTGATTGTGTTCTAAATCCAAAAGACCTTCAATATTTACACTTTTAGTTTTTAATTCCAAAAGATGCCGCTCTTGCCCGGCAAAAAGCCGGACCAGCTTTTGGGCCAAGGCGGCCGCTTCAGTAATTGCCAAACTGTCCGAAAATTCACCGGTTCCAATCCTCAACGATTGGGGTGAATGCTCCATGTATTCTTTGGTCTGCCGTAAAATTTCCGCTTCGTCGGTAACAATCGCGATTTCCTCCTTTCCATAAAAGGTCTGAAGGTAGCAGTAACTGCAATTATAGGGACAGCCGATTATCTGACTGATAACGACATAGCCGCAAGAGATATGATTTTTGGCGCAGGGGCACGGTTTGACCAGGGGATTCTTAACTGAAGAAAGATACTTCCTAGGTTTTATGGGTAATGTCAAGTTTGAGCTCTTTGAAAGAATCTTCGCGGCCAAACAGGACCAGAACGTCGCTTTTCTCAATCGTGGTGCTCCAGGCCGGAATTACCATGTTCTCTTTTTCCCTGCGGATAGCCAGCACCGTAACGTTAAAACGATTGCGTAAATCCAGCTGTTCCAATCTCTTTCCTACCCATTCCGGAAGCGCTTTGGTCCCGATAATTGTGAGGTTTTCTCCGATATCAAAATAATCCAAAACCCCCTGGCTGGTCAGTTTGTTCACCAGTTTAATGGCGGTATCCTGTTCGGGAAAGATCACATGGTCGACTCCGAGTTTTGCAAGAATATTCCCATGGATGGTATTCTGTGCCTTACAAACAACCGAACTGACCCCTGCCGATTTGCAGATCTGCGCGGCAATGATATTGCTCTCCATATTATTGCTCTCCGCGATTATAACCACATCGCAATCAAGTATCCCGGCTTCGCGCAAAGCCGCTTCTTCAATAATATCCCCGATAAAAGCGTGTGTAACCTGCTCCTTGATCCCCTGTATAACATCTTCGTCCTTATCCATCACTACCACTTCATAACCTTTAAAAAAAAGCTCCCTAGCCACTTTCGAACCGAATCTCCCCAATCCCAATACTCCATATTGTTTTTTTGCCATTAAAGTCCTCCTTCTATCCTATTGAAACGCCCTCTTTGGGGGGCTCAATCCTGGTTTCTTTTTGCCTCAATGCCAGCGCCAAAAGCAGGGTCAACGGACCGACCCTGCCGATAAACATGGTAACGATTATTATAACCTTACCAATCGGACTTAGAAAGGGGGTAATTCCCATACTCAAGCCGACCGTGCCAAAAGCCGAGAAAACCTCAAATGCCAGCGGCATAAGCGGCATTTTTTCGGTAACCGTCATAAAGAAAATCGGAAAAGCGATCGCCACCAATCCCAAAATTACGATCGTAAAGGATCGACGCACCGTTTCGGGCGGAATTCGCCGGTTAAAAACTATCGTGTCCCTGCAATTCCTTAAAACTCCGCGAACAGTCAAAACAACCAGCGCAAAGGTTGTTGTTTTGATACCGCCGCCAGTCCCTCCCGGGCTGGCTCCTATAAACATCAAAAACATTATAAAAATCGCCGAAGCGGGCACTATTTTACCCAAATCAAGAGTATTGAAGCCGGCGGTTCGGGGCGTGACCGCCTGAAAATAAGAGGCCAGCACTTTGTGGCGCAAGGCCAGAGGACTAAGCGTATTGTTGTATTCCAGGATAAAGAAACCGATCGTCCCTACCATAAGCAAAAGAAGTGTTGTTGCTAAAACAACTTTGGTATGAAGAGACCATCTCTTAAACTGCAAAATATCCGCGATGACCAAAAAGCCAATGCCACCGATAATAATCAAGGTAGTAACGGTTAAATTGACCACCCAGTCGGTGGCGTAGGGTGTTAAGCTGGCAAAGTTTGGAGGAAGTGAAAAGCCGGCATTATTAAACGCGGAAACGGCATGAAAAACACCGTATAGTACCGCCTGTGAAACTCCCTTTTCGGGAAGGAATCGCAAAAAAAGGATCAAGGCCCCTACCCCTTCAATCCAAAAGACAATCCTGAAAATACGGCGCAAAACCAGCAGGACATCCTGGGCGGAATAGATATTGAGCGCTTCCATCATCATCAGTTTTTCCGAAACAAACATTTTTCGGCGGAAGACCAGAACCAAAAAAGTCGAAAAAGTCAGATAACCCAATCCTCCTATCTGTATCAAAATCAATAATACAATCAGACCAAACAAGGAAAAATGAACGCCGGTGTCAAGTGTTACCAGTCCGGTCACGCAGGTGGCGGAGTTTGAAGTAAAGTAGGCGTCCAGAAAATTGGTGGGGAGACCGTTGGCGGATGAAACGGGAAGCGACAATAAGATTGCTCCCGTAATAATCACGGCCAGGAAACTAACCACAATAATCAAGCTCGGCGGCAATCTTAACGGCAATCTTAACATTTTTTCTCCCTAGTATCTTTCTACCTTTACTTGTCCTCGTACTTGTCCTTGTCCTAAAAATCCGAACAAAAAGGACGAGAACAAGGACAAGGGAAAAATCCAAACTTCGTTCGGATTTTTCTGGGGCGGCCTACGGGAATCGAACCCGTAATAACAGAACCACAATCTGCTGTGTTGCCACTACACCAAGGCCGCCATGGAATAAGGATAAGGGTTAAGATTAAAAATTAAGGCTTAAAACCCCTATCTGCTAAAATTATAGCATTTTCTTAATGGCCATTCATACAACAAATAATATAAAATAAAAATGCAACAACAAACTTTTACATTATTTATGGCTATTAATTAATCCCGATAACATTTTAGACAACTCTTCTAAAATGGAATAATACTTCAAATGATTTTCTTCGCCAAGATTACCCTTTAAAATATCCAATATTGCAACACATTCAAACACAGATCCTCTTGCTATAATATAAAAGTTTTTTTATCCGCCCTATGGAATCTTCCTGCCCCTTCGGCAATATTAAGAGGAATAGAAAGGGATGCCCGTATCAATTGGTCGGCAATCCTTGAATTTTTTGAAATATTAATTTCTTCCAGTAAAGAATTGATCGATTTGGTAAAAGTTAAAGCGAGATTATAAACCGGAAATTTTTCAAAATCAAATGTCATATTTCGCCAATCAAAGAACAAGAATTAAGATGAAGGATTAAGGGATAAATTTTGCCGGTTTTTCTTTGATTCATTTTTATTCTTTGTCCCGCCTTAATTCTTCTTCTTCGCCTTATCCTTAAATTTTGCGCCAGCAAAATTTATCTGCCCCCGGCAGGACTTGAACCCACAACCTTCTCCTTCGAAGGGAGCCGCTCTATCCAGTTGAGCTACGAGGGCTCAAGAAGCGGAGCATTAAACTTTCTTCCTAATTCTACCCAATACTATCGGTAACAGCAAGGACTTCTTCTCTGTTTTATCTCACGTGTATTATAACTCAATAAGATCTTTTCCCTGATTTTTGAGGGATATGAGCAGAAGCAGGTAGTTCCGAAGCTTTCTGGTTATAAGGAATTTTTCTCTGACATGTTCCCGGCCGTACTCTCCCATTTTTTTCGCGAACTGGGGATTATTAAGCAAATAACGGACTTGATAAGCCGCTCCTTCGATCGAATGCACCAGCATGCCGGTAAAATTATGGATAACCTGCAGCGTTATCCCCCCAACCGCTCCCGCCACCACCGGCTTGCCTTTCCATAAAGCTTCGGTAACAGTCAGCCCAAAGCCCTCCCGTAAAGATTTTTGAAGTATGATGGTAGAAGCCCTTTGCAGGGCGTTTATTTCCAGATCGGCAAAAGGAGGAAGCAGTAGAATGTGAATATCCGGATCTCCTTTCGCGGCTTCCTGAACTTTATGCAGCACTTGATCTCCTTCCGGATCATCCGAAGCCCCGCCGCCGGCCATGACCAGCTGGCAATCCCTTTGCTTTTTGACCAGCTTATATGTTTCGATCACTCCCAGCGGATCTTTTAAATAATCAAACCTTGATACCTGGGTTAAAATGGGGCGTGACCGGTCGATTTTATATTTGCGCATGACCGCATCGATCTCGCCTGACGAAAGTTCGCGGTTTTTCTCCGCCAGCGGATCTATCGCCGGATATATAAAATACTGCGGAATAGGCAATTCCTTGGCAAACCACGGCGTCGAAAAAATTGAAGCGTCGTATTTTTCAACAAAACTTTTGATAAAATTCCAGGCCTCCGGCTGGGGATGAGAGGTGTCGATATGGCATCTCCATACCCATTTCGCCTTTGATTTTTCCTTTGCCGCGATCAGCCCGGCCGGCTGCGGGTCGTGAATAATTACCACATCCTCGTCAAAAGACATTTCGGCAAGATTCGCTTCGGAAGTTTCTTTAAAAATATTCATCATTTGTTCGGTGATTTCGGTTTTACTGCCGTGCAGAGCGTTGTGGAAGGCCTTGGTTACGCCAAAAAACTCTCCGCTGCCTTTGATCACTTCCCATTTTGTCTTAATTCCAAGCTCGTTAAAAAGAGGGACAACCCTTGTTAGTATTTCCGCAACTCCTCCGCCCACCGCGGTAGCGTTTATCATTTTTATGCTCTGGCCGCGAGCCCGCTCCGCCAGCAGCATAATCTCGTCAAAATTTTGCGGCCTGATTATTTTTGCATACCCTTCTATCTTGGTTTTAACCATTTTAACAACCTCTCCCATAAGCTATCTTTTTTGCCACGGACCAAATTGATTATTTGATCCCGTAGCTGATCCATCGTATATAAATACGGATCCAATTCTTCGATTTGGCGCGCCAGTTTTTCTTTTTTAAAATTAAACTTGATCCAGTCGGAAAAATCATTTGTCTTGCGCCCAAGCCGCAGGCGGGCCTCAAAAAAATGAAAGAAAAGCGAACGCAGCCCCACTTTGCCCAAGATAGAACAAAACTCTTCCTGGTCCCATACTAAATATTTGGTCTTCATAACAACCGCAACGCTCTTGCAAAAATAAAAGTTGTGCTTTGCCTCCAAATTTCCGCTTTCCGGATCTTCCTTTAAATAACTTTCAATGGTTTCAACGATTTTTTCCCGCAAGGACGCGATATCGGTATAATCTTTGATGTTAATATTCGCCAGTCTTTCGGCTAAAGCGTCTTTGCTAATCTCTTCCCCAACCCAATGGGCAAAATCGTTGGTATACATTCCGGGCGCGAACTGGTGTTCGCGAAAAGCATGGTGAACATGATAAAAAATAGAAGAAGCTTCAATTTCTTTAATTATGTCCAGGAATGTTTTTAGCTTGGCGGCTTTACGGCCGGTTATCTCAACCAGCTGCGATGAGGTATAAAATTGAAACGGCGTTTTAGCCCTCATTTTTTAATAAGCCCCCTCAAATAACGGTAAACCGCGCTGATGTCCCTGACCCGTTTTTTTGCCGCGGTCTTGCCGTCGCCGACATGAACTGTCAGCCCCTTCCGCTTCAATGCCCGAAACGCGTCTTCGTCGGTCCTATCGTCTCCTATGTACACCGGCCAATAATCACCGGGTTTCAATTTGCCAATTATCCGTTTAACCGCTTTCCCTTTGTCCCATTTTATCGGAGGCCTGATCTCAAATACTTTTTTTCCGCGAGTGATTTTTATTTTGCCCTTCCAGGGTTTGATCACCCGTTCAAATTCTTTTTTAAACGCGGGAAAATATTTTCTCGCGAGCGAGCGATAATGCGCGCTAATGCTCAATCCTTTATTTTCAACCAGAACCCCGCGAAAAAGCAGTTTCCGGCCAAGTTCACCCGATAGTTTTTTTAGCAGGGGAGAAAACTTTTCCGCGCTCGGATGTACCCAGTAACTTTTGCCAATCAAAATTTCAAGCCCGTGGTTGCCGGCATAAATTATGCCGCCAATCCCCGCCAGTTTCCTGACAACCGAAAGTTTTCTTCCGGAAATAATGACCAATTTTATTTTGGGGTGACGGGACAGTTTATTTAGCAGTTTTCTTCGGGACGGGGAAAGCTTGGCGCACATGGGATCGGAGACAATTGGAGTTAAGGTCCCGTCATAATCCAAAAACAAAAGTAATTTCATGTTTTTTGCAGGCTGGTTAAACTGGTAATAATGTTTCCCGCCCAGCGGTAAACATTGTTTTCCGCGATTATCTTGCGCAGGTTCTCCATCCGGCGTTTTTTCTCTTCAAGAGGCATAGAGCAGGCCTGTTTCAGGGCATCCGCAAATTCTTCGATCGAATATGGATTGACCTGCAGGGCATCGGCAAACTCCCTGGCGGCTCCGGTAAATTTGCTCAAGACCAAAACGCCGGAAAGATCGCTCTTGGCCGCTACATATTCTTTTGCCACCAGGTTCATCCCGTCGTGCAGCGAACTGACGATACAAATACCGCCGATCCGATAATAGGGGCGGATCTCTTCCGGAGTAAAATACCGCTTCAAATAAATGATCGGTTTCCAATTTCCCTCCGCGTATTTGGCGTTTTTCTTTTCTACCAATTGGTCTATTTCGTCCTCAAGCTCGTGGTAGCGCTTGATCTTTGTCCTGCTCGGAGCGGAAAGCTGCACAAACACAAACTTGTTTTTGTATTCCGGATACTTTTCCAGAAAACGATCCACCGCCAAAATCCTTTCGACGATCCCTTTGGTATAATCGATTCGGTCAACTCCCACCGCGACAATCTTATCTGTGAGACCGAGTTCTTCTTTTATTTTTTGAATTTGTACGGTCTCGATAGCGGAAACGGGCAAGCTAAACATCCCATCGATACTGATCGGGAACGGTCTGATCAAAGTTTCTCTTCCCATCCTCACTATGCTGTTTTTTTCGTTGTCTACCCGGCACTCGAGAAGGCGGTTGGCGGTATCGAGGAAATTATTGCAATGATATTGCACATGAAAGCCGATCAAATCGCAACCCAGCATTCCATCCAGAATCTCCTCCTGGTAAGGGCAAATCGAAAAGACCTCGGTGTTCGGCCAGGGAATATGCCAAAAAAGGGCGACCGTCGCGTCCGGCCTTTTTTCTTTGATCATTTTTCCCAGCAGGGTAAAATGGTAGTCCTGGATAAAGACAAAGGCATTTTTTTCCGGAAGCTCCTCAATTATACTGTCCGCAAATTTATGGTTGGCGGATTTATACATCTGCCAGTCGGTTTCCCTGAAGATCGGACGGGTGTGTGTTATATGACAGAGCGGCCAGAGCCCTTCGTTGGAAAAACCGTAATAAAAGCCCTCTTCTTCTTCCGGCGTCAACCAGACCCTTTTTAGAATGTAACGGTTATCCTCCGGCGGCACTCCCAATTTATCTTTTGAATTCACAAATTGGCGGTCGGCATCACCGCTCCCCTGCGCGACCCAAGTCCCACCGCAGGCCCGCATGATCGGATCAATTGCCGTGACCACTCCGCTGGCAGGCCGGACACATTTAATTTTTCCCGTCCCGGCCTCCGTGACGTGCATGAACGGTTCACGGTTGGAAACAACCACCATGGAGCTGTCACCAAGCTTCGCGTGCACCAGATCCTTCAGTTTCGCTTCCGTCCAAAGCTCTTCTTTATTCAGCCGGACCGAAGCGGCGTCGGAAACGCTTTTTCTTGCCACTCTCAAGCTGAGGGCTACCTGCTCCACCTCACTCGCCAGCGCGCCCAAATCTCCCTTTTCCTTGATCCCGTGCGTTTTATTTATCTCGCCTTTCTGGAAATGCTGGAACCAGGTGGTCAATTTCTTTACCGGAGCGGTAAACATCCGCCCGAGTAAAAGAAGAGAAATCAAAAGAAGGGAAATAATAAGCAAGACCAGTGTTATGATTATGCTTCTCCAGAAGTTCATCGATCGCGCGAAAACATAAGAAGTATCGTAGATCATCTCGACCATTCCCAATACTTTACCCCGATCGTCGGTCACGGGTACGATGTGACTAAAAACATAAATCTTTTTAAATTTGCTAAGTTTATTTTTGGGCAACTTATTTTTAAGAACATCTTTATAATATTCCAAATCTTCGTCTTTCCATTCTTTAAATCTTTCCGTGATCGCGATCAGTTTTCCGTCGTCGCCGTAAAGCGCGCACCCTTGTATCCTTTTTTTGTCCTGAAACTTCTTGACCATGCGTTCCGCGCCGGCAATATCTTTTTTTGCAAGCACGTATTTTGCCGACAACTCCACGCTTTCGGCGACAGTTTCGGCTTTTCTTTGCAGGTCATCCATCAATTTTTCTTCTTCAAACCTGACTTGGACGACGCCAAAGATAATTATAACGGCGGAAACCATAATTATCAGGGGCAAAACAAAAGTAATTATTTTTTTCATATTGTCCTTTACAAGCTCCAAGTTTGACTTTGACCCGGATCCGATTTATTATCCTTTATTCAAATTAAGATGTCAAACTACCGCGAGCCGGAGGCCAATTAACCCGTTGACAGCGATTTAATTGAAGTATAAACTATCAATAGCCAACTAGGCAAACAAGGAGGTGAAATTTTAATGAAGAAATTAATTATTTTACTGTTTGCAGTAGTTTTTGTGGCCGGAATCGTCAATGTCGGTATTGCCGCAACACCAAATGAGATAAAAGCGTATATCAATACGCTTGAATCAAAATTGAATGTTGCGATCAGGGCAAAAGACAAGAAGAGACAAGCAACTCTTAAACAAATGATTGCCGACCAAAAAGTAAGACTGCAAGCGGCGGAAATGGCTCCTCCGATCGCTGTTCCTCCTCCGCCACCACCGGCAAGGGTAGCTTCGGCTCCTTCGGCCGGGTTGTTTGGATGGGGACTGAATACGGATATTAATGTCGGCTATTTGATGAATAAATCCATCCTGTTTGGCCGCGCGAATATCGTATTGCCCGATCCGTTGGGATTGGGACCGATCGTCGGTTTATCGGCGGATTCCGTGAAGTATAAGCTCGGCTTGGGAGGATTCTCAGGGAATGATAATGCGGACGTTAAGTTCCAGGGTGTTCCAATTTACCTGGACGGCGTCATCAATCTTCCCGAGGACCTTTTGGGTGGAATCAAGTCATACCTGTCAGGCGGTATCAACTATCTGGTTTATCGCACGGGTAAGACCTCCGGTTCCATCGGCGGGCAGATCGCTTTCGGGATTGCCGGCAACATCGGTCTGGGCAGTGATACCTGCCTGGAACTCGGATATTCAATCTTGAGAACAGGGGACAAAGCAGTTGCTCGTTCCTCAAAAGGGTTGACCATATCTGTAGGCCAAGCGATTACGTTATAAGAACTCGGGGGCCTTTATTTTCTTGAAGGATAACAAGGATACTTTAAGGAGATTGGGCTCCCGATTCTTTTTTAAAAGAGGGGGGGAAAGCGGGAGACGAGATTCGAACTCGCGACATCCACCTTGGAAGGGTGGCGCTCTACCAACTGAGCTACTCCCGCTCGCATCAATTATTCTAACATGCCCAGGAGAGGAGTTGAACCTCCAAGCCTTGCGGCACACGGTCCTAAGCCGTGCGTGTCTGCCAATTCCACCACCTGGGCATTTTTTGCGCCGCATAGGAATCGAACCTATAACCTTGACATTAAGAGTGTCCTGCTCTGCCAATTGAGCTAGCGGCGCGAAAAAAAGCGGGAGACGAGGCTCGAACTCGCGACCCTCACCTTGGCAAGGTGATGCTCTACCAACTGAGCTACTCCCGCTTATACTTCAATTTTAGGTGAAATTTTCGATATAGTCAATTGATATAGAAGCATGAGAGTTCGAAACAACGTATCACTCGGACTGTGGGGAAGGTTAAAGCAAATAACCTCTCCTCCCCACACACCAAATCAGAGCATAAAAATCGATTCAAACGGTCCGATAGGTCCGCTTAGGATGACAACCGAAACACATTTTACCGTTTCGGATATCGGCTCCGAAGTATTGATAAGAAGAATTTATTCGGAAAAAAACATAAATCTTCGTTTAAGACCGATTGTCTTGGTTCATGGAGTAGCCTGCAACGGCAACATTTTTAGAACCCCGATAGACGGGATCGGTTCGCCTTATGATCTGCAAACGCATTCAATGGCAAATTATCTGGCGGAAAACGGCTTCGACGTTTATGTGGCGCACTTGAGTACGTCAAAAAGAGTAGTAAGAAGATTTTCAAGCAAACATGAAGCAAGCCGGCATTATAAAGAAGAACAATACCAGTTCCCTCCCCTAATTGATTTTGATAAGCTGCTTTTCAACGAACTGCCCGCCTTAATAAAAAAAGTATTGGCTATCCATAAATATTCGGAAGACCTTTTCTATCTGGGACACAGTATGGGAGGGATGCTGGCTTATGCTTATTTGGGAACGTGCGGCAGCGACAAAATAAAAGCGGCCGTAACGATCGGAAGTCCGATCAGGTTTGACCAAATCACAATAAAAGCATTGGATGCCATCGACAAGCTGGCCCAATTGGCCGGACTGGGAGACAAAAAAAATCCGGTAGCCAGAGCCGCGGACAATCTGGTCCCTCTCGGAATCTTCCTGTCGCATACCCATCATATTCCCGTTGTAAGAAAGCTCGCCAATTACGGCTACGCGGTTCAAAATGTGGAAAAAGAAACCGCGGAAACGTATTTCAGAAAATCCGCGGAGCCCTTCCCTCCGCAATTGCGCGAACAATTTTTAAAGTGGTCCATAACAAAAGGCTTTACCAGCTTTGGCGGAAATATTAATTACGCCGATAGTATGCGCGGGATCAAGGTTCCTTTCCTGCTTTTGGGAGGGAGAAGGGACCATTTGGCCAGAAATGTTTCTGAAGCCGCTTCAAAGATCAGGGGAGCGGAATATAGGGAAGCGGATGCCGGACACGGGGACTTGATTTTTGGCAGAAACGCGTCCTTTCAAGTATGGGGACCAATTGTCGACTGGCTATTTTTACAAAACGAACTCTAAAAATCAAAAATCGGAGCGACAGGATTCGAACCTGCGACCTCCTGCTCCCAAAGCAGGCGCTCTACCAAGCTAAGCTACGCTCCGTCCGATAAAATTATAACACAATCCTTGACCATCTTAACCAAATTCATATATAATACAGGCATGGCTACATATAGATGCCCGATTTGTGAAACAAAGATAAAGCTCTCGGAAGAAACCAAGATCGGCGATCGCGTAACCTGTACCAATTGTAGCGCGCAGCTACAGCTGACTCTTGACGGCGCCCGAAAACGCCTCCGTTGCGCCTTTTGCACCAAAGACCTGGTGGAATGCGGTCCCGATTGCGAAACCCGGATACTCGAAAAACAAAAACGTGGATTTTTTGACATTACGCTAAACTAAAAGGAGGCGCACCATGCCCAATGTAAAAGTTTATTCCACCGCCACCTGCCCCTATTGCCACATGGTAAAAAAGTTCCTGGACGATAATAAGGTCACGTATGAAAACATAGACGTGTCGGAAGATCAAAAAGCGGCCCAGGAAATGATCGACAAAAGCGGACAGATGGGTGTTCCCGTAATTATGATCGATGAAAAAGTAGTCGTCGGGTTTAACAAAGAAGAGATCAAAAAAGCGCTGGGGCTATAAAATGAACGATCTGCTTGCCGACGCGAAACTTGCTATTGAAATGGAAAAAAAGGGTTACGCCTTCTACGCCCAAAGCGCGGAAAAGAGCAAAAATGGATTACTAAAATCAACTCTTGCCAGCCTGGCGGAGAGAGAGCTGGTCCATATCGAAAAGATTAAAGCCCTCTACCAAAGCCTGACCGGCGAAAAACCCGAAGGGGACTGGCTGAAGAGTGTTTTTGTCCCTCCCCAAAAAGCGGAATTGCTTAAAATCATCCTGAACAAATTAAAAGACCGGCTTAACCGGCAAGTCGAAACGGAGACCGATTCCGAAAAAATATACGAGACCGCCAAGGGACTGGAACGGGACGGGTTTACCTTTTACGAAAAGATCGCAAAAGAAAACGAAGATCCAAACGTAAGGAAATTTTTTTTGGGACTGGCGGAAGAAGAAAAAGAGCATTTTTCGATACTGGACGAAACCCTCAAATATTTAAATTCCCCGGGCGAATGGTTCAGGGAGAAAGAACGCTGGATTGTTGAAGGCTAATCCGGTAGTTTCAGATCAAGCGGATGGGTAAAATAAAAAGCCGCTCCCTTTCCCTCTTCTGACTCAACCCGCATTTCCCCTCCCAAAAGTTCAACTATTGACTTAAAGAAAGCCAATCCGTATCCCGATCCGCCGGTGCTGAACCCTGGCTCAAAAACCCTGGGAAGATCTTCTTTTTTTATTCCCCTGCCGTTATCTTTTACGGAAAACAAAATGCGGCCGTCTTTTGTTTCCGCCTTCACATCAACACGCAATTTTTTTTCTTCGTCCAATTCGGGGTTTGCCTTTTTCGCGTTCATTATTAATTCCATCACAATATCAAAAAGCTTGTTCCTGTCGGTAATAAAAACGGGAACGCTAAAAGCACTGAAAGATGCTCCGGAAATATCATTCAAGCAAGAAAAGATCTTTTTCAGATCGTCAACTGCCGCCAAATTAAGCTCTATGTCAAATTCCCCTCTTTTTACCGGTTCGGCGTATAAATCCACCACTTCGATCGTCCCGAAGAGAAAAGAGACGGCTCTTTTGATTGCATCTTTTGCCACTTCAAGATTTCCTTCCAATCCTATCTGAAGGTGTCCGATCGGAGGGGTTAGCCGGTTCTTCATCGCATGTGCGATTCCCTGCAGTAATAGTCTCGCGCGATCAAACTTTTTTTTATTAAAAGCGGCTAATTGGGCGGTTGTCTCGTTTTTTAAAAAATCGGCCAAAGCGTTGGAAGCAAATTTCCCTACAATGGCGGCAATATTCAAAAGGTCCCCTATTTCCATCCCTTCAAGCAAAACCGATTGCCCGCAGTCAAAAGAATCGGATCGGCAAACACCAAAAGTCGTCCCGGGAACGGATAAAGCGGTAAAAAACAAGTTCATATTTTCTTGCGGATTTATGAAATTGCCGGAATATCGGCTGTGATATCCGCCGATGACAGATCCATTCAACGGATATTTTTCTACTGGGACTTCCGATAAGCAGCCGGTATCATCTATGGCAAAATAACAATAGGGGGAAAAAACGGTCGGAACAAAAACTACTCCCCCAATGTCCATCGCAAGTTTTAGCGGACCTTCTGGCATAGCCGCTTCTGCATAATGGCTTTCGCCAATTAATTCGGGGATGTTTGTGGCATCCATCCTTACCCTCCCTTGGTCCAAAAGGCTATAACAGGCATGGCGGGAGACCCCAAAAATACCCTCGAAAGAATGGACCATTCGGGATACGACCACCGCCCTGCTTGGAGCGGTTCTGGCATCCCCTCCAAATTGACTCATAAACCGCAAAGCATTTGAATAAACATCTCTTCTCTGTGTTGTTACCCGCATATTAATATATCCTCTTTCTTTTAAGTAAATTTCAATGTTTTTTTGAGTGGGAGAAGATTTATTGCAAAATAAAATTAAGCAGGGTTCCAACCAGTAAAGCAACCGTCAGCATAATCCCGGTCGCTTTAACCATATCTTTCCAACCCAGCTCCTTTGCCATAACGGTAAAGGTGGCAACACAAGGAAAAGACATGCAGAGGACTACGCAGGCAACCGTCAGCTGTTTTACGGAGAGATTGAGCGGAACCAACATGCCAACTGCCACATCCTTGCGCAAGAATCCGATCACCAGTGCGGTAACCGCCTGCTTGGGCAGGCCAAACAAGCCGGTAACAAGCGGGGCAAAGAAGTTGGCAATCAGTTCAAATACCCCAAGAGCCGAAAGGATTCCGACCAATAAAACTCCCAGCATCAAGACCGGAGTCGCTTCAACTAAAAACCCTTTTATCCTCCAGCGCAGCTTATTGAATAAAACTTTAAACGGCGGAAAACGGTAGGGCGGGATTTCAAGCAAAAGTTCCGGACTGAACCCGGGGATAACTTTATTTAAAATAAGGCCCAAGACAATCCAAACCAGCGCCAGGGTCAAATAAACTATTGCGACCGGATAGACTCCGTGCCGGCCCAAAACACCAACGATCATCGCCTGTAGGGCGGCGCAGGGAACCGCGATCGAAATCAAAGTTGAAGCGATAAAACGCTCCCGTTTGCTTTCCAATATCCGGGTCGCCAAAATCCCGGGAACATTGCAGCCAAACCCGAGCAGGGTCGGTACAATCGCAAAACCGTGCAGGCCGACCCGGTGCATCAGCCCGTCCATCAGGACCGCCAGGCGCGGCAGGTAGCCCGAATCTTCCAAAAGACCGAGTATAAAATAAAAAGCGATAAGATAAGGGAGAACCATTGCGAATTCGACGTAAAGCGCCGTGCTAAAAACCCCCATCGACTGGACAAAATCAATCTGTCCTCCGATTAATTTTCCGACCACAATGTCATGGAGCAGGGGAACCGGCTGAAAAAGAGCGCTTAATTTCATAAGCAAAGGGAGCCAGAGTAAATTAAAAAATGGATCGGCCAGATAATTGATCAGCCCCTCTCCGATAAGACGGACCACAAAAAAAGCGGCCAGGGCAACGACCGCCGCGATCGGCAGGCCGGTCAAAGGATGGATCGAAAGATCCTGTAAAATATCCCAGATCGTATGATGGCGGTGTTCCAGTTTTTGAACCCTGCTGACAACCTTTCCAATATCTTCCCAGCGCTCTTCCAAAGAATGACGCCTGACCAACGGGATCTTGGCGTCAAAAATACCGGCAATCAGTTTGCTAAACCCCTCCCCTGTCACCGCCACGGTTGGAACAACCGGAACTCCCAGCCATTCGGAAAGTTTTTCAATATCGATTGTAATGCCGCGGTGTTTGGTATCGTCCCACATGTTCAAATCAACGATCACCGGGATTTTCTTTTCCAAAAGTTCCAGTGTTAAATAAAGATTCCTCTCCAGATTGGTGGCATCGACCACATTTATGATCAAATCGGCCCCGGCCAGCATATCGCAGGCAACCTCTTCCGCTTTACAGGTCGGTTCAAGCGTATAAGTGCCGGGGACATCGATCACCTCGACTTTGTCCTGCCCCAAAAGCATGTACCCTCTGGTAAATTCAACCGTTGTCCCGGGATAATTGGAGGTCATCACCTGGACGCCGGTTAAGCGCGAGAAGACCGCGCTTTTGCCGACATTCGGATTTCCCATCAAGAGTATTTTTTTCATTCGGAAACCTCAACAATGATCTTGGAAGCCATCCCGCGGCCGAGGCTAACCTGTGTTGAGCCAATTTGAACAGTGATCGGCCCCCACCTGATTCCGCTTAACCTTTTAATCTGCTTTCCGGCCTGCAAACCCAACGCGCTTAATCGCTTCTCAGAATTAAAACCGGCGGCAAAGCCGGAAACAATTCCGACCTTTCCCGCCGGTAGTTCTGTCAAAAGGATTTTTTTGCGTTCCACGTTGTAATTATATCACGCCAACTCTCTCTCTTTGATTCAATTCACCCAGCTTCCCTTTGTTCCAACCCGAAACTCTCGAAAAATAACCGGTAACCCTGGTGATCTGGTCGACATTGCGCCCGCCAACCAGTGTCTTTTCCAGCTGTTGGGCTGAAATATTTGCCAGCGCCCGCGGTTCCACTTTTACTTTTTCATGTTTCGAATCATAATGGGAATGCCTGAAGTAAAAATTGCCGTCGTCATCCTTCGCCCATTCAATCTGCGGATTCGCGTCTAAAAAGGAATTCAACTCCTCATGGGTCATGTTTATTCACCTCCTTTTTTAATGCCAAATTTTTCAACCAGAACTTTCGCAACGTTCGGAGAAACAAAGGCCGGAAGGGTCGGACCAAGGGCAATCCCCTTAATTCCCAAGGCCAAAAGCGCAAGCAAAACAATTACCGCCTTCTGCTCGTACCAGGCGATATCGTACTCTACCGGAAGCTCGTTTAATCCTTTAAGCCCAAACGCTTCAACCAGTTTAAGCGCAACAACAACCAGCGAATAAGAGTCGTTGCATTGTCCCGCGTCCAGAACCCTGGGGATCCCGCCGATATCTCCCAAATCGAGCATATTGTAACGATATTTGGCGCACCCCGCAGTCAGGATCACCGAATCCTTCGAAAGATTCTGCGCCGCTTTTGTGTAATACTCCCTTTCTTTATGCCGGCCGTCGCAACCGGCCATCACCACAAATTTCTTAATGGCTCCGGACTTGATCGCGGCAACCACTTTATCCGCCAAAGCCAAAACCTGGTTATGCGCGAAACCGACAACAATCTCTTTTCCCTCTTTTTCTTCCACTCCGCCCAAACGCAGGGCCTTTTCAATTACGGGATGAAAATCTTTCGGTTTCCCTCCTTTACGATCCGCAATATGCTTGAGCCCATGCCAGGCCACCAGTCCGGTCGTAAAAATCCGGTCTTTGTATGAATCAAGCGGACGCTGCAGGCAATTGGTCGTCATGACGATCGCGCCGTTGAACGCTTCAAATTCTTTCTGCTGGTTATACCAGGAGGTCCCATAGTTGCCGACCAGGTGCTTATATTTTTTAAGTTTTGGATAGGCATTGGCCGGAAGCATCTCCCCGTGAGTATAAACATTGATCCCTTTCCCCTCGGTCTGCTTTAATATCTCTTCAAGATCAAGCAGGTCGTGGCCGGAAACCAAAATTGCCGGCCCCTGTTTTAAGCCGGTATAAACCATCGTAATTTCCGGATTGCCGTAGGCCTCGGTATTGGCCCGGTCAAGCAGCGCCAAAGTTTTTACTCCAAAATTTCCGGTTTCAATAACCAATGCGGTCAATTCGTCCGCGGATAAATTTTTAAGCGTCTTGGCCAGCGCGTTTTCGACAAAAGCAAAAATCTCCTTGTCTTTTTTCCCCAAAACATAGGCGTGGTCGGCATAGGCGGCAATCCCTTTCAGCCCGTAAATTATCAGCTCCTTCAAAGAACGCAGGTCTTCGTTCTCTTCCGACAATATCCCGACCGGTGCGGCAACCGCCGGAAAATTCCCGGCAAGTATTTTGGCCCGTTCTTTGATCTTCTCTGCCCTGTCAATCAAGGAAAGCATCCTTTCTTCGTCAAAATTAACGTTGGTAACCGTTGAAAAAAGCCCTTCGATCACAAAGACATCTGTCTCCTCGTTATCTTTCCCGTTCCTTCTCGCCTCAACCGCATAATATGAAATCTCCTTTAAAAGAGAGATCAATTTATCCTGGAGGTTTGCAACCTTGTCGGTCTTCCCGCAGACCCCCTGGATTAAACACCCTTTTCTCTGCGACGCTTCCTGGCACTGATAGCAGAACATTTTATTCATTAAATCCATTCCTCCTTTAATATCTTTCCGGAAATCCCAACCACCACCTTTTTTATCGGAATTTTCCGCTTGGCCTGCCCTGCCGCCAGCTCCGCAATTCTAAGCAAACCGGAACAACAAGGAACCTCCATAATCATAACCGTCAACGTATTAATTTGGGCCTGATCGATCAGCTGTTTGATTTTTTCGATATAGATTTCCTGCTCCGAATCAAGTTTCGGGCAAGCAATTGCGAGGCTTTTTCCCTTTAAATAGTCTTTGTGGAAATCGGCCAGCGAATAAGCGACACAATCGGCGGCCAGGAGCACATCTTTCCCTTGGAAATATGGGGCGTTGGTAGGAACAAGATGCAACTGCACCGGCCACTGCCGAAGCTGCGACTGCCGCTCCCCTTCTTCATGACAGCAAACATCCTTTTCTTCCGAAAAGTCCATCATTTTTGATCCCATACATCCACAGGGGACATTCCCAATCTCTTTCTTTGTTTCCGGAACCGGAATATTTTTTGATGTTAATACTTTCAAAGCTCTCTTATAATAATCCTCTTCTCCATGGTCTTTTAAGTGTTCGAGATGAGCTTTGATGGTATTTGGTCCGGCTTTGATTATATTCTCCATTGTCTTTTCTTCATTATATGGTTCGGCTTCACGCTCTTCTATCTTAATGGCTCCAACCGGGCAGGTGCCGATACAGGCGCCCAGCCCGTCGCAGAACAAATCGGAGATCAATCGGGCCTTGCCGTCAATCATCTGGATCGCCCCTTCGGGGCAATTGGGAATGCAATCCCCGCAACCGGTGCATTTATCTTCATCTATATGAATTATTTTTCTTTTCATATTGCCAATTCCAAGATGCTCTTTTCCTCAAACATCCTATTTATTTGATTTTGGATTTTTCCCAAATAAACCCTGACCTTGCATTTTCTGGAAAACCGGCAAGAATCCTTATGGAACAGGCAGTCACTTAAAGAGACCGGCCCTTCCATCGCCCGATAAACCTCCGCCATGGAAATTGCCGAAGCCGGCTTAGCCAATTTTATCCCGCCCCCTTTTCCTTTTTTGGTAATTAAAATGCCCCCCTGCTGAAGCCGCTGGACCAGTTTGGAAAGATGGCTAAACGGGACATTTATTTTCTCCGCTATGTCGCGGCAGGAACCTTCCCCTTTTTCCGCGGCCAGGTTAACCAGAAGCCGAAACGCGTAATCGGTTGCTCTTGTAATGTTCATAATAAGTATATATTATACCTATTAAGAATATTTGTCAAGCATAATTTTGCGTGAAATTTCCGCCGAGGAATTAAGATAACAACATATATGGAAATACATTTTAAAACTCCGCCAAATTTTAAAAATCTCTGCCTGATGGCAGGAAACGTGCCCGATTGGCACCTGTTTGGCAACAATAGCTTCCCGCTAACCGCTTCTACCCTTCAAAGATTCATCAAGTATCATTCTACTTATGATTTTGACGGAAAATTCGTCTTTAACAAAAAAAACAATAAGCTTATTCTGGCGCGGGGAGAAGAGACCCTTCACCTTGCCCTGGCAAGAGAAAGCGATCCCAACTATCAAAAAGAAGATATTGTAGCGGCATTTATAAATTTTAGAAATATTGACGGGGTATTAATTTTTGAGTTGGATGATAACTCCACAGAATTCGGCAATCCCTCGGCGGCGGACTTCAGGCAAGCCGCGAGCTATATTAAAGCATTACTTGAAGGCATCCACTACAGCCCAACCATAATTGAATATCCTGATGAGCCCAAAGTAATAATTGAAGACAGATTAATTTAATAATTCTCGGCTAAAACCTCATAATACGCCTGCGGATGCTTGCAGGCCGGACATTCTTTGGGAGCTTCCGCCCCTTCATGCACATAGCCGCAGTTGCGGCAGTGCCATTTAACTTTTTTGTCCCTTTTAAAAACTATTCCCGCTTTTATGTTGGCCAGCAGCTTGCGGTAGCGCTTCTCGTGCTCTTCCTCCACTTCCGCGATTTCTTTAAACTGAACCGCGATCTCTTCAAATCCTTCTTTTCGGGCAATATTTTCCGCGTCCAAATAAAGTTTGCTCCATTCTTCTTTTTCCCCTTCGGCCGCCGCCAACAGATTTTCCTCGGTTGTCCCGATTTTCCCGGCAGGATACATCGCGCTGATTTCAACCGCCCCGCCCTCTAAATATTTAAAAAAGCGCTTGGCGTGCTCTTTTTCGTTTTCCGCGGTCTCCAAAAATATCGCCGCAATTTGTTTGTAGCCCCCCTTGTCCGCCACCGAAGCAAAATAGGTATAACGATTGCGCGCCTGTGATTCCCCCGCGAACGAAGCCAATAGATTCTTCTCGGTCTGGGTCCCTTTTACACTTTTCATCATTTTAATTCCCCCCTGCTACCCCTCCTACAACCGCGGACAAGGTTGCGGGATAGGTAAATATTCTGGTTAACAGCTTTTGGTCAAGCAGCAGCAAGGCGGAGCTGTTGTCGCCAACCAGTTTTAGCTGCTGCGCGATCTCGTCGGTCTGAGCCTCTTCTTCTATCTGTTCATTGGTAAACCATTGCAAAATAGTATTTGAGGCAAAATCGGCTTCCTGCATCGCTATTTTTGCGATATTGTTTATTAACGCCGTAACTTTTTGTTCGTGTTTATTTGCTTCGACAAAGGCCTCAAGCGGGGACTTCCAGCTTGCGGGGGGAGCATCAATCTTGCCTAAAACTACTTTTCCCATCCGATCGACAATATGCTTATAGAAAAGCATGGCATGAATCTCCTCCTCCTGCGCCTGGCAGCGCATCCAGTGAGCCGCCCCTTTCAAATTGATCGATTCAAAATAGGCCGACATCGCCAGGTATAAATACGCCGAATACAATTCATGCACGATCTGTTCATTCATTATCTTCTCAACATTTTTATTGATCATAACAATCCCGCCTCCTTATGTTTTTTTAAAATCTGATCCGCCAACGCATCTAGTTTTACCAATTCCTCCCTCTTTGGCAACCCTTTTATAATAACCGGCTCCAAGACCTCCACCTTCAAATTTGTAATCATCCCGGCCAGCTGTTCAACCATCTTGCCGCCCCAGCCATATGATCCGACAATCGAGACAAAACGGGTCTTGGGACGGAGAGCATTGGCTAAAGCGGCGGCATAAAGGGCCAATGGATGCGCTCCGGCTAAAACGGTCGGAGAACCGATCACAACCGTCGCCGCGTCAACCAACGCCATCGCCAATTCTCCGATATCGACACCGGACAAATCAAACGGCTTCACTTTAATCCCGCGGTTAATCAAAGCGGCAATTAGATGATCGACCATCTCTTTGGTCGATCCGTGCATCGAAACATAGGGAACAATAACTTCATTTTTTACTTTATCCGAAACCCACTCTTTGTAGGCATCAATTATACATTCGGGATGGTCAAAGACCGGACCGTGGCTCGGGGCGATCATTTTTACCCCCAAAGCTTCGACTTTTTTAATATTGTTTGCGATAATGCCGCGAAACGGCATCATGATTTCGGCATAATACCTCTTGTTTGAGGGCATCAACTTTTCCCAATCGGTGACAAAGAGGTCGGAGGTGGCAAAGTGCGAACCAAAAAAGTCGCAGGAAAACAAAATACGCTCTTCCTCCAAAAAGGTAACCATCGTCTCCGGCCAATGCACCCAGGGGGTATAAATAAATTTTAAAGTCTTATTTCCTAGTGAAAGCATTTCAACATCCTGGACTTCAATAAACTTATCGGGAGCAATGTGCAGAAGATCAATCAGCATCGCTTTGCATTTTGGGTTGGTGATTACCTTCGCCATCGGGTAGGCTTCCAAAACCCGGGGGATTGCTCCGGAGTGGTCCTGTTCGGCATGATTCGCGATCACATAATCGATTCGTTTAACCTCCAACTCGGAAAGGTTTCGCAAAAGCTTGCTCTTCTTGGTCGGGTCAACCGTATCGATCAAAGCGGTCTTTTCGCTCCCCTGAATCAAATAGGAGTTATATGAAGTTCCATCGGGGAGAGGAATCAGTTCGTCGAATAACCGCCGCTCCCAATCAATGGCTCCTACGGAATAGATATAATCATTTAATTTGTTCAAATTGATCCTTTCCGACCCCGCAGATCGGGCAGACCCAAGAATCCGGGACATCGGCAAAAGAGGTGCCGGCTTTCACCCCGTTATCGGGATCCCCCGCCGCCGGATCATAAATGTAACCGCAAACCTTGCAGACGTATTTATCCATTTTTAGCTCCTCCACAATCCGTGCAGGTTGCAATATTCCCTGGCGGAAACGGTTGTTGCCAAGATACAAAATTCCGCCTCCGGCTTATCCCCCGGTTTTAAAAATTCGCGGTAGGCACGGCCGTCGGCGATCAGCTCGATCCATTCGATATAATGTTTCTCTTCCATCGGATGCGGGACCGCTCCGATTTTTACCTTGTAGCCATTAGACGTCTTCTCAAGCACCGGAACATGCTTTTCTTTCGCGGCATCAACCGTATTTTCGACTTGCAATATCATCGGCTTGCCGCAGCAGACCAGCTCCCCTCCCCCGACGTGGACCACTTCAACAATATTCCCGCAGACACTGCACTTATAAACCTGCAACCTCTCTTTTACATTAGGCATGATTTGCAAACCCCCTTAAAATAAAGATGGACCTCGTCAATCTTATGCCCCCGGACCGCCCTATTATTTTCGCACGGACAATCCACTTTATCAATATCAAAAATCTTCCCGCATTTTTTGCACAAAAAATGCGAATGGGCCTTATTTTCAAAATCGTACCTTTTTTCGGAGCCGGAAATCGTCAAATTGCCGATAATCCCCTTTTTTGAAAATAGCTCCAGCGTGTTGTAAACGGTGGTTTTTGAAAGGGAGGGAACCTCTTTGACCAGGGCCTCGTAAATTTCGTCAACGGTCGGATGGGTGCGGTGCCGGTCAAGGTATTTTAAAATTTTTATGCGGTGAAACGAAGGGCGGATCCTCTTCTCCTTCAGCTTCTTCTGTAATAATTCCATATTTGGAATTATTACAAACCAGAAGGCAACTGTCAAGTATTTTTATGGTCGGAATCTTTAGAAAACATCCTTATTGTAAGTATTCGGAAAATATAATAATATTAAAGAATGAACCTATTATATATTGGTCTCGGAGGCTTCCTCGGTTCAATCTGCCGCTACCTGTCTTTCCAGGCATTGGACCGGTACTATCACCGCTATCATTTTCCTCTCGGCACCCTGGCAGTCAATGCTCTTGGCAGTTTTTTAATCGGCGCCGCTCTGGCCCTTTCCATCAAACATAATATCTTAGGAAGGCATACTTTGGGACACTTTTTACTGGTAACCGGTTTTTTGGGAGGGTTTACGACTTTTTCCGCTTTCAGCCAGGACAACCTGATTTTGATCATGGAAAAACAGTACTGGCTCTTTGCCCTCAATACACTGCTCAATGTGGGGCTGGGACTGGCGCTTGTCGCCGCCGGTTATATGCTGGTTGAACGCTGCTTTTGAGTACGCTATAATTAATCGCATGAAATTAAAGATTGTCGCAATGCTTCTGATAATAACCGTAGCGGCCGGAATCGCGATCGCCATGGGAGGTAAACCAAAAATGCCCGATAAATTGTACGCCGTCTTGGAGACCAGCAAAGGAAACATAACCTGCGTCCTCTATTCCAAAGAGACCCCGAAGACCGTGGAAAATTTTACGACACTGGCAAAAAAGGATTTCTATAATGGGACGATCTTCCACCGGGTTATTCCCGACTTTATGATACAGGGCGGAGACCCGACCGGGACCGGAAGAGGCGGCCCCGGCTACCAGTTTGAAGATGAAATAGTCGAGGGGACCGGTTTTGACCGGGTCGGCAGATTGGCAATGGCCAACGCCGGACCAAACACCAACGGTTCGCAATTTTTTATCACCATAGCCCCCACCACCTGGCTAAACGGTAAACATACTATTTTTGGGCAGGTTGTTGAAGGACAGGCTGTCGTTGACGCGATTTCAAAAGTAGAACGGGACGGACGGGACAAGCCGGTTGAAACGGTAACGATTAATAAAGTGGTTATAAAAGAGGAACTATAATAAATAGGAGGACTATCATGAAAAAGCTTGTTTGTATTCTTGCGATCCTGGTTTTTTGTTCGACTGTCTCTTCGGCCCAATTGTTGATCGGTTCAAAGGCCGGAGGAATGGGGGGCGCAGGTGTTTCAAGCGTCGACGATCTCTCCGCCGCGTATTATAACCCCGCCGCTTTGATGAAAAGCAAGGTCAAGGCCGCCGAAGTAAAAATATCCCTGGGAGCGCAATACACCGACCCGACCGAACTTTCCCAGGCAATAAGCAAGATCAGCTCTCCCGCCGATTTTATCGCCGATAATTACAGCAAAACTCTAAACTTTAACGGAAACCTGGACGGGATTATCGGGTTTAACATAAGAAAAGTCGGGATCAGCCTTATTCCCATAGCAAACGCCACCACCAGCAAACTTGCCGACAGCCTGGTCGGATCGGTTGAAGGAGCAAGCCAGCATGACGCGGTGTTGACCCTTGGCAACAGCTTTTCAATCCCATTTCTTCCCGAAGAACTTTCGGTCGGCGTAAACGCGAAGTATATTACCGCCTATTCCGGAGATATTACGACAACCGGAACAACATTAGATGCTTCCGGAACAACGACCTACGGCGCCGGAACCGGTTTTGGTTTTGATGTTGGAGCTTTAACCTCTTTTAAGGGAATCAATGTCGGTATTGTCGCCCGAAATTTGGCACAGAGCATAACCTATAAAAACAAGAGTCAAACTTCGTATTTAAGTTGTTCCGGAACGACCGCGACCGTCACCAACGGAGCGGAGACCACTCTTCCGGACAGCACCATCAATTTTAACCCGTCCTACGCGATCGGCGCTTCGGCAACTCTTCCTATTATCGGCCTCCAGGTTGCCGGGGATTATGAAATGACTTCAAACGGAAGCGCGACACACCTTGGCGCCGAACTTCCGTTACACCTCTTAACCCTCCGGGCCGGATTGGCCTCCGGAGTCGGTCTTTCAAAAATAACCCTGGGGGCGAAAGTGAGCCTGCCGATACTAACCCTGGGTGCTGTTGTAATAGCCGACGCGAACGACAAAGCGGCCAATTCCTATATCGTTGATATAAATATGGGTTGGTAAAAAAAATACCCTGAAATTTTCTCCGGGCATGCAAGATAAAGAAGCATTGGATCTTGCCGACGGGTTAAAACTCGGCCTCATTACTCCCGAACAAATCCCGGAATTAATTACGACAACCCTCGGAAAAACTCCGGATAAGATGATAGATGCCCTGGTAAAAGATTTAATCCGCGAAAGCAATGGGAAAAAACATATCACCATGAGCGCAAAAGTCAGGGACGCGATGGATGCTCTGTTTGATTTTAACTATAAACATATCTACTTCAGCGAAAAGAACCGGGCATTTGTGCCGACAATAAGAAACTGCCTTGAGGGTTTATATGAACATTACACAAAAGAAGAGAACCTTTCGCCGCAGAAAGCAATTGACGCAATTATACTTCTGACCGACCGGCAGGCACTGGAAATACTAAAAAAATAACATGGGACATATACTATTTTACCGCAACTTGCACACCATCAAGCAGAACCGCCCTCTCCATCTCCCTAACCGAGCCGGGACAACCGACGGGATGGTCGCCTGCTTTACTCCGCCGTCGGGAAAAGAAATTCGCTCCCCCTTCCCCGCCGAAATCTTCATGCCGGAAAGGACTCTTTTTATGTCCGGGGAGATTTCAGACGAAATCGCGAAGGTAGCGATAAAATCACTCTTACGCCTGCAAAAAGAAGATCCGGTCTCACCAATTTTTTTGTGGATTAATTCGGAAGGAGGAGACGTCGAAGCCGGTTCAAAAATAAAAGAAGCTATCGAAAAACTAACGCCAACGGTTTCAACCGTTGCCATCGGCCAGGCCTCTTCGATGGCCGCCTTCTTGGCCTCTTCTTGCTCCGGACCGAGGCTGGCATCTGAAAGTACCACCTTAATGTTCCACGGCGCAAGATATATGGAAGACATCAGAGGCCCAATTGGTGAAACATTAGCCATAGGTTTGGAACTAAGTGAATCGACCAAGAACCAACTGTTTGCTCCGCTTGCGCGAAGAAGCGGCCAAACGGTTGAGCAATTAACCGGGCTTTTTGCCGAAAAAGACCAGTATTTCGATGCTTCTTCCGCGGTGAAACATAATTTTCTGGATAAGGTTGTAACTCCCGCGCAAGGAACAGAAAAACACACCGCCGGAACTAAAGCTTCTTATAAAATAACGATCGAGGGAGAGCTTCAGAAAACACAAATTAACCGAATCATCACCCAAATCATCGCCGGCCTGCTCCTTAAACCGCAAAAAGATATTTCACTAATATTTAACCGGACCTGGGGAGGAGAGCTTACCGACGGGCTTGCACTCTTCGACCTGATCCGGCTGGTCAATTCTCTTCCCGCTTGCGGCCGAATACTGACTATCGCGAAAGGAAGCTCTCTTAATGGGGTTTCTGTGCTGATATTCGCGGCGGGAGCAGAGAGAAAAATTGGCAGTAAAACAAAACTGGTGACAGATCCAATCGAAACACTTATCCCCGCTTATACTCCGGGACCGGCCTATCCCCTGTTAATGGCGGAAGCCAGAGTTCAACAAGTTACGCTTATACAGCGCTTCTCCCAATGTTCCAATCAAAGTCCGGAAGCCCTCTCCTTTTTGGCGCAAAGACAACTGCGTCTATCCGCCAAAAAAGCGCTGCAAAGCGGCTTTGCCGACCAAATCGTTTAATGATATAATAGTATCATTATGAAAATATTAAAAAATGAGCGCGACGGGAACAAGGTTACCCTGGAAATCGAAGAATCGGCGGAAGAATTTACCAAGGCAATCAATGACACCTTGAATGAAACTGTCCAGGATATGAAAATCCCCGGTTTCCGCAAGGGAAAAGCCCCCAGATCAATTGTTGAAAAAAATATCAACCAGGAGGCGGTCGACAACCACTCCGCTCAAAATCTAATCGGAGACCTCTACCCCCAAATTATCCGCGACCTGAAAATCAGTCCGGTCGATTATCCCAAAATCGAGTTAAAACAGCTTGAACGGGGAAAACCGCTCATTTTTTCAATTGAGATAGAAGTTTATCCGGAAATTAAGCTTGGAAACTACAAAGGGCTAAAGGCCGAAAAGAAATCGACCGAAGTAAAAGAAGAAGATGTCTTAAACGTCATGGGCGACTTGCAAAACCGGCTTGCTAAATGGGTTGAGGTGAAAGACCGCGCGGTGAAAGAGGGGGATGTTGTTGATTTGACCCTTCAAGCGGAGGCGGGAACCCCCTGGCCGCGTGATTTGCAATTTTATCCGGTCGGCAGTAAATATATTTCGGCCGAGTTCGACTCCGAATTGGTCGGACTTACACTTGAGCAGGAAAAAGAATTCAAAATCCAATTCAAAGAAGATTATCCGGTAAAAGAAGTGGCCGGAAAAGAAATTTCCTTCAAGGTGAAACTTTTAAAAATTTCGGAGAAGGAACTTCTGCCGCTCGATGACGAATTCGCCAAAAAGATCAGCAAACACGGCACCCTGGCCGAATTCAAGGCCGAGCTGACCAAAAATCTTGAGGAAGAAAAAAGGGAAGAGGCGGAAGCGGATTTAAAAAACCAGCTGTTGGACGAAGTTTCCAAGAATACCGATATCGAAGTCCCCCGCCCCCTAGTCGACAACGAGATCCAGATCATGCTCGACGAGCTGAAGGCCTCCCTCTCCCATTCCAATCTGACTATGGAAAACTATTTGAAAAGCGTTGAAAAATCGGAAGAGGATGTTATCTCCGAATTTGTAAAACCGGCAACCGCCAGAGTTAAGGGAAAAATGATTCTGAAGGCGGTGGCGGAGGCGGAAAAACTTGAGGTCGCCGAAAAAGAACTCAAGGAAGAACTGGCCCGCTATTCCGGCGGCGAAAAACTTACCGAAGGCCAGCTCGATTACGTAAAGGATTATCTCCTCCGCCGAAAAGCGCTTGATTTTTTGATAAACAATGCCACAATAAGTAGAGGCGGATAATTATCCGCCTGAATAGGAGGAATCGAAATGAAAGAAATTAACCAGTTAATCCCCATGGTGGTTGAACAGAGCCCGCGCGGAGAACGCGCCTACGACATCTACTCCCGCCTGCTGAAAGAGAGGATCATGTTTATCGGGACCCCGATTGATGATAATGTGGCGAATGTCATCATCGCCCAGCTCCTGTTCCTGGCCGCCGAAGACGCGACCCGCGACATCTCAATCTATATCAATTCACCGGGGGGAGTCGTAACCGCCGGATTGGCGGTTTACGATACCATGCAATATTTAAAATGCCCAATCTCCACAATTTGTATCGGCCAGGCCGCCAGTTTCGGCGCGGTCCTTTTGGCCGCCGGAACCAAGGGAAAACGCTACGCCCTTCCCAACGCCAGGATCATGATCCACCAGCCGCTCGGCGGAGCTCAGGGGCAGGCGACCGATATTGAAATCCAGACCAAAGAGATCTTGAAGATGAAAAAGCTCTTGAATGAGGTTTTGGTTAAACACACCGGCCAGGATATTTCAAAGATTGAAAAAGACACCGACCGTGATTTTTATTTAAGCGCGGAAGAAGCGGTAAAATACGGACTGATCGATGAGGTTATTCAACAAGTTAAAGCAGATCCATCTGCCAAGAAAAAATAAGGACAATAGTGCCTCAAGAAAGCAAAGAGAGTAAAATAGCCTCTTTCAAGGATGTCCTCCCTTTGATCCCCCTGCGCAATATGGTCGTCTTCCCGCATATGATCGTCCCCCTCTTTATCGGAAGGAGCAAATCGATCAAGGCGCTGGAGGAGACCCTGCAAAAAGACAAACTGATCGTCTTTGCCAGCCAAAAAAGCGAAGAAGTGGAAGATCCCGGCCCGGAAGACATCTCAAGAATCGGAACTCTGGCGGAGGTGGTGCAGTTTATTCAACTTCCCGACCAGACCACCAAAATCCTGGCGGAGGGGATCTGCAGGGTAAAGCTTGAAGAGTTTTTGGGGGGCGGCGTTTATTTGCGGGTTAAGGCCTCCAAAATAATCGAAGAAGAAGGGATGAGTGTTGAGGCGGAGGGGATGATCCGGACGGTGGTCAAGCAGTTTGAAAAATACGTCAAGCTGAACAAGAAGATCCCCCCCGAAACGGTGATGTCAATCATCAACGTCGATAAGCCGGGACACTTAGCCGACCTTATCACATCTTACCTGACGCTGAAGATGGAAGACAAGCAGGCCATCCTTGAAACCTTAAACGTTGAAAAACGGCTGGCCAAGCTCTCCGAAACGATCGAAAAGGAGATTGAGGCGCTCAATGTCGAAAAAGAACTGCAGGGAAAAGTGCGCAACCAGATTGATAAGATGCAAAGGGAATATTATCTCAAAGAGAAACTGAAAGTAATTCAGGAAGAGCTGGGGGAAGAAGAGGATGAGCTACAGCCGGAGATCTCCGAATACCGGAAAAAGATCAAAGCGGCCAAGTTGCCGGAGGAGGTCAGGGAAAAGGCGGAAAAGGAGCTTGAGCGGCTTTCGAAGATGCCCTCAATGCTCTCCGAAGCGAGCGTCATCCGCACCTATCTTGACTGGCTGGTGGAGATGCCGTGGAAGACCAAGACCAAAAGTAAAATTGATATCGAAGAGGTAGAAAAAGCGTTGAATGAAGACCACCACGGCTTAAAAAAGGTAAAAGAGCGGATTCTTGAATATTTCGCGGTACTGGAATTGACCGGAAAGATCGGAGGATCGATTTTATGCCTGGTGGGCCCGCCCGGAGTCGGTAAGACCTCGATCGCCTCTTCAATCGCCCGCGCGATGGGGCGGAAATTTACCCGCATGTCCCTTGGCGGGGTGCGGGATGAAGCGGAGATCCGCGGCCACCGCCGAACCTATGTCGGATCATTGCCGGGAAGGATTATACAATCGATCCATAAGGTAAAAGTCAATAATCCGGTCTTCCTGCTTGATGAAGTCGACAAGATCGGGAACGATTTTAGGGGAGATCCCGCTTCGGCCCTTCTTGAAGTTCTTGATCCGGAACAAAATTGCGCCTTCACCGACCATTACATGGAAGTCCCTTTTGATCTTTCCGAAGTTTTCTTTATAACGACCGCCAATACGATGGAGACGGTCCCCCGCCCGCTCCGCGACCGGATGGAAATTATCCCAATGGCCGGCTACACAGAGGAAGAGAAGATCGCGATCGCCGAAGATTATCTAATCGTAAAAGAGCTGAAGGTCCACGGACTTGAAAAATCAAAGATAGAATTTGAGAAAGAAGGGCTCCGTAAAATTGTTCAGGAGTTTACCAGAGAAGCGGGAGTTCGTGAACTTGAACGGGTAATCGCGAAGATCCTGCGCAAGATCGCCATGAAGATCGTAAGAAATAAAAAGGAGAACAAAGAAAGCATCATTATCGGCAAAAAGAATATTGAAGAATACCTTGGCGCCCCCAAATACCATTACGGGATCAAAGAAGAGAAGGACCTGGTCGGGACTGCAACGGGAATGGCCTGGACCGAGGTCGGCGGGGATACCCTGCCAATCGAAGTGACGATTATGCCCGGAAAAGGGAATTTAACGATCACCGGACAACTGGGGGATGTGATGCAGGAATCGGCCAAAGCGGCACTAAGCTATGTCCGTTCGAAGGCCAAACAATTTTCACTGCATGAAAATTTTTACCGCAAGTACGATTTTCATATCCATGTTCCGGAGGGAGCGGTCCCAAAAGACGGTCCATCGGCCGGGATAACCATCGCGACCGCCCTGATCTCGGCTTTGACCCTGCGGCCGGTGAGAAGGGACATTGCGATGACCGGCGAGATCACGCTAAGAGGAAAGGTTCTGCCGATCGGCGGGTTAAAAGAGAAGGTTTTAGCCGCCCGCCGCGCGGGGATTACCAATATTATTTTCCCGGCGGATAATTTGAAAGATTATAACGAGATGAAATCGGGGATCCCAAAAGATATCAAAGTTAACCCGGTCAAGACGATGGACGAAGTAGTCAAGTTGGCATTGCACCCGCTACATGGGACAACCAAGAAATCTTCCGCCAGGAAACGAATTCATAAGCATCTCCCCGATAACCGGCTGTACGCTTAACGCCTCATAAGTTATAATAATAGTATGGAATACAAGCAAACCCTTAATCTCCCTAAAACCGACCTGCCGATACGAGCTAATTTGCAGGTTGTAGAGGAAGAGTGCCTGAAGAAGTGGGAAGAGGAGAATACCTATCGGAAGCTTGAGGACAAGAACAAGGACAAGGGTCATGCAAAATATATTTTGCATGACGGCCCACCCTATCCGAATGGCGACATCCACCTTGGCCACGCGTTAAATAAAGTTTTAAAAGATATCATTATCAAATATAAACTGATGCGGGGATTCCATGCCCCTTTTGTCCCCGGCTGGGACTGCCACGGACTGCCGATTGAAACACAATTGATCAAAAAACTGGGAGATAAAAGAAAAGAGCTGGGAATTCTTGAATTTAGAAAACAATGCCGCGAATATGCCCTAGGTTACGTTGAACTGCAAAAGAAGGAATTTGTCCGGCTCGGCTGTTTCGGGGAATGGGATAATCCCTACCTGACCCTAAACCACGATTATGAGGAAAAAATCGCCGAGGTCTTTGGCACTCTATCCGAAAAAGGCTATATTTACCGCGGACTAAAGCCGATCCACTGGTGCCCCTCGTGCGAAACGGCCTTAGCGGAAGCGGAATTGGAATATGAGGACGATAAATCACCAAGCATCTATGTGAAGTTCAAAGTGACTAACCCTCTGGAGAGGAGAAGCTTCGTTATATGGACCACAACTCCGTGGACGCTGCCGGCCAATGTGGCGGTGGCGGTGCATCCCGATTTTGAGTACGTCTTTTTGAAAGTAAAAGATGAAACGTACGTGATCGCCGAGGGGCTGCTTGAGAATTTTGTCGCCAAAGCCGGGATTCCGGAATATGAAATCGTCGGGAAGACTCGCGGAAAAAACCTGGAAGGAACGATCTTAAAACATCCTTTTCTTGACCGGGAGGTCCCGGTAATACTTGGCGAAATCGTAACGCTTGAACAGGGGACCGGCTGTGTCCATATCGCCCCCGGACACGGACAGGAAGATTACCTGCTCGGATTAAAATATAAGCTCCCAATAATCATGCCGGTTAATGAAAAGGGCGTTTTGGACGACACTACCGGTCCCGGCGCCGGACTGTATTACGATAAGGCCAATAAGGCGATCACCGAATACATGCAACAAAACGGGTCGCTTTTACATCTTGAATTTTTCAAGCACTCCTACCCTCACTGCTGGAGATGCAAGAAACCGGTCATCTTCCGCGCCACCGAACAGTGGTTTGTCGCGGTTGACCATAATGATTTGAGAAAAAAAGCGCTGCAGGCGATAAAAGAGACCAAGTGGTACCCTTCATGGGGAGAAAACCGGATCACCGGAATGGTTGAAGGGCGCCCCGACTGGTGCATCTCGCGCCAAAGGTCGTGGGGAGTCCCGATCCCCGCTTTTTATTGCGAAAACTGCGGCGAGGTCAACACTACCGGTGAATTCAATAAGGCGGCTCAAGAATTATTTAAGAAAGAAGGTTCCGACGCCTGGTTCAAATACGACGCTTCTGATATCCTACCCAAAGGGACCAAGTGCCAAAAATGTAACGGGACAAATTTTAAGAAAGAGACCGACATTTTAGACGTCTGGTTTGAATCGGGCTCTTCCCATGCCGCCGTTTTGGATGGGATTGCTAATTTATATCTTGAGGGCTCCGACCAGCATCGCGGCTGGTTCCAAACTTCACTCTTAACTGCAGTCGGCACTAAGGGCCGCGCGCCATTCAATGCGGTCCTAACCCACGGGTTTACAATCGACGACAAGGGAAAAAAGATGAGCAAGTCGCTCGGCAATGTCGTTAATCCACAAGAAGTGGTCAAAAAATACGGAGCGGATGTTTTGCGCCTCTGGGTCGCCTCTACCGATTTTAGGAACGATATGGCGGCATCGGACAATATCTTAAAACAGGTACAGGACGCTTATTTAAAAATCAGGAACACCTGCCGCTTCTTGGTCAGCAATTTATATGATTTTGATAAGCCGGTTGAATATCGAGATCTTTTGGAAATCGACAAATGGATACTCTTACGCTTGAATAAACTGATCGAAAAAGTGACCAAAGCCTATGACGAATTTGAATTTCATCTGGTTTATCATTCGGTTTATGAATTCTGCGTCAAGGACCTCTCCGCTCTTTATCTGGACATTTTGAAAGACCGGCTCTATTGCGAAAAAGCGGATTCTCCCGCCCGGAGGTCCGGACAGACCGCGCTGGCCGAAATTCTGGCGGCATTGATCAAAATGCTGGCGCCGGTCCTCTCCTTCACCAGCGAAAATATTGCTAAATACTGCGGCGGCCAGGGCTCTATTTTTGAATCGGGCTTTCCGCATACCAACCCAAAATATTATGACCAAAAACTGGAAGAAAAATGGGAGATAGTCCTCACCGCGCGGGAAAATGTTTATAAGAAGATTGAGGAACTGCGCGATAAAAAAGAGATTAAGTCCTCTTCGCAGGCTACGGCAACTATTTATGCCAAAGGGGAAGAGCTGGCGGCGTTAAAATCGCAGGAATTCGAGCTTTCAACCATTTTCATGGTCTCCGAAGTCTTCCTCAAAGAAGGGGAAAACCATCTTGAAGTTGTTCCGTCTACCCAACCAAAGTGCGAACGCTGCTGGAGATTACTGCCGATTACTGCCGCCGGGATCTGCAAACGCTGTTCAGAAGCGATTTAGTCGTTAGTTAAAGGTACAACCCTCAAAACCGGCTCATTCTGATCGGAATAGTTGTCCGGATCAAACCCCACCAGGTCATTGATTGTCTTTGGAGAACTAACCGTCGGTTTTTGATAGGTCTTAAATGCCAAAGAAGTTCTCTTTTTTGGTTTATTAACTTGCTTCTTTAAAGCTTTGGGAGCAACCGGTGCCGCCTGTTTTATTTCAACCGCTTCGCTTTCCGGAGTGGCCGCCTTAACGGTTAAAATGCTGCTTAGGGCCTGCTGGCGCAGGGCGGTATTTAAATTGATCAGGCACTCCTCCAGCGCCTCATCTTTCTGGGTGCCGCTTTCCAAACTGGCAAACCAGGTCTTTAAGGGGCCCATCCCCACCTCAAACGGCCGTTCACCCGCGAAAAGAGTGCGGGAAAAGAGGTAGCCGGTGAGATAAAGGGTCAAGACCGAAGCAAAAAAGATGATAAAGACAGAGATAAACATCCCCACCCTTTTTGAAGAGAGGTGAATCTCACGATTGGCATGCGAAAAAAGATAGAAACCAAACCCAAGCAGGAATAAAAGAATGACGATAGCTAATATGACCATAAAATTGTTTCCCCCTTAATCTTTTATCGCACCTATTTGGAAAAAATTTCAGGTTATTTTAAGAGCTGGTCGATTTTGCCGATAACGTCCCCGGAACTCCAATCCCGCCCGCCGGTCTCCCTGAAAACCACTTTGCCGCTTTTGTCGATCAAAAGAGTGGTCGGGATCCCCGCTACGCGATAAACTTCGGAAACTTCGTTTTCCGGATCCAAAAGGATCGGAAAAGTATACTTGTTGCTGTTAATAAAGCTCTCTACTGCCTGCTTCCTCTCTCCAACCGCGACTGCCAGGATGACAAAATCTTTTCCCTGCATCTTTTCGTGAAGCTTTTGAATCGAGGGCATCTCCCCGCGGCAAGGAGGGCACCAGGTGGCCCAGAAGTTCAGAAAAACCACCTTCCCTTTATATGAAGAAAGCGTTTCACTGCTTCCCGACAAACTCTCCAACGTGAAATCATCGGCCATTTTACCTGTTTCCGTCATAATATCTCCTCCTTTACGATTAGCCATGGAATAAGCCACCGCGCCTAAAATTAATACCCCGATAATCAACCAAATAATCTTTTTGTTCATTTGCTCCCTCCTCCAAATATTACCTCAAAAACGGCCGAAACGGAAGAGGATTTGTCAAAAAGTTTCTCGCGCGGCAGGAACCCCGGCTTTCTCCGCGATGCCTGCGCTCCCAGCCCCTTCAAAAATTTCAGCAAACCCATTAAATCGTCAAAACGCTTCTCTTTTATTTCCGATTTTAAACCGATCTCCTTAAACCCGGCCATTTTCATCTCTTTACGAATCATTGCCTCGCCCTCCCTCAAAAAAAGAGCAAAGTGGAATTCTCCTCGAGGCTTAAGAACTCTTTTCACTTCGGCAAAACATTTTTTAATATCCATCCACTGCAGAGAAGAAGAAGAAACGACCAGATCAAAATAATCATCAGGAAAATCAAGCCTTTCTCCATCTCCGACCTCTACCTTTATCCTTACCTCCGCCTTTGCCTTCGCCTGCGCCTTGCCCACCATTCCCAAAGCAAGGTCTATTGCATTAATTTCGGCATCCTTAAACCTTTCGGCCAGCGGAAAGGTCAAAAGCCCGGTCCCACAGCCGATTTCCAGTATTTTCTTATATTCCCCCGCCGGGATTTGATTGAGGAGCTTGCCGGCAATCTCCCGATGCAACTCCGCGTAACGCTCGTAGTCCTCCGCGCTTTTTGAAAAGTTGCGTCTTATTTTTTCCTTAAAACTTAGCATGCCAAAAATTCTTCCACAATTTTTTTAAACTTTTCCGGCTGTTCGATAAACGGGGCGTGCCCCACCCCCTTGAAAACGACCAATCTGGCATCCGGGATAACCTCTGCCATATATTTTGAGGCCTCAACCGAACAAATCCGGTCTTTATCGCCATGGATCAAAAGGACCGGAACATCAATTTTTGGTAAAAGCGGCCGAAGGTCTTCTTTTTTCAATCTGTCCAGGGATTCTAAAATTTCATCTTTTTTGAAACGCGCCGAAAAATTGATCCCGACCAAATCGTAGAAAAAACGCAGTCCGGAATCGAGATCCGCCTGGATTTTCCTCTCCAAATTGCGAAAGAGCGCTTTTGACAGGCCATGGGGAAAAGTCTCGTCTTTGATAAATTTAGGGGTGCCGGAAACAAGGACCAGCTTATCGGTTTTTTCTCTAACCGCGTCAAAACAGCCCATTGACCAGCCTATCACCGAGTCAACGTTAGTTTTTAGTGCTAGCCCATCCCAAATCGCGTTGGTGGTTGCAAAACCGGGGAAGAATTTGATTGAGTTCACAAGGTAATTATAACAGAGCAATACCCCATATTTAAATATGGGGTATTGAATTGTTCGACCTATTTCTTCATCATCCCTTTATTCATCATATCTTTCTGCATCTGCATCATCTTATTCATCTGATCCTGGTCCATCATCATTCCTTTATTCATCATCCCCTGTCCCATCATTCCACTACCGCGCATCGCTGATCCCCCATAAAGACCGCCGATAAATAAGACCAATGCAAAAATCACAATAGCTCCCGCGATTATCTTGCCGGCCAGCTTAACATTTCCCGATTCCTTCATCGCCATAACACCGATAATATAAGCAAAACCGAGCACAACCGAAAACCACAAAAGACCGATTAGCCAAAATCCTCCGCACATACCTCCCATCATATTATTTTCACCTCCTTGTCCCGAGCGAACGTAGAGAGTCGAGGGACTAAAAAATCAGGTTAAAAATCCAGCCCAATAATACCACTTGCGGCACAGCAATGACAGGCAACCAGACAGCAGTGCGAGGTCCGACATTGGTCCACAAAAGACCTATCTCTGTATAATCGGTCACAACCCCTGCCATTAAGAAGACAAAAGAATTTCCGAGCGCACCGGTCTGGCGAAAAATCTCAAAAGCCAACGGAGCGGTCCCTTCCGAACAGATTTCCATAACCGTAGCCAGAGCTAAAGTTGCCAGTAATCCCAAAATAGTCGGCCCCATATATTCACTCATAAAACCGGCGGGGAGATAAGCCGCCACCAGGCTAGATAAAAACATCCCGAGCATAATCCACCACAAGACCATGTTGGCTAAAGACAAAGACCCGTTCCAAATGCCTTTTATGGCAGCAAATAAATTAAATTCTGATTCTCTGATTCTCTTTCCCGCATCGGCAATAACGGAAAAATTTTCCGGAACCGCGGCCGTATTCGGATTGCGCTCGATTAGCCCCTTGCTTTCAAGCAATAAAAATACATAGCCGGAGATAAGAGCGATAACAACCGCTGAAAAGACAATAACAAAAGCCTTGAAACCAAAAAAACCAAACATTAATATGGTAAGCGGAAGATTGGCCCAGGGACTGGCCAAAAGAAAAGCAACAACTGCTGGAGGAGAAGCTCCTTTCTTATATAATTGTATGGCTATCGCCAGTATCCCGTGGCTGCAGGCTGACATTAGAAATCCGGTAACAACCGAATAGATAATTGTTCTCTTTCTTTTCTGGGCCAGGATGAGAGAAATATATTCCGACGGAACCACCCAGTCGATGACTCCGCCAAGAAAGAGTCCAAATAAAACCGGGATCGTTATTTTTTGGATATACATCCACAGCGCCATGCTAAGCGGGGCAAAGAACTTTAAAAAATATCCCAGAACAAATGATAATGTATAAACGGTAAACATGATGAGGACTTTGTTCTTCCATAACGGCTGACCCGTCTGCGGAACACAATGATTGCAAATTTCGCCCAAACCAGAGGCTTCAATCTTATTCTGCTTTTTAAACTTTTCCAGACAGTGGTTCGAACAAAAATAATAGTCTTTTCCCCCGAGGTTAAATTTAATTCCGGTCTTCTCATCAACATTCATTCCGCAAATTGGATCCACTGCCATACTATTCTCCTATTTGACTTTTTTCTTGTTCTCTTTTATAAGCTTGGCTCTGCCTGAAAGTATTTTATATGTATTATACGCTTCCGGATTCTTTTTGTAATAGTCCTGATGGTATTGTTCTGCGGGAAAAAAACTCTTAAAGGGAAGTATCTTTGTGGCTATCGGCTTGTCAAAACGGCCGGATTTGGAAAGTTCTTCTTTTGACTTTTCTGCCAATTCTTTCTGTTTCTCGTCCAGATAAAAAATAGCTGTTTTATACTGCGATCCTTTATCGGCAAACTGCCCTTCTGAATCGGTCGGATCAATCTGCCCCCAAAAGACCTCCAAAAGTTTCCAATAACTTATTTTTGATGGATCATAAACAATCTCAACCGCCTCGAAATGTCCGGTTTTGCCGGACGAAACTTCTTCATAACTTGGCAAGCTCTTTTCTCCTCCGGTGTAGCCGGAATTTACCTCAAGTACTCCATCCAACACCTCAAAAGGGGGTTCCATGCACCAGAAACATCCACCGGCAAAGATTGCGGTCTTGGTATTGTCTCCGGCAGAAGCAGGCTGACTAATCATTGCACCAAATAAAAATAATATAATAAATATTAATCCCTTCATTCCCGCAAGGCCCTATTTTCCCTCTATACCTACTTTATCATCGTCAAAAGCATTTTAAATTTTGTAACCGCCTTAACTGCATGGGGATCGTTTGCCGGCATTATAATAAATTCACCGGCCTTAAGATTATGCTTTTCTCCGGAAATAGTTATTGTGGCCTCTCCTTCAATTATTTGAACCAGCGCATCAAACGGCGTTGTATGCTCGCTTATCCCTTGGTCTTGATCAATAGCAAACAGGGTAACACTGCCGCGTTCCTTGTCCATAAGCATATTGCTTACAATTGAATCTTTCTGATATTTTACTATATCATCAGAGATTTTTTTTACTGGATTTTCCATAAAAATCTATCCCTTCTACTGTTTATTAATATATTTTTCCGGATTCTGCCTAAACGCTCCGGGACAAGCGGCGCAACAGAAATAGTAGGTCTTCCCCTTATATTCCGTACTGGAGTAAGCCTCTGATTTATTCATCTTTGTCCCCATCACCGGACATTCTACCACATCGTCTCCCATCATTTGCCGGCTCGGGCGCACACCAAAATACCACCAAGCGGCTAAAATCACCAAAACAACCACTAAACCAATTATTATATTTTTCATCTTATTTTCCTCCCTCTTTCATCCGTGCATATAATACGGGAACCACAAACAAATTCAAGAAAGTGGCGCTGACCAGACCTCCGATCAGAGGAGTCGCCATCGGTTTCATGATCTCGGATCCGGCGCCGGAAGAGAACATGAGCGGAATAAGCGCCAATATAGTAGTAGCAACGGTCATCATAACCGGCCTAACTCTTAAAGCCGCCCCCTCTATCACCAGCTCTTTAACTTCTACACTATTTCCGGCCTCCTTTCTTCCAAACAGATCATTTAAGACCGAGATCATGATAATACCGCCGTCGGTCGCGATCCCGGCTAAGGCGATATAGCCGACCCAGACCGCGACTGAAAAATTAAACCCGAGCACAAACTGCAGCATCAAGCCTCCGGCGATCGAAACAGGAATTCCTAAAATAATGATCCCCAGTTGTTTTAACGAGTTTAGGGAGATATATAAAATCATCAGAATTATAAAAAAGGCCATCGGCACTACCAGCAAGAGCTGCTGCCTGGCCCGGACCTGGTTCTCAAATTCTCCCGACCATTGAATAAAATAACCAGACGGCAATTTAACCTTTTGCGCCACTACTTTACGTGCTTCTTCGACAAACCCGACCATGTCGCGGCCGCGCACGTTCATCAAAACAAAGGCGCGCAATAATCCGTTCTCTGAATTAATCATGGAGGGGCCGATGGTTGTTTCAATCTCCGCCAGTTGCGCCAATGGAATATTTTTTACTAAAACTCGCTTTAGATCCGGTAAGTTATTTCTCAGTTCTCTGTAATAGCGAACCCTAACCGGATAACGCTCTCTCCCCTCAACTGTCCAGGTAAGCGGAGCTCCGCCCAAAGCCATTTCAATTACCGCCTGGACATCTGAAACGGCAATTCCATAGCGGGCAATCGCTTCACGATTAATCTTTATTTCTATATACGGCTTGCCGGCCACTTTTTCGGAATAAATATCAACCGCCCCCCTGACCCCTTTGACCTCTTTTTCCACCTCCTGCGCGATCCGGCCTAAAACATTAAGGTCGGGACCAAAAATCTTAACGCCGACATTGGTGCGGATACCGGTAGAAAGCATGGCAATGCGGTTCACGATCGGCTGGGTCCAGATATTGGAAACCCCCGGGATCTGCAAAGCCTGGTCCAGATCCATAACCAATTTATCCTTGGTCATGCCGGGACGCCATTTTGATTTTGGCTTAAGATTAATAACCGTTTCAAACATTTCAACCGGCGCCGGATCGGTCGAAGTCTCGGCCCGGCCGAGCTTGCCGACCACCTGTTCTACTTCCGGAAATGATTTGATAATTTCATCCTGTTTCCGCATAACCCTAAACGCTTCGGTCAAAGAGACCGCCGGCGACATAACCGGCATAAAAAGGATTGAACCTTCGTCCAACGGCGGCATAAATTCCCGTCCGATAAGGTTTGCCGCGCCAAAACCGAGCAGTAAAACAGCAAGCATCGAGTAAATAATTATTTTTTTATGATTAAGCGACCAGGAGAGCATCGGACGATAGATTGAACCCAGTTTATGGGCAAGCGGATTCTCTTCCGGAGATTTTAGTTTGCCTTTAAGAAAAAAGGTGGCCAGAACCGGGACCAGGGTCAGGCTCAAAAGTACGGCGCCTGCCATCGCGAAAGTTTTGGTATACGCGAGCGGTCGAAATAACCTTCCCTCTTCACCCTGCAAAACAAAGACCGGGATAAAGCCGATCACGGTTGTCATTGTGGCGGTAAGCAGCGGAGCGGAAATTTCTTTTACCGCGGCAAGAGTAGTTTCTACTACGCTTACTTTTTCGCCGCGCTCGGCCAGATGACGAAAAATATTTTCAGTGACAATAATTCCGTAATCAACCATGGCTCCGATCGCGATCGCCAGCCCTCCCAGAGACATGACATTGGCATCGATGCCCAAATAATACATGCCGATAAATGAGACCAGCACGCCAAGGGGAAGGATGACAGAAACGATCAGGGTGGCAGGAAGGCTTAACAGAAAAATATAAATAACAACTACCGTAATCAGCACTTCAAGCCAAAGCGCGGAGGTTAAGGTCGCGATAGTCCGGTTAATCAGTCCAGTCCGGTCATAAAATGGTTTGATCTTTACTCCGGAGGGCAGACCCGGTTCGATCTCTTTGATCTTTTGCTTAACGCCCTCAATAACTTTTAGCGGATTCTGTCCATAGCGCATAACGACAACACCGCCGACCGCCTCCTTCCCCTCTTTATCCAAAGCCCCCCGCCTGAAAGCGGGTCCAAGGGAAACATTGCCTAAATCTTTAATATAAATCGGGGTGCCGCCAGCCTCCCCTACGCTGATATTTTCAACATCTTTAACCGATTTTATAAAACCGAGTCCGCGCACGATAAATTCGCGGGAGCCATCCTCAATCACCTTTGCTCCGACATCGAGGTTTGCTTTCTTAACCGCCATAAAAAGATGGCTGGCCGGGATATTATAGGAAAGCAGGCGATTGGGATCGATATCGATCTGATACTCTTTGATAAATCCGCCGACTGACGCGACCTCCGCTACCCCGGGAACCGAATTAAGCTGATAGCGTACATACCAGTCCTGAATAGAACGAAGTTCGGCTAAATTCTTCCCCCCTCCCTCTACCGTGTACCAAAAAATCTGCCCCAGGCCGGTCGCGTCCGGACCCAAGGCGGGAATAACCCCGTTGGGCATATCTTTTTGCACGACATTCAAGCGTTCCAAAACCCGCGACCTGGCAAAATAATAGTCGACATTATCGTTAAAGATCATGTAGATCATGGAAAAACCGAAAGCGGACGATGAACGGATAACCTTCACTCCCGGGACTCCCTGGAGCGCGTTAGTTAAGGGATAAGTTACCTGGTCTTCCACGTCCTTGGGAGAGCGCCCCATCCAGTCGGCGTAAACAATTACCTGCTTTTCTCCGATATCCGGTATCGCGTCGATCGGGGTGTTTTGAGCCGCGTAAATCCCCCACAATATTAAAAAAGCAAAAAATATAATAGAAACAATTCTGCGTTTTAAGACCAGCTCAATGACTTTGTTGATCATGTTTTTTCACTTCTTTAGCCGAGGATCCGTATAGGCCTGACATACCGCCAGATAATTCGCTCTGTGAATCAAGCAAAAAATTCGCTTCTCCCACAACCAATTCACCTTCTTTTATTCCCGAAATAACCGGATAGACCGGCAGGTTGGTTTGAGTATAGGCCAATGACCCCAGCTTTGGACTTCTTCTCTCATAATAGCCCGATCCATGATCAACATAAACCAGCTGTTCTTTTCCGGTAATAAGAGCCGCCGCTTTGGGAATGGCCGGTTTTGATCCGAGCGGGATATTAAATATCGCATCGACATACATATTTGGGTTTAATTTGCCGGAAGCATTTAAAACCTCAATCCGAACCCGGTTGCTTCTGGTTTTGGAATCAAGCACCGGGACAATTGATCTTACAATCCCGTAAAATTCTGTCTCCGGATAGGCAACCGAACTTATTTGAACCCCCTGTCCGGCTTTAACCTCCTGTATTTCGTATTCATAAACATCGGCATAAATCCAGGCCCGATCCGAAGGAAGGATCAGGGCTTCATCCGGTTTTTGAGTTTTATCGAGTACGGCTAATTCATGCTTGCTGATTCCAAGCAATTTCAATTTATTAAGAACCAGTTCTCTGTTTTCTTCCTCCAAAAGATATTCCTGTTCGGCAATGTTTAAATCCGGGTCATAAGCGACTACTCCGGCCGCTCTTATTGATCTATAAATAGCAAGTTTTTTAAGTGGAGCAGAGCTAACCTCCGCCAGTTTTATCTGCTTTGATGTCAATTTAATCGTTTGAACATCAGAGGACATAGAAATCGGCGCCGGTTCTTCATCCGGATAATAACTTAACCCTTTTTGTCCGGTTGAAAATTTAAAATTAGCCTTTTTGCTTTTTCCGTCCTTTGTCTTAATATCCAAAGTTAAATCCCAGGTTCCTAACATTGAAACAGATAATAACGCTTCATAGCTGTCCCCTGACTTCTGTCCACTGACCTCTGAACGCATAGCAGGCATATTCCCCATCGCCGGCATGCCGTAGCCGATATCAATCGCTTCGACATTTTGATTGTCAATCGGAATTATTTTTAGTTTTACGTCCCCAACCCGCGGCGGATTGGGAGAGAGCGATACCTGGAGCATTAAATCGCCAACCCGATAGATCTTGGCAGGTTCGGTTTTTACAAATTTGAAATAACCGAATACTAAAATTATTAAAACCGCAGCCGCTATTAAAATATTTCTGTTTTTCATTTTATTTCTCCTCCTATTAGGGCCTCAAGCCTCGCTTTATGTATTTCGATCTCAACCAAATTCTTATAATACGCCAGTTCGGCGTCAAAATTCATCTTCTGGGCATTTGACAACGTTAAAAAATCGATCCTATCCGCCCGATAAGCGGTCTCGGCGGAAGAGAGGGCCTGTTTGGTTTTTTTTAAGATTGAATCTTTATAGATTTTATCGGTCCGGACCGTTGTTTCAAGCTTGATATAAACAGTTTCAACCTTTTGGTTTAATTCATTTTTAAAATCAAGATACGCCTGTTCAACAATATCCTGCGTATATCCGGCTTCATTTATGGCGGCCGCTTTTGACCAGAACCAGAGCGGGATTTCGGCCGACAACTTAAAATCCCAGCCGTTCAGGCCGGCATTGGGGATTTCTCTCTGCAAAACGGTTGTTTTTATGTCGGGGATAATATCGAATTTTGACAAAGCGTGCGCGTCACTAAGAGAGTTCTTTTGCGACTTTAAGGCCAAAAGCATCGGATTTAATTTTTGCGCCAGTTCTTTCACCTTTTCAAGATCAAGCTTAAAATCAAATGCCTTTGGCGCACTCTCTGTCGTGCCCCCGGTGTTTTTATTCAACAGCCGCTCGAGCGCGGTTTGGGCAAGGCTTATCTCCCTTTTAAAGGTTTCGTCGTCATTTTTAATTAATTCGTATTGTATCTGCGCAGTTAATAGATCCGATTGCGCCGCTTTTCCAACCACATATTTTGATTCAGAGACCCGCTTAAATCTCTTTAAGATTTCAAGGTTTGACTTGTTAATCTCATATTTTCTATTCGCGAAAAATAATTTATAGTAGGCCTCAACCACATCAGCGCGGGTATCCCAGGCTTGCTGTTCATAAAGATATTTATATCTGTTCTCCATGTTCCAGGCGGATGAATGACTAAGCCATAACTTATATGGAAACGGTAATTTTTGGGAAAAACCGTACATATACATGCCCGCGTTCACTGGATTGCGTGCCTCCTGCGGAATCTGCTTATATTCAAGCATTAGGTCCGGCTGGGGAAGCCAGTTTTTTTGTACCACCTTTGTTTTTGCTTCCTCATACATAGCATAAGAAGACAAAGTTTTTGGATTGTTTTTGTTTGCCGTCTCAAGCGCCTGGTCAAGCGTCAGGGCCGAAACAGCTATATTGGTAATCAGAAAAAATATCGTGGATATAGTTAATATCCTAAAATTTCTGAAAAACATCAACTAACTCCTTGATCTGCCGATCCCCCTCCCCCTTTTTCATCGCGGCCTTAACACAGGTCTTCATATGATCCTCAAGAATAAAACTGCCGACGGAAGAGAGCGCCGCCCGCACCGCCACAATCTGAGTTAATATATCAACGCAATATCTGGGCTCCTCAACCATCCGCTTGATCCCATCCACCTGCCCGGATATTCTATTTAATCTTCTAAAAACTTCTTTCTTTTCTTTATCTGCCAACATACCCCTATAGGGTATCATGATTTTGACCGCCTGTCAAGCCGGGCTCCACGGAGCTATCGGACGATAAAGCTGTCAAAAACCTCGCCTATCGAGATGTCTTCAATCTTATCCAAAAAAAGCGGAGGTTTCCCGTCCAGTCCGCTTGCCTCCCCGTAAGACGGTTTCTGTTTCTCAAAAAAGACCCCGATCGGAATTTTTTCTCCCCATTCAAAAGTCTTTTTCCAGGCCTCAAACAAATCGGAGGGATTATGGCTTTTATCCTCTTCCAACTTATAAACCCGTTCTTGGTACCACTTATGGGTATTCTTTTTGTTAAAAGTAACGCAGGGCTGAAGAACTTCGATCAAAGCAAAACCCTTATGCTGAGCCCCTCTTACTATCAAATCCGTCAGATGTTCGATTTGGTCGGAAAATCCTCTCGCGACAAAAGGAGCTCCAAGCGAAAGAGCCATTCCCAGTGCATTCATCGGCTCCAAAATTACCCCGTTAATCTGGACCTTGGTTTTGTAGCCGCGGTCGGTGGTCGGCGAGGCCTGGCCTTTGGTTAATCCGTAAATCTGGTTGTTGTGCACAATCACCGTTAGATCAATGTTGCGCCTAATATTATGTAGAAAGTGGTTTCCCCCCTCCCCGTAGCAGTCCCCGTCCCCGGTATGGACCAAAACGGTCAGTTCCCGGTTTACCATTTTGGCCGCCGCGGCAGCCGGCAGAGCGCGGCCATGCAGGCCGTTAAAACAATTGGCATTGATATAATGAGGAAGTTTGGATGACTGCCCGATCCCCGAAACCAGCAAATAATCCTTCGGTTCGCCTCCCAGTTTTGAAAGCGCCTTTTGGATCGAATTCAAAATCCCAAAATTACCGCAGCCCGGGCACCAGGCGATCGGATCGGCGGTCCCAAATTTTTTAGGCATGCTTCACCTTTTCCTTTAACTCCCTTAAGACAAAATCAAGGCTGAAGGGCCTGCCATCAAATCTCAAGATTGAAGAAAAAACCGTAATCCCGCACTCTCTTCGGATTAATCCGGCCAGCTGGGCCGAAGCATTATTTTCTACCGTTATAAGTTTTACCCCCTCGAAAAGCATTTTTTTAAACTTTTCGGCGGGAAAAGGCCAGACTTGCGGAAAATGAATGTGCCCCGCTTTTAAATCCGCGGCATAATCGCAAACCTCGTGAAGTGTTTCATGGGTTGAGCCAAAACCGAGCAAAAGGATTTTCGCTCCGGGCAGTTTATATGGGACCGGATCAAGAACTTCTTCTTTGAGGCCCGCCATTTTTTTATAAAATCTTTTTTTAACCATCTCAATCCTTGTCGCGGCCTCTTCGGTAATGTGCCCCGCTTCGTCGTGTTCGTCGCTGTCGGCGTAAATTGCCGTTTTTATCGCGCCGGGTATGGCGCGCGGAGATATTCCCGAGCCGGTCAGACGGTATCTTTTATAATCGGGAACCTCTTCCGACAAAAGATGCCGTTCTATTTTAACCCGGTTTAAATCGAACGGGATTTGGCTCCGCACGGATTCCGCCAAATGCTGGTCCGACAGTATAATTACCGGGATTTGATATTTATCGGCCAGATTAAAGGCTTTTTGGGTCAAATAATAGGCCTCGGAAACGCTCCCCGGAGCAAAAACCACCCTCGCAAATTCCCCGTGGCCGGCATGGATAACATAATCAAGGTCGCCCTGTTCGGTTCTGGTTGGAAACCCGGTCGCCGGAGCCGGACGCTGCGCTTCCACAATAACAACCGGAGTTTCGGTCATTGCCGCCAGGCTCAATCCTTCGTTCATCAGTGCGAAGCCCCCGCCCGAAGTTCCGGTCATCGCCCTAACCCCGGCAAAAGAAGCTCCAATCGCCATGTTTATGGCGGCAATCTCATCTTCCGCCTGCTCCACCAAAATATTAAATTGGCGTGCGTAATGGGCAAGATTGTTTAATATCCCGGTAGACGGAGTCATCGGATACGCGGAATAAAACCTTACTCCCGCCTTAATCGCCCCAAGGGCGATCGCCTCGCTGCCTTCCAGCAGGATCTTTTTTTCTCCGGGAGAAGCATTGAGCTTGAATTTTATCGTTCGGTCAAGCTCGTATCCTGACCGCGCGGCCTTAATATTCTTTCCAATTATTTCTTTATCCTTGTTCGCAAAAATACCGGCCAATACTTTTTCCAAATGTTCAAAATTAATCCCCAGAGCGGCGGCAACCGCTCCGGCGGCGGCAGAATTGATATAGATATCCCCTCCCGTTTCTTGGGCAATTTTGGAAAGCGGCTCAAGCGGCAAAAAAATCCCGTCCGGAGATAAGAATCTTTTATGGATTGAGGCGCTTTCGGGGTTTAACGAAACCAGAATATTAATTTCTTCCCTGGGAGAAAAGACTTCCGTTTCGCTTGCCCTGATCTGGACAAAATTATCGCCGCCCCTAACCCGCGACATATAATCAAGGTTGGTAAAAATATTAAGCCCGGCCAGAACCAGCGTCCGGTTTAGGATATCTCCGATCGTCTTGGTCCCCTGTCCGGCCTCGCCCGCTATTCTGATATTTACTTCACTGGCCATATGCTTAAATCTTTTTCTTCTTCTTTTTACGGAACACCGCCGGAGTCATTTTAACATTTTTTTTAAATATCCGGATAAATGATTCACTGTTTAAGTAGCCGAGCTTTTCCGAAACCTGTTCAACCGAATAACCGGTATTAAGGAGCAGTTCTTTGGATTTTTCTATCTTCGCCGCCAGCTTAAAATCGTTAAAGCCCTTTCCGACAATCTCGCTAAACGCGCGGCTTAAATATTTTGGGCTAAAAAAAATAATTTTGGCGGCATCTTCAAGTGTCACCTTTTTATCCGAATTTTTTAGGATATATTCTTTGACCTTTTCAACCTTTCCTTTTAGGTCCGACGCGTCAATGTCAAAGCCCCCTTTTTTTTCAATCAAAAACTTTTTGAGCAGGCTTTTTGTTTTTTCTATATTGAAGGGCTTTTCAAGATAATCGTCGGCATTCCCTTTCAACGCTTCAATCGCGACATCTTTGGTGCTAAAACCGGTCAGCATAATTACGGGAAGACGGGGAAATTCTTTTTTTATTCGTTTTAGGGTTTGGGTACCTCGCTCCCCCGGCATCATCACGTCCAAAACGACCAAGTCAACCTGGTTTGGGAGCCGTAAGGCCTTAATGGCTTCCTCGCCACTTGCGGCTTCGACAAAAGAGTATTCGTCAAAACTTTCAACAAACTCTTTTCTAAAGCGGCTGTCATCGTCTACCAGTAAAATACCGTATGACATTTGTAATTAATAATAATACAACATAAACCGGCAAACAAGAAGAGAAATCCCCTATAAATTGACTTTTTTCCACAGGGGCCGGAATCCTTTAAAGTCCCAGAGTGTCGGACAGGTCGTTGAGTACTTCTTCCTGCGTCAATTTTTTCAGCCCGATCCTTTTCATTATCAATTCGACCGCGAACCTCCGGTAAAGAACCGGATCCAGTATCGACAGGCTCTTCATGTCGGAGGCAATAATGCGGCGCAGCTCCGAGAGGTCGTCCCAATTTTCCCTCAATACGGCGCTAAGATTGGCATATTTTTTGATCAGTACAACGTTTAAGTAGGCGTCAAACTGCAGGCCGTAGATCTTTTTCATGTCCACAACAACTCTCCCGCCGCTTCTTTTCGCGAGGCCTTCACGGACCAAAACCTCTTCCTCTCTTCCGCTCAGCGCCCCCTGTTTTTTTACGATCTTGTTGGCTATGACCGCGTCTTCCGGAAGATGAACCGCCTCTTCAGTCGAAAGGGGGAGATCAAAATACAGTTTGTAATATGCCGACTGTTCCGAATTGATGCTTCCGGAAGCGGGATCCCGGTCAAAATCAAAATACCCTTTAATATCGCTGATGCTGTCGGCCGATTCCACGCACTGGTCAAAAGAACGATAGGGCTGGGATAGCAAATCAACCATAACGGAGAGCATCGAATACTGATCGATCATAAGTTCGCCGGTGGTATGGATCAATTCCGGCGCCTGACGCCTCATATCGCGTGAAAGGAGGATCGGATAGGAGCCAAAAGTATTACTGGCCCATCTGGCCTGTATGACCTTTCCATCAATATCTTTCAAAATCTCAAAATACGCGTATTGCCGGCCCAGGTCGGACTCTTCCAGGTCTTGCGCGACTCCTGCCGGCGCCGATTTCCATTCGCCTTCCGATGCTTCAAACCTCCATTTGCCGCCGATTTTTCTTATGATTGCCCCCATCGGAATGGTGGTCTGTTCCCTATATATGTTTGACACATAATTGGCAACTTTCTTGAATACATAAAGTTTTCCGGCGGGGGTCGGGCCGGCCAGGCTGGAATCAAACATCGGATAGCCCCGCTCATCACGATATTGAAGCATATACATTCTCTCTTTCGTCCCTCCGTTCACCTTGAGCGCCGCGTAGGGCTCTCCATGCAAATATAGGACATAGGCCCCCTTCCCCGGATAAATTACCGTTTTTACTTCGGTTTTTGAAGAAAGCTCCGACTTCACATTTTTGAGGTCGGTCTTAAAGTCGATCAGGCTTATGAGAGAAGGGACACTTTTGGCTTTTTCCTAGTCGTAATCGGCAGTATAGGGTTTGATCTCAACCACTGAACCAATCGGAAGGATCTCGTTTAAGATCCGGACATTCACCGGCGAAACATGCAGACAGCCGTGGCTCTTGTAGAGGTCTCCGAGGATTTTGTTGGACAGCTCACAGAAATTATAGTCGTTGAACGCGTCGACACATTCAAAGTTTAATCTTCCGGCTTTTACCTCTTCTATAAGGCCTCTGATCCGAACCTTTACCTCTTCCGGAAGGACAACCGCGTCGGCGGTGTTGGTCCTGGTCATCAGATTGACCAGAGAGCCGACCATCTTTTCATAAGAAGTAGAAGTATCGGCTGACACCACCGCGAAAAAGCCGGTTAAGAAAAACAATATTAGCGCGACTAGCGCCTTCCTATTTAATGGTCCGAAATTCCAGCCGGTCATTGATCCACCCCTCAACAATCTTTTTCCTTTCTCCCTCCGCGATCCCTTCCCTGTTAAAGTCGTCAATAATGTTTTCTCTTAAGGCTCCCCAAAAGCTCCAGTCGTCTTTCAACTTTTTATACCACTTGGACTGTTTGTTTAAGGCCTCGTTATAGACCCTAAGATAATTATATAAACTTAGCGTATCCCTCTTGTCTTTCGGCAAAGAACCGGAAGTATAATCTTCAAAAGCTCTCTTCATCCTGGGATCAAGGACCGCTTTGTCCCGGGAAGTTAACGGAATCTTGTTATACAAGCGATAAAAGGCCTCTTCTTCGGGAACCAGGCGCCCCTCCCTCCCCGCGGTTGAAACAAAATCATAGGTATTTTTATATTCCGAAAAGACCCGGCTTTTTTTAACCAGTTTATCAAAGTCCGAAGGTCCGGGCATGGTCAAAATCTCCGCGATCTGGCCGACCACCGAATATTGCTCGAACAAAAGCGGTCCGGCACAATAACCGAGCTCCGGATACTTGCTCCTGCCGTCTTTGGTCCAGGTTACCGCGTATTTACCAAAATCGTTCCCCACCCATTTGATTGAAATAAGCTTTCCGTCCTTGTCATAAGCGGGATCAAAATAATCGTAATATCTCTCCCCCTCCTCTTGCGCAAGATCATCCTGTATGAACTGCGGGACCGGCACCAGCCTCATCTGCTCCCTGTATTTCCAGATGCCGTTGATCTTTTGCATAACAGCCCCGAAAGGGACCTGCGTTATCCCCGAATAGGTCGGGCTGATATAATGGTCCGTTTTTTTTAAAATATGATAGGTTCCCGGATCGGTCGGCGTCGCCGTCACAAAATCTTTTTTAAGGGGCATCCCCTTTTTTACATCTTCAAGCATCAGGTAGGCCTGCCGGGGACCGGGATGCACATACATCTTTACATAGGGCCGATCGTCAACAAAAATATATAAGCGCGAGAGCGTCGGATAGACGACCATGTAAGTATTCCTCTCTTTAAACAAGGCAGTATATTTTTTTATATCTTCCTCGTTCATCACCACGCTGTCAAAAAAGCTCAGGCTGTTGTCGATAAAACCGGGCGAAGTATCCGAATATGACTTGATGACAAGCTTTGTCCCGGTCGGGATGGTCTTATAAAAAAGATAGATGTCTGAGGGTGAAAAATGCAGACAGCCGTGGCTGTCGTACGGGAAGCCGAGATAATCGCGGAAATAAGAGGCAAAGTTGGTTTTGTTTAAAATTTCTTTGCTTTTTAAGGCGTAACCAAAAGAGCCGCCTGCCAAAAATAAGGCGATCAATATTAAACACAATAGTTTCTTCATTAGTTAGCATTATACATTATCAATCGGTAAAAAGACGGGAAAAGCGTGTAAAGAAGGAAAAAAGTCATAAGAATCACGAATCTTGTTCTTCTTCAACACTTGAATAAAGGATAACATGCGTTAAGGTCGATCAAATAACAAAGGAGGTGAGAAAAATGAACACCAAAACTTTTATAAGCATGATCGTGCTCTCAATTATGCTGGTTTCCCTTTCGTTTGCGGCGGACATAGATAGGATGGGAGGGAGATGGGGATTGGGCCTTTTTGGCACAACTCCGACTGTCAGAATAAATTTCACGGATAGCGTCAGCACGCAATTAGGAGTGGGGTATCAAGCTCCGAACAGTAACGCGGTCGGATCTCCTCCCGGAGTGTTTAATGGTCTGCTCTTATTGTCGTTTAAAGGACCGACATTGGGAGAAGGAGGCAAAAACGCCATGACCTGGGGAATTCTGGGAAGAACCTCGTCAAATGTCGGGAATGTTTCGGGGAACACTTCAACGGATGTTGGTTTAACAATTGGATTTGAAACATTGATTAATCCCAACTTTGTCGTCGGCGTAACCCTGATTCCCGTACAGAACAGAAGCAGTGTGACCGGAGGAGTTTCCAGCAACAGCTGGGACTTCTTAAATGAAGCTCAAATAACCGGCCACATACTTTTATAAACAGCTTATTGACTGTTAAGCTTTTTAAGCCTCTATTTAAAAATAGGGGCTTTTTTTGTTTTTGTGGGAATAAGGAGCATAAAATGAAAAAATATATCCTTTTTATCGCACTTTTACTTTTTTTGACCGGCTGCGGAAAGGTTCTCCTAACCCAAAGGCAGCAGCTTTTGCTCGTCTCCGACTACGACATGCGGGCTCTGGGATCACAACAGTATCAGGAAATATTATCCAAATCAAAGGTTGTCCGCGATACAAATGATTACCAAAGGGTCTTGCGGGTTGGGAACCGGATTGCCGGGGCGGTTGACGATTTTGCCCGCTCCCAAGGAATCGAAGAATATACCATGGGATATAAATGGGAATTCAATTTAATAGATGACAACAAGGCAATGAATGCTTTTTGCCTGCCCGGAGGAAAGATCGCCGTCTACACCGGGTTACTTCCAGTCACAAAGGATGACACCGGACTGGCGGTGGTGCTGGCCCATGAGATCGCTCACGCCCTGGCAAAACACGGCGAAGAACGGATGAGCCATATCCTGCTTTTAGAATTCGGCGGCGCAACCCTATCAAACGCCATAAAAGAACAACCCGAAGAAACCAAAAAGAATCTGCTCTTGGCTTTTGGCATAGGAGCCAATGTTGGGGTACTGCTTCCATACAACCGGCTTCAGGAGAGCGAAGCCGACCGGATTGGGCTGTCGATGATGGCCTATGCCGGCTATGATCCCCATGTAGCGTTAGCCCTATGGAGCAGGATGGAAAAACTTGAAACCTCCCGCCCGCCGGAGTTTCTATCCACCCATCCCCTTTCTTCCGAAAGGATAAAAGCTATTAAGGAGGAAATACCCGAAGCGATGAAGTATTATCGTTTGTATAAATAATTTAGGATTACTTGTGCCTTCCGGCCGCCAGCACCAGCGCGCTTCGAAAAATTAGTTTTACATCCAGAAAGGGAGACCAATTCGCGATATACCAGGTTTCAAGTTCCGCATGTTCCTGGTCGGACGCGTAATCGCCTTTTAAGGCCAAAACGATCGGAATTAGTCCGGGAGCCAATAATTGTCTTATCTTCCTCCAGTTTGCCGGCAGCGAAAGAGAAGGTAAATTTAATTCCGCTTCCGGCTTGGGCCGGGGACCGACCATGGTCATTTGGCCAAAAAGAATCTGCCCAAATTGCGGCCATTCGTCCAATCCGGACTTTCTTATCGGCCTTCCGGTAGGAATAACTCTGGGGTCGTAGTCCGGTTTAAACGACAAAAGATGTTCCAGCTGCGTTTTAAGATCGATCGGCTTTACATCTTTATACATAGTTCTAAACTTTAACAGTCCGAATGAATTGCCGTCTTTCCCTTCGCGTTGTTGAGAAAAGAAAACCGGCCCCCAGGACATTGCTTGAATCAACGGAATTATTGTAAGCGCTATGGGAATCAAACAAGCTGTGCCGGAGATCCCGAAGGATATATCCATCATTCTCTTAATTATCTTGTAACGCGTTTTTGATAAATTACACCAGGACAAATTGTCTAAAGGGAAATCGCGGCCCTTAACATAAGATGCGGCCTTTTTTAAATAAGGCCCGGCGGTAGCATCCAAATAGTTCCTTGCCCCCCTTTGGAGCATCGCCGAGGTTCCGGTTAGCGCGAACATTTTTATCTTTACTCCTCTTATTTATGGAACGTCGCGTAGAGGCCGGCAGCTACCGCCAGCCCGGCGGTTATTTTATACCAATTCGCTTCCCAACCTTCGCTTTTTTCGCCGACTTCTACCGAAACAATATCGCCGTCCCTGATCTCGCCAATATAATTTCCTCCGGTATACGCCCTTGCCTCCGCTATTGAATCGGCCTCCTTTACCTCCCAGGTCTTGGTTTTAAAATTGTGTTGGACAACATAGGTCTGGCGGGGAGTAAGATAAACAAGCACTTGAGGGTCTTTAATATATTTGGCAAATTCGGCGGAAAGGTAGTCGTTAAAGGCGTTGAGCGTTTGCCCCTGGGCATAAACCCTTCCAAGCAAGGGGAGAGAGATCGTCCCATCGGGAGCGATGGCCTGTTTTGTGTCCAGTTCTTTTTGGCCGATTATTTTAACTTCCAGCCGGTCGTTTTGGGAGAGAAAATAATCCAGAGCAAAGACCCTTCCGCATAAAATCGGCGAGATAAAACATATTAATAAAAATACGCTTGCCGCCCTGGCTCGACGCTTTGATTCCCACAAAAGCATCAATAGGGCGACCACAACGGATATTTTTCTTGTCATCCTATAAGCTTAAAAGATTTCATTCGGATAGAAAAGGCGGCTATTCTGCGGAAAATGGACTTTTTTCTTGGCAAAAGAAAAGGGCTCCGGTTAAAGAGCCCCATTCTTAATTAAAAATTCAGATTCTAGAATATGATTCCGTATCCAAGCTTAAGATCCATCCCTTTCAAAGCCGGCTGGTCGACGGCATATTTAAGTCCGGCGTAACCGATCTCAACATTAACTATCCCCATTTCCGGGACATTATAGTTTAGACCCAAATACGCTTCTACCCCCCATCTGCCGGTTCTTCCCTCGTTAACTTTTACGGGAAGAAGATACGCGCCACCCACATACCAGGTAAGAGGCAGACCCATATCGGGCAGGAATGGAGTGATATAGTAAACGGCTCCGAGCTTCGCGGAAACGGCTTTCACCTCGTCATTTCCGTTCGGATTCGTGCCGTAGACATAATTAACTCCGATCCTTGCCGACAGGCCCCGGGTAACTATTCCCGAAAGATCGTAATCAAAGTTACCCGAAAAACCGACCAAGCCCGCGTCAAGCCCTCCGTTAATATAAAGCCCCACCCCTCTCCCCGCTTCCGGAGTAGGATTGACAATTATAACCGGAGTAGGATTGACGATAATGCTGGTTGGAGCCGGCACAACCGGTACCGCGTTTTCCATCTCGTCTTTCAGCTTGTACCAGCGGGCCAGCGTTGCCGCTTTTTCCTCATGCAGCAATTTGATCCTGGCCTTATTATTGGCTTGCTTGGCCGTGGCCAGCTTGGCGTCCACCACATTCAGGTAATCCCTGACCGCCTGCTTCTCCTCTTCCATGGTCCGGCCAAAAGTCATCCCGGCAGCGGCCACCACAAAAGTAAAAGCAAATAGACAAATAACAAATTTCTTCATTCTTTTTCACCTCCTTTTTTTAGTGATGTTTTTTCCATTGCCCGTAACTGATAAATTTTTCTTTCTTATAAACAACGCGGTAGTTTTTCGGGACTTTAAACAAATGCGCCGGAACATAGGCGCGTTCTACGGCGCCCCACGGGCCTTTATATTGGCTTGATCGGTACCAACGGTCTCCTCTGGGCGACCACCAGAAGCCGTTATAAAAAAAGACGTCATAACTGACATTCGGGACATAATAAATACCGGTCCGCGGGATCATGACTACGTGCGGGGGCTCCGACACTACAATTGGCGGCGGACCCAGGTTAATATTGACATTAAGCTCCGCTTTGGCTATGCCGGCAGATGCCGCAAAGATTAAAACAAATCCAAAGAGACAGCAAAAAAACTTTTTCATTTTATCCCCCTTTTTTATACTACCGGTTTACCTTGAATAAGCCGAACCAAAATCATCACAATTGCTACCACCAGCAGAATGTGAATAAGCCCGCCAATAGTGGTCGCCGTCACCAAGCCTAAAACCCAGAAAATAAGCAGAATTATTGCGATAGTTTCAAGCATGTTACACCTCCCCTTATTTAATCTTCCGTCTCCGTTAATTCTTTTATCTTGGCAATCAAATGTTTGGGATCAAAGGGCTTGACCAGCACCAGGTCGGGAATGCCAATTTTTTCTTTGTCCGGATTTCCGGTGATCACGATGATTTTTATTTTGATCCCCTTTTGCCGGATAATGCTCAAAACATCGGAACCGCTTAGGTGCGGAGTTTTAAGGTCAAGCAAAAGCAGGTCGTAAACATTGTTGGACAAGCTGTCCAAGCCCCTCAAAGAATCGGAAAAGGCCGAAATTTGATACCCTTCGGATCTGATGATTTTTGTCAATTCCTCGCAGAAGACCTCGTCGTCATCGATTAAAATAATCTTCCCTTTATTTTTTTTCATTATGAGCAATTATAAGCGGACGCGGCCTAAGACAGCAGTGGGGAACTCCCTATTAAATTGACTTTTTTCTGTTTTTCAAAAGAGCGGGTTAGCCGGCCAGCAGTTCATTGATCTTGGCCAAAAGCAGTTCCGGATCAAAGGGCTTATTAAATATAAAATCGGCAAACCCAAGTTCGTCCGAATCGGTTGAATCGTTTAAAGCTTGCTTCCCCAAAAAGGAACTAAAAATAGGATTGCCGGTAATAATAATTATCTTTGTTTTTAGACCCCGTTCTTTGGCGGCTTTTAAAATCTCCCTTCCGCCTATTTTGGGCATCTTAAGGTCGAGCAGGAGAAGTCCATAATTATTTTTGAGCAACTTGTTGAGCCCCAGTTCCGAATTAGAATAAGCCTCCGCCTCAAAACCTTCCTCCTTCAAAAGCTGAGACAACTCCCGGCAGAGCAATTCGTCGTCATCGATTAATATTATTTTTTTATTCACTTGCCCGGCTCCGACAAAGGAAGACGGATAACAAAAGCGGCTCCTTCCCCTTTTTGGCTGAATGCTTCAATTCTCCCCCCATGCAAAGCGGCAATCTGGGAACAGACCGCCAGCCCCAGCCCCGTCCCCCTGGTCTTTCGGGTAAAGAAGGGGCGAAAAATTTCCGTTAAATCGGCAGGGTCAATCCCCGCCCCGTCGTCTTTGATCTTTATTGCGACCTCCGAATTTTCTTTCTCTAATTCGCACTCGATTTCAATTCTTCCTTTTTTATTCGGAAGCGCCTCAAAGGCATTGTTTAAGATATTGGCAAAGACCTCCCGCAATTGGGTCGGATCGGCCGCAATAAAAACCGGTTGAAATTCATTAAAATTATTTTTGGTCTCGGCCTTCCATTCCTTGAATTTGTTGCGGGACTGGGTGATCGATTCTTTTAAAACCGCCATGAGATCGACTTTTTTCAATGAGGGTGGTTTTATCTTGGAATAATACAAAAGATTGTTTATGATCTGCTCCGAGTCGCCGATCGTCTTTTCAATATTGGCGATATTATCGGAGAAGAGTTTTTGCGGGTCTTTTCTCTTAATATTGTAGGCCGCCAATCTCATAACCCCCAGCGGGTTTCTCAACTCATGGGCAACGGTGGCGGCCAACGCCCCGATATCGGAAAGCCGCTTCAAAACCAGCTCGGCATGCTTACGCTCTGTGATGTCGCGGGCGACATGGACACTGCCGATAAATTTTCCGTCCCTATTACAGATCGGCGTCGTGCTGACCATAAAATCGCCCCCCAATTTGGGCTCATGAACCTCAACCATGTGTTCTTTGGCGTCGCGGCAGGTTTGAGCGTGCGGACAAAAACTTGCCTCCTTCTCCATTCCATGCACTATTTTATAACAATATTGGCCTATGGCCTGTTCCTTTTCTATCCCTAAACGTTGCGCCATCGGCTTGTTAATTTTAATGATTTTATGTTCTTGGTTCATAATGGCGATCAAATCAGGGACGGTATCAAAGGTCTGCTCCCACTCGTCTTTGGCTTGTTTTAGCGACTCCTCGTACCGCTTGCGTTCGGTGATATCGCTAAAAACAACGGCAAATCGGCGGGATGCGGGGCGGTAAGCATGCACCTGATACCAGCGCTTAAGCACCTTAGAAAAATTTTCAAAAGTCGCCGGCTTGCCGGTCAGCGCGACATTGCCGTAGGTCTCAATCCAAAAGGGTTCCAGTCCGGGCATAATTTTTTTCGCGCGGCGGCCAACCACCTTTGATCTCTTAAGGCCGGTCAGCCGCTCAAAGGCCGGATTTATTTCTATAAATCTATAATCGACCGGCCGGCCGCTTTTATCGCAGATGATCTCATGCAGGGCGAACCCTTCGTTCATATTGTCGAACAACTGCTTATATTGCCCTTTTTTATTTTTTGTTTTTATGTTTTTTTTGATCTTATCGGTCATATGATAATTTTAACATATTCATTGGTCGTTCCCAAAAATTTAACGGATCAAAACAAAAGCGTTATATTTTTTAAAATCATCTGCATGAGTTCTTGAAAATATTTCTCAATCGTTTTTTTGGGACGTAAATTCGCGATTATCTCTGTTTTTTTTCCGGCATATGTGTTTGTAATTCTCATTTTTATCACCCCCTTGCTCTTGCCCATTATCGCTCCTATCGGCGGGTGAAAAAATGGATTAATTCGCTATATTATTGACTTTTTTTACGTAACTATTCAGGTAGCGCCCCACACTAAAGTGTGGGGAATATTATTACTTTTAAGGAAACGATCTCATTTCCAAACAAACCAGATAAAGGCGGAGGCGGCGGTAACCGCCGCGAGGGTAAAAGGGAGTCCAATTTTCATGAAATCCAAAAAATTGACCTCATATCCCTCTTTTTTTAAAATCCCGCAGGCGACGATATTGGCCGAAGCGCCGATCGGCGTGATATTTCCCCCGATGCTTGCCCCGATCAAAAGACCGAACAAAAAGAGCGCCGGATGAATCTGCAGTTTGTCCGACATCAAAATCATCACCGGCAGCATCGCCGCCAGGTATGGGACGTTATCGATAAACGCGGACAAAATAACCGAAGAAACAATTACCAAAAGATACCCCAACAGAACATTTTGTCCGATTAAAGCCGAAAAGAAAGCGGCTAAAACCGCGATCCAGCCGGTCGCGGTGATCCCTCCAACCAAAATAAAGACCGCCGCCAGAAAAAAAGCGGTATTCCAGTCCATCGATTTTAGGCAGCCGCGGTTCCATAAAATAGCCGCCAAACCAAAGAACATGCAAATTAAGCCTGACAATCCGGAAAAGCCGGTGTCAAAAAAAGAGGAGAGCGCCAAGGATAAAATTAAGAGGAGCAATAAAACAGTCGGCAGCCACGATTTTACCTTCTCAACCGAAATCGTCACAACCTTTTCCCGGTGTTCCTTGAAAAAATAATACAGGACCGCGAAAGAGGCAATGGCTCCCAGCTGAATGGCAAAAAAGATCCCGGGACGCCCGCAATAAAAGAAAAAATCCATGAAATTCATTTTGGCAAAGCCCCCCAGGAGCATACTGGGGGGATCCCCAACCAAAGTCGCGGCCCCCTGAAGATTGCTCGAGATCGCGATCGCGATCATCATGTTCACCGGACTTATTTTTAATCTTTTGGAGATAGAAAGCGCGATCGGGGCCACGATCAAGACCGTGGCGACATTCTCGACAAAGGCGGAGATGAAACTGGTCAAAATACAGACAAAAAAGATCGCCCAAACTACCCGGCCGGAGCGGTTGACAATCTTCTCCGCGATAAAAGCGGGAGCTTTGCTCTCCATAAAAATATCGGCGACAAAAAGCATCCCGACAAAGATCCCCATCACGTTCCAATTGACCTGGTTAAAGGCCTCCCGGGGAGAAAGGACTCCCAACAAAACCAAAAGGCCTGCTCCGGCTATCGCAAAAAAAGTCCTTTTGGAGGGAAAAAAGACAAAAAGCAGGTAACAGGCGATAAAGATTGTTAAGGCGACAGAAGCGGCCATTTATTTTTTCCAGCGTTTCAATTTCGGAATGGTCATCTGAGCCAGATCGCGGGCTCTTGCCTCATCGATCCCCATTTTTTTGGCTATTTCAATATTTTTTTCAATCTTCTGTTCAAGGGTTATCCCTTCGTCTTTAAACTTTCCGTTCTCAAAACAGAATTTGCAGTATTCGCTACTCTTTGATCCGTCGGCATTGGTCCCTTTGTCGTAATCGGACCGAAGGGGCATACTGCATGATTGGCAAACCTGGTTCATAGCTGACTCCTCTTGGGGTTATTGTAGCACAAATGGAATATCAGTATACCAGAATATCGGTTGGCAGAATATCAGAGAATCAGAATATCAGAAATCAAAAAAAGACCGTTTCTGCCCCCCCCCAAAAAAAATATGGGGATTTTAAATAATATGAAATTTTTTACAACATCTATCGATAAAATAGTACGAGGGCTCCAAAAAAGGAAGCTAAAAAATGATTTATCGGGTACAAAATTTATTTTTAAGGACTGCACAAAATCTAATGGACAGCCAAACGGTGCGGCGGATATCAAAAAGAAATTTAAGAAGAGACTTAAATGATCTGTCTCTCGCCCTTTCAAAATATTTGCGCCTTCCCCGCCTGGAAAGGTTTCTCCTGCTCTCTTCCGATTCAACAATTTTTCGCCTCGATCCGATGCTGGCTTACGTGCTTATAATAAGGAACGAAATAGCCAAAAAAATGGCGAAAGAAGTGACCGCCGAACCAAACGCAGATCTCTTTAGAGGATTTGGCCCAAGACTAGCTGAAGGGCTGGCAAAGCTTCGCGTGACCAGCCAAAAATTTCTACTTAGAAAGGAAGCGCACACCTGGCTTAGGATTCTCATTTCCGATGCCCCGCTGCATACAATCATGGATGTTTTAATCGAAGAAGAAATCACAGGATCGGGATACGACTCTGTCGATCAGAAAGCACTCAATAATTCACAAAATTACAGCCGGACAAAATGTCTCGAGCTGATTATAGAATCAAAAAATTCGCTTACCGCTTATCAATTATTTTTGAATTATTTGAAAAGGTTCCATAATGGATAGTGCGGTTTTTGAAATCCGCCAACATAAAGATATAAATTCATGAGAACAGTCCTATTTAAAACAAACAGGCCCGTGTCAATTCCTTAACACCAAAAAACCGACTACCAAAATCTTTTTGCTCCGGCCCTAACAGCCGCAAACAGGCTGGAAAAATCCCTGGCGCAATCCACCGGGCTAACCGGGGAGCAGAAAAAAATGGTTGCCGATATTATATTTATCGGAGCAAAAATTGGAGTGTTTTCTTACCTCATAAAAACAGATGTTTGCCCCGCCAGCATTACGTCTTATCGCAAACAAATTAGAAGGAACGGACTATACACGAGAACAAGATTATTGTTTACAACAAGCGGAACAATCCGAGGTTTTGTCTGAAAAGATATTTGGACAAAATAGCTAGAAGAGAATCAGAAAAACAGATAATCGGAACAAATCACAAAACATTTTTAGGGGCCCGGGGGAATTCCGACCACTCCGCTTGGCCGCAATTTAAAAAAGCGCAAGGCAGTTCCTGCCCGGCAAAGAAAAGGGGATAGGGATCAAAGGAATTCTCGTAATCATAAATTTGTCCGCAAAAACTACCGTCTTGAGAAAAGCTGCCGAGGGCGACACAGGCACCAAAATGCAAATGGTATTTTTGTGGGCTAAATCCTTCATAAAAAGCCATTATTTTTCCAATCGGTTCTCCACTATAAACAATATCTCCTTTCCTTAATTTATCTGTCGGATTAACATGGCCGTAGCCGGCGACCAGCATTGTGCCCCTGCGGTAAAATGCGTGAGCAATATAAATTTCCGAATACAAACTGGTTCTCCCGGGATGCAACAGCTCCAATACAATCCCATCAAGAACAGAATGAACAATCGTTTCCGGCGGAAGGCCAAGTACCGGCTTGGATTTGTCATTCTTGCTCCGATAGGCCATAAAATCAAAGCCGTCATGCTCTCTTCCCCGATAACCGTTTATATTAACCCAACCGTCAAAGCCGGGGATATCTGAAGTATCTATGGGATGAGAAACGTCTCTTGCCTGCGACCAGCATTCCCATTGAGGCATTCTCTGCGCCATTTTATATTGCGGTGATATTCGCATACCTTTTTATCATGAATAAATTAAAAAAATTTCAAAGAAAAGGCTCCTACAATCAAACAAAAAACGTACCGTCAGCCGTTTTAATGGTTATCAGAATATATAAATATCAGATAAGAATATTATTCAACGACAAAACCGAATTTTCCCTTTGGCTTACTTTCCACTTCAATCAGCTTTCTAATTGCCTCAAAAACCTGCTGTATCTGCACTTCGTTCTTTTTAAGCCTTTTCTCAAATTTATTTTCAAGCTGATCCACTTTTTGCGCTAAATCCTTATGCGTTGCCATGATTTTTCTTAATCTGACAAACGCCCGCATTATGGCGATATTGACCTGGACGGCTCTCTCGCTTTTAAGAACAGAAGACAACATTGCAATTCCTTGTTCTGTAAAAACATATGGAAAATATCTCCGTCCTCCCTTCTTTGAGGTCACAAATTGTGACCTCAAGTTTGATGTTCCAAATTGGAACTTCAAGTTTTTAAATTCCGCCTTATTTAATTGAAACATAAAGTCATCAGGAAAACGGCTCGTATTCCTTTTTACTGCTTGATTTAATGCTTTGGTTTCAACCCCATAAAGCTCGGCCAAATCCCTGTCCAACATTACCTTCTGTCCCCTAATCAAATAAATCTTGTTCTCGATCCTCTCAATAGGCACTAAATTTGTCATATTATTATCCTCCTTATACGGGAGTACCAGCAATTTTGCCGCCTGATTTTAGGGTTTTGGGTGTGGATGCCGGCCTGCCGGTCAGATGACCAGAATATCAGAATATCAGAAAAAAAGTGTTTGTCGCTGAAAGAGCAATAAGAACGCTTCAAGCTAAACAAACCCATATTTTTTAGGCGGGGATTCCGGCGGCAGCATTAGTTTTTTGATGGCATCAAAAACAATCTGGATTTGGATCTCATCCTTTTCGAATCTTCTTTCAAACTTATTTTCAAGCTGATCCACTTTTTGCGCTAAATCTTTATGCGTTGCCATGATTTTTCTTAATCTGACAAATGCCCGCATTATGGCAATATTGACCTGGACGGCTCTTTTACTTTTTAAAACAGAAGATAGCATGGCAACTCCTTGCTCTGTAAAAGCATAAGGGGAATACCTTCTGCCTCCTCGTTTTGAAGTCACAAATTGTGACTTCAGGTTTGAGGTGACAATTTGGCACCTCAAAAATTCTTCTTTGGTAAGCCGGAACATAAAATCAGGAGGAAAGTTGTCCTTATTTCTATTAACCTGCCTTTTTAAATACTTTGTCTCTACTCCATAAAGAATTGCTAGATCAAAATCAAGCATCACCTTTTGCCCTCTAATAAGATAAATTTTATTTTCAATCCTCTCAATCGGCACTAAATTTGTCATATTATTATCCTCCTTATACAGGAATACCAGCAATTTTGCCGCCTGATTTTTGCGAATATTTTTTGATCATAAATCGAGGGGTGTCGAAATTTCGGACAGTTTGGGCTAAATTAATACCCCACATTTAAATGTGGGGTATTAATTCTTCCTCTAAGATCATATTTTGTGAACTTAGAGACATCATGCGCGATTTTTGCTGTAAAATTGATAAATCTTAATTACTCCTTAGCACTCCCATTGATTGAGTGCCAATTATCTGATATAATTTATGCAATTAAAAAAAGGAGAAAGCCATGAGCACAATCAATTGGGAACAATTGTCTAGCATTAGCTCGAGAAAATATGTATGTGGATATTGCAATAACCCCCTAGCCTCTAACAGAGGATATTTTGGGCATGACACAAATAGTCCCGTAATAAATAATACTTTTATTTACATCTGTCACCAATGTAATAAACCAACATTCTTTGATATCTCAGGGAACCAAACTCCTTGTACTACCTATGGTGAGGAAATAAATGATATTTCTTCCGAAGAAGTAGCACTTCTTTATAATGAGGCAAGGAATTGTATGGGCCGTAGAGCTTATACTGCCGTTGTTCTCTGTTGTAGAAAGTTATTGATGAACATCGCTGTTTCAAAAGGGGCAAAAAAAGGACTGAGCTTTATTGAGTATGTAAAATATTTATCTGATCAAAACTATATTCCTCCTGATGCTAAAGACTGGGTTGATCACATTCGAAACAAAGGCAACGAAGCAAATCATGAAATTAGTATAATGAAAAAAGAAGACGCTGAAGATTTGATCAATTTTATTGGTACGCTGTTAAAAATAATCTATGAATTCCCCTCCGTTATCAAACAAAGAATATCTGGAGCACAAAAACCATGACATTTCAAAAACCAATTTGTTTTTTAATTTTTGGTATTTATACTATTACCATGATGGGCGATTCGATTATTAAACAAGTTCCTATGGAACTTGATGACGGGATTACCCCAATATTTGCAACAGCGGTATCAGGAACAACAACCTCTTTCTCTGTAAATTTTACTTTATAAACAAAAAACGTACCGTCAGCCGTTTTGGAGCAAATCAGGAAACCAGTGGATCAGTTGGTAGAATATCAGGACACCAGAACATCAGGAATAATTCCCACTGATATCCTGATCCCCTGATACCCTGCCTACTGATATCCTAATAACCCGATATTCTTAGACTTGCTCAAGCGCCTGTTCAATATCCTCAATAATATCCCCCACATTCTCAATCCCAACCGAGAGGCGGATGAAATCGGGGGTGACGCCGGTCCTTTTTTGCTCCGCTTCGGACAACTGCGAATGGGTTGTTGACGCGGGATGGATGACCAAAGTTTTGGCATCGCCGACATTGGCCAGGTGCGATAAAAGTTTAACACTGTCAATAAACTTTTTGCCGGCTTCCAAGCCGCCTTTGATTCCAAACCCGATAATCGCCCCCGCTCCGCGCGAGAGATATTTTTCCGCCAGTTTGATCGAGGGGCTGGATTTAAGCCCCGGATAATTTACCCATGAAACTTTGGGATGTTTCTCGAGAAACTCGGCAACGGCAAGAGCGTTTTCCGAATGCCGGACAATCCTCAAGTGCAAGGTCTCAAGTCCCTGCAGGAACAAAAATGAATTGAAGGGAGAGACCGCCGGACCGATATCGCGAAGCAAGGTAACCCGAGCTTTGATAATGTAAGCGATATTCCCAATCGGCCGCAGGGCCTCGACAAACTTGATCCCGTGGTAGCTCGGATCCGGATCGGTGATCAACGGATGCTTTCCGGATTTCTCCCAGTCGAATTTCCCGGAATCAACAATTATCCCCCCAAGCGACGTCCCGTGCCCGCCGATAAATTTGGTGGCGGAGTAAACCACAATATCCACCCCGTGTTCAATCGGCTTTAGCAGATACGGGGAGACGGTGTTGTCCAAAATAAACGGAATCCCGTTATCATGGGCGATCTTGGCGACTTTTTCCAAATCGGTAACATTCAGCTTGGGGTTGCCGATACTCTCCGCGTATACCGCCTTGGTCTTTTCGTTGATCGCCTTTTTGAAATTGTCCGGGTTTGAAGAGTCGACAAAACGGACCTTGATCCCAAACCTGGCCAAAGTGTTGCTGAACAAAGTATAGGTCCCGCCATAAAGGTTGTCGGCGGAAACTATTTCATCTCCATTTTTGGCAATATTTAGGATCGAAAGGGTGATCGCTGATTGCCCCGAAGCAACGGCCAATGCCCCCACACCATTGTCCAATGCCGCCATCCTCTTTTCAAAAACATCCGAAGTCGGGTTCATCAAACGGGTATAGATGTTGCCGAATTCTTTTAAGCCGAAAAGATTGGCGGCATGCTCCGTACTCTTAAACCCGTACGATGTCGTCTGATAAATCGGCACCGCCCTCGACCCGGTCGTCGGATCAATTTCCTGTCCCGCGTGCAGTAATTTTGTCTCGTCTTTCATATTAATTTCCTCCTTCTTTTCTTATAATAACTCGCCAATAGCCGGCAACTTTTTCCTGTTTTAAAATCTTATGTCCCTCCGCCTTGACCGAGGCCGGCACATTCTCTATCGGCTCGCCGTCGTCAAGCAAAATTTCAAGAATTTCCCCCGGCTGCATAGTTTCAAGCACCAGCTTGGTTTTTACAAAATTCATCGGGCAGGTCACGCCGCGGAAGTCGCGTTCTACTGCGCCCCTTGGGCTTCGTAGAACCTCCACCTCTTTATGGTTCAATTCTGGGAATTTGAGAGAATTATCCATTGAATCATAAAGCGCTTTGACGGCAGAAGCCAGCCCCTTCGCTTCATCTAAAGTAATTTCCTGGTTATTTAAATATTTGTCGACCGTGCCGCCAAACAAAGCATCAAGGTGTCTGCCGATAAAATTCTGCTTAAATAATACGATTGCTTCAGCCTCTGACTTTGGTTCCAATCCCTTGGTCACAAGCAATGCCCGCGCAGCGGATAAAACAACCCGGCGAAAATCATTATTAGCCATGGCTATTTTGATATTCTCAAAATCCCAATCAATTAGGTCATAAATACCGGCTGAACATTCTCCTTCAACTTTTTCTGCGACAGAAAAAGGCCTGTCAGCTCCAAAATCAAAATAATAATCTTTGTTTTCTGAAAAACCCGGAATAGGAGAATATTTTTCAATTAATCTGACCGCCTCATCCTTTCCCTGCCGGATATAGTAATCAAAAAAGGGTTCGCCGGACTTGCGATGGGCTTTTACATGTTTTAAATATTCGGCAACAAAATCCGGAATAGCCTTTGCGGGCAATACTCCTGCCTTTTCCGCGATTTTGGTCTTCCCCTCAAAAACCACCCCGCCCATTACAACCGTATAGCAGGGCACCGGGCGGTTGTCGTGGCGCTTGGCAACGCCAAAGAACCCGATATCCGCGATATGATGGCGGCCGCAGGAATTGGGGCAGCCGGAAATATTTATTTTTATATCATCAATTTTATCCGAACTCCCCATTTTTTTGTCTTTAATCGCGGAAAGCAGCTTTCTTGACAAACAAATCCCCAGCCGGCAGGTATCCGCTCCAGTGCAGACGATCGCTCTCCCAATAATCGGATCGATGGCCTGAGCAGGCGAGGATATATATCCTCGCCTACGAATTTTCAAATTTTGATTCGGCGTCGCACGAATAGATTCAATATCCTTAGCCAACTGCTTTGCCTTTGCCGTTTCCAAATCTCCCAGAAAAAGAGGGACATCTTGCCAGCTTTTTGTTTGGGCCGGAAGATCGTCAATAGCAAGAGAAGGATAATTTTGTTTTTTAACAGCGGTCAATTCTTCTTCAAAACGCCTAATAAATTCTCCTTTGCCTAATTTTTCAAATAAAAAACGCAGGCGAGCTGCGTGCTTGTTTTTGCGGTTGCCATATTTGTCAAAAAGATTTTTGGCCGCCTTGGCTATGTTATAAACCTGATTCGCGGGAACAAAATCATATAGTTTTGCCGCAACCCTCGGCTTGGCTCCCATCCCCCCCGCGATATAAACCGAGAAGCCGCTTGGCTTATAGATAAAACCGAGGTCATTACAGGTTGCAAGTCCACGGTCGGAAGAATCTCCCGAAAAGGCGATCTTTAATTTGCGCGGAAGGCTCCATGAATCCTGTTCCGCAATCAAACGGGAAGTTAAGGCCTGAATGTAGGGATCAACTTCGGATGAACCGTCACCTAAAATATTCCTGATCGTATTCCCCCCCCCGCCCCTGGTCGACAACCCAAGCTCTTTTAATTCTTTTATGATAGAAACGGTATCTTCAAGCGTCACATGATGAATTTGAACCTCTTCGCGGGTTGTAAAGTGAAGCGGCCGGCTGGTGTATTTTTCGGAAATTTCGGCCACGCCGGTTAATTGTTCGGGGGTAATTGCCCCTCCGGGAAGGCGAATTCTGCACATATAAGTTTCCGGCTCCCTTTGTTCATAAACCCCAAAAGGGACGCGAAAAGCCTTCATCTTAACTGCCGCCAGTTTTCCGGCTTTGTACTCTTTAACTAATTTTTCGTACTCTTTTATCTCCGAATCAAGCGATTCAGGCAATTTGTAAAAGCTCATCCAATATCTCCCCGTTCACGACCCGAAATCCTTTAGTCTCTCCGTCTAATAAAGAGTGTATTACATAAACAGTATCCGGATCATGTGCCAGGCGAATGTCTTCATCAGACAACCGGGCGGGAGAATTCGGGTGGCTGTGGTAAACCGCGATCAGGCTTAAATTTTTAGCCCTGGCATCTTTGATGGCCCTAAACTGCTCTTTGGGATCAAAAGAAAAATGCTCTTCACTCTTATCAATATTAGTCATGCGAAATAATTCAGCAGCCGATCCTTCTTTCCCAGCTAAATATCCGCAGGCCTCTAATGGAGCTTCCTCTTTTGCATGCTTTTTGATCTCTTCTATTATATTTTTTGAAATTTTCATAGATCACATGCCGCCTGCTCATAATCGATTAATTTAGTAATTGTCGGACTGTCGCCGCAAATCGGGCAGGTTTTTGATTTTTTAATCTTTACCGTCCGGTATTCCATCTTTAAGGCGTCAAAAATCAGCAGGCGGTTCTCTAAAAGATCGCCAATCCCTATTATATATTTCAAGGCCTCCGCCGCCTGGATTGTGCCAAGCATGCCGGCAACTGCTCCCAAAATTCCCGCCTGCGAGCAGGTCGGAACCGCATTCTTTGGCGGAGGTTCCCTAAAAACACAACGATAGCAGGCATTGCCCGGTGTGCGCGTAAAAGTCTGTCCTTCAAAACGGAGGATCCCACCGTGAGAAAAGGCCTTTTTTTCGATCACACAGGCATCATTGATTAGAAATTTGATCGGAAAGTTGTCAGTACCGTCAACGATAAAATCATAATCTTTGATAATATCAATAATGTTGGTTGAGTTAAGCAATAATTGATGGGTGACAACTTTCACATCCGGATTAATTGCTTCCATCTTTTCTTTGGCGGATAAAACTTTTTCTTTGTTTAAGTCTTTGGTAAAGTGGATGATCTGGCGCTGCAGATTAGTCAGGTCAACTCTATCAAAATCAACTATACCGATTGTTCCGACCCCGGCCGCCGCCAGATACATTGCCGCGGGCGATCCCAATCCTCCGGCGCCGATTATTAAAACCTTGCCGGCCAGAAGTTTTTCCTGCCCAACCCCTCCGACATTTTTTAAAATAATATGACGGCTGTAACGCTCTATCTGTTCTTCACTTAATCCCATTTATATTGCCTCCAATGCCTGCGAAAAATCGTCAATTATATCATCGGGATATTCGATCCCGACCGAAACGCGGATCAGATCATCAGATACTCCCATATTTTCCCGTTCTTTGTCATTAAACTCAACACAAAGAGTCGAAGCGGGATGAATAACCAGGGTCTTAGCGTCTCCAATATTAGCCAAATTATAGGCCAGCCGCAAGGAATCAATCGCCTTAAAGCATTGCCGCCTATCCTTTAGCCGAAAAGTCAGGAGCGAACCGAATTTCCCGTTAAATTGTTTTTTTGCCGGATTATGGAACCGGTTATCCGCAAGCCCCGGAAAACTAACCGCTTTAACTTTTGGATGCTTTTCTAAAAATTTCGCCAAGGCAAGGGCGTTTGAACAATGCCGCTCCATCCTCAAAGATAAGGTCTCAAGGCCAATGTCGGTTAAAAAAGCGGCATTGGGGGATAAACAGGCTCCAAAATCACGAAAGACCGCTTTTCTGGTTTTGATTAAAAACGAGAGCGCTCCGTACTTTTCATCTTTCCAGTCAAAATTACCGCAATCGATTATTACCCCTCCCAGCGAATTGCCGTGGCCGTTGATAAATTTTGAGGTTGAATGAATAACAATATTCGCCCCAAAATCTTTTGGGCGGACAAGATACGGAGTCGTGACTGTGCTGTCCACAATTAATGGGACATTATTCTTTTTGGCGATTTTGGCGATCGCGGCAATATCCGGAACATCGATCTTGGGGTTGCCTATTGTTTCAATAAAGAAAGCTTTAGTGTTGTCTTTTATCGCGGATTCAAACTGCCCGGCATCGGCCGGATCGACAAAGGCGGTATCTATCCCAAATTCCCTGATAGTCTTATCAAAGAACGAATATGTCCCGCCAAAAATTGAATTTCCGGCGACAACATGATCGCCGTTCTTTGCCAAAGTCAGAACCGCGCAGGTTATCGCCGCCATACCGGAGGCGGCCACGATCGCTCCCAAACCATCCTCTAAAACCGCCAGCTTTTTTTCTAATATTTCCAATGTTGGATTTGAGATCCTGGTATAAATATTTCCGGCGGCCTCGCCGTTAAAAACTTCCGAGATCTCCTCCGAGCTGTTATATTTAAACGCGGTAGTTTGATAAATTGGCATAGTAGTCGAGCGGCGGTTTTGCTCCGGCTTATTTTCCGCGTGAACCAAAAGCGTGTCGATATGATATTTTTTGTTTTTCATTATAATTACCCCGTAAAATACTGTGCCATGCTGAAATAGCGCTCGCCGGTGTCCGGAAAAACGGTGACCACCCGTTTTCCTTTGCCTAATTTTTTCGCGACTTTTAAAGAAGCGGAGAGCGCCGCCCCCGCAGAAATGCCGGCAAAAACCCCCTCTTCTTTCGCCAGCCGCTTTGATCCGAAAAAAGCCTCGTCATCCTCAATTGTGATTATCTCGTCAATGATCTCGCGGTTTAAAATATCGGGGATAAAGCCGGCGCCAATCCCCTGAATTTTGTGCGGCCCGGGACTTTTGCCGGATAAGACCGCAGAAGTTGCCGGCTCAACCGCGACAATTAGAACTCCCGGTATTTTTTCTTTTAAAACTTCGCCGACTCCGGTAATGGTCCCTCCGGTGCCGACCCCGGCGACAAAGGCGTCAATTTGTCCTTCGGTCGCTTCCAAAATCTCTCGGGCAGTAACCTCGCGGTGTATTTTGGGATTGGCTTTATTCTTAAATTGCTGCGGTATGAACGCCCCTTTGGTCTTTACCAAAAGCTGTTCGGCCCTTTTTATCGCCCCGGTCATCCCTTCCGCCGCCGGAGTTAAAATAACTTCCGCCCCATAAGATTTGAGGATATAAATCCGCTCCAGGCTCATCGATTCGGGCATGGTCAAAATACATCTATATCCTTTGGCCGCTGAAATCAAAGCAAGCCCGATCCCGGTATTGCCGGAAGTCGGCTCAATAATTGTCCCGCCCGGTTTCAGCTCCCCGCTTTTTTCGGCATCCGTTATCATGGCCAGGGCAACGCGGTCTTTGACCGATCCCCCCGGATTAGCGGCTTCAACCTTCGCCAAAATTTCCGCCATCTCCGGCCCTACTACATGATTAAGTTTCAAAAGCGGAGTTTTTCCGATTGTTTCGGAAATGTTTGAGGCAATTGCCCCTCCTCCCATAAAATAGACAAACTCAAGCCGGTCCCCTTCTTTAATCTCCAGATTATTATATTTCTCTTTATCAACAACTTCCCCGTTTAATTCAACCGCCACTACCGCCGGCTTAATGTTGCGGTCATTCAAAATCTCGATCAATTTCTGCCCTTTTTTGATCTCTTCTTCTTTTCCATTTATCGATATCTTCATATTTTCCTCCTTGCATGCGCTGTTGAAATAAAATTCGCTTCATCTTTTGATGGCGCGAAATAAAATCCCTTCTCTATCATCCGCCAGAAGAACCCGGCGTATTCCTTTCTATCATTAAATTTGAAACTAAACATCGAACCGACGCGGGAATACTCCATCTTCATCCCTTCGCAAAGATATCGGGTCTTTTCTTCCAAATCTTTATAAATTTTCTTGTCTTTTAATGTTTTTAAAACTTCGATTCCAGCCGCAACCGCGACCGGATTGCCGGATAAGGTTCCCGCCTGATAAACCAGCCCAAGCGGCGCCACCTGATCCATTAAACCTTTTCGCCCTCCAAAAGCCGCCAGAGGAAAACCTCCTCCGATTATTTTTCCTAAACAGGTTAAGTCTGCTTTTACTTTATAAAGCTCCTGCGCGCCGCCATAAGCGACCCGAAATCCGGTAATTACTTCATCAAAAATTAAAATAATTTTATTTTTATCGCAAATCTTGCGCAACCCTTCTAAAAATCCTGATTTCGGAGCAATAACTCCGGAATTTCCAGCCACCGGCTCGACAATAATTGCCGCAACTTTATCCGAAACTAAATTTTTAACCGAACCCAAATTGTTATATTCGGCTTCAAGATAATCTTGTTCCGACCAGCCGTGATAGCATTGCCTGAACTTAATCACTTTTTTCCTGCCGGTTAGGGCGAATGCCAATTTTAACGCCCCCATCACCGCTTCCGTTCCCGACGAAACAAAGCGTACTTTCTCAATCGAAGGAAAAGCACCGCAAATCATTTTTGCCAACTCGGTCTCTTTTTCCGTCGGCGCGCCAAAACTGCTCCCGTTTTTAACGGCGGCCGTAACCGCCGCTACTACCTTAGGATGCGCGTGCCCAAGGATCAACGCCCCCCAGCTCATAACATAATCAATAAATTTTCTATTGTTCTGATCTCTGATCTCTGCCCCCTGACCCCTTTTTATAAATATCGGCTCTCCTCCGACCGCCCCAAAAGCACGGACAGGACTGTTGACCCCGCCGACTAAATATTTTTTTGCCTGTGCAAATCTTTGGTCCATTGTCCGACCTCTTTGGAAAAATAGGTGATTATTAAATCCGCCCCAGCCCGCTTGATCGCCGATAAGGATTCCAAAATCATTCCTTTATTCCCGTAAAGCATAGCATATTCGCCGCTGACATTATAAGCGGCTATAGTAAAATTAAATTTTTGCTTGGCTTGAAAAATAATATCAAGATAAGCCAAAGCGGGTTTTATCATTACAATATCCGCTCCTTCTTTTATTTCAACCGCGATTCTCTCCAATGCCTCGTCTGACCTCTGATAATCAAGTTGGTAAGCCCTGCGCTCTCCGAAAGCGGGAGCAGATTTTGCCGCTTCGCGGAATGGCCCGTAAAAACCGGAAGCGAACTTGGCGGAATAGGCCAAAATTTTTACTTTATTCCCCAAGGCTTCTCTTATCGCCCTAACCTGACCCTTCATCATTGCCGACGGCGCGACATAATCCGCCCCGGCCTCCGCATGCGATCTCGCGATTTTCACCAGGGCTTCCAAGGTATTCCCCGCTCTGCAATGGCCGTCTGTTGTGTACGCACACAAGCACACATCTGTCATAACAATCAATTTGGGAAAGCTCTTTTTAATTGCCCTGACCGCATTCTGCACAACTCCGTCCTTAGCATACGCTTCCGATCCGTTCTCGTCCTTTCTCTTCGGCAGACCGAACAACAAGATATTATCTATCCCCAATTCAGTTAGTTCCGCCAATTCAAGCAACAAATTATCCGCCGACAAACGATAGATCCCCGGCATAGAGTCTATCTTTTGCCTCTGTTTATTTCCTGCGACAACAAAATACGGCATTATTAAATCTTTGATCATTTATTAAAAACCCGCTTAACCTCTTTTCTGGTCACTTCTCCAATCCAAGAGATTTTAACCCTTTTTGGGATTGTTTTATAACGTTTCTTGAAATTTCTGACCGCCGACGGGCTGGTAAACATAATCTCGTCAAAAAAACTAACATCCAAATCGGGCAGGTTTTGGGGCATTACATTATCATAAGCGACACAACTGACTACATGAGCCCCCAGTCTTGTAAGCTTCTCTTCCAAACCTTTATCCGCCAAATTAGAACGGGGCATAAAGACTAATTGCTGTTTAATGCCTTCCTTTTTTAATTCCTGGGACAAGCCATCGGCCGATTCGATTTTTGGCACTAAATCCGCTTTAACCCCGTAATTTTGCAGCGCGGAAGCGGTTGACCGGCCAACGGCAGCAATCTTAAGTCCGGCTAAACTCCTGGCATCTAAAGCTAAATTAAATAAGCGTTCAAAAAAGTATTGCACGCCATAACGGCTGGAAAAGAGCAGCCAATTAAACATTTCCAAATTTTTAAGCCGATGGTCAAGCTGGCTGTAATCGGCTAAAGGTTTAATTTCGATCATCGGCAGATGAAAATATGTCCCGGGCAGGAAAAATTTTTCTCCTGAAAGTCCGGTAAATAAGATCCGCCGATTATTTTTGAACCAGTCGTATTTTTTATTGGCTCCGATTATGATTATGGCTGGAGCCGGGATTTTTTGGGCTTTTTGGGCGATATCGGCCAGGCTGCCTTCCACTTTTTTTTGAAAAATGCTCCCGGCACAAGATACAACCGTCACCGGCGTGCGGGGAGATTTTTTATTTTGCAGTAGTTTATCAACAATACTGCCCAGATTTTCAACTGCCATATAGAGGACAATTGAAGGCAATGCCGCAATTTTTTCCCAGTCAATAGTGCTTTGACCGGAAACTTCGTGGCCGGTTGCCAAAACCACGCTGGAAGCAAATCCCCGGGCAGTGAGAGGTGTTCCGGAATAGGCCGCCGCCGCGTTGCCGGCAGTGACTCCCGGCACGATCTCAAATTCTATGTTAGCCGCACGCAAAGCATTGATCTCCTCTTTCAAGCGACCGAAGATCGAGGGATCCCCGTTCTTTAACCGGGCTACCTTCTTCCCCTCTTTGGCCCTTTTCACCATGAGGTCCGGCGATCCGTCGGAGCGGCTCAGTTTTGCCGAAAGCCCCAAAAACAGGCCGGGATCAACCAGGTAATCATAGATGATGACCTCGGCCTGTTTTAAAATATTCAAGCCTCTGGCAGTTATAAGATCCGGTCTGCCCGGCCCCGCCCCTATTAAATAAACTTTTCCAGCCATTCTTTTATCTCCCCATCGTCTTTTCTTGCCTGGATCGCCAGCGATCCCTGCCCTTTGGCAGTTTCAAAATCTAATCTTTCCGCTATGCGATCGTCCAGCCTCAAGCGAACCAGCGCCGCCGCGGCAACAATGATCGCGTCATATTCCCCCCGATCCAATTTGTCCAGCCTTTCGTCAATATTTCCGCGCAAATCCAAAATCTGTAAATCCGGCCGGATCAAGAAGGCCTGTTCTCTTCTCCTGCCGCTGCTGGTTCCTATCTTTGCCCCTTTGGGCAATTCGGCAAGTTTCAAATTGTTTTTTGAAACCAACGCGTCGTCTTCATCAATAGACCGCATCGTAAAAATTAAGAGCCCGTCCTTGACCGTGTCAGGCAGATCCTTAGCCGAATGGACTGCTAAATCGATCTTATTTTCAAGCAAGGCGGCCTCGATCGCGCCGGTAAAATCTACCTGATCGGCCGGACTTAATTTATCTCTGTCGCCAGCAGTCTCAAAAATAACTATTTCATAATCCGCTTCCGGAAGCAGGCTTTTTGCCTCTTTTACCTGCGCCAGCGCTAAGCGACTGCCGCGGGTGCCAATTCTAATTTTCCGCAAAATATTCTCACCTCTTCGTCAACTATTTCTTTGGCTTTTATCGCTTCAAATTTCCGTTCCAATAAATTGGCACTGATTTCTTCTTTAATGTCATTAATATTTAACAGTGTAACTCCGGGAACCAAAACCACTTTCGGATCAATGTCCCTGGGCACAGCCAGATCGATAATTATTAATGGTTTAATTCTTTTACCAATCTGATCTTTCTTTAAAATCAAATGCGGAGCGGAAGTCGAACTTATCACCAAATCCGCGTCTTTTATTTCCTGCGCCAGGCGATCAAAACGCACTGCCCGTCCACCAATGCTTTCCGCAAGCTTTTTCGCCCCGGCAAAAGTCCGGTTGGCTACCAGAACAAAACTAAAATTCCTTTTCATTAAATTTTTTAAAACCACGCGGCTTACTTTGCCGGAACCGATCAAAACAATTTTTTTGTCCTTCTCTTCCAACAGCTTATCCGCCTGGGCGACTGCGGCTGATGCGATTGAGACATTGCCGCGGGAAATCCCTGTTTCCCTGCGCACCCTTGCGCCTACAGCCACTGCTTGAGCAAAAAGGTTTTTCAAGCCGATATCTTCGGCTTTGAGGCCCGCCCGTTTGACTTGCCCCAAAATCTCCCACTCCCCCAAAATCTGTGACTCCAACCCTGCCGCCACCCGAAACAGGTGCCTGACATTTTCAACCGAAGGCTCCTGATATAATTCAACCCGATTGCAAGTTCTCAAAAGCACCCCCTTCATAAAAACACCTTTGTCAGAAAAAATCCTACGCTAAAAGAAATAATCGGCGTAATTGACCAGGTTAAAAATATTCTGCGGGTGGCTTTCTCATTAAAAATATGCCTTTCGTGTTTTACAACGCCGATCGCCATTACCGACAAGGCGCTAAGCTGCACCAAAGACTGGGGAATCCCCATAAGGGAGGCAAAAAGCAACAAGGTGGCCGTTACAACCCCAACCAAAGACGAAGAAATTAAACCTAAAGGAACAATTTCTTCGCCCAATGTTTTCATAATCCGTTTTCCTATAAAAAGACCGCCGGCGCCAAATAAAAGAGCCACAACCGCCAATCCCAATATCGGATCAATTAGTCCGGCACCGGCAAGAGGACCGACCGCATTGGCAACATTGTTGGTTCCGGCCGCGAAGGCAATATAGCAGGAACTGGCAAAAGCCAGTGTTTTAAGGTTTTTATCTTTATTAAAAATATGCTGATAAAGCCACAAGTTATTGAGCCTGGGCGGATAAATTATCTTGTACAAAAAATAAGTAATGGCAAATCCCAGCACCGGCAAAATTATCCAAAAAGGAATAATTCGCCATAAAGTCGCGATTTCTATTCTGCCCAAAGCGAGGCCGACTCCGGAAAGAGCAAAAACAGTAGTCCAGCTGGTTGACTCGGGAACCCGCAAAAGATTGGCAATTATTAATCCGGAAACCGCGGCCAGCAAAATCACCAACACAACATCAAAAGTTATATGCCCCGAAGGGATAATTTTTTCACCCAAGGTCTTCGCAACATTTTGCCCGGCCAATACAGCTCCCAAGAGGATAAAGACGGTAAACCAGATTACCGCCTTTTTATGATCGATCAACTTTGCCCCAAATAATGTGGCAAAAGAGGGAGCAAGATTGCTCGCTCCCATGCTCATTGCGAAAATCAATACGCTAAATATTAATAAAACTACTTTCAGATTCCATCTCCCTTAACATTTGTCAGCGGTCTGGTATGAATTCCGCATTCGCCGCCGCATTTTGATGTTCCGATCCAGCGTCCCGCTCTCTCGTTGTCCTCGCTGGTAATCTTTGTGCATGGTTCGCACCCCAACGATCTGTACCCTAATTTATAAAGAGGATTGACCGGAATCTGATAAAGAGCCAGATATTGCCAAACTTCTCTCTCTTTCCAGATCAAGATCGGATTTAATTTAATCAGGTCTTTATCTCTCTCTTCAACTTCCCTAAAATCGGTCCTGGTTCTCCCCTCTGTGCAGCGAAGTCCGGTTACCCAGCAGGAAACTTTCATCTCTTCCACCGCCCGGCGGACCGGCTCAACCTTTAAAATGTCGCAGCACTTATCGGGATCAGTCTCATATAATTTATCCGGTATATCCGCTTCGTCATTGGCGTAAATTTTCAGCTCCGGATATCTAGCGACCTCGTCATTCATAAATTTTTTGGTCTCTTTCGGCTTAAACCTGGTCGTAACGATAAACCCCCTGATCTTGGGACTGACTTTCTTGGCAAGATCCCAAACAACCACCGAATCTTTTCCCAGACTATTCGCGACAACCAACCCCTCCCCGTATCTTTTATATGCCTCATCAATTAATGCCAGAGACCTGTCAACCTTCTCCTTAAAATTTAAATTGTCAACTAAATACTTCAAATCATCTTTATTTTCTAGCAAACCCATTTTCTCCTCCTTAATTATATTGAATAATCCAAATATTTTTTTGTCTTCGCGATATTTTTTTTCTGCCTTTCCTTCAAATTCTCAAAAGTGATATTGTCGACCTTTTCGGCAATCATCTTGCCAATATCACAAAAGACCTCGCGCAATACGCAATTGCCGGAATAATTGCAGGGACTCGGCTTTGCCGCAAAAGCACAAGAGATCGGCTCTACCGGCCCGTCGACAAAACGGACAATTTGCCCTAAAGTGATCTGGGCCGGCTTGTGGGCCAGAACATATCCCCCATTTCTCCCGCGCAAGCTCTTTACGAACCGTCCCTTCTTAAGCTGTAACAATATTTGTTCCAAAAATTTATAAGGGATGTCCTGCCGCTTGGATATCTCATCCACACTCTGCGGCTTGTCGTAATACATAGCCAGATCCAAAACCGCCTTCAAGGCGTAATCCCCTTTAAATGTTATCTTCATTTTAATATCCTACTAACTATATCGGAATAATAGCATATTATGCCATGGTCTGTCAAGTCTTTGTTTTTGGGATTTTTATTGTTCGATATTTGTGCCGCGACCGCAGAACATACTTAGCGCCCTACTCTCTTTCTCTTCCTTGGGCAGCACCAAAAACCCGCCTAATATAAAAAATACTCCGGCAGAAAAGGATGCATGAATAAAAAACAATTTCCTTGCAAAGGAATAATCGGAGAGAAAAAAATTTGCAAAGTTTAAGCCGACTATCAGTGATCCTCCAATAAGCCCCATAATCGGAGCCCGCTCCAACAACGGCCGGATCTGATTACCCAAGAGAGAGAACGATACGGCTAAATAGCAATCACTTTGCGAAATATCCTCTACCGCTCTTGAGACACTGCCAAGGACGGAGATCCTTCTGTTTTCCCACGCCAATTTTAAGCAGGGGAAATAGGTCTTTTTATCCGGGTCCCGAAGGTTTGCCCGGGCGACATATTTGAATGTCTCGGGATACGTGATCCTCATTTTTAACGTGCTGACGATGCTCATATGGCTTTCTCCTACATATATATCGTTAAAATGAGGGGTAAATTTCAGTTAAAGTCAGCCGCCGCCGACAAAAGAGACGATCTCCACCCTATCCCCATCCTTGAGCGCGGGATTTTCTCCGCGGGGAATAATTGATCCGTTTAATTCGATCACCAGATTTTCGGGATGCAGATTGAGAACCGCAAGCAGTCCTGCTGTATCTTCTATATTATATGCGGATTCTTTGCCGTTAATTGTTAATCGCATAATTTATAAACCGCCCAGGCCTGATATGCCGCCGCGACCGAAACACGCGCACTGATCAATCCGGCGCCGCAGCCGCATTTGGACCTTTCATCTCCTATCATAACAAAATCCGGCCTAATATATTTAATCTTTATGTCTTGAGGATCCCCATCCCCCGCCAAACCGGAGACCGCGACCACCTTGAACCCGTTCACAAGAAGGGTATTGACCAGCATCGCCTTCTGGTCGGCGCAATCGAAACATTCGGCCACCACTTCACAGTTCTTGAATTTTTCTATTATATTATTAGGATTTAGTTTTTGTTTAGAAATTCGTATTTCGGATTTCGCCTGCCTGCCGGCAAGGCAGGGATTTATTTTCAGGAGGAGATTTTTCAAGGTTTCCACCTTCGCCTTGCCAATATCCTCCTGAAAATACTGCTGTCGGTTCAAATTGCTCGGTTCAATCACATCAAAATCAACCAAAACCAGGTTGTCGGCCCCCATGCGGACCAGATTAATCGCAAGATTTGATCCCAGCCCGCCGCAACCGGCAATCCCGATCTTTTTGCCCTTGAGCTTCTCCCTAACCCCCTTGGTATTTCGTTCAAAAATCCCGTTGTCCATTTTATTATTATATACTATAATCCCCGAGGAGGGATAAATATGAAAAATATCAAACATCAAACTTCAAAATCCAAAATAAATCCCAAAGCCCAAAGCCCAACTTCAAAATTTGGGATTTGGAAGTTTGTGGTTGGGATTTGTTTGGCAGTTGGGATTTTGCTGTTGGGATTTTCCGTTTTGATGGTTGGCTGCGGAAAGCAGGGGAGCGGATCCTCAACCAGCGGCTACACCATACTGGGGATTGTTCCAAACTCCCAGACCCAGGCGCTCTCAATCGGAGCCAAAGCGACCGCGGTTACACACATTGTCGCGGTTGATTCAAACGGACAGAAAACCCAGGCAACCTTAAGCTCCAACGGAAGCTTCAGCGTTCCGGTCACCAAAGGATATCCTTATGCTTTGGGTTTTTATAATAAGAGTGGAACCGTTATCACCCTGCTTGGATACCTTAAACAAAAAGATGTGAATTGGGACTCTCTTCCGCTTATGAACCCCAGCGGAAGTTCAACCGATCTTGGAACGGTAACAGTCGAGGCAACCAGTCAGGAAGCTATTCCATCAATTAATCTGACCACCTTAATTAACCAAATGAGCATGGTTGACCAAACCACTGCCTCCTACTACGGGCAGATCGACGGACCAATGGCGGTTTTAACCAATGTGGATGTCGACGGCAACGGGGTATTTGATTTTGAAGAAAACAAATCCTATCTTTTCTGGGCCGATATGCAGTTTACCACGACTTCCGAAATCCAAAGCATGTTGACCGATTATGCGGATTATATTCCAACAGTAGCCTCTTACGTTTACCAGTTCATTTTCACCGAAGGGGGACAATCGACTGCGGGCAGACGCGCCACCATGACACCCCCCGGAACCACCCTTGCTTCCCAAACCGGCGACGCAGCCGCCAACCGCACCGAATGGGTCTTCTCTTTCGGCGCCGGACTCGCTTCGCCAACCGCTCCTCCCAGCGGCACCTATACTATTGAAGTTACAGGAGGCGTAGGCACCTACCGCCTCCAAAATTTCCAGCCAAGCCAGATATCTTATGTCGGCGCAACCAACGATATTATTTATCCCGTCCTAAAAATAACCACGGATGAAGCGGGCTACATAACGCGCATATCCCATCAGTGGAAAATAAGGAAAAGCGGAGTTGCCCGCAACGCCACCGCCGAAGAGATCAAAACGGTAGAAGATACCCAGGTCAACACTTCGCGCGGGTTCTCCCACAGCAGTCCGTTTTTTAGTTTTAATTTCAGCGACGGGGCCTCCACCAGCCCGTTAAATTTTTACAGGGATAATAGTTACACCGATATTACAACCGTAACCATCGACGATACCGCTTCAAGCTCCAGGCGGGTCTTATATTCTGATGTAACATTAATTTCCGTAACTTATAATTTAACCTCAAGAACTGTTCACCGGTTTTGGTTTAGTAAATAAGGGGAGGAAAAAAATGAAAAAGACACTTTCGATCGTTTTTGGTTCGCTTCTTGTGATACTGCTTCTGCTTGGGGTTGTCATCCACGGCTGCGGGAAGCAGGGCGGCGGATCCTCAACCGGCGGCTACACAATTTTGGGAACTGTCCCCAACGCCCAGACCCTGGCGATGGGTATCGGGGCCAAAGCGACCGCGGTTACCCATATTGTCGCGATTGGAGCAAACGATTCGAAAACCATCGCGACCCTAGACACGACCACCGGTTCTTTTACCGTTCCCGTAACATCGGGCTATCCCTATGTCCTCGGTTTCTTCAACAAAAGCGGCGGCGCGATAACACTGCTGGGCTATCTTAAGAAGGCCGATGTGGCATGGGAATCTCTCCCTCTTATGAATCCGGTCGGCAGTTCGACCAATTTGGGAACGGTGACGGTTGAAGCAAGCTCCGTTGAAGCAACCCCTTCAATTGATGTCACAACTTTAATCGGTCAGATGAATATGAACCTTGCAACCGCAAATCTCTACGGAGCAATTGACGATCCCCTGACCGCACTAACCAACCTGGACATGGACGGGAACGGCGAATTTGATTTCCAGGAAAACAAGGACTATCTCTTCCAAATTTATGTCGGGATGAATACCAGCGGAGCGTATGTCACAGGAGAAATTGATGCCATGCTCTCGGACTACAATTCTAGCTATATTCCAAATCCCGGTTATTATCAATATGTTTTAGCCGCAAGAGGAGATTCTAAGACCGCCGGTACCGCCGGAACGATCAGTTTTCCGGAAGCGATTACCTCCGCCGGAGGAACAACTTATACCAGCGGAACCGGAGCAGTCGGGAATGTAGATTCCAATGCCTGGTCGCTCTTCTTTAGCCTAGGGAGCAATCCGGCTACCTGGCCCGCCACCGCGCCGAACGGAACCTACACTATGGAGGTCGGGACATCAATCTATACCGTTAAAAATTTCAAGGCGACCAATGTTTTGGCTTTGGGATCGAACAATAACATCATCTATCCGGTCTTCCACCTTGTCACCAACGAAGCCGGTTATATCACGACCGCGCAATACAAGTGGAAAAAACTTAACAATGGAACAATTGAAAACGCTACCGCCGCAGAGGTGCAAGCGATTATCGAAGATACCGCCAATGTTACGACCGGTTTCTCCCATACCAGCCCATTTATATCATTTTTCTCCGATGCGAACACTTTATATGGGAGCATCATAAAATTCAGCCGCGACGGGACATCGGTTGATGTAAGTTCGATCGGAAACGTCAAGCCGGCAGACGTGCACCATATCCAGTTTTCTTATAACCTAAGCTCTCGGGTGGTCTGCAAGTTCGATATGCGGTAGAAGTTTTACCCTTTTAGTTCATTATAGGTAAAGCCGTAGTTTCTGGTTAGTCGGTCTTAGGTGGAATACCGGCCGGCACAGCTCTGCCAAAGAATCTGCTGCCGAGCACTCCTCTTCGTTTTAACCATTGATTTCCCTCACAAGTATACATCGTTGGTTTTGGCCGTAAATTTCAGTTTAAAAAATAATAAAAAAATATAATACCCCAAAAAATGAAATTTTTTTAAGAAACGAGCGATATAATATATATGTCAAAAACTGGAGTTTCAGCGGCCTATCGTCGCCTAACACCTTTGCCGATTGCAAGAAAACCTTTCGGCAATAATATCGGAAAAACTTCTGTTCATGCCACACTGGGTTCGAGAATAATATCCGTTAAAAGATCGGAAGATTATCCAATAGAAATAACCCGAGCAGAAGATTGGATAGAAGTTAAGGATGATATTATGGAAATTGAACAAGCGTGTTTTCACCAAAACTTAAGAGAAAGCGAGGCCTCTTTAAGCTCCGCCTTCAAAGACCCAAACAATATCTTCCTTGTCTTAAAAGACCATAAGGGAAAAATAATTGCGTACAGCTATGGAACCCCCCTCGAAAAGGCGGAAGCCGTAAATACTAATGATCCGGAGTGCTATCGTCCAAAAACTCTTTACGTTCAAAGCTCTGCGGTTTTACCCGATTTTCAGGGCAAAGGGATCGGAAAACGGCTTAAACAAAAAATGGTTGAATGCGCAAGAGAACGCGGATACCATAACATAGCCGGACATGCCCGGTCAGGCGCTTCTTTAAAAATAAACCTAAAACATGGAGCTAAGGTGGTAAAGGGCTTCAAAAACTGGGGAGGGACAGGAGAAACCTATTGTTACTATTTTTTGCCTTTGGTAGAGATGGCCGGACGGCCCGCAATAAAACCCAAATATGCCAAAGCACCAAAGCTTAGACCCTGGATGCACTTGTATTCTCTGCTGGCTATGCCTTCAAAACTATTCTCTCATTTGTACCCGACACAAACAATTTGCAGGCTTTATAAAGCGGGCTTTATAAAAGAAGCGGAACTGCTTTTTGAAAGAACGTTGGCTGCAGCCGAAGAATTTAAATCGATGGGCGGGGACGGACGCTTCGTTTTCTCAAACATCGCAACCCAAATGTTAAGAGAAAGAGTTTTTGAAATAGCGGGCATTAGCGCGCATTCACTAATTGCGCGGGGGGTCGAAGAAGCCCCTGGATCAGAAAAATACATAATAGAACAGGGGTTCGGCGAATTTGAAGAAAACCATCGCTTTGAACGCCAGAATGCTTTTTTAAAAGAGCTGCAAACACTTTTGCGGCAAGAAAAATTTGAAAGCGCCATTGAAAGAATGTCTTTCGCCCCCACCCCCAAAGAATTTAACGATACAATTATTGCTTCAATAACAGGATCATCAATTCCGCAGAAAAAGAAGGCGGGCTTATTAGGCAGACTTGAGCTGCTCTTGCCGGGGGCATTTCTTGAGTTAGCCGAGGCTTTTCACCAAATAGGCTGCTTAAAAGAGAGTCAAAGATGCTTCCAAAAAGCCGCAAAAAGCCTAGAAAGAGAAAACCCCGTATCAAGTTTTGTCGATAGATTGCGAATTGCCTCATCAACCGAAAAACACCTCGGTTATGCGGCAGCCGAACCGGCATATCGGCAACTAAAAGATGAATATGAAACATGGGAACATGAAGACCACTTTTTCCTTCATTTATTCCACCTAACACAGGTTGTCGGAATTCAGCAGCAATACGGCACTTCCTGCTTTGAAAACAATGGCCTTATTGAAAAAATTTTTCGGGGATTTGGATGGCGCTCAGACGATACAGAACTTGCCGGCGATTTTATTGCGATTATAGATAAAGCCGGAAAAACAGAAGAATACCAAAAACGCTTCGGCGAACTTGACGAAAAGCATTCGGCCGCAATGGAAAATGAGGTCAAAAAATTGTCTTTTCACAAAGAAAGAGCGGCTTTTTTTCATACAATTGCCGTTCTGGCAAAACAATCACTGGAAACCGTAAAAGAGGCCGCAGACAGAATCAACGCAAGCTCTCCGTATAAAGAGGGGGAAGAGGAAGTAACCGCTGATGTAATTTCCGCAAAACTAACCGAGGAAGGAATGTATGAGGAAGCCCTTAAATACTTCAGACAATATTCTGGACCATCTCGGGATGAATTATTTCTATGGAAAATTATTGCGGCCGGCAACCCCGACCGGGCCTATCAATTATTTCTTGAGCACAGTGAAAAGAAAAATTTGCCTAATGAAGATTCTATCGTCTCGACTATAGCGGCAGAGATGCTAAAAAGAGGAGTGGAGTTAAAACAAATATTAACTATTATCGCCGGAAGACACCCGACTGTTTACTTAAGCATAATGTCGGAATTAGCGTTTCTTGATCGTTTTGAAGAAGCCTGGCAAGTAGCCGAAAAAGTACGATACAAACATGGCTTTTCGTTACACCTGGCAAGAAACGTTCTGCATTTGGTTGAAAGAACCCTTGGTTCGGGAGGGCTTGTGCCGGAAAAAGCCGGTACAAACCATTTAGACCTTGTGGCAGATGATGCCCTGGAAGGATTGCCAAAAGACCTGGCAAAAAAAATAAAAAGGCATCCCGACTCTGCCCAAATCATAAGCCGTATTATGAGCCAAAATACCCGGACGGCAATCTCAGAGATACCAGAATATGTGGCGGCAAAAATAAAAGAACTTTTTGTTTTTGAAGAAAAAAAATTCAAAGAAGACGATCTGATACGGCTATCAAATTTCTTAATGGCGGCGGAATCCATCAGCCGTTCACCCGTAATCTGTCAAAGACTAAGACAAATATCAGAAAAATACAAGGATTCGGGACTTTTATGCAGATTAGCCGAAATGTCTTCTGTCTTTATGGAGCTTGGAGAAGAAGACCCTCTTAAAAATGAATTAGAAGCAATCGGTTTCAGGCGCGCAGACATTGCCGACTCCCACGGATTAAGGACTGCCCTGGCCAACATGAACCGATTCTTGGTCGAAAAATTAGCAGACAAGCTTGGGGTTAAAATTGACACAAAAGAAGTTGACAGGGAAAATCTTACATGGGATTTAACTAACCTTGTTAAATTGATGAGGACAATTGACACTCTTAAAGAAGAATTAAAACATCCGCAAAAACTGGCCTTTGTTGTTGAACATGCGCTGGTGGGGGATTTTAAACAAGCGGTCGCCGCACTTGAACACAATATAAGATTAAGAAGAGAACTTTCCATAAAGGGAATCGATACTTCAACTTGGTTAAACTATTCGGCGGAAAGGGTTTTCCGAACAGAAGGATCGGCACAAATTGGAGTGGACCAGATAGCGGCAAAAAGAGAATTGGAAGAAAGCATAAAATCACTCTTTGGCTCTAATGACGAAAAAAGATACGGAGCTTTCGGAATGAAAAGCCCAAAAGAAGAGTATGTTGAGAGTGAACACAGAAGAAGAGTGGGCCCTTACTTTTCAGAATTTTCCGGCTTCTTAAGCAGGCACGGGTTAAATTTTAGCAAGGGTGCTCTTGTTAAAAATGGCGGGGTAAAAGAAGAAGACCTTATTGCCGTCGCGCAATTTCTCCTTAAATTATCTGTAAGGTTTTCAAAAGGAGCTGTCTCGTCCGAAGCAAAAGTAATCGCTCAAACAGCCGGAAATCATTTACAGGGAATTGTTAATGAATTACAGGATTCTTCTCCCGCCCTCTCCCCTCAAATACTCCGGGTAAGAATGTGGAAACGAGTTCCTCAACAGGATTTATTTCAGGGCAATTTTACTGTCTGCTGTATAGCAATAGATGGAAAAGAAGGGAAAGGCGCAATAATCGATTATTTAATTGACGAAGGATTTAATATGATTGAAATTTTAAACAATAAGGGACAGGTGGTATCAAATGCCCTGCTTTGGCTGGCGGAGGATGAGAATGGAAAAATAACCCTTGTGATAGATAATGTTGAGGTTGAACCCGGGCATAAAAAAGAAAAAACAAAAGAAGAAATCGCAAAAAATATTTTTGCTTTTTCCAAAGAGCTGAGCCGTGCCATTGGAGCAGAACAAATAATAATTGGAACCGCATATAATGATGTTGAAATATCGGCACACGCAAAAGAACCGAAACAAAAAATAAAATTGAAGAAAATTGGCGGATCAATTGATAACCTCCCCTATTACCTGGATGTCTTTACTGGTTGGGTTGGAGATCTAGAACAATTACAAGAAAGCAACGCTCACAAAGTTGATTAAACACTATATCACTATCCCTTGTTATAATAAAAGAATGGACTGTCTCCAATTAGCAGAAGAATCAATCAAAAATAACGGAATTCCTAAAGAGTCCGCCCTTGCCATCATAAATACCTCCGATCGGGATACTTTTGAGCTTTTAGCCGCCGCCAATAAGATTCGACAACATTTCAAGGGGAACAAAATTAAACTCTGTGCCATCGTAAATGCAAAGTCGGGTAAATGCTCCGAAAACTGCTCCTTCTGCGCCCAGTCCGCTCACCATAAAACCAATGTAGAGTCCTACCCTCTTATGGAAGCGGAAGAAATTGTAAAAAACGCCAAAGCGGCCGAAAAAAATATGGGGGCGACCTGCTTTTCAATTGTCACATCGGGGAAAGCGGTAAATAAAACAGAAGACAAACAAAAAATCGGTGAAGCCCTGGCAAAAATCAGCAGTGAAACCAATATGAACCGCTGTGTTTCTACCGGAACACTCGATAAAGAGACGATTCTGGAACTAAAAAAGCGGGGCTTAAAGCGCTTGCACCATAATTTAGAGACCGCTGAATCATATTTTGATAAAGTCTGCACAACTCATACTTATCAAGAAAGAATTGATACATTAAAAGCCGCAAAAGAGGCGGGAATCGAGATTTGCTGCGGGGGAATCTTTAATCTTGGCGAAAGTTTAGAACAGCGCATTGAATTGGCTTATGCAATTAAAGAATTAGACCCGGTTTCAGTTCCAATAAATATCTTAAACCCGATCGAAGGGACCCCGGCGCATAAAAATTATAAGCCGATCTCTCCGTTGGAGGTCTTGCGCCTGATCGCGGCTTATCGTTTTATACTGCCGGATAAAGATATTGGACTTTTCGGCGGCCGGGAATTCGCTTTGCGGGAGCTACAACCGCTGATGTTTATCGCCGGAGCAAATGTGACCTTAGTCGGCAATTATTTGACTACCAAGGGGCAGGAAGCTCAAAAAGATCTGCGGATGATCAAGGATTTGGGTCTTGAAATTGCCAACTAAGTTGGTATAATTATCGTGTTATGGCGTTAACCAATAAAGATATAGAAAAACTTGTAGAAAAATTTAAAAGCGTCTTTACAACTAAAGAAGAATTTCAATTTTTAAAATCCGAATTCAAGGAATTAAAAAATGACGTCCTTAACAGTCATGATGAAATCATGAAAAAACTTAATGACATGTCAACCGACAAGATTGTAATGATGGGACAATATCGCCGTCATGACACAACCATTGAAGACCACGAGATAAGAATCAAAAAAATAGAAGAGAAGGTTTTAGTCGCCTGAAAGACTTTCTTCAAAAAGAACTAAACGCTCTTAAAGAAGCCGCTCTTATCCGGGATCCTAAGATTATAGAAAACACCGACGGCAGAATAATCACAATTGATGGCAAAGAATATCTCAATTTCTGCTCCAACAATTATCTTGGCTTAACACATCACCCCAAAGTCATTGCCGCGGCGATAGAAGCGACCAAAAAATTCGGTGCCGGCGCCGGAGCGTCCCGGCTGATCACCGGAACGACCGTATTGCATCAACAGCTTGAAAAAAAACTGGCAAAATTAAAAGGAACAGAGGCCGCGATCGTTTTTCCAACCGGCTATATGGCCAATGTTGGGACAATTTCCGCTTTAGTCGATGAAAAAGACACTGTAATTATTGATCGTCTGAATCATGCCTCGATAATTGACGCCTGCAAATTATCAAAAGCCAAATTACAGGTCTATCCGCATAAGGATATGAAGGCGCTGGAAAAAATCTTACAAAAATCGGGTAAATATCAAAAAAGATTAATTGTGACAGATCACGTATTCAGCATGGACGGAGATATTGCGCCAGTTGCCGAAATCGCCAAACTGGCGGAAAAATACGATGCTATGCTAATGACCGATGACGCCCATTATACTGGGATATATGAAGGCGTAGGCGCAGGCATAGGCGTAGGTAAGGAAAAGGTAGAGGTAAGAATGGGAACGCTGTCAAAGGCGCTTGGAAGTTTGGGCGGCTTTGTCTGCGGATCAAAAGATTTGATTGATTATCTAAGGAACAAAGCCAGGAGCTTTATTTATACAACGGCATTGCCCCCGGCCAACTGCGCCGCGGCGATTGCCGCGATTGATCTTATTCTGGAAACAAGGCCAAAGCTTCTTAAAAATTTAGAAATAGGCCATTGGAAAACGCCGATTATCCCAATAATCCTCGGTTCCGCCGAAAAAACTCTCGAGGCCTCTCAAAAATTATTCGACCAAGGGATTTTTGTCTCGGCAATTCGGCCGCCGACTGTGCCGAAGGGACAAGCGAGATTAAGGATAACGATAACCGCGCAACACACTAAGGAGGACTTAAAATGCCTGGCATCTTCATTACAGGAACTGATACCGCCTGCGGAAAAACAATAGTATCCGCGGCGCTTGTGAAATATTTCACAAGCCATGGGATAGATTGCGGCTACATGAAACCGATCTCGTGCGGGCCAAATTCCGATAATGACGCGGTTTACCTTAAGAAGCTTTTGAATTTAAAAGACCCGCTTCCTCTCCTTAACCCAATCTCTCTCCCCCCTCCTCTCTCCCCGCTGGCTGCCGCCAGGAAAGCAAATAAGCCGCTAAAAAAACAAACTATCTTGAAAAAGATTTTGTCTTCCTATTCACTACTCACCACTCACTATTCACTACTTATCGTTGAAGGAGTCGGCGGAGCACTGGTACCAATAACAAAAGATTATATGGTTGCTGATTTGATAAAAGACCTGAAGATTCCGGCGATTATTGTCGCCCGAGCCGGGTTGGGGACTATCAATCATACTCTTTTGACGATTGAAGCATTACGCAGGCGCAAAATCAGGATTTTGGGCATCATTATGAACGGATATTCCGGAAAAGAATTATCGGAAGAAACAAACGCGGAAATAATTAACGAAATCAGCGGGGTACCAATACTCGCAAAGTTAGATTACCGCTCGTAAGCACCGATATCAACCACGCCTCCCCTAGGACGAGAGATCCCGTCTAAATCCGCCGATGGCATTCCTGTTGAGGTTCCCTGATCTATCCCGGCAGAACCGGAATTAAGATGGTAGTTTCCGGTTGCCCCCCAAGCCGGAGAAACAAAACTAGGAACGGCCTCAATATTATTTTCACAATTTGTTAAACTATTTAATTGAGCAACTGTCAAAGCTGATCCGCCGATCTCAATTTCATATGACGATGAAACCCGATCGAACAGATTATTATCTATTGTATAACTAGAAACATTTGAATCAATATATAAAGTTCCGGCCGCATTAGAAAAAATATTATTTCTTAAGGTCAGATTTATGTCCGATTTCTCATCGTACTGTATGGTACTTATATAATGATTCCTTTGAGGATTACAATGAAAAGTATTATTTTGTATTATAAAAGTTTCTCCGGCCGGAGCACCGATAACCAAAGCGACCCAGGCAGCGGAAGTTGAATCTCCGTCCATCGTTCCATAAACAAGATTATTCTCAACTGTCGTAGTCCCGGCCCACAACTTAATTCCGTCACAAGAATTATTAGCAACAATATTTTCATGAACGTATGCATTTCCGATTTTTAAATCAATCCCATCTCCTCTATTATGCTCAAATAAGCAGTTTTTAACCTCAATTGGACCTGGCCCTTCCTCCAAACCAATACCATCCGGGCGGCTATAAGGATTAGTATTTGGATCGGCATCGTCATGCAACCCGTTCGTATTTCTCCAATAATGCCCGTTATATGACAGATCACAGCCGTCGATTATAATATTTTTCCATCCTCCGCCAGCCCCCATATCCGGAGAACCAATACCGCCAAAACCGCAATATTCTATTACACAATCCCGAATCGTAAACGTATCGACATCCTGGATATTGACGCCAAACTGGTCAACATGATGGATATAGAGATCTTCCAATGTAATATGGTCGCCGTTTCCCGCAATGCAATCCCTGACATAAACCTCTGTTCCGGATGCCGTCGGATCATGAGTAAACTCAATATTGTTGATGGTAATATAACTTTTGGAATTCAAATCTACTATTTGCCCCAATCCGGCACTTGAAGCGGAAGCCGCCGTATTTCTCGCCGCCAGAACCGGACGGTTACCGGTTTCCCCCTGAATGGTTATCGGTGATCCACTGGTTCCAGAATTTTGAGGAATCAATCGGTCGTCGTTGTAATCAGTAATAATATAGGTGCCGCCTAAGATTATAAGGGTATCTCCCGCCTGAAGTTGCGAAACACCATATCCGGGAGTTGCCCAGGGGGTCGATTGGCTGCCATTTCCGGTTGAGTTTGATCCGGTCGTCGACACATAATAAGTATTTGCCGGAGCAGCGGCTAACCTGGTCACCGTTATAGTATAAGTAGTCGCGCTACCTCCGGTCGGAGTGATTGCAACCGTAATGGTATTGGACCCGACATTCAACCCTATTGATCCGGAAGTATTCCCAGAAGAAACAGCGGTACCGTTAACTGTTATTGTCCCGCCATCTCCTGCCGCGGTCGGAGTAACATTGATTGAACTGACTCCGTTAGTTACGGTAGAAGTATAATCAACCACCGCCGTCGCAAAAGACGGCGAAAGCGTTCCGTTCGACAAAGTAAGACCGGTTAGATTATAGGTATAAGTAGGCGTAGGGGTTGGCGTTGGGCTTGGCGTAGATGCAGCCGATTCTCTGGTAACAACAATGCCGTAAGAAGTTGTCTGTCCGATATTGTTTTTTACATCAATTGAAATCGTATTCGCTCCAACTGCGAGAGTGATTGCCCCGGAAGCTGAACCGGAAGTGACGGCACTGCCGTTTACTTTGATTAAGCCACCGCTTCCCGAAGCGGTCGGAGTAACGGTAATATTTGAAATGCTGTTGCCAACCGTTACGGCATAGTCGTAAACCGAAGAACTAAACACCGGACTCAATGTTCCCGACGACAAACTTAAAGAGGTTAAAATATACGATTGAGCCGGGGCACTTGGCACAGTAGAAGGATCGGCTGCCGGAGACGAAGATGACGAAGGATTATTCGTCTTACCGCAACCGTAAGCAAATAATACTGTAAAAATCAATAGAATTAAGGCGGCCTTTCTCATGTTTCCCTACTAATTTATCGCAAGAACCAAGCCAAAACTTGCAAAGAAATCATTTCTGTAATGATTACATCATTGCACTGATTACAAAATTTGTCAATAAGCCCTCTTTTCTTCTATCCCAAAGACTGCCGGCTGTGTCTCTGTTTTACTCCTAACCTCCTCCTCCGAATTTTTCATGCTAAAATAAGATATGCAGCATCTCTGGCACCCCTTTACCCAAATGCGGGATTGGGTTGAAAATGAACAGATAATAATCGAAAAAGGAAAAGGATCGTACCTCTACGATACTAACGGCAAAAAATATCTGGACGGCGTCTCTTCACTCTGGGTAACCGTCCACGGACATCAAAAAAAAGAGATCGATCAAGCCATCAAAAAGCAGCTCGGCAAGATCGCCCACTCTACTCTCTTGGGGTTAGGCAACGTTCCCGCAATCAAGCTGGCGGAAGAATTGATAAAGATTGCGCCGAAGGGATTGAATAAGGTTTTCTTTTCGGATAATGGGTCGACGGCGGTGGAAATTGCGCTCAAAATCGCATATCAATACTGGGAAAACTCAAAGATCAAAGTGCAAAGTGCAAAGCCACAGCTTAAAAACAAAAACTACAAAACTAAATTCCTAAATCTTAAAAATGCCTATCACGGAGATACGATCGGCTCCGTTTCGGTCGGCGGGATTGATCTGTTCCATCAAATCTACGGACCGTTGATACATAAGGCCATTCAAGCGGCGCCGGATGCCAAAGAAGTCGAAAAAATACTAAAGAAACGCCATCGCGAAATAGCCGCGATGATTGTTGAGCCGATGATCCAGGGAGCGGCGGGGATGCTGCTTCAACCCAAAGGATTTCTAAAGGCGGTTAGAAAGCTTTGTACTAAATATAATGTACTGCTTATCTGTGATGAAGTCGCAACCGGCTTCGGGCGGACCGGAAAGATGTTTGCCTGCGAACACGAAGGGATCTCTCCGGATATAATGTGCGTCGCGAAGGGTTTGACCGGGGGATATCTGCCGGTTGCCGCGACTTTGACTACCGACAAGATATATAATGCTTTTCTCGGTCCGTACGAATCAAAAAAAACATTCTTTCACGGACACACTTATACCGGAAATCCGCTCGGCTGTGCCGCCGCTTTGGCAAATCTTAAGATTTTTAGGAAAGAAAAGACCATCCAAAAACTTCGGCCAAAGATTAAATTACTGCAAAAGGAACTCAAGAAATTTTATGATATTCCAATCGTCAAAGAAGTCCGCCAGTTGGGGATGATGGTCGGAATTGAATTGATTGATTTCCCTTATGAAACCAGGATTGGTCACAAAGTTATTCTTGAGGCCAGGAAACGAGGACTGATCATCCGGCCGTTGGGGGATGTGATTGTCCTGATGCCGCCGTTGTCGGTTTCGATAAAAGAATTAAAAGAAATTCTAAAGATAACTTACGATTCTATAAACACGCTATCTTAGCTTTTTACTTCGCTTTGACGGCTTCAAAAAATTCTCCGCTGAAACAATCGGCCGGCCGATCCGTTTTTCCAGCTGTTTCCTGGCACTGCCGGCAATATCGCCGCCCGCTTTTGCATCTTGCTTAAGTTTAGGGATACCTCTTGAATCTTCGGTGCGGTGAATTTCCGTTGTGGCACGTTCGCCAAGCATATTAAAAATAAGCTCAAAATCATCCATATGATCGCGCAGGTTTTCCCTTTTTAAGCCTTTTATTTTCTTATAATCGCTGGGCGTAACACCAAAAGTCGCCTTAGATATCTCCGCAGTCAGAATTTCGTAATCTTTTTGTTCTTTTGCTCCCCTCTTCTGCCATTCGTCGGTCAATTCTTCGCGTATGGCAATCCCACGCATCCTCTTTTCAATCCAGTCATCGGGATACCCTTTGGCTTTATATAACGCCCTGGTCCTTTTGGTCGCCAATTCCGGATCTTCTATCTCCTTAATCCGCTCATAGCCAACTTTTGCCAGCCAGCGCTTGAAGGGTTCCGCTTTTGGAGACGGAATTGATTGGATGATGCGAAAAACACTCTCTGTATTAGCACAGTCAGTTTCATATTTTTTGCCATCAGATGCCTTTATTTTGAGTCCGTGACAAAATGTCACGACCTCACTCCCCTCTTCTTTTAACCTTTGCTTTAATTTGCGCCAATATGCTCCCGCATCAACACTCTCTGTTAAGACTTCCACTACATCAACAACCGAAAACCACCATTCATTATTATGAATGGTTTTCCTTATTTTCCGTTTCCTGAAAATTGCGATATGCGTGTTTTCTTGTTGATTGTCCATATGTTATATTATACTCCGATTTTAGAAAACGCAACAAAGAGCGTTTTAGCTATCCAATTTCTCTTAACATTAATCGCATGCTCCGGGCACATCTCGGCACAGCAGAAACAGTAGATTAATTATTCGCCCACTGGGGGATGTGATTGTCTTAATGCCGCCGTTGTCGGTGTCTATAGCAGAACTTAAGAAAATTATTGATATAACCTATAAAGCAATAAATGCGGTTAGCATACAGCGCTAAACCGCCAACTTACTAATTTCCTCCTTTATTCCTCCCAAAAAAGATAAGAATCTCTGTCTCCCTGTTCGATCAATATCCAAAACATGGCAAAAATTATGGTTCTTAGGATCAGGAAGAGACAGTAATTCTAATGAAGTGATTGGCAACTCCTCGTAAAACCAAGGACGGCTCTCGCGGCCAGAGAGAATCCCTTCTTCCGTCCTTATATCTATCCCGCAAGCTTCTTCTATTATTTGCGGAAGAAAAACTTCCGGATGCCGGCCTTCCATTAAAAACCTTAATAAATCGGCAGCCGCCGTAAACAGTCGTCCGGGATCGGAAAAATTAATACGGTGAAATGTTCGATCCCCCTCCGGCCGCCAACGAAAAAACGCATCAACAAAAACCTCTTCCGGTCTTATTGACAAACTTCCAAAAAAGATTCTACAAGGAGTTTCCCCCATCCTCTCTCCTCGCCATTCAACAATCTCCAGCCTTAAAAGTAAACTATCAGATTTTTTAGGATCATTAATTATAAGTTCCGCCCTAACCTTGGGGGGATTGTGAATATCTCTCCATGCACGCCTCACATAATATACTTGAGGAAACGCTCTTTTAAACTCATGAATCCCGGCAATTGCTTTTATCATTTATAATCATCCTTATGGAAAATAGGAAGTTTCGTGTTATTTAAAATTCTTTTTCTCTATTGAGGCCGAACTCTAATAAACACTGGCTTAAAGCAAAAATATAGAGGATGATACTCCACAAAACGGGGAAGCAATCTTCCCTCATCTTCAATAAAGAAACCCCAAGAAGAAAAAGTGTCGCGAAAAGCTTCTATTGCGATATCCGATTGCTCATTGGTGGGGACGGAAAACTTTTGTCCCGAAGGAAGACCATAATTAATTAAATCAAGCGTCGCCATTAAATCACCTCTATCGAAACCTCTCCATAAACCAAAAAAGTGTTCGCCGTCTATTATCTGATAAACAACTCCCTCTGCACTGACTTCTTTAACAAAAAAATCACTTATCCAAGAAAGGTCTCGAGATTTCAATCCCTGCAATATTCCAAAAGCTTCAGGATCATAAGATCCGGCGAGCACATCAATCAGCTTTGCGCAGTTGCAGGGGTCTCCATGTTTTATACTATCTTCCGCCATTTCAACAGTCCGCAAACTGGCAGGATCATTATGTAAATCCTTCCTTAGGAATGCCCCAAAAGACAAATAAGGACTTCCAAGAAGCTCCTCTCTTGTTTCCCTGGTTGTTAATTCGTTGGGCATTTCTGTCTTTTCCAATAAAGCCATCATTTTTCCAACTGCCATACATTCATGTTGGTCTCTGGAATAATGAAAAAAATCATGACAATTTTTAGCAAAATCTTCGGCTCTTCTCAACAATTCTTTTGTATTAACAACAAAGCCCGGGGAGTTTGGCCTATCGGTCATACCAAATCGGGATCTCAATTCTCTTCTGTCAAGTATGCGGCATCTGATTGTACGATCAGACACCCTATACTTTACCAGTTCCATTAAACTCACTATTCCTGCCACTTTTTACTCCTTCAATGCTCCTAATTGTATCGCATGATTGCGGCCAAAATTTCAGCTCTAATGCGCTCGGGCAAGACTAAAAACAACTTTTGCCAACCAATTTCTTCTTACCTCAATCGCATGCTCCGGACACATCTCGGCACAGCAAAAACAGCGGATGCACTTGTTATAATTAAACTTGGGATATTTAGAATGGTAAGAGATCGCCTCCGACTTGCAAACCTGGCCGCAGATTTTACAGCCGGTGCATTTTTTCTTATCAACCACCGGCTTTTCAAGCAGAATTGCCCTGATTATTTTCGGAATCTTCATCTCCGGCAGCAGCTTGATAAACTCAAAATCGGTCTTTTTGACCGCTTCCAGCAAGACCCGGTCCACCGCTTCCGCGTCTTTTGATGCGGCAATCAGGCCGATTTGTTTCGGCTTCCCCGAGTGCGGCCCTCCCACCCCCTCCATCCCCATCACCGCGTCAACAATATTCAGGGTCGGACGGACAACTTCGAGCAGATCAAGCAGCATTAAATTAAAATCGGCACGGGTCGGGACTTTTACATGATACTCGGCCTTTAAAATTCCGGGGATACAGCCGAACATATTCTTGACCGCGCAGGTTATCCCGGTTAATTCATGGGTCTTGAATTTGGGAAGATTTATTATCACATCCGCGTCCAAAACCGCTTGCGCTATATTAAAACGCCGGCCGTTCAAACTTTGGATTGTTTTCTGTTGGTCAAAATAGACAAACGGAACATTTTCTTCATCACACACTTTCAGATATCCGCAAACCTCCGCCGCTTTTTTGGGGTTGGCAAACCCGGGACTGTCCCCGACCGACGGAATCCCTCCCGCTTCTTTTACCAATTTGATAACCGCCCGCACAAATTCCGGATGGGTCGTCACCGCTTTGTCCGGATGGTAGGCGCCGAGCATATTTACTTTGAGCAGAACCTTTTGGCCCGGTTTTACAAAAGACGACATGCCGCCGATTTGTACCAAAGCCTGGCGCAGGGAAGAGAGAAGTTCTTCGGCTTCATAAGTTGCGCATTTAGCCAACGAAATCCTTTCGCTCATGCAAATATTATAGCATTGACAACCCGCAAAACCCCATGCTACAATTAGCACTCAAAGGGAGAGAGTGCTAAAATGACACCGGAACTGAATAATCGAAAAAACCGCATATTAAAGGCGATCATCGACGACTATATCGACACCGCCATCCCGGTGGGATCGCGTACTATCTATAAAGAATACATCCAGGATTTCTCCCCCGCCACCATCAGGAATGAGATGGCCGATTTGGAAGAAGAAGGGCTGATTGAACAACCCCACACCTCCGCCGGGAGGATCCCAACCGACAGCGGCTACCGCCATTTTGTCGACAATATAATGAAAGCAAAACATCTCTCTATTAAAGAGAAAGAGCTGATCAAAGAGATCGCCTACAACATCAAGCAGGACTTTGACGACGCGCAGGATTCGATCTCACGGATGTTTTCGGAACTGCTCAATTATTTGACCGTCGTCGTATCTCACAAAAAACAGACCCCCACCACCTCCTATTCCGGAATGTCGCACATGATCAGGCAGCCGGAATTCAAAGATATCGAAAAGACACGGAAGATCATTGAACTTATCGAACACAAAGAATCCTTGACCGGACTGATCGACGATTACGCCAGGGAAAAAGAAGATTTTAACGTAAAAATAGGATCGGAGAACAAAACCAGGGAATTCAAGGAGTATTCGGTCATCGTTACCAACATCAGGAACATTGAAATCGGCATCATCGGCCCGACCAGGATGTCCTATTCCAAAATCGCCGCTTTGTTCGATTTTTTAAATCAGGAGTTTTAAATGAAACCGAAGCCGGAAGAGAAGATCGAAAAAAAAGAGATCAATATCGAGGAATTGCAAAAAAAATCCGAACATATTGAGCTTGACGAGACCAAAAACCGCCTATTGAGAGCTTTGGCCGACTTTGAAAATTACAAAAAACGGGTGCAGAATGAAAAAGAGGCACTGGCCAAGTTCGCCAATGAAACACTGATCCTTGATATGCTCCCGATCCTGGATAATTTCGGCAGGGCACTGGCAGAGGCGGAAAAACAAGGCGGGCCTGCCTCGCCGCTGGCTCAGCAAGGCGGGCACGAAGAGATCATTAAGGGACTTCTTCTGGTAGAAAAGCAGATGGAAGATGCTTTAAAGAAGTTTGGGGTCTGCGAAGTTGAAGCCGAAGGTAAAATGTTTGATCCGCATTTTCATGAGGCAATCCAAAAGATTGAATCCGACAAACCGGAAAATACCATAATTGAGGTTATGCAAAAAGGATACACGTTGAATGGAAGATTAATCCGACCGGCAATGGTAATAATTTCAAAAGGAGGCAAATAAAATGGGAAAAATAATCGGTATCGATTTGGGGACCACAAATTCCTGCGTGGCGGTGATCCAGGGAGGAGAACCGGTCGTCATTCCAAATTCGGAGGGGGGACGCACTACCCCGTCGGTCGTCTCGTTCCAAAAGGATGAGAGCAAAACGGTCGGCCAGGTGGCAAAAAGGCAGTCGGTCACCAATCCGGAACATACCGTTTTTTCGATAAAACGCTTCATGGGGCGACTTTTTTCCGAGGTCAGTTCCGAATTAAAAGAGATCCCCTACAAAGTTAAATCGGGAAAAAACGGCGGCGCGATAGTTGAGGTCTGGGGGAAGGATTTCACCCCACCCCAAATTTCGGCAATGGTTTTGCAGAAATTAAAGGCCTCGGCGGAAGAATTTTTGGGTTCAAAAGTAACCCAGGCAGTTATCACCGTTCCCGCCTACTTTAACGACAGCCAGCGGCAGGCGACCAAAGATGCCGGAGAGATCGCCGGACTTGAAGTTATGCGAATCATCAACGAGCCGACCGCCGCGGCGCTGGCTTATGGGCTGGATAAAAAGAAAAATGAAAAGATTGTGGTTTACGATCTGGGCGGAGGAACTTTTGACGTTTCGATTCTGGAGATCGGCGACGGAGTATTTGAAGTAAAATCGACCAACGGCGACACTCATCTGGGCGGCGACGATTTTGACCAAAAGATCATCAACTGGTTGATCGACGAATTCAAAAAGGATCAGGGGATTGACCTCTCGAAAGACCGGATGGCAATCCAACGGTTGAAGGAATCGGCCGAAAAGGCAAAGATCGAATTATCTACCACCGTTGAATCGGAAATTAACCTTCCCTTTATAACCGCCGACCAATCCGGACCAAAACACCTGGTCGTAAAATTTACCCGCGCGAAATTGGAACAACTTTGCGCGGACCTTATTGAAAGATCGGTTGCCCCCTGCCGCCAGGCATTATCGGACGCGAAATTATCAACAAATGAGATTCATGAAGTGATTCTAGTCGGCGGAATGACCCGAATGCCCGCCGTGCAGGCAAAAGTAAAAGAAATTTTCGGCAAAGAGCCGCACAAGGGAGTTAACCCGGATGAAGTGGTCGCGATCGGGGCGGCAATCCAGGGAGGAGTTTTGGGAGGAGATGTAAAAGACCTGGTTCTTCTCGATGTTACTCCTCTGACCCTTGGAATAGAAACGATGGGGAGGGTCATGACCCAGTTGATCGAAAAAAACACCACCATCCCAACCTCAAAATCACAGGTCTTCTCAACCGCCGCCGATGGACAGACTTCGGTTGAAATCCATGTCCTGCAGGGAGAGCGACCAATGGCGGCGGATAACCGAACCTTGGGACAATTTCATCTTGACGGAATTCCACCGGCACAAAGAGGAGTTCCTCAGATTGAAGTTACTTTTGATATCGATGCCAACGGAATATTAAATGTTTCTGCGCACGATAAAGGAACCGGAAAAAAACAGAATATTACAATCACCGCTTCTTCCGGCCTGTCAAAAGCCGATATTGAAAAGATGAAAAAAGAGGCCGAAGCGCATGAGGCGGAAGACAAGACCAAAAAAGAAGAAGTGGAAACCAGAAACCAGGCCGACGGGCTCTCCTATACCGCTGAAAAGACCATAAAGGATGCCGGAGAAAAAGTAAAGAAAGAGGACAAAGAAAAGATTGACGCGGAAATTAAGAATGTCCGTGAGGCGCTTAAAGGAACTGACCTCGCCAAGATCAAACAAGCGACCGAAACCTTGCAACAGGCGCTCTACAAGATCTCCGAGGAGCTGTATAAACAACAACAGGCTCAAGGACCGGCACAAGGACAGCCCGGACAACCGGAACAGGAGAAAAAAGAGGGAAAGACCGTTGACGCGGAATACGAGATGAAGGATGATAAAGACAAGAAGTAATACCCCATATTTAAATATGGGGAAGATGTAATGCCAGCCAAAGACTATTATAGTATTCTTGGCGTATCAAAGAGCGCGTCACCGGACGAAATCAAAAAAGCATTTCGTTCCGCGGCGCGCAAGTACCATCCGGATGTAAATAAAGCTCCCGACGCGGCACAAAAATTCAAAGAATTGAACGAGGCCTACCAGGTCCTCTCTGATCCAAAAAAGAAACAACAATACGATACCTTTGGTTCTGCCGGTCCGGGAGCGGGGGGCTTTGGCGGAGGCGGAGGAGGCTTTGATTTTAGCGGTTTTGATTTTGGAGGCGGAGGAGCGCAGGGGTTTGAAGGTTTCTCCGATATCTTTGAAACTTTCTTTGGCGGAACTCCGGGAAGAGGCCGGCGTTCATCCGGACAAGAACGGGGATCGGACCTGCGCTACGATCTGACAATTACACTAAAAGACGCGGCGACCGGGATAGAAGTCGAATTGGACATTTCGCATATGACCGCCTGTCAAACTTGCAAAGGTTCCGGAGCAAAACCGGGGAGCAAAGCGCAAAAATGTTCCACTTGCGGAGGCGCCGGACAAGTCCGGCAAGCCCAGCGGACTATTTTGGGAAGCTTCACATCAATTGTCACCTGTCCGCAATGTCACGGACAGGGAGAAACCATCTCATCCCCCTGCCCCGCTTGCCATGGACAGGGGCGCAGTAAAACCTCGCATCGGGTAAAGGTAAAAGTACCGCCCGGAATTGACTCGGGACATCAGTTGAGAGTCGCCGGAGCCGGAAATGCCGGAGCAAAAAATGGAGCTCCCGGCGATCTATATGTTTTTATCACCGTCAAAGAAGACCCAAAATTCGAACGGGAAGGGGCCGATCTTTTATACAAAGTAAAAATTCCCTATGTGAAGGCGGTTTTGGGGGGAGAGATCGAAGCGCCGACTCTAATTGACGGCCAGGCGGCGGTCAGGATCCCTCCCGGCACCGAGAACGGAACCACTTTCCGCCTAAAGGGAAAAGGGATGCCCAATCTGCAACAGTACGGGCGGGGAGACCTCTACGTCCGGGTTGAGGTTGACATACCGCGGCATCTGGACGGCAAACAAGAAGAGCTCTTGCGGCAATTTGGGAAGCTGCGCGGGGAAGTTTGACAAAATAAATAATCGAGTGATATAATAATTTCACTATGGCATTAACTAAAAAAGACAGAGAAAATCTTCTAAGCGACTTTAAAGCCGTTTTCGCAACCAAAGATGACCTTCAAGAAGTCAAAGCAGAACTAAAAGAAGTCAAAGCAGAATTAAAAGAATTTAAAAATGATACCCTTAACGGCCAGGATAAAATTCTCAAACAATTGAGTGACTTACGCACCGACAAGCTGATGCTTATCTCCCGCAATCGCGAGCACGAAGAGAGAATCGTTCGGCTGGAGCAAAAGGTGCTGGTTTAAGTTCCGATTCGCATGCTTTTATATGCAACGCTTTTTTATCGCGCCATCACAAATTAACAATAATATCGCGGAAATAACCGGCTCCGACGCCAGGCAAATCCAAAAAGTCCTGCGCAGTAAGATTGGCGATAAACTGATTGTTTGCGATGGAACGGAAAAAGCCTACGATGCCGAAATTTCCGCCATCAATAAAGGCACCGTATCTTTAAAGATTCTGCGGGAATTGAATGAGGAAACCGAATCGACCGCAAAAATTACTCTTGCCCAATGCCTGCCGAAGGGATCGAAGATGGATTTTATCATCCAAAAATCGGTTGAGCTGGGAGTGTTTGATATAATTCCCATCATATCTGAGAGATCGATTCCCAAGATCAGCGATAAATCCGAGAAGAAACAGGAGCGCTGGCAGAAAATTGCGAAAGAAGCCGCCGAACAATCGGGACGTTTGATTATTCCTCAAGTTCATCCGATCCAATCGTTTGATGATCTTTTGAAATCATCGAATAAATATGATTTAAAAATGATCCCGTGGGAATTGGAAAAAGAAAACCGCCTTCGGGCGAAATTGCAAATGGTAGGGACAGGTCGCGACCTGTCCCTACTGATTATCGTTGGCCCCGAAGGCGGTTTTTCGCAAAATGAAATCAAATCCGCCAAATCCGCCGGATTTATCCCGATAACATTGGGCAAAAGAATCCTCCGTACCGAAACTGCACCAATCGCGATATTATCAAATATCTTCTATGAACTTGATTCATGAAAAAAATAGCTTTTTACACCCTCGGCTGCCGCGCAAACCAATATGAAACCGATGTGTTAAAACGGCAATTCCCCGATTGTGAAATCGTCGAACCCTTCAAAGAAAAAGCCGACGTCATTGTAATTAATTCCTGCGTCGTCACCCATGACGCCGAACGCAAATCCCGCCAGGCGATCCGCCGCGCCTTAAGAGAGGCAAAAGAGGTCTATTTAACCGGTTGTTATTCCAAATTAAACAAAGTAACAATTGACGGAGTTAAGATATTGGAAAAGAAAGAATGGAAAAACGCAAAAACAAGCAGGGTGCGCGCCAACTTGATGATCGAGAACGGCTGCGAAAACTTTTGCGCCTATTGCATCGTCCCATACGTCCGCGGAAAAATCAGAAGCCGCAATCCAAAGGATGTTCTTTGCGAAGCGCAGGAGATGGTAAAAAACGGGGCTCGGGAGATTGTTTTGACCGGAATAAACCTGGGAGCATACCAACATTCTTTAATGGGTCTTATAAAAGAACTGGCAAAGATAAAAGAACTTCTGCGCATCCGCTTAAGTTCTATCGAACCAATGTATGTGACAGATGAATTGATTGAAACCGTCGCCAAAACCCCCAAAGCCTGCCGCTTTTTCCATATTCCGCTCCAATGCGGGGACGATCAACTCCTAAAATCGATGGGAAGAATCTATACCGCAAAAGAATACATAAATATAATCCATAAAATAAGAAAAGCAATCTCGGAATGCGGCATCTCTACGGATATAATAGTTGGACTCCCGGGAGAAGACGAAAAGGCCTTCAACAACACCGTAAAGCTCGTTAACGAGCTTAAGTTCTCAAACATGCATCTTTTCCCCTATTCCAAGAGAAATGGAACCAGGGCAGCTACTATGCCCAATCAGGTATATCCCAAGATTATTAAAAGAAGAATGCTAAAACTTCAAAAATTAAAAGAAAAATATTCAAATCAGTTTAGAAATAAATATATTGGGAAAGAAGTAGAGATTTTAGTTGAACAACCAGGAGAAGGATTGACAGATAACTTTATTAGAGTAAGATTTAAAGACATAAAAAATCGTACGGGAAAAATTAAAAAAATACCTTTATACTCGAATTCTATCTCAAATCAATAATCCCGAACGAATTCTAATGGGATGGTCTCAAATAAAAGTCTCAAATCCTCGAATTTAATCTCGAAGCTTGAAAGGGTTCGGGAAATGATTTTGGGGATTCGAGCTCTTAATTCGGGACCCATCCTATTCGCATTGATTCGAGAAGTTGATTCGTGATTTACAAAAGAATCGGGAGCCTAATCCCCTTAAAGTATCCTTGTTCCCTTTAAGAAAATAAAGGCTCCCGAGTTCTTATAACGTAATTGCTTGGCCTACAGATATGGTCAACCCTTTTGCCGAACGAGGAGTTTTTGAATCTCCTGTTCTCAAGATTGAGTATCCAAGTTCCAGGCAGGTGTCACTGCCCAGACCGATGTTGCCGGCAATCCCGAAAGCGACCTGACCGCCGATGGAACCGGAAGTCTGCCCTGAGCGATAAACCAGATAGTTGATACCGCCTGACAGGTAGGACTTGATTCCACCCAGAAGGTCCGCGGGAAGATTGATGACGCCGTCAAGATAAATTGGAATACCTTTGAACGACACATCATTGGTATCATTCCCCGAAAACACTCCCAAGCCGAGCTTATACTTCACGGAATCCGCCGATAAACCGACGATCGATCCCAATCCCAACGGATCGGGTAACACGATATTACCGCGGCCAAAAAGGATGGATTTATTCATCAAATAGCCAACGTTAATATCCGTATTCAATCCCCATCCAAACAACCCGGACGAAGGAGCAGGAGCTACCCTTGCCGGTGGTGGCGGAGGAGGAACAGCAACCGGTGGCGGAGCGATCGGTCTTATTGCTTTCGGCGCAACTTTTTTCGCCGGAACTTTCTTTACAACCTTTTTCTTAACGACTTTGGTTGTCTTTTTAACCGTCGCCGCGTCAGCCATCGGAGCCGCGATCGTCAATACAAATGCGAATACTGCGATTAATGCGATTAATTTCTTCATTATTATTTCACCTCCTGTTTTGCCTAATTGGCGTATGTTAGCTTACATATATATTAATTGGGTGTCAAGAGGGAATTTTGCGCTAGCGCCTCAAATTCGGCAAGGGAAAGGGTTTCCGGACGTCTTTTGGGATCAACTCCCGCCTTGTCCCAATCAATTCCGTATTCTTCAAGCGAATTGGAGAGAATTTTTCTCCGTTCTGAAAAAGCTCTTCTCACCATTTGCTGGTTAATACGATATAGGGGCCGGTCATAAAACTTCAGGACAATCACAGCCGAGGAGACCTCCGGCCAGGGATAAAAAGAACGCTTTGAGATTAATGAGTTTATTTCGGCGGCGGCATTGTTCTGGATAAAGACCGCGAAAGAACCGTAGCTTTTTGTTCCCGGTTTGGCGGTAATCCGCTCCGCCACCTCTTTTTGGACCGTTAAAACCGCCAGCGACACTCTCCCCCTCCACCCTTCTATCAGCTTTTCGACGATCGGAGCGGTTATGTAATACGGCAGGTTTCCCGCCACTTTGAATTTTAAAAGATCGGAGGGCGGATCCCATTCCAAAATGCTCGCCCGGATAATTTCAACATTCTTCCATGCAGCCAAAACTTTTTTTGAGATTAAAACCATGTCCGGATCGGTATCGATCGCGATAATCTTTTTCGCGCGCTTGGCGAGCTCTCCCGTCAAAACTCCCAGCCCCGAACCGATTTCAATTACAATATCGTCGGAATTTAATTCGGCCGCGGCAACAATTCTCTCCAGAACTTGCGGATCAACCAGAAAATTCTGCCCCAGCCGCTTCTTTGGAAAAAGGTTGTAGGAGGCAAGCAGTTCCCTGGTTATTTTATACAAAGACATTCCGCAACCTTTATGGCCCGTATTAAAGAAGAGGGATCGGCCATGTTTTTACCGGCAATGTCAAAGCCGGTCCCGTGGTCGACCGAAGTCCTGATAATCGGAAGCCCGATCGTAACGTTTACCGCCTTGTTGAAAGCCAAAAGTTTTATGGGGATCAACCCCTGGTCGTGGTACATGGCGACGACAAGATCGTACTTGCCGTTTTTAGCCGCGTTAAAAAGCGTGTCTGCCGGAAACGGCCCTTCAACGCTTATTCCCAATTTTCGCGCCGCGGCAATCGCCGGAATAATTTTTCGCTTCTCTTCGTCTCCCAAAAGCCCTTTCTCCCCCGCGTGCGGATTAAGCCCCGCCACCGCGATCCGCGCGGATTTGCGGGCCCGGTGCGCCAGTTTGATCACGTTTAATATTCTTTCTTTGGTTATTTTTTTTGAAACCTGATTGAGAGGAATGTGGGTGGTGGCCAGAACAACCCAAAACGGGTCGGCGACAAACATCATCGCGTAATTTTTGGTCCTGGTCCTCTTCGCGAAAAATTCGGTGTGGCCGGCAAAACGATAGCCGGCTTTGTTTATTGCCGCTTTACTGATCGGAGCGGTAGCAATCGCCGAAATTTCTTTCTTCAGCGCCAGCTCTACCGCTTTTTCTAAATATTCCATTGAGGCGCGCCCGGGAGACCAGCGGGGATTAGAAATATCCATCACATTGATTACGCCGCGGACAAATTTCGCTTCGGAAACTTTTTTGATCTTATTGACGCGGGGTCCAAGCAGGGCGGCGGAACCGATAACAAAAGCGTGAAGCTTTGAATTTTGTAACGCCTTAACACAAATCTCGGGACCAATCCCGGTCGGGTCCCCCATTGTAACCGCTACGACCATCTGATTCCCGCTTTTTCCATTCGGGATAAAGCGGCAGAAATCCTCTCTTTGGAATCAACCAATGCAAAGCGGACATAGCCCTCTCCCAAATCGCCAAAAGCCGGGCCGGGGGCAACTACAATCCCGGTCTTTTCAAGCAGACGCATAGAGAAAGAGGTGGAATCAAATCCGGAGGGAACCGGAACCCAGACATACATGCTGGCGGACGGTTTTTGCGTTTTGCAGCCAAGTTTATTCAAACCGTCAACCATAATATCTCTTCTTTCCTGATAGATTCGGCGCGTCCTCTCCAAATAATCGCCGGAGAGGTTCATGGCACAGACCGCCGCTTTTTGCACCGCGGAAAAAAGGCCGTAATCAAGATTAGTTTTTATTTTCTTAAGCGTGGCGATCAATTTAAGATTCCCAACCACAAAACCGACCCTCCAGCCGGCCATCCCGAAAGTCTTGGACAAAGTATGAAATTCGATGCAGACCTCTTCCGCTCCGGGAATTGATAGACAAGAGATCGGTTTTTTTCCTTCAAAATAAATTTCGGCATAGGCAAAATCGTGCACTAAAATGATTTTATGTTTTTTGGCAAAGGCGACCGCTTTTTCAAAAAAAGCGCGGTCGGCCGTAGCCGCGGTCGGATTGGTCGGATAACTTAAAAATAAAATTTTGGCCTTGCGCGCGACTTCCGGATCGATCTCATCAAGGTTCGGAAGAAAACCGGTTCCGGATGAAGTCGGAAGGACATAGGGTTCTCCTCCCGCCAGAATCGTCCCTCTAAAATGGGCCGGATAAGCGGGCATGGGGACTAAAGTCATATCTCCCGGATTGACAAAAGCAAGGGCAAAGTGGACCAGCCCCTCTTTTGATCCGATCAGGGGAATAATTCCGCTTTCAAAATCAACTTTGATCCCGTATTGTTTTTTACACCAAGAGACAACCGCGGCCCTGAATTCGTCGCAGCCGTCAAAAGTGGGATAGCGGCTGTTGGAGGGCTCCCTTATCGCTGAAATAAGCGCTTCAATCACTTCGGGGGGGGGAGGAACATCGGGATTCCCCATCCCCAGGTCGATCAGATCGGCCCCTTTTTTATATTCGATCGCCTTCAGGCGATCGAGTTCGGCAAAAACATACGGGGGCAAATTTTTTAATCGCTGAGCTTCTTCCATGTCTCCTCCGCGTGAAAACTGGACCGGACAAAAGGACCGGCTTCTACCTTTTTTATCCCTAGACTTTCGCCGTAAACTTTATATTCCATAAATTTTTCCGGCGCTACAAACCTTTTCGGCTTTGGATGCAGGCGGGAAGGCGGAAGGTATTGTCCGATCGTCACCATGTCCAAACCTGTCTTATTTAACCTCAAAATAAGGTTAAATACATCCTCATCCTCTTCTCCCAATCCTACCATGAAACCGGACTTGGCGCAAATTCCGCTCTTTTTGACCCTCAAAAGCAATTCAAGCGAGCGTTCAAAGACCGCCTGCGGCCTAATTGACCGATAAAGAGAGGGAATCGTTTCCACGTTGTGGTTTATAACGAGGGGAGAAGCGTCAATGACTTTTTGTAACGCGGCTTCGTCTCCCTGAAAATCCGGGATCAAAACTTCAACTTTTTTTCCGGAAAGCGCCGTAATCACCCGGGCAAATTGTTCGGCACCAAAATCGGGGAGATCGTCGCGCGTGACCGAAGTTACAACCACATAATCAAGACCCAGTTTTAAAACGGCCTCACGGATCTTTTCCGGCTCGTCCGGATCAACCGGCTGCGGCGCTCCCTTCCCCACCCCGCAAAAAGCGCACGACCTGGTGCAGACCTTTCCAAGGATCATAAAAGTGAGGGTGTTTTTGGAGAAACATTCTCCGATGTTGGGGCATTTGGCCGATTCGCAGACGGTGTGGATTGCAGGATCCCCAAGAAGAGCGCGGATTTTATTTATGCTTTGGGACTTGGGCGCTTTCTTTATCAGATAATCGGGAAGAGCCATTAAAGCCGGCGCTGCATCTGTTCGGCGTTAAACGCGCGGTTCAAGGCCTCGTCCTTCTCGATCAGCCCATTCTTAAACAAATCCAGCAGGACCGAATCCATGCTCTGCATCCCGTGCTCTTTTCCGATTTCGATCATCGAATAGAGCTCCTGGGTGGTCGATTTGCGGATAATGTTCCTGACCGCCGCGTTCGCGACCATAATTTCAATCGCCGGAACAACCCCCTTCCCGCTTTTGGCCGGAATCAGCTGCTGCGCCACCACCGCCCGCAGGGCCAGAGACAATTGCAAACGGATCTGCGCCTGCTGGTGGGGCGGAAAAACATCGATGATGCGATCGATCGATTGCGGTGCGTCCGGAGTATGGAGCGTTGAGATGACCAAATGGCCGGTCTCGGCCGCGGTCAAAGCAATTTGGACCGTTTCCAGGTCGCGCATTTCCCCAACCAGGATCACGTCCGGATCCTGTCTCAAAACCCGTTTCAAGGCGGAGGAAAAAGAAAAAGTATCAATGCCGACTTCCCGCTGTTCAATTATCGCTTTTTTGTGGCGATGGATATACTCGATCGGATCTTCAATCGTGATGATGTGGCAGGCGCGGGAAGTATTGATCTTATCGATCATGCAGGCCTGGGTGGTTGATTTTCCGGAACCGGTCGGACCGGTAACCAGGATCAGCCCTTTTCTCTCTTCACAAAACTTGTCGATCACCGGAGGGAGATGCAATTGGTCGCGCGCGGGGACATGTTTCGGGATCCTTCTGATCGCACAGCCGACGTTGCCGCGCTCATAATGCAAGTTGACCCTGAAGCGGGAATTTTCCACCTCATACGCGAAGTCCAGTTCTTTTTCTTCTTCAAAGGCCTTGCGCTGTTTTTCGTTGACCATCGAAAAAGAAAGATTGGCTACTTCCGCGGCACTCAAAAGCTGGTTTCCGAAAGGGGCCATTTCCTGCGAAACCCGGTAAACCGGAGGACTGTCGATTATCAAATGAAGATCCGAAGCCTCCATCTTTTCCATCTGTTTCAAAAGTGAAATTATTTCCATAGACACACCTCTTTGAATACTATATAATTTCACACAATGCTTGTCAATCTGCTGGTTTTTGCGCTGGGCGCGATGCTCGGGAGTTTCCTGAACGTCTGCATCTACCGCCTACCCCGGGAAGAATCGGTTATCTTCCCCGCCTCGCACTGCCCAAAATGCGGTAGAAATATTCTCCCGCTTGATAATATCCCGGTCTTAAGCTGGCTGATCCTCGGCGGAAAATGCCGCTTTTGCAAAGAGAAAATCTCGGCCCGTTATCCCCTGGTTGAATTGATAACCGCCGTTTCAATTTTCCTGCTTTACCAAAAATTCGGATTGACCTCCGATTTGTTTTTCTTTTCGGTTTTTGCCTCCGTCTTAATTGTCGGCTTTTTTACGGACTTGGCCGAACAAATTATCCCCGACGAAATAGTGATCGTCGGCTTGATTGCGGGATTTTCGCGCGCCCTTTTGAACGGCTCTTTTTTTGATTCCCTTTTTGGAGCGGCTTCCGGCTTTGCTGTTTTTTTTATAATTGAAAAGCTCGCGAAAATTATTTTTAAAAAAGAGGGGCTCGGTTTTGGGGACGTAAAACTGGCGGCGATGCTGGGAGCTTTTTTAGGCGCGGCCGGATTCTGGCACACCTTTGTTGCCGCCTATGTGCTTGGGGCGATTGTTTCGGTCTTTTTGCTGGTTTTAAAAATAAAAAAAATGGGGGATTATATACCCTTCGGCCCTTTTTTGATTATTGGCGCCCTTTTGGTCCTTGCGATTGGATGGTAAAAAAGATATAATTATGAAGTTCAATATTTGGATGGTTGTTGTTGTATTTGTTTTAACGGGACTGGCTTACGGAATAAAGTCCGATCTTGATTCTTTAGGCAGGCTTAAAGAAAAAACCGCTCGGCTTAAAGTTAATTTTGAAGTTGAGGTTAAAAAACAGGCGGAACTAAAGGATTTGTTGGTTAGGCTCGATAATAAAGATTTTATCGAAGCCCTGTCCCGGGAGAAACTGAATCTGGTCAAAAAGGGGGAGACAGCTTACAAAATATGCCGCTAGATATCGGCTCCGAAGTGGAAGGAAAAGTTACCGGGATCGCCAATTTTGGAGCTTTCATTGAACTCCCCGAAAAACATGTCGGTTTGGTCCACATCTCCCAGGTCTCCGATAACTACGTCACCAACATCAACGAACATTTGAAAGTCGGCGATCTGGTCAAGGTCAAGATTATGGGGATGGCAAAGGGCGACAAGTACGACCTTTCAATAAAACAAGTAGGGAAAGAGGGCCAGTCCCAGCCGATCCCAATGATGCGTCCGAGGAGAAACGACCGGGCGGAACGTCCCGCTTTCGGTACTTTTGAAGACAAGATCAACCAATTCTTGAAACAGAGCGACGAACGGCTGCTCGACCTTAAGAAAAATATTGAGGGGAAGCAGGGGATCCGGAAACGCAAGAAAAAGATCAAAGAATAAAACTCTGCCTGGGTGGTGGAATTGGCAGACACAAGGGACTTAAAATCCCTCGGGACTAATTATCCCGTGCCGGTTCGACTCCGGCCCCAGGCATTCCCCTTAATTCTTATCCTTATCCTTTCAGTCCCTTCTCTCTCAATTTACAACTATCACACACCCCGCACGGTTTGGCGCTACCTTCGTAGCACGACCAGGTCTTATCGATAGGAACGCCGAGTTTTTTAGCCAGCTGAACGATTTGCGCTTTGGTTTTTTTGATGAGCGGCGCGGAAACTTTAATTCCGCAATCCCTCGCCCCTGCTTTGATTAAATTTTGAAATGCCCTTACAAATTCCGGCCGGCAATCGGGATAGCCGGAATAATCGATCGCGTTGGCACCGTAAAAAATCGCTTCCGCTCCGATCGCTTCGGCATAAGATAAAGCGAAACTTAGGAATATTGTGTTTCTGGCTGGAACATAGGTCGGCGGAATCCCTTTTGCTTTTTTCTTGTGTCTTGGATCAAGCAGAGAACTGCCTTTCCAGGGTAGCTTTATCTGTACGACGCGGTACGCAACCGATACGCGCTTCGCCGCCGCCACCGCATAACGAATTTCTTTCCGGTGTTTCTGTCCGTAGTCAAAAATCAGAGCGTGGCATTGATATCCTTTACCAATCGCGTAGTAGAGGGTTGTCGTCGAATCCAGCCCGCCGGAGAGAAGAAGGATAGCTTTCATGTCGTCCCATCATAATTTGCCAACCAAAACACTTTGAACTTTCTTGTCGGATTGCTTTTTTCCTCTATTATTGAAAACAAAACAACATTAGACAAGCCGGCAGGCAGATTAAAATTATTCTTACCCTGGTTTTTTACTTTAAATGTCTCCCAGTTGTTGCCAAAATAAATACGCGGTTCAACCGCAAATCGAAAATTATCGTTTAAATTTATCTCAAAAAAATCTGATTCTTTATAAGAAATCGACCCCACCAAAAACTCCGACAAGTGCAAAGAATCATCCGCGTATCCGTTTTCAAGCACACATCTATAACTGCTTGGATTAATATGAGTAACCACATATACTTCTTCCGGGGGATAATTTTTTTCATGAACTCTTAAATTTACTATTCCATCAATTTTATTTTTTATTACCTTCTCTATTCCCGTGGTTATAGAATCATCTAAACAAGGATCAACGCAAAGCTTATGATATTTCCACTTGATTTTCAAAAGATCGTTGATGCCGACAGAAGAGATTGGAGCCGTAAGGAACAAGAACAATGAAGCAAGGATCATAAATGCTATTGTTGTTTTTCTCTTCATCCCCCCCCTACCTTACTATCACTTCTCCAACATTATAAGCATCTTTTCTGCTTTTTATTAGAAAAGCATATATTTCCGTCCATTTTGCTTTGTCTGTTACCGTTATACAACCAGCAGATCTGGATCCAACATGCAAAAATCGAGCTCCCTTATGGCTTATCCGAAACCATGTTTTTGCATACCTGGAATATTCCAAATAATATCTGCCAAGATCATGAGGCTCGGAAGGGATTTCTAGATCGTATTTACCAAAAGGGATAGGATCATTTTTGTCCACAACCGCATTATACGTTCCCAACCCCAAGACAGTAAGTTTTCCAGCATTTTGATCTAAAAACAGCTTCGCCGAACCACGATGCGCACCTTTGCGGGACAAATAAGATTTACCCTCTTCGTTCAAGCAGACATTTGCGTTCTTCCTTTTGAAAGCCCCTTCTAAAACAACAAAATATTCACGATTATCTTCTACCCTTAACAACTCAACCTTTAATAATTGCGGCAAAGCAATTACCTCTTTGTTTTCTAGTTTCACCTTCAACCATCCTTTTGATTTTACATCCGAAACATAGCGAATGGTCGATTCGTAAGATATTTCCAAGTCAAAAGTGATTATCGCGATTTTGCCTTTTTCTCTGCCAACACCCTTAATCGATACCTTTATTTCTTTTTGAACGGTTCCTTCTTTTATTTTTATGCTGGTTTTCCCTGCCCCAAAATCAACATGGCGCTCCCTAATCTCTCTCACTTCAGCAATAATTGGAAGGGTCAGGGCTTTCTTTTTTAAGGTTCTTTGGAAAATTATCTTATCAAAAGACTTGCTGCTCCCTCGAGGAAGAGCAATGTTAATTTCGGCAGTTTGTTTTTCTATTTGCAAAACAATTTTTAACTCCCTGCCAAGATTATCTCCTGTATATTTAACTCCCTTCAGTTTTAACAACAAATAATATGACATATATTTAGCCCCCTATTGAATTATTCGGGATCAGCAATTAATTTAAAGATTTTCTTGGCTATTTGAAGGCTTTTTTCGGCTTCTTCTTTGCTAATCTTGTCACCCGTTGGATACCTTAATTGAGGATATAAATCCTGTAAAAATGAAAGCTCTTCCAGCGGGTCGTTAAGATTTTTATTTTTTTCAACAAGCTTAAAAAGTTCTTTTAAGTCATGAATAAAGGGAAATTCTCGGTTGTTTTTTAATAAAAACCACTTAAATATTTTTTCAATGGCCTGATGAGAGTGATAAACGGAAATATGGTAATTGTCGGATTTTTTTAACAGTAGCTCGGCTGATTCCAAATCATCTTTGGCGTAACCAAGCCATTCTTCTTGAATTAAGGATTTCTCACTTTTCATATACTTTTACGCCTTTATGAGAAATTTCATATTGAACTGTTCCCCAAATATCCTTCCTCCTGTGAAACAGACCCTTGTTCAATAAAAGCATATCGATGGGCATCCCGATATCAAACAATTCTTTTCTGACCATAAACAACTCTTTGTGTTTGTCCTTAACATTGTCTTTAATGATGCAAACATCCAAATCACTGTTTTCTTTTGTTTTTCCCGAGACATAACTGCCGAACAGGTAAATCTGGTCCGGTTGAACTATTTTTTTTATTGTTTCTACCACTTGATTTACTTTTTCTTCTGTAACCATTTATTGCTCTACCCCTTGCTTTTAGTATAACACCGCTAAAAACAAAATTCTATGAAATTTTTGGTTTCGCATCACGAAATAATATCATGATCACGACAACAACTCTTTATACCGTAAGGCACGGTTTATCAGAAAACAATATCGAGCAGGGCAGAAAGATTCTCTTGCCCGGACTAATCCAAACCGTCAGTAAGGCATTAGGCTCCAATGCTGCGGTTTTACTGACCGAACTACTTGACCAAGTTATTAGAGAAAAATCCTCCAAGTATCCCCTGGCAGACAGAAATGTAGCATTAGGGAAAGAACGCTTTGCTCAAGCATATTTAACCGGAGAAAAACTTTCAAACCTTGATATTAATCCGGAAATTATACTTGCTTCAACCTACTTGAGAGCAAAGCAAACAGCAGGAGAAATTCAAAACGGGTATCAGACTGCAACCAAAAGAAGGGTACCCATCACATATCATGAGTTTTTGACAGAAAGATATGTCGGTGACCACTTTGGCTATCCATTTGATTATTATAAATATCTTTTCCCTGAAAGCTACCTCCAATACTTAAAAGAAGGGGAACTTATTTATCGTCCCCCAAACGGAGAAAGCAAACAAGACGTTTGGGATAGAATAAAAGGAAATCTTGAACGAACTCTAATGCCTTTTTCGGGAAAAGTAATTTTGATAGTAGGACATGAATGCGTTAATTTGTGCATACATTCAGTATTAACCGGAACAGATTTTGGCAAACTACTGGCAGCAGATGTTAAAATACCAAATCTTGGAATATACGGTTACACAAATAATGAAAATACCGGCTGGGAAGAGATTCTGGGGTTTAATGGGAAGATGATCTTATAATCTGCTCTCGCTCCGCCCCCACCGAGACCATCGAAATTTTGCACTCCGCCAGCTCGGACAGCTTATCCAGATATTTTTTACAGTTTTTGGGAAGATCCTTATATGATTTTGCTTTTGAAATATCTTCCTTCCATCCGGGCAGTTCTTCGTAAGACGGCTTGCATTTTTCCAGATGATCCAGGTCGCAGGGAAAATCCATGACTTTTTTGCCTTCATACTCATACGCGGTGCAGACCAAAATCTTATCCAGTCCGGAGAGGACATCAATCTTTGTAACCGCCAGCTCGGTTAACCCATTGATCCTGGCCGAATGGCGCATCACTACCCCGTCAAACCAACCGCAACGGCGCGGCCGGCCGGTGGTGGCCCCGTATTCCCCGCCTTTTTCCCGCAGTTCTTCCCCCTCTTTCCCTTCAATCTCGGTCGGAAAAGGTCCCCCTCCCACTCTGGTCACATACGCTTTTACAACGCCAATTATACGGCTGACGGAATTCGGAGGAACCCCCGCCCCGGAACAAGCCCCGCCGGAGATCGGGTTGGAAGAGGTAACATAAGGATAGGTTCCGTGATCAACATCGAGCATTGTCCCCTGCGCCCCCTCCAAAAGAATCTTTTTCTTGTCTTTGATCGACTGGTTAATCAACGAAGTAGAGCTCTCTACCGCGTATTTTTTTATCTTCGAAGCATATCCGAGATATTCTTCCATAATCTTTTCCAAATCATAAGAGACACTGCCGCCGTAAAATTTATTGATCTGGAAGGACTTCTCTTCTATGTTCCAAATCAATTTTTCTCTCAGCTCTTTTTGATTATACAAATCACAAACACGGATTCCGCGGCGATTGAATTTGTCGACATAGCACGGTCCGATCCCGCGCGAGGTGGTTCCGATCCGACCGGCCTCTTTCTTCCCCTCCTGCGCCGAATCCAGATCGCAATGGTATTGAAAAATAAGATGTGCCTGTGAAGAAATTTTCAGGTTGTCGGTCGCGATCCCCTCTTTTTGGAGCGACTCAAGCTCTTTTAATAGAACCTTAAGGTCAATCACAACGCCATTGCCGATGACGCAGGTAACTTTGGGATAAAAAATGCCGGAAGGGATCAGATGAAGCTTAAATGTTTTGTCGCCGATAACCACCGTGTGACCGGCATTGTTCCCGCCCTGGTAGCGGACCACCATGTCCATATCGGACGACAAAAGATCGGTAATTTTCCCTTTGCCTTCATCTCCCCACTGGGTGCCGACTATAATTGTTGCGCTCACAACTTTTTAGTTTATCATTTTACCTCTTATCTTTCAATGTTATAATGTAACTTATGAGGAAAATTTTGATCTTTTTGGCCGTAGTAATCGCGCTGGGGTCAGCGGCGGCGGCCGATTGGGAGCTCTCTGCCCCCATAAATTCCTATTCGATAAAAACTTACGAAATCGATAACATCGCCGTTGATGAGATTTATTATACCTGCAGTACCTTCCAAAAAAAACCGGTTCAGATCTTTGGCTATTATTGCCGGCCAAAGAATAAGTCCAACCTTCCGGCCATCGCCATCATCCACGGCGGAGGAGGATACGCCAAACTGCCGACTACTCTTAATTTTGCCAAACACGGCTACGCGGTCCTGACGATTGATCTTCCCGGAAAGGGGACTTTGCGTTCGGACAAATCAAGATCGACCGGTCCCGACATGGATGTCCCTACCCTTTTAAGGGTTTCGCCCGACCCAAGCTACAATTATCTCTATCACGCGGTGCGGGCGGCTCGAGGAACCATCTCTTTTTTGGAAAGCCGTGCGGAAGTTGATAAAACCAAAATAGGGATGCTGGGGCTGTCGTGGGGAGGCGTGATTACTCTGATTGTAAACGGAGTCGACAAAAGACTGGCTTCGGCAATTCCGGTCTTTGGATCGGGATATCTGGACCAGGGTTCAACCTGGCAGGGGAGATTTGACCAGTGGATGTCGGACGCGGACAAAAAAACTTACAACCGGCGCTTTGACGCAAAAAACTATCTGAAAAGCCAGCACGCTCCGGTTCTTTATATGACCGGTTCAAACGACCATTGCTTCTATATCCCGAATTTTATAAAAAGCTATCGGAATATGCCTCCGGGACAGGCGACTTTAACGATCTACCCGAACGGAAAACATACCGTGAACGCCGCAATGCTGAACACCTTTCTGCATTGGTTCAATGTAACGCTTAAGAAGACCGAACCGCCGTTTTCAAAAATTACGATTGAAAAAATAAAAAATCAAAAAGGCTTTCTTATGCTCAAACTCTCCCATGACGGCACTCTCTACTATTCAAAATCGGGGGTAGACCGCTGGACGGTAAAAAAGTGGCTTCCGATCAATTCGTCCGGCGGCTGGGTTAAAATCCCCAAGGAATTGCTCTCTCCCGAAATTATCTTCTTTGCAGGAGTAAGGGACGGGCGGGGAGTCCTGGTCACTACCCCGATTTACGCCTTGATGCATTTTAAATTAAGCGACGGAAGAACAATCTACGCATTGACCCCGCCGGTTGAGGAGATCGAATACCACCGCATCTCACCCCAGACCTGGGAAGAAATTCTCGGGCAAAAATGCGATATCCCGGGAGATTCTTTTTTATTGGCAAATTTGACGCGGGTCGGGGCTAAAGTCGTAAATAAGAAAAGCTACTATTATATTAAACTGCCTTAATATGTATCTCTTTTAACTGTTTGGGGTCAACCACGTCCGGAGCGCCGGTTAGGGGACAGATCGCGGATTGGGTTTTGGGGAAGGCGATTACATCGCGGATAGAATCCATCCCGGCCAGCATCATGACTAAACGATCAAGGCCAAGGGCAATTCCGCCGTGCGGAGGAGCTCCGTACTCCAATGCCTCAAGTAAAAATCCAAAACGCCGTTTGGCCTCTTCTTCCGAAAAGCCCAACAGCTTAAATATTTTTCTTTGAATATCCATCCGATGGATACGGATCGATCCTCCCCCCAGCTCCACCCCGTTTAAGACAAAATCATAGGCCTGCGCCTTTATGGCGCGGGGATCCTTGGCAAAGCGCTCTTCAATATCATCCCAGCTCCCGTGCGGCGCAGTGAAGGGATGGTGACGGGAGACAAAGCGTTTTTCGGTTTCCGAATATTCAAACAATGGAAAATCGGTTACCCATAAGAAATGAAATTCGTCTTTCTTGATTAAATTTAACTTGTTGCCCAGCTCAAGCCGCACCGCGGCCAAAACCTGATTGGCAACCTCAAACTTGTCGGCCGCAAAGAAGAGGACATCGCCGGTTTCGGCCTTTAATGCTTTTAGGATTTCGTCCAGTTCCTCTTTTTTAAGAAATTTAGCGATCGGCGACTTTACGGAATCCGCTTCAACCACCAGCCACGCCAGCCCTTTGGCTCCGAATGATTTTGCCAGCACCTCCAGCTTGTCCAAATCGGTGCGGGAAAACGTTGAAGCCCCTTTGGCATTGATTGCTTTAACAATTCCGCCGCTTTCGACGACGGAACGGAAGACCTTGAATTCGACATTTTTAACTAAATCCGAGATGTCGACTAATTCCAGCCCAAAGCGGGTATCCGGCTTATCGCAGCCGTAGCGGAGCATCGCCTCTTCCCAGCTAAAACGCTTGATTGGCAAAGAAATTTTATCTACCGTCTGCTTCATCAACCCTTCGATCATATTGATGATGTCGTTTTCTTCCACAAAAGACATTTCGATATCAAGCTGGGTGAATTCGAGCTGGCGGTCGGCCCGCAAATCTTCGTCGCGGAAACAGCGGGCAACCTGGTAATATTTCTCCATCCCGGCAACCATCAATAATTGTTTGAATAATTGCGGCGATTGCGGCAGGGCGTAGAATTTCCCCGGGTTCAAACGGGCCGGGACCAAAAAGTCCCTCGCCCCTTCGGGGGTCGATTTGGTTAAGAAAGGCGTTTCAATCTCCAAAAAACCTTCCTTATCCAAATAATTGGACATCGCTTTGATGATTTTATGGCGAAAGATCAGATTTTCGCGCATCTTGTCTTTGCGCAAGTCGATATAACGATACTTTAAACGAAGCATTTCATCCGGCTCGGCCGTTGAATCGGCAATTTCAAAGGGCGGGGTCTTGGAAGTGTTTAAAATCTCCAGGTTTTCGGCGACAACTTCTATTTCACCGGTCGGAATTTTTTTGTTGACCGCTTCAGCAGCTCTTTCGGTAACTTTTCCGGAAATAAATACGACATATTCGGGGCGGAGGCTCTCCGCGATCTTATGCAATTCCTTGTTGTCGACATTAAAGACGACCTGGACCAGCCCCGACCGGTCGCGCAGGTCGATAAAGATCAGGCCGCCGTGGTCGCGGCGGCGGTGGATCCAGCCGGCCAAGACGACAGTCTGCCCGATATGAGATTTGTGAAGTTCTCCGTTGTTATGGGTGCGGCGCATAGGTTAATTATAGCAGATAAAGAAATTAAGCTCCATTAAGATGGTAAGCAAAACCCATTCTAACCCCTAAACTTGGAAGATCATAAATTTGGCCGTGAGGGCGGACAAATAAAGGTGCGGCCCCGTTACTTAAATGCATCCCTAAAACCGTATCCCAAAGTCGGCTCTCACCATCATTGTCTTTTAAGCTGTAATAATTATCCCAGAATAGTAAATACTGTTCTCCGTTTGATATCCCCTGCTGATCAATGTTATAAAAAACATCCCCCTTCCAAACTCCCAACAAACGACTGCCAGGACAGGGTTTTAGACTACACTTCCCAACTTTATTTAAAAGATAATCTCCCGCTCTAAACGGCCGGGTAAAAGCGATAACATCTCCGACTTTGTCGGTTTTTTTGGCTTCCTCCGCAACCGCCATGACCATAAGTTGCGATAAGCTCTTCCGTTGACCATGAAAATCCCCCCTATATCCCTGCCCGCTAACCGATTCTTCAACCACCACCCAGGGACAAACCCAAACATTCGCTTCAGACGGGCGGGTTGTTACAAAACTTTCGTCTCCGGTCAATTCCTGATGGGTAGAAGGAAATTCTCTTACAATATCGCAAAGAACAAGTTTTACAATATTGATCATCGCCACCGGATTGCCAAAATCATTACCAAGAAACCCCAGTAAAACGCTCATTGGATCATAACCTAATCTTGAATCAACGTCTTTTTCGGTGGTTTTCATTCGCGGATCTTCTCGTTTGATAGGACTGTTATATAAACCGGCAATGCTTTGATGTGAAATTGCGGAAAGATGACCGGCGGCAAAAACAGAAAAGGTGGTCGGAGAGACTCCCGCTTTTTTACTTGCAACATTAATAGATAAAAGAGGTTTAGCTCTCATTTGTTCTATTTTACTACAAACCCTTCCAATTGCCGGCAGGTCAATTGGGCCGCTTTACAATTGTCCACCAAAATATCGGCTTCTTGAAGTTGCCTTGCTACTCTTTTTGCCATTTCAGCCATGATCTCCTTTTTGGGCTTTTCATTGTTGTCGGATATTGAAAGCAGGTCCCCTTCCCTCTCCAAAAAACCCAAAAAATTATCGGCGCTTTCAACCGCCGCCCGCGCCGCTTTACAATGAGATTCCGCCATCTTGTTGCAATCACCCAAAACCTCTTTTTCCAAAATCTTGGGTCTCAGGTTCTCCCGGTCGTCCAAACGGCATTCTTCCGATTTTCCCTTCCCCTGGCATACCCTCACCTTGGTCATCCCCGTTGCCAGGTAGACATCGTAATAAACCCGTTTATTCCCTTCCCGTGTTTTTATTGAGACCGCCTTCGGAGCTTTAGGGGAATATCTTGCCGTATACCCCTGAAATTCACGGCTGTTTAGCGGAGCAAGCGATTGCAAAAAATAGTTGTCCGACATCTTAATTATATATCCGCCAATGAATCAAGAAATTTCAGATAATTTTGGCCAACGCGAGAAGTTCGGGGATCGTCCTGCAATTGGTAATTTGCCTTCTTAGTTCGTGGGTGTTCCTGAATTCCTTCAAATACCACATGGCGGTCTTTTTCATCTGTCCCAGCTTCCCGGTCGGCCGGGTCTTTTTATATTTTTCAAGGTAAGCAAGATGGCGGCGCATAACATTTTTCTTTTCTTCCGGATCCGGCGTTTCCCCGCTGAAAAACCACGGGTTCCCCAGCGCCCCCCTCGCCACCAAGACCCCGTCGCAGCCGGTTTCATTAAGCATCTTATGCATCAGCTCCCGATTTAGAATATCTCCCGAACCAAAGAGCGGAATTTTAACCGCCGCTTTGGCCTTTTTAATCGCTTCGTAATTGACTGTGCCGGAATACCCCTGTTTCATGGTGCGGCCATGGACAAACAAAGCGGAAGCCCCCGCCTTTTCGCAATTTTTAACGTTAGCGATAAATTCCTTTTCGTCGTAGCGGTCAAAACCGATCCGCAATTTGACGGTGATTGGAAGAGAAAGGTTTGATGAAAGCTTTTCGATGATTTTAAATAAATTAGTCGGGTTTTTGGCAAAGTAGGCACCGCATTTTTTCTTCAAGATCTTCTTGGCCGGGCAGGCGGCGTTGATATCCAAAAAAACCGGCTCAACCATGGTCAAGAGGAGCTTGGCCGCTTCCAGCATCTGATCTGGATTTGATCCTAAAAGCTGTGCGGCGATCGGCTTATCGTCGGGGTGGGTCTTTAAGATGTCACGTTTTGGGTCTTGTTGGTGAAGAAGGGCGTTGGCATCGACCATCTCGTAAAAGCAGAATTTTGCTCCGTGCTCCCGCGCGATCAGGCGGAAAGAGAGGTCGGAACAGCCCGAGAGGGGAGCTAAGAAAGTATTACCGAATTCTTGCCAAAACTTCTTCAAAGGTAATTTCTTCCTGCGAGTTTGCCTGCATATCACGCAGTACAACTATATTCTTTTTCAACTCATCATCGCCAAGGATCAAAACATATTTTGCCCCAATGGCATTGGCAATCTTTAATTGGGCTTTGAGCTTTTTATCCTGATAATCCATATCGGCCGAAATCCCCGCTTCACGAGCTTTTTGTAGATATTCGACTGCTTTTGATTTCGCTTCTTCCCCCAGCGGAGCGATATATAATTGTACATTAGCTTTTAGTTTTGCGTTTTGATCTTTGAGCTTCATAATCTCCACCAATCTCTCCATCCCAATCGCAAACCCAACCGCTGGAACGGAAGATCCGCCAAAATCTTCCACCAAATTATCGTACCGCCCTCCCCCACAGACCGCGTTCTGGGCGCCGAGCGAACTTGAAATCACCTCATAAGTCGTTTTGGTGTAATAATCCAAGCCGCGGACCAATCTTTTGTTTATTTTGTAATTAACAGATAGAGAATCCAGGATAGATTTTAATTTTTCAAAGTGATCTTTGCAATCGGCACAGAGATAATCACTATCACCTATTTTCTGAAGTATTTCATTAGTAATGTTCTGACATGTGGGTTTTTTGCAATCTAAAATTCTCAATGGATTTTTTTTGTACCTTATATGGCAATCTTCGCACATCTGCACAATAAACCCTTTAAGATAGGCTCTTAAGCGAGAATCAAACCTAGGACGACATTCTTTACAGCCAACCGAATTAAGGTCTACTTCTAAATCAGTTAGTCCTAAATCTTTAAAGATAGAAACCGCCAAAAGAATTGTTTCGGCATCCAATGCCGGATCGGCTGATCCAAAGGCCTCAATCCCAACTTGATGGAATTGGCGGTAACGTCCCGCTTGAGGGCGCTCATAACGGAACATCGGCCCAAAATAATACAATTTTGTAATTTTATCTTTGGAGATTAGATTGTGTTCAAGGCAGGCACGGACAATCGGGGCGGTCCCTTCCGGCCGCAAGACCACGTTGCGGTTCCCTTTGTCGGTAAAAGAATACATCTCCTTGGAGACGATATCGGTCGATTGGCCGACCGCGCGGGCAAAAAGCTCGGTCATCTCCATAATCGGAGTCCTTATTTCCTGATAGTTGAATTGTTGGAATTTTTTGGAGCAGGCCGCTTCTATTTTCTGCCAGAGCGGCGCCTCTTCCGGCAAAATATCCTTCATTCCGCGCAGGGATTGGTATTTCATGCTGAAATTATAGCATAGAAGTGAAATTATTAACTATTTCTTACGATAATAAAGCATATGACAATATGCGGGCTAATTCCAAAAACACAAAGGATAACCCTAAAACAATTCGATGCAGTACTAATGCATACCCAAAGATGCAGCCGCGACAATCAAGAGTTTTTTGGTAAATACAAACAAAAAACAACCGGGGAATTCATATTACACATAAGAAGGGGATGGCAAAATGCCGCGCCAAACAATAACCAAAGAAGGGTTTTTCATACACACCGGTTCTTCGACAGCAAGGCAACAGAAATGGATGTTTTTTCTTTTCTCACTGTAAAAACAAACCGGGAAATGCTTATAAGCTGCCCGGACTCCAGCCATGTATATACAAAAAAATACTTCGGCAGAAACCTGCCCGTCGCGAATTTTCTTGCCAGGATCAGGAAAATGTTCCTTGAAAAAGAAAAAGGCGTCTTATATGAAGAGGATGGAACCTATGATCCGCGTTTTGAGGATATGCCGGAAAACCACCGGCTCTACACCTACGAAGCAGACTCAATACATTTTGCGCTGCAAATATTTGCTCAAATTCTCCATGTTAGTCCGACCAATCTTGGAGAATTTTTAGAAAAATGCGGGGTAGAAACAAAAAAATACAACTCAAAAGGGCAGAACATCATAACCTGCCCTCCTAAACCCCAAACAGAGTTAATAAAGAGAGAATTCGGATTATTTTCAACTTCTTCCGAAACATGGTACGAAACCATGAGAACAAAATGGAGGCCTTATTGCGGAATTTATGGCGGCGGGATTAGTCCTCAGTTAGCGGCCCGCTTCGCTTCAAGCAACTCAGTCAGACAGCCTTTCTAAGGCTTCTCTAATAATCGTGCATTCCGCGCAGGGACTGGTATTTCATGCTGAAATTATAGCATAAAGGGCATCTTTAATATTCGAAACGGTATCTATTCTTATATTTGAACTCTTAACCTGCACGGCGTTCCCTTTGGGGATAATAATTTTCTTAAAGCCAAGCTTTTCGGCCTCCTGAACGCGGGCTTCAATTTGCGAAACCGCCCGGACTTCGGAAGTCAAGCCGACTTCGCCGACAAACAGAGTGTCGGGAGGGACAATTTTCTTTTTGTAAGACGAGGCGATCGCCACCGCCACCGCCAAATCGGCCGCCGGCTCATCAATTGAAACCCCGCCGGCGACATTGACATAAATATCTTCGGAACTTAATTTCATGTTTAAGCGGTTTTCCAAAATCGCCGCGACCATTGAAACACGATTGTAATCAAGTCCGACGGTGGTGCGGCGGGGAACCGCCATTTTGGTAAAAGATACTAATGCTTGAATTTCTAAAAGCAATGGGCGGCTCCCTTCTATAACGGCAGTAACAACCGAACCGGGCTGACCGACCGGCCGCTCCGATAAAAAGACTTCTGACGGATTCAAAACCGGAACCAGACCTTCTTTCTTCATTTCAAAGATCCCGACTTCATGGACCGAACCGAAACGGTTTTTTACCCCGCGCAAGATTCGAAACTGCCGGTGCCGCTCCCCTTCAAAATATAAAACCGTATCAACCATGTGCTCAAGAATCCTGGGACCGGCCAAATTCCCCTCTTTTGTAACATGGCCGACAACAAAAGTCGCGATATGTAAACTCTTCGCCAGCTGGACCAGATACGCCCCGCTCTCCCGAACCTGCGAAACCGATCCGGCGGCGGAAGTTAAATCTTCACGATAGATCGTTTGGATTGAATCAATAATTGTAATGGTCGGTTTTAAATCAACCATTGCTTCTTCAATCGCGGCAATATTGGTTTCAGGAAAAAACTTGATATTGGGCGAGAGCGCCTTTAATCTTTCGGCTCTCATCCTGACCTGTTTTGCCGATTCTTCGCCGGAGACATAGAGGACCGGAGCTTTAATTAAATTTGCCAGCTGGAGCATCAGTGTCGATTTTCCGATCCCCGGATCTCCGCCGACCAGAACGACCGATCCCGGAACAATCCCTCCTCCCAACACCCGATCCAACTCGTCCAATCCGGTCTTTATCCGATCCTCCGCATCAAATTTAATATCCTTAATGTTTATCGGCTTATTTTGAACATTTGAATTTAGAGTTTTAGATTTGTTTAGAGTTTCGGATTTCGTGCTTCGGATTTGCTCTTCAGAGAGCGTGTTCCATTCCCCGCAAGACCCGCATTGCCCCGCCCACTTAGGAAAATCTTGTCCGCAGGATCCGCAGACAAAAACAGTTTCACTCTTCACTTTCGGCAGCCCTGGCATCAAACATCAGCAGATCCCCGCTGACGCTCGCGTCTATTTCGGAACCGAAAGGAAGCTTTCCCAGCAAAACCTTTTCCGAAAGAGGGTCTTCCACAAAATCTTCCAGAGCGCGGCGAAGCGGACGGGCCCCGAACTTGGGATCGTAGGCTTTTTCAACCAGGAAATCCCGCGGTTTTTTCTTGAGCTTCAAGCTTAACCCTTTTTCTTCCAGCCGCTTGTTCAGGTCCGCGAGCATTATGTTGACAATCGCGGAGAGGTCTTCTTTTGAAAGTGCCTTAAAAACAATCGTCTCGTCAATGCGGTTTAAAAATTCCGGACGGAATTGTTTTTTTATTTCGTCCAGTACCGTCTTTTTCATCTTGTCGTAGGTTGAAGAAGCGCTTTCGGTGCCGACAAAGCCCATCGTCGATTCTTTCTGGATCAGCTCCGCTCCGGCGTTTGAAGTCATAATGATAACCGTGTTCCTGAAATCAACTTTCCGACCTTCGGAATCGGTTAGGTGTCCGTCTTCCATGATCTGCAAAAGAGTGTTTAAGACATCCCGATGCGCCTTTTCCACTTCGTCAAAAAGGACGACAGAATGCGGACGGCGACGGACCGGCTCGGTCAACTGCCCCCCCTCCCCATGGCCAACATAGCCGGGAGGAGAGCCCATCAGGCGCGAAACGGTGTGCTGTTCAAGATATTCGGACATGTCAACCCGAACAATCGCGTCCATGTCGCCAAACAAAAACTCGGCCAATCGTTTGGCCAATTCGGTCTTGCCGACGCCGGAGGGACCGAGGAATAAAAAAGAGCCGATCGGACGGCGCGGATCTTTCAGTCCGGCCCTTGAACGACGGATCGATTTTGCGATCGCCGCAATCGCCTCATCCTGTCCAACCAATCTTTTTTTAAGGGTCTCTTCCATCTTCAGCAGGCGTTCGGTCTCTTCGGAGGTGAGCTGGGTCACCGGGATTCCGGTTACTCCGGCCACCACCTCCGCGATCGTCTCCGCGTTCACCTCTTTTTTTCCGGAATTTTTCAGCATCACGCGGGAAGAGGCCTCGTCCAGAAGGTCGATCGCCTTGTCCGGAAGACGCCGCTCGGAAATATAACGGTCGGAAAGCCGCGCCGCGGAGACCAGCGCGTCGTCGGTGATCTTCACTTTGTGAAAATCCTCATAGCGCCCCTTGAGCCCTTTGAGAATTTCCATCGTATCGGCCACGTTCGGCTCTTCTACCATAACTTGCTGAAAACGGCGCTCCAACGCCGGATCGGATTCGATCCGTTTGCGGTATTCGTCCATGGTGGTGGCGCCGATACATTGGAATTCTCCCCGCGCCAGGACCGGTTTTAGTATATTTGCGGCATCCATCGCCCCTTCTGCCGCGCCGGCGCCGATTAGCGTGTGCAGTTCGTCGATAAAAAGGACGACGTTCTGCGCTTTTTTAACTTCGTCCATTATTTTTTTGAGGCGCTCTTCAAATTCGCCGCGATAGCGGGTCCCGGCAATCAAAAGCCCGAGATCAAGGGTCACAACCCTCTTCCCGACAAGTGGTTGAGGAACATTTTGCGCAATAATTCTTTGGGCGATTCCTTCGACAATCGCCGTCTTGCCGACTCCGGCTTCGCCGATTAGGACCGGATTATTTTTTTTGCGGCGGGAGAGAATCTGGATCACCCTTTCGATCTCTCTTCCCCGTCCGATTACCGGGTCCATCTTTTTGGAAGCGGCCAGAAGGGTTAAATCGCGGCTGAAATTATCGAGGACCGGCGTCGCGCTCTTTTGCTGCGGCTTGGCCATCTTCATCGCCTGTTCCGCCATCACCGCGACAATGCGGCTTTTGAACAGATGGAAATCAATCCCAAACTGGGAGATAACCGCGCCGGTGATCCCGGTCCCTTCCCTCATCATCCCCAAAAACAGATGTTCGACTCCAATGTAGCTGTGCCCCAGCCCGCGCGCCTCCTCCCATGCCAGTTCGATCACCCGTTTAATCTGCTGGTTAAAAGGGAGCTCGTTGGATTGTCCCTGCCGGTGGCCAAAACTAATCTGTTGTTCGATGGTCTCTTTGATGTCGGGGATTGCCACTTTAAAAGATTCGAGGACGCCGATCACGCGCGGATCTTTTTCGCGGAGGATGCCAAGAAAGAGATGTTCGGCGCCGACAAAATTACAGCCGGACCTGATGGCCTCTTCCTGCGCCGCCATGATTACCCTGATCGCCGGTTCCGAAAAGCGTTCGAACATGGATTAAGTATAGCAGATTTCTAGAGCGGTATATAGACCGTGAAAGCAACCCCTTCTCCGGGATTGTTCTTTATGCGGATGGTCCCATGATGCTCCTCAATTACCCTCAAAGTGATCGGAAGCCCCATGCCGGTCCCGTAGGTCTTGCTGGTAAAGAAGGGATCAAAAAGATGGCGCAATTTTCCCTGCGGGATCCCGCCGCCGGTGTCGGAGATCTTAATCATTATATATGGCTTCTCCTCAATCTTCTCCCCCCAGGTCATTTCGTTGCTGGAAAACGAGCCCGGCTTCAGATTGAGCGCCATGATATATTCGGTATCGATAAAAATCGTCCCGCTCCCCCGCTCCGCCAGCGCCTCGATCGCGTTCTTGATCACATTGGTAAAGGCCTGCACCAGCTGGGGGGCATCCCCTTTAAAAAGAGGGACATCGGCAAACTTGGTCTTGAGCGTTATGTTGCGTTTTTTCATCTCCGGCTCAAAAAGAAGGACTACATCTTCAATCACCAAATTGATGTCGACATCCTTGATCTCCGCCTGCCAGGGACGTCCGAATTTTAACAGGCTTTCGGCGATATGGTTGATCCGTTCGATCTCTTTCGGGACGATCTGCGAAAATTTTACGCGAAACTCCGGGTCTTCCCATTTTTTCTCAAGCAGCTGGGTAAAGGTGCGCAAAGAAACAAGCGGGTTCCTGATCTCATGCGCCATCCCGGTCGCCATGTTCCCCAGCGCGATCAATTTTTCGGAGAGGATCAGGCGGCTTTGGGTATCCTTCAGGTCGGCCACCATCCGGTTGTAGGCGTTTGAAAGATCTCCCACTTCGTCAATCGAGCCGGTTGAAATATGGTAGGAGAGATCCCCGCTGGCGATCGCTTCGGTCCCGCGCGCCAGCTTGCGCAGCGGCTGTTCCAGCGTCACCGCAAAGATGAAGCCGACCAAAATCGTAAACAGCATCCCAAAAACCATATAAAGCAGGGAGTTTAGTTCCAAAACATCGGGATTTTTTACCGCCAGCGACCGGGTCGTTTCAAATGTAAAAAGATGGACCAGCCCGAAAATCAACAAAACAAAAAGGACAAAACCAAAAATCACCTTAAACAAGAGCCGGGTCCTCAAATAGTTGAGCGGATTTAAGGCCAGCTTCGATTTTGGGTCAACTCCCTCCCCCAGAGCCAGGCCGATACAGGCCATAAAAAAAATAAGTTTTGAAAAAAAGAAAACCGCCCCATCCCCTTCTATCTGGTAAATTTTCATGAAAACAAAAGAAACAATAAATAAAACGCAGGAAGCGGTGGTATAAAGGGCCAGGATCCTCTCCCCTTTTTCGTGGTGCTCCGTAAAAAACACGTTGATGAAGCTGGCCACCGCCCACAAACCCAGCAGTACGGTAAAAACAAGCCGCGGCAGGTCAAAAGGCAGAATGAAACCGCCAAAATAATAAAAAATAACTTCGGGCTCCACCGCCAGCCCCTTGAAAATCAAAATCAGGCGGGAGCCGGCAACCGCGGCAAATAAAGCCAGAAAAAAAACGGAAAAGAAGCCGACCACCCCGGCATCTCCTTTGACCCTTGAGCGGAAATTGATCAGCAAAAAAATAAAAAAACTTCCGGCAACAAGCGCAAGGGATATCCCCTTCTCAACAAAGATCAGTTCAAAGAACGGCCGCTGGTATTTTACCAGCAGCTGGAAAAAAACCGAAAAAAGATTGTAGGAGAGCAGGGAAAAGAACAGAAAAAACAAAAGCAGCAGATTTGTTTTTTTGGTCCGAAAAAATTCAAACAAAAAAGAGATCGATACCCCGGTTAAGATGGCGAAGGTAAAAACCTCTATAAAAACTCCGATGGTCTCAAAAAGGGAAATTGCCGGGCTCATTTGAAATTTATTCTAACAGAGCGGTCTTATGGTTGCAAGCAACAATGTAATCGGATATAATTCCAAAATATGTTCCTCAAATCACTTGTCCTGCGCGGCTTTAAAACTTTTGCCGACAAGACCGTTTTTGAATTCGAACCGAACGGATTGACCGCTATCGTCGGCCCCAACGGCTGCGGCAAGAGCAACACCGTCGACGCCTTCCGCTTTATCCTGGGCGAAGGGTCGCTCTCGGAAATAAGGGTCAAAGAGCTCTCCGACATAATCTTTGCCGGGACCCAAACCAAAAAACCTCTCTCGATGGGAGAGGTGGCGATCACTTTTGACAATTCCGACCACGCGCTTCCGATCGACTTCTCCGAAGTTTCGATAAGAAGAAGGACTTTCCGCGACGGGGCCTCCGATTTTTTGATCAACAACAACTCCTGCCGTTTGAAGGATATCCGCGACCTCTTCCTTGACGCCGGCATCTCCGAAGATTCCCTTTCAATTATCGGACAGGGGAAGGTTGACTCGATCCTGTCGTCGCAGCCGGAAGAAAGAAGACAGGTCTTTGAAGAGGTGGCGGGGATAAAAAAATACAAACAGCGAAAGGAAGAAGCGGAGAAAAAACTGATCTTAGCCGAACAAAATCTCCTGCGGATCTGCGATTTAAAAAACGAGATCGGTGAAAACCTGTCGGTCTTGGAAGAACAGTCCAAAGCGGCGGAAGAATACCTGGCGCTTAAAGAAAGCTTCCGCTCGCTTGAAATCGGCATTTCAAAAAAACAGGTGGCGGTTCTGCTTGAAAAGAGCGGACTTTTAAAAGAAGAGATCGAAAGATTCGAAAAAAGCGAAGACGAACGGCTCAAGAAAGAAAAAATTGTCGGGGCCGAAAAACATTCCCTGAAAGAAAAGATCAAAACGCTCGATTTGGAGCTTGAAAACGCGCGGATCAAACTCGAAACTTTGCGGGAAAAGGCGGAAACGGAACGCTTTGCGGCAATGATGGAAAAAGAGAACCGCCTGCGCGATCTCAAAGAGGCGGAACGCTTCCTCGCCTTTGAGATCGGCCAGCTTAAAAACACCAACGGCACAATTGACGCCAAACTTCTTGAGCTCCGCAAAAAAACGGAGCGGGCCGGCGTTGAGGCAATGGACATTCTCCCCGAGCTCAAAGAATTTGTGGCTCTTTCCGAAAAGCTTTTTTCAATCTCGCGAAGTTTGATAAAGGGCCTGCACCAGAAAGAAATTGAAGACCATTCCAAAAGCAGCCGGCTCCTTGATATCCTAAACGCCGAGATCGTGGAATTTACGGAACAAAAGCAAAACAACGAAAACGCGCTAAGACAGAAAGAGGCGGAGATGAAGGCGGCCGCCGAAAAATTAAATGCCGAACAGCCCTCCCCTCCATTGGTGAACCTGGCCATACAGGAAGAACAGGCCAAACTGCAGGAAAAAATAGTGGAGCTAAAAAAAGAAAAAGAACAATGCGCCGACAATATCGAATTTTTGGAATCAAGAGGGGAAACCCCGGAAGAGGCGGCGGCGCGGGAATTCCATCTTAAAAACAAACTGCTGCTCGCCAAGACCGAAGGGGAGCTCTCGCAGGTTACCGAAAGAATCTTTGCCGAATATAACCTGACCGTTTCCGATCTGATGCAAATTGAGACCGAGATTCCGAATGTGGGAGCGGCCAAAAAAGAAACGCTCCGTTTAAAATCCCGCATGCTGGAGTTGGAACCGGTAAACTTAATCGCCATTGAAGAATATAAACAATCCACCGGTCGGTTCCGGCTAATCAACGAACAATACGAGGACTTAAACTCGGCCCGCGAAAACTTAAAAGGGCTGATCGCGGAACTTGACCTCAAGGCCAGGGAAGAGTTCTTGAGGAAAATGGAGATTATCTCCGCGCACTTTAAGCAAATTTTTACCGAGCTTTTTCCGGGAGGGGAAGCCAAGATTGAACTGGCGCTGTCCGAAAACAGCAATCCGCTTGAAGCCGGGATCGAAATTTCAACCTGTCCCGGCGGGAGAAAATGGCTGCCGCTGCAGGCGCTTTCCGGCGGGGAGCGGGCGTTAACCGCGATCGCGATCCTTTTTGCGTTTTTGAAAACTAACCCCAGCCCCTTTTGCATTTTGGACGAGGTTGACGCGCCGCTTGACGACGCCAATATCGACCGTTTTACAAAATATTTAAAAGAGATGGCCAAAGTAACGCAGATGATGATCATCACCCACAACAAGCACACCATGAAGGCGGCCGACACCATTTACGGAATCACCATGGAAGAGGCCGGCGTCTCCAAACTGCTCTCAATGAAGATGAACAAACTGGCCGCCGAAACGGTGGCATGAGGTTTTTTTTTCCGCTCCCCCTCACACTCTTTCTCACACTCTTGCTCACATTCCCATCCCATGCTCTCCCCTCCCCGCTGACCGCCGCTGTTTCGGTCTGTCCTTCTTTCGGAAAGATTGAACAACGCAACCCGCTGATAATCGGCGGCCTGGTTGTTTTTGAAGATTCCCGATCGGGCAAAAGCAAGCTTTACGCCCAAAAAATCGGGGCCGACAATGATACTCCCGTTTCTGGTTCGCGGGGGAGCCAAAGCGGCGCTAAAATGGTTTGGTCCGAAGACAACGCGGCAATCGTGGTTTGGCAGGAAGAAGAGAACGGGATTACCCGCATTTTGGCCCAAAAGATCGGACCGGACGGGTCGCCGCTTTGGGGCTCAACCGGAATCATGCTTGCCAATTCCGAAAAAAGCCAATCGGACCCGGTCCTGGTCTCCGACCGGACGGGAGGGGCGATTGTCGCCTGGCAGGATTTTCGCAAAGATAACGAGGACATTTACGCGCAGAGGATCGGCATAAACGGAAATCTGCTTTGGCAAAAAGAGGGCGTGGCGCTTACAGCCCACATTAAAACCCAATGGTATCCGCAGATCGCGGAAGACGGATCCGGAGGCGCGATTATCGCCTGGAGCGACCGGCGGGACGGGAACTTTGACATCTACGTGCAGAGGGTTACCGCAAACGGGGGACAGCTCTGGGGAACCGAAGGGAAAAAAATCGCCGGCTCCGAACTTAACGAAGAGGATCCCCGGCTCATCAACCTGAAAAACAACCGCACCGCCCTATCTTACCGGATAAAAACGAACGGCAGTTACCTTTTTCTTTTGGACGAAAATGGGAATGTTTCTTTTTCAACCCAAATCAATCAGACTTGCCCGGAAATTGAACTGGCGGCCGGTTCAGGGAACGAGATTATCGCTTTTTATTCCGACGCCGCCTCCGGCGATACCGACCTTTACTGCAAAGCGTTTAACGAAAAGGGACAACTTCTTTGGAATCAACCGATTGCCGAAGTCCGCGGAGCGGAAGAGCAGATAAAAATAAAAGGGACCGGCCCGTGGATTGCCGCCTGGGTTGACCATCGCAACGGACGGGCCGAAATTTTCAGCCAAAAAATTGAGTCCGGCGGAACATTGAGTTTCGGAGCCAACGGGATGAAAATCTCCGAAAAACAGCAGGATCCCCTCTCCTATTCTTTTTACGCGAACGAAAACGGAGAAGGCTTTTTTGCTTTCCAAAACGATTCGGATATCTACGGCCGGAAAATCGGCGGCGGTGAAGAACCTTTTATTATAAATTCCGCCAAGGGACGGGCCGCGCAGAAAAACGCCCGCCTGATTGACGACAATTCTGGAAATTATATCGCCGCTTTTGAGGATTACCGCCGGGGATATTCGGAAATTTATCTTACTAAAATTTCTCCGCAGGGAACTCCTCTCTGGGGGAAAGCGGGAATAGCGGTCTCGCCGAACGGCTCTCCGCAAAAAAACCCGCAAATAGCCGGCGACGGGGCCGGCGGAGCCTGGGTGGTGTGGGAAGACGGCTCCAAATTATTCTGCCAGAGAATAAACCGTAAAGGGGAAAGGATCTCCAAAAGCGGGATCGTTTTGACCCCTACCATAGGTTATGCCGAACAGACCAGGGCACAAATTGTCTCCGATCATAACCATGGGACAGTTATCGTCTGGGAAAATTACGAAAGCGCTTATAATGCCAAAGACATTTGGGCGCAAAGGATAACTTCCAAAGGAAAACTTGCATGGAAAAACGGCGTTAAAATTATTGCTTACGGCGGCGACCAGGCCGCTCCGGCAATTTCCGACAAGAATCTTGTGGTCGCCTGGGCCGACTCCAGGCTGGACGGAAGAACCTTTGACATTTACGCCCAAAAGATAAATTCGGCGGGAGAACTGCTCTGGGCCGAAGACGGCATCCCGGTTTGCGAAGCTCCGGATGTGCAAATTGATCCGGTAATTGCCGATTCGGGAGATGATTCTATTGTTTTTTGGACCGACAAAGCCGGAGGGAGTTTTGATATTTACGCGCAAAAAGTGGACGCGAACGGCACCTGCCGCTGGGTTAAAGACGGGATTGCGGTGGCGCAATCGAGCCGCACCCAGCAGAGAGCAAAAATTTCGCTTCCAACCGTTCTCTGGGAAGATTTCCGTTTCGGCAACTGGGATATTTACGCGCAGGCGCTCGGGTCGGACGGGAAACTGCTCTGGGCGGATGACGGAATTCCGATCGTAAGCGCTTCGGCCACCCAGTATAATCCGCAGATTGTAAAAAACATAGTGGCATGGGAAGATTTTAGAAATGAAAGCAACTACGCGATCTATTTGCAAAAACTTGGCAGTGACGGAAAAAATCTTTATCCTGCCAACGGCGTTTTAGTTGAAGCGTCCGCCTTAGGCGGCCGCTTCCCGGCTCTCGCCGCGGCCTCCAATCTCAGCAGTTTTGCCGTTATGTGGGAAGACGTCTCCCTGGGTGAACCCCGCTTATTGTGGCAGAGATTCAGGCCCTAAGAACAATCATCCCGTTATTTCCACTGGATAATTGCTCCAAAACACTTTGACTGCAAATTCGGGGAAATTATTTGTGAGTGCTTTTCTTTTCTTTTTGTTGGAGGATTTCAAAGTTCATGACATATAACTGTGACTTGGGAGCCGGCAAATTCTTTGATGCGTCTAATATTTCAATCGCGATGACTTTCCCTTTTTTGTCATAATCAAAAACAATGCCACTTTTTACCTCGTCACTTTCATAGTAGGGAGCTTCGCTGAATCTTATATACATAGCATCCGATTTTTCGTCATAGTTTACTTTCATTTTTTGCCCTCCCTTAAACATTTCTTAATTTTGGTAGTTCGATAAGCAGTTATGACCTTCTTCTCCCCGTTTTTTGAATCATATACCACCCTGTACAAAAATTTCTTCCCCGCTTTGGATATTATTGTTTGAGCAATCTTTCTGTTTGAAGGTTCCGCATCCAAAACTTCCCCGGGATTAGCAACAACTTTTTCAACTTCCGTTTTAGTTATGCCTCTTTCTTCCAATTGCCTCTCCGCATGAGGATAATAAAACAACATGTTTTATTATATCACGAAGAAGTCTCTTGGGGGGAATAGCACTGGCCAGACAGGATTGGTCTTTGGGTTGTCTTCCGCAAGTTTTTGCTCTTCTAACCCGATAAAACAGATAGAACATCACCAAAACACCAGCCTTTTGTCCGGGGTGCAATTAGGAGGAGAGAATGCCAGGAAGAGTTCCTAAAGCGGAATCAGCCGGCCCTATTGATTTTTCTTATCCCTTGCGTGAAGACAAGAACGTAAAAGCAGGGAATAATGCCCTTCAAAAAGATCGGTTTTATGAAGCAATCGGCAGCTATAACAAAGCCTTATCTCGCGCTAATTCCGACCAAAACAAGGCGGCTATAAACTACAACCTAGCCATCGCCTGGTTTAAGCTGGCACAAGAACAAAATGACCCTTCAATTAAAGAGGCCTACCTGCAAAAAGCGCAAAAACATATATTTACCGCGTTTAAACATCATCGCAGTCCCATCCACCCGGATCTCCCCTATTTGGCAGGGACAATCCATTATTCTTTGGCAGAATTAAATTCAAATGACTCAAGCTGGGTAATGGGAAAACAATATTTGGAAGACGCGAAGAATTTTTTTGTTTCTGTCCTTCAAAAAACGGCGCTTGACCCAAAACAAAGAGAATTGCATAAGAAAGCCCAATACAATCTTGAATTAACGATAAAAGCTTTGGATGAATTCCTAAAGAAATATACCAATGGGATTAAAACATCTAAGCATAAAGAAAAACCAAAAACACCGGACGCAAAAAAAGAAACAGTTCACAAGTTTAATAGAGCGTTATATGAGAAGACCAGAAAAGAACTTGCTAAAACACTCCCAAAGAAACCTCCCAAAGAAGTCGCAAAAGCTGCGGCCAAAGCAATCGAAGATTTGCCAAGGCCTAAACTTGCCGAAGCCAAACCGACCAGCTTAGGGAATGTTTCCACTGACAGTATTCTTTCTATAGTTGACACTAAAAAACCAGATGAGGGTAAAAAACTATTTGGCTATATCTCCCCCAACCGCTATGTCCTGTTAAAAAATGGGATTCTTGACCAATTGACCAGGATTGGCGTTACAAAAAGCCCATCTTTACCTTTGGATCCGCAAGGTCAGCGCAAAGAATTATCCTTTACAGTGACCCTTTATGCCAATAACGACAAAATTTCCCTGCTCAATCATTTGAATGGAGAAATTGACGATATTAAATTTTACGGTCCCGACGGGAAAGAAAATTTCCCGCAATATACTTTAGAGAAAGGCCAATCGCAAGAGACAACAATAGTTCTTCAGGAAAAATTCAAAGGGACGGTGGTTTATAAAATTTACAAAACCGAACCGGAAAAAAGCGCCGGCGTTGGCAAACAATACGTTCAACCGGCCCCTTTTGCAATTGAATATCCTGCCGATCTTGAGGCGGAGCTGCAGAAATTAGACCAGCTGCCAATCGCGCAAAAAGTCGCCGGATTAAAATCCTGGATACAAACCAATTTAATATATGACAGGTCTGAAGAGACAAAAACCGCTTATCTTTCTTCTCTTGTTTCTACTCCCCCAGTTAACTTGGCCCTTAAAATAAGAAAAGTTATGTGCGGGGTGGCCAATACGGTTTTTATTGCCATTTTAAGAAGCAGATATAAAATTCCGGCTCGTTTGGCTAGCGGATTTATGGTTTCAGACGGCAATATCAGAGATCCATTCCATGGCTGGGCGGAGGTTTTTTACGATGGTAGGTGGCATACCGAAGACGCGACCCAGCAGGGATATTCCTCAGATTTTCTAGCAGTGGAACAAAAAAAAGAAAAAAAGAGAGAATATACTGCGGCGGATTATTATAAATTAAGGGCTGAAGTTTACCAGTCTGACACTAGTCCTCCCCGTTTATGGGAGTTTCAAAGGGTTGCCAATGGATTAGGCAGAAACTATTTAAATGATGCATTTGTTGTATTAAAAGAACAAGAGAGCATTCCCCCTAATTTTATCCTTCTCTTGCATACCGCATCAAACAATTCGCAGCTAATTGATTTTTTTAGATATTTAGACAAAAAATACCGGGCAGGAAGGGTTAATTTGAGAATGGTTGTGAATAGCCTATCTGATGCCATTGATCGTAAAAGTTATCTTTTTAATCCAAACTTAAACTTAGTAAGAAAATTAATAGCAGGATGGTCTCCTTTAATATTGCAAAACATGGATAAACTAAGTCGTTCAGATTTAATTACGGCAGTTGCCTTCTCGCAAGAACCGGCACATGTAAAACCTCTTTGGAATTGGATAGTTAAAAACAAATATTGGCGTGGCATAGATAATCTTCTTAAATTTAATCCGGCTTATACCGAACAGGCGCTAAACTTTATGCTGGATGTTATGAATGAGGATAATAGTTCCAGCATACTAGACAAAATATTTGAGATCAGCGGGCTTCTATATGGAAAACCCGAATACCGGTTTCTGGAAAAAATTGCCCCACAATTTTATAACAAGGCGGCATCCTGGGCTGAGCAACACGCCCTCCTGGACGTATTATTTTTAGCTCCGCTTGAATTCATTAAGGCAAATGTTGATAATTTGATTAATAATATGAAATCAGTTTCTGACGGTTTTAAGCATCAAGTTTTTTATAATGTGGCTGGCCTTGAGACACTTCATCCGGGAGTTGAGGGATCTTTTTTAAAATTGGCCTTAATGGCTCACGATAAGAGAGTATTAAAAGCACTTGCAAACCTCATAAATAAACATGTAAGGAGGGGATCGTCTCACTTTAGCGCATTTTCTCTTAGCGCTGCCATTAACTCTTGGGATAATAAAAGATTAACCTTACTCGGGGAAGTGGATGCCAAAGCAGCGTGTATCGTTTTAGAAGAAAGGATTAATAGGCAGTTAGAGCTTAATAATTGGAAACTGGACACGGATAAAGAGATTTCCAAAAAATCATTACTGCTTCTTCAAAGACTCTCTCTTAAAGACAAAACCATTTCGCGAAAAGCTGCCTATTTTTCCCTTTCCACCATGCAGCAATTATTCTTTCTCGGAATAGAAGTCCAAACAAGTAAGGAAATCGCCAAGAATTTGGCCAAACTGCTTAAAAAATCCGGTGCTAAATTGGAAGAGATTATGGCTTTTGTCGATTTTTCTGCCGAGAATTTTACCAAAATGCATATCTCGTCTTCCGAATTCACATTCTGGAGTACCCTGATATCTCAATTACTTAAAATGCTGCCAAGCGATAAACAATATATTCCAATTAGAAAAATGTGGGATAAACTTAAACAATTCCCAAAAAGATTGCGGGCGCTTCTGCCGACTATTTCTGGATTAAATTATTCGTACTTTATCCGGGCCGCCAACGGGGAGCCGGAGAGAAAATTTTATGACGAGAAATTAGAATACGAGGTCAGAAAAGCCTGCAAGGATAATTTTCCGCATTTCAGCCAAGGCGATAAAATGCTGGTAGCATCGAGATTTCTGGCTAAATTAAGTGTTAATACTTCCCGGGAAGAATTACAAAGACTACCATTGTCTGTCTTCGTGCAAAAATACCAACAAAACAGAGATTCTTTTTATCTTAAAGAGTTAATGGACGGGAAATGGGAAAAAGCTAAATGCTCCCCAGAAATAATCAAGAATTTAACTTCTTTCGCCTTAAACGGCTTTGCGACGGATGTTGAAAAAAACAATTTCATCAACCGCGTCGAATCAAAATTCAATATCAAGCTCAAAATCTCAAAGGAAGAGCGTGAAGATATCAGCCATCCAATAGAAGGATTTATATATCCCTAGCAGCTAACTGCCTTCTTTAACTTCTCCACCAGATCGGTCTTTTCCCACGGAACATTGAGGTCGTTTCTACCAAAGTGTCCGTAAGCGGCCGTTTGTTTGTAAATCGGGCGACGCAGATCCAAGTTTTTTAAAATGAACCCGGGCCTGAGATCAAAAACTTTCTGAATCGCGTCGGCAATCTTTTCGTCCGGAATTTTTCCGGTTCCAAAAGTATCCACCATCACCGACAGCGGATGCGCAACCCCGATCGCGTAAGCCACCTGGACTTCGCATTTTTTTGCCAGTCCCGCCGCCACCACGTTTTTGGCGACATAACGGGCCGCGTAAGAAGCGGAACGATCCACTTTGGTCGGATCTTTTCCCGAAAAAGCGCCGCCGCCGTGGCGGGCATAGCCGCCGTAGGTATCGACAATAATTTTGCGGCCGGTAACTCCGGTGTCGCCGTGCGGGCCGCCGATCACAAAACGACCGGTCGGGTTCACATAATACTTGGTATCCTTATCAAGCAGGTTGGAAGGGATCACAGGAACAACCACTTCGTTGATCATCTCGGAGCGGATCTGTTCGTATTCTATTTCGGGAGCATGCTGGGAAGAGACCAGGACCGAATCAATCCTGGCCGGACGGCCGTCAATATATTCAACCGTCACCTGCGATTTTCCGTCCGGACGCAGATATGGAAGCGTTCCGTCTTTTCTGACATCGGCAATCCGTTTTGCCAGCTTATGCGCCAAAACGATCGGCATCGGCATCAGCTCTTCGGTCTCATCGCAAGCATAACCGAACATCAACCCCTGGTCGCCGGCTCCCAGATGGGCCAGATCTTCTTTTATAACTTCGCCGCCACGAATCTCAAGAGCTTTATCGACTCCGCGGGCAATATCTTTCGATTGTTCTTTAACCGAAACGATGACACCGCAGGTTTCATAATCAAAACCCATCTTGGCATCGGTAAAACCGATCTCGCGGACCGTTTCTCTGACGATTTTTGGGATTTCAACATAACAGCCGGTGGTAACCTCACCCGCCACCACAATCAAACCGGTGGTGACCAGGCATTCAACCGCAACCCGTCCCATCGGATCTTTTTCTATGATCGCGTCCAAGATCGCATCCGACATCTGGTCGCACATCTTGTCGGGATGCCCTTCCGTAACCGATTCCGAAGTAAAAAAATGTCTCCCTTTATGCATAAGATTAATCCTCCTTGGCTATTAGTATACAATAATGTGTGATAAAATACAAATATGGGAGACCTTTCGGAACATTTCAGCCATAAAGACTTTATCTGCCGCTGCAACAGCTGCCGCGGAAAAGAATTCAAGATCCATCTCGGGCTGGTCGGGATATTGGAAGAAATTACCGAACATTTTAAAAAACCGGTAAAAATCGTCGCCGGCTTCTGGTGCGATGATTACCACGAAAGCTTGAAAAGGGAAAAAAGGAGCCCTCACAATACCGGCAAAGCGGTGCATATTAGTATGGAAGAGGTTCCTCCGTCCGAAATTTTTAAGTTCGTCGAAAAGATCCCCGAAGTAAACGGCCTGGGACTTTATCCAAAGGAAGGTTTTGTCCACATCGATACCCGGCCTAAGGAAAAGCGGGCGCTCTGGATCAAAGAAGGGAACAACTACTCGGCCCTGACGGAAGAAAAACGAAAATATTACAACCTGTGAACAACCCGGCCAAAAAGTTTCTTGACGGACTCGAAAACGAAAGGAACTATTCCCCCTACACCATTTTAAATTACCGGATCGACCTTGCCGAGCTTGATAAATTCCTTAAAAACAAAAAAGCCGATTTCGCGAAAGTTGACCGCGTACTGGCGCGGGAATTTTTGTATGCCCTGCAAAAAAAATATTCGAGGAGATCGCTCGCGCGCAAAATCTCCGCCTGCCGCTCTTTTTTCCGGTTCCTTCTTCGCGAAAAATATTTAAACCAAAACCCCTTTGAGCTGGTTAAGACCCCCAAACTGGAACGCCGGCTTCCCAATTTCCTTTACGAAGACGAGATGAACAAACTGCTGGAAAATATTGTAAATCCAAGGGACAAAGCGATCCTTGAATTGCTCTACAGCTCCGGCATCCGCGTTTCGGAGGTGACGAAGCTGAATCTATCTGATCTCGACTTGGAAGCGGGCGAGATCCGGGTTTTTGGGAAGGGCTCAAAGGAGCGGATCGTTCTGGTCGGCCGGTTTGCCGTTGCGGCGATCAAGGATTATATAAAAAACGAACGGCCGAAAGTAAAAAGCCTGGCCCTTTTCTTAAACAAGCGCGGCGGGCGTCTGACACAAAGAAGCATTGAGCGGATGATAAAATTTCTATCGAAAAAGAGCGGGCTTTTAAAAAAAGTTACACCGCATACGATCCGGCATACTTTCGCGACCCATTTGCTGACGCGGGGAGCGGATTTGAGGACCGTGCAGGAACTGCTCGGGCACACTTCACTTTCAACCACACAGGTTTATACGCACGTGACCAAAGAAAAGCTAAAATCGGTTTATGATGTGGCGCACCCGCGGGCTAAGATGGTAAAATAAGCCATCCGATGCCAGCAAAAATTTTTAAAGCTACATTAATATTAACGGCCTGCCTGCTACTCTCCGGTTTCTCGTTGCCCAACCCGACCGAGGCGCTCCGCGAAAATGTCCGCCAGCAGGCGCTCGCAAGCTTTAGGGGGCTTTTCCACAAGGAAGTTAAGATCGGCTCCGCCGGCGGAAGGATTTTGGGACAGATCGTTTTGAAAGATGTCGAAATCTCCGAAGATTTTAAGGCAAAAACGGTCAAGATAAACTTCAACCTGGTCAAGTTTATGCAAAACAAAGGGGATGTCGTCCCCGCCATCACTTCAATTGAAATTGACGGGGGAGAAGTCAGGGCCATCCGCGACAAAAATAACCAAATCAACCTGACCGCCCTCTTTGTCGACCCGAACGCGAAAAGCAACACCCCGATCGACTTCCCGACCAAAGCGAAAATATACGTTAAAAACTCCAAAGCGGAATATCTTGACCAGCCGCTCGGCTATAAAAATAAATTTGAGGCCTTAAACGGCACAATTGATTTGAGGCAACCGCCGATTTTGAGGTTTACCGCCAACACGGTGAGCCAGGGGATAAAGATAAAAATTAATGGCGAAAGCAACCTGGCAAAACAGGATATTAAGCTTGAGATAAATTCCAATCCGGTCAACCTGACGCTGAACTACGCCGGGAATCGGCTCTTAATCTCTTCTTCTTCCGACCTCAACATTAATGCGCCGGGGATAAGCGGCCGCGCCAAATCAATTCTGAATGTTTCCGGGACTATCCAAGATTTAAACGGAAAAATAACGACCGTTTTTACCAACGCTTCCGCCCTGGGACAACAGCTTGACCGGGGGGAAGCCGACTTTTCATACAATCGCGGCAAAATAGTCCTTAAAAAACTGGATTTAAAATCAAAAGACGCTTCCCTTTCCGGACACGGGACCGTTTTGAGCGACATGGAAACTGCCCTTTTTGTGGACGCGAAAGGAATAGTGCTTTCCGGAGAAAATTTTATCGGAACAACCGGAGCCGTCATCAAGCGTTTTGCGGGGACGCTCTCTTTTAAAGCGGACCATGCATTCCTTTCTGCCCCGATCAGGAACCTGACCGCCTCCGGCAGGATTGAGATCGAAAACGGCAAAATCGCGGACCAGATCATCGATTCCGCCAGCGGCGAGGTCTCTGTTTCTAAAGGAAAAATCGATTTTCCTTTTCTTGTCGTAAAACGGAAAAAGTCGGTTTTAACCGTTTCCGGTAAAACCGGGATAAACTATCCGACCGATCTTAAAATAGCGGCTCACAACCTTGACCTGGAAGACCTAAAAATTCTAAACCTCTTTCTCCCTCCAAGGGAACAAAACTTAACCGGCAGGGCTGATTTTGACCTTTCAATAAATGGGCTGATTGAAAGCGAGACCGAACTCCTTTCGCTTTCGCCGCTGCTTGATTTAACCTACTCCGGAAAGCTGGCGGTAAGAAACGGCGTCGTCCACGGGGTAAAAATCGTCTCGGCCGAAGCCGATTTTGATTTCACCAGGCGGTGCCTGGCGATCAGGAACGCCGCGATTGACGGAGTAAATTCAAAAATTATCGGCTCGGCCGATTACCGGAATGGAATTTGGAGTACCGCTACCTCCGGATACCTGGATACCGATGATTTTGCCTCCTACCTGAACGAATACGGCAATTTTGACGGGACGGGGACCTTCCAGCTGGGGATGGACTCTCGCCCCAACGGAAAATTGTCCATTAATTTTAAGAATGTATTTTTTAATAAAATCGCGCTTGGCAATGTGAAGGCCGGGATCGAAATCAAAGAAAATCTTTTATCCTTCTACGATCCGCTGGTGATCGAAGCTCCCGCCTCCAAATATGAATTGTCCGGAAAATTTGATCTTTCCTCACAGAAACCCGACCTGCTCTTTAAAATCAGCAAAACCGAAATAAACGATTTGGCGCGGCTCTCCGCTAAAATCTGGAACATCGTGAGCCCCCGCGCCCAAAAGGACCTTAAATTCAAAAAAGTGGTTTTTCCCGACCCGGAAGATTATCAGCTCTACCCCGGCTATCTGGAATTGTGGGCAAAAATTAAGCCGGAAACAATAAAAGAAGAAGATTTTAGAATCCCGGATATAAAAGGAGAGGTGCAGGCGGAGATAAAAATAACGGAGCGGATCGACTTTTCCGGAAAAATTATTCGTCCGGTGTACCGGGATTACCAATTTGATTCGCTGGAGCTTGAGGGACAATATCAAAACCAACTGCTCAGTTTTAAAAAGGCCTGGGTCACCAAAAAGGACGGTTATTTATCGGCCTGGGGGACGCTCAATAATTTGCGTTTTAAGGGGCGGGATCTGCCGGTTGACCTTTTGGGATTGATTCTCGGCAAAAAAGATTATAAGGGCAAATTTAATTTGGACGGGACCTTTGGCGGGGAACCGGACAATCCCAAGGTTTCTCTCTCTTTGCAGGGACGGGACCTGTCTCTGGCGGATATAAAATACCGGGAGATTTCGGCCGAAGCCTCCCTGGAAAATAAGGAGCTTATGATCGGTTTTTTTGATTTAAAAACCGAGACCGGAAAGTCGCATTTGGACGGGACCTTGTCGCTGAAGGACTTTTTGTTTGACTTGAACGTTGAAATAAGCAACGAAGCGCTCGGCCTGATAAATTTATTTAACGACACCGTGCATTACCGCAAGGGGAAAGCGGACGGAAAAATGCGGATCTCAAACAACACGGCAGAAGGAAGTTTTGAAGTTAAAGACGCGGTCTTTGAAGTTCTAAAGCCAAGTTCAAAGATTGAAAGAGTGAATCTGGCCCTGTCCGGAGACGGCAATTTGCTCCGCTTAACCAAATTGCAGGGGATCTGGTTCGGCAAAGGGACAAAATATTATCCCAACCGCCTCTCACTTGCCGCCAATATCAACCTGGCAAGCCAAACGATCAACGCTTCGCTCTTTGATACCTTGATAACAATGGACCTTGAAAACAGCTATGCCGGGAAGGTTTACTGCGAGAAGCTGAAATTAAAAGGCTCTCTGTCAAAACCTCTCCTCTCCGGAAAATTGACCTTTTCCGACGGGATCCTTTATCTGCCGGAAGGAGGAAAGTCTTCCCCTCCCCCAGTTTCGGCCGCCTTTGACCTGAACCTTAATTTTTTAAAAAACATGTACGTCACCAGCGGCAACTTAAATTCGATGGATTTGACCAACCTTTTTATAAACCTGGAAGTCCAGGGAAGGGATCTTGTTTTAAAGGGGGATACCGCCGCCCCAACTCTGGCGGGAGAAGTTCAACTCAAGCGCGGGGCGGTCACCGTCTTCAACCGCGAGTTTGACCTCCTCTCCGCAACCGACCAGGAAAAGTTTTATCCCTATGACGCCGAAAAGGTCGGCCAGAACTATGCCCGCTTCTCTCCGGAATACGGAATCTTCCCCTATTTAAATATTACCGGCAAAGTGGTTGTCCTGGAAGATTCCGTTCCTACCCCCCCCAATTCTTCTCTGCCTGCTATTCCTACAACCGCCCCGGAGTCTACGACTATGCCTTTGGAAAAGAAGGAAATAAACGTAGTCGCTAAAATCCGGGGAGTCCCAGGAGCTACAGACCTAGTGCGGGGCTTAAAAATCGATTTTGAGGCCTTCACCGAAGATAAAAACACTTCCCCTTCGCAAATGGTCAAAGCCCCTTATTCAGACAAGGATGTCCGGTTCCTTTTGCTCCCCGATTTCGTCAGATCATTCATTGGGACCTCCAAAGAGAATGTCCAGGGCTCCGATGTGGCGGCCGACTATCTGGACAGCCGGCTGAAGGTGATGGTCTTCAGAAATTTAGAGAGGCGGCTGGAAGAATCGCTGGGGCTTGAAAGCCTGACCCTGCAATACAATTTTGGAAAAGACCTGCGCCGGACCTTTGGATCAACCTCAACCGCAACGACCACCCCCCAGCCGCTTTACGGCATCGGTTTTATCAAGGGATTCTACGACCGCCTTTATGTTGACTTAAAATACGCCCAATTCGACCAGAGTATCGCGACCTATAAGAACGCCACTTCATTAAATTATGAGATAACCTATCGGCTCTCACCGACTTTCGGTTTGGCTTATTATCAGGAACCGTTAACTTATAGCGGAGTCAATACCAATTATTATAAGTTGACACTCAAAGGAGCGGTGCAATTCTAAAATGTGTTATAATCAAAGCATGAAAATTCGGATCGCGGTCGCCGCTCTGATACTTCTATTGGCCGGTTCGATCGGTTTCGCCGAACAAGAAAACTTCAACTCTGTAATTTATGACCTGGATGTCCGCGGGAACGAAGTGGTAAAAGAAAAGACGATCCTTGAAGCCGTCGACAGCAAGGTGTTGACCACCGTCTCCGAAAGCCAGATCAACAACGATATCAAAAAAATCTTCTCGCTCGGCTATTTTGAAAATGTCACCGTCTCTTACGAGCCCTATAAAAAAGGGAAGCGGATTGTTTTCGTCGTCAAGGAAAACCCGCTGATCAAAAAGATACTTGTTTCCGGCAACAGTGTCTATTCCACCGGCGAAGTCAAGACCTTGATGTCTTTAAAAGAAGGGGAAATCTTAAACTACAAATTGCTCCGGTCAGATATCGACGCGATCCAGGGCAAATACCAAAAAGACGGCTACATTATGGCTAAAGTTACCGATGTCAAAGCCGATCCGGAAAGCGAAAAACTTTATGTGGATATAAGCGAAGGAAGAATCGAAGGGATAACAATCGAAGGGAATACCAATACCAAGGATTGGGTAATCTTGAGGGAATTGAATTCCAAAGCCGGAAAAGTTTTCAACGAAAAGACCCTCAAAGCCGATCTCCGCAGGATCTTCAATCTCGGCTATTTCACCGAAGTCAATCCGGAGTTTGTCCCGGGGAAAGAAAAGAATTCACTGCTTCTGAACTTAAACATTAAAGAAGCCAAGACCTCGACCATCAACTTCGGCGGCGGCTACGGGGAGCGGGAAGGCTGGTTTGGGTTTACCGATCTTTCGGTCAACAACATTTTTGGGACCGCCCAAAATGTTTTGTTGAAAGGCCAGGCGGGGCAACAGGTTTCAACTTACCAGTTTAAATATTATAATCCCTGGTTTTGGCCTCAGAAGCTTGGACCCAGGACCTCCCTCACCGCCCGGATCTGGAACACCATGGGGCGCGATATTTATTTGACTTTGCAGGACGAATATCACATGGGCTGGGACATGGCGATCGGAAAAGATTTAAACGAACAATATAAAAGCAGTTTCTCTTTCGGTTCCGAAGCGGTCTCTCCGCGCAACAACGCTTCGTTTGAAGCTTATCTTTCAAACTTCATCGGATATTCGCTGTCGTTTGATACCCGCGACGTCTGGATGAATCCAACCAATGGCGCCTACCACACCCTGTCGTTAAAGCTGGGCTGGAAACACGCCAATAGCGCGGTTACCACCTACAGCAAATACGGGCTGGATCTCAACCGTTTTTATACGGTCAGGGAAAACACCGTTTACGCCTGGCATATCGGCGGCGGCTACGGCGTGGGCGACATCCCTCTGGGCGAAGAATATTGGGCCGGCTCTCCCAACACCGTCCGCGGCTACGGACTGGATGAGATAAAAAAAGGGACGCGGCTCTTTTTGATCAACAACGAAATCCGTTATACTTTTAACGAAACCTTGCAGGGTGTGGTCTTTTTCGACTGGGGTAACGCCTGGAATACCGGACTGCCGGTCTTTTCCGACTTCATCGCCGGCTGGGGACCCGGCGTCCGCCTGAACACTCCGCTTGGTCCGATCCGCCTTGACTACGGAATGCCGACCAGCAAGCCCTTTGGTACCGGGATGCTTCAGTTTAGTATCGGACAAGCGTTCTAGTGGATGACAAATTTGAAAAATATATTGAAGAACTCCTGCTTTGGAACAAAAAATTCAACCTGACCTCCATCACCGATCCCAAAGAGATCAAAATAAAACATTTTGAAGACTCGCTTTCTATTCTGCAGGCAATTGATTTGACAAACCAATCCGTTGTCGATATCGGCAGCGGAGCCGGTTTTCCCGGAATCCCTTTAAAACTCGCGCGGCCGGGCATTTTGCTTACTTTAATTGAAGCGACCCGCAAAAAGACCGAGTTTTTAAATCATATCGTAAAAACGCTGGGTCTTTCCGGCGTGGTGGTGGTTTGGGGAAGAGCTGAAACATTAAAAAATAAATACGCCGAAAAATTTGACGTCGCCGTCGCCCGCGCGGTGGCTAAACTGCCGGAATTAATCAAGCTGGCCTTTCCGCTCTTAAAACCGGGCGGAATCCTAATTGCCCAAAAGGGGCCAAACGTTGAACCTGCCGGGGTAAAAGTAAAAGAGATTAAAGAGATTACGCTATCGAATGGGCATAAGAGAACGCTGGTGGTGGTTGAAAAGGCTACTCACCCAAGATAAGCTTTTAACCTCTGTTTCTGATTTTATCCCTCTCTATCCTAGAGAGGGAGAGCAACATTTTGCGCTTATGTTTTCTTCCTTCCAGCTTCCCCTCTCTAGAATAGAGAGGGGTCTAATTAGTTAAAATAGTATTAAAACGTACTTGGGGTGAGTAATTTACTCTCTTGAAAAAAATTGACCGCTTAACTCTATGCGAGTATAATATAACTTACCATCTATGGGAATTATCACTGCAGTCGTAAACCAAAAAGGGGGCGTGGGAAAGACCACCACCACCGTCAACCTTGCCGCCTACCTGGCGACCTTCGGAAAGAAAGTGCTCCTGCTCGATCTTGATCCGCAGGGAAACGCCACCGTCGCCTTCGGGATCGATCGGAACAATATTGAAAACTGCATCTATAATCTTTTAAGCGAGGAACTCCCCATTGAAAATGTTATCCAAAAAACCAACTTGAACAACCTGGAAGTGATCCCCGCAACCTCCCGCCTGGCCGGTGCCGAAGTAGAGCTGGTCACCGCCGAAGCGCGCGAAGGGCGGCTCAAAAAAGCGCTCTTTGCCGCCCGCGACCGCTACGACAATATTTTAATCGACTGCCCGCCATCGCTAAATTTATTGACGGTAAACGCCCTGGCGGCGGCGGACGAAGTGATCGTCCCGATCCAGTGCGAATACTACGCGCTGGAGGGGATCAGCCAACTGATGCACACCCTGGATTTAGTGAAGGAACGACTTAATCCGTCCCTAAAAATTGCCGGCGTTCTTTTAACTATGTACGACAGCCGCACAATTTTATCCAACCAGGTGGCGGAAGAGGCCAAAAAACATTTTGGAAACAAGGTCTTCAAGACCATCATCCCCCGCAATGTCCGCCTGGCGGAGGCCCCCGGCTTTGGACAGCCGATCGTTTTTTATGATCCCAATTCACACGGAGCAACCGCTTATGAAAAATTCGCGAAGGAGGTAATCGGCGATGAATCAGCCTAAAAAAGGGCTCGGAAAAGGACTCGACGCTCTGATCCCAAAAGGGACGGTTTTTACATCGGGGAGGACAATCGTCAACATCGATATTACCAAGATTTTTCCAAACCCCAAACAGCCCCGGACCACCTTTAACGACGCGGACCTGGCCGAACTGGCGGAAAGCATCAAGGGGAGCGGAGTGATCCAGCCGGTTTTGGCCCGCATGAACAAAAACGGTTACGAGCTGGTGGCGGGAGAGCGGCGCCTGCGCGCGGCAAAACTGGCCGGTTCCACCACCATCCCCGCGATCATCAAAGACTTTTCGGACGAAGAATCGGCCCAGCTTGCCCTGATTGAAAATCTCCAGCGGGTCGATCTGAACCCGGTTGACGAAGCCGATGCCTACAACCGCTTGAGCCTGGAATTTAACTGGTCGCAGGACGAGATCGCAAAAAAGGTCGGCAAAAGCCGTTCAACCGTTGCCAATATGATGCGGATACTTGACCTGCCGGGAGAAGTTTTGGACGGACTGCGCTCCGGAAAAATTTCCGCCGGCCACGCGCGCACCCTTCTGGCCGCGCCCAAAGAGAACCAGCTCGACCTCTACCGCCAGATTATCTCAAGCAACCTGACGGTGCGCGACATTGAATCGGTGGTCTCACCTGTAGCAGCGGAAGGGAAAAAAGAACGGAAGAGAGAGAAAAAATATAATATTTTTCAAGACGTTGTCGACCAGCTGATGGGCTGCCTGGGGACCAAGGTCAGGATCTACGGCTCCTGTGAAAAAGGGAAGATCGAGATCGACTTTTTCTCGAAAGACGATTTAAACCGGCTCCTCGATCTAATCTTAAAGAAGGAGGTGCAGTAAAAATGGGCAAAGCGCTAAAGATCATAATCGGGATCGCATTGATACTCATCGGAGCCTATACCGTTTATCTGTGGTGGGGGGATGTTTTGACTCTGATCCGCGGGGGGATCGGCCTGGCGATTATTCTGGCCGGCCTGATTGCCTTTGCGCTTCTAGATTAGCGATCGTATCGACAACCGAGAGCCCGTCCTGGGCAGAATTTAGAAGTGCCCGGTAGAGCTCCCTGGTTTTTTGGTCAAGCGTCGCGAGATGCGGCGCCAGTTGCGCCTCAAAAACCGCCTTCGCTTCCGGACCTAATATCTTATAGACCTCCAAAAAACGCTCAATATCCTTTAAAAGCTTCTCTTTGTCCATGATTATCCTAAATTTTAGCACAAGTTGCGATTTTAGTCGCTCTATGTTATATTAGAATAATCATGGTAAATGTCTTCCCCTTTCGTGGAATCTTGTACGAAAAGAAGAAAATTAAGAACCTGGCGAAGGTGATGACCCCTCCCTATGACGTAATCAATCCATCCGAACAGGAATATTATTATGAGGAAAGCCCCTACAATATCATCCGGCTGATCCTGGGGCAGGAATTTCCAAACGATTCCCGCTATAACAATAAATACCTGCGTTCGGCCGCCTTTTTGAAGGGCTGGCTGCATCATGGGATATTAAAACAGGACGGAAAACCGGCACTTTATCTTTATGAACAGTCTTTCCTGGTTAAAGGAAAAAGGTACCGCCGGCTCGGCTTTATCGCCCTTTTGCGCCTTGAGGATTTTGAAAAAGGGAAGGTCTTTCCGCACGAGAATACCCTTTCCAAACCAAAACTTGACCGGCTGGAACTTTTGCGCGCTTGCTCGTCCAATTTTGAAAACATTTTCACGATTTATTCCGACGACAAACTGAAAACAATGAAGCCGTTTAAAAAATACCTGCGGCGGCAGCCGGCGATCAAGGTAAAAGACAAGTTAAACACCGTCCATTCCCTCTGGAGGGTCGACGATCGGACTACGATCATTAAAGTGATGAAAGAGATGAAAGACAAGCCGGTCTTTATTGCCGACGGACATCACCGTTACGAGGCCTCGTTACGCTATCGGAATGAAATGCGCGAGAGAAGCACCCGCTTCAGCGAGGATGAATCTTATAACCACATCATGGCCTTTTTTACTCCGATTGAGGGAGAAGGCCTGGTCGTTCTTCCGATCCACCGGCTGGTCAAAGTCCCTTCCGGTTTTGATTTTGAGCGTTTCCGTGAGGAGCTGGGAATTTATTTTGACATCAATACCGTCCCTTTTTCCAAAAGGACGGAGAAGCAAGCCCGGCTCAAGGCCTTAAGCGCCTTGGAATCTACCGGAAAGGAAAAAAACGCTTTCCTGCTTTCAATCAGGAACTCCAATCAATACCTGATCCTCTCGCTAAGGGACAAAGCGATCATACGGGAGCTGGTCCCGGACAAGCCCGCCGCCTACCAGGAACTTGACGTAACGGTTTTGCAGGCGGTGGTGATCGGGAAGATTTTGAATATTTCTCCCGAAACCCTTACTTTTCCAAAAGAGGCCAATGAAGGGCTTGATAAGGTTTTAAGCGGAGAATTCGACTTGGCCTTTATCTTGAATCCGACTAAAATTACCGATGTGATCGAAATCGCGAAAGAATACGAGAAGATGCCGCAGAAATCCACCTTCTTTTTTCCAAAACTTCTAAGCGGACTGGTTCTAAACCACATCGCCTATAACGAAAAAGTTGTCTTCGAAGAAAAACCGGAAGATTAATTCCCCAAAAGCGTTTTTATCTTTTTGGAAAGCTCGACAAAATTCAGCGGTTTGATTACCAGGTCGTCCACTCCGGCCGCCTGGGCTTTTTTCTGCACATCCGTTACGTCAAAAGAGGTGACGGCAATAATCTTGGTATTTGTATTGTTGGGGCTTTTTTTGATCCGCCGGCAGACCTCCACCCCGTCCACCCTTGGAAGCAAAATATCCAAAAGGATAAGATCAAAAGTTTTTTTGAGCGCCATGCTTAAAGCTTCTTCTCCGCTTGCCGCGACCGCGACCTCAAAACCTTCCTTATTAAAAAAATCTTCCTCCATCTTCAATTGGACCGGATCGTCTTCAACCAGCAGGATTGACTTTGGCATCTTTTTCCGCCTCCGGTTTTACATGTTTCATTTCTTCATTGTAGACCGCCACATCCGAAGCGTCAATCACCGTCTTGTTCTCTCGTACCGATTTTGCCACCACCCAATCGCAGACCTTGAGCACTCCGCGGGGAATGCCGTAGCCAAGCTCATAGATTTTCTCGACCGCCTGCGCGGTGAACGGCCCCATCCCCTGCCCTCCGGCGTTTGAAATCCTCTTTTGGATAAGTTCCTTGGTCTCTTCCAGCGAAAGCGCCCCCAAAAGCATGCTTTCGACAACCCGGTCAAAGAGAGCCGGCAGGTCTTTTTTCAAAAGTTCCCGGGTCTGAGGAAGCCCTGCCATCACCAGATAAACATTGTGCAAATCGCCCAGCGTCCTTAAAAATTGCTCCAGCTTTTCGTTCAACTCGTGCGCTTCGTCGATCAAAAGAAGAATATTGCGCTTATGCTTGCGGCAAATTTCGCGGAATTCATAAATAGAATACTTGCGGGTATGGTTGGCTCGGCCGGCAATCGTGGCGGAAATAAGGTCGATCACCTCTTCCGGCCGCTCCGGCGGACGCAAAAGATAAATAGTATCAAAGCGGTCTTTTAAATGCTTCTCCAGCCAAAGGAGAAGTGTTGTTTTTCCCGTTCCCATCCCCCCAACGATCAAAATATGGCCGCTTAGGGTGTTTAGTTTTTCCATGATGAGCGCGATCTCAACCTGGTGCCCGGCATAGGTGTTGGGCATCACGTTCAAAGTGAAAGGATTGCTCTTCCAGCCGAATTTTTCAAGCCAAAGTTTCTGCTCGGGGGTGAGATCGGCCGCCTTGAGCCGAGTCCCGCATTTTTTACAAAACTCGGCGTCTTTTATGTTCCTGGCCTTGCATTCGGCACAGACAATTGAGGTCTTATCCAGGAAAAATTGCCAGAGTTTGAAGAGCAAAACCATAAATAAGAGGGAAAAGAAAACCGCAAAAACCACCGCGGTGTAGATCACATCGTCAATTTTCTGCACCTCCCGTTCGATTATGACCGGAGCGGATTGTTTCTCTATTATCTTTTCAATCACCCGTTCCTTTATCACCTGGGGAGGAGCCGGTTTTGCGGCCGGAGCTTCCTTTTGGGCAGGAACGGGAGCGGCTTCCGGAACCGCCGGCTGGTTTGAAATCTCCTGTTCAATCAGGCTCTTCAATTCCTGCGCGGCCTGGTTTTTTGGATCAATCTCCAAAGATTTCTTTATCTCCCTTAGCGCTCCGGCATTGTCGCCCTGGAGATACTTGGTGGAGCCAAACTCAAAATATTCGTCGGCGGTAAAGCCCCATGCCGCCTGCCTACCGGCAAGGCAGGCCACAGACAAAAGGAACAAAATCAGCGCGATCCTTTTTTTCACGAGACTCACCTCCCCTTCGGCAGTTTGATAAACTTATCAAGGCGTTCTTTAAACTTGAGCGCCGCCTGGTTTCCGGGAATAATCTGCAGTGATTTATCAACCAGCTCCAGCGCCTTATTGTAATCCCCTTCCTGGTAGGCGGCGGTCGCCTGGTCAAGAAGATCCTGCACCTTCTTTTTCTGTTCAAGTATTGATTTTAACTTGTTCTGCTGTTCTTCCTGGCGCAGGTCGGAAACAATCCGGCTGACAAATTCGCGGCTCTCGTCGCTTGAAGGATCGGTTTCAATCGCGAGCCTGAATTCGTTTAAGGCATCGAGATATTTTTTCTTCCGATAAAGTTCTTTCCCTTTGTTGTAGTGCAGTTTGGCTTCTTCCTGTTTGTTTATTCCAAAACGGAGCCCAAAACTGACCCGATGGGTCGCCCCTAAATTCTCGTAAGGGACATAGGCGTAATCGAGGTTGAAATAAGGCGATTTAAATCCCAACCCGCCCTGCAGACGCGATTTGGAAGAGCCCCCTCTTATGCAGAAAAAATCGTTGAAATAATATTCAAGCCCGTAGTTTAGAAAATTTTCTCCGCCGGTCGCAAGAGTATAGTCCGCGGAGACATTCAAGGCATCGGTTAAAAACGGTCCGGCGGAAATTCCGATCGTAATGGCCGACGGGACAGAGGCCTCTTCGGAAATAAATTTAAGTTTTCCGATCTGGTTTTTTGCCACCAGGGCCAGATTGACCGCCGGACGCAGTTCAAATAAGATTCCGCAATCGGCGGCAATGGTTGAAGAGTTAAAAGAATCCAGTTTTTCGTTTATGTATTTCGCGCTCACCCCGAGAGAGAATCTTTTATTTAAACGCTGCGCCCAAGATAAAGTAAACGCTCCGTCATATGCGCCAATGTCGCTCCCTTTGGCTCCGGATGAATCGTAGCCGGGGATTGAGCCGTAATTTAAGACGGTATAACCCAGTCCGATTGTCCCGATCCGATAGGGAAAGGCAAAGCCCAGGTAATCAAAAGACATGTCGCCAAACCAGTTGGCGTGCATCGAAGAAAGTTCAACCAGTTTTTGGTCGACCAATCCGGCCGGGTTCCAATAGACCGCTTCGGGACCGCGCGCCAACGCGGTGTAGGCCTCCCCCATCGCCACCGCCCTGGCTCCCACCGAAATGTTCAAGAAATCGGCGGAAGTTGTCCCGGCGGCACGGGCAAAAGCCGGCAGCGCCAAAACCGGCAGAAATAAAAATACCAATAAATATTTGATTTTCATCTTATGACTACAAATTTGCCGACCTTACTGTCGCCGGAGCTCTTGATGTGATAGACATAAACTCCGGAGGCCAGCGCCGCACCGTCGGCATTGGTCACGTTCCAGCTGTGCTGTCCGGTCCCGCTGCTCTCGCTTAAAGTGGTAACCAGGTCTCCGCTCACGGTATAGACACGGATGGTGCACTCGGAAGCAAGATTGGTAAAAGTTATCTGGGTATGCCCGGCCGACGGCTTAAAGGGAACCGGGAAAGCGTAGGCATTCGCCAAGTCGAGCGCCGGAGTGGACATCAGGGTATAAGTTGAAAAATGGATTGCCGGAGCCGATACGGATTTTGTGGTCGTATTGACGGTGGAACCGGGGACTCTGATCCAGAGCTTATTTGTTTCATCCAGCCAGTAGATCAAAAGATTTTCCGCCTTGATCGGAGGAGTTGTCCCGTCAACAAAGCCATCGTCATTCGCATCCGTATAATAAAGGGTCAAAGTTGTCGTCGCGGCAAAATTGGAGGTGATCCTGGTGCCGGAACTATTGTAAGCGTTAAATTCGGTAATTGAAGAGGTAATCGGATAATGGAACGGGTTCCCTTCGGCGATCGCTTTGCTGTTTGCGGTTAAGATCGTATTGGAATCAACCACTGTCGGACTCGCGATCGGGTCACGGTTGATTACAACATAGCCGTCCTCCGCCAAAGCGTTCGCCGCAAGTTCAACCTTCGCTTTCCCGTCGGTGCTTTCGTAAATGGTCGATTCTTCGTGGTCCAGAAGAACTCTGAAGGTCCAGGATTCTGTGCTGGCCAGGTAATAACCGCCAGTGTTCTTGGCATCGGTCGTTATAATCGCCTGATAGGTGTAACCGTTTTTAAGCGCTGTGGAAGGGGTAAAAACCATAGAGCGCACATTGGTCCAGGAGAAGGTCCCCGCAACCGTTTCGGAAGTGCTCTGGCTTAGGTTGGTTGAGATCGCTTTGAGAGAAAAAGCATTCTCGACGGAGGTTTGGTCCATGGTATGGCTGAAAGTCGCGTTAACGGTTGTGGAAGAATTAACATTAATAGAAGAATTCGCGGGAGAGACCGAAGCGACTTCGGGCGTCAACAGCGCCGTTTGGACGGAAACCTGGGTCAACCGGACATTTTGGGTTCCCGAAGAATGTAAAAAGGCCTTAAAAAGAAGCTGACCGTTTCCGGCCGGAAAAGTGATGACATTGGAATTTATTTCGGAGGTGGTGTTTGCCGTGGCATAAGTACTGCCACTGGTTTCCCAGCTTGAGGTTGTACTATTATAATACAGCCAGGTTGAACCGGCATCATTGGACAGGGCGTATTTTATTTCCCCTCCGTCTTTGGTGGCGGTTTCGGTTATGGATGAGATGGTGTTAAAGCTGGCCTGCTGGGCGGCAACAGGATTGATGGTCGGATCCCCTTGGGTATAGTGGGTCGGTCCGATGGTGACGGAAGTCAGCGTCGGCGGATAAGCAACGCTATCGCTTTCAAAAGAGGCCTGATATTGGAAATAGCGGTTGTTGCTGATATTGGTTAGGGATAAAGAGGGAAGCCCGGTTGTTGAATTGGAAAGTTCGGTATAATAAGTTGAGCTGGTCCCATCCGGTCCGACAAAATCTCCGGTCAATCCTGAACGGGCCTGCAATTTGATTCTCGCGGCTCCGCGCTTATAATAATTCAGCATCTCCGTAGCCGACAAAGCCCTATTCCAGATCGCGACTTCGTCAATTGTGCTGTTTGAGTAAGAAGCTCCTGATCTCCCGACAAAAGAAGGAGCAGTCTTTATGTTTCCGGTAGCGGCCTTTTCTCCGGTTTTTACCCCGTCAATGTAAGCTAACAAGGTTGCTCCATCATAAGTTAAAGCCAAATGATGCCATTCGCCATCAATGAGTTGGCCGACGGTCCCGGCATAAAGAGGGTACCAGCCATTCTCTGTGTTAACGGCAACTCTTAATCTTCCGTCATGAACCCCGCCCTGCCACCCATCAGGAACACCCAATTCAACCGTGAATACGGGTCCCAAAACAAAATGCCATTGGTCCCCGGTTGTCACCGGCTGGCCATTTCTTTTAAACCAGGCGGAAGCGGAAATTTTATTTTGCGCTTTTTGCGGACTAATGGAAACATAATCGTTGGTCCCGTCAAGTTGAATCGCCTTGTTAAGCTTGCCGGTTGTCGATTTGTTGGTACTGCCATCGCTGGTAAACAGAACCGCGTTAGTGCTTTGGCCGGAAGAATCGGTAAGGGTTGAGCCATGCACCGCCGGGTCGTCATTCAGGTGGAGCAAGAGGACGCAGTCGGTCATGCTAAAATTGCCTTCGCTGTAACCGGATTCGGAAGCTCCGCTGTCCGGCAATTCTTTGTAATAAGGAGCTTTGGGAACCCAGGAGAGGGTCTGCCAGGCGGCGGAAGCGGTGGCATCAATGACGCTTGAGGTAAAATTGGTAGAGGTGCTGTGGGTAAAACTTTGGGTTGGAGCAACAAGCGAAACCATCCCGCCGGTTAAATCAATTTTAGTTGTATCGTAGGTGTAGTTTGATGAGGTGCCAAAGGTCCAGCTGGTGGTAGCGGAAAAAGAAACGGAACAAAAGACCGCGAGAATCAATAGTGCTAAAAGGCACCTTTTCATATTTGACATTTATAGCAGAATTTACACTTCTAATCAAGCACCAATACGTGCCCAGAGCCGATCACCTTGTTGTTGCCGATAATTTTGATCATGTAGATCCCATTCGGTACCGCCGAGCGGACAAGATCTGAAATGCCGTTCCAGCTAACCTCATTGTATCCGCTCTTCCCCCCGTCGGTTCCGCTCTGCGCCTTAAAAGTCCACGCCACCATCCCCACCTTGCTAATCACATAAATACTGATGTCCGCGTCGGTTGAAAGCTGGTAGCTAATCTTACAAGTCCCTCCGCTTAAGGCCTTGAATTCGGTCGGATAGGTCAACACCTCTCCCACCACCTTCACATCCCCGCTCTTCGCCACTTTGAGTCCGGTTACTTCTTTTGTCCCTTTATTGCTGTTCGTATCGGTCGCCTCTATTGTTATCGCGTGCGTCATCACGCTCTCATCCGCCAGATCGGTCGTTGGCGTATACTCCAGCGTCGCCGCCGTTGTACTCGTCGCAACCGTAGTTAGTGTTACCAGTGTTCCATCTACTCTCATCGTAACCCCGCTCGCGTTAATTGCCACATCGTCTATCGCCGTTATACTGAAGGTCGGCCGCGCAGAAATATAATCATCACTGCGGATCGCGGTGTCTTTTATCTTCATCGTGATCGTCGGAGGATTGGGATCTCCGCTTTTCGTCGTAAAGCTCTTGCTGTAAGCCGTACTCAACGAGTTTCCATAAATATCTTTCGCCGCTGTGCTGACCGACAGGGTATAGCTGGTCCCGCCGCTTAACTGGTTCGTCGGCGTAAAGGTCATAGTCGTATTCCCCGTGTTCCAGCTGAAGGTCCCGCTCACTACCGACTTTATTGACGCTCCGGAAGACGAGGTCTGCAAAGAAAAAGCGTTCTCCACACTGGTGGTTTCCATCGTCCTTGAAAAATTTAACTCGAAATCAGAATCTATCTCCACATCAATATCCGGTATATTTATCGTTATCTCGCTGGTTGTTATCTGCTGGGTATCAAGCGTGAAAGTAAAGCTTTCGCTGAAGCTCCCCCAATTCAACGCCCTGTCTTGCGCCCTAACTTTCCAAGTATAGGTCCCATCGGTCAATGTTGTCGGATAAGTATAGCTGGTAGCGGTTGTAGTTGTGACTACCGTACTGTTTAAGGTCACCTCATAACTCCCGATCCCGCTCGTCTCATCGGTCGCGATGCTCCAGGTAAAAAGCGGCGTCGCGTCATTGGTATTCGAATTATTTGTCGGCGACAGCAGTGTCGGAACCGTCGGAGCGGTCGCATCGTAGGTTATCGTTGATGTGACTGTTGCACTCTCGTTTAAACCCGCATTCCTTATCTTATAGTACACCGTCTTTCGCGCGTCACTACTGCTCAATGTAAATTCACTCGTCCCCAAATAGGTCAGCCAGCTCGCTCCGGTAAAACTTGCCGACTCCGAACTCATCATTTCCGTCGGAACTCCGCTTACTCCGGTCGCTTCAATCGAAACCAACTGATTATTTGTATAACTTGTACTTCCACTGCTCCGATCCTTAAGCGTCAGCAAACTTACGGCCGGAACGGTTGTGTTGATCGTAAAACTTTGTGCCGTGGAATAGCTCCCCCATAACTCCACATTGCTCTTTGCTCTCGCGTCCCAGCTGTGGCTCCCGTCCGTCAAAGTTGTTGACGGCGTATAACTCGTTACCGCCCCCTGCGTTGTTGCTATCGTCCCGTCTATCCGCACCTCGTAACTGGCAATATTCGACAAGCCCGTGGCGGCATTCCAACTAAAGGTCGGGGTTGCGTCATTCGTTATTGTCCCCGTCGTCGGATAGACCGCCGTCGGAGCGGTCGGATTCGTCGAATCGATTATAAAATTGGCGGTCGATTCTTTCGTCCCCCAATTATTGAAAATATCCTGCATCTCAATCTTTATCCTCGCCTCATTCGTCGTGAACGCCGGTACGGGATTCCAACTGTACGCCGAAGTCGTCGCCTGTCCCGTCGCGATGCTGACATAGCTTGTCCCTTCATTCGTCGAATATGAAATTCTCATCGAATTCGCTTTAATCCCGTAACTATCCGTCGCTAAGAAGACCACATCGTGCGCCACTCCCCCCTCCCAGCTCGTCGACGCCGACGGCGTCTCAATCGTTATCGTCGGCCCCGTATACTCTGGAATATATATTGTAAACTTCGAATCGCTCTCGTCCGTCCCCTTCACATTCGCTCCCGAGGTTGCTTCGATACTGATTTTACAATTTGTCGAATTTACCACCGGCAAGGTCCACGAGTAACTCCCCGTATTCGGCTGGGCGCTCGCTATCGCCGTGTAGCTCACCCCATCATCCGTTGAATACGACAAATTTATTCCCGTTATCCCATCCGCATCCTGAGAAGCCTGCCAGGTTATATTGTGCGCCGACACCGCTTCCCAGCTCTCGCTCCCGTTTGGAGAAATCACCCTCACCGCAGGGACCCCTCCGGCCGACATATCGTACTGGTACGCCCCCATATCAGATGTAGCGGGAGTCGCCGTGTGGATACAAGGAGAATTATTAGACAGATGATAATCGTTGCCGGCAGAATTTACAAACTTGGCATTAGAAGAAATTGCTCCCGTGCCGGCGGTTGTTCCGCTGTAATTTGTCGCATTGCCGTAAACATTATTATAAGAATTAGTTAATGTTATACTCGCCCCTTTTATGATACCTGTCCCGCTGGCAGTCCCCCCTTCGGGACTTGCGCAAACTATGTTATTGGTAACAGTATAGACACCGTTACGTCCCAAAGAAATCCCGGTCGGATTATTAGTAAAGGTATTATTGGTAAGAGCCAAAGTATTGGGGGTAAGAATGAGCCCATAAAAACCCGTAACAAAGTTGTTTACTTCATTTGTGCTGATCGTCCCCGAATATCCCTGCCCGGTAAAAAATATCCCGTAACTGCCTGATGCGCCGCTTCCTGTTAACTTGTTATTTTTGATCAGGTAATTATTATAAGTATTAAAAAAATGGATTGCCTTCCCATCTATTCCTGTAACTTCGATTGTACAATTATTAATTGTAATACTATCTCCTGCCGTCGCAATATATATCCCCTCACCCGATGTCCCGCTTGCGGATATGCTGCACACCTCAACCGTACTGTTGTCGGCGGTATTATTGATCTGAACACCATACGAGGCAATGCCGTTGTGGGTTATTGAATTGTTGGATATTAGTCCGGCGGCATTTAAGGTAATCGCCCTTGCCGCATCACTATTAGAAATAATCGTATTGCCATAGATCACCGCTCCGGCGCTGTTGCCATAAACAGAACCAAGCCCGGCAGTAATTGAATTATTTCTGATTTCAGAAGCAGAATTTGCCTGCAGAGCGTAATAATTAGAATCGACTGTCGCGGTAATGCTAAATCCTTCTACCGTAGAGTTGTTGCCGACAATTATCCCGTAATTGGATGAGACTGTCCCTGCCGCAATAATTGCATTGGTGCTCGGACTGGCATCTGATTTTAAATAAATACTGGCAGGAATTGTTATGGGAAAGCTCTCCGATGACCCGCTCATCGCAGAATTGTATGTTCCCGCCTCAACCAATATTTGATCACCGGCCTGCGCCTGAGTCATGGCATATGTTATGGTCTGCCACGGCCTTCCCGAACTCCCATCCCCCACTACATTCCCTTCTGTTGTACTTGCGTCAACATAATGAGTAGCACCTCTTGTAATAGTAAAACTTGCAGCCGATTCATCTGTACCGACATATCCTCCGGCATCTTGAAGTTCTATCTTTACTCTCGCGTCTGTAGTTGCCACATTCGGTACTATCCAGCTGTAAGGAGAAGTCTTCGACGCGCCGGCAACCACGCTCGTGTAGGTGGAGCCGCCGTCAACCGAATAATAGACGTTTAAACTGTTGGCGGCAATTCCAGAATGGTCGGTCGCTTCAAAAGTTATCGGGTAGGTGCTCCTGCCGGCAATTGTTTCCCCGCCATTGGGCGCTTCGATTGTAATTGTCGGCCCGGCCGTATCAATCCAATCATAGGCTCCCATATCCGCCCCTTCGGGAGTTCCGACAGCTATACAAGGGGAAGAGTTGCCAAGATGATAATTATTCCCCGCCGCGTTGACAAACTGGGCGTTGGCTGAAATTGTCCCAACCCCGCTTCCAATTGTCCCTTCATAACCCGTAGTGTTTCCATAAACATCGCTGTAGCTTACATTTGCCGTACCGCCGTTATTATCAATTCCTTTACCGGAAGAAGTTCCTCCCGCCGGATCATACGCGACTATACAGTTGGTTATATTGGTAACCGTGGTACCGTCATTTTGAACATTTATTCCGGTATCATTGGCAATAAGCGTATTATGGTTTACGGTAGCCACGTGTGAACCAACTATTCGCGTATGAATCCCCGTAGTAAAATTTCGAACCTCGTTGCTGCCCACTGTACCGATCTCATTCCATGCCGACAACATTATGCCGACAGAGCCGTCTCCGTCACTGGCTACAATGTTGTTGGTTATCAAATAATTATTGTTCGAGGCATTCATATTTATTCCGTAAGAAGATCCTGCTCCATCCACTTCGATAGTATTGCTTTTAACGGTAATGTTATCGGCGCTATCTTCCGCGCGGACACCCTGCGCAGCATACCCTGTTGAAGAGATGGTGTTTCCTTCGGCAGTGCTATTGTCAGCCGCATTCACAAAATTGATACCAAAAGAACTCCCCCCATTATGGGTAATAGTATTGTTTAACACGTGTCCGCGCGCGTTTAACTTCACGGGCATTGTTTGGTTATTGTCCCCGTTTGATGTTAAAGTATTTCCCGAAATAAGAGCCCCCGCTCCATTTATAACCGCCGATCCATTGGCGGCAACTATTGAATTATTAATTAAAGAAGAATTCGCATATAAGCTCACCGCATGGTTATTGGCGTTGGTTGTGGTGGCGGTTATCGAAAATCCTTCAAGAGTCGCGCCTACTCCCAAATTTATGGCATTGTTGCTTCCCACACTTCCCGCCGCGAGGATCGCGTTGGTAGTCGGATCAGCTATTGATTTTAAGTATTGCCCCGCGGATAAACTGAAAGGATAGGTCTCTCCGTTTGAAGTATCATATGTCCCCGCCTTAACATTGATTGTACCGGTTGTGTTGGCAATCCCCTTGGCAACTGTTTTCCACGGACTTCCCACACTGCCGTCACCGGTACTGTCATTTCCCGAAACCGCGTCTATATATGAAGCGGCTACAATCGAAGAGGTGCCGCTGTCATCCTGGTACGCGCCAATGTCGGCGCCGCCCGATGACGTTCCAACACAGGGAGAATCGGAATAGAGATGGTAATTATTACTGCTGACAGCTTTGAATCTTGGATAAGATGAAATATCTCCGGTCCCGGCGCTGACTCCATTATAATTTGTTTCGGTATTCCAAATATTATTATAGGTTGAAGTGACTGTTCCGCTGGCACGATAGATGCCGATGCTGCCTCCTATGTATTCCCCCGGTTGCGCGCCGCCACAGACAATATTATTAGTCATGTTAACTATGCCGGCATAATTTATATTAATTCCATTGGTATTTCTAACAAAAGTATTATGGTTAAGCGTAGCTGTAAAATTATCTAAGACCCTGAGGTATGTTCCATTTGTGAAACCCCTGACCTCGTTACTAGCAACCGTCCCGCTTCTAACGGTACCGTTTATGGATAATACGATCCCGTACAATGCCGAGGGGGAAGAGGTCGTACTGCCAACAACCTTATTGTTCGTAATATTATAACTAGCGTTGGTGCCGTTTGCTTTTATTCCCGCCGTGTTCGAACCGGTAGCTTCAACCGTATTATTGTTAATTAAAATACTGTCCGCGGAATCGTCCAAATATATTCCGTTCGAATAGGTTCCTGTTCCACTGACAGTGCAACCTTCAACCGTACTCGTGTCGGCCGCATTTTGTATTGAAATAATATTTATCCAGGCTCCATTTTGAGTTGCGTTGTTGCCGCTTACATATCCTCTCGCGTTCAGACGGATTCCGGAACCATTATCGGGACTGTCGGCCGCGCTGGCAACTATTGTATTGTTTATTACCGATGCCCCCGCCGCACTTACAACCACCCCACCCTTTGAAGCCGTTATACTATTATTTAAAACCTGCGCGTCCGCATTTGCCTGAACCGCATAATAACCGTTGGTAAAGCTGGTCGTCGTAATGGTAAAACCGTCGACAGTAGAATTCGCGCTTAAAACAATTCCATGGACGCTTGAACCGGTTGCCGCGATTGTGGCCGAAGTTGTCGGTGTGGCATTTGACCGCAAGGTGACTCCGGCTGGAATTGTTATGGGAAAAGTCTCGACCGAACCCGGCATCGTCGCGGTATATGTTCCGGCAGCGGTTAAGATAATATCGTTTGCGGTAACTTGCCCCACCGCCCAGGTAATTGTTTGCCAAGGATTACCCGAAGATCCGTCCCCATCAACGTTCCCGGTTGTAGCCGCGGCGTCAACATAGTAAGTTGCCGCAAAACCGGCAGGGCAAAAGACCCAAAGAACACAAAAAAAAACCACTAACTGTTTAAACAGTTTTTTATTCATGTTTTTTTAGATAATTTTATCAACTTAATCAAGCACCAAGATATGCCCCGAACCGATCACCTTGTTGTTGCCGATAATTTTGATCATGTAGATCCCGTTCGGCACGGCAGAGCGCGCCAGATCCGAAACGCCGTTCCAGCTGACTTCATTGTATCCGCTCTTCCCACCGTCGGTACCGCTCTGCGCCTTAAAGGTCCACGCCACCATCCCCGCTTTGCTGATCACATAAATGCTGATGTCCGCGTCGGTTGAAAGCTGGTAGCTAATCTTACAAGTGCCGCCGCTTAAGGCCTTGAATTCGGTCGGATAGGTCAAGACTTCTCCCACCACCTTCACATCCCCGCTCTTCGCCACTTTGAGACCGGTTACTTCTTTTGTCCCTTTATTACTGTTCGTATCGGTCGCCTCTATTGTTATCGCGTGCGTCATCACGCTCTCATCCGCCAGATCGGTCGTTGGTGTATACTCCAGCGTCGCCGCCGTTGTACTAGTCGCAACCGTAGTTAGTGTTACCAGGGTTCCGTCTACTCTCATTGTAACTCCGCTCGCGTTAATTGCCACATCGTCTATCGCCGTTATACTGAAGGTCGGCCGCGCAGAAATATAATCATCACTGCGGATCGCGGT
>MEUE01000004.1 GCA_001771585.1 candidate division WOR-1 bacterium RIFOXYB2_FULL_46_45
ATAAATATCCTTTCCAAGTAATTCTTTTGAGTAAATGTAAAGGCGAATTGGCATGTTGCCCATCGAGTGCGTGAGTATAATGTACTTGGAAGGGATTTCTGATTCAGCCGGGTATCTATCATCTTTTTTCCCTGGTCCAAACCTTTTGAACCATTCCTTGTAATCCTCTCTTGCTCTCTCCAACCAACACTTTCCTTGCATTGAAATATTATTGCCACTATCATCCTTATATGAAGCATCATTATTATAGGTTCTGTCTCCAAATTCTCTGACACTTACCAAGCTACTACCATTTTTATTCTTAAAGGAATAAGAATACACATAACCCTTCAATCCGAGATCGTTTTCAAGTTGTTGTTTTAGCCGTAACCCCTTATCTCTCTCATCCTGTCCATTAAATTGATGGCTCCCTCCATTTATGCCATGAACCAAGATAAAAAGATAATCCTTGTAGGTCTTTGTCCCTTCAACATTAGACGCATATGCTGTTAAAGACAAGGACAACAATAATATTGCCGAAACAAAAATCCTTTTCATAAAAAATCTACTTAATCTTAATTTCTCCTGTGCCTGTGATATTAATCAAATAAATTCCTGCCAAACTATAATCCGTATAAACAACTTTGTCGCCATTTTTTGAAAGTTTTGGTAAATAACCATTAAAATTATCAAATAATTTATTGAAGACTTTTGGGTTTAAACTTATATCAATATATCCGTACTCGGTTCCTTGTGTTCCATATGCCTCATTAGTATTACTGCTCAATATTTGAGGGCTTATAACCCTATCTTCTCTTTCAATATTTTCCTTGTTAGTTCCGTCCTGATTAATTGTTGCCGTAGAAGTATAAATTCCTAGTAAATACTCAAATATTATTTTTGTTCCATATTTCCATGCAACATTTTCCCCAACAGCCAAAAAGGTTAGTCCTGATCCGTCCCGATTAACTGTATAAATTTCACTTGTTGCGGAGGTTTTTATGCCATAAGCTAATTTACTCTCGTCCGGACCCCAATCTAACGAGTCCGTTGTCGCACCAGCATTGATCGAACTTACATCGTTGCCACTGGTATCTACAACTTTTACATAGTTGCCTTCGGTATATGCATAATAATTTCCAAGCGGTGAAGCGGCCACCTTCCCTCCCGCACCAATTTTTTTTATATTCGTTTCGCCTGTCCCATCATCATTCATGAGAACAAGATAATATTCGGCTGCTATATCCGTTCCTCCACTACCCCCAGAGCCCCCGCTCACTGTTTGGACATTCTTTGTACAAAGTATCTTTCCGTTCGGAGTCCAATTGGGATTGTAGTAGTAAGTGGTCGTACTTGGATTCGCTGACAGAGTGCACCCCCCAATTACTAGCAACCCAACAAAACAAGAAACAACCAAAACCAACACTGTGATTTTCCTAATCATCATTTTTGTCCTCCTTTATGTTTTACTATCAACGATAGCTGGACTATCAACGGATTCTAAACGGATTAACGGATATCCTCGTGGTTCTGGTCTTTCCTTTACATGCCACTTGCCTACACATAGTATCCTCCCCTCTTTTCTCCGTTTATCTGTTATATCCATTGTTTAATCCGTTCATCCGTTATAATATCCGTTGACTTATCCGTTCATCCGTTGGCCCTATCCGTTGATAGAATCCGCACCCCAAACCGCAACCCCTTCTCATTAAATTTAGATACTTTTCTGGGAGGAAAGATCCTTTTGTACTCAAGAAACTTTCGCCCAAAATTGATCAACAATCCAATCTTATTGTCATTTGCTTTCAAATAAGTGATCACTTGCGCCAATTCATTGTTTGTTACCGGATGGGACAGCGCCTTAAGTTCAACCACCACCAAATTTTCGACTAAAATATCTATAAAAAGCAATCCGAGCAGTCTGGTTTCATTATACACATCAACCTGCTTTTGCGGTTCAAAATTTAGTTCGGTTTTCTTCAGCGCATCTTCCATCGCCCGCTGGTACATTTCTTCTTTGAGTCCCGGCCCCAACAAATTATGAACCTCCATCGCCGAACCGATGATCTTGAAGGTTATCTCATCAAACTTTGTCTTAACCAGTTTTGTCATTTTTTATCCGTTTCCCATCCATTGTTTTATCCGTTCATCCGTTATAATATCCGTTGATAGCAGACACAAGAACCTCAACATCAAAACTTACACCCTAACGCAAAATAATGTGAATCGACACTCGTTCCGTTTGATCTTCTCCACGCGTAATCAAATTGAAACCCCCTTAAAAAATCAACCCCCAATCCAACAGCTCCTGTCCCAACATAGTTTGCACTATTATCTTTTGAAAATGATTCTCCCAACCTGACCTTTAGCCACTCAACAACAGAGAACTCTCCGCCAAGCAAGAGGTTATCAATATCGATATTTTGATCAATATTATTATCCTGCAAATCCATGGCAAGCAAAATCCTCTCTGCGATTGGCCGATAAGATACACCCAGGACAGCTCCTTTGGTTATTTTTTCGCGCAACCCGCTGGCCCAATTGAAATCGGTTGGATAAATGTTTTCCAATGTCATTCCTACTGAAAAATTCCAAATCGGACTCCACAGCAATCCCAAATCAAAGCTGTACGCTTTTTCTTCTGATATTGCAGTAAACTCTTGGGATAAACAATGGTATTTTATCCCTACTCCCAACCAATCGGTAATCTTGTTGCCGTATGTAACTGCCATATCCCCTTTTTGATAATTGGTATTATCGGAGGAAATTAAATTACCATTTCCATCTAGTATTATTGTAGGAATATTATAAGTTCCCATAAGATTATAACCAATACCTAGCGCTCCGTAATTATTTAAATTTACGACCCCACTAAAATAATACTGATTAACATCTGACATTAGTGAAGCATAACTTCCTAATAATTCATTTGCTTTTATAAAACCAAGGCCGCCGGGGTTTAAAAACACCGCATTAGCATCGTCCGCAATGCCAACAAAAGCACCCCCCATGGCTACAACTCGGGGTGAAGAGGAAGAAAGAAATGATGAAAAAGAAGGATTAGTAAGCAAAACGCTTAAACCGGCAATTATAAATATCAGTAAAAATTTCCCCTTCAAAACTCAAGCCCTCCGCTAAACTTCAATTGCGTAGCCGAAAAATTATTAGTTGGTGTTATTGTGTCCTTATTGTCGATCTTTTTCCATTCTCCTCCTAAATTTATCAAGGACAAGATCGGATTGACCCCCGTCGTTGAAATTTTACAGGTTAACGAAATGCCTTGCTCGGCCCTATCGCCGGAAAGGCCGCCTCCCCTATTTTGCGCGACTGAATAATCGTAGAAGAGGCCTATCGTACTTTGGGCAAAAAGAGTAAATTCATACCCCAATCGGCAAAGCGGAGTTGTGGTGCGCACGGATTGGGAATTGATCTCGTCTTTGTAATTTAAAAAAACCGATCCTCCAAAATTAAACTTGTTAAGCCAACCGTATTCAAGGCTGGTCTTAACCGCTTCTTGAGTCGCGCTGTTCGTATATTTTAAGATAATATCCGAAACTTTTGCCGGTAAATAGCCGCCAATCCCGATCCTCTGGTACAACGTGACCACCTTCTCCCGGCTATCCCGAACATCAATCCGAGACGATAAGTTTGGCGCGGGATCCCACCTGATTCCGGCATGATTAAATGAACTATTGGATTCTAAAGTGGCGCTTCCCTCTTGGGTAACCGAGAAACCGGTTCCGGCAAGCAAAGACAGTCCTTTTATAAGCGAATATTCCGCTCCCGCATAACCCTCGTTATATTTACTTTTTATCCCCAGCTTTACCCTTTTATCGGAAGCAAAGTTTGAGTCGCTGTTCAAATAGGACCCGTAAACTTTTAAATTATTGAACAGCCCCATCCCGGTGATTTTAACGGCATTCCCGCTTTCACCGGTTACAGTTGGGGTAATCCCTTGATTTATGCTGTTTGAAAATTCGCCAATAAGATAGGCGTTTTGCCCAAAATTAATACGCTCATAAAGGCTGTAAACACTAAAATTGTGAGGATCAAAAACAGATAAAGAGGACTTATTGGCCAAAAACGAGTAGGAAAATTTGAGGGTATTCCAGTCAACCGGATTATATTCAACCGCTCCCCCCAAAGTATCGTGTTTTTCTCTGGCATAAGAGTAGTCGTATTTAACCTTTACTCTCGCGTCTTCAGGGACAGGATCGCGCAAAACAAAGAGTCCCCGATTGTAATCCACGGAATAATCGATACCTCTCCTTATTTTTACCTCATCAATCAAAATCTCTTCGGAATAACTGAGCAGAGGCATTCCGGGGACATAAAACGCCTGCCGCCGGGAATCGTTCTTTATATCAAAATTCAGCTCTTCCTTATTCCCATTCGGCAAAGAAAAAACGACCCGTGCGCTATTCGATCCCTGGTAATAAGAGGAAGAAAAAAGGACAAAATCATCAAAGATAAAGTAATCAAAGTTGGGAATAAGTTTTTTTTCGTTGATGTATAATTCAACCGTCTCCGGTAAAACATCAATTCTTTTAAGATCTAAGCTTCTATACTCTAATTTAGGATCGTCATCATAAAGACCAGGAGATTTCTCCCCATAATAATCCGGGCTCCTAAAATAGTTCCAGTTGTTGAGCGCCTCCGTAGTATAAGAGGTTGTCATACTGCCGGATGGCATTAGGCTGAATTTTAATCGATCCCATTTTCCGGAAAGTAATACCCCGGAAACAGTATAGGAATAAAGCGAATAAAAGAGGTTGGAATTGTAAAAATCGGTCTCTCCCAATAAGATTGAGTATTCCTTATATTTGAGCCCAACGTTAAACACCCCCCTTACAAGAGGGTTTTGATAAATTAAATAATTAACCGACAAGTCGGAAGCAAGATCGGCATTAATTAACAGGCTTAATTTTTCTGCCCATGCAAGATCACCCGTTCTGGAGGCTTCCGAGCTGGTTCGGTATAGATAGTAGTTGGATTGAGGATTAACTTGAAATTGATCGTAAAACCATTGTTTTTCACCGCTGATATCGATTTTGGGATACTGCGCCTGGCCTTCTATGACCCACTCGGAAAAAGAGGGGGATTGAAAAAAGCAGATAAGCCCCCAAGCCAATAAAAAACAACAAATCAAAAAATCTTTTTTTGTTTTCAATTTATTCCTCTTTGATAGCATCCCCTTCAAATCATCAGCTTTTTCTCTTCCCAGAGATTAAGTTTTTCTTTAAGCACTTCTATCCTGTCAGCGGGTGAAGGGTGCGATTTGAAGATCGAGTAATCGGGATGCTGCTCGTCAAGCGTCTTTAATTTCATCATTAACCTGATCATCCCCTTTGGATCGTATCCCGCCGATGACATATAAGACAATCCGGCAATGTCCGCTTCTTTTTCGATTTCCCTGCTGTAGCCGGACGAAAAAAGATTTGAGAAAAATCCGACCGATAGTTCGGTCAGCTTTGTGTTGCCCCTAAACCCACTGCTTCCAAGCAGTGCCAAACCAACAATTGTTCCCACCGTATTGGCGTTTTGGCCGGCTTCGTACTGCTTGATCTGGTGCCTTTCGCTGTAATGGCTCAACTCGTGTGAAAGCAGCCCCGCGACCTCTTCTTCCGTATCCAGGACATCAAAAAGCCCCTTGGTCATATAAAGCGTCCCGTCCGCTATTATAAAAGTGTTAAAGTCGGGAGTGTTTAAAAGGGTTAGATTGTCTTTGCGCGGAGTGATGCGGCAGATTCCGGCAAGTTTATCATAGGTTTTTATGATCATCTTCATCTTTTCTTTTTCGGCCTCGGTCCTCAAGTCCGACTGGGGATAGACGGTAAACTTTTCTGAAGTGTAAGTCCGCCCCATTTCGGTCAACTTCTTTTCCGTTTCGGAAAGATGCTCTATTTCCGGAAAACAGATCCTGCACGGAATATAATTGGACTTTTCGGCGTACTGGCGGCTCATACAAATAGTTTCCTGCCCATAAGTGTGCCCGCTGCCGGGCTTATGAAACTGGCTGGCGGAAGCGCTTAGTTCGACTATTTGGGATCCTTTTGATTCTACGGTTTCTATCTCAATCATCTTGTTTTCTTTTGAACCCCAGCCGCTGCTGCCGAATACTTCTAGCGTGGCGGTTGTGCCGATCTTGAGCCCTTTCACCGCGGAAACAAACTCCTGCGGATTTTTTACGCTAATCCCGTTAACTTTATAAATAAGGTCCTCTTTTTTGATCTTTTCGCAATCGGAAAGCGAGACATAGACGCCGGAGGTCGATTCCAACTGCATCTTTTCCGCCAAAAACGGGTCGATCGGAGTGATTTTTATCGGAAGACTTGATTCCCGAAGCAGATTGGCAGGATCAACTTTGGCCAGGTAATCGGCAGTCTCTTCCGCAAAAGATAACGGGGAAAGCAGGAACAGGAACAGAAACGCGATGATTAAGTTTTTCATGGGAACCTCCTTTAATCAACCCTCAAATTATCCAGCGCGCAGTTTATTCCCCCCATTTGGGTGGTTGAGATAAAGATCAGCTGAAGCTTTGCCAGCTCCCCCGATCTATTCTTCTTTGTCCCCATATTTTTAAATTCGGACAAAGGAAAAGAAACCTGCCGCCAGCCGTACCAATTGATTTCAAGCTCTTTTACCCACAAATCGTCTTTTGTCTCTATCTCCGTATTGTTTTTATTGCCATCATAAAGTTCCACTTTTATCTTTCCGCTCCCCTCCCCATAACCATAAATATCAAGATTAAATGACCTGGCGGAAGCGGCATCAAGCCCCAAAACAACCCCTATCCCGCCGACATACCAATCTTTTGTCGCCCCCCCAACCAAAAGGGCATACGCACCGATCTTATCCGACTCGCCATCCCGCAAATCTCGGGTAGAGACGGCCCGCAGAGAGATCTTGTCGAAAGAAAACCAGGACGGCTTATTCTTAAGCAGGCCGTCTTCAAAATCATCTATCGTATAAGCGGTTGAATTGGAAGCGATAGCCAGCAACAGGCAACTTACGGCAAAAAACTTCCTTATCATAGCTTCCACCCGCTTTTTAAGACCAGCGAATTAAAATACCTGGCATACGATTGGTTAAAGAAGAGCGCGTCCCCTTCGTAATCCAGCGAAACCGTCGAATCGGGAGAGAGGGAGTAGCTGATTTCCGCTCCGTAATCCATCGCGGAAGACAACGCCCCCAAAATCGAAGGGCCGGCATCTCCCACAACTTTACCCGCCAGCCCGGCGGTTACTTTTCCTCCCAGCTTATCGCTAAAATCCCTTAAATACTCAAGCCCTCCCCTTAAGCCCAAAAAAGTATTGTTGGAAAGATCGTTCCTTAAAAGGATTCCCCTAAACCCCAGGGCCGAAAACAAGCTTCCTCCGGCCAAATCGGAAAGGAGCGGATTTTTGTAGTTCACCATCGCGTCCAGCTTATTTTCGGTCGTCTCCTCATCTCTTATCGCCCCGGGATTAGGAATTAAATAGCGCGCGTTGTAAGAGATTCCCGAACCGACCACTTCGACCAGTCGGTTGGAATAAGCAAGTTCTCCGCCGTAGGTATAATTTGAATTGGACGAGGAGGACTGCTCGTAAAGATGCCCCATCATCCCTCCCAGTGAGACCTCGTTTTTTAATTTTGCCGCCGTTGCCGGCTCTTTCTCTTTCTTTTTTACCGCCAAAACTCTCTGTTGTTTTAGGTATTCGGCCGTTTTTACCAGCGCGGCCATAACCTCATAGCGTTTGACCGGGCGGTTTTCTTTAAACGCCCGATCCGAAAAATTGTCCATTGCTTTCCTTTTTACGAATTTTACCGCTTCGGCCTGGTTCATTGGAAGATCGGGATCCATGGCAATCGCTCTTGCCAAAACGACCGCGAATTGGTTGATTGTAACCTTAATCTCCCCCATAAAATCCTTCGATTCGGTGCATTCCATTATTTTATACTGGTAGACCACCTTCCTGACATCGGAATAAAAAGGAGCATTAAGAGGAACATCGGAGAATCTTATATCCATCCCGGGCGATTTTCTGGCGATCAGATTTTCTTTTTCCAGATAAGACAAATATTTTGACATTATTTCGGCCAGGTTCAATCGGGTCGTCTCTTTGTCGGCGTATTGCATCCACCAGCCACCGATTTCCAAAGAAGCGGCCCTGGTCAGATACGGGGAATACCAGGCATCGGGCTGGATCGCCTTCTTCTGGGCGCAAAAGGCAATATTCTGTAAGCAACACAATAAGGTCGACATTAAACAAACGTACTTTAAATATTTAAACCTCATTCTAATAAGGGTAACCATAAAAAAGCCCAGAATTATATTTTAATTCGATTCCATTTCCTGATAAGTCTTTTACGTTTGAAGAAACCTCAACCGTTGCGATTGTGGTTGTGCCAGGAAACATAGTTAAAGCAACCTGAGCAAAACGATAAGAAGACCCGCTATAAATATTGGTTAGTTGAGCTTTAGATATGGTTTGACCTGAGATTGAATAGTTTCCTATGGTTTCTGCACTATTTTTATCCAAAGGTTCAGTAAAAAACACATAAGCTTCTTTGGATGAATAAGTCGGAGCATAATTATAAGGGATGTAAGAGGCGGAATGAACTTGAGGTTTTTTTGTGTCTTTAATGGTTATAATATTTGACGCTGGGCTTTCCCCATTAGAATTGGCCGCAACTACCTTAAAATCAATGGCATTGCTTCCAACAAACGGCCAAACTATCCCATATCCCTTGTCTTCGGGATATGAATACCCGGTTCTGGTAAAATCGGCAAGTGAACTGTCTAAATTGTCAATTTTTATGTTCATTTCTTTATAAGCACCCAAAGAATAACTGGAATCACTATATAATTGAAACGGTCCGTTATTGTAGCGGCAATAAAGCTTATAAGAAGTTGCTTGATCAACAGGATTCCATGATAAAGTTACATAATTATTATAATAATAAATATCACTATAATCTATTTCTGTAGTGCCATTTGCCGTTTTAAATTGAAAATTAGCCGGAGCGGCGGAAGGAGCCGGGGCAGTAGCAACAGTCGTTATCAAATTAACCATTAAACTATTTCCGGAAGTAGAATATCCGGAATAATCAAGAGAATTCCCGCTCATATCTTTTATGGAGAGGTAATCTCCTGCAGGCCCGGAAAGAAAGATTCCATAAAGAGAGCCGGAAAGAAAATTGTTTTTTGGTTTTATGGTTAAAATTTTATTGGCTGTGTCCCATGATTTTTCGGCTTCTACCACTCCTTTAGAAGACACACCATAACTACTCATCCCGGCATAGTACAAGGTGGGTATAACCGTTGTAATATCCATCGGCTCACTAAAAACAATTACCGCCGAGTTCAATGCGCTATTTGCGTCTATGGTTGCAGAAACAATTTTGGGATTGTCAACCAACAAAACATCCAATGTTAAAACGGTATTTTCTGATGGATTTTCAGGAAACGCACCCTTAGCTACACCATCCTGAAACCCCTCCCTGGTAACAATAACAGTATAGGAACCAGGGGAAACATTTTTGATGGAATAAAAACCATTCGCATCGGTAACAACTGCAGAAGATGCTAGTCCGGGGATGCTAACTTTTGCACCTGCGATTGCATCCTTTTGTAAAAAACTGTAAGAAACATAAGAATAACTACTCATGGTATAAGCATAAGCTCCTGTTTTTACTGTCCCCTGAATTGTTAACCCCTTCGCTGCCCCCGGAACAATGCTAACCTCCGACTTGATCCCCTGACCGCAACCAAACAATGAAACCGAAACCGCAAGCAACAAGATAACCGAAAACAAGACCGACAATTTCTTTGCCATTTTCATTTTCCTCCTATTTTTTTTCAACAAAAAAAAGACACAAGGAGCATCTAATCATTTCAGATTTCCTTGTGTCTTCTCTTTTTTAACCGGCCCCAAGTTCATGTAGTTATCCCTTTGGAGCTGGCTTTATTGTAGCATGGATCCACAAGAAAAACAATGAGAGTTGACTGCCCAAAAATCCGCCAGCTAGCCGAACCGGCTAGCTGGCTTTGTCTATGCACCCTACCTTGCCTCCATGGTTGTAACCACAGAAACATTTGCAGTATTTTGGCTCCTTATAAAATCTTCTTTATCAACCAAATATTCTTCGTAGACCTTTTCAGTATCCGACTTTATAAAATAGCTTGTTGCGGCTGCCGCTACTAGCAAAGAACCTGCCAAAGGACTACTACCCAAAAGAAGTGCTGTCCCTCCTATTCCAACCAATCCTGCAGACACCATCCTTCCTTGTGTCGCATCCATAGCTCCGTTTTTTAGCGCTCCTTCTGCTGCAGCTTCTCTTGATCCTCTTTCTTCTATAGATATCCCTGACATTTTTTTGACATCAAGGTACTGTTGTTCCAATTTAGTTGGATACATAAAATTTTTAATCCCCATGATCAACATCCCTCCACCGAGCGCATAATATACCCCTGAATAATTTGACCCGTAACCGCTCCAGGCACTTCCAAGCCCTGCAAATAAAGCCCCTCCGCCAATATCATACATTGCGCTTTCAGTGCGCTGTTTTTCGGCTTTCAGAGCAAGGTCTTTCAACCTACTCTCTGCCGGAACAAACGATTTTTGGGCAGGAACAACCACGTAATTATTTTCGGCCATTCCGACAGAAGCCAAAGAAAACAAAAACGAAACCATCAAAAAATAAACCATAAATAATCTAAACATTTTCACTCCTCCTTTTAATCTTTTTTCTCTGCAACTTCCGCCTTTGACAGCTTCAGCCGCTTAAAGAGCAAATCGAACTGCTGGTCGTATTTTTTCTCAAGTGCCGTAATCTTGTCTTGCACATCTTTGCTCTCTGCCGCCACCTCACCCGATACAAAGCCCTCTTCCAAGAAACCATCCTCCGCAAGGCTTGTTTTTGCCGTCAAGGGAGCCCGGACATTGGGATTGCTCATTCCCGCAATCAGTTTTTGATTTGAGTCTTCTGCCGTAGAATAGGCATCTACAAATTCCCAGATCTTGGTCCCGACAAAACTATAGGAAAGCAAGGCGCCGCTGGCTCCATAGGCCATGCTAACCGGAATGGCAAGATTGATCACCAAAAATGGCAGCCCTCGGATCCAATCGCCGGCATAAGCATGTCCAACCGAAGGAAAAAACCATGCTCCCATAACCGCCACGGTGGGATTTTTGCTCTCCGATTGATATGCCGACAATTGATATAAATCTTTTTTATCTTCCGCATGCACCATGTTTCCGGCAATTACCACTATAAAAGTCAAAAGCAAAAAAAATGTTATTTTCTTTTTCACTCAATACCCCCCCTAAAAATCAAGATTAAATCCAAAATTCAATAAAACCGGAAGCCCAAGCCCGATCTCAAAACGAGTATTAGGATGGGGAAGCCAGCAAAACCCGGATTGAAGAACTAACGGATAAATCAAAAAAGCCGTCCCAACCCTAAAGAAAGTAAAAGTATTCTTCTGTAATTTTTCTCTGACTTTTTTTGACAATGCCCAATTATCGGCTGCTTCAAGCGACGATTGCCGGGATGTGAGGAAGATTGTATCAACCGAATTTGCCCCATAATAGGTTGTGTAAGAAAAGCCAAGAACCGTATTTAAGGCAAAGCTGTTTTTTGGTTCGCCCATACCATTTTTAACTATTCCGCCAATCAAATCCGTAGCAATTCCCACACCAAAGGTGAAATGGGTTTTTTCTGCCGATAATTGATAGGCGACCAATTCCGGGTCCACCGATGCCCAGACACTATTTGCAAAAAAACAAACAACCAACAATGCCAAACATATTTTTCTCATCTTTTAAAAATCCCCCCAAGAAGACTCGAGGGAGCCCGCTCCAAAAGGCCCCCTCTCATCTTCTTTTAACCTTCTCGCCGACGGTCTTTTCCAGCAAATTGCACTGTCTCTTCAGATCGTCAATCAATTTAACTCCCGACAACTTTGTTTCCAATTCTCCCAAAATCTTCCGGCAAAAAGTGAGCTCTTCCCTGACTTCTTCCCACCAGACCGGACCGGATGAGTTGCGCGCCTTATAAACCCCCGAAGAGACCCGCAGGGCCGAATTGATCAAACAGTGCATTAAATCCCTTAAATAAACTTTCTCTTCCAAAAAACCGGCCAGTTCAACCGCCAGACGGCTGAAATTGTGCGCTTCGCGGACAGACTCGCTCTCCTTCATCTCTTTTTCAAAAAGCTTGATAAACGAGGCCAGCGTCGATTGGTTAAATTGCGGTTCGATCATCATGAATATCTTCCCAGCAATTTCCGCGCCTGAAATTGACGAGTGACAACCCCTTAAAACTGTCGTACAATCACTACAGGTGTCGAAAAAAACTACAATAAGGTGAAATTTTTAATTGTTATTAACGATAAATAGGTATGGACAACAAAATGATTGAAGGCGCTCCGTATATTCTGGTGGTTGATGATGAAGCAAATATGCTTATTGCCTATAAAACTTTTCTCAAGCCCGACTATAATCCGATTTTATGCTCAAACGGAACGGAGGCTCTTCAAAAATTGACCGAATATTCTTTTTCGGCGGCGATACTTGATCTCAAAATGCCCGATATGGACGGTCTTGAACTTTTGGAAAAAATCAAGGAACACGATTCCGACCTTGGCGTCATCATGTCAACGGCGACCAACGACGTCAAATACGCGGTGCAGGCGATTAAAAAAGGAGCGTTTGAATACGTCACCAAGCCGTTCCAATACGAAGAAATACTGGGACTGGTTGCTAAAATAGTCGAGCGGAGGGAATTGCGCAAAGAGAACTTCTACCTCAAATCGGCCCTAAAAGAACAGCAGTCCTTTTCCGATCTGATCGGACAAACCTCCGTTATGCGGAATGTGTTTATGATAATAGAAAATATGAACTCGGTCGGCAGCACTGTCTTGATAACCGGCGAATCGGGGACGGGAAAAGAGCTGGTAGCACACGCGATCCACCAAAGGAGCGATCGAAAAAACAAACCTTTTGTGGTGGTAAACTGTGCCGCTATTCCGGAAAATCTGTTCGAATCGGAGCTCTTTGGCCACGAGCGGGGCTCTTTCACCGGCGCTTTTGAACGCAAGATCGGAAAATTCGAGCTGGCCGATACCGGGACCATTTTCTTGGACGAGATCGGCTGTTTGCCGCAATCGATGCAGGCGAAACTATTGAGGATCCTGCAGGATAATCATATTGAAAGGGTCGGCGGGAAGGGACCGATAAAAATCTCGGTGCGGATTGTGGCGGCAACCAACACCGACCTGGAGCAGGCGCTTAAAAACAAAAGTTTCCGCGAAGATCTTTTTTACCGCTTAAACGTCATTCCGATCAAGCTCCCCCCTTTGCGGGAGAGAAGGGCCGACCTTCCGCTTTTGATCGAATATTTTCTGAAAAAATTTAACGAGGAGCTGAAAAAACAGATTGCGGGGATTGACCGGCAGGTCATGAACGAACTTTTGGAATACGACTGGCCGGGGAACATCCGGGAATTAAAGAATGTGATCGAGCGGGCGGTGGTTTTGACCAAAAACGGGATGATCACCGATATTTCGTTGAGAGGAAAAGCGGTGAACGGAATGCCGGAGACGCTTACGAGCTTAAAAGAGGCCTCGGCCGAATTTGAGAAAGAGTATATCAAAAAAGCGCTTGCCAAAACCGGCGGCAATCAATCGGAAACTTCACGCCTCCTTGGAATTCATAGGACTACTTTGATTTCGAAGATGAATCTGCTCGGCCTAAAGTGAGACCGTAAAAACGGTCCCCTGTTTTTCCTTGCTTTGAACGGTTATTGTCCCGCGGTGTTCTTCTATTATCTTGTGGGTGATCGCCAGGCCAAGGCCCGAACCTTTTTCTTTGGTCGTGAAAAAGGGATCAAAAATATTCTTGAGCTTATCTTCCGCTATGCCGGCGCCGTTGTCGGAAACTTCAACCGCAATCCCCTCCCCTTTGGGATAAGATTTTACGGTTATCTCTCCGTTTGAAGAAGAGATCGACTGCATCGCGTTTAAAATTAAATTGGTAAAGACCTGCCGCATCTGTTCGGGATCAAGTTCTTTTGGCGGCAAAGTGGCCAGCTCTTTTCTGATCTTAATATTCTTTTTGCTCAACTCCGGCTCCAGCAGTTTTATGATGTTTTCCAGTACAGCGTTTAAATTAACCGGGCTCTTTTGCGGCTTGGGGGGCTTGGAATAGGACAAAAGGTTCCGTACCAGCTTATCGATGCGGTCAACCTCTTCCGAGACCACCTGCTTGAAGTCGGCCAAAGTTTCTTTGTCCTGTGAAAGAAAGGCTCTTTCCATCCCGTCGGCCATCCCTTTTATGGCGGCGAGGGGGTTTTTGATCTCATGCGCCATACCGGCGGCGACGGTACCGAGCGAAGCCAGCTTATCGGCTTGCAGGAGCTGTTTTTGGGCGGCAAGCGTTTCTTGATACAATCTGGCCCTTTCGATCGCGATGGCCAGCTGGTTTGAGATGGTATTTAAGAAATCTATATCTTCGTCGTCGTAGATGTCGCCGTTTTCTTTTTCTCCGAGGTTAAAGAAGCCGATCAGCCGGTTTTCGGCGAACAACGGGACGGCGACCGCGGCCTCCATTTTTTGCAGTTCTTCTTTTACCTTTTGCAGTTCACTCTCCGCGCTGCCGGACGATTCGAGATCCATTATGAGCTCTTCGAGAACGACCGGCTTTTTGGTCTTCTCAAGATAGAGGATCAATGGGGAACTTTTGGAAACTATTTCTTCTGATTGGAGCATGATACAATCATATGGGGGAAAGAGAAAGATGTCAACCTATCAAATCGCGCCGGTTGTGACGGCGATTCTGGTGCTTTGTATTTGCATCTTTGTGGTCTTTCAAAACAGAAAATCCCAGATAAATATTGTCTTTGGATTTCTTAGCTTAAGCATATTTGTTTGGCTGGCCGGTTTCTCCGCAATGTATTTTAGCTCGAACCCGGAACAAGCACTATTTTTTGCCCGGCTGGGATTTGTTGGAGTAACTATTATCCCTTTTTTGAGTTATCACTTTATCGCGATCTTTTTAAACAGAGCTCCTTCCGTCCGTTTTTTAATATTGTTGTACACATTGATTATCCCAATTTTATTTATGACTCCGACCCGGTTAATGTATTCGGACATTGAAAAGCATTTTTGGGGCTATTATCCGATCGCAGGCCCTTTTTATTTTATTTCTCCGATAATGTTCGTCTTGCTTATTTTGTATGGTTTAATATTGCTTGGGTCCGGAAACAAGCAGGTTGAGGCAAGAAAGAGAGAGCAGAAAAAATATATTTTTGTTGCTTTTGTCGCGGTCATTTTGGGCTTTGTTGATTATCTTCCAAAATACGGCGTTAATATTTATCCCTTCGGTTATCTTTCGGCGTTGTCTTTTATTTCGATAATTGCCTACTCTATTACAAAGTACCGGTTGATGGATATACGGATTGCGATAAACCGGATCATGGCGTATCTTTTGCTTATAGCCATCTATTTTTCGGCAGGAATCGCCGCAAGCTGTATTTACGCGCAATTTTTCTCGTTTGGCCAAAACGCTCCGACATTTTTATTTCTGGGAACAATGCTGATTATTGCCGGCCTCTCCTTCCACCCCCTCCGCCTCCATTTACAGACCACCCCGGATCGATTCCTTTTCAGGAAGAAATATGAGTACGAGCAGGCGATTAGGGAGTTTGGAGAGCAAAGCAGATCGGAGATAAATACGAACAAGCTACAAGCTGCTTTTACTGCAATTACAACAAAACTTTTAAGGACAAAACGTGCTAATTTGTTTTTGTTTGATCAACAAGGAAAACATAAAAAGTGAATAATTTTGTTATCATATCATGAGTATACCTTTATATTTTTATCAAACAGTTAATCTGATAAATGCCCTATTAAGCATCTTTTTGGCAATCATTGTTTTTAAATACAAAAGAGCTTTGATTGAAGGGACATTATTTAGCCTTTTCGCGTTTTTAGTGGCATTTTGGGCGTTTTTCTTCTACCTGGCTATTTTAACCAATAGTTACTTGTGGGCTCGATTCTTTTTTAGGACTTGCATGATTGGAGCAGCTTTAATTCCACCAGTATTTATTGAGTTCGCTTTTGCCTTAATTAAGAAAAAAATGCCCGGAATACTAAGATTTATTAACATAGGTTTGGCCATTGTAATATTATCAACAATTTATTCAAAAATTTATGCACTAGATGGCGGGCCTTTCTTAGGATTTTTATATTGGCCTGAAGTTGGTTGGACCTCTGCTCTAAGCATTTTATTGTATATCATCAATGTCGGAGTTGGACATTATTATCTTTTGTTGGCAATTAAACAGGGAAATCCTTTTCAGAAAAAACAATTATCAATTGTTATGATAGGAACATTTTTAAGCTTTCTGGGCGCCGGCACCAATTTTCTCTTGTGGTTTCGTATCCCCTTTCCTCCGATTTTTAATATTTTAATACCTTTATATATTATTAGTGTTGCTTATGCCATAACGACGCATCGTTTTATGAATGTACGATTAGTGATTAATCGCATTGTTGCATATTCTCTTTTGATTACCATCTACGCCTTGTTAAGTTTAGCCGCCATCTATTTATATTCCAAAGTGCTGCCTTTTGGGATAAATTCTCCAACTTTATTTTTCTTGTGCATATTAATAATAGCAGGGGGCCTGTTTTTCCACCCCCTCCGCCTCCATCTACAGACCACCCCGGACCGATTCCTTTTTAGGAAGAAATACGAGTATGAGCAGGCGATTAGGGAATTTGGCGAAGCCTGCCAGTCGGTTATTGATCCGGCGAAACTTATTGGATTATTTAAAGACAAGAACAAAAATTTGATAAAAATGAAGGCGGGGAAGGTTTATTTGATAAACAAGGGCGGGGATTTTAAATTATCCTTATTTATTCCAAAATAAAATACCCAAAGTAGTACAAAGGAGCAAGGGGTTCCGCCCCTAGCTGGTTAAGCGGCAAAAACTGGCAACCCTATTCTCTCTACCCCGGTCCATTTTCTTTTTGGTCAGCGCGCAAAAAGAAAATGGACGAAAAGAAAAACGCGCTCTCTCGCAAGCAAACACCACCCCGCGTCCCCTTCTCCACCAAAACCCCGCCTGCTTCGTCCCGCCGGAAGCGGGACTCATCAATGCCCCTACCCATCCCTCTGTGCTTGCGGAGCTGCTTTGCTTTCTCACAACCTGATCGAAAAATATACTGGGGAGGATGGGCGTGGGTGAGGTTTTCTTACTATTTTGCGGGGTAGTTTAATTTGGGAAATTTAGGGTAAAATAATGTGGGCGGTAACATTAGGAATCAGGCTGTCGGCAAATGAGCAAGTAACTTACTTATCCTCCCGGCAAAGCCGCCGATTCAAAGAAAATACCGAATTCAAAAACAGAGTAAGGAGATGTCCTATGAATCATCGCGGTTATTCCGACATTATCTTCAAAGAACAATTGGCTGCGAGGCTTATTATACTTCGGATTAATCCCGGTATCAAAAGAAGCGCCAAAGCGCATTGTCGCTTCTTTAAGAGAAGTTAAAACGACCTTCATCCCCGGCTTATAGGCCGCTTTAATCGCCGAAAATCCCTGCGCGGCGGTGTCTACCCTGTTATAATCCCCGGCAACATCAATTGACAACAACCAATACTCATCGGTCGGATAGTGGTTTCCGTCCCTGTCCGGAACCCAGATAAAAGCTTTGCCGTCCCCTACTACGTTCGCTTGTTTCATGTCCCCGGTGTCACCGGTTCCTCCGCCGGAAAGCAACGGGACATTATCCAGATAATTGCTGGCAATCCGATATAAATTCAGATCGGCAGAAACCGCATTCAACAAGCCATTCAATTGAATTGAAAGAGTCCCGGTTCCGGTTATTTTTTTGGCCTGAAGGTCATAGGCAAAGATCATTTTAGTTGTCCAGGAGCCATAGTTGGCGCCGGCTCCGGGGACATAACCTTTGGCGCCGACAGAAACCCCATCGTCTCCCCCGTTAACCTGTAAAAGGATCGTTTTCGCCGGTTGGGCATTGGACAAAAATGGCTGGGCATAGAGAGAAGAGCCCCAGCCGTTTGGATCGATTCCGGGATGAGGGCGAATTATCGTCATCCCCTGTTTTTCGATTACGCTCAAAAAGTGCCGCCCCTGAAATTCGACTCGATGCTCAAAGCCTTCCGTGGTTGATACTTTTTTGACACTATAAGGTTGAACCGGATCGTCCCCTCCGCCGCAGGCGCCGATTGTCCGGAGCAATGCAGCTGCCCCAAATGATGCCAAACATGTTCTTCTAGTGACAAGCATATACTCTAATTTTACGCTCTAGTTGAGGAGAAAACAAGGGAAGGAAGATTAAAAAACAGGCGGGGAAATTGCTATATATAGGGACATATGATAGATCAAAGTGCAAACTGCAAAGATCAAAGCGATAGTGTAAAACTAAAACCCGCCTTAAAAGAAAGAGCGTATCGGTTTGGGCTAGATATTATCGGGATGATTGATTTGTTGGCCAAAGATATGAGTTGTAAGGTTATTGGCAACCAGCTTTTGAGGAGCGCGACAAGTATTGGGGCTAATATTATTACCATTCACATTATTTACCCTAAATTTCCCAAATTAAACCACCTTGTAAAATAGATGAGGAAAGACAATTTTCTTTTTACTTTCTTTGTCTTGACACAAAGAAAGTAACAAATAAAAGTCAAGCGATTTCCAAATTTCACCGCCCAACCTCACCCGCACATCCCATCCCCAGCCTCACTGCGTTCGCCTATGGCCTCACCCCGCCCATCTAAATAAGGTAAATGGAAATCGCGGTACATCTTTATTCCTCCCAATCCCTCCCTCCACGCAAGCACAAAGGGAGGGGAAGGGGCATAGCGAAGGCGTACCGCCTGAGCTGGCAGGGGTTGTGGGGAAGAAGGGGATGCGGAGGAGGTGTTTGCTTGCGAGATAGCGCCTTTTTCTTTTCGTCTATTTTCTTTTTGGCGCCGCAAAAAGAAAATAGACCGGGGTAAAAAGAACAAAGATTTCCAGTTTCTACCGCTTAACCAGCTAGGGGTGGAACCCCTTGCTCCTTTGTGCTATTTTGGGTATTTTATTTCCGGAGTAATTTGGAGGAGCTGATCAAAGAATCCAAAGAACTCGCAAATATTCTTGGTGCCAGCATTTTGACGCTTAAAGGCAAGAATAAAGCGTAAACTGCAAAGTTCAAAGATCAAAGCGATAGCTCAAAGCGAAAAGCCTGCTTTTAAGGATCGTTTAAAGTTTTTAGCTATGGCTTTGCATTTTGACTTTTACGCTTTGCGCTAGTTTCCCCCTTTCCAAAAAACAGGCGGGAAATTGCTATATATAGGGAATATATGATAGCTCAAAGTGCAAACTGCAAAGTTCAAAGCGATAGCTCAAAGCGAAAAGCCTGCTTTTAAGGATCGTTTAAAGTTTTTAGCTATGGCTTTGCATTTTGACTTTTACGCTTTGCACTAGCTTCCCCCCTTGCTTTTTCCCCCTAAACTGCCATAATATACCCATTATGCTCCTCCCAACAGCAACGGCGGGAATAGATTGCAGGGGCCAAACGGTTACTTCCTCTCAACCATCCAAAATTCTTTCAAAAAAAGTGAAATTTTTAAGCAAAAATGATTGATATATACAATGAGGATATAACAATATGGAAAACACTGAAAGAGAGAACAAATTAACACCTTTTGAAAAAGCTTATTTTACAACTGTTCAAAATATATCGTTAAGAATTTTTGATCGGTATTGCGAAGGAGAAATCAAGGGCATAGAAAACATTTTAAACCTTTCTTCTGGTTTTATTTTAGCATGTAATCATTCCAGTTATTTAGACTGGTTAATATTATATTCTGTTTTCAAAAATCGTTTTCAAAGAGAGATTGTTTTTCTGGCGAAAGAAAAACTGTTTAAAAGCCCTCTTTGGCAGAAACTAATAAAAGCGGCAAACTGTATAATGGTAACGGATACTGGAGTAAGTTTAAGCTCCCTACGTAAAATATATAAAACAATAAGAACAAATGGAATAGTTGGAATATTTCCGGAAGGCACTCGCTCTCACAACGGAGAATTACTTCAAGCAAAAGATGGAATAGCAAAAATTGCAATGCTCACCGGAGCCCCCGTGATTCCCGTTGGCATAATTGGACTTTATGAGGTTTGGCCTCGACACAAACTTTTCCCTTCTGGCTTTAATAAATGCGTAATAAAAATTGGCGAGCCCATTTTTATAGAAAAAATGTTAGCATCGGAAGCCACAAATTGTGGTAATATCACAAAAAACATAATGGTAAGCATTGGCAGCTTAATTAATAAAAAATACATTCACGTCCATTAATTTCTACAACTCTTTCTTATTTCTTATTCTCTGTTATAATATGATACAAGATGAATAGCGCCGCATTCTTTGATGTTGACAACACGATACTTAATGGGTATACCCAAGTAATTCTGGCTAAACATCTTTTAAGGAAGGGGGTATTCCCTTTTCGTAAATATGTAAATGTTTTAATCTGGTACTTGTTTTATAAGGCTGGGTTAATAAACAACTTTTCCGACATAAGAGATAAGTCTATAGAGATTTTGAAGGGGTGGCCAAAAGAAAAATTAAGTGAAACAATGAGGGAGTGTTTCGACTGTAGTATAAAAAAACATATCTATAAAAAGATGCTTGATCTAATTGCTCAACACAAAAAAGATTTCTTTAAGATTATACTTGTTTCTTCTTCTTTAGATTTCTTGGTTGATGAGATTAAAAAATACTTGTCGGCAGATATCACAATTTGCTCTGAACTTGAGATTGTTGGGGGTGTTAGTTCGGGAAAAGTATTGGATTCTGGAATAAGCGGAGAAAAGAAGGCCGAAGCAATCACGCTTTTAGCAAAAAAGCTTGGGATTAACTTAAACACCAGCTATGCTTATTCTGATCACATATCAGACCTTCCTTTTTTGGAAAAAGTGGGAATTCCTGTTGCCATTAACCCTGACAAACAACTGAGAAAGATATGTGAAAAAAAAGGCTGGGAAATATATTTTTTAAAAGAAGAAATAGGATGTTAATTACGTGAACCAATACATATTGTCAACAATATTAACCAGTTTAACAACCTTTTTAATTGGTGGATATGTTGTATTTAATAATTTTAAGGCGAGTCGTAATAGGGCTCTTTGTTTTTTTGCCCTAAGTGTTTCTGCGTGGAGCCTTTTTTTATTCTTAAATATTCAAGCAAAAGATATTGCTCAGGCAATCCTCTTTGTTCGATTACTCCATGTATCTTCTACTCTTATCGCTATTTCTTTTTTACATCTAGCACTAATTCTTTCAAATAATTTGAAGCAGAAAACATTTTTGATTGCCTGCTACTTAATTGCTTTTTTTACGGCATTTTTTGACTTTAGTCCTTGGCTAGTTAGTGCGAGATATTTAAATGATTTTGGCTTTATCGTTGCTAACCCCGAAATTCTATACCCATTACATCTGCTAGTGTTTTTTGGTTTTCATATCTATGCTTTTTTATTAATTTTCTTTGAACTTATCAATGCTAAAGGGGAAAAAAAGAACGAGTTTTTCTATTTTATGCTGGCTATTTTAATTGGATATTCTGGAGGGGCGGCCAATTACTTAATTAATTTTAATATAAAGATTTTTCCTTTTTGGCCTTTTGGTAATTATACAATAGTAGCTTTTGTTGCTATCTTAGCCTACGCCATCACAAAAACCCGCTTAATGGACATCCGAGTTGTTATCGGAAAAACATTTTCTCACCTAATAACTATCGCCATATTTGCCGGAATATATTCTGTAATGGCCGTCCTTTATATTAGCACTTACGGCCAATTCGATTGGTGGTTCTTTGCCGCCAGCGTCTGCTACGGCATTTTGGTCGGCGAATCGTTCGACCGCCTGCGACAACATATTCAGACACCATTCGACCGGTTCTTTATAAAAAGCACCTACAACTTCTCCGAAATCACCAGAGATATGACCGTAAAATTCCGGAAATCAACCACCAAACCGAGCATTATCGAAAATATCTTCCCGCTCCTCGACAATAAAGTCGATATCTCAAGCGTCCGCTTCTTCTTTGCCGACCAAAACGACCGGCTGGTAGAATGGGACACGAAAGAACTTAAGCCGATCTTTGAATCAACTATCCCCTCCTCCGACCCGCTGATTGTTGAACTTATGAAAAAGAAAGAAAAAGACGTTGCACCGATTCCCGAAGGATCTGCCGTAAAAGGGGCCCTCTGTATCCCCTCCTCCCACGACGATAAAATCCTGGCGGCAATCATCCTCGGCAAAAAAAGGTCCGAAGACGATTATACCGAACAGGACTTAAACCTCTTTCGCGCCATCTCCGAATATATGATGGTCTCGCTGGAATTTATCATCAAACCGTTCGAAGCCGTCACCCACCAGTTTGAAGCGTCCGAGCGGAAATTGATGCGGGCAGAGAAAGAACTGTACCGCTCCCAGCGCCTGGCTTCGATCGGAACCTTAACCGCAGGAGTGACGCATGAAATCAGGAACCCGCTGGGGGTCTTGAGATCGGGATTGGAAATTCTCCCCAAACAACTGCGCGACCAGAATTATTTAAACGAATTCCGCGATAAATACGTCAAATACGTCGACCGCATCGAGGGGATCGTTGAAAAGGTCCTCGGCCTCGCCCGCGACGAACGGGTCAAGACCGAAAGGACAATCGATCTTAACGCTTTAATCCAGGGGACCGTCAAGCTGGTCAATTTTAAAGATAACACCAGGGCCGTTTTCGACCTGCAGGCGATCCCAAAAATAAAAGGAGTGGAAGACGATCTTGAAAGAGTGATCATCAACCTGGCCGAAAATGCCGACCACGCCATGCCCGACGGAGGGACTTTGACAATCAAGACCTATACCAAAAAGGTGGATGAACAAAACAGGGTTTTTGTCGAATTGGTTGATACCGGGATCGGGATCCCCGAAGAGAATAAAGAGAAGATTTTTGATCCGTTCTTCAGTTCAAGGCACGAAGGAACCGGACTCGGACTTTCAATCTGTTTTAGAATTATCAAAGAACACGGCGGCGATATCTCTTTCCAAAGCGAAGAAGGAAAGGGAACAACCTTTCTGCTCTCTTTTCCCCCGTTAGAAGTATGAAGCCGGAGGGGGCGTTTCTTTCTTTTCCTCGGCGGTCTTAAGCTGGTTCTCGCGAACGATCGTGTCCCATTTGGTCTTTTCGATCATCCAAAGATCTTTTCCTTCAAAAAAGCGGTCGATCTTGTTCATGAGGTCTTCTTCTTTGTACGGCTTCAAAATATAAGCCGCCACCTCGCCCTTGCGCGCGTTTTGGAACTTCTCGGCATCCTCCCAGGCGGTCAACATCATCACTCCCGACTGGTGGTTGTATTTGTCGCGTAATTTTTTCAAAAGTTCTAGCCCGCTAATTCCCGGCATCTTTATATCTAGAAGAGTAAGTTTGATCCGGTTGGCAAAACCGAGCAGTTTTTTGTTGTCTTCAAAGATCTTGAAGGCGTCTTCGGCCGAATAGGCGACCAGGGTGTCGTATTTTCCGCTTGAACGGATAATCTCGCTCAAATTATCGGCAAAATCTTTTTCGTCGTCGACGATCAATATCAGCGGCTTTTCTTTCATTTGTTTGGCCCTCCTTCTTCATCTTGGTCTTTTCCCAAAAGCTCCCATTTGGTCTGTTCTATCATCCAATCTTCTTTGCCGTCGAAAAAACGTTTGACCACCGCCAAAAGTTCGGCTTCGGAAAACGGCTTCCGCAAATAAGCGGCCGCTTTCCCTTCGCGGGCTTTTGCCCTTTTTTCCCTGTCTTCAAAGGCGGTCAAAAAGAGGAACCCGATCCCCGGATATTCCAGGCGGACCTCTTTCATAAATTGCAAGCCGTCCATCTCCGGCATTTTGATGTCTGAAATGATAAGACGAATATTGTTCTTGCCAAAGCCAAGCAGGGTTTGGTTTTTCTTGATGATCTGCAAGGCGTCCGAAGCGGACAAAGAAGCTATTACCGTGTAAAGACCGGTAGAAGTGAGTATCGTGGAAACATTATCGATTATCCCCTGCTCGTCGTCCACCACCAAAATGATCGGTTTGTCTGCCATAAGTTTTGAAATTGTAGCACAAACTCAATAAAAAGACAAAAAAAATAAGATATGTGGGATCTCTCAAATTTTTATCACGAATCGTTTATCTCAAATAATCCCAAATCCACCAGCTCAAATATTCTTCTCCAATCCCCGAATATGCCTGCGAATACTCCTCCCCACCCCATTTTATTCGAGACCCGGGGATTCGAGTAAATTCGAGAATTCCCTATTCGAGAGCACAAAAAAACCCGGCAACTTCCTACTCTCCCAACCCCGAAGGGGTAAGTACCATCGGCCTCGGAGGGCTTAACTTCTGTGTTCGGAATGGGAACAGGTGTGGCCCCTCCAGTAAAGTCACCGGGATTTTTTTTAAGGTAATCGCAACCAGAACAAGTCTCGCTTGGATATGACCGATTAGTACTGGTCAGCTGAACACATTGCTGTGCTTACACCTCCAGCCTATCAACCTTGTGGTCTACAAGGGGTCTATGAAATCTAATCTTGAGGTGGGCTTGACGCTTAGATGCTTTCAGCGTTTATCCCGTCCGGACATAGCTACCCAGTGTTTGCCGCTGGCGCGACAACTGGTACACTAGAGGTCCGTCCCTTCCGGTCCTCTCGTACTAGGAAGAGCTCCTCTCAAATTTCCAACGCCTGCACCGGATATGGACCAAACTGTCTCACGACGTTCTGAACCCAGCTCACGTACCGCTTTAATGGGCGAACAGCCCAACCCTTGGAACCTGCTCCAGCTCCAGGATGCGACGAGCCGACATCGAGGTGCCAAACCTCCTCGTCGATATGAACTCTTGGAGGAGATCAGCCTGTTATCCCCGGGGTAACTTTTATCCGTTGAGCGACGGCCTTTCCATGCAGAGCCGCCGGATCACTAAGTCCGACTTTCGTCCCTGCTCGACATGTACGTCTCGCAGTCAAGCTCCCTTATGCCTTTACACTCGACGCACGATTTCCAACCGTGCTGAGGGAACCTTTGAACGCCTCAGTTACGCTTTGTGAGGCGACCGCCCCAGTCAAACTGCCCACCTAACTCTGTTCCTGGTCCTACACGGACCGGGTTAGAACTCCAACACAACCAGGGTGGTATTTCACTTGTGGCTCTGCCCCTCCCTAGAGAAGGACTTCATAGCCTCCCACCTATGCTACGCAGGAAGAATCGAAATTCAAAGTTAGGATACAGTAAAGCTCCACGGGGTCTTTCTGTCCTGATGCAGGTAATCCGTGTCTTCACGGACATCCCAATTTCACCGAGTCTCTCTCCGAGACAGCGCCCATGTCGTTATGCCTTTCGTGCGGGTCGGAACTTACCCGACAAGGAATTTCGCTACCTTAGGACCGTTATAGTTACGGCCGCCGTTCACTGGCGCTTCGGTTTGTCCCTTGATATAATCTCAAGACGCCCCTTAACGTTCCAGCACTGGGCAGGCATCAGCCCCTATACTTCCCCTTACGGGTTTGCAGAGACCTGTGTTTTTGTTAAACAGTCGCAAGGGCCTGCTTTCTGTGCCCTAAATTAATAGGGTTCCCATCTCCCGAAGTTACGGGAATATTTTGCCTAGTTCCTTAGAGAGAGTTATCTCGCGCGCCTTAGCTTGCTCAGCTAGTCTACCTGTGTCGGTATGTAGTACGATCACCCTTACCAATGCCCAAAGCTTTTCTCGTCAGTGTGGACTCATCCGCGTCCCCCGCGATTGCTCTTGGGGTGCCACAATCCGATAAGTGTTACGGATTATCCTCCTGCGTCCCTTTGGTTAACAATAAAGGTGGTTGCGGAATATTAACCGCGATTTCCATCGCCTACGCCTTTCGGCCTCAGCTTAGGATCGACTAACCCTGGGTGGACGAACCTTCCCCAGGAAACCTTCGACTTTCGGCGGACAGGATTTACACCTGTCTATTCGTTACTTATGCCGACATTCTCACTTCTGTTTCGTCCAGCATGGTTCACACCACACCTTCACTCTATAACAGAACGCTCCCCTACCACTCAAAATGAATTCGTAGCTTCGGTACTAGACTTAGCCCCGTGAATTTTCGGCGCAAAGCCGCTCGACCAGTGAGCTGTTACGCACTCTTTAAAGGGTGGCTGCTTCTAAGCCAACCTCCTGGCTGTTTTGGCAACTTTACTTCCTTTACCACTCAGTCTAGATTTTGGGACCTTAGCTGACGATCTGGGCTGTTTCCCTTTTGACCACGAAGCTCATCCCTCGTAGTCTCACTCCTAAGCATTTAATCTGCGGCATTCGGAGTTAGCAAGAAGTTGGAACCCCTTTCGGGGCCCTAGTTCAAACTGTACTCTACCTCCGCAAAGATAAGCTTAAGGCTGGCCCTAAAACCATTTCGGGGAGAACCAGCTATCTCCGCGCTCGTTTAGCTTTTCACTGCTATCCTCAGGTCATCCGATGATTTTTCAACATCAACCGGTTCGGACCTCCTCCCAATGTTACTTGGAATTCATCCTGCCCAAGGATAGATCGCTGCGGTTTCGGGTCTACAACTGCATACTAACGCCCTATTCAGACTCGGTTTCCCTACGCCTTTCGGCTCGCATGCAACTGTAAGTCGCCGGCTCATTCTTCAATAGGCACGCCGTCACCCGGTATTGCTACCAGGCTCCGACTGATTGTAAGCATACGGTTTCAAATTCTATTTCACTCCCATTCCTGGGTTCTTTTCACCTTTCCCTCACGGTACTAGTTCACTATCGGTCACTGTTTAGTATTTAGCCTTGGATGATGGTCCACCCGGATTCCTACAGGATTTCACGTGTCCCGCAGTACTTGGGATACCAATAGACCCTCTTAACTTTTCATTTACAGGGCTATCACCTTCTATGGCCTTGCTTTCCAGCAAATTTCAATTAAGTCTTGAGGTATCACATTATGGTCCCGCAACCCCTCCCGATAAATCGGAAGGTTTAGGCTCTTCCCAGTTCGCTCGCCACTACTATGGGAATCTCTGTTGATTTATTTTCCTCGAGGTACTAAGATGTTTCAGTTCCCCCGGTATAACGATTTAACATCCGGACATTACTCCAGATAGGTTGTCCCATTCGGAAATCCCCGGATCAATGCTTCTTTGACAGCTCCCCGAGGCTTATCGCAGCCAGACACGTCCTTCATCGCCTTACAGTGCCAAGGTATCCTCCATATGCTCTTTGAAGACCAAGCGAGATCTTGTTCTCGTTGGATTACCTTAAAAAAATCTATAAATTATCAAGTTACTTTCCTATAAAAAGGATAAGAATGAAGAATTAAGGATAAATTTTGCTTAATTCTTCTTCCTTACTTCTTATCCTTAAATTTTGCGTAAGCAAAATTTATTGGAGCCGAGCGGGTTCGAACCGCTGACCTCCTGAATGCAAATCAGGCGTTCTCCCAGCTGAACTACGGCCCCCTTTAAGAATGGGCCAAGGTGGAGTCGAACCACCGACCTCACCCTTATCAGGGGTGCGCTCTAGCCAACTGAGCTATTGGCCCCCATTGCGAATTAAAAATAGGAGAAGGGCGAGTCACCGACCTAGGAAACATATAGTCTCCTTAGAAAGGAGGTGATCCAGCCACACCTTCCGGTACGGCTACCTTGTTACGACTTCACCCCAATCATCAGTACCGCCTTAATTCCCCCGATAAATCGGGGAAGCTTTGGGCGTTCCTGACTCTCATGGTGTGACGGGCGGTGTGTACAAGGCCCGAGAACGTATTCACCGCAGCACGCTGATCTGCAGTTACTAGCGATTCCAGCTTCATGGAGGCGAATTGCAGCCTTCAATCCGAACTGAGGTACACTTTTTGGGATTAGCTCCACGTCGCCGTATTGCTCCCCTTTGTATGTACCATTGTAGCACGTGTGTTGCCCTGGGCATAAGGGCCATGATGACTTGACCTCATCCCCACCTTCCTCCCCGTTATCCGAGGCAGTTTCGCCAGAGGGTCACGGCTTTCACCGTGACAACTGGCAATAAGGGTTACGCTCGTTGCGGGACTTAACCCAACATCTCACGACACGAGCTGACGACAGCCATGCAGCACCTGTGCTGGCTTCCCGATTGCTCGGGATCATCATCCTTTCAGAATCTTACTACCAGCATGTCAAACCCAGGTAAGGTTGTTCGCGTAGCATCGAATTGAACCACATGCTCCACCGCTTGTGCGGGCCCCCGTCAATTCTTTTGAGTTTTAACCTTGCGGCTGTACTCCCCAGGCGGGTCATTTAACGCGTTAGCTGCGGCACTCGTGGGGTCGATACCACAAACACCTAATGACCATCGTTTAGGGCTAGGACTACCGGGGTATCTAATCCCGTTTGCTCCCCTAGCTTTCGCACTTGAGCGTCAGAAAATGCCCAGAAAGCTGCCTTCGCCATTGGTGTTCCTTACGATATCTACGCATTTCACCGCTACACCGTAAGTTCCGCTTTCCTCTGCATCTCTCTAGCGTGACAGTATCGAATGCATATTAAAGTTGAGCTTTAACCTTTTACACCCGACTTATCACACCGCCTACGCGCGCTTTACGCCCAGTAATTCCGGATAACGCTCGCCCCCTACGTATTACCGCGGCTGCTGGCACGTAGTTAGCCGGGGCTTCCTCTGAGGGTACCGTCAATATCGTCCCCTCTGACAGAGCTTTACATCCCGAAAGACTTCATCGCTCACACGGCGTCGCTCCATCAGGCTTTCGCCCATTGTGGAAAATTCCTCACTGCTGCCTCCCGTAGGAGTCTGGACCGTATCTCAGTTCCAGTGTGACTGGTCGTCCTCTCAGACCAGCTACCCGTCTTTGCCTTGGTGAGCCGTTACCTCACCAACTAGCTGATAGGACGCAAGCCCATCCACAAGCCCCTTGCGGGATTTAATTCCAACTTGCGTTGGAATACTATCTGGAATTAGCCCACCTTTCGGCAGGTTATGCCAGTCTTATGGGTAGGTCGCTTACGTGTTACTCACCCGTCCGCCACTAGTGTATTGCTACACCCGTTTGACTTGCATGTGTTAGGCACGCCGCCAGCGTTCATCCTGAGCCAAGATCAAACTCTCAGTAGAAAGTTTGTCTGCTCTTATTACTATAAGAAACAAATAAATAAAAGAAAAATTTGGGACTCGCGCACTTCTACCTATTTTTAAATTTCAATTTTCTCGGCCATTTGTTTGCGTCCCCGATGGGACAGGCAGGAATTGTTATCTTATCACAAAGAATATATATTTGTCAATGGTCTTTTTGCGTCTTGCCGGCCAGCAGGGATTTCACGATTTTTAAAAGGTGGTCGGGCGAATACTTCTTAAAAAGATAGGCATCCGCGCCGGCCTGCCGCCCCAACTCCTTGTCCTTTACCGATACATTGGAGGTAAACATTATAACAGGTATATGCTTGAAACGGGAGTCGAATTTCAGCATCCGGCAAACCTGATGCCCGTTTAATTTCGGAAGGAGCAGGTCCAAAACAATAAGATCCGGCCTCTCTTTTCTGGCGAGATTCAAGCCTTCCAGCCCGTCCATCGCCTCCAGGACCTCGTAGTTTTCGCTCTCAAGAATTTCCTTGATCCTTTTTATTATGACGCGGTCGTCGTCGATAACCAAAATTTTTTCCATCATATTCTTTGATTCTAACAAATTATTTCACCGCTTTTCAACCCCGCCATGGGCGGGATCAATCGAAAGATTTTTTTTGTTTTCCGAAATCATTCCAAGAAGATCCAATATCAAGACCAGGCGCGTGTCCGCCATAATTCCGACCCCGGCGACATCTTTTATTTTTCCAAGATATTTACCCAGGTCTTTTATCACAACAGGCTGTTCTCCTTCCACCGCTTCGACCGCCACCGCCACAAAACGCCCCATAAAATTGACGACAATAACCGACCGGCAGTCGCGCCGCGAAAAGCCCAACAATTCGTCAAGAAAAAAAAGAGGGACCTCTTCTTCCTGAAAAACAAAAGTCTCGTTTCTTTCCGCCGGCTCATCCAGGCTTATGACTTCAACCGATTCGGGAAGCGGAATCGCGAAGTTGTTTTCCGCAAGCTTGAAAAGCAAAAGAGGAGTTACTGCCACCGTCATCGGCAAATCCAGAATAAATTTTGTAAAAATACCGCGCTGGGACTCAATCTTGATCGTCCCCTGCAACTCCTGCAGGGCGTCGCGCACCACATCAAGCCCCACCCCGCGTCCCGACAAAAGGGAAACGCTTCCCCTGGTTGAAAATCCCGACCGGAACAAAAGTTCCAAAATCTGGTCATGGCTCAACCGCCGGGCTTCTTCAACGCTCACCAGGTCTTTTTTTATCGCCGCTTCCATCACTTCTTCTTTGCCGATCCCGGCGCCGTCGTCTTCCACTTCTATTATAATGCGGCTCCCTTTGGAGTAGCCGTTCAAAATTATTACCCCTTCTTCAAGCTTCCCGGCCTTTACCCTTTCCTCCGGATTTTCTATGCCGTGGTCTATGCTGTTTCTGACCAGGTGCATGATCGGATCCTGGATCCGTTCTATGACCTTGCGGTCAAGCTCGGTCTTTTCTCCGGAAAAGACCAGCTTTACTTTTTTATTTTTTTCACGGGAAAGGTCGTGGACCAGCCGCTCCATCCTTGAAAAAATTACCGAAAGCGGCAACATCCGCATCTTGATCGCCGAAGACTCCAGATCATCGGCCAGGCGGGCCACCTGAGCCGACTGGGTGTTCACGTCTTCCAAAAGAAAATTAAAACCGTCGCGCAGTTCCCTTATTTGCAGATCGATCTTGTCCACCTCTCCCCCAAAGGCCGCGGGAAAATTGGCATCCTGCATGATCAGGCGGATGCTGCGGTGGGCCGCCTTCAAGCCGTCCAGCAGTTCTCCGATCCGGGCGGGATACTTTAAGATCCTTCCTTTGTGTACCATCAACTCGTTGACCAGCCCCATCAAGTTGTCCACCTTTGAAACGTCTATATGAAGAAAAGTGCTCAAGTCCGCCTTGAAGGCCGAAAAATCGATTCCGTCCATCGCAATCTTAACCGATTTTTTGAGCGCCCTTTTGGGCAGTTTCTTGGCCTTCAGCTCTTTTAGCTTGCGGTAAAGCTCCTTGTTGTCGACAGCCAGAATTTCTTCTCTTGAAGAAGATGCTTCCACCATTTTTGCCAGGTTGTCAAACGAAGAAAAAACCAGGTCAAATTCCCAGGAGCTGAACTCGTATTCTTTCAGTTTTAAAAAAGCGTCTTCCAGCCGGTGGACAAACCGCCCAATTTCGGATAAGCCGATCAGTTCGGCCGCCCCTTTGAGATTGTGAAGCTTGCGCAGCATCGATTCCATGATCGAAAGGTCTTCCGGGTTTTTCTCGAATTTAAGCAGTTCTTCGTTTAGGCCTTCCAGATAGCGCTGGGCTTCGTCTTTAAACAAAAGCAGGAACTGGGTCTGCAGTTTTTTCTTCATCTTATCTCCACCCTGAAACCGGAAATGGCGTTTTTCAGGTCTTCGGCCAGCCGGTTGAGCTGTTTGGTTGAAGCGACCAGGTTGCGGGTTGAAGCCTCAAACTGCTTGGCCACTTCGGACCAGTCCTGGATCTTTGAGACGATCCCTTCGGTCAATTCTTTTTGCCTGGTGCTTGCTCCAAGGATCTGCTGTGCGGAAGAGTTGGTCTGCATGATCATCTCGTTGATCCTGCCAAGCGCCTGGGCGGTCTCCTTGATCGTCTCAACGCTTTTATGCACGCTGCCCGAAGATTCCCTGGCCACGCCTACGGTCAAATGGGTATCGGCCTGGGTTTCCGAAATGAGCGATTCGATCTCCTTGGCGGATGAACCGGTCCTCTCCGCCAGCTTTCTGATCTCCGCCGCAACCAAAGAAAACCCTTCGCTGGCCGCTCCGCTCCGCGAGGCCTCGATTGAAGCGTTGACCGCCAGCAAATTGGTCTGCCGGGTTATATCTTCGATCATGGAGGCAATATTATTGATTTGATGGGAACGGTCTTCAAGAAAACCGATCCTCTGCACAACTTCTCCCACTTTGCCGCGAATGTTCTCCATCTCCTGCTTGATCAAAATGACCGCCTGCTGGCTGAATTGCGAAGTGGAAAGCGCTATTTGCGAATGTTCGGCCAGCCGGGTGGCCTGGGAGTGCACTTCCGAAGCCGAATTGGCCAGGTTGTGCAGGGTTGAAATAATATTGGAAAGCGTCCGCGCGGTTTCAATCGCCCCATGGGCCTGCTGTTCCTCCGAACTCCGGATATGTTGAAGGGTTGCAGCAATCTCTTCTCCCGTATATTTGGTCCGCAGGACCATCAGCTTGAGGCTGTTAACCATATAGGAAGCGGAACGGCAAAGGGAATAGAGCTCGTCCGAAGCGCCGGACAAAAGGCGGCTGGTCAAATCACCCGAAGAGATCCCCTTTAAATAAGCGGTAAGTTTTTTAAGCGGCAAAAGGCTTATTCCGGCAAAAGAGACGGAGATTAGGCCAGCCAGCGCTATCGCCAGCGCGACAAAAAACAACAGGCCGGCTCTTATGAACTGGAGCGAATAACGAAAAACGATGGAATTGTACATGAAAAGCGAAATTAAAATCACAAGGAACAAACCAAAAACGGAAAAATTCAGGAAAAGTTTTATGGAAAGGCTGATGCCGGGATAACTCAAGGAAGGAAGGGTGTTCTTCTGGTCCGCTCTCTCGCGCACCGTATACATGATCCTTTCCATCAAAGTCAGGACAAACAAGAAAGAAACCAGCGCGGCCGCCAGGCCGCACAGAAAAAAACCGGAAGAAGAAGACATGCTCCACACCAAACCGCCGACAATGAGGCCGGCCAGCAAAGGAAAATAAGAGGCGCGCCGCTGGGCGGAGATTGCCATTTCGTTGGTGATGACTATGTTTTCTTTTTCGCACGATTCCATAAAATTATCCAAAGGATAACCAAGCCATAAAACAACAAAGATCCCTAAAAAAACAAGAAAAAGATAAAACGCCCACGAATCAAAAAGAAGAGCTAACAGTAATGGAGAGTTAAAATTCAGACAAAAAAACAAGATGGCGGCAAAAGAAACAAAACCGACCAGAAAAGAAATTATCAGCAAAATAAATATTTTGGAGATTATTCTCATTTGGCCGCCTTACTTTTTATGACGGCATCGGTATCCAGCACCCCGTACAATACATCTTCATATTTAATTTCCTGAACCATCAATCCGGAAAAGGGGCTCTCTTTTAATCCGGAAAGAGGGACAAAATCGGAAAGATCAACGGAATCTATTTTGGGGATACCGTCTATCAGAATGCCGATCTCAATTCCGTTTTTATGCATAATCAGAATATTGCCCGGTTCAAACCTGGTTTTGTGGCCGGGGACCGCAATTTTTAGAATATCCAAAACCGGCAGGACCTTTCCCTTAAAATTAATCACTCCAAGGACATGGGGAGCGACGTTTATTAACGGAAGGATATTATGCGGCGGGGAAATTTCCGTTGCCAGCCGGAACGGAACCGCAAAACGCTGGTCGCTTACGGTAAAGAACAATACCTGCTCTTTTTCATTGTTTTTTTCTGACATAAAGAATAATGAATCTTAACCCATCTGACGGCCATTTTCAAGGCACTAATGGGTGCTAAGATACTTGAAAGCGGAGAGCGCCGCCTTGGATCCCTCCCCTGCGGCGATGATGATCTGCTTGTCGGCAACATCGGTAACATCCCCGGCGGCAAAGAGCGCCGGATCGGAGCTTTGGCAAGCGTTATTAACCTTTATCTCGCCGGCCTCATTCTTCTCCACAAACCCGATCATCGAAGAATTCGGGACCAGCCCGATCTGGACAAAGACCCCTTCCAATTCGATCTCTTTTTTTACTCCAGAAACTTCAACCGTCAGGCCCTTGACGAATTGATCGCCGGTGACGCAAACGGTTTTCGCGTTGTTTATAAATTCCACGTTCGGCGACCGCTTTACTTTTTCGATCATGACCAGGTCTCCCGTAAACTCGGGGCCGTTGTTTACCATATAAACCTTTGAGGCGATTTTCATCAGCGACATGGCGGCATCGAGCGCGGAGTTTCCTCCGCCGATCACGGCGACTTTTTTCCCCGCAAAAAGCGGACCGTCGCAGGTGGCACAGTAAAAGAGCCCCTTGTTTTTATATTTACTCTCTCCCGGGATATTCAACAAGCGGGGCCTTTTTCCCGAGGCGACAATGATTGTTTTGGCGGAAAAAGTTTCGTCTTTTTCGGTAGCGACCGAAAAGCCGCCGTCAATTTTTTCGATCTTTGATACCCCAACCCCTTCTTTTAATTCGAATTTATATTTCTCAAGGTGTTCGCGGAATTTTATCGCCAGTTCCGGTCCGGTGACCAGCTGTTGTCCGGTGTAATTTTCGATCTCTCCGGCCCAGGCGGCCTGGCCGCCGACATCACGGGAGATGATTAAGAATTCGATTTTTTTCCGGGCGGCATAGATCGCCGCGGTTATTCCGGCCGGTCCGGCGCCGATTATGATTAGGTCTAGCATATATTCCTTATAAAAACTCGGAGGAGGAGAGATTCGAACTCTCGCTGGGATTGCTCCCACTAACGGTTTAGCAAACCGTCCCCTTGAACCACTTGGGTACTCCTCCGCGCGAAGCGCACTTAATTCTTCGTCTTAATCCTTATTCTTTCCTGCTTTAAGAATTAAGGATAAGAATTAAGGGATCTGCCAAAGGCAGATCGGAAGGGGGAGGATTCGAACCCCCGGTGCCCGTTAGAGCACAGTAGTTTTCAAGACTACCGCCATCAACCACTCGGCCACCCTTCCAACTCGCTACGCTCGTAATGACAAATTCCAAATGACAAATGTCAAATTCGCACTTTATTATATCATTGTGTCCATGTTATAATCAATTAAGGTTTTGGGATTTTGAAATTTGGATTTTGAGATTCCGTAAGGTGACCGGCTAGCTCAGGTGGTAGAGCATCTGCCTTTTAAGCAGGGGGTCCTGGGTTCGAATCCCAGGCCGGTCAAAATTTTAAAACGGGGGCCCGTAGCGTAGTCTGGTTTAACGCGCCTGCCTGTCACGCAGGAGACCGAGGGTTCAAATCCCTTCGGGCCCGTTTTTTTATCTTCGCGGAGAAAGAGCTTTCTTGATCTTTTCCAGCAAGACCGAATTTTCAAACGGTTTGGTGATATAATCGGCAACCTCAAGGTCAAAAGAGCGGCTGATCGTCTCCGAATCTTTTTTGGCGGTGACAATAATGATCGGGATCATCTTTGTCTCTTCATCGTTTTTTAACCGCAACGCGACCTCATGGCCGTCCATTTTTGGCATATTGATATCCAACAAGATCACATCCGGTTTTTCTTTTTTGGCGATTTTAATCCCATCTTCCCCATTAAAGGCCTCCAGCATCTGATTACCCGCTCTTTTTAGCACCACCGACAGCATCTCAACAAACTCCCTTTCATCGTCAATCAACAAAAGTTTTGACATAATAAAAACACCCCTCGCATCTGCCGAGCATTATAACAAATCAAACCGCTTGCGGGTAGTGGTATAATTAAACAAGTGTGCCTGTAGCTCAGTTGGATAGAGCGTCTGTCTACGAAACAGAAGGTCGCAGGTTCGATTCCTGTCAGGCACGTTTTTTTTATCTTACCAGCGTGGCTCCCTGTGCCTTCTTGTTCGCTTCCTTTTCCATCTTCTCCGCCTTCTCCGCCATCGCGCTCAAGAATTCGGGAGTGACAATGTGGGGAGTAACGATCACCATCAGATCGCGTTTTTCCGACAGGATTTGTGTTCTCCTGAAAAGCATCCCGATAAAAGGGATGTGCTGTAAGATTGGAACGCCGATGTCGGTGACCGTGTCATATCTTTTGGTCAAACCGCCGATCACAATCGACTGACCGTCTTTTACCAAAACCTTGTTCCGCGTTTCGGTCGTGTCTTCCGACGGAAGATCGTTGGTAACACTCCCTTCACTGACCGAGGGCAAAATATCCATCACAATATAACCATCGTCGTTTATGCGCGGCGTAAACTTCAGCTTGGTCCCGACCTCGAGAAACTCAACGTTCTGGGTGGTGGAAGTTTGAGTAACCGTCAGTGTCCGATAACCGTATTTGGAGCCGATTAAAATCTGCGCTTCTTCGTTGTTTAAAGCCGTTACCCAGGGTGAAGCGATCAAGTCGTAACCGATCTTCTTTTCAATCGCGTCAAGATAGGCGTTGTAATTGCCGGAGAGGACCTGGGCGTATAACCCGAGCGATGAGGCGGCCATAGTCAGGGTCTGCGTGGTGAGCAATTGGACATAGTCGTTGACATTTCCCTTGTTCAAAAATTTCCAGCTCGGCCCCATGGTGGTCGGGTTGTTGGCATCCCCATTGCCGTTTTTCAACATAATGATCTTGGCTTCAACATGGACCTGCAGAGGAGGAACATCCAATTGTTTAACAAGAGAAGCGACATTGGCAATCGTCTTTGCGGAAGCCCGCAAGACCAGCATATTCAGCTTTTCGTTGACCGAAACGCCCTCCCCGTCCGCCAAAAGATTGGTAAGCATGTCTCTGGCATCCTTGGCGTTGGCGTATTTTAAAGAAAACTTTTGGATCGCAAAACTGCTATTGGCCTGGGACGGTTGACCGGAAGCCGGCGGCTGGTTCTGGCTCTTTGTCTGCAAAAACAAGTCGCGGGCAAAAACCGGAACCGCCAAACATAAAACAATTAAAACCAAAATTACTTTTTTCATCTTCTTTCTCCTTTTTTTATAAATATCCGCTTACTATTCTAATGTTAATATTTAAGCCCTTATCGCTCTGGGCAATATTTAAACTGTCGAGCATCAAGAAAGTGTCGGAATCCTTTATGGCATCCAAAAAGCCGACCAGATTCCGGTAGGTCCCGCGGCAAATCACGTCAACCGTCACGCGGTTGTTTTGCGCGTCCTGGCGAAAGGAGACCATTTTCAGCCCGTTCTTCTGCATGTCAACTTCTATCAGCTTGACCAGGCGGCTGATCTGCCCTTCGCGCTTATACAGCGTGATCAAGGCCCCTTTGTGGGTCGCGGTGTTCAAGACCACGTCGGTTTGCTCCGACGACAACTCCTTTTTAACTTTTATGATCTCTCTTTCCGTGCGCCTAATGGAGCCAAGCAGCGGCCAAAGAAAAAACATCCAATAAAACAAAAACAACACAAGTGCCGCGGCAAAAAACATTTGAAGTTTTTTGTTCATTGTTTTTTCTCTCCGTAAAAAACCGCTTTTATGTTGAAGTGGTAAACCGGTTCCGTATATTTGTCTTCTTCGTCCAAAGACAATAAATCGATCGAAACAAAATAACCGGTTTCGTGCAGTTTTTTCATAAAAGCGGAAATGGCGCTGTCTTTGGCCCCTTTTAAGACCACTCCGCCGATCCTAAGCTCGCGCGCTTTTTTATTGTATTTGATCGAATCGTAATAAACACTCTCCGGAACCAGGGCTTGCCCCTGTTTCAACAGGTCAAGAAAGTTATCTTCGGCGCCGAATTCTTTGATCAAATTACTGACGACATCTTCGGCGGCGGAAGGCTTCTCTACATTGATCCCCTTGAGCCGGAGCTCGTGCTGCAGGTGGCTCAGCTCTTTTTTGATCTTTACGTTGTAGCTTGAATACGCGAAAAAGACCCAGACCATTAAAAATAAAACCGCCGCCGACACGACCCATACGTTTAAGATTTTTTTGGCCAATGTTATGAGAGGATATCTGCGGTCAGACGGCATCAGGCTTAGCCTGATGTCGGCGGGGGCTATGGCGGCAGATTCTCCCGTATAGGTCAAAAGTTCAATCTCCAGGCTAAGCATCCCGTTAAAATAGTCGACCAGGTTTTTAATTTTTGCTTCCGGTCCGGTCATATAAACCTTTTTAAATTCGGTCTCGTCTCCGGTCTGCTGGCGGTAGTATTCAAAAGTTCTCAATATTTCCGCCCCCAGCTTTTCCAAAACCGGGCGCATCAGCGACAGGACTTCGGAAGCCGGATAATTGGTCCTTTTGCCGTATTCTTCCATATCGACCGGAATGCCGAATTCGTCTTTTATTTTGCGGGCCTGCGCTTCGTCGATTTCGATCCTCCCCCCCGCGGTGGCAACCGCTCCGATTAAGGAATGGACCAGCGCCTCCCCGCCCAAATTGATGCTTCTCGCGAAAACTATCGAGTTGTTTTTTGCCAGCGCGACAAAGGTTGAGGCGGGACCAAAATTCACCACCACGCAGGTTGGGGCTTTTTGTTTTAATACGTTGAGCAAAGCGACCGAGGCCGGAAAAATTTCTTTGACCCCGATCCCGGCCAGGTCAAAGATCTCAAAAATCCGGCCAAGCTCTTTTTTGGAAATCGAAACGACAAAAAAGTTTTGCTTGGCGGCGGGACCGGAACTTGCCAGCCGGTAGTAGCCGAGCATCGCTTCTTCAATTCGATACGGGAGCGACGCGGCGGCCTTATGTTCAATCGCGCGCTGAACCTCGTTTTGGGGCATGAGAGGAAGCTCGATCAGCTGGTAGAATATCGCCGGTCCAAAAATTGAAACGACCGCGCTCCGGTTCCTGATTTTATTCTTTGAGAGGGCAAGGCGAAGCCGCTGAGCCAGTTCTTTTGCCGAACCGTCTTTTTTGACCGGCTCAGCAAAAGAATTTAAGAGACGGCCGTCCTCAAGTTCGGCTATCTTGATCTCGGAGGGACTTAAATCAATCCCTAAAATTTTGTTTGGCATAGCTCTTCGTGAGAGTAGTTTACAATACTATTCCCCTAGGCGCAAGCGTCTTTTCTGTGATAAAATCATTGGCAATGAACCGACGCAAAGGATTTGCCCTTGTCCCATTGGTGCTATTGATCGTTGTGGTCGCTATTTTGATCTTTTCGACCACCTCCTTCCTCTGGCAGAGCGCGCGGTTAAACGCCATAAATTTCAGAAAACACCAGGCGCTGACGGCGGCACAGGCCGGAACAATGAAGGCGGCCTACGAAACATTGCAAAATGGGACTTATGTAAGTTCCGAAGCCATCCTGGCCAACCAACAAGCGTATAAATATGCCTATCTTAACTTTTCCGCGAGCGGAGGACAGGCATCAAACAATGTTTATATTGACGCTTCCGGATCATTTATCGGGGCCGGAGCCAGCGACAAAAACCTTTACGGCTGGACCATTGTCAACTTGAGCACAACCAGCGCGTACACCATTACGCAAATCCAGGTGACCTGGAACAAGTCCGGAGGCCGAAGGCTGACCGCAATTAATTTAGGAGCGGGAGCGGCGGAATGGTCGGGCTCGGCCGCTTCTTCCCCATACCTGGCGGATATAACCGATTATATCCTTCCCATAAGTTCAACAACAATCGATAATACCCTGTTTTTTAGCAAGTCGCTTGATGCAAGCACCATAACGCTAGTTTTGTATTTTAGCGACGGATCAACCAGAACCGACCAGGTTTATCCGGCAGTCGCGCCAACACCGCCCGGCGGAGGAGGAGGGGGAATAGCTCCAACCGAAATAAAATCAACCGGCAGTTCGGAATCAATCCGGCAGACCATTGTTTGTTCTTTTGAGGTCTCCTCCGGAGCGCTCAAATTTAAAAGTTACAATGAGGGGCCGCCGCACTTATGAAAAAAGCCGGATTTACCTTAATTGAAATCATTATGGCAATCGTCATTACCGGAATTATCGTCATTTCGGTCGCTTCCGCCTACCGGCAGATCGTTTTTTCGATCGGCCAGAACGCAAAAATCTCCAAAGCACTCGACCTGTCGCGGTTGGAATTTTCAATCGTCAACAGCATCGGCTACACCGACGCGACTTTAGCCGGCGGCTACAACAACCTGACTTCAAACTACCAGAGTTCCGGCTTTGATCTGCGCAGGATGGTAACCTACGAAGCCGGCGACGCCTTGAGCGCCCAAAGCTTGAAGCATATCACCGTAACGGTTTTGAGCGGAAGCCAAACAATCTTAAGCACCGATATCTTGAGGGCAAAAAATGTCACTTACGCGCCGTAAAGGTTACACACTGGTCGAGCTGACGCTGGTGATTGTCCTTCTGGGGATAATCGCTTCGCTGGGAGCGGCTTTTTTTGTCCCGATTGTCCGGCTCTACTTTTTTACCCCGACAGAACTACGAAACGAATACGTGGCAAACCGGATCGTTGAAACAATAATCGAGGGCGATTCGGAAATAAAGGGGCTAAGAATAATAAAAAATATTGTTTCCGCAAGTGACGCGTCGATAAGCTATGTGGATGCCGATAATGTTTCCGCATCTATTACCTGGAACAGCGGAACGAAAAAAATCAGGAGGACTATTTCTCCCCCCCCACAAACACTGCCGATCGAAGCTCCCACACATGACACTCTAATTATTGGCACAACCGCCGGGGTAATATTTAAATACTATGACTCATCCGGACTCCCAATCAGCACTCCGGTCGCGACCCCTGCCGATATCGCCCGGATCCAGCTGGATTGGATTGCCTACACCGGATCGGGGGATGTCTTATCGGCACAAGGATATTATTTGATCCACTCCGGAGTTTTTGTTAAGCAGTTCTAGTTCCCCATGACCGCGCTGTTTAAATCCCACATCGGCATAAAAATACCCAGAGCCAACAGGGCAACCAGCAGAGCCATAATGAAGATCAAAAACGGCTCAAGCAGGGTCATTAAATTGGAGACGACATAGTCGGCCTCTTCGTCAAAATAAGCGGCGGTCTTGGAAAGCATTTCAGAAAGGTTTCCGGATTTTTCGCCGATCGCCGCCATGTGTACCGAGGTTCCGGGAAAAAGCCGGTGCTTTTTCATAGCCAGCGACAAACTGCCGCCGGCAATAATCTCTTTCTGGATATCGTTGATCGCGTCGGATAATATCCGGTTGTCGGCGGTATCGGCGGTAACGGAAAGAGAATAAACGATCGTGATCCCGCTGTCGAGCATCGCGGAGAGCATATTGAAAAAACGGGCCAGAGAAAGCTTGGTGTTTAACGTTCCGATAACCGGAAGAGTTAGCATCATCCGATCCCAAAAACGGCGGCCGAAGTAACTTCCCAAAAACATTTTAAAGGCGGCATACAACAAAAAGGCAAAAATTAGGATTAGCCACCAATAGACGGTGAAAACAGTATTGATTTGCAAAAGAATTTGGGTTGGAAGGGGCAAGTCGGATCCAAAAGAAGCAAAAACACCTTTAAAGTTCGGAATGATTTGCGTAACCGCGATAATGAAGCCGACCCCCAAAACAGAAAGGACCAGGATCGGATAGCGTAAAGCGCTTTTGATCTTTTGCTGAAAACTGCTCTCTTTTTCAAGAAAATTTGAAATCCTCTTTAAAACATCCCCAAGCACCCCGCCCTTTTCCCCCGCCTCCACCATGGCGACAAGAAGGTGAGAAAAAACCCTGGGATGCTTTGAAAGCGCTTGCGAAAAACTGCTCCCGCTTTCTATGTCGTCTTTAATCCGCCCGATTACTTTTTTCAGGTTGTTATCGGTAACCTGCTCTTCAACCGCCGTCAAGGTTTCAAAAAGGGGGACTCCCGCCGAAAAGATCGTCCCGATTTGCTTGAAAAAAATCGAGAGGTCGCGGGTCTTGATCCTGTAAAAAAAATAAGAGAGGGAGGCAAAATCAAAAATCAGCCCTTTGGCTTCAACCGTGACCGGGGTCAGTTTCTTTTTGGTCAGTTCAAGCGAGGCCGCTTCGGCGGAAACGGAATTTAATTCCCCTTCCACCAATTCCCCGATCTCGTTTCGGGCCTTATAAATATATTTATTCAAGTTCCGTTACCCTCAACACTTCGTCCAAGGTGGTAGCTCCGGCCTTAACTTTTTCCATCCCGTCCTGATAAAGCGTTTTCATCCCGTGCTCAACCGCGTACTTTCGGATCTCATCAGATGAAGCTTTCCTGGTAATCATCTGGCGAATTTGGTCGTCTATTATAAGCAATTCAAAAATCCCGGTGCGCCCCTTGAAACCGCTCCCTTTACACGCCTTGCATCCCGTCCCTTTGGCAAGGGACTTAATTTCCGGAAAACGCTGTTTTAACTCTTCGGGGGGAGGAGCTTCGATCTTACATTTTTTACAGATCGTCCTGACCAGCCGCTGAGCCATCACCCCTTCAAGAGAAGAAGCAATCAAAAACGGCTCTACTTTCATATCAATTAAGCGAACAATCGCTCCGGAAGAATCATTAGTATGCAAGGTTGAAAAGACCATGTGGCCGGTCAAAGCCGCCTGGACCGCGATCGCCGCGGTTTCGCCGTCGCGGATTTCACTGACTAAAACCACATCCGGATCCTGCCGCAAGATTGAACGGAGTGCCGAAGCAAAAGTCAGCCCGGCTTTGACGTTAATCTGCGACTGGGTAATCCCCGGAAGTTCGTATTCAATCGGATCTTCAACGGTTGTAACATTCAGTTCTTTACTGTTTATCTCTCCCAAGGCCGCGTATAAAGTGGTAGTTTTTCCCGACCCGGTCGGACCGGTGATCAGAATTATGCCGTGCGGCTTATGGATCAACCCCAAAAACTTTTTGTAATTTTCTTCCGAAAAACCGATGTCGGTCAAACCGTATAGCATCGAGCCCTTGTCCAAGATCCTGATCACCACTTTTTCACCGTAAGCGGAAGGGAAAGTTGAAATCCTAAAATCGATCGAGCGGCCGGATTCTTTTATTTCAAAACGTCCGTCCTGTGGAACCCGGTTTTCGGCAATGTCCATGCCGGCCAAAACCTTGATCCGGGAGACCAAAGGTGCTGACATAAACTGCGGCATTACCGATTCTTCGTGCAAAACTCCGTCAACGCGGAACCGGACCCGAACATCGTTATGTTCCGGTTCGATATGGATATCGCTCGCCCGTTCGCGCAGGGCCTGGGTTATCAGCACATTGACCAGTTTAACAATCGGGGCCGCTTCTTCTCCGATTACTTTTACTTTCTTTGCTTCACCGATCGGCTTATAGTTTTTTACTACATCCTCAATCACAGCGGAGATTCCGTAATATTCCGAAATGGCCTCTTTGATCTGCTTTTCGTTGCTTTTTACAACCGAAATTTCCATTCCGGAGGCGGTGCGCAGCTCGTCCAGCGCCAGGACATTTTTGGGATCGGACATGGCGACGGTCAAGTTTTTCCCCGCTTTAAAAAGGGGCATCAGGTTGTATTTTTCGGCCAGGGAAGCGGGAACGGAAGGAATAACCGAAGCGTCGATACTATAGCCGGCCAGGTCTACTTCGGGAACACTTCCAAAACTATCGTTTTTTGCCACGGCTGTTATCCTTTTAACAATTCGTTAATCTTTGCTATGAGGGCCTGCGGTTCAAAGGGCTTAACAATATAAGCGTCCGCCCCGACATCTTTTCCGGTCGCCTTATCGGACTCCTGCGCCCTGGCCGAAAACAGAATGATCGGAATCTTGCCGGTTTTTTCTTCAAACTTCAAAAGCCGGCAGACCTCGTAACCATTCATTTTGGGGAGCATCAGGTCAAGAATAATCAGGTCAGGTTTTTCACTCCGCGCTTTTTCAAGCCCCTCAACCCCGTCTCCGGCTGTTATTACCTCAAAGCCATTGGCGGCAAGCCGCATCTTTACCATTTCAACCAATTCCGGTTCGTCGTCAACCAGCAGAATCTTCTTTGCCATTCCTTTTCCCTCCATTTATTTTTTTACTTTTGGAACAGTAAAGGTAAAAGTCGTCCCTTTTCCCAATTCGGATTCAACCCAAATTTTCCCGCCCTGCAATTCGACTAAATTCTTCGCTATGGCCAGGCCCAACCCGGTCCCCCCTTTGCTCCGATCCAGCTGTTGGAATCTTGAAAAGAGCTTGGGAATATCTTCCCCGGCAATCCCCTTCCCGGTATCCGATACCGAAATCCGGACAAAGTCGGGCTCTTCTTCCAGCTTAAGCGTTATCTGCCCCCCTTTGGGGGTAAACTTTAGGGAATTGGTAATCAAATTAATAAAAATCTGTTCCAACCGGTCGGGATCGGCGTAAACCAAAACATTTTCACCCGCAGAACAATCGGCAACCATTCTTATCCCTTCGGCATCGGCCTTGATTTTGGAGGCTTCAATCACCTTGTGCCCGATCTCGCATATTGGAAATTCTTTCGGATGGATGTCGACCCGATTCGCTTCGATCTTTGAGATATCGAGCAGATCGTTGATAATCCGGGTCAGCCGGTCAATATTGTTTTTTGAAATATCAAGAACCTTTTTCTGGTCCGTTCCTATTTTTCCGTAAAGCTCGTCCAAAACCTGCATAATCCCTTCTTTTATAATTGTTAGAGGCGTACGAAGCTCGTGAGAAACCGTGGCGATAAAATCGGACTTCAATTTGTCCAACTCAAGCAGTTTTTTGTTTTTCTCCTCCAATTCTTTCTCCGTTTTTTTGCGCTCCGTTATGTCGCGCACAACATGCACCAGTTTTTCAAGCTCTCCCTTGCCGTCAAAAATCGGGGAAGTCGAAATCAACAGCCAGCCATTCAGCTTTGGTTCAAAAACCTCAAGCTGTTCGTCTTTTTTTGAAATTATCGCCCTTTCCATCGGGCAGCTCCCTATCGGACAATCGGTGTCGTGAAAAATCACGTAACATTTTTGCCCGATGATCTCCTCTTTTTTCTTGCCCAACATCTTACAAAGCGCGGCATTGGCATTTAAAATAGTATGGTCGACCGCATGGATTGAGACCCCGTCCGACATGGCATCAAAGGTTTGAGCCCACTCTTTGGCCAAGGCGGCCACACGTTCTTTTTCTTTGTGTAATTCGGTAACGTCACGGACAATCCCCTGAAGAACAGCTTCTCCTCCAATCACCATCTTAGTCAACAAGACCGTTGCCGAAAACTCTTCTCCGTTAAACTTCTTGTGCCTCCATTCAAAAGAACTGCTCCCGTCTTTCATGGCCAGTTCGATCATTTTCTTGGCTTTGACGGAAGAAAGCTGCGCGTCCGGCTGAAACTTGGGAGAGAGGTCCCACGGCCCAAGGGAAGAAAATTGGACATTATCCTTAATATTAAATAATTTTAAAGTTGCCGGATTACATTCTAAAAACTTCCAATCCGGGGGAGACAAAATCATAATCGCATCGCTTGAGGACTGGAACAATGTTCTGAATTTTTCTTCCACCAGCTTGCGTTTGTTCTCAGCTTTCTTAACCGATCTTGCCCCTAAAAACAACAAAAAGGAATAAAAAAATATGTTTGAGGCGGCGACCAAAGAAACGCCAAAAGCATTGCTGTAATGAAAAAATTGCTCGCCGGTCAACTTTAGCCAGCCCAAAAACAAAGGAAGCAAAAGAGCCATCGGAAAAAGTCTTCTTGTTATGATCCCCGCAAACCCCCGATCAAACAGCAAAGAGACAAACCCGCAATTTGGACGGGAGAGAAGAATCCCCCCCCCGCAACGATAAAAACGATAGTCGTATGCAGAGCCATTGGGGTGAATAACCATATTTGACCGTAAAACTCGACCACACCGTATAAATAACCAATCAAACTGTTGGCCGAGATCAACACGGACAATACGCAGGCAAACTGAAAAAGAACGGTGCAAAGCCTTGTTTTGTAATCCAAAAAAATAAGCGCAAAGGCAAGCAGAAAAAAACAAAGAGCGGTATTGGGGGACATCCGGCCGAGGTAAACGGTGTGGGCGGCTCCCGCCGCCTCCGGGACCAGCATTTGGTCTATCCCCAAATTTACGCCGAAAGCATACTCCGCCAAAGTCAACAGGCCAATCAGCCCGGCAATAAAAGCGGAAAGACGAGAAATAAAAAGCTCGGCCTTATCAGGATTTTCTTTTTTCTGTAAAAACAAAGAAAGGCCGATTAAAATAAAAGCAAAAGCGGTATTGGCTTTCATGGTAACCAGGCCGGGAAGAACGCTCTTTAGCTGTGGGATATCAAGGATCCAGCCAAACGAGACAACTATTCCAACGGCAAAAACCAAAAGACCCAAAAAACCGATCCCATCTTTCATTCGCATTTGTCGAGAATTATAGCAAATTATAATCCTTGCGGATAGCACAATTTTTAGATAAGATTACGGATATTAGGCATCGGATATTACTTCTCCTACTCTTTAAGGAACTCTCTGATCTTCTCCTGCCCCTTTTTGGTCTTTGAAAGGATCTCCGCCGCTTCGGCGCGGGTAAATATTTTCCCGGGATTAAAATCGGCGGTCCCAAGATATTCCAGGAACCCGGCCTTCTTGGCCGCCGCCGCGGTTGGAGGATTTAAACCGGCAAACTTGGCAAAAATTATGACTGCTTCTCCCCGGGTCAACACTTGGTCTTTGCTCCGTGAAGCTTCTTTGGTCGCGACCGTAAGCCCCTTCGCCCGCGCCAGGACCGCGTTTAACTGGCCGCGGGTGATCGCGTCATCGGGCCGAAAGGTCCGGTCCGGATAACCGTCGATAATCCCAAGGGTCGCAAAATATTCAATCGGCTCCGCCGCCCAATAATACGAATTTATGTCGGTAAACTGCTTCAACCTCGGCTTTTTCTTTAAAATCGGAAAAAGCCCTCCCTTATCTTTTTCTCCGATCCGCAAGTCGTCGCGGAAATCCTCGTCGTAACCGATATAGCCGATCGAAAAGAAATGCGAGGTGTTGCTCTTTATTTCCCCAAATTGATGGTAGGCGTAATCAAAGGTGAACCCGGCCGCCTTGAGGCCGACCCCGCAAGTAATGTTGCTGTCAATTCCGGTCCCTCCCGATTCGGTCGCCTTATAATCCTGATCGATACCAAGCCGCAAAGCAAACCCACGGGTGACCCACCATTCCGACCCGAGCTTAAAAAGAAGCGGACGGGAAAGATTGGGATAATTTTGCAGTTCGGCCATGACGGAAACATTCTGGTTGTTAAACTGCCTGAAACCGGAAGCGCCAAAAAGTTTAAGATATGCGCCCAAATTAACCAGAAGCGGCATCCCCTCTTCCCGGTTATTTTTCTGCCAGGTAAATTTGCCGCCCATGGAAGTTGGAAGGGCGTTTTTGGCCAGACAGCCAATGCTTAAAAAACCGCGCGGCTTCCACTTTAATCCGAGATCGGCCTCCATTCCGGTTCCGGCCGCTCCCGCCATCGCCCCCGAATTCAAAGAAAAAGTCTGGACAAAATATTTCAGGTTCAAACCGAGCGCAAAAACCGGATTAAACTTGCGGCTGTAGGAAAGATAATAGATCCCCGAAGTGTAATCGGTATAAGCGTACGGATCGGAAATAACGTCCCCGGTCGGAGTGTGGGTTAGGGTCGTGAGCGGAATGCTCTGCAAGCCGGCCGACATGTAGCCGAAGCCGAGCGAGCCGAAAGGAAAAGTATCGGCAATTCCGAGAGAAAGATAATTGACATCCTCCATCAAACGTCCCATCATCGAGACGATTTTTAGTTTTGGAAAATCGGAGAGCCCGGCCGGGTTCGTAAAAATGCCGGAGCCGTCGGACGACAAGGCGGCATAGGCCTTACCGAGAGCCAATGGGCGGGCGCCGATGCCGATCTCCGATAAATCAGTGAAGGCGTAGGCAACTTGCGGGAAAATCCAAAATCCCAATATCAAAATCCCAATAAATCCTAAAATCTTTAAATATTTAAATTTTCCCGATTCATTTGGATTTGGGATTTTGTCATTTGTCATTAGTATAGTTGATTATATTTTCTTTATGATAGTTTGTCAACGAAGGGAAATATTGATAAGATTAAAGAATGGACCCTCAAAAAATCCGTAATTTTTGCATCGTTGCCCACATCGACCACGGAAAATCGACCCTGGCCGACCGACTGCTTGAATTTACCGGAACAATTTCTAAACGGGAAATGAGAGCCCAGGTCCTGGACACCATGGACCTTGAACGCGAACGCGGGATCACCATCAAAGCGCAGGCGATCCGAATGCAGTATAAAGAATATACCCTGAACTTAATCGATACTCCCGGACATGTCGACTTCAGTTACGAAGTTTCAAGATCGCTGGCAGCGTGCGAAGGGGCTTTGCTCTTAATCGATGCCAGCCAGGGGATTGAAGCGCAAACCTTAGCCAACGCGTATCTCGCGATCAATAATAACCTGGTCATCATTCCGGTGATCAACAAGATCGATCTTCCCAACGCCGAAGTTGAGAAAACCCTGATAGAGCTCAAAAACGCTTTTGGCATCGAAAAAGAAGAAGTGATCCTGGCCAGCGCCAAAGAAGGAAAAGGGATGATTGAGATTATTGAAGCGATCATCAAAAAAATACCGGCGCCCACGGGAGACCCGAACAAGCCGCTCCAGGGATTGATCTTTGATTCCCACTACGACAGCTACCGCGGAGTGATCGCCTATGTCCGGATCGTGAACGGGACGCTTAAAGCGGGCGGCAAAATAAAAATGATGGGGACCGGAAGCGAATATGAAGCGTTGGAAGTCGGGACTTTGAAGCTGGGGCTCCAAAAAAAAGAAGAGCTTGGGATTGGCGAAGTCGGCTATCTGATTTCGGGAGTAAAGAACGTGCGGGAATGCCGGGTCGGAGATACCGTAACCGATACCAAAAATCCGGCGGAAGCCCCCCTCCCCGGCTACCAACCGATCAAGCCGATGGTCTTTTGCGGCTTCTATCCGGTCAATGCCGGCGACTTTGAACATTTGAAAGAGGCGCTTGAAAAATTACAACTAAACGATGCCGCACTCTTTTATGAGCCGGAAAGTTCCGCCGCCCTTGGACTTGGTTTCCGCTGCGGCTTTTTGGGGCTTTTGCATCTTGAAATTATCCAGGAGCGGCTGGAGCGGGAATATAACATAGATTTAGTGGCGACCGCCCCCAACGTGATTTATAAGATCATCAAGACCGACGGAAGCGAACTTTTTATCGACAACCCGGCCAGCTTTCCCAATCCGACCCAAATTACGCAAATTGAAGAGCCGTTCATGAAGCTGACCGTTTTTTCTCCGAGCGATTATGTCGGAAAAATTATGGAGCTGGCGATGGACAAGCGGGCAGAATTTAAGGGAATGGAATATCTCGATCCGACCCGGGTAATGATGACTTTTCAAATTCCACTTTCGGAAGTGATCTCCGAATTCCATGACATGCTCAAGTCCTGTTCGCGCGGCTACGCTTCGATGGATTATGAGCTGATCGGCTACAAGCCCTCCGATCTGGTAAAGATGGACATTATGCTTAACCAGGAAAGCGTTGACGCCCTTTCCATCATCGTCCACCGCGAAAAGGCCTACCACAAAGGAAAACTGCTGGCCGAAAAATTAAAAGAGGTGATCCCCAGGCACCAGTTTGAAATCCCGATCCAGGCAACGATCGGATCAAAAGTTATTGCCAGAGAAACGGTCCGCGCGATTAAAAAGGATGTTTTGCAAAAATGCTACGGCGGAGATATTTCCCGCAAGCGCAAACTGCTGGAAAAACAAAAAGCCGGAAAGAAGCGGATGAAGCGGATCGGCTCGGTTGATGTGCCACAAGAGGCGTTTCTAGCGGTTCTGCGCCTTGGCAAATGATCGAACATTTATATATCCACATTCCATTCTGCAAGAAGAAGTGCCCATATTGTAACTTTTTGTCGTATGAGGGAAGGGAAGACCAATTAGATGCTTACGCCAACTACCTGTCTAATACACTTACTACTTACATGTACGGGCAGGTCAATGACCTGCCCCTACAATTACCACTTACAACTATCTATTTTGGAGGCGGAACGCCATCTCTTTTAACGCCAAAGCAACTGGAAAAAATTCTGTGCGGGCAGGTCTATGACCCGCCCCTACCGGAAATCTCTCTCGAAGCCAACCCGGCAACCGCGGACTATGTGAAGCTAAAAGGGTTTAGAGAAGCCGGCGTTAACCGCCTTTCAATCGGAGCGCAATCGTTTAACGACCGGCATTTAAAGACGCTCGGAAGGATCCATTCCTCCGAAGACGTTTACCGGATTTTTGACGACGCCCGCCGGGCCGGCTTTGACAACATCGGGATTGATATAATGTACGCCCTCCCCGGACAGACCTTTGACGAATTCAAAGAAGATATCAATGCCGTCTTGAAGCTAAACCCGGAGCATATTTCTCTTTACAATCTGGAAGTACAGGCGCAAAATTTTGCGCCTCTCCCCGACAACGACACCGAGGCCGATATGTACCAATACGCCATCGACAAATTCAAAGAAGTCGGCTACAAGCACTACGAGATTTCCAATTTCGCCAAGCCGGAGAGAGAATGCCAACATAATATCGCCTATTGGTTGAATAAGAATTATCTCGGCATTGGAGAGGGAGCGCATTCGCATGTGGATGGCTACCGCTGGGTCGCTGGCGGCGAGAAGGAAGCGGAGCACGGTTGTGAAAAAATTATTATGGGCTTGCGCTTGCTGGAGGGAATTGCCAAAGATAATTTTATCGGCTTTGAGAACGAGGTGAAAGAGCTGAAGGAACAAGGATTGCTCGAAGAGACCGCGGAGAATATCAAATTGACCCACCGGGGATTATTTTTGGCAAATTTGGTGTTTGAGAAGTTCGTGTAAAAAATAGTCCCGAATTTTTATCGCGAATCTTCCGTCCCAAATAATCCCAAATCCACCGACTCCAATCTACATTCTCAAATCCTCGAATACGCCCGCGAATATCTCCTCCCCACCCCAGGGATGGGCATTTCGAGAATATATTGGAGTATTTGGGACAGATAATTCGAGACCCGGGGATTAGTGATCATTCGAGATGTTGATTTGAGATAAAAATTCGGGACTCTTCCCCTATCCCACCAAAATACCAAACAGAAAATTAATCGCGTAGAAAAGGAGTTCTTGGGTCGGCGGGAAGATTAGAATCCCGATCAGAATAAAAAAGCCGTAGCGTTCAAGAGTGATCTGCCAGTTTAAAGGTAAAAAGCGGGTATAGATCCGGGATCCGTCCAGGGGCGGAACCGGCAAAAGATTAAAGATCATAAGCGCCAGATTCAGCCAGATGGTCGACTGCAAAAGATTGATCCAAAATAAATTATTGAGCGGGACATTGCGCAAAATAACCGCCAAAAACCAGGCAAGCATAAAATTCGCCGCCGGTCCGGCAATGCCGACAATCATCATCCCCCGCTCCGGGTTACGGAAATTATACGGATTGATCGGAACCGGTTTGGCCCAGCCGATCCGAAATAAAATAAGGGCCAAAAAACCCAAAGGATCGATATGGCTGATCGGGTTCAAGGTCAATCTGCCGGCGTAACGGGCGGTCGGATCACCCAGTATGTCCGCCGCTTTGGCGTGGGCAAATTCGTGGATTGTGATGCTGATCAAAAGGATCGGGAGGAAGATTATAAAAAATTCAAGGCCCATGGTTTATTTTAGAACCTTTTTCAAATAGTGTCCAGTATAGCTCTGTGTGTTTTTCGCAATCTGTTCTGGAGTTCCCTCCGCCACAATCTCCCCCCCCATATCGCCGCCGTCCGGGCCAAGATCGATTATATGGTCAACGGTCTTGATGACATCGAGATTGTGCTCGATAACAATAACCGTATTGCCGGTGTCAACCAGCCGATCAAGTACCGTCAAAAGTTTTTTGATATCGTCAAAATGCAGGCCGGTGGTCGGCTCGTCCAAAAGATAAAGGGTGCGGCCGGTGGAGCGCAAAGACAATTCGGTCGCCAATTTGACCCTCTGCGCCTCTCCGCCGGAGAGCGTGTTGGCCGACTGCCCCAGCTTGATATAATCGAGCCCGACATCGTGGAGCGTTTGCAGTTTTCGGTAAATCTGCGGGATATTCTCAAAAAGCCGCATTGCCTCTTCAACCGTTGAATCCAAAACCTCAAAGATATTTTTTCCTTTGTAGCGAACCTCCAAAGTTTCACGGTTATATCTTTTTCCTTTACAAACGTCGCAGGTTACGTAAACATCCGGCAGAAAATGCATTTCGATCTTATTGTAGCCGTCCCCTCCGCACGCCTCGCACCGCCCCCCTTTGACATTAAAAGAAAAACGTCCCGGCTGGTAGCCGCGCGCTTTTGCCTCCGGGGTCATCGAAAAAAGGTCGCGGATGTGGTTAAAAACCCCGGTGTAGGTCGCCGGATTTGATCTAGGGGTCCGGCCGATCGGCGACTGGTCGATGATAATTATCTTGTCGATATGCTCGGCCCCTAAAATCTTATCGTGTTTCCCTTCTTTCTCAATCGAACGGTAAAACTTCTTCGCCAAAGCGTTATAAAGGATATCGTTGATCAGCGAGCTTTTGCCCGAACCGGAGACCCCAGTCACACCGATAAATTTACTAAGCGGAAATTTTACGTCAACATCTTTCAGATTGTGATGCTTTGCCCCTTTTATCTCGATAAAATTCCCGTTCCCTTCCCTTCTCTTTATTGGGACCGGGATACAATCGGCTCCGCTCAAGTATCTTCCGGTTATTGATTTCTTATTTTTTATGACCTGCTCGATGCTCCCCGCCTCCACAATATGTCCGCCATGTATCCCCGCCCCGGAACCGATATCAACCAGATAATCGGCGGCACGCATCGTCTCTTCGTCATGTTCAACGACAATCATGGTGTTTCCCAGGTCACGCAGTTTTTTTAGTGTTTTGATTAGCTGTTGGTTGTCTTTTTGATGCAGGCCGATCGATGGTTCATCGAGAATATATAAGACCCCGACCAAGCCGGAGCCGATCTGGGTTGCCAAACGGGTCCGCTGTGATTCTCCTCCGGACAAAGTGCTCGATTGGCGATCCAAAGTTATATAATTCAAGCCGACATCGTCCAAAAATTTCAGGCGCGCCTTGATTTCTTTTAATATCCCCTTCGCGATCAACTCTTCGCGCTCGGTCAGTTTTAATCCGTCAAGAAAAGAGATCAGTTTCCCAACCGACAAATTGGAAATTTCGGCGATCGATTTGCCGTCTATTTTGACGGCCAAAGATTCGGGCTTCAAACGCTGCCCCTTACATTTTGGGCACGGGACCGAGCTCATGAAGCGGTAGAGATAATAGCGCATATTTTCGGACTTGGTTTCGTAATAGCGGCGCTTTAAGTTGTTGATCACCCCTTCAAACTCGCTCTCGTGTTCCCAATAGCCCTTTTGCATCTGATATTTAAATTTTAACGGCTGGTCGGTCCCGTATAAAATCGCATTCAATTGTTTTTTGGTCAGATCTTTAATCGGCGTATCCATGGTAAAACCGAATTTCCCGCCGACCGCTTCCAGCCGAACCATATAAAAACTGGCCGATTCGCCCCATGGGACGATCGCCCCTTCGGAGAGCGACAGGTTTTTATCGGGGATCACGAGATCCGGGTCAAACTCCAACTTATCCCCCAAACCGGTGCATTCCGGACAGGCGCCATAGGGGCTATTGAAAGAAAAGATCCTCGGGGTTATTTCATCTAAACTAATCCCGCAATAAGGGCAGGAAAACTTTTCGGAGAAAAGTTCCTCTTTAGCTTTTTTGCCCTCTCCAAAAACAACCAGAACCAACCCGCTCCCGTAACGCAGGGCGGTTTCAACCGATTCGGCCAAACGTTTCTTGGCGGATTCTTTTAAAATAATCCTGTCGACGACAATTTCGATATTATGTTTTTTCTTTTTGTCCACCGAGGGGATATCAGGAAACTCGTGGGTTTTATTATCAATCCTGACCCGAAGGAAGCCGTCTTTTTCTATGTCTTTAAATAAATCTTTATACTCCCCTTTTCTTCCACGCACTACCGGCGACAGAATCTGTACGGACAGGTCGCGACCTGTCCGTACCATCATAATCTGATCCACAATCTGCTCCACCGTTTGTTTTTCAATTTTTCTTCCGCATTGCGGGCAATGCGGGATGCCGACGTGGGCAAAAAGGAGGCGCAGGTAATCGTAAATTTCGGTAACCGTGCCGACAGTGGAACGGGGGTTGCGGGAGGAGGTTTTTTGGTCGATTGAGATTGCCGGCGATAGCCCTTCGATCGAATCGACATCCGGTTTTTGCATCTGCTCCAAAAACTGGCGGGCGTAGGCGGAAAGAGATTCAACGTATCTTCTCTGCCCTTCGGCGTAGATGGTATCGAATGCCAGCGATGATTTACCGGAGCCGGAAAGGCCGGTAAAAACAATCAGCTGGTTGCGGGGAATTTCAAGGTTGACGTTTTTTAAATTGTGTTCCCGTGCACCTTTGATTATGATTTTGTCGGAAGGCATTATATAATTATAACATGAAGGTCTTATGCGCCATGTCGGGGGGGGTCGATTCGTCGGTCTCCGCCGCTTTATTAAAAGAACAGGGTTATGATGTCTTAGGGATCACCATGCAAATCTGGCCCGGTAAAAAAGATTTTGGCGGCTGCTGCGGATTAAAAGAGATTGAAGATGCCAAAGAGGTCTGCCGCGTACTTGGCATCCCCCACTACACCGTCAATTACCGCGAAGAATTTAAAAAATACGTAATCCAAAACTTTATCGAAGAATATAAGAACGGCCGCACGCCGAACCCATGCATTCGCTGCAATGAGTTCCTCAAGTTTAAATTATTGCTCAAGAAGGCCGAGGAACTTGGGTGCACCAAAATCGCGACCGGCCATTACGCCCAAATAAAAGACGGACGGCTCTTTAAGGGCGTGGATCAGCGCAAAGATCAATCCTATGTCTTATATATGATGAACCGAGAGAGTTTAAGAAAAACGCTCTTCCCAATGGGAGAATACACGAAAGAGGAAGGAAGAAAGCTGGCCAAAAAGTTTAAGCTGCCGGTAGCCGAAAAGAAAGAGAGCCAGGAGATTTGTTTTATTGATGATGATAATTATGGCCGGTTCTTAAAAGAAAATATTCCTGAAGCAATCAATCCGGGAGACATTATAGATCAATCCGGGATCGTGGTCGGAAAACATAAAGGGATAATTTTCTACACCATCGGGCAGAAGAAAGGGATCGGCGCCTATGGAGCCAGAAAGTTTGTGACAAAAATTGATGTTTTGAAGAATACAATTACCATCGGAAACGACAACGATTTGATGGGCAACACTTTAACCGCCGACCATGTGACCTTTACCTCCGGACAGGCACCGGAGGGCGAAATAGAAGTTGCCGCCAAAATCAGATATAATAGTAAAGAATCACCGGCAATATTGTCCGCAAACGATAATATCGTTCGCCTGAATTTCAAAGAGAACCAGCGGGCAATCACACCCGGACAGTCGGTGGTATTTTATAAGGGGGATGAGGTAATTGGCGGCGGAATCATTAACTGACAAGATCCACAAATTAAAAAAAGAACGCAACGCGGTGATTCTGGCCCATAACTATCAATTGCCCGAAGTGCAGGATATCGCCGATTATACCGGCGATTCCCTCGGATTGTCCATTGAAGCGTCAAAGACCAGGGCGGACTTGATCGTTTTTTGCGGCGTCCATTTTATGGCGGAGACCGCCGCGATCATCTGCCCCGAAAAAACGGTGCTGATGCCCGACATTAAAGCCGGTTGCCCGATGGCCGACATGATAACCGTACCGCAACTTCAAAGTTTAAAGCTCAAAAATCAAAGCGCAAAAGTAGTGTGCTATATAAATTCCTCGGCGGCAATAAAAGCCAAATCGGATATCTGCTGTACCTCCGCCAATTCAATTGAGGTCTGCCGGTCGCTTGATTGCAACGAGATAATTTTTGTACCGGATAAATATTTGGGCATGTATACGGAAAAGAAGATCAAGGACAACAACAAGGACAAGAAATTCATACTATGGAACGGCTACTGCCCCACCCATGCCAAAATCCTCCCCGAACATATCAGGGAAGCAAAGAAAAAACATCCGGGAGCGATGGTGATGGTCCATCCGGAATGCCGCCCGGAAACAATCGCCGAAGCCGACCGGGTCTTCTCAACCGGAGGGATGTGGACCTTCGCGAAAGAAAGCACGGCAAAAGAATTTATCGTCGGAACAGAAATAGGGATGGTCTACCGTCTGCAAAAAGATAATCCGGAAAAAAAGTTCTATCCGGCAACTGAAATCGCGGTCTGTCCCAACATGAAAAAAACGACGCTTGAAAAAGTGCTCTGGTCCCTGGAGGATTTGAAAGAAAAAATCGTGGTGGATCAAAAAACCGCCGAAGCCGCGCGCCTCACAATCACTAGAATGCTTGGTCTCTCCTAGCCATCCGCCGGCGAATCCCGCGGCTGACCAGCTCATAAATCTCTTCCATCAAAAACGGTTTGCGTAAATATTCCAAAGCACCCAAATCAATCGCCCGGGCATGGGAATGCTCGTCTCCATAAGCGGTTACCATCGCCACCTCTATCTCCGGATCCTTCTCTTTAAACTGCCGCAAAAGCTCCAGCCCATCCACCTTGGGCATCTTAATATCGACAAAGGCGACATCGTATTTCCCCTTGGCAAAGGTTTTGAGCGCTTCGGTGCTGTCCTCAAAAAGGTCAACGTTGTAATTTTTAATACTCAAGATCATCTTGAAAGACTCAAGAACCGACGGCTCATCGTCAACAACAATGATCCTGGCGTTATCGCTCATTTATTATCCTCTCTCAACTTCAGACCGCGCTCAACCAGCTCATAGATCTCTTCCATTAAAAATGGTTTGCGCAAATATTCGATCACACCCAGTTTGCGGGCGGTGGTTTCGGAGGCCTTGGTATCATACGCGGTCATGATTATTACCTGCAAGCGCGGATCGGTTTTTTTCATCTCCCTTAAAATTTCGATCCCGTCGATCTGGTCGGGGAGCTTGAGGTCGATAAAGGCAACATCGTATTTGTCTTTTTGAAAATTCGCGAGAGCGGAATGGCCGTCGGCAAAGACTTCAACTCCGTAATCTTTGTACTTTAAGGTCATTTTAAACGCTTCGAGGATACTGGTTTCGTCGTCGATCACCAGAACATTGGCTTTAACGCTCAATGTATCCCTTCGGGCGGCTTCGGGGTGGCCGATTCTTTTGGGGTTTTTACTCTGCGGCGGCGGCGCAGGCCGCGATCAACCAGTTCATAAATCTCTTCCATCAAAAACGGTTTGCGTAAATATTCCAGCGCTCCCATATTGATGGCGTTGGCATGTGAAGCGTCGGTGGCATAGGCGGTAACAATTACGACTTCAAGTTCGGAGTCGGCTTCTTTTAATTTTTTCAGCACTTCCAGGCCGTCCATCTTGGGGAGCTTCATGTCGATAAAGGCGATATCGTATTTCCCTTTTTCTATTTTTTCGAGGGCGGAGGGGCCGTCAAGAAAAGCGTCAACGTCATAATCTTTGATTTTGAGGATCATCTTGAAGGATTCCAAAACCGTCGGCTCGTCGTCAACTACCAGGATTTTTATATTTTCTGACACTTTGCACCTCTTTCGGAATTTTATCAATTCACCCTCCACTTTGCAAGCGGGTATTTGTGTTATATAATGAATTTGGAAACAAGCCGGGATAGCTCAGTTGGCTAGAGCGAGGGACTCATAAGCCCTAGGTCGTCGGTTCAATCCCGACTCCCGGCAAACAAAAATCCTATGAAAAAAACATTGGTCTTGTCCGCTTATCTTTTTTTTGTGCCGTCGCTTTATATTATTTTGACTTCAAGACGTTTGGATAAGGACTGCTCCTTCCACGCGGCACAGGCTTTTCTCCTCTGGCTTATCTTCCTGGCGGTTTACACCATCCTAGTTCCGATCCGCGATTCGCACTTTGCGATCCTGCTGCCCTGGGGAGCAATCGCCGCGATCGGGATCACTAAAATTAAAGTACCGGTCCTCTCCGGCTGGGCGGAAGCGTTATGTTAAAAGAACGATTTCTGCAAACGATCAAAGAATACAAGATGATCAAGCCCAAGGACATTGTTTTGGCCGGAGTTTCGGGAGGCGCCGATTCGGTTTCCCTTCTTCATCTTTTAAATGAAGCAAAAGAAGAATTGGATTTTACCCTCTATGTGGCCCACTTAAATCATCTCTTGCGGCCGGACGCGGAGATCGACCAGCGTTTTGTTGAGGGGCTCTCCAAAAACCTGGGATTAACCTGCATCTCCGATTCGGTAAACGTTGCCGCCTACGCCGAAACCGAAAAAATGAACATCGAAAACGCCGCCCGCAAACTGCGCTACGAATTCTACCGCAACACCGCGCAAAAGATCGGGGCAAACAAGATCGCTCTGGGGCACAACGCCGACGACAACGTTGAAACTTTTTTAATGCACCTGTTGAGGGGAGCGGGACTGAAGGGGTTGACCGGGATCCCCCCTGTCAGAAAAAACATTGTCCGCCCGCTGATCAAAATCTGGCGGCGGGACATCGACAAATATATCGCCACGCTTAAGCTGGTTCCCAGAATCGATCACACCAACTACGAGTCCAAATACCTGCGCAACCGCGTTCGCTTAAAATTGATCCCGCAGCTTAAAATTTATAATTTAAACATCAAGGATATCCTTTTGCAAACGATCCTTCTCTTAACCGAAGATTCGCTTTATCTGGAGAGAGAGGTCAAGCAAGCCCTGCAGGAGATCATCACCCGCCAGAGCGACTATGAGCTGGAACTTAATCTTGAAAAACTCCGCGCGCTTGACCCTCCGGTGCAGGGGCATTTTATCCGCGCGGCGATCGAACGGGTGAAAGGGAACCTGTCGGAACTGGCCTTCTCGCATATTCATGATATCTTAAAAAATCTTTATTCGAACGAAAGCTGGGAGTTGAACCTTCCGGAAAAGATTTTTGTGATCGGGACTCGCAGCAAGCTGACCATCACCAAAGAGAAGCCTCCTCTTCCCCAAAAAATTTCTTTCCGTTATAAACTGCCGATACCAGGCAAAGTTCTGATCGAAGAGATCGGAATGGAGATCATGGCCGAAATCGAAAGCAAAAAATCTTTCCAGGAGACCGAACCTTCCGCCGACACCGTCTATGTCGATTTTGACGAAGCGGGCAAAGAACTGCTGGTCAGGTCGCGCCGCGACGGCGACCGCTTCTATCCGCTCGGCATGAAGGGGGCAAAAAAGCTGCAGGACTTTTTTGTCGACAACAAAATAAATAAAGAGGATCGGGACCGGATTCCGATTGTTGAGGCGGAGGGACGCATCATCTGGGTAGCCGGACTGCGGATCGACGAAAGGGTCAAAGTCACCCGCAAGACCTCAAAAGTCATAAAACTACATGCGAATCATAGAAATCCATAACCTTCCGGAAGCCGAGGCCGAACTCCTAAAAATCAAAGCCGATCGACAGGGAATAAAAATAATGGCTCCCAAAGCGGTTTTTCGCGCGGTTAAAATCGAAAAGCTCTCTCCGACCCAAAGCAACATTATTAAACAGGAAATGCTGGCTCTGGGGGGAGAAGCGGCGGTCAGCCGCGGCTCAATCAACCATTCGGAAAAAGAGGGAGGAGCGCTTCTTCTGGGAACGCTCCAACAATTTGAGGATTTAATAAAAAAGCTCCGGCAACATTGTTTTAGGCTCCCGGATATGGCTAAAGAGCTTGAGACGGTCCTGAAAAACTATACAGCTCCCCTCTCTTTAAAAATCGGAGGAAAAACTTGGCCGCTCGGCAAGAAAACTTATATCATGGGGATCCTAAATGTAACCCCCGATTCTTTTTCCGACGGCGGCTTGTTTTTTGACCATGAAAAAGCGATCGCGCATGGCATGAAAATGATCGAAGAAGGGGCGGATATAATCGACATAGGCGGAGAATCGACCCGCCCCGGAGCAACTCCGGTTTCAATCAAAGAAGAGGTCAGAAGGATTGTGCCGGTAGTAAAAAAACTGGCAAAAGAGCTCCCGGTTTCAATAGACACCAGCAAATCCATCGTTACCCAAGCCGCCTTGGAAGCCGGAGCGGTGATGGTGAACGATGTCAGCGGGTTCCATCGTGATCCCAAAATGGCAAAGATAGCGGCAAAATTCAACGCGACTGTTACCATTATGCATATGCAAAAACATCCACATTATTTTGACCTGATCGGCAACATAATTTCCTATCTAAAAGAAGGGCTTGCAATTGCCCGAAATGCTGGTATACTAAATAACCAAATAATAGTTGACCCGGGATTCGGCTTCGGGAAGAGCGTCGAAGGCAACCTTGAGATTTTAAGGCGGCTTAAGGAATTAAAAGTTCTGGGGCATCCTCTCTTGGTTGGAACCTCTCGCAAGTCATTTATCGGTAAAACGCTTAATCTGCCGGTTGAGGAGAGGATAGAAGGGACGATCGCGACGGTAGTCCTGGCGATCCAAAACGGGGCGGATATTATCCGAATCCATGACGTTAAAGAGATGAAACGATCCGCCAAAATGGCGGATAAAATTATACGAAGGAGGAGAATCTGATGGCGAAGAAAAAAAAGAAAGCAGGGACAGGCCTTAGACCTGTCCGTTCCAACAAAAAAGGCCTTAGGCCTGTCCAAAAGGCAAAAAAAGTTGATGGAAAACACCCAAAAATAAAAGGTCCGCAAAGGGTTTTTTTGGCGTTGGGAAGCAATGTCGGCGACCGGGAAGAATATATAGAGCAGGCGGTTTTTTTAATCAGTAAGATTAAGGGGGTCGAGGTTCTGAAAAGGTCAACCAACCACGAAACCGAACCGGAAGGAGACACCGACCAGCCCTCTTTCATCAACGCCGCCCTTGAGATCAAGACCGAGCTCCCTCCGCAAAAACTGCTCAACGAATTTACCACCATTGAAAACGCCCTTGGGCGGGAAAGGGAGACCGAATGGGGACCGCGCACAATCGATATTGATCTCCTTTTCTACGGAAAAATGATTGTAAGCGAAGACAATCTACAGATCCCCCACCCCCTGATCCATGAGCGGACTTTTGTCTTGGAACCGATGAAAGAGATCGCTCCCGAATTTACCCATCCGGTGCTGGAAAAAACTATTGAAGAACTTTTTGAAGAAAGAAAAGTTGAAAGCGGGCATACATACGATGACGATCTACCGGGATTCAAAAAAATCAAAGGGGCCATCTACGACGACTACGAACGTTGGTGAGACAAAAAGGCTTGGAAAAGAACTGGCGAAGACCTTAAAAAATCACGACATTCTAGCTTTGTCCGGAGATCTGGGCGCGGGAAAAACGACGCTGATTCAGGGAATCTGCGAAGGGCTGGGAATTAAAGATTACGTCACCTCCCCTTCTTTTACCATTATCAATGAGTACAATGGGAAATTACCCGTCTTCCACATCGACCTTTACCGACTGGAAGAGATTGAAAGCATCAAAGACCTCGGAATCGAAGAATATTTTCAAAAAGATGGTATTATTATAATTGAATGGGCGGAGCGGATGTTCGATCTTCTACCCAAAAAAGCGCTAAAAATTAAAATAGAGGTAATTGATGAAAATACTCGGAATATCGTCCGCGACTAAAACAATCAGTGTTGGCTTGGTGGATCAAGACAAGTTATTGGCCGAACTTACATTCTCAGGCCTTGAAGCTTTTACCGAAGACCTGATCGTTTATATAAAAAAGATAATTGATGAATCGGGAGTAAAACCGGAATGTATTGCGGTAACAGAGGGACCGGGAGCGTATTCGGGTCTGCGCGGCGGGATGGCGACGGCAAAAACATTGGCACAGGTTATGAAAATTCCGGTAGTCGGCGTTTCCACCCTTGAAGCGATTGCTTATAATATGATTGATGTTGACGGAACCGTAGCGGCAGTGACCCACGCCAAGTCCGACGATTATAATTTTGCCTTGTTTGGAATAGCAAATAGAGAGATAAAACGACTAACCGATGATCTGTTGGTTTCAAAAGACCGGCTTGAAAAAAAACTGGCCCACATCAAAAGATGCGACGGCTTACCACGCGGCAGCTCGGTTGCTTTTCTGGCGCAAGGGAAAGAAAAGGTTGATCTTCTAAAACTTCACCCCAAATATTCGCATAAGCCGAATATCAGGGAGTATAAATGATCAAAATATTCCTGCTGACAGAAAAGGAGCTCCCCGAAGTTATCGCGATCGAAAATCTCTCTTTTCCTTTCCCCTGGAAACCGGAACAGTTCAGCAAAAACCTGCCGCAGTTTTATTGCGCTAAAATCGACGATAAAGTCGTCGGCTTTATCGGGATAGAAAAAATCCACGATGAAGCGCATATTCTGCACATGGCGGTTGATCCGGCCTTTAGGCGCCAGGGGATCGGAAAATTGATGCTTGAGGAAGCGCTAAAAACAGATGCTTCCAAATTTATTCTTGAAGTGCGTGAATCAAACTCCCCCGCCCGCTCGCTTTATGAGAGCTTCGGATTTAAAGAGGCGTACCGGCGGAAAAAATACTATAATGATAACGACGAAGACGCGCTGGTGATGATTTATGAAAAAAAACCTGCTTGAAGAATTAAAAAACCGAATATTGGTTATCGACGGAGCGATGGGTACCATGCTGATGCAAAACGGCATCCGCCCCGACGAAAACTTTGACCTCCAAAACATTAAAAATCCGGAAATAGTAAAGTCCGTGCATAAGGCCTATGTCGATGCCGGAGCGGATATAATAGAAACGAATACTTTCGGCGCAAACCGCCTAAAAGTCGGCGACAAAGTAAAAGAGATCAACCAGGTCGCAGTGAAACTGGCAAAGGAGGCCGGAGCACTTTTTGTCTGCGGATCGGTCGGACCTTTGGGAAAACTGCTCCAACCGTATGGGGAAGTAAGTTTTGATGAGGCCCACAGCATCTTCAAGGAACACATCGCCGCTTTGGCGGAAGCCGGAGCCGATTGCATATCGATTGAAACAATTTCCGATATACAGGAGATGCGGGCGGCGTTGATCGCGGCCAAAGAAGCAACGACCATCCCGATTATCGCCAGCATGACCTATGAAAAGGACGGCCGGACAATTTTTGGAACACCGATTGAAGCGGCGGCGGTAACGCTCGAAGCCCTTGGAGCCGATATTATCTCCCTAAACTGCTCAACCGGACCGGAAGATATGCTGGCCATAAGTGCAAAGCTCAAAGCTCAAAGTTCAAAGCCGATCATGGTGATGCCGAACGCCGGAATGCCGGATTTGGTTGACGGGAAAGCGGTCTATAAGATGACGCCGGAAACCTTTGCCAAACACGCGGCTAAGTTTGTTGAATTGGGAGTCGCTATTGTGGGCGGTTGTTGCGGTACTTCACCTAAACATATCAAAGAGGTCGCAAAAACAGTTAAGTCCATGGAACCGCGAATTTATTCGCAGGTTCCACAACCAAATTCAAAATTCTCTTCTAGAACAAAGGTAGTGGAAATAAAAGAAGGAAAGCTTTTTGTCGTCGGTGAGAGGATCAATCCGACCGGAAGAAAAGCGTTGCGGGAAGAGATAAAAGCGGGAAAGTTCCACACGATCCGGCAGGAGGCGGTTGAACAGACCAAAGCCCGGGCCGATCTTTTGGATATAAATATCAGCATTCCGATGGGAGACGACGCGGCAATCATGCAAAAAGCGGTGGAGACGGTCGTCTCCGCCAGCGACCTGCCGCTGTCGATCGATTCACCAAACACAAACGCGATTGAAAGCGGATTGAAAAACTTCCCCGGGCGGGCATTACTCAATTCGGTAAATGGCAAAAAAGAAAGTTTGGAGAAAGTTCTCCCTCTGGTAAAAAAATACGGGGCAATGGTCATCGGACTCTGCCTTGACGAGAACGGGATCCCCAAAACCGTGCAGGAGAAAGTTGCAATTGCCAAAAAGATTATCGCAGCGGCGGAAAAACAAGGGATTTCTAAAGATCGGATGTTCATCGATACGCTGGTCATGACCGCGGCGGTCTCTGTTGACGAAGCGCTTGAAACGTTAAAAGCTATTCCTGAAGTAAAAAAACTGGGGGTTCGGACAATCCTGGGCGTCAGCAATTGCTCCCACGGCCTCCCCCACCGGGCAATCGTAAACGGTATTTACCTCAAACTGGCCAGAATTTTTGGACTTGATGCCGGCATCATTGATCCACTCGACCCCGAAATTAATAAGGCCCTGGCATATACGCCGAAAGAAAACGATAAGGACCGGTTAATTGAGGAATTAAAGAACGAAGTAAAAAAATCTTTCAAACTGCCAAAAACCGGAACAACCGCGTTAAAAAGCAAAGATATTAAAGCGGACCTGCCGACTATAAAAGAGACAATTATTGAAGGAGACGCGGAATCAACCGTTAATCTGGTAATCGAGGCGTTAAAATCAATTGAACCGCAAAAAATCATAGATCAGGCGCTTATCCCCGGAATGGAAATCGTCGGCGGCAGGTTCTCCAAAAAAGAAATCTTCCTACCCCAGGTCCTCGCTTCCGCGGAAGCGATGAAAAATGGTTTTGAACTCTGCAAAGCCAAGATTCCAAAAGATGAAATAAAAAGCGCGGGAAAGATCCTTCTGGCGACCGTTGAAGGAGACGTCCACGACATCGGTAAAAATATCGTCAAGATGATGCTGGAAAACAACGGCTTTGAAGCAATTGACCTTGGAAAAGATGTTCCGGCGAAAAAAATCATTGAAGCCGCGATCAAAGAAAAGCCGGCGGCGATCGCCCTTTCGGCGCTTTTGACCACCACGATGCTGGAGATGAAGCACGTCAAAGAAGAATTAAAGAAAAACGGGCTCAATATCCCAATCATCGTCGGCGGCGCGGTGGTTACCAACGACTTTGCGGTTGAAATCGGGGCATTGCACGGAGAGGACGCGGCCTGCGCGGTTACTCTGGCGAAAGAAATCCTTTCTCGATTGCCTTCTTGACGTTGTCGTCAAAATCGACAAAGACACTCTTGATCGTCTTATCTTTATTTAACACAAAAGTGGTCGGGATCACCAAAATCTGATATTTCTCCGGTGAAACCAGATCGAAGTCCCGCACAACCGGAAAAGGGGCAGATAAAACCTCCGAATCTTCGTCCAGGGAGACCGCGGTTATTTCTATCCCCTTCTTCTTAAGTTTTTCATAAAGAGCCGAAAGGGCCGCCATCTCTTTCTGGCACGGTTCCGACCAGGAGGCGAAGAAGAATACAATTTGCGGCTTCGGCGCTAATTTAAAGAAGGTGACCGGGAATTCCCTCCCGATCTTTACTTCTGCAAAAGAGGTCGTACAGCAAGTAATGAGCAAGATAAAAAAAGCCAAGGATAATCTTTTCATATCTTTGATTTCTAATTCTAGTCCCGATTTTTCCCAAAGTCAACAGTAAAAGTGGTTCCTTCGCCGATTTTACTCCGCACCGAAATTTGAGCGGAGTGTTCCTCCAAAATCTTGCGGACCATAAAAAGCCCCATCCCCACCCCGTCTTCCCTAAAACTGACAAAAGGGCTAAAGAGGCGGGGGAGCCGCTCTTCCGCGATCCCGCAGCCGGTATCGATGATCCGGACACGATTGGGAGAGACGGTCTCAATCGTCAGAGTCCCTCCTTCCAACATGGCCTGGCCGGCATTCTGGATTAGATTAAAAAAGGCCTGATAAAGCATATTGTAATCTCCCCACACCATTGTCAGCTCCGAAAATTTTGTGTCCACTGTTATTTTTTTACTCTTAAGCGACGGAAGGACAAAGCCGGCCACATCGAGCAATAAACGATTTAGGTCCACTTCGGCTTTTTTTAGCGCCGGCGCCTTTCCGATCTTAAGCAAAGCATCGATCGTATTGTTGATCCGATCAATCTGGTCGGGAACAATTTTTACAAAATTTTCCACATATTCCGGATCGTTTATGTTGAGCGGCATAACCTGGGTCAAACCCTTGATCACCGCCAAAGGATTTTTGATCTCATGCGCCATCCCGGCGGCCAGGGTCCCCAAGCTGGCCAGGTTGCTGGCTTGATAAAGCATCCTTTTGTCTTCCACCAATTCTTCCAATAAAAAAGCGTTTTTAAGCGCCGCCGCCGCCGGATTGATAAAGGCCTGCAAAAGTTCAAGATCATAAAGAGAAAACTGCTCCCCCGAAAGTTTCCCTTTCACGGCCAGAACCGCCAGCTTTTCATTCTCAAAATAGATCGGCAGAAGGATTTCGTCTTTTTCACCGCCGTCACCAAGCTGTCTCATCCGACTGTCCCAAAAAATATTCAGCTTTGTATCTCGGATATACAATACGGCGTCTTTTATCCTGAGAACCTCCTTTATCTCCCTGATTATAAAAACGGAAAGCTCTTTAATGTTTATGATCCCGGCAATTTTTTTGGAAAAAGCAACCAGCGCCGCCTCCCGGTCGATCTTCTCCCTGTAAAAAATCCGGTCGACCGCATCCTGCACCTTGTTCCTCAACGGCTGAAAAAGCAGGATAAAAAATAAAATGGCCAAAAATTGGACCATAAAATAATTCAACCCGGCCAGACCGGAGAAAAAATCCCTAAAAATTACAAAAACAAAAAAATAGAGACAGGTTAAAAGCAGGGTCAAAAGGGAATAGATCATACCGCCGCGGATAACAAAAGTGATATCGAGCAGCTGATGTTTGACAATCGCGTAAGCGGCAATTAAAGAATAAAGCGGGACTAGGGCGTAGCCGATCGGCTCCAGCCCCGGATAAAAATTTGAAACAAAAACCAAACTCCCCCCGCCAAAACCGGCCACCGAAGCAAGCATCAAATAACGGGCTTGGTTTTTCAGAATCAATTCGGAGTTTTGTGAGGCCCGGTAAAAATTATAAAAACCGAGCGCAATTAATGACATGAAGTACAAAGCAAAAACGGCGTAAAACGGTCCGGGGACGATCCCCTGCCCCTCTCTCAAATGCGACACCATCAGTGGTGAAAAGGAGAGTAAAAACATCAGCAGGGCCAAAAAATAGACGCTCTTTTTTTTAATCGGCTCCCGGCCGGTAAAAACGATTGAAAAATGAAAATAGATGGTGGGGATAAAGACGGCAAAAGCGATCGAGGCCCGCATCAGGAAAATTGAAGCAAAAACCCAGGACAAAAATTTCGCTCCGGCCCAGGCGGCGACGGCAAACGAATATAAGGCAAAAAGCAGGTTGAGGGTCTTTCTTCCCTGAAAAAGGATAAAGAAGGCCAGGATCACGCTCAAAAAGACGGTCGTCAGGTTAGACAGGTAATAGTAGTTCACAAAACTAATTACTCATACTTAAACATCTTTTTCCCTAATTCTTCTCCTTCATTCTTATCCTTAAATTTTACGCGAGGATAAGAAGAAGAATTAAGGGTAAATTTTACTGGCGTAAAATTTACTGGAGGGGGAAGGATTTGAACCTTCGAAGGCATAAGCCGCCTGATTTACAGTCAGGTGCATTTGACCGCTTTGCTACCCCTCCGGATCAGAAAATCAGAATACCAGAATATCAGAATATCAGGATATTGGTAAATACAAAATAATTATACCATACGCTGGCGGACCACCTCAAACATCGCGATGCCGGCGGCGACGGAGGCATTGAGGGAAGTAATTTTACCTTTGAGCGGAATATTGACCAAATAATCGCAGCGCTCTTTGACCAGATGCGAAATCCCCTTCCCTTCACTCCCGATCACCAGCGCCAGGGGAAGATTCAAATCGGCCTTCGTATATTCAATACTGCCGCTGGATTCAAGACCTACAACCGTAACGCCGTCATTCTGCAAGGCGCGGATCGCTTCGGCAATGTTGGGGACCTTCCTGATTTTGACAATGTTGGCGGCCCCGGTTGAAACCTTAACCACCGTCTCGGTGACCTGAACCTGGCGCACTTTGCGGATTATAACTTCGGTAACACCTGCACACTCTGCCGTGCGCAAAATTGCGCCGAAGTTATGCGGGTCTTCTATGCCATCCAGAACTAAGATAAAAGGATTTGCCATTACAGATAAATAGTAGCATATAAAATTTTGGATAACAATTTGTCTTACTCTCCCCTTATTTCTTATGCTAAAATAAAAACATTATGGTTGAACAAATCCTGTCAAAGGTCAAGAGGATCGAGGAACAAGCGGAAGCGATCGTAAAACAAGCCAAGAATAAAGCGGCGCTGGAGCATATAAAACTCCGGGAACGGCAGGAGGCCGAAAGCTCCGCCGCCGAGAAACAATTGCGGGAAGAAGGAAAAAAACTGCTGGAAGAAGAGGCCGAACGGCTAAAAAAACAGGCGCGCGAAATCATAGCTCTGGGAGAACTGGAAACAGAACGGATACGGGAGAAGGCCGCCCCAAAAATTTCTCAAGCCAAAAAGGAAATCCTTAAATGTCTGTAGTGCCGATGGAGAAAATCCAGATCGCGGCACTCAAACAGGATCAAGAGACTATTCTCCTGGCATTGGAACGCCAAGAGATAATCGATATTCGATCTTTTAAAGAAACGGAAAAAGAACCGCCCTCTCCCCAAAAATACAATCTGGCGGAATTAAAATCGGCAATCACTTTCCTGGAAAATACCGCCAAAAAGAAGAAAAGCTTTATCGATACCTTTTTGTCGCCCAAAGAGATCGCTTCCGAAAAAGAAGTAAACCGGACCTTCAGGGAATTTGACGGCACAAAAGTCGTAAAAGAAATCGAAGCGGTTGAAAACAGGCTGAACACCCTGGATCTCTTTAAAAAAGAACTACTATCCGACCTGGAAAAGCTTTTGCCCTGGCAAGGGCTGAAAACCAGGCTGGCCTGGCTAACCGGCCTGGCTCACGCCAAAGCGGACTGCGGAATGGTTAAAACCAAAAACCTTAAACAAATCACAAAAGTGTTTGAGGAATCCTCTTTAGCGGTTGAATTGGCGATTATTAAACGCGAAAAGACAAACACTTACCTAACGGTGATTTATTTGGTGAGTGAAGCCGAAACGGTTTCAGGAATCCTTTCCAAAAACGGTTTTCAGGAGGTCTCCCTGCCGCTTACCGAAAACACCCCCCCGCAGGAGATCAACAACCTCAAAAACGCCTTGCAGCAAGTTTCCCTTGAAATTGAAGAAGAAAAAACCAAAGCCAAAAAACTGCTGGTCCACCTTACCGGACTGAAATATATTTACGACTACCTGCTCGGGAACCAAGCCAGAGAGGAGTTGAAAAATAATTTTGCCGGCACCAAATACACCTTTATTATAGAGGGCTGGATAGAAAAAAGCCGGCTCAAAGAGCTTAAAGACCGCTTGAGCGCGATTGTCCCGCAAATCGAGATCGTCCCAATTGAACCGGAACAAAACGAGGCTCCGCCGGTCGTGATCAGGAACCCGAAGGCCTTTGGCCCGTTTGAACTGATCACCAGAACTTACGGGGCTCCCAGCCCCAACGAACTTGACCCCACTCTCCCCCTGTCCTTCTTTTTCGCCCTCTTTTTCGGCTTGTGCCTGGGAGACTTCGGCTACGGAATAATGCTGACTCTTTTTTCGGTCTACTTTTTAAAGAAATACCGCCTCCCCGCGGGAGGAAAAAATCTTTTTGTCCTGCTTTTGTTCGGCGGTCTGGCCGCGACCGCAGTCGGGGTATTGACCGGCTCTTACTTTGGCTTCACACCGAAAAACATTCCGTTATCTTTTTTGTCCGACCTGCAGATAATCGATCCGATCGAGAACCCCCTGGTTATGCTGGTCTTCTCTCTTGCCCTGGGAGTGGCGCAAATCCTGTTTGGTATCCTGCTCCAATTTGTCAACAAATTCAGGCGGCGGGAATATTTTTCCGCCTTTTGCGACGACGCGCTCTGGTTTTTCTTTTTGGGGGCGCTGATCTTTTGGATCATAGCGGGCACCCTCGGATCAAATTTGGCCGGGCCGGCCCAAAAATTATCCGCCGCCGGCGCGATTCTTTTGATTCTAACCCAGGGCCGCAATGAAAAAGGATTCTTAAAAAAACTTACCGGCGGATTGTTGAGCCTTTATAAAGTTTCCGGATACATGGGAGACACCCTTTCTTATTCCCGGCTCCTGGCTCTGGGAATGTCTTCCGCGATCATCGGCTCCGTGATCAACATCTTATCGGGGATGGTGGCCGGCGTCCCCTATGTCGGTTTTTTATTAATGGCGCTGCTTTTGGCGGTCGGGCATATCTTCAATCTGCTGGTCAGCACACTGGGAGCGTTCGTGCATTCAATGCGCTTGCAAATGGTTGAGTTTTTTAGTAAATTTTTTGAAGGAGGTGGAAAGGAATTTAATCCCTATAAAAGAACAGCCGATTATACTATCTTACAAAAGGAGGAAAAATTATGGAACTAGGTTTGGCTTTGGCCTTGGCGGGAGTGGCAACAGCGGTTTTTTTGGGAGGAATCGGTTCGGCCTGGGGAGTCGCGATCGCGGGGGAGGCGGCCGGAGGAGTTTTGACCGAAGACCCGGAAAAATTCGGCCGTCTGCTGGTTATGATCGCCCTGCCCGGAACACAGGGTTTCTACGGATTTTTAGGCGGTTTTTATATCATGATGAAGATCGGACTTTTGACCGGACTGCAAACTGTCTCTCCAATGATCGGACTGCAGTTGTTTTTTGCGGCCCTGCCGGTCGGGGTAACCGGCTTTGTCTCCGCCATTTACCAGGGTAAAGCCGCGGCGGCGGCAATTTACCTGATCGCCAAGCGGCCGGAAGAGATGGGAAAAGCGATTATTATTCCCGCCATGGTGGAAACCTACGCCGTGATCGGCCTGCTGGCGACAATCTTAATGGTCAGCGGGATCAAACTGTAAGGAACACTATGGGAATAGGAGAAATAGAAAAAAAGATTTTGGAACAGGCCGGTAAAGAAGCGGCAAAAATTGAAGCGGAAGCGGGAGAAGCACTCGCCCGATTAAATGAAGCCCATCGCAAAAAACTGGAAGAGATGAAGGCGGACGCGGCCAAAGAAAACCGCGTAAAGATTAAGGCGCTGGCGCATTCTGTTCTGGTGCCGGCGAGGTTAAGCGCCAAACGCGCCCTGCTTGAAGAAAAACAAAAAATCATGGGAGCGATTTACCTCGAGATCGGGGAAGAGAAAAAAATTGGCCGAGCCGAACTCAACCTCATAAGAGAAAAAAGCGAAATTAAAGCGGCGGAGATACTCTTTCGTTGAAAACAACCGAACAATATCATTACGGCGTCGGCAGGGTAAGAAGCCTGGAAGCACGACTTTTGACTTCGGCGCAATTGGAGCGCATGTCGCAGGCGGAAAGTTTTGAGGCCGCGCTGGCGGTGCTGGCGGAAACGCCTTACTCCGAAACGCTGACCGAATTAAAACAGGCGTTTGATCCCGAAGAGCTGTACCAGCTTGAATGGATGAAACTTAAAAAATTGCTCCGGGGTCTTTCTCTGGGACACCCTTTTATTGCGGCCTTGTTAAACAAACCGGCCGGCAGCGACACGAAACTTGAACAGGAATACTACGGCCGTTTGAAAAAAGCCGGCCGAGCCACCGGATCCGCTTTAATTTATAACTGGATCCTGTTTCGGATCGACCTGATCAATTTAAAAACGCTCCTGCGCCTGCGGGAACAAAAAAAAGAAAAAGAGGCCTTTTTAAAATCCATGTTGGAGCCGGGCTCAATTGATCGGGAGACCCTGCTTGGTCTTTTTGATAAAAGCGAAGCCGAGCTCGCGGCCCAACTGGCCTACACCAACTATGCGCCGGACATAACCAAGGCCCTGGCAAGCCGTAAGCTCGATGATTTTTGCGTCGGCCGGCTCAAACGGGCAAAATATCTTAATTCGGGGTTGGAACCGCTGGTCGGTTTTTACCTGGCAAAAGAAAGTGAGTTGAGAGCGATCCGCTTCCTGTTGATCGGAAAAAAGAATTTTATCGGGAGCGAAGATCTTTCTTCCAGAATAGGAACGGTTTACTAGCTATGCAAAAAATTAAACTGATCGGACCAAAATTCCTTTGCGCGCCGCTGGCTCTGCTGGGGATGGAAATACATCCGGCGGAAAGCGAGGCCGAAACCCGGCACAAGCTGGCTTCTATCGCCAAAACCGGAGAAGCCGCGCTGGTTTTTATTTTTGAAAGACAGGCGGCCAATTTAAAAGATGAGATCGAACAATTAAACCAAAGGCCCGAGCTGACGGTGGCCTTGCTGCCGGACAATCGCGGCCAAACCGGTCTGGCGGCCGAACGGATCAACAAGCTGGTCAGGCACGCGATCGGAGTTGAAATAACAGGGAGGGAATAAATGGCAAGCCAGGGAAAAATAATAAAAGTTTCCGGACCGCTGGTGGTGGCAAAAGAGGTTCCAAACGCCCGCATGGCCGATGTGGTAAAAGTCGGAGAAAAAGGAATTATAGGCGAGATCATCAAACTTGAGGGGGATTTTTCTTCCATACAGGTTTACGAAGAGCCGGAAGGTTTGGGAGCGGGTGATCCGGTAGTTTCAACCGGACGTCCGCTTTCGGTAGAACTGGGACCGGGACTTTTGGAAAGCATCTTCGACGGAATCGAGCGCCCTCTCCCCCTTATTTTAAAGGCCTCCGGTAATTTTATCGGACGCGGCATTTCGATCAACGCGCTTAACCGCGAAAAAAAATGGGAGTTTACCCCGGCGGCCGCCGCGGGCGATTCGGTCACAACCGGAGATATTCTTGGAACCGTGCAGGAAACCTCTCTGATTAAACACCGGATCATGGTCCCTCCGGGAGTAGAAGGAAAACTGGAAGAGATAAAAACCGGATCTTTCACGATTGTTGAACCGATCGCCAGGATCAACGGAAAAGAGATAACCATGTTGCAATACTGGCCGGTCAGAAAAGCGCGCCCCTTTGCTTCCAAATTGCCGGCCACAGAACCGCTTATAACCGGCCAAAGAATCATCGACTCCTTCTTTACCCTTGCCAAGGGGGGAGCGGCCTGCATTCCGGGCCCGTTCGGCAGCGGCAAAACGGTGGTACAGCACCAGCTGGCAAAATGGGCCGATGCCGACATCGTTATTTTTGTCGGCTGCGGTGAACGCGGCAACGAAATGACCGATGTCTTAATCGAATTCCCTCAATTAAAAGACCCAAAGACCGGCCGCCCTTTGATGGAGCGGACCGTTTTAATCGCCAACACCTCCAATATGCCGATCGCGGCGCGCGAAGCTTCCGTCTACACCGGAGCGGCCATTGCCGAATACTACCGCGACATGGGCTACAATGTGCTGTTGTCCGCCGATTCCACTTCAAGATGGGCGGAGGCCTTAAGAGAAATGTCGGGCCGCCTCGAAGAGATGCCCGGAGAAGAGGGCTATCCCGCCTATCTGGGCGGGCGTCTTGCCGATTTCTACGAGCGCTCCGGCTGCGGGATTTGCCTCGGCTCCGACAAAAGAAAAGGTTCTTTCACCATCGTCGGCTCGGTCTCTCCTCCCGGAGGAGACATGTCGGAACCGGTGGTGCAAAACACCCTGCGGATCGTCAAGGTTTTTTGGGGGCTGGATTACACCCTGGCGCACAAGCGCCACTTTCCGGCAATCAACTGGCTGTCGAGCTACTCTCTGTACTTGAACAACCTGGAAGATTATTTTAAGGACAAAGTGGCGGAAGCTTGGAGCAAGACCAGAAACGAAGCGATGCGGCTTTTGTCGGAAGAAGCGGAACTGGAAGAGATTGTCCGGCTGGTCGGCCTTGACTCCCTGTCGGAGCGGGAGCAGTTGATCCTTTTTGTTTCCAAATCGATCCGCGAGGACTTTCTCTACCAGAGCGCTTTTGATCCGGTTGACCAGTTTTCCACGATGAAAAAACAATATCTAATCCTGCGATTGATCGTCTCACTCTACCGCGAAGGGCTCAAAGCGATTGAAGCCGGAATCGCGCTGGAAGAGATTAAAAAACTGGAAGTGGTCGCGGAGATAGCCGGAACTCGCCTGATCCCCGAAGAACAGGCAGAAAAAGAGATTGCCGCGATTGAGGAACGGGTCAAACTGGATATTTCTGGACTGAAAGGAGCCGTTAAATGATAAAAGAATACCAAACTGTCACGGGAATTTCGGGTCCGCTTATTATCGCCGAAAAGATCGAAGGGGCCAAATTCGACGAAGTGGTTGAAATTGAACTTGCCGACGGCGGACTCCGCACCGGTAAAGTGCTGGAGGTGGAAAACGACAAAGTTTTAATCCAGGTTTTTGAAGGGACCGACGGACTGGCGATCAAATCCACAAAGTTACGGTTTACGGGACGCGGACTGGAGGCCAAGCTTGCCCCCGAACTGCTCGGAAGGATTTTTTCCGGCCTGGGCAATCCGATCGACGGCGCGCCGCAGATCCTGCCGCTAAAAAAATCGGATATCAACGGCGCGCCGATCAATCCCTGCGCCCGCGATTATCCGAACGACTTTATTCAGACAGGAATTTCGGCAATCGACGGCTTGAACACTTTGTCGCGCGGGCAGAAACTGCCGATCTTCTCCGGATCAGGGCTGTCGCACTCCCGCCTGGCGGCGCAGATCGCCCGGCAGGCCTCGGTTCTCCGCGGCGGGGATAAATTCGCGGTGGTCTTTGGCGCCATGGGGATCACCTTTGAAGAAGCGGAGTTTTTTATCGGTAACTTTAAAAAGACCGGCGCGATCGAAAACGCGGTCCTCTATCTTAACCTGGCCAACGATCCGGCGATCGAAAGGATCGCCACTCCCCGCGTCGCTTTGACCGCCGCAGAATACCTGGCTTTTGAGCTGGGAATGCACGTACTGGTGATTTTAACCGACCTGACCAACTACTGCGAAGCGTTGAGGGAAGTTTCCGCCGCCAGGAAAGAGGTCCCCGGCCGGCGCGGATATCCGGGATATTTGTATACCGATCTTTCCACTCTTTACGAGCGGGCCGGCCGGATCAAGGGGAAAGCCGGTTCTATTACATTGATCCCGATCTTAACTATGCCCGACGACGACAAGACGCATCCGATTCCGGATCTGACCGGCTATATAACCGAGGGGCAGATCATTCTTGACCGCGGACTGGAGCGAAAAAATATTTATCCGCCGATCGATCCGCTCCCTTCCCTGTCGCGATTGAGGGACAAGGCGATCGGTGAAGGAAAAACCCGTGAAGATCATCCTTCACTTGCCAACCAGCTCTTTGCCTGCTACGCCCAGGGGAGAGAGGTGCGGGAACTGCTGGTGGTTTTGGGGGAAGGAGCGCTAAGCGACCTGGACCGCCTTTATCTGAAGTTTGCCGACAATTTTGAACAAAAATTCTTGAGACAGGGAGAAGAAGAGAACCGGACCATTGAACAAACTTTGGATCTGGGCTGGGAACTGCTCTCCATTCTGCCGAGAGAAGAATTAAAGCGGATCAAAGACGAAATTTACAACAAGTATGCCAAAGCAAAAAATTAACGCCACCAGGATGCAGCTGCTCCGCGTCAAGCGGAGAACCCTGCTTGCCAAAAAGGGACACAAGCTGTTAAAAGACAAGCTGGACGGGCTGATTCGGCAGCTGCTACAAACGGTTAAAGAACACCGAAAGCTGGGCGACCGGATGGAAAAGGAACTTTCCGTCCTCTTTTCAAAAGTGGTGATCGCCGCGGCGCAAATCGATCTTAAAGAGCTCCCCCCCTCTTCCTGCAAAAGCGGAGTTGACATAGCCATAAAAAATATCATGGGAGTTAAGATCCCGATCTATTCGGTAAAGGTGGAGGGGGATCCGGTCTCCTACGGGCTGGCCCACACTCCGATTGAGCTGGACCAAGCCCTGATACGATTCAAGGAGATTTTACCCGAATTGGTGAAACTGGCGGAATTTGTTAAAACCATGCAGGTGCTCGCCGCGCAGATTATCGAAATTAAACGCCGGGTCAACGCCCTGGAATACAAGCTGATCCCGGAATTGGAACAGGCGGCGCGCTTTATCCGGATGAAACTGGCGGAAATGGAGCTTGGCACGACTGTTTCTCTTCTGAAGATTAAAGAGATGGCGGAGAAGAGACGGCTTGTTCAAAAATAGAGAGCGCCGTGTCAATTTGCTTTTTATTGATATTCAAAGCCGGAACAAAACGGATAACGGTCCCGTCCGCTCCAGTTGAGATCAAAACCAATTGCTTCTCAAGACAATAGTTTAAGATGTTTTTTACAATATTCGAGTCGCCGAAATCCACCCCCAGCATCAGCCCCCGCCCCCGCACCTCTTTAATCGCCGGGAATTTCTCCTTCAGCTCCAAAAGTTTTTTCTTTAAATAATCGCCGAGTTTTTTGGCGTTGGCAACCAGCTTTTCGGATTTAATTACAGAAATCGTCGCGATCGCCGCCGCGCAGCTGACCGGGTTCCCGCCAAAGGTCGATCCGTGAGCTCCGGGCGACCACTTTGCCATAAGTTCAGCCGAAGCAACACAGGCCCCAAGCGGCAGTCCGGAGGCGATCCCTTTTGCCATCGTCATAATGTCCGGGATTATCCCAAAATGCTCCGCCGCGAACCAGGCGCCGGTATGCCCGAAGCCGGTTTGGACCTCGTCTAAAATCAACAGTACCCCGTATTTGTCGCAAAGCGCTCTTAATCCTTTTACAAATTCAAGCGGAGCTTCGATATACCCCCCCTCCCCCAGCATCGGCTCCAAAATTGCCCCCGCGATCGAATGGCTTTGCATGAGCTGTTCAACTTGAGCCAGATCAAATTCCGAAATATAAAACTCCTGCAAAAGGGGATCATAGCCGTCCCGATATTTCATCTTTGAAGTGGTTGCCGAAAGTGCTCCGAGTGTCCGGCCGTGAAAACCGCCCTTGAAAGCGATGATCCCCGGTTTTTTGGTCGAATATTTTGCCAGCTTGATCGCCGATTCAACCGCTTCCGATCCGCTCTGGCAGAAGAAACTTTGCGCGTTTTTGATCGGGACAATTTTGGAAATTTCTTCCGCTAATTTTATGTACGGTTCATACAAAGCAACACCGATACAGATGTGCATTAATTGCTTGGCTTGTTTGGAGACCGCCGCCGCGACCTTGGGATGGCAGTGGCCGACCACCGTCGTCGCGATCCCGGTTGAAAAATCAAGATACTTTTTTCCGTCCATTCCGATCAGATACGACCCCTTCCCCCCTTTTATCTCAAGGTCGGGAAAATAGCGTCCCAGAACCGGGGAAGTGTACTTCTTAAATTTTTCTAGCAACTTTGGCATCTTCTAGTCTTCCTCCTTACCGTCCCTCTCCCTCTGGGAGAGGGATTAAGGGTGAGGGTAACATTATAGCGTACTTGCGGCAAAACTTCAAAATTGCTATACTTTGAACCGATGAGATTTTTGAAAATTATCGTTTTTTTTCTCTTTGTTTTACTCCTGCCCTTTGAAGCTTTGGCGGCCGATTATGTCGAAGGGGAAGTCCTCTTTAAATTGAGAGAACCGGTTAATACCCTAAAAATCAAAGGAGCCGGAAAAACCGACAAAATCGAGAAAGTTTTTAAGGATGCCGTCCCCGAAAAAAACACTTCGCTTAGCGTCCGAACAAAAAAACAGGTGCGGGTGCCAGACCTTTCGCAAATTTATGTGATCCGTTTTTCCAAGGAGCGAAAAGTGGCCGATGTAATAAAAGAGCTGAAAGCGGACGGCAACGTCCTCTACGCGGAACCAAATTATATTGCAAGAGCGGTTTCAACCACTCCCGACGATACCTATTATAGCCAGCAATGGGGCTTAACAAAAATCGGGATGCCGGCGGCCTGGGACGCGGCAAAGGGAGAGAGCGGAATCGTGATCGCGGTGGCCGACACCGGAGTGGAATACACGCATGAAGATCTTTCGTCCAAGGTGATCAAGGGCTGGAATTATATCTCTGACAACAACGATCCGCTGGATGATAACGGGCATGGAACCCATGTCGCCGGAATAGCCGCGGCAATGACCAATAATGCCAAAGGTGTCGCCGGAGTCGGCTGGAACCATAATATTTTGGCGGTAAAGGTGCTGGATTCGAACGGAGACGGAAGTATTGCGGATGTTTCGAACGGGATAAAATACGCCGCCGATTATGGATCGGATGTTATTAATTTAAGTTTGGGGGACGACAGCCCCAGCAGTACATTAAAAGAAGCGGTCGACTACGCGATCGCGAAAGGATCTCTACTGGTTTGTGCCGCGGGAAACGAAAATACCAGCGAACCGCTCTACCCTGCCGCTTATGACGGAGTGCTGGCGGTTGCCGCCACGGACTCAAGCGACCAAAGATCGATTTGGAGCGCCACCAGAGCGTCAAACTGGGGAACCTGGGTCGATCTGGCCGCTCCCGGGACTTCAATTTACAGCACTTATATTGGCAACAGTTATGCTTATGAAAGTGGAACCTCTATGGCCTCCCCGTTTGTCGCCGGAGTGGCCGCCCTCCTCTTTTCGGTGCATCCGACCTGGACTTATTCACAAGTTGCCGACTGGCTAAAATCTACCGCCGCCACGATTTCTCCTGACCATTACATTGGCACCGGACGATTAGACGCCGAAGCTACTATGGATCTCCCGATCGCCGAAATAACTTCGCCGGAAACTCTTGAGGTGATCGGTGGGACAGCAACAATTAAGGGGACCGCAAATACCGAAATAAATTTTGGAAGTTATACCGTAAAAGTTGGGGCAGGAGCTTCCCCTTCATCCTATTCGACTATTGCGACTTCAACCGCCAAGGTGGTTTCCGGCACCCTTGCCACCTATACCACTACGACAACTAACGACGGAACCCATACCATAAAATTATCGGCTGAAAACACCAGTCCGGTTACCAGGGAAACTACCCGTACAGTTATCATCGACAACACTTCTCCGACCGCGGAGATAACTTCCCCGGCAAGCGGGGCAACGATGACCAGCTCGGTAACATTTGAAGGTTCCGCTTCGGACGCCAATCTTCTTTATTACACGCTGGAACATTCGCTGGACGGTGTAACTTATACCAATATCGGAACTTACACTACCAATGTGACCGGCGGAACGCTCGGAACCTGGAACACTTCCGGGTTAAACGGAACTTATACCGTCAAGCTCAATGTGGTTGACGACGCTGGACATTCAACCTCAAAAACGATTAGTTTGACGATAAATAATCCGACCAACAACAAAAGCGTTACGGGACAAAGCGTCGCCTCCCCCAACCCGTTCAACCCGTCAACGGAAAATTACACTTATTTGACCTACACCCTAAACGGCAACTTTAACACCTCGGTCTATCTTTTTGATCTCACCGGACGGCTGATCTTCAAAAAGAATTGTTTGGCGGGAGAAGACGGAGCCAAGGCGGGACAGAACAAAGTTGCCTGGAACGGCAAAGATAATTTTGGCAGCGTGGTTTCCAACGGGGCTTATATTTTTAAGGTTGTCTCCGACGGAACAGTGGTCGGAAGCGGAAAGATTATCGTCCTCTACTAAAAGTTCAGCGCCCCTTCAAAACTGACCGAAGTCGCCTTGAAGTTGTCGGTGTCCTTCAGCCCGTTGACGTAGCCAACCTGCTTCCATCGTCCGGTCAAATCGATCGTATCCAAAACCGGGTTCATGGTATTGGTCGGAATCTTAAAAGTAATACTGGCATCATTGGTTTCGGTACGGTAATCCTGCGCCGGAAAAGTGCCGTTTGACAAAACCTCCCCCATGTTGTGCTCGTAAGAATAAACATAAGCCAAGGTTCCCCAGTTGAAAAAGCCGCGGCTGGCCTTGACGCTGTAAATATACTTCTGCCTGATCTGGTCGTCGGTCAAACGGGTCGTTGTTTTTAAGTTGTAATCGCCGTTGACCGTGGTGCTAAAGATATTAAGCGTCGCTTTTACCACCGTCGACTGGGCGCTGGTGTTTAAAAAGGTCCCGTCTTTCATATTGCGGTAATCGGTCTGGATAAAACCGGGCGTAACCGTCAGCACCGGAAATGGGGTAATCGACAAATCGTATTTTTGGGTCAAGGTCTGCTCCTCAAGCGACGACTCGGAACTTCCCGAGGGGGTCAGCTGATTGTTGTAAAGTAGCGACAGTTTTTGCGAGAATTCCAGTTTGGAAGTTTTGATCGGAATAAAATTAAAATCATAGCTGTTGCTGCGGTTCTTCCCGACATAGCCGGTCTGATAAACGTTTTCGTTTTGGGAATAAATCAACCCGCCGTTTAACCGCTGGCTTGGGTCAAGCCGGACCGAAAAAGAACTCCTTTCGGTCTTGGGGTTCTGGGAAGCGTTGACAACCGAGGGGGTCTCCGACCGGTTGTAATCGTAAAGGGTGGTAAAGGGAGTCCAAGGGCGGAAATCAACATGGTAGCTGGCATTGCGCGTCTCCACAAGAGAATAAGTCGGCTTGATCGTCTGCTGTTCGTCGTAGGCCAGCGTAAAAGTATTGGTCCACTTTTTGATGCTCCCCATCGTCAGATCAAGATTTACGTTGTAGCCGTAGTTGCGGGAATATTTCTTCGCGGAGACCGCCTCAAGCGTTGTCCCGTAGTTTGAAAGCGTCTCCGGTTCGGTCACCTGGTAATTATAATTTAACTTCAAACGGTCGGAGAAGCCGATGTCTTCCTGCAGGTACAAATAGCCGCTCCCGGTCTTTGCCAATCCGACCTTGTCGTCGGAATTGGAAAGTTTTCCTTCGTATTTCTGGTTCCAGGTTACCAGCCCGCGCTTCAACTGCACCGGATAAATCCCACCGCTGGTATCGTATTGGACGCTTTTCCTGCTCTGGTCCTGCGCCGCGATCTCATAGCGCCGAAAATCGACCGCGACCCTGGCCGCCTTATTCGGATTGATCGACAGGGTATATCTACGATCGTAACTGCTGGTAAAAAGGCCGGACTTGTTGGCAATCGGATCGTTTAATTCCTTGTACCAATAGCCGATATTAAGATCGTGGAACTTCGGGTCAAACGCGGCGCTGAAATTCTGCGAATTGCTCCCGATCCCAAGGGACAAGCCACCCATCGGGGCAAAAGTGGAACCGACGTCGCGCTTGTCGTAATTAAAGTTAAAAAATCCGACCTCGCTCTTGGCTCCCCACTTGTAGGCGCTGCCGCTCACTTCGGTCTTCTGCTGGGTACCGGCGCTGGATTGAAAATTATAATCGACCGAAACCACGTCGGTAGTGCTGAATGTTATATAATAAAAATTGATCGTCCCGGAAGTGTAGTCGATCGAATAATCGATCTCGCGGTTGCGCAGATAGTTCTTCACATAGACCATTTCCGAGTTCTCGATCACCGGAAGATTGCTAAGTTTTACCCTTCTGGTGCTCCCGTCAAAGCCGGTAAAACTTTCGGTTGTGGAAGTATAAGAAATAACTTTATCGGAAGCGGAAGAGGCCATCTGGGCGGTAAAATCCAAAAGCTTCCCCAGCTTCAAGCTGACGTCCGCCCCAGCCACCTGCTGTTTGATGTCTCCGTCCTGAACCACCGCCGGAGGGACATAGCGGAATTCAAGAGAAAAACTTTTGTCGATGGAAAGGGGATCGTTAAAAGTTATCTGCGGAGGGGCATTGTTATAATAATTGATCGAGTAGCCGGTTGTTCCGGCATCATACGCTTCCGGAGAACTGTTGCGCCGGTAAGTGGTCGGATTTGATCCCGGAACGGTAACTTTGACAATTTCGGATCCGGGAACCAGGTTCAGGTAGCCCTTTATGTCATAAACACGCCCGCCGTTGCCATAGCTGGAAAACCTGGCCACCACGCTTTTATAGTACGTATAAGAAACTAAAACCTCCGAACTTGCCTCAATGGTAGTCAACAGCTTGATCGTACCGGTCTTATATCCATCCGAAAGGTCGTATGAATCGTTCATATAGTGAAGTGAGGTCGTGGGATTTACCACCGCTTTCCCCTGCGCGTTCGCTTCAACCGATGGAATAACATAGTCAACCCCGTAGGCAAGCGTTGTCCCGTTTTTTGTTAACGTGAGGCGCCCCCCCTCCGCGGTTGAAACCAAAGGCAAATTAAGGATGTAAATCGCGTTGCCGTTGGCAATGATATCCGAACCTTTGTATTTTTCTCCCAGTATGTCAACCGTCGGCAAACTGCTGCTCTGCTTGGACGATTCCTGCAAAAAGCTCGCCCCAACCGTGGCGCTGGTCAGTTTTTTTCTCGCTTCGGCCGAAGCGGTGTCGACCAGCTTGTGGTCGTAAACGGCCGCAATCAGGGAGGTGGTTGAAATCGGCTGATAAAACATGATGGACCCGCGGCCGTAATTGATCGCGTAATCAAAATCCCTGACCAGGAGCTTGTTGTCAACTTTTATCGTCTCCGAATTCTTAATGATCCCTTTGTAATCAAAATAATAGTTCCCCTTGCTCCCCGTCCCCTGGATACTGTCCGCCTCACGGCTGATCCGATAATAGCGGTAGGTTACGGTGACCGGTTCCTGTGTGGTCGGGGTCTGAAGATAAAACCGGAGCAGGCCGTCGTTATAATCAAGCCGGTAGTCCTCTTCTTTTTTAAGCGTCTTCCCCTCAAAGCTGATGTTTTCCGAAAATTCTTCAACCGGAAAAAAACTCAAGCGAAAAGCGTTCCCTTCCGAGGTTGAAACCTCACCCGAAGTCAAAGAATAGACATCGTTTGGAAAAACTTCGGTCGTGGTGGTGTCGATATATTCCGGAGTGGCTTCTTCCTGCGGGACAAAATCGGCCGGATTAAAAGAGTAGCCCCCTTCAAACCCGGTAAAATTGCGCTTGGATAAAGTTGGAAAAAAGAAATCGACGATATTGGTATATTCAAAACTATATTTAATTTCGTCAAGCGGCGTTAAAATTTGGGTAAAAGTGACTTTCCCTTCAAAATAATCGATGATGTAATCAACCTTGCGGGTCAACTTCTTGTTGTTTACTTCAATGTATTCGGACCCTTCGACAATGGAACCTTTCCCCAAACTATAGGGGCCGCGGGTCCCGTTCCCTCTCTGTGAAATCAGGTTCTGGACCTGGCTGCGCAGTTTGGAGGTCGGGACCAATTTTAAGTCGTAATTGTCCCCCTTCGATTTGATTATGACCCCGTTTAACGATTTGGTGGCGGAGGCAAATTCGTTGCGGGTAAAAGCAACGTTGATGTCGCCAAAAGTCAGCTCGTGTTTGTTGTCGTAGTTGACCGTAACGTCAAAGGTCTCCGGAATTTCCGGCTCCTGGTCAATTCTATAGGTAACCTTTAATTTATCGGAAAGGTCGGCGGCAATCGCCAGTTTCAAACGCTCCTGCCAGGCCAAACCGGAACTTAGGGGAGAATAGCCAAGCTGGGTGATACCGATTGACTGGTTTACTTCGGGCCTAACGGTTAAGCTCTTGTATTCCCATTTTTTATAGCCGGAGATATCAATCTTTGGATAATTTTCTGAAAAAGAGGCGGAGGATAAAAGAAACAAAAGGGAAAGAAAAACCGGAAAAAATTTCTTCATGTTCCGGTATACTTTTTAAAAGCTACAACAGCGTTATGCCCTCCAAAGCCGAATGATTCCGATATCGCGAAATCCACATTTTGAACGCGGGAAACGTTGGGAACATAATCCAGGTCGCAATCGGGATCTTTCTCCTCATAATTGATCGTCGGCGGGATAAGGCCGTTTTTAATCGTCAAGACAGTGGCAATCGCCTCTACTCCTCCAGCCGCCCCCAGCAGATGCCCGATCATCGACTTGTTAGAACTTATCGGAAGCTTGTACGCCCTCTCACCAAAAACGGTTTTTAGAGCCATCGTTTCAAACTTGTCGTTTAAAACCGTTGACGTCCCGTGGGCATTAACATAGTCGACCCGGTCGGGAGAGACCCCGGCATCTTTTAAAGTCGCCCGGATCGCCCTGACCGCGCCGTCTCCTCCCGGAGCCGGAGCAGTTATATGGTGGGCATCGCCGCTCATCCCGTAGCCGACCACCTCCGCGTAAATTTGGGCGCCACGCGCCTTGGCATGCTCCAATGTTTCCAGGATCAAAATACCCGCCCCTTCCCCCATTACAAAACCGGAACGTTTTGCTTCAAAAGGGCGGGAAGCGATGTGGGGAGTATCGTTATATGCGGTGGTCAAGGCCTTGGCGGCGCAAAAACTTCCCAAACCCAATGGGGTAATCGCGGCTTCGGTCCCTCCGGTTATCATCACCTCCGCTTCGCCGCGCTGTAAAACCCTGAAAGATTCTCCTATATTATGCGTTCCCGAAGCGCAGGCGGTAACCACACAGCTGTTCGGCCCTTTTGCCCCGATATTGATCGAAACATATCCGGCCGCCATATCGCAAATCATGAAAGGGACCGTAAAAGGGGAAAGCTTGCCAGGACCTCTCTCCAAAAGGGTTTTGGCCTGTTCTTCCAAAAATCCGATCCCGCCGATTCCCGAGCCGATAAAGACCCCGGTCCTTTCGCTGTTTTCGGGAGTAACGGTTAGTTTGGCATCTTTAACCGCCAATTGCGCGGCGGCAATCGCAAACTGGATAAATTTGGCCAGGCGGCGGGCCTCTTTCTTCTCCAAATAATTTCCCGGCTCAAAATCCTTAACCATCCCGGCAATGCGGGCATCAAAAGCGCTGACATCAAAATGGGTAATTTTTTCAAGTCCGCTTTTTCCGGCAATTAAATTTTCCCAAAATATTTCATGCCCGATCCCAAGCGGCGTCACCGCTCCCAGTCCGGTTACAACAACCCTCTTATACATTTACGCTCTCCTCGTATTCGTTCAAGATATCCTTAATTATCGCCGCCGCCGGCCTGATCGTACGGTCTTTTATCTTCCAGACATTTTCTCCGGAAAAGACAACTCCGTTTTCAACGTCACCCTGCTGTGAATTGATCAGCGCCTGAATGATGCAATAAACCAAACTGCAGTTCTTCAGGCAATAATCACACCCCATCGGCGTTGGAACGCTTTTGTCGAGGATCCGGTTGACAAAAGCGGTCTTTAAAGCATGTCCGGGCATGCCTACGGGAGAAGCAATAATAACAACGTCTCCCTCTTTTGCCCTCTGATAGACCTCTTTATAGGCCCGGGCGGCATTGCATTCTTCGGCCAGAACAAACCGGGTGGCGATTTGTACCGCGTTCGCCCCCAGCCGCATAAATTCGGCAATCTGGGATCCGTGGTAAAATCCTCCCGCTCCCGCCACCGGAAAATCCGGACCGACCGCTGAACGAACCTCCGGAAGGATCTCTTTGATGGAACGCAAGGTCCCAAGATGCCCTCCCGCTTCTTTTCCTTCAACCACAACGGCCGGAGCTCCAAGTTTTTTGGAAAGAAGCGCAAACTTGGCGCTTGAAACGATCGGGACAATCTCGGTGACCGAACCTTTGGCCATTTTAAAGATGTCGCGGGAAAACCCGGCGCCGGTAAAAATAACGTCGATCTTTTCTTTGATCGCGGTATTCACCAGCCCGATAAATTCCCTGGCGGCAAACATTATGTTGACCCCGATTATCCCATTCCCTCCGGCAATTTGACGCGCCAGGCGGATCTCTTCGGCCAATTCTTCAAAGGCCATCCCCGAAGCGCCAATTACGCCAACCGCGCCGGTTTTGGCAACCGCGCCGGCCAGCGCTCCGGTTGAAATCCTGATCGCCATCCCTCCCTGTATGAGAGGGAGGTCCGCCGTGTAACGGCCTATTTTAAATTTAGGCAGATTCATCTTCCCCCTCGCCTATTTTTGGTGGGACAATATATATGTTACCGTATCCCCGACCGTTTTAATTTTCTCCGCGTCTTCGTCCGGGATTGATGTGCCAAAAGCCTCTTCAAGAGCCATAACCAATTCTACTGTGTCCAGAGAATCGGCGCCCAAATCATCGACAAAAGAAGATTCTTTTTTTACCTCTCCTTCCGCCACTCCCAGCTGTTCGACTACCACCTTTTTTACTTTTTCCAAAACTTGCGCTTCATCCATTTCCTATTTCACCTCCCTTTAAGTGTTCATCAGCATTCCGCCGTTAACGTTTATAACCTGGCCGGTAATGTAATCCGCCGCGACGGACGCCAAAAAGACCACGGCATCGGCAATATCTTTCGGCTCCCCCAGCTTCTTCATCGGAATTTGAGCGAGCATCTGCTCCTTTACGTTCTCCGGAATTTTATCGGTCATCGCGGTCCTGATAAATCCGGGAGCGATCGCGTTGCAGCAAATCCCTCTACTGGCCGATTCTTTGGCCACGCTCTTGGTAAAAGCGATCACTCCCCCTTTTGAAGCCGCGTAGTTGGCCTGTCCGAAATTCCCCATCTCCCCCACAATCGACGCAATGTTGATTATTTTACCTTCTTTTGCTTTTATCATCAAGGGCAAAACCGCTTTGGTGCAATTAAAGACCCCGGTCAGGTTGACGGCTATGACCGCGGCCCAGTCCTCCGGTTTCATCCGCAAGAGCAGTCCGTCTTTGGTGATCCCGGCGTTGTTGACCAGGATGGAAATCTTTCCCATCTTCCCGGCTATCTCTTTTACCGAATTTTCCACGTCGGAGAGATCGGTTACGTTGGTTTTAATCGCCATGGTCTTAACACCAAGCGCTTTAATTTCGTCGGCGGTCTTTTGAGCCGGTTCCATATTAATATCGGAGATGACAATGTCCGCTCCGGCCAAAGCCAGCTCGCGCGCAATCGCCGCTCCAATCCCCTGCGCCGAACCGGTTACAAAAGCAACTTTATTTTTTAGAAGCATCAAAATCCTCCTTGATTTTTTTTATCAATCCGGTTAGAACTTTTCCCGGGCCGATTTCCACAAATTCTTCCACGCCGTCCTTGAGAAGAAGTTTAATCGAATCTTCCCACAGCACCGGCATCGTCACCTGCTTAACCAGCAACTCTTTTATTATATCAGCTGAAGTCGCGAAATCGGCGGTTACATTTGCCACCACCGGGATTTGCGCGTTTTCTATTTTGATTTTTTTCAACTCGTGGGCCAGCTTGTCCTGCGCCGGTTTCATCAGCGGACAATGGAACGGGGCGCTTACTTGCAACGGAATCACTCTTTTAGCTCCCGCCGCCTTGCAAAGTTCTCCGGCTTTTTCAACCGCCGAAGTTTCCCCGGAGATCACAACCTGTCCGGGAGAATTAAAGTTAGCCGGCCAGACCTCGCCGGCTTTTTCGCAGCATTCTTTTATTTTGTCGCGATTGAGTCCCAGAATTGCCGCCATTGCTCCGGCTCCGATCGGAACCGCTTCCTGCATGAACTTTCCCCGCAGATGCAATATCTTTACTCCGTCCTCAAAAGAAAGGGCTCCGGCGACATACAAAGCGGAATATTCTCCCAGGCTATGTCCGGCAACGGCATATGGAATGGTTGTTTTCGATTGTTCGAAAAGAGCGGCGCTGATTGTAAAGATCGCCGGCTGGGTGATTTCGGTCTTCTTAAGTTCATCCGCCGGACCTTCAAAACAGATTTTTTTTAAATTAAAACCGAGGACCTCATTGGCACGGTCGAGAAACGCTTCCGCGAACCCGATCCCCATTCCGACTTCCTGCGACCCCTGCCCCGGAAAAACAAAAGCGATTTTTGTCATCGTTATTTATTCTAACAAACTTCAAAAGCATTTGCCAGAAGAAAAAAAGTAGCAATGAAAAATTAGGAGATACGCCGGATTAAAAGATTTGCAAAATAAATTTACACGCCAAACCTACTGTGCCAAAATCTCTTCCCAACAAACCCCTTGCCAAGTAAAAGCAAAACATCCGCAATCAGTAGGAACGGGATCCCCAATGCTTCCTAATAATTGATTAAACACACCCAAAAACCTTTCGGCCAAGGCGGCCTTAAAAATTTTCCCTTCTAGTACGTAGCACAAATTCTGTGCCCCCTCGCCTACAGCTTGCCGGCCAGCAAGCATCTATGATAATATGAGTTGTCGCAGGGAGGTATTTATAATGACAAAAAATTTTAAATCCTATTTGAAATTCAACGAAAGTAAATATGCGGGAAAATACGTTGTTTTTATAAAAGGAAAACTATTTAAAGCGGGAAATAACCTCCTTAAAATGATTGAAGAAGCTAAAAAGAAATACCCAAAAGAAGTCCCCTTGATTACCAAACCACTAAGCGGAGAAAGCTATATTCTAAATGATCACTTTTAGGTACAAAAAAGAGAGAAACCGCCGTGGTACGGAAGTCTATCGCCCAGTTGCCGAAGTTATATTGGAAAATGGCGAAAAATCAGTTGCGGTCAGCATGTACATTGATTCCGGAGCAGATATATCAATGATTCCCCTCTCCATCGGCAAGGCGCTTGGTTTCGATCAAAGAACTGAAGAAATTAAGGAGATCAAAGGCATCGCGGGAGAAGCCATTCCTTACATTATTAAAGAAGTTGGTTTCAAATTTCCCGGTTATGCTTTCAAAGGGAGAATTGGCTGGGCCTTGATAGAAGAAGTTCCTCTTTTATTAGGCCGTTTTGATGTTTTCGCTAAATTTAAGATCGTTTTTGATGAGACGGAAAAATTCATACTATTTATACCAAAGCATCCTGCTTAAACCGGCTTCCTTTTATACTTACCATTTGCCAGAAGAAAAAAAATTTGTTATTATGATTTCATGAAAAAAATAAATTTTAAGGGTAAAATTTTGGTGATCGGCTGCGGATCGGTTTCACAGTGCGCGATTCCATTAATTTTAGATCTAATTAATGTCCCGCCTAAAAATGTAACGATCATGGACTTTGCCGATAACCGCACTAGGGTAAAAAGCTCTCTCAAAAAGGGAGTCAAATACGTTTTTGATAAAATTACCAAAGACAATTACACCAAGCTTCTGGCAAACTATGTCGGCTCGGGAGATTTAATCATCGACCTGGCCTGGAACATCGAATGCATGGCAATGATGCAATGGTGCCGCGATAATAATGTATTATATGTAAACACTTCAGTTGAAGAGTGGGACCCCTACAAGGACGAACAACGCAACGACCCGACCAAATACACGCTCTACGCCAGGCATATGGATATCAGACAGCTTTTGAAAAAATGGGGAGACAACAACGGTCCGACCTTTGTGGTTGACCACGGAGCCAACCCGGGACTGGTTTCGCATTTTACCAAAAACGCTTTAATCGATATCGCCAAAAAAATTATCGCAAAAAAACCGAAAGATAGGCGGAGTGAAGAGCTGCAAACACATATCGCCGACAAGAATTTTGCCAAGCTCGGCCAGGTGACCGGAACAAAAGTAATCCATATTTCGGAGCGCGACACACAAATCACCGACCAACCAAAACAATTCAATGAGTTTGTGAACACCTGGAGCATCGAGGGCTTTTATGAAGAAGGGGTAGCTCCGGCGGAACTGGGCTGGGGAACACACGAAAAAAATATTCCGCAAAACGCCTTTTTCCACAAAGAAGGGCCCCAAAACCAGATTTGCCTAAGTTCGCTTGGAATGAACACCTGGGTCCGCTCCTTTGTCCCCTGCGGAGAGATCACCGGAATGGTGATCCGCCACGGAGAAGCATTTGGGATCTCGGATCGTTTAACCGTTTGGGAGAATGGGAAAGCGGTCTACCGCCCCACCGTCCACTACGCCTACTGCCCGTCGGATGTGGCAATTAATTCTTTACATGAACTGGAAATGCGCCAGTTTAAGATGCAGGATAAATTAAGGATCATGAGCGATGAAATTATTGACGGACGGGATGAATTGGGGGTTCTCTTGATGGGACACGATTTTAATTCGTGGTGGTGCGGAAGTATTCTGGATATCCACACCGCCAGAAAACTGGTCCCCCATCAGCAGGCGACGACACTGCAAGTCGCGATTTCAGCGGTGGCGGCGGCAATCTGGATGATAAAAAACCCAAGAATGGGATTCCGCCTCCCGGATGATATTGACCATGAAGCAATCCTAAAAGTTTCCAAGCCGTACATTAAGCCGTTTATCTCGAAAGCGGTCGATTGGACCCCGCTTAAAAATTTAAACACAAAGTTTACCAAGTTTGACATGGAACGGCCCAAAGACGAAGATGTCTGGCAGTTTACCTCTTTCCTGGTAGACAAGGTCCCCTACACCACTAAATGAATAGCGGATTAGAAGATAAAATCAGGAAACTGGTTAAAAAAGAGGGCTCACCGCTCATGCTGATCAGCAAAGAGGCGCTCAAAAAGCAGTACCAGACCTTCAAGCGCCATTTGGCGGACGTTGTCCCCTATTATGCGATCAAGGCCAATCCGCATCCCGAAATAATTAAGACCTTTGTCCATCTGGGCTCCGGTTTTGATGTCGCTTCTGCCGCCGAGATGGAGCTGGTTTTAAGTTTAGGCGCCTCTCCGGATAAAATTATTTTTGCCAACACCATCAAGTCGGCCGAAGACCTTAAAAAAGCCTACAAAGCCAAAGTCCGTTTTATGACCTTTGACAACGAACCGGAGCTTTACAAAATAGCAAAATACGCTCCCGGATCAAAAGTTTTGGTCAGGATAAAGGTTGACAATGTCGGCTCGACCGTTGAATTGTCGCTTAAGTTCGGCGCCGATCCCGACCAGGCGTTGTTTCTGCTAAAAAAAGCTAAATCATTGGGCTTAAATCCGGCCGGGGTCTCTTTCCATGTCGGATCGCAGTGCGTCAATGTTGAAAACTACCAGAAAGCGCTTGAAATATCCTCCATGATCTTTGAAGAGGCAAAAAAGATCGGGATCCCGCTCTCAATTCTGGATATCGGCGGCGGCTTCCCGATCCGCCATTTTGACGACGACAATCATATAACTTTTAAGGATATCGCCCGGCTGATCAAAAAAAAGATGCGGCGGCTCTTTGACAAGGATGTAAAATTTATCGCCGAGCCGGGGCGGTTTTTTGCCGGGCCGGCGGGGACATTGGTCACCCAAGTGGTCGGCCGAACCTTTAGGAATAACAAAAACTATTATTATATCAACGACGGGGTTTACGGCGATTTTTCGGGGATGATCTTTGACCACTGCAAATATCAGTTCAGATCCTTGCGCCGCGGGCAGAAATTTTTGTCAACTGTTGCCGGTCCGACCTGCGATTCGCTGGATGTCTTATCTTTGAGCGAGGATTTACCGGAGATGGATGTCGGAAATATTGTCTACGTCAAAAACATCGGCGCCTATTCCTGCGCTTCGGCGGTGCCGAATTTTAATGGGTTTAAACCGGCAAAGATTTTAATGGTTTAAGAGAAGTTCTAATACTATTTTGCAAATTCTACGTACTTGTCATTTAGTATTATTTCAACTGACCACGGACGGGAAAATCCTGACCAAGGTTTAGTAGCTCTTGCCATCCAGCCATTTTTATATAAAACCCCGGAAAAAAGCAATGAATACATCTCATCAACTACAGCCTCAACCGGTTTTCCAAGTAAAAAATTATAAAGCCTTGTTTTTTGTTGCTCTCCCGCCACACCGAGAAGACCGCTCTCAATTTTATGGTTAGAGTCAATTGTTATAATAGAATCAGGGGGTAACGAATTAACACAAATTGTCATCAGCCTGGCAACCTCCTCCGCTCCCCCCCTCAATAAAAACCCACTCCTGGAAAATTCGCCAAATTTAACTTTTCTGGCCGCAGAATGAATGACTTTCCAGGCAATCCCGTTTAAAAAGGGTGAATCCTCACTCATCCGATCATCTGAGGTTCTGATTATATGCCTGGTTTTACCGTTGGTATTTTTCGGCAAAAAGAAATCCTTTCTACTAATCAACATTCGATACCTAACCGATGCCGCTGCCAATACACCCATTTTATTTTCCTCCTTATACTCTTTTAAAGAGCTGTTTCATATCTATATATGTATCGTTAAAGCGGAAAGAAAATTTCAGGTTATTCTTATGCTTGCGTTATCCGCGGACTTCTTGGATTTTTCTGATCAGCAGAGGGACAATCTCGAGGACATCGCCCACTATTCCATAAGTAGCCACTTTGAAGATCGGGGCGTCGGGATCTTTGTTGATGGCAATAATCGTATCGGCACCCTGCATTCCAACCAGATGCTGGATTTTGCCGGAGATTCCGCAGGCAACATATAATTTGGGAGCAACCGTCTTTCCGGTCTGGCCGACCTGATGATGCGCCGAAATCCAGCCGGCATCAACGGTGGCGCGGGAAGCGCCGACCGCTCCGCCCAATACTTTCGCCAATTCTTCTATTATCGCAAAATTCTTCGGATCCCCTATCCCCCGCCCGCCGGATACGATTATCTCCGCATCTTGCAAATTAACTTTCGCCGATTCATCTTTTACAATTTCAATCAGCTTAACCAATAGGTCTTCGGTTTGGATATTGGGATTTTCCCTGATTATTTGGGATTTTGGATTTTGGATTTTGGATTTCCGGAAGACCTTCGGTCTTACGGTAGCCATTTGCGGCCTATGATTCGGCGAAATGATCGTCGCCATGATATTTCCGCCAAAAGCGGGACGGGTTTGCAACAGGATTTTTCTCTCCGGATCGATTGCAAGTCCGGTGCAATCGGCGGTCAAGCCGCAATTGATACGGATTGCCATGCGGGCGGCCAGGTCGCGGCCGGTGGTGGTCGCTCCGATCAACATGATCTCCGGCTTATATTTATCAATTAAGCCGGTTATAACTCTGGTATACGGCGCGGTCCTGTAATCTTTAAGTTCCGGATCGCAAACCAAATAGACCTTCTGCGCCCCGTGAGCAAAAAGATTCTCCGTCTCTTTTTCAATACCGGAGTCGCCCAAAAGAACCGCCGCGATTTCGCAATTTAAATCTTTGGCCAGCAGCTGCGCCTCTCCCAATAGTTCATAAGTAACATTTTGAATCTTACCGTCACGATGCTCGGCAAAGACCCAAATCCCGGAATAAGCGGATAGATCTTTGGTTTGGGGAGTTTGTTCTTCCCGCTTTATCTCAATAGCCTGAAACTTCTTACAGGCGGTAACACATGCTCCGCAAAGGTTGCAGCCGGCCTCGTCAATTATAGCTTTTTTATTTTCTATCCTGATAACAGCAAACGGACAAACTTTAACGCACAGCCCGCAGCCGATACACTTTTCTTCTATTACTTTAATTCCCATCAGATTATCTTGCGCTCCTTAATCTTCGCGACAACACCCGCAGCAATGTCGGCCGGCTCACCGGTTAACATCTCGCCCCCCCCTTTGGCCGGAGGAGAAAAGATCTTAACCACCTGGGTCGGAGACCCCTTTAACCCCGCTTTTTCGGGATCGCCGTTAATATCCGCCAACGACAGCGTTGGAATTTCCGATTTTTTTGCCTTCATCATCCCCTTAAGGGAGGGCATGCGCGGCTCGTTGATCTGTTTGACAACCGTAATAACTGCCGGCAGAGGAATTTCAACAATTTCGTTTTCCTCTTCAAGCATACGTTCAACCTTGGCCTTGTTATCGGCGACTTCAATCTTAACGGCAAAAGTTGCTTGGGGAATATTTAACCATTCCGCAATCCCCGGACCGACCTGGGCGGTATCGCCGTCGATCGCCTGTTTACCGCAAAGGATAAGATCGTATTTCCCGATCTTTTTGATCGCTTGCGCCAAAGTATATGATGTAGCCCAGGTGTCCGATCCGGCAAAAGCGCGGTCGGAAACAAGATAAACCTCATCCGCTCCCATAGCGACCGCCTGTTTCAATGCTTCTTTTGCCTGCGGCGGCCCCATGGTGATGACGGTAACTTTTCCGCCGTGTTGTTCCTTAAGCGCCAAAGCCGCTTCAATCGCGTTTTCGTCAAAGGGATTTACTATAGAAGGAACACCCTCACGGACCAAAGTGTTGGTCTCGGGGTTGATCTTAACCTCGGTCGTATCCGGAACCTGTTTTATGCAGACGATGATATCCATTGTCTATTTCTTCGCCGCTTCCTTAATTAAACCCAGCCCGATCTGGTTGCGCTGGATCTGGTTGGTCCCTTCATAAATTTGGGTAATCTTGGCATCGCGCATCATCTTTTCTACCGGATATTCTTTCATATAACCGTAGCCGCCAAGAATCTGAACCGCGTCGGTGGTAACCCTCATCGCGGTGTCGGAGGCAAACAATTTGCACATCGCCGCCTCTTTGGTAAAATCTTTTGATCCGTTATCAATCGCCCGGGCAACCGAATAAACCAAGGACCTGGCCGCTTCAATTTGTGTCGCCATATCAGCCAGCATATGCTGGATCGCCTGCAAGGTTATGATCGGTTTGCCGAATTGGACTCTTTGTTTGGCGTATTTTATCGCTTCATCCAATGCCCCCTGCGCGATACCGACCGCCTGGGCGCCGATCCCCGGCCGGGTCATATCAAGGGTTTTCATCGCGACGATAAAACCCATCCCCTCTTTCGCGATAACATTTTCTTTTGGAACTTTACAACCCTGGAAAACCAATTCGCGGGTCGCGGAACAGCGGATTCCCATTTTGTTCTCTTTCTTGCCGAAGGTAAACCCGGGCATCCCCTTCTCTAAAATAAAGGCGGTCGCCCCGCGGCTTCCTTTCTTCCGGTCGGAAATAGCGATCACCGAATAAGTGTCCGCTTCTCCTCCGTTGGTGATCCACTGTTTTGTTCCATTTAATATGTAGTGATCGCCGTCTTTGGTCGCGGTTGTCTCCATCCCCGCCGCATCGGAGCCGGCATTCGCTTCGGTCAAGCCGAAAGCGGCCAATTTTTTACCGGCGGCGATATCAGGAAGATATTTTTTCTTCTGTTCTTCGGAACCGTAGAGGACGATTGGAGAGGCGCCAAGAGCCGAGGCGGCAAAAGTAACACCGATCCCGCCGCAAATCCTTGAAATCTCTTCGGTCGCCAGGCAGAAGGCCAGTTCTCCCATTCCGGTACCGCCGTATTTTTCGTCAATATAAAGTCCGCAGAGATCCGATTCCGCGAAGACCTTCATGATCTCCCACGGAAATTCACCGGTCTCGTCTAATTTCTCACGGACCGGAACCCCCTTCTCCAACGCGATCTTCCGCGCCAATTCCCGAATCATTAATTGTTCTTCCGTCAAACCGTAATCCAGCATACCTTTTTCCTCCTTCTAAAACCTAATAACGTTCGCGCCATAAGTGAGCCCGGCACCGAAACCGGCCAGGACCACAACGTCACCCTTTTTTATTCTCCCCGCACTCATCGCCTCGTTAAAAGCAATGGGGATTGAAGCGGCCGAGGTGTTTCCGTACTTATCAAGATTAACAAAAATTTTCTCGGACGGCAAGCCGAATTTTTTGGCGACATGGTCAATAATGCGGATGTTGGCCTGATGCGGAATTAATAGGTCAAGATCATTTAATGTAAGCCCCGCTTTGTTTAAAACTTCAATCACGCTCTTCTCAAGCGCGCGGACCGCGAACTTAAAAACTTCTTTTCCTTCCATTGTTATGCAACCTTTGGTCGGCATAATGAGGAACTTGCCCCCCTCACCCTCCGCCCCCAAATGACTTGCCAAAATGCCGTCGTTATCGTTTGAAGCGGACAAGACCATCGCTCCGGCCCCGTCGCCAAAAAGGACGCAGGTTCCGCGGTCGGTCCAGTCAAGATGCTTGGTCAAAGTATCGGCTCCGACCACCAAAATATTATTGTACTGGCCGGATTCGATAAAGGCCGACGCGGCCGCCAAAGCAAAATTAAAACCGGCGCAGGCGGCCGAAACATCAAAGGCCGGAATATCTTTTGCCCCCAGCTTGTCCTGCAAAATGCAGGCGACCGAAGGGAAAAGGGAGTCGGGAGAAGTGGTAGCGACTAAAATAAGTTCGATATAATCAACGTTTACTTTGGCCGACTTGAGAGCGTTTTGAGCCGCCCGAAAAGCCAGTTCCGAGGTTAGGGTCTTTTCATCGGTTACGCGGCGCTCACGGATGCCGCTTCGGCTGACGATCCATTCATTAGTCGTCTCTACCATTTTTTCCAGGTCGGCGTTGGTGACTATTTTTTCGGGAACATAAAAACCGCTGCCGATTATTTTTGCTTTTGGCATGCCGTCCTCGCAACGCGGATCGCGTTTTTTATCGCCTTTGGATTGGACCTGCCGTGCGCCTTGATACAGATCCCGTCCAATCCCAAAAGTGGCGCTCCGCCGCTTTCGTCGTAATCAACCATCTTCTTCAATGATTTAAAGGCCGGAAAAAGCATAATCGCTCCCAATTTTGCAAGCAGGCTCTTTTTGATCTCGGTCTTTAAAAAATCGACGATCTTCAAACTCAAACTCTCGCCGAATTTAAGCAAAAGGTTTCCGACAAAACCGTCGCAGACCACCACATCTACCTTCCCGTTCAAAACCTCTTTGCTCTCAATATTGCCGATAAAATTGATTGGAGCGGAAGATAAGAGCTGCCAGGCCGCTTTGGTCAACTGGTTCCCCTTCTCTTTCTCTTCTCCGATATTAAGGAGCCCGACCCTTGGATTTTTGATGTGCATGATATCTTCGGCGTACCGGCTCCCCATCTCGCCGAATTGTTTAAGCTGATTGGGAGTGCAGTCGACATTGGCCCCCATATCAAGCAGTAAAACTCCTCCGTGTTCGGACGGAAAGACGGTGGCAATGGCGGGACGCTCGATCCCTTTGAGCCTTCCGAGCTTAAACAGTCCGGCGGTCATAAAAGCGCCGGTGTTGCCGGCGGAGACAACCGCCGAAACCATCCGTGCTTTGTGGAGATCAAGGGCGATATTAATTGAAGCCGCTTTCTTTTCCCTGACTGCCGCCACCGGTGATTCGTCCATCTCGATCTTTTCGGCGGCATGCATAATTGAAAGGCGGTCCTGTTTTTTTGCGAGCCGGTTTAAAACCTGTTCGTCGCCGACCAGGACAATTTCAAGGTCGGGATATTCCAACAAAGCCAGCTCCGCCCCTTTAACCTGTGCCTCGGGGGCGAAATCGCCCCCCATCGCGTCAAGCGCAATTTTTATCATCCGGGAATATTACTCCTTTGCTTTTTTCTTTGGCGGTTTGATCTTTATGACCTGTCTTCCCTTATAGGTTCCGCAAGACGGGCAGACGGCATGGGGAAGGACCTTCTTTCCGCACTGGGGACAAGCGCGTAAACTTCTGGTCTTAAGTTTTAGCCAGTTGGCTCTTCTTTTACCCTGTCTGGATGCCGTATGGCGTTTCTTTGGTTGTGGCATTTATTTTTCCTCCTTTTTCCAAACCCTGAGCTATGTCGAAGGGTTTGCGCATTTATCACACAAAGCTTTGATTGGAAGCTCGGTTATCAGGTTCTCCCGGACCGCTTCCCCCAAATCGATCGTGTTGTCCTTACCTATTCTAAATATAAAATCGCGATTAGTCAATTCCACTTCTTTCTTTTTGGGCATTGGGGGCGGCCCCATACTTGAATATTCTTCCTCAAAATTAATTTCCATCGGAAGATCAAAGGAATCGAGGCACCGGGCACATTCGACCTTGACCTTGGTCTTTGCATTGACGTTTACCAGGATGGTCCCGCCGGCATTGACCAGGTCGACTTCTATTTTAACCGGTTCGGTTATAATAAGGCCATCTTCGCCGCCGGAAATTTTTTCCGTCAGTTCCAGGTACGAAGTCCTGCCGACTTCCTGCAAAAGGGGCGTGATATCTACTTTTAGCGGCTTGGTCATATTTTAAGAATAACATATTTTTTACTGCCGGGATACTTTTCGAGAGCACAATCTGCTTTGATTTTTTATGCCGTAAAATAACCTGAAATTTTTTAAAATTGTATGCGAATAAAAATTAGGAAAGAAAAATACAACAAAAGGAGATGACCAATAAAATGATTAGACAAGTTTACGGATCCAGACCGGGTTTCAGGACGGCCACAATTAAAGGAACTGCCAGGTGTTTAGCCCCTTTAAGCGAATTTGATCAGATAAAAATAGCAGCGGAATACATACAAAGGAAGATCGGAGACAGAAAAATAGAAGTTATTGTAACATTGGGCTCCGGTCTGGGCGATTTGGCCGGTCAAATCGAAAACCCAATAACGATCCCTTATTCGGAAATTCCCTGTTTTCCGCACCCCAACAACACCGTCGCCGGACATGCCGGTAATTTGATAGTCGGATCCTTAAACGGAAAATGCGTTGCCGCCATGCAGGGCCGTTTTCATCTGTATCAGGGAGTGACTCCAAACGAAGCGGTACGGCCGGTCAGGACACTTATCCATCTTGGAGCAAGCGCTTTTATAGTAACAAACGCCGCCGGAGGGATAAATAGAAATTTTAAGGTCGGTGATTTTATGCTTATAACGGATCATTTTAATTTAACTTTTACAAACCCTTTAACCGGAAACAACATAGATGAACTGGGACCAAGGTTTCCCGGAATGACCAACCCGTACAGCAGAAAGCTAAGAGATCTCGCCGTTCAAATTGCCCGGGAACAAGGAATAGTGCCCAGGATAAGATACGGCGTTTACGGTCAGAATTTAGGGCCGGCTTATGAAACAGCTTTTGAGATACGATTGTTGAGAGAAGGGGGAATAGACGCCATAGGGATGTCCACCGTGCCGGAGGTTGTTGCCGCGGCTCATACCAATGCGGGGAGAGAAACACCCAGAGTAAAGATTCTTGGGATAACCTTAATAACCAACGCTGCCGCCGGAGGATCTTCAGAACCGACGCATGAAGAAGTTAAGGAAGCCGCTGACAACGCAAAGGCCGCGTTTGTCCCCTTCATCGCCGAGATAATTAGAAGAGTATCTTAACTTTTTTCTGGTCTCCTGATATACTGATATTCTGATGGCCTGACATGGCCCCATTGTCTAACGGCTAGGACGCGACCCTCTCAAGGTCGAGATAGGGGTTCGATTCCCCTTGGGGCTATTAACTTTTCCAAGCGAACCGCCGAATTGTCCTCCGAAATTTTAATGGGGGATGATCCGGCGATTTTATTTTTTTGCGGCGTTATCGGGCGGGCTGCGATTGGTCGGCGGCCTGCCTTGCCGGCAGGCAGGCAATCGCAGCCCGCAGATTTATCCCGCCCAAGGCGGGATTTATCCTCATTGGTGAAATTTTCCGCGCCGTTTTCAAAAATTTTATCGGGCTGGTCTGGATAATTTATTACTACCTCTATATTTTCTTTTGAATAATTGATCTGTTTTATATGCCTTTTGATAATCAGTTCCTTGTCGTTTTTACCGGGCAGCTTGTAGGCATTGGTGATGGTTTGGATGATTTCTCTGGTTCTTTCGGCCGTATAGCCGGAAGCGACCCCATCCGGTTCGATTCCCTGTCGGCTGTCTTGCTGTTGATAATTGAGCGTGAAGATCAAACTGTCGAGATACTGCTGGTTATGGGCTATTTGGCCGAGTCCTCCGATAACATGGGAATCAAGGCGATCGGAGCTGACCTGCCTGGTCCCGCAGAAAGAGATGTCTCTTTTGGTGACACTTGAACAGCGATAATAAAAATAGCGGGTACGCCGGCCGTTTTTAACTTTATTGGTAAAAACGGCGCTCATAATTGAGCCGCACTCTTTACAGCGGACCATCCCAGGGAAAATAGAATAGTTGAACACTTTGCTTTTTTTAATTCTTTGCTTATGCAGTCCCTGGACTGCATCAAATAATTCTTGCGATATTATCGGCTCGTGGATGCCCTGATAAATATTCCCCTTATATTCTATTTTCCCGATGTATAAGGTACGGCCGAGTATTTTTCTGATTTCACTGTGAGAAACGGGAAGGCCTTTGCGGTTGAAAAGTTTTTCTGTTTTCAGCTTATTATAAACCTCGGCCGTGGAGCCGGTTGAGTAATAAGTATCAAAAATTAATTTAACGATCCCTGCTTCTTGCGGCTCAATTATGAGCTTTTTATTATCGCGCTTGTAGCCGAAAGGCGTATGCCCGCTGTTCCAAAGTCCTTTTTTTGCCCGTTCGATCATTTTATCTCTGGTCCTTTCGCTGATAAGCTCTCTCTCAAATTGAGCAAAGGTCAGCATGATGTTACGCAACAATCGGCCGGAGGGGGTGGAAGTGTCAAATCTTTCAGTGACTGATATAAAATTGGCGTTATGCTTCTCAAGGACTTCTATCAATTGATAGAAGTCCTTTGGCGACCTGGTGAGGCGGTCAATTTTATAGGAAATGACCACATCTATTTTACCTTGTTGGATGGCATGAAGCATCTCCATCAAAGCGGGGCGGTCGATATTTGCTCCCGTATAGCCCTGATCGGAATAAACCTTGTAAACCTCCATGTTTTCCTGGCTGGAGATGAAGGATCGGATTTTTAATTCTTGCGATTCGCAAGAATTAAAATCTTTGTCGGCCTGGGTATCAGTTGAAACGCGGGTGTAGATGGCTGCTTTCATGTGTTTGACCTCCTATTACAGCATATATGCTACACCACATATGCTGGCTATGTCAAGGCCTCTATGCAGCATCTGTGCTATAATATATTTGCTGTGAATTTAGGGAAAAACATTGAAAAATATCGCAAACAAGCGGGTCTTTCCCGTGAAAAATTAGCTTTTAAATGTGGTGGAAAGTTTACCGCCAATCACCTGCTTAGGGTTGAGCGAGGAATGGTCAAGAATCCGGGGATTGAGATGGTTCGGGCGATTGCAAAAGAGCTTTTACTGTTTGTTGATACTCTTTTAAAATAGGAGAATTGTCTTGGATATACCTTTTTCTAAAAAGCTAGAAACAATTAAAAACCTTTCTGAGGAAGAGTTAAGAAACACTATTGCTACGCTACTGCGGTATTTTGGATTTCGTCATGTGAGAGTGACCTTACCCCCAAAAACTGGACCACTTGCAATTAGAATTTAGGCCGGTAATACTAATACAAGGGGGTGTGTTCATGAGGGGTAAAAGATTCACTGAAGAACAGATCATTGGCGCTTTGAAGGAGGTGGAGGGAGGGGTTCCAATTCCTGATCTCTGCCGCAAATATGGGGTCCATCAGACAACTTTCTACAATTGGAAGGCCAAGTACGGCGGTTTGACGGTCAGCGAAGCCAGACGGCTTAAGACGCTGGAGGATGAAAATCGGCGGCTTAAACATATTGTAGCTGACCTGTCGCTGGATAACCAGGCGCTCAAGGCAGTTGTCTCAAAAAACTTCTAAAGCCCAAGGCCAAGAAAGAAGCCGTGAAATATATCACAGGCAGCTTTGGGCTTAGCATACGGAAAGCATGCGGACTAGTCAGTCTGTCTAAGTCCGTGTTCTGGTACCGGCACAGGCCTAAAAAGGATGATGAAAATATCATCCGGCAGAAGATGAAAGAGCTTGCGCAGAAGAGGACCCGGTTTGGATGCCCAAGACTGCATGTGCTATTAAGGCGGGAAGGATTCATGCTCAACCATAAACGGACGGAGAGGATTTACCAGGAAGAAAAGCTCTCCCTGAGGCGAAAAAGGAAACGGAAAAACGTCTCGGGGATGAGGTTGGAGTTACCCAAACCTGAAAGGATCAACCATATCTGGAGCATGGATTTTGTGTCCGATGCCATTACTTCCAGCAGAAAGCTCAAAGCTTTGACGGTGGTGGATGAATTCACCCGCAAATGCCACCGGATAGAAGTTGACACATCAATCAATGGTATGCGGGTATGCCGGGTTTTGGATGAGATTGGGGAAAGAGCGGGGTTGCCGGAGGTCATAATTACCGACAATGGACCTGAATTTGCGGGTAAAGCCTTGGATGAATGGGCATACCGGAACGGTATCAGGCTTTGTCCAATAAATCCTGGGAAACCGGTTGAAAATGCGTACATCGAAAGCTTCAATGGCCGATTTAGGGATGAATGCCTTAACGAGAATTGGTTCATTACCCTGGATCATGCCAGGCAGATCATTGAAGAATGGCGCATTGATTACAACGAAGTCAGGCCGCATAGTTCCTTGGGTAATCTTACGCCGGAAGAATTCATCAAGAAGGGGGTGGAAATGACAACTTGCAGTCCCGTTTACTCTAATTCATAATGGTCCTAACAATGGGGTAAGGTCAGACGCCGAAGACGGCAAGGATTATTAGCGTTAGGAAGATGCCGAATGCTGAGTGTGTTGGGGCCAACATGATTATATTGTATTATAGCGGGGAAAAGAGTGCAAATGACTAAGCAATCACATAAAAGACCGGTTTCCCTAATTTAAAAAATAAAAAACTCCGGGTCTGAATTTCTGATAGCAACTAATTCTTGCCATAAACCATAAAAAGTATCATAGACATCAGAGGCATCATAATAAGTACCAAAAACCACTTCGCCACTTTTACAAAGAAAACACATTCTCTCTTCCATCGGTCTGTATCTTTGTGGTATCTCATTGCCAAACGGAAATTGTCTATCCCCTGTAAAAAAATAAAAACGATCCTCTTCACTTTGGGGGCCATTGATGTTTTGTTGAAACCACTCTTTCGATGGGCCCAACACCCACCTTAAGCCCCCAATTACTATTGGGGATCTTCCCTTGGCCCTGCCAATTGCTACTGGCATCAGATCGGGCAGATGCTCTGCCAAACTAAGACCATAACATGGTCGTGATCTTGTCCACACTTCCCCATTACTACCAACCTCCCCATAAATAACATTTGAATCAATAATTGTTATTGCTTCTGGAATAAAACCACAATCAAACCTTCTTTCAAGTGCAACCCCATCCTGAGTTACTGTAGTAGTTACTATAAAACGCATATGGGTATCGTGCTCACGACTTGGAGAAGGCTCCATAAATATTTGCACCATATTTGGGCCTTCTCTTCTTTCAAGGGTAAAATGGTGTCCCAAGAGCCCTAAACCTATCTTTACTCCTTTTGATAAAATTTTTGAACCGCTTATCATTTAAATTCCTCCCAATTATTATGCCTTAAGTTCAACACGGGAAAAGCCATAAGCCCTCATCATTTCCTCAAAAACCACAATGCAACGTCTGATAGTGTTCTGTCGTTATTCCATTTAATATTTGGAAAGCTTTTCTTAAATACTTCTTTAATTCAACGCGATTTACAACCACATCTCTTGAGAGAATGTTTACAATGTTTGCAATTTTGTCTAGTTGTCTAATTCTTATTAGTTCTTTTGGAGCGAAATGTCTTTCATAAGTACTGTCAGGATATCTTTCACTATAAGTTTTCATTTTAAATTCTTTAAAGAGATCGAGATCTTCTCTATACCCACTTCTTAGCCAAGTAAGACGCAATGAGATTTCGTTGTTGTAGTCGGCAGATAGACCGGTTCTTCTGCAAATTTGCGGTATTGGAAATCTCTCTCCTATTCTCATATACTGATTGCTGATTAATTTTATTAACCAGCCTCCTCTAAATATATATCCGACCGATTTCCAGGGAATTTCACTCTATTTGCAACTCAATTACCTCATCCTAAACAACAAAAACCTTGTCACCGCCAAAACGGCCATGCCAAAGCCGGCTAGAAGCGCTATGGGTAAATTGAAAATAAACCTTATTTGCTACTACTTGTACTTTTGGCATAATATCCATCTTTTTTGAATAACATTCAACCGGCCAAGGGGTTATTATCACCGGGGGGTGAAAATAAATCCGGGATTTCCTTTATCCCCGGTCTCCGGTAAAACGCTCCTTTTTTACTTGGCATTACTTCTTCGAGAAGTTGAGTTTTTACCCATGTTTTTAATAAACGTGAAGCTTTCACCGAATCCTTAATCCCGGTTATTTTTCTTAATTCTTTATTGGTGATCTTGTGAAATTCATCCAGATATTTACCGACCGTATCCCAGTAGGATATCCTTGCCATATTAAACAGGGTAACCAGAACGGAGTTTGTGGTGAAGGGCGGAGTTAGATAAAGCGGATCATATAAATTGGCTTCTTTCATCAACTCAAACATCCGGTTAACGCCTTCTCCAATATCAAGATTGGGACTTTCTTCCCCAAACCTGTTCAATGTCCTCAATATGACCGGATTCCTGGAAAAGCGATCGTTCTTAATGTTGGCAACCGTTATATTTCCGGGTAACACGCCGGGGCTCTCAACCTCAATCCGATTGTCGAAGATTCTAATTTGCGTGTCGTTTTGAATGCTGTAATCACGATGGATAACCGCATTAGTGATAGCTTCCTGCACTACCCATAGAGGATATTTAAGCTTGCTTTTAAAACTCGTCCCTTCTAACCTTGGCGGCGAGGTTTCAACCCAATTTTTTATGTACTCATAAGCGGTCTTTATCTGCGCAAGCAAGGCCCCTTCAATAGAAAACGGTTTTCTCAAAAAGTTCGGTTCGCCGGAAAAATCCGTTTTTGAACCGATATAATGGGATATTTTTATGCCGCATTTTCTTCTCAGGACGACCGACGGGTTTTTGGCAAAGAGCAAAACGCCGGCATTGTTAAGTTTTATCTCGTCCTTCTTTCGCGAGGCCAAACCGTTATTAACAAAAAAATCCTGGTCGTTTTTTTCTCCGCTCCCGGTATATTTTTTATATTTTTCCACCAGCTCCCCGTCCAAATCGGCGATGGTTACCCCCTCGACATTTTCACTCTCATAACTAATCGCGCCTTTGGCGTATTGCAACCGGATTATTTCCTGGGCGGTCAACTCGCGATTGTGCCGGCCCCTTCTCAAAAATGTCCCTCCGCTTTTTATGGAATGAATCTCTATGTCGGGATTAACGACAATAATTAACAACTTATCGGTATTCCCCAAACGGTTTATGATGTTGAGTTCGTAAGTTTTTAAATTGTTAAAAGGCGGAGATATTTCTTTGTGGATTAGATTTTGAATATCCGAAACATTATCGAGACCCTCGCTAATGCCGCACAGGCGGTCAACTCCATTTGCTTTTTCAGGGTCTTCCATGCCGATAACAATTGTGCCGCCGTCGGCATTGCCAAGAGCGACAACCGCTTCTAGTGCTTTTCTTGGCCTTACATTTGCTCTTTTACATTCGAATATTTGCCATTCACCGGACGACAAAAGCGCTTCAATTGCTTTATCCATTATCTCACCCCTTTCATGCAAAATATTGCTGAAACTGCCTGGTTTTACTGGGATGTTTCAAGCGTCTTAATGCTTTATTCTCTAACTGTCTTACTCTTTCCCTTGTAATGCCTAGGACATTGCCAATTTGCTGTAATGTTTGTGCTCCTTTGCCATCAAGCCCATAACGTAATTTTATCACTATCTGGTATTTTTCGGGCAGACCTGACAAGGTCGCTTCAATAATTTGTATTACTTCTTCAAAATGATCCTTTTCTATTTCTTTGTTGGAAAATATTTTACAAATAAGATTCTGACAATTTATTTTGTGTGTTTGTTCCAAGCGGCTCATTAACATTTTCTCCCCTTGCCATCGGCCTTAAGTTTATCTTCCAATTTTATCCAAAGCCGTCCAAAAATATAGCCATGCCGTCTTAGGAACAGATTAACATCTTCGCTGCTTTTACATTTACAGTATTCTTCCGCAATCATCCCTCTAATATCTTGAGAAAAAGGTCCCGGATAGGCCTGGTAAGCGCCGGACAATAAATTATAGCCGCCAACATTAAAAGCCCGGGAACAAACAAGATCGCCATCTTTGGCGGATTCAGAAAAAAGCTTATCATGAATAAATATTTCCTGGTGATCGAAGATGTTACGGATCAGTGCCCCTCGGCCTTTTACAATATAAGTTATCATCCAAACAGTCAATGGCGCTTTGATCCGGGCTTCGATGACGCTTTTTTCCCGGTCCGTCAACTCTGGATCGGACAGCAACCTGCCAAGGACAAAAGGGACATCTTCGCCCATTTTATAGTAATCGTTCATTAGCCACTCGTTATATTCCAGTTCGGCGGTGCCGTCGACCACGCCTTTCTCCCTGATTAAATCCAGTCGTTTTTCTCCCCAATAATGTTCCACCAATAATTTTGTATCGAGGACGCCGCTGTTTTCTATTAAACGCATTCCCTTATTAATAACGCCGGAATCGATCTTTTTCCATTCGGCAACTAAAGCATCTTCCAGGTCATCGTGGATCAAACAACACTTCTTATATTTCTTTCCGCTGCCGCAGGGACATTGGTCATTGCGGCCGTATTTTTGCTTCTGCTTGATAAGGTATGAAAAATTCATTTTTACTTTACCAAAAACCTCTCGCAACTCGCTTTCCTCCATGCCCTCGTATTTTTCGATTGTGTCTTTGCCAAACGCACTCCAGACATTCATGACATATCTTACGACCTCATTCAGCTCATCCATGCCGCCGGATGCTTTCTCTCCCGCCAATTCGAAAAATTCTTCAATTTTTACTTGTGGAAAAAGATTGGATGTTTTAAACATCTTTTCTCTTCGCTTTTTTGCTTCGGCTACGCTTACCCCTTGCTGTTTGGCAGAAATTTTAATCATGCAGTCATAACAGGCCACCAGAGGGTTGGCGGATTGAGGCTCTAACATGCCGCCCATTCGGGAGGTTTTTCCACAGATGTCGCATAAGCACTTGCCGCCATCTTTAATTTTGCCTTCAAAAGGATGTTTCATTTTTTACCTCATCCTAAAAAGTAAAAATCTCGTTACCGCCAAAATCGCCATGCCAAAGCCGGCCAGAATATAACCCTCAAAACTATGTGTGCCAAGAGCTAAAAATCTGAACATGATCGCTATTCCCCAAAGTATCACAATTACCGAGGTCCAGTCGCGGTATTTTATCCCGGCTTCATGATAAACCTCCCGGATTGAATCCCGATTGACCACCGGCTTATGGCTGACTTGATGGATCATATCAACAATCGCCAGAGGGAGTTTATTTGACAAGGTCATAACCCGGGTCTCAAGCAATTCATAATCGCTGATCGAAAGATTCTCGGTTAAATAATGGATTAGCTCTTTAGCCGAATGATCGCTAAGCGGATTAAGCTCGATCTGCTTAAACTTCCACCAGATCTGCTTGAGCTTCGGCAGAGTATCCTCTGTTGAGGCGAGTATCGTAAAATTCTCGATCAATGCCAAAAACGGATCAACATCCGAGACCCTTAAATTTTGCAGATTATCGATTATAAGAACCGGCGGCGAGCCGCCTTTGGTATTAACAATATGTTCCGCGATCTCCCTGGTGGTGGCACGGGATTTGATCTGCTTCTTCCAGTCCGGATTTAACTTATCGCAGATCTGATCAAGCATGTTGCGGGTTGGAGACGGCGAGGGAATATACAGCGTATTTGGTCCAAGCAATTTAGCCATATGTTTGAGGGTATGAGTTTTACCGATTCCCAGCGGACCGATAAGCAAAACCGACTGGCCTTTGGTTAGGTTTGATTTTAGGTCCTCGATAACCCCATCCCTGCCAAAGATCACTTCTTCCGGATTTGGAACAATCGAGCCCTTTATTTCCAACAGCTTCTTGGCTTGTTTGGGCTTAGTGGGAAAGACATTGGAAATAAGGCGGGATAAAGCGGGGCGGGTGTCCACATGCTCGGGTATTTCCGGTTTAACCGGCGGGTGTTTTGCCGCTTGGATATATTTATTGATCGACTGCGGATCGTTGATCCCTAAAATTGCTTTAGCTTTGTCCAGCGAGACCTCTTCCTGAAAAAACCGGACGGCAAAGGTGTTGCGTAGTATCTGCGCGTTGACCTTTCTTTTGATCCCGGCCTGATCGGCATATTTTCTAATAAGATGATCGACGCTGCGAGCTGATAGAGGATTAACCTTCCCCTTGGTTGTAATAAAAAAAGCGGGAGTGTGGGTGTCGACTCTCTCTTTTGACCATTTGGCTAAAGCTTCAAAGGCCTGATCGTTTAACGGTAAATCCCTCTTTCTGCCTCCTGCAATCTTTAGAATCTTCTTGTCCCAATCGATTGAATCAATTTTAAGGTCAACCAGTTCGTTTAGAAACAGGCCGGTGTCCAGAAAAAGTGTAACGATTGCTCTGTCGCGGAGGTCATTAATAGAATTGAGGAGGGAGTTAGTTTCGTTGAGAGTTAGATAATCAATCGAACTCATTATAGGTAAATTATAGCATTGTTAAGCTGAAAAATTACTTAGCTTACACAATATAATCACTTTTAAGACGCTTATCGGATAATGATGGGGCTGAATCTTGAGAATCACTAGATTCATAACTGGAATATGAAGTATGAGTTTGCGCAAAAAGCATACTTCTTGCAGACTCCACCCCAGTATTTCTGTAAGAGGGATCTAATGATTCCCTCAATGCTTCCGCTAATAATTTATTAGTAAGTGCAATTTGGGACAATAATTCTTGTTGTCGATAGGCAGAATGACCTCCCAATAATCCCAAAACAATCTCAATATCCTGAGAAAGATTGAGCGTTGTAACTCGAACAAGACTAGCTATTGTTTTACCAGCAAGCTCAATCGGAACTGATGGATCTATTGCAATAATTAAGGGATTTTTTCTCTTAATAGAAAGATCTGCTGTTCTAACAGTATCCAAAAAATCCCCTTGAGACATAAACCTTCTTAGCGCCAAAAGTGCTCGGATAGTTAGGTTATCAAAATGGTTTTCTGCTTCTAGCACCTCTTCCTCTCTAGGTCTATAGGTATGACGAGAGAACATTCCTCTTCCTTCTCTTGTTTTATTAAGAGCCTCCAATCTACCATTCCCCTTCTCTCCAATATGCCCAATTATATATCGTAAAGTTTGTTCGGATGTTTTAGGATGAAATACAATCTGAGGTAAAAGATACTCGGCCATCTGGGCAGTTTTCACGATTTCATCCAATTCTTCCGAAGTAATATCGTTTAGCTTTTCAAAAGCACGACGATCTAAGCGAGAAACACTATCTCTGCTATGCAGAACAATATACAACAATGTTTCTCTCTTGGTCCTTGGATGATCCACAACATTGGCAAGTATTCCACCAAAAAGAAGACACCCCTTACCAAGTGCATCTAATTCATCAGGAGTTATTTCTTTATTTTGACAAAGATTTTCATAGGCTCGTGTCACTGCCTGTTGTCTTGATGAATCTCTATAATTGCCAATTATAAATTGAATAAGCACTGACCTGGGAATTTTTGGATGGGCAACTAGCCTTAAAACAAGTTCTGGCACCTTACTCCCAATAAAGGCAGAAAGTTCTCCCGATGTTAAGCTGTCTTCCGCCGAATCAAAAGCAGCCAAAGCGATTTCCCTGTAGGTCTCGCCGATTAATCGTAGCAATGCTAGCTTAGGGGTTTCTCTCCTTTGTGCCACGCCTCTTCTAACATACTGACTAGGATGGTGTGACATTTTTTCTAGTTCATCGGGAGTAGCTTTTTCAACAATTTTTATGTAAGGCAAATGAGTATACGAATTGTTTTCTTTAATAAGGACAGAAGCAAGCGCACGATCACAAAACCGTAAAACAACTTTATCCTTTTCTTCAGAAAGTTCCGAAGTTCTGCCCAATAGATTGGCGACCACCGCTTCTTTTACTTGGGGATCCGAATGAAACGATAATCGAGCCAATGTTCTAAAATTAATAAAGGGATCCCGCGCTTTTGCTAAATCGCTTCCCCAAGGATTATGTGTGCCTAAAATCCTTCCGTTACCAAACCAGCTTCCATTACCGGTTCCTCTAACTACTCTCATTAATCCCATAAAAATTTACCTCCTATTGTTCCTCTTCATTTTGGGCAGATAAAATAAAGCTAAATAACTGTTATTTTTAGGGGAATATTCGCTGCGATCCAGAAATTCTCCCCTTTTCTGCAAAGAAAAAAAGCAAACGACGGCAAATGACCAGATTCTAAACATCCAGCATATCCAATTGTCCTAATACTATTATCTTTTAATAAAATTTTTTCTTCTCTCCCCACCATCGCAAGAACATAATTACTGCTGTCCTTTCTAACTGAAAAATAAACAGTATCATTGTAATTTATACTTATAGTGCTTAATTGACCAATAAATTCCACACGTCCAACCCCTTGTTGCAAAAGCAAATAATCTTCTTCGGGAGGAATCAACAATATTCTTTCTTCCTGTTTCAGCCCTCTCAATAAAGCGGCCAATGTTTTCACTGCTTGGGATTTATTATAATGTCCGTAATGTGTCGGGCGGTTTGTCTCCTGATATAGTTGAATTACAGAATCTATAAGAGGGTCGGGGTCGCCCCGTTCTGGCACTGCAATCAATCCCATTCGAGCCTTTAATGCTATCAATGGATCATCAAGAACTTGCTCCGATTGATTCGGCACTCCTAAAACGGCTTCTTTTTGATTGGCAAAAGAGGCCTGCTCAGTCAGCTCAACCGCACGAGCAACCAAGGCCGGTTCAATTTGGTATAAAGAGGCCACTTTAACTTTCCCAAGAAGCATTCTTGAAGATAAGTTTTTAGCAATCGCATCTTTACGATCTGGATCCTGCGTTTTCAAAAACAATCTTCCTAATCCCCAAACACTTGTGTGTTTACTTCCCGACCTAACATCCTTACTCCTCAACAAGTTTACCGGTCTCCAAAACACGGAAGATAATGCCATAAAAGTACCTCCCTAAAATTTCAACTTCCCTTCCTACTTATTTATCTTAACCTTTTCTTAAAAATTTCACGTTATTTTACAAAAATATAAGCCATAGTGCGACTTTTCCGGCCGATATTGCGGTTTACCCCCCTTGATTGTGCGGAATACCCGACATTCGGACAGGTCAAGGACCTGTCCCTACAATCTTTTGCTAGCATCTGGACTTTTAGGTGACTTTTTCAACTCCCCTTCCCTCTCTTTTTCATTTAGGAATGGGGCGGGGTTTAAAAAGCCCTTATTTTTATTCGGTTTTGGGGCGGTGGTGGTTGGGGGGTGGGGTTCTCTCCTTGTTCTTGTCTTTGTCCTTCTTCCCTCCTTTTCTTAAGGAATCCGTCTCTGGTTGAAAAGAAAATTAACCCGTTAAATTTCGGGGCAGGGAGGAAACGGTGGAGGGGTTTAAAAATGTGTTTTTACCTTATAAAACCAGTGATAAAAGCAGCACAATGTTAAAGCCGGTCCCGACTGGTTTTGCCTCCTGATGGGTTTTGTTTGGAGGGGAGGAAAAGGAATCAATCAGTGCCAATTTAAAAACAACCCTCCAAATAAACAAACCAACCAAAAACCACCATCAAATCATAACTCCCCCAATTGATCTGACCTTTAACCAACAACACAAAAACAATAATGCAAAAAATGATTAGTGCAAAAATTAACAAGCACAATCCGCCCGCTCACCAATCCAACAATATTAATTAAATACAACAACAGCAACGCAATACAATGCAGCAGCAGAAAAACCTGTGTACAGCAATATCCTATATAGGGATGTTGCGGGATTCTCTGGGAAATCCGCAACATGTTTAGGCTATTTTGACCTTCCCAAATCCAGCCTCTTGCAGCCGTGAATGGTATTGGGTAAAATGAAAGAGATGGTTCGACCCGCAACGGGTTGCGCTATTTTAGTTGCTAGTTTTCATAACGACCCCCGAGTGAAAAAATCCATCCAAGAAACCGATCGAACAGGGAAAAGATGGGAGGCTCCAGCGAGGAAAACGAGCTGGAGGGAAGAAAAACGGGAGTTTTTCTTCCGGGGGAGCAGTCCCGAAGGGACGTCGAGGGGGCGCAGCCCCCTTGATGAGTGAGATTCCCCTTGGGGCTATTTTTTTCTGAAATTTTTTAGCAGAATTGACGATAGATATATAGATATGCATGTATTTAGAGCAACTAATCGATCTTTCGCTTTAACGAATAGGCAGTTATCTCCAGAAAAACTTTCTTCGAGAGAGGAGCTTAGACTGGCTCTTCCTCCAAGAACCAGAGAGTACGAAAGCGAACTTGCTCCGCTTCTTAATACCATGCCGCTGGTTGCGATAAGAGCAGGCACAGAAAATAGCGTCAACCGGGGAACAAAGGCTTTTCTTATAACGGCAAAAGGGTTCGAAATTGCAATATTTTTTAGTAAATTATATGCTACGGCATTAAAAGCTATGGAACTGGGATTGGATCATACTGAAGCAGACCCCCAAAGCAAATGCCTGACAATTTCTTTTTTTACCGATCTGTTAGACATAAGATTAGGCCAACAAATGGATGGATATTCCGTTTTCAATAATCGTTCCAACTATTTAAACAGCGGGGAAAAGGAAACCACTTTTCCCATCTCTTATACCTTACCCTATTTGTCCGCTCAGCTTCATTACAGTGCCCGAAAACTAAGCGAGGCAATCAGACAAACAGCAAAAAAAGAATCCCACAGTTTAGACATGAGGCAAGAAGTGAAGATAAGTTCAATTATCTATAGGGATATCATAGAAGTACTGATCAGCCTTTCAAACCGGCCACCAACCCCTTAACCTTCTCCCCTATCTCATCCCTGCCTGCATGCCTCCAGCATATAAACCGGCAGGCAGGCACCAAAACCGCCATGCCAAAGCCGGCCCTACTCCCCCATCACCTTTTTCGGATCGTTTATCGTAAAACGGTAACGATAGGATGTATCGTTTGACGTCCTTCGTTTCCCGGCCGTCAACATCACCGATTATCGATACGTTCAATCATAGACGTCACCGTCTAACCGATTCCAATAACTTTCACTAAAACCCTTTTTCTCCTCATCCCGTCAAACTCGCCGTAGAAGATCTGCTCCCAGGGGCCAAAATCGAGTTGTCCTTTTGTAATCGCGACCACTACTTCTCTTCCCATGATCGTCCTTTTAAGATGGGCGTCGGCGTTGTCTTCACCGGTTAGATGATGCTTATAATCCGGTTTTACAGGAGCAAGCTCTTCCAGCCATTTTAAAAAATCCTCTTTTAATCCGGACTCTTCGTCGTTTATAAAAACCGAAGCGGTAATGTGCATGGCGTTGACCAGGACCATCCCCTCTTTGACCCCGGATTTTTTAACAGCCTCAAATACCCGGTCGGTAATATTGACGATCTCTTTCTGTTTTTTGGTGTTGATAAAAATGTAATCGGTGAATACTTTCATGGCTTTGTTAAAATTATAGCATTGTTAGAGAAAAATATTTAGCTCTCAATATAATTTTTAATTCGCCTTCAAATATTTATCAAAAAATTCCACATTCCTCTTCATAAAAACCGGCCAGTCCCTGATAAACTCGTGCTTTTCGACTGGATATCTGTTATAAACAATATTTTTCCCTTCGTCTTTCAAGGCCTTTGCCAAACGATCTGACCACTTAACATCACAGGACTCGTCCAGCACCCCATGCTGAAGAAGAATGGGGGCATTAATATTTTTTACATAATTAATTGCGGAAAGCTCATCCCAAAACTTCCAATCCTTTTCTTCCGCCAGCTCGGGATTTCTGGCTCTCCCCCACTTATTGTAATTATCCCTGTAGTCGGCGCTCACGGGAGCATACAGAACAATTGCCTTAACTAAATCGGGCTTGGTAACCGCGATATTGAGCGCAATGCCGCCCCCTAGAGAATGCCCCAGCATGCCGATATTTTTTTTATCAAAATATTTTTTATCGCTGGATCGGACGGCATAAACCGCATTAATCACATCTTCCACATAACCGAGACGAAAGTGGTCGGTGCTTTGCGGGTCTTTGTCGGACAGGCCGTGGTTGCGGTAGTCGGGATGGATTACGATATAGCCGCCGTTGGCAAAATAATCCTGTTCTCTCTTCAATCCTCGGCCGACGGTATAATATTTGGGATCGATATATCCGTGGCATAGAATTAAAACCGGAAACGGCCCCTCCCCTTTTGGCAGGTTCATGATGCCGGAAACAGTAAGATCGCCGCTTTTGTAAGTAATGAGATAGCGGGTATAGTTTTTTTGTCTGGAAAGGACCTCTTTAATCTGAATATCCCGGCCGTCAAACTGCATTCTGCTTAATTCCGGTAAAGAAATCGGACTTTTCTCATCCGGCTGTTTGGCAAAAACGGCCGCGGTAAAAAACAGAAAAAAAACCAAAAAACATAAAGTTATTTTGTTATTATTGTTCATGCCAAAAATACCCTGCCAGCCAATAATCCCTTAACCTTCTCCCCAATCTCATCCCTGACTTTTCTAAAAACTTCAATCCCCTTCCCTTTTGGATCCTCAATCTGCCAGTCGATCTTTTCTTTGGCAGGAAAAAAGGGACAGACATCCTGACAGCCCATTGTCACAATCAGATCAAACTTGTTGTATGGCAATTGCTCAAAGCCCTTGGAAGCTTGTCCGGAAATATCAATCCCCGCCTCTTTCATCACCTCAACCGCATCCGGATTAACAAGCCCCGACGGTTTTGATCCGGCGGAATATACTTCAACTTTGTCCCCGCCGTACTTCTTCGCAAAACCTTCCGCTATCTGGGAACGGCAGGAATTTTCGACGCAGACAAATAAAATTCTTACTTTTTCCATAAATTGGCCTCCTTAATTCAAGCTTTTTCTTTACTAACAAACCAATGACGGGTCTTGTTTGAAAAATTGACTAAACTAAGCATTATTGGCACTTCGGTTAAAACTCCCACCACCGTAGCCAAAGCCGCGCCGCTCTTCAAGCCAAAAAGAGTAATCGCGACCGCTACCGCCAGCTCAAAGAAATTGCTGGCTCCTATCATCGCCGCCGGAGAAGCGATCGCGTGCTCAATCCGCCATTTCTTGGCCCACAAATA